>NZ_JAEIOH010000004.1:0-584025 GCF_017811775.1 Serratia sp. X10 | reverse complement strand
AGCGTTTATTTCGCTTTCCTCTCGCTGACCCGGCGGCTTGTCAGTCGTTGTTCCCGGTCAGTGGAGGCGCATTATAGGGAGTTCTCGGCGGGCCGCAACCCCTAAATGCAAAAAACTTTTCAAGCGCTCAAATAACCACCAAAAACGCCTTTTTAGGATGTTTATTAGGCAAAAAATACCGGTTTTAGGGCAGTAATAGCGGCAACCCCTGTAAATAGGGACAAACGAAGATAAAGAAAAGGGAGCGGTCCCCCGCTCCCTTTCATCTTTATTATCCTTAATCGCCGTTATTGGCGGGCAACGATATGGTCGTTTTCCACATCCAGCGTCACCAGCTTGCCAGGTATCAGCTTGCCGGACAGGATTTGTTGCGCCAGCGGGTTCTCGATTTCCTGCTGAATAGCGCGTTTCAACGGGCGCGCGCCATACACAGGGTCGTAGCCGGTTTTGCTTAACAGCGCCAGGGCCGGTTCGGTCATGGTCACTTCATAACCGCGCTCTTCCAAACGCTTGTACAGACGCGACAGCTGAATCTTGGCGATCGCGGCGATGTGTTTCTCGCCCAGCGGGTGGAACACCACCACTTCGTCGATACGGTTGATGAACTCCGGACGGAAGTGGTGACTCACCATCTCCATCACCGACTCTTTCATCTGCGCGTAGTTCATCTGACCGAAATGCTCTTGGATCAGATCGGAACCCAGGTTGGACGTCATGATCACCACGGTATTGCGGAAATCGACGGTGCGGCCTTGACCATCGGTCAGGCGACCGTCATCCAACACCTGCAACAGAATATTGAACACGTCCGGGTGCGCTTTCTCGACTTCATCCAGCAGAATCACCGAATAAGGCCGGCGACGTACGGCTTCCGTCAGGTAGCCGCCCTCTTCATAACCGACATAGCCCGGAGGCGCGCCGACCAGACGCGAAACGGAGTGTTTCTCCATAAACTCGGACATATCGATACGCACCATGGCGTCGTCGCTGTCGAATAGGAACGAAGCCAGCGCCTTGCAAAGCTCGGTTTTCCCCACCCCGGTCGGACCGAGGAACAGGAACGAACCGATCGGCCGGTTAGGATCGGACAACCCGGCACGGCTGCGGCGGATCGCATTGGAGACTGCGCTGACCGCTTCGTCCTGGCCAATCACTCGCGAATGCAGTTCTTGTTCCAGGCGCAGCAGCTTGTCGCGCTCGCCTTCCAGCATTCTTGCGACCGGGATCCCGGTCGCACGCGCCAGCACTTCGGCAATCTCCGCATCGGTCACCCGGTTGCGCAGCAGCTTCATGCTCTTGCCTTCGGCCTGCGTGGCGGCGGCGAGCTGTTTTTCCAGCTCAGGGATTTTGCCGTACTGCAGTTCCGACATCCGCCCCAGATCGCCGACGCGACGCGCCTGCTCCAGGGTGATTTTGGCCTGCTCGAGTTCTGCCTTGATGTTTTGGGTGCCGGAGAGCGACGCTTTTTCCGCTTTCCACTCTTCTTCCAGCTCCGAGTATTCGCGCTCTTTCTGCCCCAGCTCATCGCTCAGCATGTCCAGGCGTTTCTTGCTGGCGTCATCAGACTCTTTATTCAGCGCCTGCTGTTCCAGTTTCAATTGGATTATGCGGCGCTCAAGCCTGTCGAGCGACTCCGGCTTGGAGTCCATCTGCATGCGAATGCTGGACGCCGCTTCGTCGATAAGGTCAATCGCCTTGTCCGGCAATTGACGATCGGCGATATAGCGGTGCGAAAGCGTTGCCGCCGCCACAATGGCCGGGTCGGTGATCTGCACGTGGTGGTGCAGTTCGTAACGCTCTTTCAGGCCGCGCAGAATAGCAATGGTGTCTTCCACGCTCGGCTCAGCCACATACACTTTCTGGAAACGACGTTCGAGCGCCGCATCCTTCTCTATATATTGACGGTATTCATCCAGCGTGGTGGCACCGACGCAGTGCAGTTCGCCGCGCGCCAGCGCCGGCTTCAGCATGTTGCCTGCGTCCATCGCACCATCCGCCTTACCGGCGCCGACCATGGTATGCAGTTCGTCGATAAACAGGATAACGCTGCCTTCCTGCTTGGCCAGATCGTTGAGCACGCCTTTCAGACGCTCTTCAAACTCGCCGCGATATTTGGCGCCGGCGATCAAGGCGCCCATATCGAGGGACAATACGCGCTTGTGCTTCAGCCCTTCCGGCACTTCGCCGTTAATGATGCGCTGCGCCAGGCCTTCGACGATGGCGGTTTTACCCACGCCAGGCTCGCCGATCAACACCGGGTTGTTTTTGGTACGGCGTTGCAGCACCTGAATGGTGCGACGGATCTCTTCGTCACGGCCGATCACCGGGTCAAGCTTGCCCTGCTCAGCACGTTCGGTCAGATCGATAGTGTATTTCTTCAATGCCTGCCGTTGGTCTTCGGCGCCTTGGTCTTCCACGCTGTCACCGCCTCTCATTTGTTCAATGGCTTTGCTGATTTTGTCGGCCGTCGCGCCGGCCGCTTTCAACAAGTCGGTCAACGAGCCGCGGTCTTCCAGCACCGCAAGCACAAACAGCTCGGAAGAAATGAATTTGTCCGCACGCTTTTGCGCCAGCTTGTCGCACAGGTTCAAAACGCGCACCAGCTCGTGGGACGGTTGAACGTCGCCACCGGTGCCTTCTACCTGCGGTAAACGGGACAGCGCCTGTTCGATCTCGGTGCGCACACGCCCGGCATCGATACCTGCGGAAGTTAATAGTGGACGAACCGTGCCCCCTTCCTGATTGAGCAGAGCGCTCATCAGATGTAGCGGTTCAATAAACTGGTTGTCGTGCCCAAGGGCTAGTGACTGGGCATCGGCGAGGGCAAGCTGGAATTTGTTGGTAAGACGATCCAGACGCATAACACCTCCAAGATGGGTCGAAATTGCTACTGGAGATTAAATGAGGTCATCCCTCAAATTTTCAAGGTTATCTCGACGCTAAATTTTCGGTACAACGCCATGCGTCGTTGGATCGTCCTAATTCAATAGGTTATATCAGCCAGATTAAACTTGCCAGACGTCCGGTTATTCCATCGCGTCGATAGGAGAAAAAATGGCTCATTTCGTTAACCGTACAGCGGTCGCCGCCATAAATGGCCTGAACGCCCGCACGCAACAAGCGTTGGCGAGCCAGCAAGTAGATATTAGCCAAAAACTTATCGCCATGCGGGGTAAATGCCGCAGCGGCCTCTGCGTCTTCCGCCATGAAAGCGGCGCGCACCTCCGGCCCGACCTCAAACTGCTGCGGGCCGATCGCCGGCCCCAGCCAGGCGCTGATTTGGCCCGGTGCGGCGCTGAACGCCGCCACGGTTTGCTCCAGCACGCCGTGGCATAGCCCACGCCAACCGGCGTGAGCGGCGGCCACTTCGTCGCCGTGCTGCGAGCAGAACAGCACCGGCAGACAATCCGCCGTCATCACTGCGCACACCTGACCCGGCACGTTGCTGTACACCGCATCCGCCCGCAGATCGGCGGGCGCTTGTCCCGTCAACGTCACCACGCGAGTGCCGTGCACCTGCTCGAGCCATACCGGCATCTGCGGCAAGCCGGCGGCGGTAACCAACCTTTCCCGATTGCGCTTCACCGCTTGCGCCTCGTCACCCACGTGAGCGCCGAGGTTCAGCGAGTCATAAGGTGGCAGGCTGACGCCACCATCGCGCGTGGTGCTGCAAGCTTTAACGCCGGGAGGCAACGGCCAGTCGGGCAGAATGAGCGAGTGCATTACCAGTCCATCTGATCTTTGAATTCTTCGGTGTCCGCCTTCAGCGCGTTGATCAGATCGACCATGTCCTGCGGCAGCGGCGCATGCCACTCCATCTGGATGCCGCTGATCGGGTGATACAAACGCAGCATGGTAGCGTGCAGCGCCTGGCGGTCAAAGCCGCGCAGCGTGTTGATGAAGGCCTCCGAAGCGCCTTTCGGCGGACGCGGACGGCCGCCGTACAGCGGATCGCCCACCAGCGGATGGCTAATGTAAGCCATGTGCACGCGGATCTGGTGAGTACGGCCGGTTTCCAGGCGCAGGCGCAGACGAGTGTGCGCGCGGAAGTGCTCCATAATGCGATAGTGCGTCACCGCCGGCTTACCCATCGGGTGCACCGCCATGTGAGTGCGCTTGGTAGAGTGGCGCGCGATAGGCTCCTCTACCGTACCGCCTGCCGTCATGGTGCCGATCGCCACCGCTTCGTATTCACGGGTGATTTCGCGCGCCTGCAGCGCCTCCACCAGCCGGGTTTGCGCCGGTACGGTCTTCGCCACCACCATCAGACCGGTGGTGTCTTTATCCAGACGGTGCACGATGCCGGCACGCGGCACGTCGGCGATTTCCGGGTAGTGATGCAGCAGCGCATTGAGCACCGTGCCGTCCGGATTGCCGGCGCCAGGGTGCACCACCAAATCGCGCGGCTTGTTGATCACCAGGATGTCGCTGTCTTCATAGACGATATCCAGCGCGATATCCTGTGGCTCCCAACGCGCTTCTTCTTCTATCTGTGCATCGATGGCGACTGTCTCTCCGCCCAGCACCTTCTCTTTCGGTTTGTTTGACGTTTTGCCATTGACCTTCACCCGATCGCCCAGGATCCACTCTTTTATGCGAGATCGTGAATAATCAGGGAACAATTCGGCCAAAGCCTGATCTAAACGTTGTCCGAGTTGAGATTCGGCCACCGTTGCGGTGAGTTGTACTTGTTGTGCCATATGCAGCTTCTTCGTTAACGTTGGGTTTTCACGGCGATGCCGTTTAATATAATGTGCTATTGTACCTGGTCTTTGTCGGGAGCTTAACGGACAGTCTCCCGGAATAACACCCTGAGGATAATCAAAACGTCATGACGCGTATGAAATATCTGGTGGCGGCAGCCACGTTGAGCCTGGCGCTGGCAGGTTGCTCCACATCCAAGGATGCGGTTCCCGACAACCCGCCTTCGGAAATCTATGCTACCGCGCAGCAAAAACTGCAGGACGGTAACTTCAAGGGCGCGATTACGCAACTCGAAGCGTTAGATAACCGCTATCCTTTCGGGCCGTATTCCCAGCAGGTCCAGCTGGATTTGATTTACGCCTATTATAAGGCTGCCGACTTGCCGATGGCTCAGGCATCCATCGATCGCTTCATGCGCCTGAATCCGACGCACCCGAACATCGATTACGTGATGTACATGCGCGGCCTGACCGACATGGCGCTTGATGACAGCGCGCTGCAGGGCTTCTTCGGGGTTGACCGTTCGGACCGCGATCCTCAGCACGCTCGCGCTGCGTTCCGCGACTTCAGCCAGTTGATTCAGCAATACCCGAACAGCCAATACGCAACCGACGCCAACAAGCGTTTGGTGTATCTGAAAGATCGTTTGGCCAAGTATGAGCTTTCGGTGGCGGAATACTACACTAAACGTGGTGCTTACGTCGCGGTCGTTAATCGCGCCGAGCAGATGTTGCGTGAATTCCCGGATACCAAAGCGACGCATGACGTGTTGCCGCTGATGGAAAATGCCTACAAGCAGCTGCAGCTGAACGGCCAGGCTGACAAAGTGGCCAAAGTGATCGCCGCCAACCCGCAATAAGCGCGCGTCGGCACCGGCAGAAAAACCAAACGGCAGCCAAGGCTGCCGTTTTCATTGGCGTCGACCTGGTTTTTACTGGAAAAATACACAAGTAAAAACACGGTGTTAGCGAGCGCTCCTCACCGGTCAACTCATCGATAATGCGCCATCCGGCGGCAACTCTCAAGCATTAGATAGCCAATTCAAATGCTGAATCACAGATTGAACTAACTTTGCAAAAAGTGACAAAAAATCGTGATTTACATCACGCATTTAAACAAAAAGCGGGGTATGCTGGGTTCACCAAGACGGAAAGACAGAGAGGTAAGTTATATGACATTGAACATTACCAGCAAACAAATGGATATCACTCCCGCCATCCGCAATCACGTCGAAGACCGTCTCACCAAACTGGAAAAATGGCAGACCCAGCTGATTAACCCGCATATCGTCTTATCCAAAGAGCCGCAAGGGTTTGTCGCCGACGCTACCATTACCACGCCTAACGGCCCGCTGGTCGCCAGCGCCAAACATGACGACATGTATACCGCCGTTAATGAGCTTATCGCCAAGCTGGAGCGCCAGTTGAACAAGGTGCAGCACAAAGGCGAAGCGCGCCGCTGCAATGCCAGCGTGAAAGACATTGTGCCGGAAGTCACGCAAGAGCAGGAATAACCGTCCGACAGCGATTGCCGCATCAAACGCGCCCGAGGGCGCGTTTTTTGTCGGGTATTTTTGTTGACGGGCTAAAGACCAGCGGTTACTTTAAAACCTGTTCACAACAACCTTAGGTAGACCATGCCACGCACACCGTTTTTCTTCGCATTCTTTTTTACCTTCCCCTGACTGGGAGGCGTTTCGTCGTGTGAGAAAGAATGCGAAGACGAACAACAAGGCCTCCTGGAGACAGGGGGCTTTTTTTATGGCTGTTTTACAACGAATAAGAACAGAAGGCGGAAGCTGATTATGACTGACAACCCGTTATTGGTGCTGCGCGAGCGCATCAGCGCACTGGACTTGAAACTGTTGGCCTTGCTGGCGGAACGCCGTGAGCTGGCGATCGAAGTCGGCAAGACCAAGCTGCACTCTCACCGCCCGATCCGTGACAAAGAGCGCGAACGCGATCTGCTGGATGCGCTGATCGCCGCCGCCAAGCCTTACGATCTGGACGGTTTTTACGTCACCCGTCTGTTCCAACTGATTATCGAAGATTCCGTTCTGACCCAGCAGGCGCTGCTGCAGCACCAGCTCAACCCCGTCAGCCAGCATTCCGCCCGCATCGCCTTCCTAGGCCCGAAAGGCTCTTACTCGCATCTGGCGGCGCGCCAATATGCCGCCCGCCATTTCGATCGGCTGCTCGAATGCGGCTGCCAGAAGTTTCAGGATATTTTCGCCCAGGTGGAAACCGGCCAGGCAGACTACGCGATTTTGCCGATCGAGAACACCAGCTCCGGTTCGATAAACGAGGTCTACGATCTGCTGCAACACACCAGCCTGTCGATCGTCGGCGAACTGACTAACCCGATCAATCACTGCGTTCTGATCGCCGGCGACAGCGATCTGAGCCAGATAGAAACCGTCTACAGCCATCCGCAGCCGTTCCAACAGTGCAGCCAGTTCCTTAACCGCTTCCCGCACTGGAAAATCGAATACACCGAAAGCACGGCGGCCGCGATGGAGAAAGTCGCCAAGCTGAATTCGCCGAAGGTGGCTGCGCTGGGCAGCGAGGCCGGCGGCGCGCTGTACGGGCTGCAGGTGCTGGAACACAATCTCGCCAACCAGCAGCAAAACATCACTCGCTTTATCGTCCTGGCGCGCAAAGCGATCGACGTCTCCGAACAGGTGCCAGCCAAAACCACGCTGATCATGGCAACCGGCCAACAATCCGGCGCGCTGGTCGAAGCGCTGCTGGTATTGCGCGATAACGGCATCATCATGACCAAGCTGGAATCACGTCCGATCAACGGCAATCCGTGGGAGGAGATGTTCTATATCGATGTACAGGCCAACCTGCGCGCCGAGGCGATGCAAAAAGCGCTGCGCGATCTGGCGCCGATCACCCGTTCGCTGAAGGTGCTGGGCTGTTACCCAAGCGACACCGTGGTGCCGGTCAACCCGTCGTGAAACCATAAAAAAAGGGTTCGGCCAAGCCGAACCCTCCATAATCTGCTGCCCGCGCTTTACTGCCGACTATCGTTAGCCTGCCGCAACAGCGTGCGGCTCTCCACCAGGAAGCGTTGGGCGTAATCGCCGAACCAATGCTCTACCTTGCGGAAGCTCTCGATAAACGCCTGTTTGTCGCCATGCTCCAACAGCTTTATCGCCTCGCCGAAGCGCTGGTAGTAACGCTTAATCAGCGCCACGTTTTCTTCCGACGACATAATGATATCGGCGTACAGCTGCGGATCCTGCGCGAACAGACGGCCAACCATGGCCAGCTCCAGCCGGTAGATTGGCGAAGAGAGCGCCAGCAGTTGCTCCAGTTGCACGTTCTCTTCCGCCAGGTGCAGCCCGTAGGCGAAGGTAGCGAAGTGCCGCAGCGCCTGAATAAACGCCATATTCTGATCGTGCTCGGCCGCGCTGATGCGATGCAGCCGCGCGCCCCACACCTGCAACTGTTCAAGCAGCCACTGATACGCCTCCGGCTGGCGGCCGTCGCAGTAGACCACCACCTGCTTGGCCACGCTGCCCACGTCCGGACCGAACATCGGATGCAGACCGACCACCGGGCCGCTGTGCGCCGCCAACATCGCGTGCAAAGGCCGGTTCTTCACCGACGCCAGATCCACCAGAATACAATCGGCAGGCAGCGTCGGCAGGCGGCTTATCACCTGCTCGGTCACGTGGATCGGCACGCTGACGATCACCATGCCGGCATCCGCCAACAGCTGCTCCGCCTGCGGCCAATCTTCCTGATCCAACACCCTGACCTGATAACCCGACAACGTCAGCAAGCGATTGAACAACCTGCCCATTTGGCCGTTGCCGCCGATAATGACGATCGGCCGCAGCTGCGGGCACAGGGTTTTAAAGCCCTTGTCGTTCTCGCTGACGTAAGACTCCCGCATCACGCGGCGCAACACATCTTCGATCAGATCCGGCGGCACGCCGAGATTTTCCGCCTCCCGGCGGCGCGAAGCCAGCATCGCGGCTTCTCGCTCCGGTACGTAAACCGGCAGGCCATGACGGCTTTTGACTTCGCCCACTTCCGCTACCAGATGCAGGCGTTTCGCCAGCAGATCCAGCAGCGCTTTATCCACCTCATCGATTTGATCGCGCAGCGCGGTCAGTTCTGCCACCATAACTTACTTTTCTCCCGTGCGGGCCGTCAGCGCAGCGCCGAGTTCCTGATGCATATGGCGCAACAGGGTTTCCGTACTCTCCCAGTTGATGCAGGCGTCGGTGACGGACACACCGTAACGCATGTCTGCACGCGGCTGTTCGGAAGACTGATTGCCCTCATGCAGATGGCTCTCCAGCATAATGCCGGTGATTGAGCGGTTACCCGCCTTGATCTGCTCCACCACGGACTCGGCAACCGCCGGCTGACGGCGATAGTCTTTATTCGAGTTGCCATGGCTGCAATCTATCATCAAGGACGGGTGGAGTCCCGCCTCAAGCATCTGTTTTTCACAGGCCGCAACGTGCTCAGCGCTGTAGTTCGGCGTTTTGCCGCCGCGCAGGATCACGTGCCCATCCGGGTTGCCCTGAGTCTGCAGCAGGCAAACCTGGCCTGCCTGGTTAATGCCGACGAAGCGATGCGGCATGGCAGCGGCGCGCATGGCGTTGATAGCGGTGCCCAGGCTGCCGTCGGTGCCGTTTTTGAACCCGACCGGCATCGACAGGCCGGATGCCATTTCCCGGTGGGTCTGAGATTCGGTGGTACGCGCGCCGATCGCCGACCAGCTGAACAAATCGCCCAGGTACTGCGGGCTGTTCGGATCCAACGCTTCGGTAGCCAACGGCAAGCCCATGCCCACCAGATCCAGCAACAGGCGACGCGCGATATGCAAGCCTGCTTCAACGTCAAACGAACCGTCCATGTACGGATCGTTGATCAAACCTTTCCAGCCGACAGTGGTTCTGGGTTTTTCAAAGTAGACGCGCATAACGATATACAGCTGATCGCTCAAGTCAGCCGCCAGGGTTTTCAAACGACGGGCGTAGTCCAGCGCCGCATCCGGATCGTGGATCGAACAAGGCCCACACACCACCAACAGGCGATGATCGCGCCCCTGCAAAATGTTGGCGATGGTGTTACGCGCAGTGGCGATTTCATTTTCGTCGTCGGCGCTGAGCGGGAACTGGTTCTTCAGCTCCTCCGGTGTGATGAGAACCTGTTCTGCACTGATGTGTACGTTATTGAGCGCGTCTTTTTGCATGATGCTATTCCTGTCGTTTGGCGTTATGCGTTGAAATGGAACATTGAGCGTTTCAGGGGTCTACCCTATCACGATATGTAAAGTTTTCAATCCATTTTCCGTAAATAAAATATTACCGTCATTATCTTGCTTAAACCACCTTTGATTCAGGGTTGCTTAAATAGATTTAAACCCAACAAATACAATATATTAAACAATTAAACAGCCCATCATCACGCTGTAACCTCCCCTGCCTAACAAAGCCATTTATCGTAAACATATCTGTACATTATATTTTACAGCGAGAATGCGCGCCCCATCTCGGCACCGACGACCGGGCGAAGCAGCATCAGCACGAAATGCCGTCGAAAGCGATGAATTTAAGTAGAAGAAAAGCGAATAAATGAGGGATAAAAATTAAAAACTTAAGCTAATGGCGGCTATTTTTGTCGCCGAAATGAACCGATATAATGTGGCCGTCATCAACAATAATCACCCTTAACAACTGGATCCAAGATGCTCTCTTCCCGCGCTCGTCGCGCTTTTCCGCTGTATATTTGCTGCTTAACGACTTTCACCAGTGTTTCAGCCCTTGCCGACAATACGCTTTTCACCGCGATGGACGATCCGGCCACCGCCAAGAAACCGTTCGAAGGCAACGTGCAGGCGGGCTACAACGCCCAGTCCGGCAACTCGCAGAGTTCCACTCTGTTGGCCAATACCAACATGACCTGGTTCAACACCGACGCGGCGTACAGCCTGTGGGGGGCGGCCAACAACACCACCTCCTCCAACGTGCGCTCGTCCGAAAAGTATCAGGCCGGCGGCCGTACGCGCTATAACCTGACCGATCGCAACTACCTGTTCGGCCAGGCCAGCTGGCTGAGCGACCGTTTCAACGGTTACGACTCACGCTCCACGCTGACCAGCGGCTATGGCCGTCAAATCCTCAACGGGCCGCTCAGCGACCTGCGGGTGGAATTCGGTCCCGGCGTGCGCCATGACGAATACCATGGCGGCGGCCGTTCGACCAAAGGGCTGGCCTATGGCGCGGCCAACTATTCCTATCAGCTCACCGACAACACCAAGTTCATTCAGGGCGTCTCAGCACTGGCGAACGAAGAAACCACGCTGAACTCGGAAAGCGCGTTGAACGTAGCGATCAACGATCGCTTTTCACTGCGCGTAGCTTACACCGTGACCTACAACAGCAAGCCACCGGCCTCCGCGCCGAAGAACACCGACACGACAACCTCGGTCACGCTGGTCTACGGCCTGTAACCTGCCCGCCCATTATTTCTCGAAGCCCATCATCGATGGGCTTTTTTATGTCTGCAGTCACCTTTTGCACAATCTGCTAAAAATATTCACCCCACCCATTGACGACTTTAGCAAATAGCTTAATACTGTATGCATATACAGTAATTATTATACAGGCCAGGAGCATGACGGATATCGATAGCGAGCTGCCACGCATCGATACCTTCGGATCCCGAGGTTCTGTAAACGAAGCGAGCATAAGCTATGGAGAAAATCACCTCATTCATCACCTATGCCATGGCGCTGTTCCTCGCCTGGCTGGGCAAACTGTCTCCGCAGGACATTGCCTTTTTAGTCGGTGCCGCAGTAGGCATCGGCACTTTCCTGGTGAACTGGTATTACCGACGTAAAAGCCTGCAGATCTTGAAGGCTATTGAGCGCAATGCGGCATCACGGAGGAAAATTTTCGATGAGTGCAATCGTTAAACGCTGCAGCGTCGCCGCCGTTTTAGCCATCGCCGTGTGGTTGCCATCGTTCGGCGAGCTGCAAACCTCAGCAACCGGCCTCAGGCTGATCGCCGATCTCGAAGGTTGCCGACTGTCTCCTTACCAGTGCAACGCCGGGGTATGGACACAGGGCATTGGGCACACCGCCGGCGTCATCCCGGGCAAGGCGATAGATGAACGGAAAGCCGCTGTGGATTTGGTAGACGATGTTCGCCGCACCGAGCGCGGCATGGCCGCCTGTCTGCCGCAAACGCTCTCGCAAGAAACCTATGATGCGGTGATCGCCTTCGCCTTCAACGTGGGTATCAGCGCCGCCTGCCATTCCACGCTGGTCGCGCTGCTGCAGCAGGGTCAGTGGCAGCAGGCCTGCGATCAGTTGCCACGCTGGGTTTATGTAAATGGAAAGAAAAACAAGGGGCTGGAACAGCGACGCGCCAAGGAACGCGCACTGTGCTTGCAAGGTATTGCCTCATCATGACGGGCTCGCTCGCCTAAGTGGTGATGCCACAACAATTTCACTTAATTTGTTCAAGGGGGTTCTTATGATGCACTGTCCATTATGCGGTCACGTGGCCCACACTCGCTCCAGCCGCTATCTGAGCGAGTCGACCAAAGAGCGTTACCATCAATGCCGCAACATCAATTGCAGCTGCACGTTCGCCACGCACGAGTCCGTCGCGCGGGTGATCGTCAAACCTGGCGATGACATTATCCCGGCGCAGCCTCACCCGCCGGAGAGTCAGCAGAAACACAGCGCCGCAGTGCTGTAATGCAAAAAGCCTGCTTATGCAGGCTTTTTAATGTCGCTACAACGTGGCCAAATCTCGCAAATGCAACGCAGCCGGATTTTCAGATAAAAAAAGGGGTTGGCATAGGCCAACCCCTGATAACTATTAACTTTTGGATGCAGCGTTAGTTAACGCGGTTCAGACGCTCTTTGATACGAGCAGCCTTACCAGTACGTTCACGCAGGTAGTACAGTTTAGCTTTACGAACGGCACCACGACGTTTAACAGTAATGCTGTCGATTACTGGGGAGTGAGTCTGGAATACGCGCTCAACACCTTCGCCGTTGGAAATCTTACGAACAGTGAATGCAGAGTGCAGACCGCGGTTACGGATAGCGATAACCACGCCCTCGAATGCCTGCAGACGTTTTTTGCTACCTTCAACGACCCATACCTTCACTTCCACGGAATCACCCGGACGGAATGCAGGTACGTCTTGTTTCATCTGCTCTTGTTCAAGTTGCTTAATAATGTTGCTCATAATATGTCTCTTACCCTAGGTAAACTGATATTTCGGTCCCGTCTGATGTCAGACGTTTCCTTCATAGTCCTGTTGCCTGGCCTGATGTTCCCGTTGGAACTCAGCCAGCAACACCGCTTGCTCGTCAGTCAGAGCTAGGCTTTCTAGAAGTTCAGGTCTTCTAAGCCAGGTTCGGCCCAGCGACTGCTTTAAGCGCCAGCGACGTATCTCGGCATGGTTGCCCGACAGCAGAACCGGCGGTACCTCCATCCCTTCCAACACCTCGGGGCGGGTATAGTGCGGGCAGTCCAGCAATCCGTCGGCGAAGGAGTCTTCCTCCGCTGAGGCCTGATGGCCCAGCACACCCGGTATGAAACGGGCGACTGAATCAATCAGGGTCATCGCCGGCAGTTCCCCGCCGCTGAGAACGTAATCGCCGATTGACCATTCTTCGTCAATTTCGGTTTGGATTACGCGCTCGTCTATCCCTTCGTAACGGCCGCACACCAGAATCATCTTCTGATTGGCCGCCAGTTCGCACACGCCGGTTTGATCCAGCTTGCGCCCCTGAGGTGACAGATAAATCACCTTTGCTCCCTCGCCTGCCGCTGCTTTCGCCGCATGAATGGCTTCCCGTAAAGGTTGCACCATCATCAGCATTCCCGGGCCGCCGCCGTAAGGGCGATCGTCCACGGTACGATGCCGGTCGTAGGTGAAGTCGCGCGGACTCCAACACTGCACGCTCAGCAGGCCATTTTTTACTGCCCGGCCAGTCACCCCGTAATCGGTGATAGCGCGGAACATCTCAGGAAACAGGCTTACAATACCGATGAACACAAGCCAATCCCCTTACCGTTATTCCACTTGCTTCGACCGTTTGATCCGGGGGTCAAAAACCAGGATCCCAATCTGCCTCAATCACGCGGGCAGTGAGATCGACTTTCTTGATAACCTGCCCATGAAGAAACGGAATCAACCGCTCCTTCATGCCGAACGCATCTTTCAGGTTCGCTTTCACAACCATCACATCGTTCGAGCCGGTTTCCATCATATCGATGACTTTACCCAGCTCGTAGCCGGCGGAGGTGACTACCTGGCAGCCCATCAGGTCTTTCCAGTAGTAATCATCACCCTCCAACGGAGGAAGTTGATCGGAATCCACCATAATCTCGCGATTAGTCAGCAGATTCGCCGCGTCCCGATCGTCAATGCCTTTGACTTTGATGATCAGATCCTGACTGTGGCGCTTCCAGTCTTCCAACTCGATATGCTGCCACTGACCCGCCTGCTGGATAAACCACGGCTGATAGTCAAAAATGCTTTCGGCGTTCTCGGTGGATGAAAACACTCTGAGCCAACCACGAATGCCGTAAGCGGACCCCATTTTACCGAGTACAATCGGCGCGATCGGCGCTACCGGTTTGAGTTGCTTGCTCATTGCCACCACCGCGACAGATTAAGCTGCTTTCTTAGCGTCTTTGATCAGCGCGTGAACGCGATCAGAAACGGTTGCACCCAGACCAACCCAGTGCTCGATGCGGTCCAGGTCCAGACGCAGTGCTTCAGCCTGACCGGAAGCGATCGGGTTGAAGAAGCCTACGCGCTCGATGAAACGACCATCACGAGCGTTGCGGCTGTCGGTCACTACTACTTGATAGAACGGACGCTTTTTAGCGCCGCCACGTGCCAAACGAATTGTTACCATAACATCCTCTTTAGTTAATAAAACAGCCGGGCCCCATTGAGGGACGGGGCCCGGTTGCAATATAAAAAGCCCGAAAATTTTACTCATTTTGGCGCAAAAAGCAATCTAAAGCGTCGATCGCAGGGGACAACTTTTGCAGCCTGTCAAATTTCGGGCGGTTTTCACCGCGAACGGCGAATGCTGAAAGCGCCCGCACTCGGCGTGCGGAGGCCCGTCAGCGGCCTGGGAAGCCCGGCGGCATCATGCCTTTCATGCCGCGCATCATCTTCGCCATGCCGCCTTTCTTCATCTTCTTCATCATACGCTGCATTTCGTCGAACTGCTTCAGCAAGCGGTTGACGTCCTGCACCTGCATGCCGGCCCCCATCGCGATGCGGCGCTTGCGCGAGCCCTTGATGATTTCCGGTTTGGCGCGCTCTTTCAGCGTCATCGAATTGATGATCGCCTCCATGCGCACCAACACTTTGTCGTCCATCTGCGACTTGACGTTATCCGGCAGCTGGCCCGCGCCCGGCAGCTTGCTCAGCATATTGGCCATGCCGCCCATGTTGCGCATCTGCTTGAGCTGCTCCAGGAAGTCGGTCAGATCGAAACCGTCGCCCTTCTTCAGCTTGTTGGCCAGTTTCTCCGCCTGCTCGCGGTCGACCTTGCTTTCGATATCTTCGATCAGCGACAGCACGTCGCCCATGCCCAGGATGCGTGACGCCACGCGATCCGGATAGAACGGCTCCAGCGCTTCGGTCTTCTCGCCGACGCCGAGGAACTTGATCGGCTTGCCGGTGATGTGGCGGATGGACAGCGCCGCGCCGCCGCGCGCATCGCCGTCGACCTTGGTCAGCACCACGCCGGTCAGCGGCAGCGCTTCGTTAAACGCCTTGGCGGTATTGGCGGCGTCCTGGCCGGTCATGGCGTCGACCACGAACAGGGTTTCCACCGGCTTGATGGCCGCGTGCACCTGTTTGATCTCGTCCATCATCGCTTCGTCAACGTGCAGACGGCCGGCGGTATCGACGATCAGTACGTCATAGAACTTCAGCTTGGCCTGCTGCAACGCGCGGTTGACGATGTCGATCGGTTTTTCTTTGACGTCGGACGGGAAGAAATCGATGCCGACACCTTCCGCCAGCGTTTCCAGCTGTTTGATCGCCGCTGGGCGATAAACGTCCGCGGAAACCACCAACACTTTCTTCTTCTGTTTTTCTTTCAGGAACTTGCCGAGCTTACCGACGCTGGTGGTTTTACCGGCGCCCTGCAGGCCCGCCATCAGCACCACCGCCGGCGGCTGTGCCGCTAGGTTCAGCTCGGTGTTGACTTCGCCCATCGCGGCGATCAGCTCGCCCTTGACGATCTTGACGAACTCCTGCCCCGGCGTCAGGCTCTTGTTGACTTCATGGCCAACCGCGCTCTCTTTTACGCGGTTGATGAAGTCGCGCACCACCGGCAGCGCAACGTCCGCTTCCAGCAAAGCCATACGCACTTCACGCAGGGTTTCCTTGATATTTTCTTCGGTCAGCCGCCCGCGGCCGCTGATATTGCGCAACGTGCGCGACAATCGATCGGTTAAATTTTCAAACATCGTCTCATGCTCAACGTGTAATGACAGGCCGCTCCGGCGACACAATTGCGCCGATGATAACACGAAGCGAGCAGGATCTCTGCCTCAGCGTTGGAGATAGGTTGGAGTGAAACGCGCGCAACGTTATACTGACACTCCAATTAACCACGCCGAAGCAAAATTAAACGCTATGCCAGTTTTCTCCATTGTGGCTTTGATGGCCTACCTGCTCAGCCTTGGACTGATCATTCCCAGTTTGTTGCGGAAGAACAGCGCATACCGTCGGCTTGCCCTCGTCTCGGCGGTGGTCGCGCTGATTTGCCACGCCATCGCGCTGCAGCAGCGCATCTTTGACGTCAGCGCCGGGCAGAATCTCAGCCTGCTGAACATTGGTTCCATCGTCAGCCTGATCATCTGCTCGGTGATGACCTTCGTCGCTTCGCGCGATCGCGGCTGGTTCCTGCTGCCAATTGTCTACAGCTTCGCGATGATCAACCTGGCCTTCGCCAGCTTTATGCCCGGCGAGTTCATCACTCACCTGGAGGCCAGCCCGGAACTGATGGTGCATATCGGCCTGGCGCTGTTCTCTTACGCCACCCTGATCATCGCTGCGCTCTATGCCTTGCAGCTCGCCTGGCTCGACTACCTGTTGAAAAACAAGAAGCTGACCTTCAGCGCCGACATGCCGCCGCTGATGAGCATTGAGCGCAAGATGTTCCATATCACCCAGATCGGCGTGGTGCTGCTGACGCTCACCCTGTGCACCGGCCTGCTGTACATGGATAATCTGTTCAGCAAAGAGAACGTGCATAAAGCCGTGCTGTCGATCATGGCCTGGTTCGTGTATATCGTGCTGTTGTGGGGCCACTACCATGAGGGCTGGCGCGGCCGCCGCGTCGTCTGGTTCAGCTTCGCCGGCGCCTTCCTGCTGACGCTCGCCTACTTCGGCAGCCGTCTGATTCAGCAGGTGATGGTGCGCTAGGCCAGCCTGGCTCAATTCTCCCTCTCTATAAGGAATACTGCATTGGAGCATGTGTCGACGGGGACCCTCATCATTATCCTGGTGATCATGATCGTGGTCTCCGCTTACTTCTCCGCCTCCGAAACCGGCATGATGACGCTCAACCGTTATCGCCTGCGTCACCTGTCCAAACAGGGCAACCGCTCGGCGCGTCGGGTCGAGAAGCTGCTGCAAAAACCGGATCGGCTGATCGGCCTGGTGCTGATCGGCAACAACCTGGTCAACATCCTCGCTTCGGCGCTGGCGACCATCGTCGGCATGCGGCTGTATGGCGATCTCGGCGTGGCGATTGCGACCGGCATACTGACTTTCGCCGTGCTGCTGTTCGCCGAAGTGCTGCCGAAGACCTTCGCCGCACTCTATCCGGAACGCATCGCCTTCCCCAGCAGCGTCCTGCTGGCGCCGTTGCAAAAGGTGATGTTCCCGCTGGTCTGGCTGCTCAACGGCATCACTAGCCTGACCTTGCGCCTGTTCGGCATTCGCACCAACGTGCGCATCAGCGACGCCGTCAGCAAGGATGAGCTGCGCACCATCGTGCGCGAATCCCAGTCGCAGATCTCCCGCCGCAATCAGGACATGCTGATCTCGGTGCTGGATCTGGAAAAGGTGACGGTCAACGACATCATGGTGCCGCGCACCGAGATCGTCGGCATCGACGTCAACGACGACTGGAAGTCGATCATGCGCCAGCTGACCCACTCGCCGCATGGCCGCATCGTGCTGTATCGCAGCTCGCTGGACGATGCGATCGGCATGCTGCGCGTGCGCGAAGCCTATCGCCTGATGACCGAGAAAAAAGAGTTCAACAAAGAGAACCTGCTGCGCGCCGCCGATGAGATCTATTTCGTTCCGGAAGGCACGCCGCTCAACGTGCAGCTGGTGAAATTCCAGCGCAACAAAGAGAAGGTCGGCATCGTGGTCGACGAGTACGGCGACATTCAGGGCCTGGTCACGGTGGAAGACATCCTCGAGGAGATCGTGGGCGATTTCACCACCTCGATGTCACCCACGCTGGCGGAAGAAGTCACGCCGCAGAGCGACGGTTCGGTCTTGATCGACGGCACCGCCAACGTGCGCGAGCTGAACAAGGCCTTCAACTGGACCTTGCCGGCCAACGAGGCTCGTACCGTCAACGGCATGCTGCTGGAAGAGCTGGAAGAGATCCCCGACATCGGCACCCGGGTGCGCATCGGTCATTACGATATCGACATCCTCGACGTGCAGGGCAACATGATTAAACAGGTGCGGGTCACGCCGATCACCTCGCTGCAGTCCAGCGTCGGCCATCATTAGTCCTCGGCCAGAACGTAAAAAAGACGCGAAATCGCGTCTTTTTTTATCTCTGCGGGCCACGCACGACTAGATATGCAATTCCTGCAGCTTCTCTTTCGGCAGCGCCAGCTCGTCGTTGTGGTTCACCACCACGCCGTTATCCAGAATGTGCTTGGCGATTTCCTGCGCTTCTTCCAGCGAGTGCATATGGTAGGTGCCGCACTGGTACTCGTTAAGCTCAGGGATCTTGCGCTGGTCGGTCACTTTCAGCACGTCGGCCATCGCCGCTTTCCAGGCATCGGCAACGCGCTGCTCTTCCGGCACGCCGATCAGGCTCATGTAGAAACCGGTGCGACAGCCCATCGGGGAGATGTCGATAATTTCCACGCCCTGGCCGTTCAGGTGGTCACGCATAAAGCCGGCGAACAGGTGCTCCAGCGTGTGAATGCCGCGCTCGGGCATCACTTCCAGGTTCGGGCGGCAAAAGCGCAGATCAAACACCGTGATGGTATCGCCATGAGGCGTTTTCATGGTTTTTGCAACGCGGACAGCCGGAGCTGCCATACGGGTATGATCGACGGTAAAGCTATCCAGCAATGGCATTTCGCTACCTCCTCGTAAAAGAGCATTTATTTCGAAACTTTTTTTCCTAACCGGGAAACCTTTTCCAACCCTGCGAGTCTGAGTATGTGAAAGACGCGCATTTGTTATCATCATCCCTGTCATCAGAGATGCATATTTGGCCACATTGATGTGGCCTTTTTCTTTTTCAGCTTCCGCCGTTTTGCTTCAGGAACGCTTCAAAGCTTAGCGTATCATTGGCTTCTATGTCGCGTTGACGCTGCCACGAGGCTTCCCGCTCTTTATCCAGCTCGGCTTCGTTCAGGATTTCCAACGGTTCTTCCAGCAATGTCTGGCGATACTGCTCCGCCAACTGCAAACCGACGCGCCCGGTGCCTTCCGCCTTCATCGCCTTGAGAATGCGCGCGGAGAAGGTCAATTCAGGGTCGTCGAACGCGGCGACCAGTTCATCGCACACCTGCTGGTATTGACGATCGCCGGCTTCGCCGTCCAGCACTTCCGCCACCCGACGCAGATCGGTGAACAGCGCCTTGCCGACTTTATCCAGCGGCTCATGGCTGGCGCCACAGCCGATGCCGATGGTCTGACCCGGTTTGCGCCCTTCCAGAATCACCCGGTTCCAGTTCTTGCGCGTGCACAGCAGCTCATCGCTGCTCATCTCCGGTGCATCCGCCAGCGCGCACCACACCAGGAACAGATCCAGGAAACGCGCCTGCACCGCATCCACGCCGATCGGCGAGAACGGGTTGATATCCAGCGAACGCACTTCAATGTATTCGATACCGCCGCGCAGCAGCGCGTCCGACGGCGTCTCGCCGCTTTGGGTCACGCGCTTTGGCCGGATCGGCGCATACAGCTCGTTCTCGATTTGCAGCACGTTGCTGTTCAACTGCAGGTAGCGATCGCCCTCTTTCACGCCCAGCTTGGCGAACTCTTCGGAAGGCGTGGCGATCGCCCGCTTCAAACCGGCCACATAGCTGTGCAGATCGTTGAAGGTGATGCCCAGATTACTCTGCGATTTATTGGTATAACCCAAGTCGCTCAAGCGCAGCGAAGTGGCGTACGGCAGGTAGCACATCCCCTGCTCGGTGCGCTCGAACGGCAGAGTGGTCTCGCGCCCTTTGAGGAACGAAGAACAAATGGCCGGCGATGCGCCGAACAGATACGGGATCACCCAGCCGAAACGGTAATAGTTGCGGATCAGGCGGAAATAACCGGCCGAGATCTGCTCTTTACCGCTTTCTGCGTCCTGCACGCCGGCCCAGGCCTGCCAAAACTCCAGCGGCAACGAGAAGTTGTAGTGCACGCCGGAAATGGTCTGCATCAGCGCGCCATAGCGATTCTTCAGCCCTTCACGGTACAGCGTCTTCATGCGGCCGATGTTCGACGAACCGAACTGCGCCAGCTCGATGTCCTGCTCGGCTTCGATAAAGCACGGCATGCTGAGCGGCCACATGCGCTCATCGCCAATGTTGCGCGCCACGTAGCGATGAATATCGCGCAGGAACGTCAGCAGGTGATCGATATTGTCATCAACCGGCGTAATGAACTCTAACAGCGCCTCGGCGAAATCCGTGGTGATCCAATGGTGCGTCAATGCCGCCCCCAGCTTTTCCGGATGCCCGGTGGTCGCCAAGGTGCCGTTCGGCGTGACTCGCAGCGTTTCACGCTCGATGCCGCGACGAATGCCTTTTAATGCCTGGGGATGGGCTTCCAACCAAGAAAGCGCCTGTGATACGTCCGGGATCAAATTGACCTCCCGCTTCTAAAAACAATAACTCGTAAGCATACTGAATCCGCATCCGAGAGAATATTGAGTTATATTCACTTGGTTACTGCCACCAGGCGATGCCCTGTACCGTTATCATAGCCAAAACGATGTAACGCAGCGCCTTTCCGATACACAGAAACAGCGCGACAGAGCCCCAGGGCATGCGCAGCCAACCTGCCAACACGCACAACAAATCGCCCACCACCGGCACCCAGCTGAGCAACAGCGCAGCCGGGCCAAAGCGTTGCAGCCACCCGAGCGCCGTTGCCAGCCCCCGCTGTGGTTTCAACGCCGGTAACAGGCGCCCGATAATGACATTGGTCAACCCGCCAAGAGTGTTGCCCAGGGTCGCGGCCAGCACCAGCAACTCCGGCGAGACGCGACTCTGGGTCAGCAAGGCGACCAGAACGATTTCTGAATTTCCCGGCAGCAGCGTCGCACTGAGGAAGCTGCTGCCAAATAACGATATTATGGCTAGCGTACTACTCACAGCGTACGAACGTCTACCACAGCCATGCCGGCATTTTTCGCCGCCTGAATGCCAAACTCGGCGTCTTCAAACACCACGCATTTTTCCGGCGGCACGCCGATCAGTTCGGCACAGCGCAGGAAGGTATCCGGCTCCGGTTTATGGCGCTGCACGTCGTCCGCACCGACGATCGCGTCGAAGCAGTTGAACAGGCCGAGATGACGCAGCAGCATTTCCGCCATGCGGTGCTCGCTGCCGGTGCCGACCGCCATCGGACGGCGGCCATGATAGGATTTCACCACCTCGATCAATGGCAATGGACGCACGCTATCCAGCAGCATCGCTTCCACCGCGCGCGTTTTCTCCGCCGCCAGGTGATGGGGATCGAGATCGGCCTGATGGCTGGCGATAATCGCCTGAGCGATGCGCCAGGTCGGTGAACCGCTCAGCGCCACCATTGCCGCTTCATCAAACGTCATGCCATAACGGGACAGCACTTCGCGCCACGCTTTACGGTGCGTTGGCTCAGTGTCCAGAATCGTGCCGTCCATGTCGAAAATAAGACCCTGATAGCGGTCGTACATCGTTACTCCATGATCGTTGAGGAAAGAAAACTACTTTAGCGTAAAGCCGTTGGGTTGTCGCTGACTGCGTCATAGCGGAATGTGCTGTGATCGATCGGGTGCAAAGAAAGAAAGGGGTGAAGAGAGAATAGCGAAATGCTGAAAAGCGAAAAACCCGCCAAAGCGGGTTTCTCTTAGATGGTGCATCCGGGAGGATGATTCGGCGCCAACGCCTCACCCTGCGGGCCGTTGCTAAAGCAACGTTATCCTCCCCAAGGACACTTTCTTTTCTCCCACCCACTTGAAGATTTCTCTTCGCGATACGGGGAGTTAAACATGGTGCATCCGGGAGGATTCGAACCTCCGACCGCTCGGTTCGTAGCCGAGTACTCTATCCAGCTGAGCTACGGATGCATGACTGCTTTTGCCGCTTGCCTGTTTCACGAATAACAGAAAAGCAAAAACCCGCTAAGGCGGGCTTCTCTTAGATGGTGCATCCGGGAGGATTCGAACCTCCGACCGCTCGGTTCGTAGCCGAGTACTCTATCCAGCTGAGCTACGGATGCATTACTATTTTTACCGCGTGCCGGCTTTGCTAATAAAGCCAGACTTGAAGAATGGTGCATCCGGGAGGATGATTCGGCGCTAGCGCCTTACCCTGCGGGCCGTTGCTGAAGCAACGTTATCCTCCCTGGGAACACTTTCTTTTCTTCCACCCGCTTGAAGATTTCTCTTCGCGACGAGTGAGATTAAGAATGGTGCATCCGGGAGGATTCGAACCTCCGACCGCTCGGTTCGTAGCCGAGTACTCTATCCAGCTGAGCTACGGATGCACAGGAATTCTTTTTTGATACCGTATGGTACGTTGTTACTACCCCACCATACTGCAAAATATGGTGCATCCGGGAGGATTCGAACCTCCGACCGCTCGGTTCGTAGCCGAGTACTCTATCCAGCTGAGCTACGGATGCAAATGGCGGTGAGGCGGGGATTCGAACCCCGGATGCAGCTTTTGACCGCATACTCCCTTAGCAGGGGAGCGCCTTCAGCCTCTCGGCCACCTCACCATACGCTTCTTTCGAATTGTGCCTAACTTGCTTTGGAGAAGCTCATCGGCACTGCGTGGCGCACATATTACTTTCTCCGACTTTTAAGTCAAACAATTTTTCCCAACTCATGTGCGTTTGCACAATTCACACCCAACATGGGCGATTTCACGGCAAAAAGGGCGTTTTATCAACAGGCAACCGCAACGTCTGCAGCAATAAAGCAGGAAACTAACCGGGAAAATAATCACGAAAAATAGAGGGGAGAACGAAAGAAGTGGGTAAAACGATGCAGTAGCGTCTCGTCTGGCAACGAGACGCTGCTTCGGAATCAGTAAGTCGTCTGCTGAGACTTCTCTGCCTGAATGCGCTGATAGATTTCTTCACGGTGAACTGAAACCTCTTTGGGGGCGTTCACACCAATACGCACCTGGTTGCCTTTTACCCCTAGCACAGTGACCGTAACCTCATCGCCAATCATGAGGGTTTCACCAACTCGACGAGTCAGAATTAACATTCTTTGCTCCTTGAAAGATTAAAAGAGTCGGGTCTCTCAGTTTCCCCGTCATTATCCATCATATGTGGTGAAAACGTAAGCCGCGCAATCCACAATAAGTGTAAGCAGACTTGGTCCCACCTCAGATAATGGTAAGTTTAGCCGACCAGAAAAACTTTGTTCCCGCAATTGTAACTAAATTGTGTTAGCACAGTATGAAAACGCCATAATCAACAAAGTATTATGGCGTTTGTCCGTGCTATTTATTTATGTTCACAGCTTTGAGGCCACCCAGGCTTCTACGCTGTTTAACGCCGCTGGCAGGGCGTTGATATCCGTCCCCCCCGCCATCGCCATATCAGGGCGACCACCGCCCTTGCCGCCGACCTGCTGCGCCACGTTGCCGATCAACTCGCCGGCTTTCACGCGGTCAGTCAGATCCTTGGTCACGCCCGCGACCAGGCTGACTTTGTCATCAGCCGTCGTCGCCAACACGATAATGGCCGAACCCAATTGATTTTTCAGGTCATCCACCATGGTGCGCAGCATTTTGGCTTCGACATTGTCCAACTGGCTGACCAACAGCTTCACGCCGTTAACCACTTTCGCCTGGCTGGACAGCGACGCGCTTTCCTGCGCCGCCTGCTGATCCTTCAGTTGCTGCAGTTCTTTTTCCAGCACGCGCGTGCGATCGAGCACCGAGCGCACTTTATCGGTCAGGTTGTTGCTGTCGCCCTTCACCAACTGAGCAACGTCTTGCAACAAATCGCTTTGCTGATGCAGCGTAGCGATAGCGCCAGCGCCGGTCACCGCTTCAATACGGCGGATGCCCGCCGCGGTGCCCGACTCGCTCAGAATGCGGAACAGACCGATATCGCCGGTGCGGCTGGCGTGGGTGCCGCCGCACAGCTCGGTGGAGAAGTCGCCCATGGTCAGCACGCGCACGTTGTCGTCGTACTTCTCACCGAACAGCGCCATTGCGCCCTTCTCTTTGGCGTCTTCCAACGCCATCAGCTCGGTCTGCACCGGCAGGTTACGACGCACCTGCTGGTTAACCAGATCTTCCACCGCGCGGATTTGTTCCGGCTTCATCGCTTCGAAATGCGAGAAGTCGAAGCGCAGGTATTTGTCGTTAACCAGCGAGCCTTTCTGCGCAACGTGCTCACCCAACGTTTGGCGCAACGCGGCGTGCAACAGGTGGGTTGCGGAGTGGTTCAGACGGATGCTGTTGCGACGCTCGGTATCGATCTGCGCGTCAACGCGATCGTTCAGCTTCAGCGAACCCTGCGCCAGCTTGCCTTGATGGCCGATAGCCTGGCCGTATTTCTGGGTGTCGTTGACCACAAATTCTGCGCCGGCGGCTTTCAGCACGCCTTTATCGCCGACCTGGCCGCCGGATTCACCGTAGAACGGCGTCTCGTCCAGCACCACCACCGCCTCTTCGCCGGCGTTGATCTGCTCGACCGGCTGGCCATCACGGAACAGCGCGATCACCTTCGCCTGCTGCTCGTCATGATCATAGCCGCTGAACTGGCTGCTGCCGTCCACGCGGATCAGGCTGTTGTAGTCGGCGCCGAAACCGCTGGATTCGCGCGCGCGGCGGCGCTGCGCTTCCATCGCTTCTTCAAAGCCCACTTCGTCGACTTTCAGACCGCGCTCGCGGCAGACGTCTGCGGTCAGATCCACCGGGAAGCCGTAGGTGTCGTACAGACGGAAAGCGGTCTCGCCGTCCAGGGTATCGCCCTGCAGCTTGGCCAGCTCTTCGTCCAACAGCGCCAGCCCACGCTCCAGCGTGCGAGCAAACTGCTCTTCTTCGGTTTTCAGCACCTGCTCCACCAGCGATTGCTGGCGTTTCAGCTCGTCGGCCGCCGGGCCCATCACTTCGATCAGCGGCGCCACCAGCTTGTAGAAGAAGGTGTCTTTCGCACCCAGCATGTTGCCATGGCGGATCGCGCGACGAATGATACGGCGCAGCACGTAGCCGCGGTTTTCGTTAGACGGGATCACGCCGTCCGACACCAGGAAGGCGCAGGAACGAATGTGGTCGGCGATAACGCGCAGGGATTTGTTGTCCAGATCGGTCGCGCCGGTCACTTTCGCCACGGCGGCGATCAGGGTGCGGAACAGGTCGATCTCATAGTTGGAGTTCACATGCTGCAACACCGCCGCGATACGCTCCAGACCCATACCGGTATCCACCGAAGGTTTCGGCAGCGGCAGCATGGTGCCGTCGGACTGACGGTTGAACTGCATGAAAACGATGTTCCAGATCTCGATGTAGCGGTCGCCGTCTTCTTCCGGGCTGCCCGGAGGGCCGCCCCAGATGTGATCGCCGTGATCGTAGAAAATCTCGGTGCACGGGCCGCATGGGCCGGTATCACCCATCTGCCAGAAGTTATCTGAAGCGAAAGGCGCGCCCTTGTTATCGCCGATGCGGATAATGCGCTCGGCCGGTACGCCGATTTGCTTCTGCCAGATGTCGAAGGCTTCGTCATCGGTTTCATACACGGTGACCCACAGTCTCTCTTTCGGCAGGTTGAACCAGTTTTCACCGGTCAGCAGTTCCCACGCGTAGCTGATAGCGTCGTGCTTGAAGTAATCGCCGAAGCTGAAGTTGCCCAGCATTTCAAAGAAGGTGTGGTGACGAGCGGTATAACCGACGTTTTCCAGGTCGTTATGCTTGCCGCCTGCGCGCACGCAGCGCTGCGAGGTGGTGGCGCGGGAATAGGCGCGTTTGTCGAGCCCCAGGAAAACATCCTTAAATTGGTTCATGCCGGCATTGGTAAACAGCAATGTCGGATCATTGTTAGGCACCAGGGAGCTGCTTGCTACAACCTGATGACCCTTACTATGAAAGAAATCGAGAAACGCTTGACGGATCTCAGCGGTGCTCTTGCTCATAATTTTCCTGGAAAGGCTAGAATAACGACACGTGAGCCGGTGGCGCGTCATCCCGACGATGACAACCAGCTCACGAACAAAAAGTGGGGATAAGATAAATTTTCTTCAGAGGGAAGTAAAACCCCGTGTGCGCTCATTGCGCAAAATCACGGTAAATTGACTGAATTTCTTCTTGGAAGAAGCCGCGATAGAGCAGATAACGCTGCACTTTGGCTTTCTCTTTCCAGTCGGTTGGCAACGCATCGCCAAATTTTCGCTGCGCCACCTGTTTCGCCTGTTCACACCAGTCGATATCGCATTCCGCCAACGCGTCCTGCACCAGCGCTTTATCCACGCCCTTTTGCATCAGTTCGCTGCGGATGCGCTGCGCGCCATAACCTTTGCGGCTGCGGCTGCCGATGTAGCTGTGGGCGAAACGCTTATCGTCCAGCCAGTTGTGCTGGTAACAGTAGACGATAACCTGATCGATCAGCGCGGGATCTACCGGCTCTTCGGCTACCGGCGGCGGCGATGTCGGCGCATGCGGCCCCTTGCCGCCAAACCGGGCTTTCGCCACAAACGGCTGCGCCGCAAGTTTGCGGCGCAGTTCAGCTTCACTATGATCGCGTTGCGACAGCAGGCGCATGGCGCGGCTTAGCAAGTCATTCATCATTCAAGCCTGAATTCAGGGGATGTGCGCCACATAAACGGCAGCGCACATCTTCAGCGATTAAAACTGCTCGCTGGTTTCCGCTTCGTCATCTTCGAAGTCGTCACCGGAGGCAGCTACCAGCTCACCGCCGCTGTGCAGCAGCAGGTCGCGCAGTTTCTTATCCAGCTCGGCGGCGATAGCCGGGTTTTCTTTCAGGAAGTTACAGGCATTCGCCTTGCCCTGACCGATCTTCTCGCCGTTATAGCTGTACCAGGCACCGGCTTTTTCGATCATCTTGTGCTTCACGCCCAGATCGACCAGCTCGCCACGGCTGTTGATGCCTTCGCCGTACATGATTTGGAACTCAGCCTGTTTGAACGGCGCAGCGATTTTGTTCTTCACCACTTTCACGCGGGTTTCGCTGCCCACCACTTCGTCGCCCTCTTTGATGGCACCGATACGACGGATATCCAGACGCACCGAAGCATAGAACTTCAGAGCGTTACCACCGGTAGTGGTTTCCGGGTTGCCGAACATCACACCAATTTTCATACGGATCTGGTTGATGAAGATCAGCAGGGTATTGGCGTTTTTCAGGTTGCCGGCCAGCTTACGCATCGCCTGGCTCATCATGCGCGCCGCCAACCCCATGTGCGAATCGCCGATTTCACCTTCGATTTCCGCCTTCGGCGTCAACGCCGCCACGGAATCGACGATGATGACGTCAACCGCGCCGGAGCGGGTCAGCGCATCACAGATTTCCAGCGCCTGCTCGCCGGTGTCCGGCTGGGAGCACAGCAAGTTGTCGATATCGACGCCCAGCTTCTTCGCATAGATAGGATCCAGCGCGTGCTCGGCATCGATGAACGCACAGGTTTTGCCTTCGCGCTGCGCGGCGGCGATCACCTGCAGCGTCAGGGTGGTTTTACCGGACGATTCCGGGCCGTAGATTTCGACGATGCGGCCCATCGGCAGGCCGCCGGCGCCCAGAGCGATATCGAGTGACAGTGAGCCGGTGGAGATGGTTTCCACGTCCATGGAACGGTCTTCACCCAGGCGCATGATGGAGCCTTTGCCGAACTGTTTCTCAATCTGGCCCAGTGCCGCAGCTAACGCCTTTTGCTTGTTCTCATCAATAGCCATTTTTGCTCCTTCGTTTCGCAATGCCGGTGTTACCCCACACTGCCACTGAATGTATGTTGTGCAGGAAATGTCACTAATTATACTGTATGGTCATACAGTATCAAGCCTAATTTACAAAAATTCGTCGATGGCGGTTTGCAGCGCGAAAATCGTCGCCTGCAGCCGCACCGCGTCGCGGTCGCCCTCGAATTGCATCTTGCGCGACAGCCCCCGGCCATCGCTGCCGGCGAAGCCGAACCACACGGTGCCGACCGGCTTTTCCGCGCTGCCGCCGTCCGGGCCGGCGATGCCGCTCACCGACAGCGCCAGATCGGCCTTCGCCGCACGCAGCGCCCCTATGGCCATCTCGCGCACCACCTCTTCGCTGACCGCGCCGTGCGCCGCCAACGTCGCTTCGCTCACCCCCAGCAGATCATGCTTCGCCGCATTGCTGTAGGTCACGAATCCGCGATCGAAATAGGCGGAGCTCCCCGCAACATCGGTAATGGCCTTGGCGATGCCGCCGCCGGTGCAGGATTCCGCGCAGGTGATCCAGCGGCCCTGCGCCTTCAGTTTTTCCCCTGCCAGCACGCTGAGCCGGCGCAGTTGGTTTTGACTCATAACCCCTCCCTCGCGAATTCAGGTATATGCGCCCGATAGTAGCATTTATCAAGGCGGCGCGGCGGCTGGTGCGCAGAAATGCGCAGCGCCTCGCAGGAGGTGCGGTTTTAAGCGCCCGGCCAAGCTGCTAGTATCAAAAGAAGCGCCCCATCGAGCGGCGGCGCACCAGCACAAGGAACATCACGGAGGCGGCACGCTGCGGCGGCGGTCTCAGGGCGCACCAGAAGAGATTAGGATGATAGAGTGAAAAAAACGTTGGGCGTATTTTTGCCGTTGTACACCACCACCCTGCTGCTGCTGTTGGGCTCGGGCCTGCTCACTACCTACGTCTCGCTGCGGCTGACCTCCATTCACGTCAGCAGCGCGCTGATCGGCGCCATCATCGCCGCCAACTACATCGGGCTGGTGATCGGCGGCAAGGTCGGCCACTTTCTCATCGCCCGCGTCGGGCATATCCGCGCCTACGTGGCCTGCGCCGGCATCATCACCGCCGCGGTGCTGGGCCACGGCCTGACGGAGTTCATTCCCGCCTGGGTCGCGCTGCGCCTGGTGATCGGCCTATGCATGATGTGTCAGTACATGGTGCTGGAGAGCTGGTTGAACGACCAGGCGGAATCCAATCAGCGCGGCATGGTGTTCGGCTTCTATATGGCGGCGACCTATCTCGGCATGTCGCTGGGCCAGATAGTGCTGATGCTGCAAAGCAATCTGGGCATCGCCACGCTGCTGGTGATCGCGCTGTGCTTCGCGCTTTGTCTGGTGCCCATCGCTCTCACCACCCGCACCAATGCGCGCCACATGTCGCCGGCGCCGATGGAGCTGCGTTACTTTGTCGGCGCCATTCCCAAGGTGCTGGCTACCACGCTGGTGATCGGCATGGTGGTGGGCTCGTTTTACGGCCTGGCGCCGGTCTACGCCAGCCTGCAATCCTTAACCACTCAGCAAACCGGCCTGTTCATGGCGCTCTCCATCTTCGCCGGGCTGGTGGCGCAATTCCCGCTCAGTTGGCTGTCGGATCGCTATAACCGCCCCTTGCTGATGCGCCTCAACGCCATTCTGCTGATCGTGGCGGCGCTGCCGCTGGCGCTGCTGCCGCACATCGATTTTCCGCTGCTGCTGGCGGTAGGATTCGTCGTCAGCATGCTGCAGTTTACGCTTTACCCGCTCGCGGTGGCGCTGGCCAACGATCTGATCGAGCCGGAGCGCCGCGTCTCGCTGGCCGCCTGTCTGCTGATGGCGTTCGGCGTCGGCGCCAGCATCGGGCCGTTGGCGGTCGGCGCGCTGATCGAGCCGCTTGGCGGCAATATTCTGTACGCCTTCTTCGCCCTGTGCGGCGTGCTGCTGGCAGCCCTGAGCCGGACGGCCAAAGCAGAGGAACCGCAGCTGGCGCAGGACGCGCCGGTGCCGCATATTGCGCTGCCGGACAGCCTCGCCAGCTCGCCGCTGTCGCCGGCGCTCAATCCAACCTTCGATGAGCAGATCATTCACGACACCATGCCGCCGCCGGAAGCAGCGCCCGATGTCGAGCAGCAGCAGCCCGAAGAACAGGAGGCGGAACCCTCAGCTCAGGGGGCGGATCCGGAAGAAGACACCGGCCTGAAAAAGGCGCACGCCATGCTGTAAATGACTGCGTTACAGATCCCGGAAAGAGCCCAGCAGAAAACCGCGTTCGGCGATCGCCGCTTTCAGCGTCGGCGCGGTCAACACATCCAGCTCGGAGAGGCGCGGATGGCAGTATTGGCTCTGCAGGATCGTCGCGTCGAGGAAGGCCGGGTGGCACATCATTTCCAATGATTCTGCGCCCTGCTCGTCGGCGCGCGCCAACCGCTGCAAGAACAAGGCTTCGGAAATCATTTCACCGTAGAATCCCGCGTCAAACGCGTCGGTGCTGCAGGGAGTCTGCAACGCAATGTCGCGCCGTTTCGCCTCTTCGCGATCGATGCGCAGCGGCAGATCATGCGCCAGCGCGAACGCCTCCACCAGCGGGTAAATCTGCGGCTGCATATGCACATGGTGGTGGCTGTCAATGTGCGTCGGCGGCCTGCCGAACAGCGTCACGAACCGCGCGAACTGGTGCTGCAGCTCTTCCTGAATCTCGTCCAGCGGCAACTCGCCGGCCTCGGCGCGGCGCCACAGCCATTTGCCCAGTTCGCCGCGCTCGTTGACCAGCGAAGGCATGGCGCCCAACGGCCTGCCATGGGTCAAAACGAAGTGCAGCCCGATCGGCAATCCGGGATATTGCCGGCTGAGCGCTGCAGCATGCTCCGCACCGCCGCCGTTCACCATCGCCGTGGTGGAGGAAACGACGCCATGCTGATACGCCTCGATAACGCCATAGTTCTGCCCTTTGCTCAGACCGAAATCGTCGGCATTCACGATCAGTAGTTTTTCCATAGTGGCTCCCGCGGGATAAATTTTTGGCAAAGGAGGGCCGACCGACCGGTGCGGCATTCCCCTTCGCTAAGATAAAAATCAAATGATTAACCGACCGGCACCCTGAAGCTCATCGGCATATCGGCGTTGATACTGATCGGGAGCGGCCCTAAAGAGGGCCGTAACACTTTTTTCGGTAGTTGCCTGGGGTCACGTCGGTGAGCCGCTTGAAGTTTTTAATGAACAGGCTGACATCGCCATAGCCGGAATCAAAGGCGATGTCGGAGACCGAATAGTTGGTGACCTCCAGCTGCGTCTTGGCGAAGTTGATGCGGATCTCATTGATCACCTGCATCGGCGTCTTCTGGTAGTAACGCCGCATCGCCCGGGTCAGGTACTCCTGAGTTTTCCCCGACAGCGCCACCATGTTCGCCAACGCCCGCTCGCCGAACATCGCCTTGTCATGCATGCCGGCCAGGGTGTTTTTCAGCCACTGCGGGATATCATCGCCGCCGTCGGTGTCTTCTTTATAGTGACGAATACGGCTGATCACGTAGAAGGTCAGCGTTTCGAGGAATTCGGCGAAATCGTCCTCGCGAAACTGCGGCGAACTCACCACCGATTCGATATAGGCTAAAAACTCGCTTCTCAGGCTGTAGGCCTGCGAGGCGACAAAACAGCGCGGCAGTTGCTGCAAATAGTGCTCTTCAAAAAACGCTTTGCTGACCGCCACGTTGAAGATTTTCGTCGCGCCGAACTCGTAAAAGCTCTGGTGGTAAGAGCCGATGGGGATAAAGACGAAATCCCCGCGTTCCAGCAGCACCCGCTTGCCGTTGATCTCCTGATAGCATTTGCCGCTCAGCACGATGGTGAATTCGTAATAGTCATGCTGATGCAGCCCGGTGGCGCTTTCCACCTTGTTGTAGATGAACAGGTGAAAGTCTTTGCAGTTAAAGAAATCCTGCTCGCGAATCAGCTTCACGTCGTTCACACTCAGCGAAATTGGGTTATCGGACACGGCGCCGGCCTCCCGTTAGTCAAATCCGTTGCGTCTGGCCGCCTCGGCAAACCAGTAGCCGCTTTTTTTGATGGTGCGCCGCTGCTCCGCCCGGTCCAGCCGCACCAGCCCATAACGATTCTTGTAGGCGTTCAGCCAAGACCAGCAGTCGATAAAGGTCCACAGATGATAGCCCTTGCACTGCGAGCCTTCCGCCAGCGCGCGGTGCAGCCACTTCAGGTGATCGCGAATAAACTCGATGCGGTAATCGTCCTCCACCCGCCCATCGGCGCCGATAAACGCTTCTTCGCCCTCGACGCCCATGCCGTTTTCCGAAATATAACAGGGCAGATTGCCGTAGTTCTCTTTCAGGTCCATCAGGATGTCGTACAACCCCTTCTCATAGATCTCCCAGCCGCGATGCGGATTGATTTTGCGGCCCGGCATTGCATAGTAACTGAACAAGTCCTCCGGCAGCGCGATCGGCTCCCCGGCGCGGCGCCCCGCTTTCGCCTGCACCCTGCGCGGCTGGTAGTAGTTGACGCCGAGGATATCCACCACGCCGCCTTCGATCAGTTGCGCGTCCTGCGGCTCGCAGTGTGGCATCAGCCCATGCTGCTCCAACAGGTGCAGCAGCGGCGTCGGATAACGCCCCTTGGCGACCGGATCGAGAAAGCTGCGATTGAGCAGCAGATCGGCGTCGTGTGCGGCCTGCAGATCCTCCGGCGCATCGGAGCGCGGATAGGTCGGGCTCAGATTCAGAATGATGCCGATGCTCCCCGGCAACCCGCGCGCTCTGAAACGCTGCACTGCCATGGCGTGCGCCAGCACGCTGTGATACGCCACGGTGACCGCCCGTTTGAAGTCCACCACGCAAGGGTAGTGCAAGTCATTCAGGTAACCGGCCTCTACCGGCACGATCGGCTCGTTGAAGGTGAACCAGTGGGTAACCCGATCGCCAAACAGGCCGAAACAGGTATCGGCGTAACGCGCGTAGGCTTCGACCACCGCCCGGCTTTCCCAGCCGCCGCGCTGCTGCATGCACAGCGGCATATCGAAGTGATAGAGATTGATAAACGGGGTGATGCCCTGCGCCAGCAGCTCGTCGATCATCGCGTTATAGAAGGCCACCGCCTGCGGGTTCACCTCGCCGTCGCCGTCCGGGATCAGCCGCGACCACGAGATCGACGTTCTGAAGGTATTGTGGCCCAACGTTTTGAGCAGCCCGATGTCGGTGCGGAAATGGTCATAAAAGGTCGAGGCCTCGGCCGGCCCCACCCGATCGTGAAAGCGCTCGGGCGCGATCTCGTACCAATAGTCGAAGATGTTGCGGCTCTTGCCGTCCCGCGCGGCCGCCCCTTCAGACTGCGGCGCGGAGGTGGCGCTGCCCCACCAGAACCCGTCGGCAAATTGATATTCCATACTCGCGTCCCTCGCGGGGCGGCCGCGCCGCCCCGTTCCACAGTTAGAATTTCAGCGCGTTGGCGATGTCTTCTTCGCTTTCTGTCGCCGCATCGATCTGGCTCTGCGCCTTGTTGGAGATCGCCACGAACGGCAGGTAAATCACGGTGGCGACCGCCAGGTTGAACAGGCTCAGCAACATGGCCATGATGCTGCCGTTGGTGTTGAAGAACGCCCCCAGGCCAACCGGCATGGTCCAGGGCGCGATGTTGGTGATCGGCGGGATCAGCCCGGAGTAATAAGCCAGCGAAGTGATAATGGTCAGCACCGGCTGTACCAGAATAAACGGAATGAACATCACCGGGTTCATGATCACCGGCAGGCCAAACAGGATCGGCTCGTTGATCTGGAAAATGCCGGATGGCGTCGCCAACTTGGCGACCTGGCGGTAATCTTCGCGGCGCGAGGCGATGAAGATGGCGATGATCAGACCCAGCGTCGAGCCGGTGCCGCCGAGGTAGATATAGGAGTCGACGAACGGTTTCGCCCACATGTGGAACTCTTTACCGGCGGCCACCGCCGCTTCGACAGAACCGTATTTGTTGTACAGCTCCACGTTTTCCAGCGCGAACGGTGTCATGATGCCGCTGTCCAGCGCCGCCAGCGCCATGGAGCCGTGCACCCCAAAGAACCACAGCAGCGAAGAGAACAGCACGTACACCCAACCCACCACGCTGCCCATCTTGGCCAGCGGCGCCGAAATGCCGTCCATGATGATCTGGTGGAAGTTGGTGCCCCAATGCGCCAGCGCGAACGCCACCAGCCCCATGATGGAGAGGATGATGAAGCCGGGGATCAGTGCCGAGAAAGAACGCGACACCGAAGCCGGCACGCTGTCCGGCAGGCTGATCACCCAGTTGCGCCGCACGATGAAAGCAAACATCTCAGCCACCGCCAACCCGATCACCATACCGGAAATGATGTTGGCGCCGCCCAGCCAGTTGGCGCCCACCGCATAGGCCTCGCCGACGTTGAACGGCGTGACGGTCATGAAGGCCGCCACCGCCAGCAGTGCCGAGGCCAGCGGATCGACCTTGCGCTCTTCGGCCAACGCCATGCTGATAAAGAACGGCGTCATCAGGGACATGATCCCCAGCGTACCGTTGTAAACGCTGCCGCCGATGCTCTTCAGGCCGTTAAGCGTCTCGATGGTGGAGGCGTCCAATCGCACGCCCAGCGAATAGAAGAACGATCCCTCGCCAAAGCTCAGGAACACGTTGTTGATCAACACGAACATCGCCCCGGTCAAGGTCAGCGGCATCAGACGGATAAAGCCGTTTTTGATGGCGTTGACGTGGGGCTGCTTACCGATTTTTACGGCGAAAGGCAGGATAACCTTCTCGAGCGAGGCAATGAGGGTATTCACGGCGGCCTCCTGTTATTGGTTGGCTTTTTTGATGGCGGCCACCGCGGCCTTCAGCACGCCCAGCCCATCGACCTTGCCGTACAGCTGCGGATCGATGACTTCAACAGGTTTATTGGGCAACTGTTTCTGCACTTCCGGCAGGGTGTAGGCGATCTGCGGCCCCAGCAGGATCAGATCCGCTTCAACGCCCTTCTCCGCGGCCAGCGCTTCCGGATAGGCGGCGATGATCACCGGCACTTCATATTTTTCGGCCTGCGCCTTCATTTTTGATACCAACAGGGAAGTGGACATACCGGCAGAACAAAACAGATAGATTTTTTTCTTTTCCATACCAAGCACCTCAGATAATCAAAAAAACCCGGTGTTATTTGTATGCCAGATGCAATCACGATTGCTTCACGCACATTCCTTATGAAAATTTCCGTCACGTTGCCCTGGTTACAGACAGTATACGGAGCATGAAAAAAGGATCGGTAAGCCAGAAGGACACAGAACCGTCTCTCATTGACCTGATGGATTGACTCTCTTCACATTTCGCACAAAAAAATAGTGTGACCGGGCTCTCAAATAACCGATAAAAACTCAGAATATTCGTAATAAATAATCAAATAGCAATTATAAACAGCAAGTTATAAACTCGCCGGGAATTTAAGGGTTTATTTGCGCCTGAACAAACGAAAAGGGAATAAAAATAGTTCAAGCTTGATTCGCCTGCTGCCATCCGAACGCGATGGCTGGTGAAGAGGATTACGTGGGCAGACGCAGCAACTCAATCACCGTGGCCAGCGCCACGGAATGGTTTCTGCGGTTGGGGTAATAGAGGTAAAAACCGGGAAACGGCGCGCAATAACCTCTACGCCGCCTCAGCGGGCGGCCACTTGCGTTGTTGCCCGCAGGCGAACAACAATCTCGCCGCGTTTCAAACCCGCCTTGCGCAGCGCTTCCCATTTTTACCTGTGACAGCCGATTGCCCGCTGGGCTAGTATAAGCGTCTGTGCAAACCTCGGGTTTGAGCGCGCCGTTTGGCGTTTTGATGATTTGATTTGCGCCGCCCGCCAAGCGCTGAGTGGGCGACGCCTGCTGAAACAATGTGATAGCGAATGACGACAATGAAAATCACAGTTCCCTTTACATTCAATGGATTGGAAAAATAATCGCATGAATAGCACCGATAAACTCGATTCGCACACGCCGATGATGCAGCAGTACCTGCGCCTCAAGGCCCAGCATCCTGAAATCCTGCTGTTCTACCGCATGGGCGACTTCTACGAGCTGTTTTACGACGACGCCAAGCGCGCTTCCCAACTGCTGGATATCTCGCTGACCAAACGCGGCGCCTCGGCGGGCGAGCCGATCCCGATGGCCGGCGTGCCGCACCACGCGGTGGAGAACTACCTGGCCAAGCTGGTGCAGCTCGGCGAGTCCGTCGCCATCTGTGAGCAGATCGGCGATCCGGCCACCAGTAAAGGGCCGGTCGAGCGCAAAGTGGTGCGCATCGTCACCCCCGGCACCATCACCGACGAAGCGCTGCTGCAAGAGCGCCAGGACAACCTGCTGGCGGCGATCTGGCAGGATGCGCGCGGCTTCGGTTACGCCACGCTGGACGTGAGCTCCGGCCGCTTCCGCGTCGCCGAGCCGCAGGATCTGGAAACTATGGCCGCCGAGCTGCAGCGCACCAATCCGGCCGAGCTGCTCTACCCGGAAACCTTCGAACAAATGGCGCTGATCGAACAGCGCCACGGCCTGCGCCGCCGTCCGCTGTGGGAATTCGAACTGGAGACCGCACGCCAACAACTCAACCTGCAGTTCGGCACCCGCGATTTGACCGGCTTCGGCGTCGAACAGGCGCATCAGGCGCTGCGCGCCGCCGGCTGTCTGTTGCAGTACGTGAAAGATACCCAGCGCACTTCGCTGCCGCACATTCGCGGCATCACCATGGAACGTCAGCAGGACGGCATCATCATGGACGCCGCCACCCGCCGCAACCTGGAGCTGACGCAGAGCCTGTCCGGCGGCAGCGACAACACGCTGGCGGCGATCCTCGATCGCACAGTCACGCCGATGGGCAGCCGCATGCTGAAACGCTGGCTGCACATGCCGACCCGAGACATCAAGGTGCTGACCGCCCGCCAACAGGCGATCGGCGCATTGCAGGAACGGTTCGCCGATCTGCAGCCTTCGCTGCGCCAGGTGGGCGATCAGGAGCGAATTTTGGCGCGCCTGGCGCTGCGCACCGCGCGTCCGCGCGATCTGGCCCGCATGCGTCATGCTTTCCAGCAACTGCCGGACATCCGCGCGCTGCTGCAAGATGTGGATACGCCGCATGTGCAGCAACTGCTATCTCAGGTGGGCCAGTTCGACGAGCTGCGCGAACTGCTGGAACGCGCGATCATTGAATCGCCGCCGGTGCTGGTGCGCGACGGCGGCGTGATCGCCCCCGGTTACAACAGCGAGCTGGACGAGTGGCGCGCCCTGGCCGACGGCGCCAGCGACTACCTCGATCGGCTGGAGATCCGCGAGCGTGAAAAGCTGGGGCTGGATACGCTCAAGGTCGGCTTCAACGGCGTACACGGCTACTACATTCAGGTGAGCCGCGGTCAGAGCCATCTGGTGCCGATCCACTATGTACGTCGCCAGACGCTGAAAAACGCCGAGCGCTACATCATCCCGGAATTGAAAGAGTACGAAGACAAGGTACTCACCTCCAAGGGCAAAGCGCTGGCAATTGAGAAAAACCTGTACGACGAGCTGTTCGATCTGCTGCTGCCACACCTGGCGGAACTGCAGCAAAGCGCCGCCGCGCTGGCCGAGCTGGACGTGCTGGCCAACCTGGCCGAGCGCGCCGACACCCTGAACTACGCCTGCCCGGTCATGAGCGAGCAGCCGGGGATCCGCATCACCGAAGGCCGCCACCCGGTGGTGGAGCAGGTGCTGAGCGAACCGTTTATCTCCAACCCGCTCTCCCTGTCGCCACAGCGCCGCATGCTGATCATCACCGGCCCGAACATGGGCGGTAAAAGCACCTATATGCGGCAAACGGCGCTGATTGTGCTGATGGCGCACATCGGCAGCTACGTTCCAGCAGCCAAAGCCACCATCGGCCCAGTGGATCGCATCTTCACCCGCGTCGGCGCGGCGGACGATCTGGCTTCCGGCCGTTCCACCTTCATGGTGGAGATGACCGAAACCGCCAACATCCTGCACAACGCCACCGAGCACAGCCTGGTGTTGATGGATGAAATCGGCCGTGGCACCTCCACCTACGACGGCCTGTCGCTGGCCTGGGCCTGCGCCGAGAACCTGGCTAACCGCATCAAGGCAATGACGCTGTTCGCCACCCACTACTTCGAGCTGACAACCCTGCCGGAAAAAATGGAAGGCGTGGTCAACGTGCATCTGGACGCGCTTGAGCACGGCGACACCATCGCTTTTATGCACAGCGTGCAGGACGGTGCCGCCAGCAAAAGCTATGGCCTGGCGGTCGCCGCGCTGGCCGGCGTGCCGCGCGACGTCATCAAGCGCGCCCGCCAGAAACTGCGCGAGCTGGAATCCATCTCCAGCCACACCGCGTCGGGCAGCGTCGATGCCACCCAGATGACGCTGTTGCAGGAAGAGACTTCGCCGGCGGTAGAAGCCCTGGAGGCGCTGGATCCGGATTCCCTGTCGCCGCGCCAGGCGCTGGAATGGATCTACCGGCTGAAAAATATGGTGTAGTCAGACGTCACACGCGGGCATAAAAAAACGGTGAGCATCATGCTCACCGTTTTTATTTGATGCGGTTCAACAACCGGCGTTATTCGCGGAACAGCGCCTCAATGCTCAGGCCCTGCATCTGCAGAATCTCACGCAGGCGGCGCAAACCTTCAACCTGAATCTGACGGACGCGTTCACGCGTCAGGCCAATCTCCCGGCCCACGTCTTCTAGCGTCGCCGCTTCATAGCCCAACAGGCCGAAACGACGCGCCAACACTTCACGCTGTTTGGCGTTCAGTTCGAACAGCCATTTGACGATGCTTTGCTTCATATCGTCGTCTTGCGTGGTGTCTTCAGGCCCGTTGTCCTTCTCGTCGGCCAGAATGTCCAGCAGCGCTTTCTCCGAATCCCCGCCCAGCGGCGTATCCACCGAGGTGATGCGCTCATTCAGGCGCAGCATGCGGCTGACGTCATCCACCGGCTTGTCGAGTTGCTCGGCAATCTCTTCAGCGCTCGGTTCATGATCCAGTTTATGGGAAAGCTCGCGCGCGGTGCGCAGATAAACATTCAGTTCTTTGACGATATGGATAGGCAAACGAATGGTGCGGGTTTGGTTCATGATCGCCCGTTCAATCGTCTGACGGATCCACCAGGTTGCGTAAGTGGAGAAACGGAAACCGCGTTCCGGGTCGAATTTTTCCACCGCGCGGATCAGACCGAGGTTACCCTCTTCGATCAGATCCAGCAGCGCCAGACCGCGGTTGCTGTAGCGGCGGGCGATTTTCACCACCAGCCGCAGGTTGCTTTCAATCATGCGACGGCGGGACGGCACGTCACCGCGCAGAGCACGCCGCGCAAAATAGACCTCTTCCTCTGCGGTCAGCAGAGGTGAATAACCGATCTCACCCAGATAGAGCTGCGTCGCATCCAATACGCGTTGCGTAACGCCTTGAGACAACAGCTCTTCTTCCGCTAAATCGTTCTCGCTGGCCTCTTCTTCTACCAGCGCTTTTTCATCAAACGACTCGGCCTCAGCTCCATTCTCGTCGAAATCCGCATCATCATGTAACTCGTTAACTTTCAGCGTATTTTGGCTCATATGCTGCTCCTACCCGTGATACCGCGAGCAGAATCTCAGCGTATTCTGCCCAATCTATCGCTGCGGAAGATAACGCAGCGGGTTTACGGATTTCCCCTTGTAACGAATTTCAAAATGCAAACGTACTGAACTGGTACCGGTGCTACCCATGGTGGCTATTTTTTGACCCGCCTTCACTTCTTGTTGTTCCCGGACCAGCATTGTGTCGTTATGAGCGTAGGCGCTCAGGTAATCATCATTATGTTTGATGATGATTAGATTACCGTAACCCCGTAAAGCGTTGCCGGCATACACTACGCGACCATCGGCGGTAGCGAAGATAGGCTGCCCACGGGAACCGGCGATATCGACGCCCTTATTCCCACCTTCTGATGAGGAAAAGTTATCAATAATCTTGCCGTCAGTCGGCCATCTCCAGGTACTGACAGGAGCGCTATTGCTGACGGTGCTGCTCACTGGTGGAGCGGCTTCCGGTGCGGTAACAGGCGCAGTCGCGGTCCCAACCGCTGCGGCGCCCGCTGCAGGTAACATCTTACCTACATTCTGTTTACCCGAGTTTTCAGAATACGCGTTAGTTGATTGAGAATCAACCGTTGCCGTCTGGATCTGGGCGCTGGAAGGTGGCTTCGGAACACCGCCTTTGGTCGCGTCAGTCGTCGCCAGCATACCGCCGCCGCCATTGGCAGAACCATTACCAAGTTGAATGGTTTGGCCAACATTCAGGCTGTAAGGCTCGGGAATATTGTTGCGCTGCGCCAGGTCGCGGAAATCGTTGCCGGTGATCCAGGCGATGTAGAACAGCGTGTCACCGCGCTTGACCGTATAGGTGTCGCCGCCGCTGTAGCTCCCTTTAGGGATAGCGTTATAACTGCGGTTATAGACAATGCGGCCCTCAGGGCCGGTCTGCTGTGCCCCGCCATTATTATTGCCGGTTGGAACGGCGCCACCGCCCACGCTGCTGATAGGGGCTGACGTCGAGGCCGTGTTTGTACAACCCGCCAACCACAAACTTACCATCGTACACACCGCAACCCGGCGTAACGTAATCATTGGGCTTCCCGTGCTCATGCTTCCCCCATGACAGCAATATCAGTGATATATCCAAAATACCCTTTACATCGTAGCCGAGCTTTTGCCACTTCCCAGTTTCTGCGATGTAAAGGCGCCGCCGGCCGATCCCTGAACGCCAGGTCATCTCCCGCCGGAGCATCAAAACGCGCGCCAATGCTAACCACATTGACGTTGCCGCACCATAAGACAACTACGTAGAAAGGCCAATTCTAGTGAAAATTAGCCTGATTGGAACGAGAAAACCTTATCCGCACGTGATGAAAGTGCAACAGATTTTGCGGGCGGTCTAAAAATCAGACAATCGCTAGGCCAATTCGCCTTTCACCAGCGGCACAAAACGCACCGCTTCCACCGCGTCGACCACGAAATCGTTGCCATGACGCTGAATGCGTTTGAGGGTTTGGGCCTGCTCGCCCACCGGCAACACCAAAATGCCGCCGTCGTCCAACTGCTCAACCAGCGCCTGTGGGATCTCAGGCGGCGCGGCAGTGACGATGATCGCATCGAACGGGCCGCGCGACGCCCAGCCCTGCCAGCCGTCGCCGTGGCGAGTGGAAACATTATGAAGATCGAGCTGCTTCAGGCGGCGCTTGGCCTGCCACTGCAGCCCCTTGATGCGCTCGACGGAACAAACGTGTTGCACCAGATGCGCCAGGATAGCGGTTTGATAACCGGAACCGGTGCCGATCTCCAGCACCCGTGAAGTGGGCTTCAGATTCAGCAGCTCGGTCATCCGCGCCACCATATAGGGCTGAGAAATGGTCTGGCCGGAACCGATCGGTAATGCAGTGTTTTCGTAGGCTTTGTGATCCAGCGCTTCGTCGACAAAACGCTCGCGCGGCACCGCTTCGATCGCTCGCAGCAGCTTTTCGTCCCGGATCCCTTGCTGACGCAGCTGCGCCAGCAATGTTTGCATACGCTTGTTCACCATTCCCCGCTAACCTCTGCCTTGGTTAACCATGTTTTCACGACTTCCTGCGCCGCGTAGGCGGTCAAATCCACCTGCAGCGGCGTGATCGCCACATAGCCTTGTTCCACCGCCGCAAAGTCGGTATCCGGCCCGGCATCAAATTTATCACCAGGCGGCCCGATCCAGTAGAGATTTTGTCCGCGCGGATCCTGCTGGCAGAAGACCTTATCGGCAGGATGACGGCTACCGCAGCGGGTGACGCGCAGGCCTTTAATCTCCGCCAGCGGCAGATCCGGCACGTTGATATTCAGGATTTTTCCGGTACGCAACGGCTCGCGCTGCAGCGCGCGCAGGATGCGGCAGGTAATGACGGCGGCGGTCGCATAATGCTGATGGCCGTTCAGCGACACCGCCAGCGCGGGCAGCCCCAGGTGCCGGCCCTCCATCGCCGCCGCGACGGTGCCGGAATAGATGACGTCGTCGCCCAAATTCGGCCCGGCGTTGATGCCGGAGACCACGATGTCCGGCGCCGGGCGCATCAGCGCGTTGACGCCAAGATAGACACAGTCGGTCGGCGTCCCCTGCAGCACCGCGATATCGCCGTTGGCCAGCGTCTGCGTACGCAGCGGCGACTCCAGCGTCAGGGCATTGGAAGAACCGCTGCGGTTACGATCCGGCGCCACCACTTGCACCTCGGCAAACTCCCGCAGCGCCGCCGCCAACGCCTGAATACCCGGTGCGCTGACGCCGTCATCGTTACTCAGCAATATCCGCATCACTGTTATCCTGCTGCATGATTTCGCGAACCACGCTGGTAGCAAAGCTGCCTGCCGGCAGCCAGAAGCGCAGTTCCACAGTAACGTCATCCCACCAGTTCCACTGCAAATTTTGCGGCTGCAACAGCAGGGCCCGGCGAGCGGGTTCGACACGCTCGCGCTTTAAAAGCGTAAGCAATTCCGGTTGTTCCGCCAAGCATTGTTGTTCAAAAGCCAAGGCTTGGCCGGCGGTGCCTGGCTCACCGTCGCCCGGCAAGGAAGCCGTGATCGCCAGCTCGCCGGCATCCAGCCGCTGTTGCAACGTCTCCAGCTCATCGGCTTTGGCGACGAACCAGCTGCCGCGGCCGCTCAACTGCAGGGCATCCCCCTCCAGCACGGTGCGCTGCAGGCCGTCGGCCAGGCGCCGGCCGGTTATCAGATTGAACAGCGCACTGCGGCTGGCGGAAAGGTAGAAGCTGCGCTTGCTGCGCTCTTTAACGCGGATTTCGTCGTTCGCCCAGCGGCGCGCCATCACCAGATTGTTGCCGCCGCGGCCGAAGCGTTGGCTGCCGAAATAGTTTGGCACGCCCTGCGCGGCGATAGCCTGCAGGCGGCGCTCAACGTCCTGACGATCGGAAATCTGGCGCAGCACCAGCGTAAAGTGGTTGCCCTTCAGATTGCCGATGCGCATTTTGCGCAGGTGGCGGGCGAACGAGAGCACCTCGCAGCCTTCCAGCGCAAACTGTGAGAAATCCGGCGTGTCTTTGCCCGGCATATGCAGGCAGAACCACTGTTCGGTCACCGCGTGGCGATCCTTCAAACCCGCATAGCTGACGGAACGGGCGTGAATACTGGCGAAGCGCGCCAGATAGTCGGCCACGAACTGGGTATTGCAGCCGTTTTTACGGATGTTCACCAGCACGTGCTCGCCTTCGCCGTCCGGCGCAAAGCCCAGGTCTTCCACCACCACGAAGTCTTCCGGATTGGCTTTCAACACCCCGGTGCTCTGCGGCCGGCCATGCAGCCAGGTCAGATTCGCCATATCCATGCGGTTATTCCTTGATCAGCAAGGCGACCGCTTCGCAGGCGATGCCCTCGCCGCGCCCGGTGAAGCCGAGCTGCTCGGTGGTCGTGGCCTTCACGTTGACGTCATCCATATGGCACTGCAGATCTTCCGCCAGGAAGACGCGCATCTGCGGGATGTGCGGCGCCATTTTCGGCGCCTGGGCAATAATCGTGATATCGAGGTTGCCGAGGCGGTACCCTTTGGCGCGGATGCGCTTCCAGGCTTCGCGCAGCAGCTCGCGGCTGTCCGCGCCCTTGAAGGCCGGATCGGTATCGGGGAACAGCTTGCCGATATCGCCCAGCGCCGCCGCGCCTAGCAAGGCGTCGGTCGCGGCGTGCAGCGCAACGTCGCCGTCGGAGTGGGCCAGCAAGCCTTTGTCGTAAGGGATGCGAACACCGCCGATCACCAACGGGCCTTCGCCGCCGAATTTATGTACGTCAAAACCGTGACCGATACGCATGGTGCGCTCCTTAATTGTCCAACTGAGTCAAATAGAACGCCGCCAGCGCCAAATCCTCCGGCCGCGTTACTTTAATGTTATCCGCCCGGCCGGCGATCAGCAGCGGATGATAACCGCAATGCTCCAGCGCCGAGGCTTCGTCGGTGACGTTCGCGCCTTCATCCAGCGCGCGCTGCAGGCACTGCTTGAGCAGCGGCAGCGGAAACAGCTGCGGCGTCAGCGCGTGCCACAGATCCTGCCGTTCAACGGTGTGGGCGATGGTGTCGCGGCCAGGTTCGGCGCGCTTCATGGTGTCGCGCACCGGCGCGGCGAGAATGCCGCCCACCTTGCTGTGTGCGGTGATCGCCAGCAGGCGCTCGAGATCGTCGGCGTGCAGACAGGGGCGCGCAGCGTCGTGTACCAGCACCCAGTCCGCATCACCCGCGAGCTTCAGCCCGGCCATCACCGAATCGGCGCGCTGTTTGCCGCCCTCGGTGACGGTCACCCGCGGATCCTGAGCGATGGGCAGCCGTTCGAACTGACGATCTTCCGGGCCGATCGCCACGATCACCCGTTCAATGCGCGGGTGGCGCAACAGGGCATGGATAGCGTGTTCGACGATGCTGTGCCGGCCGATGGTTAAATATTGCTTCGGGCATTCCGCCTGCATGCGGCTGCCGATACCGGCAGCGGGCAGGACGGCAATCACCGAGGGAAAGGTGCCTGCGGAGTGATTCATGCGTTATTTTTGTGCGTTATTTTGCGAGGAAGACGCCGCGTTGCGTCTGGATTGGTCAGGAACCAGACGATAGAAAGTCTCACCGGGCTTGATCATGCCCAGCTCATTACGCGCTCGCTCTTCGATCGCTTCCTGACCGCCGTTCAAATCATCGATTTCGGCAAACAGCTGATCGTTACGCGCTTTCAACTTCGCGTTGTTGCCCTGTTGGACCGCAACGTCTTCATTGACCCGCACGTAATCGTGAATACCATTTTTGCCCAGCCACAGTGAATACTGTAACCAACCGAGCAATGCCAGCAATAGCAGCGTAAGTTTTCCCATCTCCGCCCCCTGAAAAACCGACCAATCATCCCACAACTTCTCGTTGGACTCCACACTGAGAGCGGCATTTCAACGCCAAATTCAGAATACGGATGAAGGATTCCCGTGTTTATCGCCTAATTCCACTGCGAAAGCGGCAAAAAAAGCCGCTTTAGTCCGGCGCGCGCGCCGCGTTTTCCGCTGACACGCACACTGTCCTTCCCCCATTATGCAGCAAGAATCACTGCACCACCGCTTCCTGACCCGTCGCTTACGCCACAGCAAAGCAAAAAGTGAATATTTAACACCATAGAGAGAAGAATCGTCATGCAGTGGTTGCACTTTCATTCATTGAAGCTTATTTTTATGCACTCATAGTGCATAAATAATTCCAATATATAACCATTCATTATCGGGGATCGCGATGTTAAAACGTTTAGTTCTGATCGGCGCCTGCCTGGCCGCCACCTTCTCCACCGCCGCGCTGGCGGCTGAACCTACCTACGTCGTCGGCTCCGGCGGCACCTATCGGCCGTTCGAGTTTGAAAACAGCCAAAAGCAGCTGGAAGGTTTCGACATCGACATTATCAAAGCGGTAGCCAAGGCCGAAGGTTTCCAGATAAAACTGATCAATACACCGTGGGAAGGGATCTTCGCCACGCTGAATTCCGGCGATCGCGATATCATCATCTCCGGCATCACCATCACCGATAAACGCAAACAAATGGTTGATTTTTCTGCGCCTTACTTCCCGGCTGAGCAGGCCATCGTGGTGCCGCAAGACTCGAAGGTAGACTCCATTGCCGCGTTGAAAGCGCTGAAGGTCGGCGTGGTCAACTCCAGCACCGGCGACATCGTGGTGTCCGACGTGCTGGGCAAAAACAGCACCGCCATCAAACGCTTCGACAATACCCCACTGATGCTGCAAGAGCTTTATGAAGACGGCATCGGCGCGGCGGTCGGCGACGTCGGCGTGGCCAAGTTCTATATCAAAACCCACCCTGAGAAAGCCTTCAAGCTGGTGCCCGACGCCAGGTTCGAACGTCAGTATTTCGGCATCGCCGTCGCCAAAGGCAACGATGAGCTGCGCAACAAAATCAACACCGGCCTGAAGAAAATCATCGCCGACGGCACCTACGCCAAGATCTACCAAGCCTGGTTCGACAGCAACGTACCGACGCTGCCGGCGGAATAATGCCCTGCCGCCGGCGCCCGCAAGGCTGTCGGCGCGCCACCGTTTCAGCATACCAAGAAGGAATACCCCTTGAACTTCCGCTGGGAGATCATCCAGGAATACGCGCCGCTGTTTATGGAAGGCGCCTGGATGACCATCAAATGCACCATTATCTGCGTGCTGCTGGGCACCACCTGGGGATTGATCCTCGGTCTGGGGCGCTTGGCGCAGGCGCCGCACGGCATCTGGAAACCCATCCTGCATTACGGCGTTCAGTGGCCGGTGCGCATCTACATCAGCGCCTTTCGCGGCACCCCGCTGTTCGTGCAGATCATGGTGGTGCACTTTGCGCTGGTGCCGCTGTTCATCAACCCGCGCGACGGCCTGCTGGTCACCAGCGGCCTGATGAGCGTCGACTTCGCCCGCGCGCTGCGCGCCGACTACGGCGCCTTTCTCTCCTGCGTGGTGGCGATCACGCTCAATGCCGGCGCCTATGTGTCGGAGATCTTCCGCGCCGGGATCCAATCGATCGACCGCGGCCAGATGGAGGCCTCGCGTTCGTTGGGCATGAGCTACGGCAAGACCATGCGCCAGGTTATCTTGCCGCAAGCCTTCCGGCGCATGCTGCCGCCGCTGGGCAACAACGCCATCGCCATCGTCAAGGATTCATCGCTGGCCTCCGCCATCGGTCTGGCGGATCTGGCCTATGCCGCCCGCACCGTCTCCGGCGCCTACGCCACCTATTGGGAGCCCTACCTGACCATTTCGCTGGTCTATTGGGTCATCACCTTCCTGCTCTCGCTGCTGGTGCAACACATGGAAAAGAGGTTTGGTAAAAGTGATTCGCGTACATAACCTGCAAAAACAGTTCGGTGAAAGCCACGTGCTGCGCGGCATTTCCTGCCGGATCGCCGCCAACGAAGTGGTGTGCGTCATCGGCCCCTCCGGCTCCGGTAAAAGCACCTTCCTGCGCTGCATCAACGCGCTGGAAACGCTCTCCGGCGGCGAGATAGAGGTGAATGGCTTCGCCGTCCACGATCAGAAAACCGACCTGAACAAGATGCGTGAAAGCGTGGGCATGGTGTTCCAACGCTTTAACCTGTTCCCGCACATGACGGTGTTGGAAAACATCATCATGGCGCCGGTAAGCGTGAAAAAACTGCCGCGCGCCGAAGCCATCGCGCAAGCGGAACAGCTGCTGCGCAAGGTCGGCCTGCTCGACAAAATCGACGCCTATCCCAACAGCCTGTCCGGCGGCCAGCAGCAGCGGGTAGCGATCGCCCGCGCGCTGGCGATGGAGCCGAAAATCATGCTGTTCGACGAGCCGACCTCCGCGCTCGATCCGGAGCTGGTGGGCGAAGTGTTGGCGGTGATGAAATCGCTGGCCCATGAGGGCATGACCATGGTGGTCGTCACGCATGAGATGGGCTTTGCCCGCGAGGTGGCCGACCGGGTACTGTTTATCGATCAGGGGATCATTCAGGAAGAAGGGGAACCGCAGCAGATCTTCAGTCACCCGTCCAATCCGCGCACTCAGGCATTTTTGAGCAAAGTTTTGTAACCTTCGGCACGGCTTTGCAATCCTGCGGGCGCCGGCATCGGCGCCCACTCTCTCACCACCCGGTCAGGAAGCTGAACACCAGCCAGAACAGGCACAGCACAACGGCGCCGGTCAGCAGCAGCGTCAAGATCAGACGGCCGCGCAGCAACATGCTGAGGGTGATGCCGATCAGCACCGACAGCGGCATTAGCGCCAGGAAGAATGGCCAGGTATAAAGCAGGAAAAACAGCGTGTTGGAACCGTAAACCAAAAACGGCAACGCGAACGCCAGCCAGTAGAAAACAAAGCCGCTGACGCCGCCCAGGAAAGAATAAGAAGGCTCCTCTTTCTCCTGTTTTGACTGCTTGGAGTCGATCAAGATAGGCGTGACATTTTGCATAGTGATCCCTGGTTATTCGGCTCGCTCTGCGGCGGCTTAGAGTAAAAAGCGCATGGCGAAAAACGCCACACGCTTTTTTTGAATTCAGGGTTTGATAATAGCCTGACCACGCAACACGTCTAACAATTGCGCAATCAAATTTGTTACCAATTGTTGGCCATCAAGGTGGATTTCCGGCTGTTGCGGCGCCTCGTAAACCGCGTCGATACCGGTGAAATTGCGCAGCTCGCCGGCGCGCGCTTTCTTATACAATCCCTTCGGATCGCGCGCCTCGCAGATCGCCAACGGCGTATCGACAAACACCTCGATAAAGCGATCGTCGCCGAGCATCTCACGCACCATCTGCCGTTCGGCGCGGTGCGGCGAAATGAATGCGGTCAGCACCACCAGCCCGGCGTCCACCATCAGCTTGGCCACTTCCCCCACCCTGCGAATGTTCTCGCGCCGATCCTCGTCGGAGAAGCCGAGATCGCGGCACAGGCCGTGGCGCACGTTATCGCCGTCCAGCAGGTAGGTGCTGACGCCGAGCCCATGCAGCGCCTGCTCCAGCGCGCCGGCGACGGTGGATTTGCCCGAGCCGGACAGCCCGGTAAACCACAGCACCGCGCCGCGATGGCCGTTGCGCGCTTCGCGATCCGCGCGCGTCACCGCGTGCGAATGCCAAACCACATTTTCGTCGTCCGGCCCGGTCGCCCTCAGTTCAACGGCCACCTTATCGGCCACCGAGCAGATCGCGCGCGCCCCAGTGCGGGAAGTGCTTGCGCACCAGCGCATTCAGCTCCAGCTCGAAGGCGCTGAATTCGCCGCGCGCCACCGATGCGGCCTGCAGCGTTTCACGCACCAGCCCGGCGCCCACCGTGACGTTGCTCATGCGATCGATGAAGATCAGCCCGCCGGTGTCGTGATTGCTCTGGTAGCTGTCCAGCACCAGCGGTTCGTCGAAGGTCAGTTCCACCAATCCGATGCCATTGAGCGGCAACGTGTCGGCCGGATGCTGCGCCAGCGTATTGATCTCCACCTGATGGCGGAAGCTCTCCACGCGTGCACGGGTCTTTTTACCGGCGATCTTGATGTCGTAGCTCTGGCCCGGCACCAGCGGCTGCTCAGCCATCCACACCACGTCCACCAGCGCGCTCTGCGCCGCCTGCAGACTTTCGCCGGCGTCGACCAGCAGATCGCCGCGGCTGATGTCCACTTCATCCTTCAGCACCAGCGTAATCGCTTCACCCGGCACCGCCTCTGGCAGATCGCCGTCGAAGGTCACGATGCGCGCCACGCTGGACTCCACGCCGGAAGGCAGCACTTTGATGCGTTGCCCCACCCGCACCACGCCGGCGGACAGCGTACCGGCATAGCCGCGAAAATCGAGGTTCGGGCGGTTGACGTACTGCACCGGGAAGCGCAGCGGCTGGTTTTCTCGCTCGCTGACCACGTCAACGCTCTCCAGCACTTCCAGCAGCGTCGGGCCGCTGTACCACGGCATATGGGCGCTTTCGCTCGCCACGTTGTCGCCGTCCAGCGCCGACAGCGGCACGAACTTGATGTCCAGATCGCCTGGCAGCTGCTGGGCGAAGGTCAGGTAATCCTGTTTGAACTGCTCGAACACCGCTTCCTGATAGTCCACCAGATCCATTTTGTTTACCGCGACCACCAGATGGCGAATGCCCAGCAGGGTCGCGATAAAGCTGTGGCGGCGAGTCTGATCCAGCACCCCTTTACGCGCGTCGATCAGCAGGATCGCCAGATCGCAGGTAGAGGCACCGGTGGCCATGTTGCGGGTGTACTGCTCATGCCCCGGGGTATCGGCGATGATAAACTTGCGTTTTTCGGTCGAGAAGTAGCGATAGGCCACATCGATGGTGATGCCCTGCTCGCGCTCGGCCTGCAGACCGTCCACCAGCAGTGCCAGATCGAGCTTCTCGCCCTGGGTGCCGATGCGTTTGCTGTCGCTGTGCAGCGTCGACAGCTGATCCTCGTAGATCTGGCGGGTATCGTGCAGCAGGCGGCCGATCAGGGTGCTTTTGCCGTCGTCGACGCTGCCGCAGGTCAGAAAGCGCAGCAGGCTCTTGTGCTGCTGCGCGTGCAGATAGGACTCGACGCCGCCCTGGTCAGCGATTTGTTGTGCAATTGCGTTGTTCATCCGGCGGCTCCTTAGAAATACCCTTGACGCTTTTTCAGCTCCATCGAGCCGGACTGATCGCGATCGATCATCCGCCCCTGGCGTTCGCTGGTGGTGGAGACCAGCATCTCTTCGATGATCTCCGGCAGGGTTTGCGCCTGCGAGTCCACCGCACCGGTCAGCGGCCAGCACCCCAGCGTGCGGAAGCGCACCATGCGCTGGCTGATCACTTCACCCGGCTGCAGATCGATGCGATCGTCGTCCACCATCATCAGCATGCCGTCGCGCTCCACCACCGGGCGCGGTTTCGCCAGATACAGCGGCACGATGTCGATGTTTTCCAGGAAGATGTACTGCCAGATATCCAGCTCGGTCCAGTTCGACAGCGGGAAGACGCGGATGCTCTCCCCTTTGTTGATCTGGCCGTTGTAGTTGTGCCACAGCTCCGGCCGCTGGTTTTTCGGATCCCAGCGATGGAAGCGATCGCGGAACGAATAGATGCGCTCTTTGGCGCGCGATTTCTCCTCGTCGCGCCGCGCACCGCCGAAGGCGGCGTCGAAACCATACTTGTTCAACGCCTGCTTCAGGCCCTCGGTCTTCATGATGTCGGTATGCTTGGCGCTGCCGTGCACGAACGGGTTAATGCCCATCGCCACCCCTTCCGGGTTTTTATGCACCAGCAGCTCGAAGCCGTACTCCTTCGCGGTACGATCGCGGAATTCGTACATTTCGCGGAACTTCCAGCCGGTATCGACGTGCAGCAGCGGGAACGGCAGCGTGCCGGGGAAGAACGCCTTGCGCGCCAGATGCAGCATCACGGAAGAGTCTTTGCCGATGGAATACAGCATCACCGGATTGGCGAATTCAGCGGCGACTTCACGGATGATATGGATACTCTCCGCCTCCAATTGCCGCAAATGAGTGAGTCGTTTTTCGTCCATAACAGGTCCTTAAAAGCCTTGCCTATGCCAAATTCACGACGGCCGGGCGCGCGGCCCCTTCCGTCTGCGATTGATGCCCGAACCAGGCGATTTGGTGATGCAGTTCCACCACTTCGCCGATCACCAGCAGCGCCGGCAACGGCGCCCGTTGGGCCAGATATTCCAGTTGTTCCAGCGTGCCGATCTGCACCTGCTGATCGGCGCGTGTGCCGCGGCTGATCACCGCCACCGGCGTCGCGGCGTCGCGACCGTGGGCGATCAGGCGCTGGCTGATATCCGCCGCCTTCATGGTGCCCATGTAGATAGCCAGCGTCTGCCGCGCCCGGGCCAGATCGGCCCAGTCCAGGCCATCGCCGTCGGGGCGGCAGTGGCCGGTGATAAAGGTCACACTCTGCGCGTGGTCGCGGTGCGTCAGCGGAATGCCTGCGTAGGCGGTCGCCCCCGCGGCGGCCGTGACGCCCGGCACCACCTGGAACGGAATGCCGGCGGCGGCGGCCACCTGCAGCTCTTCGCCGCCGCGGCCAAAGATGAACGGATCGCCGCCCTTGAGGCGCACCACCCGTTTGCCCTGCTGCGCCAGCTCCACCAGCAGCCGGTTGGTCTCTTCCTGGATCACCGAGTGCGCGCCGGCGCGCTTGCCCACGCAGATGCGCTCGGCGTCGCGCCGCACCAGATCGAGGATCTCGCCGCTGACCAGATGGTCATACAGCACCACGTCCGCCTGCTGCATCACCTGCAGCCCGCGCAGGGTCAACAGCCCCACGTCGCCCGGCCCGGCGCCCACCAGGGCTATCTCGCCCTGTGCGCCCTCATCGCCTGCGGCGAAGCGGTGTAAATCCTGCTCCAGCTGCCGTTCCGCCTGCGCCGTCTGGCCGTTGGCCACCAGCGTGGCGAAACGGCCGCCGAAGGTTTTTTCCCAGAAACGGCGACGTTCGCCGATCGAAGCCAACCGCTGTTTGACCTGGCCGCGCCAGCGGCCCGCCACCTGCGCCATCTGCCCCAAACTGGCGGGCAGCAACGCCTCCAGCTTTTCGCGCAGCAACCGCGCCAGCACCGGCGCCTGGCCGCTGGACGATACGGCCACCACCAGCGGCGAACGATCGATGATCGACGGGAAGATGAACGAACAGCGCGGCTGATCGTCCACCACGTTGGCCAGCACCCGTCGTTTATCCGCCTCGGCGAACACCGCAGCGTTCAGCGCATTGTCGTCCGTGGCGGCGATCGCCAGAAACACGTCGTCCAACTGCTGCGGATCAAAGGTTTTCCCCAGCCAGAGCACCCGCCCTTGCTGACGTTGTTGTTCCAGTTCCGGTGAGAGCGACTGCGCAACTATCCGTATTTCAGCCCCGGCGCGCTGAAGCAGGAAGACTTTGCGCGCCGCCACGTCCCCACCGCCAACGACCAGCACCGGACGTTGTTTCAGGTCGGCGAATATTGGTAGATAGTCCACAACAGCCTTTTCATATAACAGAAAGATAGTGTGACTATACGGGCTGAGATTTAGCCTCTGAAATGACGAAAAGGAATGATTAGTTCCTTTATGGAATATAGGCCGCAGCGCAGGAGGCAAACCATGCTCATCGCGACGGCGATTTGCGCGTTCGCGCGAAAATTAAGAGACAGGGAAATTGTGTAATGCCGCCCGTCGTCTCATACTGGGCGCCGAAGAAAAATGATCGGCAGCGCCGATAGCAAAGAAGGATTTTTCGGTATGTTTTCCCGTTTTTACCTGAAGACCAGCCTGCTGGCCCTCGCACTCGGCGGCGTCTTCAGCGTGTGTGCCGCACAGCCCGCAAAAGACGCGCCTATGGGCCGTTTCGCCGCCGAACAGACCCGCCACATCGCCACTTACTTCCCCGGCCGCATGGCGGGCAGCCCAGCCGAACTGCTCACCGCCGACTACCTGAAGCAGCAGTTCAGCAAGATGGGTTACCAAAGCGATATTCGCAGCGTCAACACGCGCTATCTCTACACCAGCAAAGACGGCAAGAAGAACTGGAATAACGTCACCGCCAGCTCGGTGATCGCCGCCCGCAACGGCGACAGCCCGAAACAAATCGTGGTCGTCGCCCACTTCGACACCTATACGCCGCAGAGCGACGAGGATCTGGATAACAATCTCGGCGGCCTGACGCTGCAGGGCGTCGACGACAACGCCTCCGGCATCGGCGTGATGCTGGAGCTGGCGGAACGCCTGAAGGATATCCCCACCGCCTACGGCCTGCGCTTCGTCGCCACCAGCGCTGAAGAGATCGGTTCGCTGGGCGCGCAGAACTACCTGCAGCGCATGAGCGCGGAAGAGAAAAGCAACACCGTGCTGGTGATCAATCTCGACAGCCTGATCACCGGCGATCGTCTGTACTTCAACGCCGGGCGCAACACGCCGCCGCAGATGGCGAAGCGCTCCCGCGATCGCGCGCTGGATATCGCCCACCGCTACGGCATCGCCGCCGCCACCAACCCAGGCAACGCGCAGCATCCGCAAGGCACCGGCTGCTGTTCCGATCAAGAGGTGTTCGACGCCGCAGGCATCCCGGTCTTGTCGGTGGAGGCCACCAACTGGTCGCTGGGCGACAAGGACGGTTACCAGCAGCGCGCCGTCAGCCCGCACTTCCCGCAGGGCATCACCTGGCACCGCCCGCAATACGACAACCTGCAATATCTGGATCGCTACCTGCCGGGGCGGATCGACAAACGCAGCCGCGACAGCGTGCAGATCCTGCTGCCCTTGATCAAAGAGCTGGCGCAGGCGCACCCGCCGAAAGCGCAAAAGAAAAAGTAGCCCGTAAAAAAACAGGGCCCAGCATTGCTGAGCCCTGTGATGTCATTCGCGTCGTTTAGCCTTCGTGCAGACCGCACTCGCGCTTCAGGCCAAAGAAGCGCGTCTCTTCCTCGCTCATGCCCGGCTCCCACTTTTGAGTGGTGTGGGTATCGCCTACCGACAGGTAACCCTGCTCCCACAGCGGGTGATAACTCAGCCCGTGTTCGGTCAGATACTGGTAAATCTTGCGGTTGTCCCAGTCGATGATCGGCAGGATCTTGAACACCCCACGCTGCACCGCCAGTACCGGCAGATTGGCGCGGCTGCCGGACTGCTCGCGCCGCAGGCCGGCGAACCAGCTCTGCGCGCCCAGCGTCTCCAGCGCGCGGTTCATCGGCTCGACCTTGTTGATCTGGTTGTATTTTTCAATCCCTTCCACACCCTGCTCCCACAGTTTGCCATAGCGCGCCTCTTGCCAGGCGGGAGACTGCTCCGCGCGGAACACCTGCAGATTCAGCTTCAGCTGGTCGGCCAGTTGATCGATAAAGCGGTAGGTTTCCGGGAACAGGTAACCGGTGTCGGTCAGGATCACCGGGATATCCGGCCGGATGCGCGTCACCAGGTGCAGACACACCGCCGCCTGAATGCCGAAACTGGACGAGAGTACGAACTCGCCGGGCAGATGCGCCAGCGCCCATTCAACGCGCTGTTCGGCGCTGAGGGTCTCCAGTTGGCCGTTGACCACCGCCAATGCCAGCGCCTGCCCGGATTTAGGCAACGCGTTCAGCGCCGCCAGATCGAATTCAGCCATGTTGTCTCTCCTGATGCTTGAAATTGCCTGTGCGCCCCCTCTGCCCAGAGGCCGCCCGGCCTCACTCCCAGAAATCCCGCGCCGGATCCAGCACCGGTTTGACGATGCCCGCGCGCACGGTGAAGTCGCCGAAGCCCTCGCCGGCGTTACGTTCCTTTGCCCAGCGCCCCACCAACAGGTCTACCTCGCTCAGGATCTCGTCTTCGTTGATGTTCTCGCGGTACATGCGCGGAATGCGCGTGCCTTCACGGTTGCCGCCCAAATGCAGGTTATAGCGGCCGACCGCCTTGCCCACCAGCCCCAGCTCCGCCAGCAGCGCGCGGCCGCAGCCGTTCGGGCAGCCGGTGATGCGCAGCACGATATGCTCGTCGCCCATCCCGTGCCGATGCATGATCCCCTCGACCTTGGTGACGAACTGCGGCAAGAAGCGCTCGGCCTCCGCCATCGCCAGCGGGCAGGTCGGGAAAGACACGCAGGCCATCGAGTTTTTGCGTTGCTCGCTGATCTGGTCGTCGATCAGACCATGTTCGCGCGCCAGGGCTTCAATCTTCGCCTTCTCGCTTTCCGGCACGCCGGCGATGATCACGTTTTGGTTCGCCGTCAGGCGGAAGTCGCCTTTATGGATCTTGGCGATCTCCGCCATGCCGGTCTTCAGCGGACGCCCCGGATAGTCCAGCAGGCGACCGTTCTCGATAAACAGCGTCAGATGCCACTGATCGTCGATACCCTTCACCCAACCGATGCGATCGCCGCGGCCGGTGAATTCATACGGCCGGATCGGCGCGAAGGTGATGCCGGCGCGCTTTTCCACTTCGGTGCGGAAAACGTCCACGCCGACGCGCTCCAGCGTGTATTTGGTCTTGGCGTTCTTGCGATCGGTACGGTTGCCCCAGTCGCGCTGCGTGGTCACCACCGCTTCCGCCACCGCCAGCGTATGCTCGAGCGGAATGTAACCGAACTCGCTGGCCTGACGCGCGTAGGTTTTCTTGTTGCCGTGCTCGATAGACAGCCCGCCGCCCACCAGCAGGTTGAAGCCCACCAGCTTGCCGTTTTCGGCGATCGCCACGAAGTTCATGTCGTTGGCGTGCAGATCGACGTCGTTCTGCGGCGGGATCACCACCGTGGTTTTGAATTTACGCGGCAGGTAGGTCGGCCCCAGAATTGGCTCTTCGTCGGTGGTGGCCACCTTTTCCTGATCCAGCCACACCTCTGCGTAGGCGCGGGTGCGCGGCAGCAGGTGTTCGGAGATCTTCTTCGCCCACTCGTAGGCTTCCTGATGCAGCTCGGACTCCACCGGGTTGGAGGTGCACAGCACGTTGCGGTTCACGTCGTTGGCGGTCGCCAGCGCGTCCAGCCCCAGGCGATTCAGCAACTGATGCACCGGTTTGACGTTGCCTTTCAGGATGCCATGAAACTGGAACGTCTGGCGGTTGGTGATGCGAATGCTGCCGTACAGCGTGCTTTCCTGCGCGAACTTGTCGATGCCCAGCCACTGCTGCGGACTGATGACGCCGCCCGGCAGGCGGCAGCGCAGCATCATGGCGTGGCGCGGCTCCAGCTTCTGCTCGGCGCGTTCGGCGCGAATGTCGCGGTCATCCTGCTGGTACATGCCGTGAAAACGGATCAGCAGGAAGTTGTCGCCGTTGAAGCCGCCGGTCAGACCGTCGTTCAAATCTTCGGCGATGGTGCCGCGCAAGAAGTTGCTCTCCTTCTTCATGCGCTCCGCATCGGCCAGTTTGCCTTCGACTACCAAAGGCCCGGGGTGTTTATCACTCATCAGTAAACATCTCGCTGATAACGGCGCTCAAGGCGCAGCTCACTTAAAAATTCATCCGCCTGCTCGGTATCCATGCCACCGTGCTCGGCCACCAGTTCCAGTAATGTGTGTTCCACGTCTTTCGCCATGCGATTGGCATCGCCGCAGACGTAAATGTGCGCGCCTTCCTGAATCCAGCGCCACACTTCCGCGCCCTGTTCGCGCAGTTTGTCTTGTACGTATATTTTATGTTGCTGGTCGCGGGACCAGGCCAGATCGATGCGGGTGAGCAGGCCGTCTTTCACGTAGCGCTGCCATTCAACCTGGTACAGGAAATCTTCGGTAAAGTGCGGGTTGCCGAAGAACAGCCAGTTTTTGCCGCCGGCGCCGTCGGCGTCGCGCTGCTGCATAAAGGCGCGGAACGGCGCGATGCCGGTGCCCGGGCCGATCATGATCACTGGCGTTTCCGGGTTGGCCGGCAGACGGAAGTTGTCGTTGTGCTCGATAAACACCCGCACGTCGCCGTCCTCCTCCAGGCGATCCGCCAGGAAACCGGAGGCGCCGCCGCTGCGAGCGCGCCCGTCGATGTCGTAACGCACGACGCCCACGGTGATGTGCACTTCGTTCTCATTTTCCGCCTGTGAAGAGGCGATGGAGTACAGGCGCGGCGTCAGCGGACGCAGCAGCCCGACCAGCTGTTCGGCGCTCAGATCCGCCGGCGCCTGGCGCACCATGTCGACGATCGGCGTGTTGTGCGCATACTGCTGCAGCGCGGCTTTATCCGCCAACAGACCGATCAGCGTTTCGTCGCGCGACAGCGCGGCGTATTTATCGACGATCGGCGTGGTGTTCTGCGTCAGTTCGAAATGGCTGCGCAGCGCCTGCGCCAGCGGCAGAGTCTGTCCTTCCACCTCGACCGGTTCGTCGCCTTTCAGCCACAGTAGCTGCACCAGTTCGTCCACCAGCGCCGGATCGTTGTCGAACCATACGCCGAGCGCATCGCCCGGCTGGTAGCGCAGGCCGGAATCGCCCAGGTCTATCTCGATATGGCGCACGTCTTTATCGGACGCGCGGCCGGTAATTTTCTGCTTGACCGCCAGTTGGGCGGTGAGCGGTTGTTCCTTGCTGTACGGGCTGCTGTCGATCAGGTCGACCGCGCCGCTGGCCAACGTGCCCGGCGCGGCGCTTTCCGCCGGCGCGCGCGCCTTCAGCACCGACACCACCTGTTTGCGCCAGGCGGCGGCCAGTTCCTGATACTCCACGTCGGCATCCACGCGCTCCACCAGGCGCTCGGCGCCCAGTTCGGCCAACTTGGCGTCGAAATCTTTACCGGACTGACAGAAATTCTCATAAGAGGTGTCGCCCAGCCCGAACACCGCAAACGCGGTGTCACTCAGTTTCGGCGCCTTTTTCGAGAACAGGTATTTATGCAGCGCCACCGCTTCTTCCGCCGGCTCGCCCTCCCCTTGCGTGGAGGCGACGATCACCAGCAGGCGCTCTTGCGCTATCTGTTTGAACTTGTAATCGCCGGCGCTGATCAGCGTGGCGTTCAGATTGGCGGCCAGCAAATCGTCGCGCAGCTGCTCCGCCAGGCGGCGCGCATTGCCGGTCTGCGAAGCAGAAATGATGGTGATGCCGGCGGCGGCAGGGGCGGCGGGCGCAATGGCCACGGCTCCTGGCTGTTGATTGACCATGCCCCAAAAATAGCCGGACAGCCACGCCAGCTGCGTCGGCGAATAATCGCCGATCGTCGCCTGCAGGCGTGCCAGCTGTTCGGGCGTCAGCGGGAGCAAAGATGTTGGAGGAGCCTGAGTCGTCATTGCTGTACTTATTTCCTATACTTAGCGCCTTTCCTGCCAGGCGCGCGCCAGTGTCAGTCGCTGTCTCTTCGCTGCGTCGGGCGTGCGGAAAAGATCAGGAGAGTTTGTAAGGTTACCGAGCAGAATAGCAACGATTAAATAAGGGATAGCAATAAATCATAACCAAAATGACTAAGCTGTTTTTCCGGTAAGGGATAACGCTTAAACCGTTAAACAAAGTTTTTTATCCAGATGAAAATAAAGCGCTTTTTTTCATCATTTTTTCACCGTTCAACATTTCGGCTCATAACCCCAGCCGATAGGTGCCGCAGACACCAAACAAAAAAAGTGTTAACCGGATGCGTTTGCCGTGGCGGTAGACCATAACGGTATAAATGGCAAGCAGACGCGCTTTCCGGTACTATGCGGCGGTTTTTGAGTCAATGAGGCCGTAATAATGGCAACCACGCTGTTTAAAGATTTTCAGTTTGAAGCCGCACACCGTTTGCCGCATGTGCCGGAGGGCCACAAATGCGGCCGTCTGCATGGGCATTCGTTTATGGTGCGTCTGGAAGTGACCGGTGAAGTGGATCCCCACACCGGTTGGGTGATGGATTTCGCCGAGCTCAAGGCTGTGTTTTCCCCGATCTGGGAGCGGCTGGATCACCATTATCTGAACGATATTCCAGGATTGGAAAATCCCACCAGCGAAGTGCTCGCCGCCTGGATTTGGCAGCAGCTCAAGCCCCAGTTACCGGAACTGACTGCGGTGATGGTGAAAGAGACCTGTACGGCGGGATGCGTATATAAAGGTTGATGCCGTGAGGGTATGTGCAGATACCCTCACACTACCTCGCCTTGCAGATCCAGACGCCGCGTCGTCCAGGGCCTTTCCGACAGGCTCAGCGCCATTCCCCCTCGATAGACAAACGTTTTGCTCTCGCCATCCTCAATGAACGCCGTCTCGTTTTCCATCGCCCGATAGCCGGCGCCGGTATAGTACTTTTCGCTTACCGCAAACAGTATGGAATACGCGATCCCTTTACTGCGCAAATAGTCATGCGCCTTCACCAGCATGTTTGCGGCCACGCCGCGGCGCCGATGCGTGTGTGCCACGGCCACCAGCCCGATGATGCCGATCACCTCGGCCTCACCGTCAATCAACACCGGCCGCTCATGCACCGCCAGTTGGCCGACGATCGCCTCGCCTTCCGTGGCGGTCACCAGGCAAGCCGGCACCTGCCGCCGATAAAATCCGTCGGTTATCTCGGGGAAAGCGTCAGACAACAGCGAGCGAATCGACCGCAATTCCGCTTCCGTCACCGCCTCGAATGCACGCGATACAATTTTCACCGTAACTCCCGTCCCGTTCGAAGGCCTGCGGCCAATAAAAAACTCAGGCGATATTCAGATATTTGTGGGTCTGCATCGACAGCCGCCAATTGCGCGCAATGCAGGTTTCGATGCACAGGCGGGTCGCCTCTTCTTTCTGGCTGATCGGCTGCAGCGCGATAATGCGCGCCTTATCGTCCTGCAGCGTCGCCAGCAGCGCATCCAGCGCCTCGATATCGCGCTCGCGCGCCACCGGATGCTTCACCTCGTCGGCGCGCCGCAGCGCCTGATCCAGCACCTTCATGCCGCCGCGCATATTCACCTTGGGCGAAACCGTCACCCAGGTGTTGGCGGAACAGCGAATTTCGTGGGTGCCGCTGGTTTCAATCTGGCAACGGTAGCCGTGCTGTTCGAACAGCTCGGTCAACGGCGCCAGATCGTAGATGCAGGGTTCACCGCCGGTGATCACCACATGGCGCGCGGTGTAACCTTGTTGGCGCATCACCGCCAACAGCTGCTCGGCGCCGGCATTGCCCCAGGCGTCGCTCTCTTCTGTTTTGACCAGGATCCGTTGCAGGTCTACTTCCCGATGGGCTTCCTTTTCCCAGGTATGTTTGGTGTCGCACCAGCTGCACCCTACCGGGCAGCCCTGCAGGCGGATGAAAATGGCCGGAACGCCGGTGAAAAAGCCTTCGCCCTGCAAGGTTTGGAACATCTCGTTGATCGGGTACTGCATCGGTTTCTCAATCTGGAAAAGTAAAAAGCGATTATCGCAGATTCCGGCCCGGCGACCAAACGGCCAAAATTGTATTAAATTTTATCCTCCGCGCCGCCGTCAGCATATCTCACCGCCAAGGGCGTTCATTTAATTTGTTAACCGGTCTTTGGCCTTTCATCGGCGGTGCAACCTGCTCCACAGAAAACAACACGCAGTTAACAAATAAGATAATTATATTTGACATAAAGCGCCGACGCGCAGATGTATATACAAGCAAACACAAGCCGAGCGCCAGTTTCGGCCACGTTCCATCCATCACGACTACATCTGCGTTTAGAGGGTGCCATGACTCATTCCACCAGCGAGTTAAACATTCAACAGGCCATCGACGACAGCAAGTTTTCGCTGTTTCACTGGACACTGATCATTCTCGGATTTCTGATCCTCGCCATCGACGGTTTCGATACCGCCGCCATGGGCTATATCGCCCCCTCGGTCGCCAAAGACTGGGGCATCGTGAAGCAGGATCTTGGACCGGTGCTGAGCGCTGCGCTGCTGGGGCTGTCGCTCGGCGCGCTGATCGCCGGGCCGATCTCCGACCGCATCGGCCGCAAGCGCGTGCTGGTGTTTTCCTGTCTGTTCTTCGGCCTGTCGAGCCTGGCCACCGCCTATGCCGGTTCGCTCAACAGCCTGACGCTGTGGCGCTTCCTCACCGGCCTCGGGCTGGGGGCGGCGATGCCCAACGCCATTACCTTGATCTCCGAATACGCACCGCAGCGCTGCCGTTCGCTGGCGATCAACACCATGTACTGCGGTTTTCCGCTGGGCGCGGCCGGCGGCGGCGCCATTTCATCGTGGCTGATCCCGAACTACGGCTGGCACAGCGTGCTGCTGCTCGGCGCCATCGCCCCGCTGGTCTTGACTGTCCTGCTGATCCTGCTGCTGCCGGAGTCGGTCAAATATATGGTTAACCGCGGCCAGGATGCGGCGAAGATCAAGCGCATCGCGCAGCGCTTCGTTAGCCGGAGCCTCGACGGCGTGACGCGTTTTTACCTGTACGAAGAGAAGCTGGCGCAGACCAAGACCAGCGTCGGCCTGCTGTTCAGCCGCCCTTACCTGCTCGGCACGCTGATGCTGTGGCTGACCTACTTTATGGGGCTGGTGATCTACTACGTGTTGCTGAGCTGGATGCCGATCCTGATGCAGGGATTGGGCTATCAGTTGGAGCAATCGGCGATGCTCACCTCGCTGTTCACCTTCGGCGGCACGCTGGGCATCCTGGTGGCCGGCTGGTTGATGGACCGCTGGAATGCGCACAAAGTCGTCTCGAGCGGCTTTGTCGTCACCGCCCTGCTGATCGTGGCGATGGCCACCGAGGATAAACAGATCGTGCTGCTGGGCGCCTTCATCTTCCTGATGGGCGTCACCATGAACGGCGCGCAGTCCGGGCTGCAAACGCTGGCGGCGACCTTCTACCCGACCCACAGCCGCGCCACCGGCATCGCCTGGATGCAGGGCATCGGCCGCTTCGGCGGCGTCGCCGGCACCATGATGGGCGCCCAACTGCTGGCCATGCAGTGGGAAGTGCAGAGCATCCTGATGTTCCTGTGCGTGCCGGCGCTGATCGCCGCCATCGCCACGGTGTGCAAGATGAGCCGCAAACCGACGCTACAGCCGGCCGCCTGACCCTTGCAAGCCCGCCCACGGCGGGCTTTCTTCCTGCGGCGATAGGGCTTTTTTATCCTCCGCCGTCAACTGTAATCAGACTGTAAAAATATTGTGACTAGCCGCCCAAAAATGAGTCAATTTTAATTCATTTTTGCCGAACAGCTCACTTTTCTCCGGCTTCCCGTACCTGAGACCGGCGATAAAAAATCGCATATCAATCTGATATAAAAAGAAAATAACTTTTTCTTATGCCACTTTTCAGCGGCAACTGGTCAGTGTTGCATATGCTTGTACATACAAGTATATGTTAATAAGCCCTACGCATTGTTATGCCGTGGTACTCATCCCCACCGCGGCATGGAATCTGCACCGATACTGTTTGAGGAAAATGCTGTGACTACAAATAACAAAGTTCGCAATGTCGATGTACGCGCGCCACGCGGCACACAATTAAACGCAAAAAGCTGGCTGACCGAAGCGCCGTTACGCATGCTGATGAACAACCTCGATCCTGAAGTTGCGGAGAACCCACACGAGCTGGTGGTGTACGGCGGCATCGGCCGCGCCGCGCGCGACTGGGATTGCTACGACAAGATCGTCGAAACCCTGAAAACGCTGGAAGAAGACGAAACCCTTCTGGTGCAGTCCGGCAAACCGGTCGGCGTATTCAAAACCCACAGCAACGCGCCGCGCGTGCTGATCGCCAACTCCAACCTGGTGCCGCACTGGGCAACCTGGGAACACTTCAACGAGCTGGACGCCAAAGGCCTGGCGATGTACGGCCAGATGACCGCCGGCAGCTGGATCTACATCGGCAGCCAGGGCATCGTTCAGGGCACCTATGAAACCTTCGTCGAAGCGGGCCGCCAGCACTACGACGGCAGTCTGCAGGGGCGCTGGGTGCTGACCGCCGGTCTGGGCGGCATGGGCGGCGCCCAGCCGCTGGCCGCGACGCTGGCGGGCGCCTGCTCGCTGAACATCGAATGTCAGCAGAGCCGCATCGATTTCCGTCTGAAAACCCGCTACGTCGATGAGCAGGCCAAAGATCTGGACGACGCGCTGGCCCGCATCAAAAAATACACCGCAGAAGGCAAAGCCATCTCCATCGCTCTGTGCGGCAACGCGGCGGAAATCCTGCCTGAGCTGGTGCGCCGCGGCGTGCGCCCGGACATGGTCACCGACCAGACCAGCGCCCACGATCCGCTGAACGGCTACCTGCCGAAGGGCTGGAGCTGGGAAGAGTATCGCCAGCGCGCGCAAACCGAGCCGGCCAAAGTGGTCGCCGCCGCCAAGCAATCGATGGCCGATCACGTCAAAGCCATGCTGGCGTTCCAGCAGATGGGCGTGCCGACCTTCGACTACGGCAACAACATTCGCCAGATGGCGAAAGAAACCGGCGTCGACAACGCCTTCGACTTCCCGGGCTTCGTGCCGGCCTACATCCGTCCGCTGTTCTGCCGCGGCATCGGGCCGTTCCGCTGGGCGGCGCTGTCCGGCGATCCGCAGGACATCTACAAAACCGACGCCATGGTGAAAGAGCTGATCCCGGATGACGAGCACCTGCACCGCTGGCTGGACATGGCGCGCGAGCGCATCAGCTTCCAGGGCCTGCCGGCGCGCATCTGCTGGGTTGGCCTCGGCCAGCGCGCCAAGCTGGGCCTGGCGTTCAACGAGATGGTGCGCCGCGGCGAACTGTCCGCCCCGATCGTCATCGGCCGCGACCACCTGGATTCCGGCTCCGTTTCCAGCCCGAACCGTGAAACCGAAGCGATGAAAGACGGTTCCGATGCCGTTTCCGACTGGCCGCTGCTGAACGCGCTGCTGAATACCGCCAGCGGCGCCACCTGGGTTTCCCTGCACCACGGCGGCGGCGTCGGCATGGGCTTCTCCCAACACTCCGGCATGGTGATCGTCTGCGACGGCACCGACGAAGCCGCCGAGCGCATCGCCCGCGTCCTGCACAATGACCCGGCTACCGGGGTCATGCGTCACGCCGACGCCGGTTACGATATCGCTATCGACTGCGCCCGTGAGCAAGGCCTGAACCTGCCGATGGTTGCCGCGACCCAAGGAGAAAAAGCATGAAAGCGCTGACTATTCGCCCAGGCAAACTGACGCTGGCCCAGCTACGCGACGTGTATCAACACCCGGTGACGCTGACGCTGGACGACAACGCCTACGGCCCTATCCAGCAGAGCGTGGCCTGCGTGGAACGCATCGTTGAAGAAAACCGCACCACTTACGGCATCAACACCGGGTTTGGCCTGCTGGCTTCGACGCGCATCGCCCGCGACGATTTGGAAAACCTGCAGCGTTCGATCGTGCTGTCACACGCCGCCGGCGTGGGCGAGCCCACCGACGACAATCTGGTGCGCCTGATCATGGTGCTGAAAATCAACAGCCTGTCGCGCGGCTTCTCCGGCATTCGTCTGGAAGTCATCCAGGCGCTGATCGCGCTGGTCAACGCCGAAGTTTATCCGCATATCCCGCTGAAGGGCTCGGTCGGCGCCTCCGGCGACCTGGCGCCGCTGGCGCACATGAGCCTGGTGCTGCTGGGCGAAGGCCAGGCGCGTCATCAGGGCCAATGGCTGCCGGCGACCGAAGCGCTGGCCAAGGCCGGTCTGAAACCGCTGACGCTGGCGGCGAAAGAGGGCCTGGCGCTGCTGAACGGCACCCAGGTCTCCGCCGCCTTCGCGCTGCGCGGGCTGTTCGACGCGGAAGACCTGTTCGCCGCCGCGACCGTGGCGGGCAGCCTGACGGTGGAAGCGGCGCTGGGCTCCCGCAGCCCGTTCGATGCGCGTATCCATGAGGTGCGCGGCCAGCGCGGCCAGATCGACGCCGCCCTCGCCTACCGCCACCTGCTCGGCGCGCGCAGCGAAGTCTCCGACTCGCACCGCAACTGCGAAAAAGTGCAGGATCCTTACTCCCTGCGCTGCCAGCCGCAGGTAATGGGCGCCTGCCTGACGCAGATCCGCCAGGCCGCCGAGGTGCTGGAGATCGAAGCCAACGCCGTCTCCGATAACCCGCTGGTGTTCGCCGAGCAGGGTGACGTGCTGTCCGGCGGCAACTTCCATGCCGAACCGGTGGCGATGGCCGCCGATAACCTGGCGCTGGCGTTCGCCGAAATCGGTTCGCTGTCCGAACGTCGCATCTCGCTGATGATGGACAAACACATGTCGCAACTGCCGCCGTTCCTGGTGGAAAACGGCGGCGTGAACTCCGGCTTCATGATCGCTCAGGTCACCGCCGCGGCGCTGGCCAGCGAAAACAAAGCGCTGGCGCATCCGTCGAGCGTCGACAGCATCCCGACCTCCGCCAACCAGGAAGACCACGTCTCCATGGCGCCGGCCGCCGGTCGCCGTCTGTGGAGCATGGCGGACAACGTGCGCGGCATTCTGGCGGTCGAATGGCTGGCCGCCTGCCAGGGCCTGGATTTCCGCAACGGCCTGAAGACCTCGGAAGGTCTGGAGCAGGCGCGCCGTCTGCTGCGCGAGCATGTCAGTTTCTACGACAAGGATCGTTTCTTCGCCCCCGACATTGAAGCCGCCAGCCAACTCTTGGCGGCCGGTCACCTGACATCGCTGCTGCCTGCGGCGCTGCTGCCTAGCCAGGCATAATCATCACACACTGAATCACGCAGTTTGTTCTGCCCCGCCGGGTGCGTTCCACCCGGTGCGGGCAGCGCGTGCCTGTTCGGCAAACACTTAACGGGAAACAACATGCGTAACGAAACGACCCAACTCAGACGCGGACTAAACGCGCGGCATATCCGTTTCATGGCTCTCGGCTCGGCGATCGGCACCGGCCTGTTCTACGGCTCCGCCGGCGCCATCCAACTGGCCGGCCCGGCGGTGCTGCTGGCCTATCTGGTGGGCGGCGCGGCGGTATTCATGGTGATGCGCGCGCTGGGTGAAATGGCGGTGCATCAGCCGGTTTCCGGCTCGTTCGGCCACTACGCCAGCCACTATCTCGGCCCGCTGGCCGGGTTCCTCACCGGCTGGACCTACACCTTTGAAATGGTGATCGTCGCCCTGGCGGACGTCACCGCCTTCGGCATCTATATGGGGCTGTGGTTCCCGGACGTCGCTCAGTGGGTTTGGGTGCTCAGCATCATCCTGTTTATCGGCGCGCTCAACCTGTGCAGCGTCAAGGTCTTCGGCGAGCTGGAGTTCTGGCTGTCGCTGGTCAAGGTCGCCGCCATCGTGGCGATGATCGTCGGCGGCGCGGCGGTAATGCTGTTCGGTTTCGGGCAAGCCCAACACGCCACCGGCATCAGCAACCTGTGGCAACACGGCGGCTTTATGCCTAACGGCATCGGCGGCGTGGTCGCTTCGCTGGCGGTGGTGATGTTCGCCTTCGGCGGCATCGAGATCATCGGCATCACCGCCAGCGAGGCGAAAGACCCCGCCAAAGTGCTGCCGAAGGCGATCAACGCCGTGCCGGTGCGCATCCTGCTGTTTTACGTGCTGACGCTGACAGTGCTGATGGCGATCTATCCGTGGAACAGCATCGGCCAGAACGGTAGCCCGTTCGTTGAGATCTTCAGCAACCTCGGCATCAGCTCCGCCGCCAACGTGCTGAACGTGGTGGTGATCACCGCCGCCATTTCCGCCATCAACAGCGACATCTTCGGCGCCGGCCGCATGATGTACGGCATGGCGCAGGACGGCCAGGCGCCGCGTAGCTTCACCAAGCTGACCGCCAGCGGCGTGCCGTGGATGACGGTGCTGGTGATGTCAGTCGCCCTGCTGTTGGCGGTGGTGCTCAACTACCTGATCCCGGAGAAGGTCTTCATGATCATCGCCTCGATCGCCACCTTCGCCACCGTCTGGGTGTGGCTGATGATCCTGCTGTCGCAGATCGTGATGCGCCGCACGCTGTCGCCGGAAGAAACGCGTCAGTTGAGCTTCCCGGTGCCGTGGTGGCCGGTCGCGCCGGCCTTGGCGACCGCCTTTATGGCATTCGTCATCGGCCTGCTCGGCTATTTCGAAGAGAGCCGCATCGCGCTGTACGTTGGGCTGGTGTGGATCGCTTTACTCACCGTGGCTTACTGGCTGTGGGTGCGCAAGAAAGGCGGCGGTTCGCCGGTGACCGCGGCGACGCAACAGATGTAACGCTCGCTTCTGCTAAAACCCGCTGCGGCGGGTTTTTTATTGCGCCTGCGCCAACGCCTGCAGGATATCCGCCTGCAGATCGTCAAACGCCTCCAGCCCGGCGGACAACCGCACCAGCCCCTCGCTGATGTGGTGCCGTTTCCGCTCTTCCGGCGTGTAGGCCGAGTGCGTCATGCTGGCCGGGTGTTGCGCCAGGCTTTCGCAATCGCCCAGGCTGACCGCGCGCAAGATGAGCTGCAGCGCGTTGAGGAAGCAAATGCCCGCACGCAGGCCACCCCGCAGCTCAAACGCCAGCATGCCGCCGGGGCGCGCCATTTGCCGCTGCGCCAACGCATGCTGCGGGAAGTTCGCCAGGCCGGGGTAATATACCCGCTCGACCGCCGGATGCTCCGCCAACATCTCCGCCAGGCGCTGCGCGTTATCGCAATGACGCTCCATGCGCAGCGGCAGGGTTTTCATCCCGCGCAGCACCAGCGCGGCATCCTGCGCCGACAGCACCGCCCCGGTCATGTCCTTTAGCCCCTCCAGACGGATCGCCTCGGCCAACGCCTGACGCGTCACCGCTATTCCGGCCAGGAGATCGCCGTGTCCGCCGAGGTACTTGGTCGCCGAGTGCACCACGATATCGGCGCCTAACGCCAAAGGCCGCTGCAGATAGGGCGTGCAATAGGTGTTGTCCACCAGCAACAGCGCCTGATGCCGATGGGCAATCTCCGCTACGGCGGCGATATCGATCAAACGCATATTGGGATTGGCCGGCGTTTCGCAATACACCAGGCGGGTACGCGGTCCAATGGCCGCCGCCAGCCGCTCCGGCCGGGTCAGATCAACGTGGGTTATCTTGACGCCAAAGCGCGCCAGACCATGATGAAAGTAGCTGAAGGTGCAACCATACACGGTTTCGTCGACAATCAGCTCATCGCCTGGTCTGAGCAGCGTCCAGCAACAGGCGGTGATCGCCCCCATGCCGGAAGCGAACGCCACCGCCGCCTCCCCCTCCTCCAGGTTGGCGACGCGTTGCTCGAGCAGGCTTAACGTCGGATTGGCGATGCGCGAGTAAAAGTACCCCGGCTCGGTGCCGGCAAAGCACGCGCCGCCGTATTCCGCAGTGGGGAAAGCAAACGTAGAGCTCATAAACACCGGCGGAGACAGTGCCCCCTGATAGCGCTGAGGATCGTAGCCGTAATGGATAGCACGGGTGGCAAAGTCGTGGCCAACTGCTGTAGCGGACATAACACAACTCCTTACCTGAGTGGGTGAAGCCTAATTTGTTGATTCATCCGGAAGGGCCGGCGGCAATGCGCTGTCTCGCGTGCGCTGGCCGATGATTTGTAAAGTACGCAGCAGCAGCGTCAACCCCAGCAGAGTATCCGGCTGCTTCAGCAAGGCGTACAGCGCGCGAAAACTGGCCGGCGGAGGATTCAACTGCAGCTCGCTGTGCGCCATCTGCAGCGCCGTTCCACCTTCCCAACCGATGGTCACCAAACCTTCAAAGACGCCGGCCAGTTTCTCCACCAGCGCGTTGTCGGCGATGTCCACCACGTCCGACAGCAGCGACAACAGATCGACCACGTTATCCAACCGGCCGCCCGCCAGCAGCGGCTGCAATTTCTCGAGCAACGCCGCCAATGATTGCAGGTCAGCCGCATGCACCGTGCTTTCCGTCATATCAGCCCCCTTACCGTGGCCCAGTAAAGGCCGCGGTTAAACCCGTTGCGCAGCATGCCGCCCGCCTTGGTGGCTGGCGTCGGCAGTACGTCGTGACGATAGTCGTACACCAGCGGCATGCCGGCATTCAGCCCCATTTGCGCGACCGCCTGCACCTTGCCGTCGTAATGGCTCACAGGTTGTCCCAGTCGCATTTCCGCCGCGATGTTGTCGGCAATGACCGGCGCCTGATTGTGGCAAGAACCGCCGGCCTTGCTGACCGGTAAATCCACGGTATCGCCTATGACATACACGCCCTGCTGGCCGTAGACCTGTAGCGTTTGATGATCGGTCGGCAGCCACCCTTCGCCGTTTTGAATGTCGCTCAGTCCGGTATTGCGCACCGCCTCCACTGCACGGATGGGCGGCGTCGCCATCAGAATGTCGAACGGCTGTTCTTCCCCCTCGGCGGAATAGGCGATGTTGCGCTGAGCGTCCACCCGGCTGAGGGTAAACCCACGCTGGTGGCGAATGTCGCGTGCGGCAAAAATGGCGGGCAGCGCTTCGCCGGTCGGGCGCTGTAAAAACAGACAGTTGCGCAGCAGTTGAGAAATGGTTGGGTAGGTATAAACGATCTCCACCGCCTTGCGCACGCCGCGCCGCCGCAGGTAGTCGTCCAGCATCAGGGTGGTTTCGATCGGCGCGATGCCACACTGATGGGGCACATTAGGCGTTTCAGGGAAGGACACGGTGATGAAAATGCGGCCTTTCTCGATCGTCGCCAGCTTATGCGCCAACCGCCGCGCGGCCTGATACTGGTAGAAATGATCGCCCGCCTGCGCCAACCCTTCGATGCGCTCCGGCCAGGGCACACAGCCGGTAGCAAAAACCAGAAAGTCATACGGATAATGCTTGCCGCTTTGCGTAATGATATACCGCTGTTTTAAATCAAAAGATTCCGCTTTATCGACGACAAACTGTATTCCCGGCCGCAATAAACTCCGCTGTGAACGCGTGAGCTCCTGCTTGAAAAAATTATTGAATGCCACATACATAAACGCCGGCTTGTAATAATGCAGCGGCGAATCCGAAATCATTAATAACTCAACTTTATTATTGAGAATTTCCCAGTGTAATTTCACGGCCAGCAGATTGGCTAGCATGGTGCCGCCGGTTCCACCGCCGACAATGACGACTCGCTGTCGCATCTGGCCCTCCCCCAGCCGAAACCCGGCAGTATGAAAGAACGCATTACGATGATGGCGATATTTAACGGCAAGAAAAAAAATAACGCCGCCTTATTGGCAGTCTAGTAACGAATAATTATAAAGCAAATAAAAACGGAATATAAAAACCGGCAAGAAAACTGCACAATAAATTTATTAGGGTAAACGCAGCGATTGTTAATAAATAAAGCAGGGTTAACATCGGTACGTCAGCCATAAAAAAACCCGCCGCGGCGGGTTTTTATTTAGCAACCGAATCGGTCGAACTTACTGGCCTTTAACTTCTTTCAGGCCGTTGAACGGCGCACGGTCACCCAGCGCTTCTTCGATACGGATCAGTTGGTTGTACTTGGCAACGCGGTCAGAACGGCTCATGGAACCGGTTTTGATCTGGCCAGCCGCAGTCCCTACCGCCAGGTCAGCGATGGTCGCGTCTTCGGTTTCACCGGAACGGTGAGAGATCACCGCGGTGTAGCCGGCGTCTTTCGCCATCTTGATAGCTGCCAGGGTTTCGGTCAGAGAACCGATCTGGTTGAACTTGATCAGGATGGAGTTAGCGATGCCTTTCTCGATGCCTTCTTTCAGGATCTTGGTGTTGGTTACGAACAGATCGTCGCCCACCAGCTGGATTTTGTCGCCCAGCACTTTGGTCTGGTAAGCGAAGCCCGCCCAGTCGGATTCATCCAGGCCGTCTTCGATAGACACGATTGGGTACTGTTTGGTCAGCTCTTCCAGGAAGTGAGTGAACTCTTCGGAAGTGAAGGCTTTGTTGCCTTCGCCGGCCAGCACGTATTTACCGTCTTTGTAGAATTCGGAAGCCGCGCAGTCCATCGCCAGAGTGACGTCTTTGCCCAGCTCGTAGCCCGCCGCTTTTACCGCTTCAGCGATAACGGCCAGCGCTTCGGCGTTGGAGCCCAGGTTTGGCGCATAGCCGCCTTCGTCGCCCACGGCGGTGTTCATGCCTTTGGCTTTCAGAACTTTCGCCAGGTGGTGGAACACTTCGGAACCGATGCGCACCGCTTCTTTCAGGGTCTTCGCGCCAACCGGCTGAATCATGAATTCCTGAATGTCGACGTTGTTGTCAGCGTGCTCGCCGCCGTTGATGATGTTCATCATCGGCAGTGGCATGGAGAATTTGCCTGGGGTGCCGTTCAGTTCAGCGATGTGCTCGTACAGCGGCATGCCTTTAGAGGCTGCAGCCGCTTTCGCTGCTGCCAGGGAAACCGCCAGAATGGCGTTGGCGCCGAAGTTGGATTTGTTTTCGGTGCCGTCCAGCTCGATCATGATCTTGTCGATGTTCGCCTGGTCTTTGGCATCTTTACCCAGTACTGCCTGAGCAATCGGACCGTTTACTGCAGCAACGGCTTTCAGTACGCCTTTACCCAGGAAACGAGACTTGTCACCGTCACGCAGTTCCAGCGCTTCGCGGGAACCGGTAGAAGCACCTGACGGCGCAGCAGCCAGGCCGACGAAACCGCCTTCCAGATGAACTTCGGCTTCAACAGTCGGGTTACCGCGGGAGTCGATGATTTCACGACCGATGACTTTAACGATTTTGGACATTAGGTTTTCCTCAGTACAAGTTAAACTAAAACTCCAGACAAACAGCGCGCGGTTCTCACCGCGCGCCGCCTACCAAATATTTTATTTCACCTGGCGCTTCTGATGCTCGCCTGCGGCTTTCACGAAGCCGGCGAACAGCGGATGCCCATCACGCGGCGTCGATGTAAATTCCGGGTGGAATTGACAGGCCACAAACCACGGGTGATTCGGCAGTTCAATGATCTCGACCAGCTTGTTGTCGGCGGAACGACCGGCGACACGCAGCCCTGCGGCTTCGATCTGCTTCAACAGCATGTTGTTAACTTCGTAACGGTGACGATGACGCTCGACAATGGTCGGTTCGCCGTACAGCTGACGCACCAGGCTGTTGTCGCTCAGGTTGCACTGTTGGCCACCTACGCGCATCGTGCCGCCCAAATCGCTTTCTTCGCTGCGCACTTCGACGTTGCCGTCTTCATCGCGCCATTCGGTGATCAACGCCACCACCGGGTACTTACAGTCTGGCATAAACTCGGTGGAGTTGGCGTTCTCCATCCCCGCCACGTTGCGAGCGAACTCCATCAACGCCACCTGCATGCCCAGGCAAATGCCCAGGTAAGGAATGTTGTTCTCGCGCGCATAGCGTGCGGTCATCACTTTGCCTTCCACGCCGCGATAGCCGAAGCCGCCCGGGATCAGGATCGCGTCCAGCCCTTTCAGCACTTCCACGCCGCGGGTTTCCACGTCCTGCGAGTCGATCAGCTTGATGTTCACGGTCAGACGGTTTTTCAGCCCGCCATGCTTCAGCGCTTCGATCACCGACTTGTAGGCGTCCGGCAGTTCAACGTATTTGCCGACCATACCGATGGTCACTTCGCCGCCCGGATTGGCTTCTTCGTAGATCACCTGTTCCCATTCGGCCAGGTTGGCTTCCGGCGCGTTCAGGCTGAATCGTTTACAAATATAATCGTCCAGCCCCTGAGATTTCAATAGGCCTGGGATTTTATAAATAGAATCAACGTCTTTCAGAGAGATAACCGCTTTTTCCGGCACGTTGCAGAAAAGCGCGATTTTAGCGCGTTCGTTAGCAGGAACCGCGCGGTCGGAACGGCAAATCAGCACATCAGGCTGAATACCGATGGAAAGCAGCTCTTTTACGGAATGCTGGGTCGGCTTGGTTTTCACTTCGCCCGCCGCCGCCATGTACGGCACCAGCGTCAGGTGCATGTACAGGGTGTGCTCGCGGCCCACTTCCACCGCCATCTGACGGATGGCTTCGAGGAACGGCAGCGATTCGATATCGCCGACGGTGCCGCCGATTTCCACCAGCACCACATCGTGGCCTTCGCCGCCTTCGATGATGCGTTCTTTGATCGCGTTGGTGATGTGCGGAATGACCTGCACGGTCGCGCCCAGATAGTCGCCGCGGCGCTCTTTACGCAGCACGTCGGAGTAGATGCGGCCGGTGGTGAAGTTGTTGCGACGCGACATTTTGGTGCGGATGAAGCGCTCGTAGTGACCCAAATCCAGATCGGTTTCTGCGCCGTCTTCGGTGACGAAAACTTCCCCATGCTGAATCGGGCTCATGGTGCCCGGATCCACGTTGATGTACGGGTCCAGTTTCATGATGGTAACGTTGAGGCCACGGGCTTCAAGAATAGCCGCCAGAGAGGCTGCGGCAATGCCTTTACCCAGAGAGGATACGACCCCGCCGGTCACAAAAATATAATTAGTTGTCATGCTGAACCTGAGAGTTTAGGTTTAAAGACGATGGAAGAACCAGGACGGGAAAGTAGTATACCCGAACCTCTCCTGACCTACAAACGATCGTTTTGCTGTCCATCATCTCGGCCGCCCTCCCGTGTTCATCAGGGTTTACTCCGCCGGCGCGCCCAAAACCCTCCAGTAAATACAAAGAGTTAGCGGAGAAAATTTCTTTTTACCGCCCCTCTCGAGCGATAAAACACCTTAGATTTCAGTTTGTTGGCCTTTTGCTGCCGACGGCAGCCCTGCGCCTGTGACCTGACCGTAAGCTTAACCGTTTCAGCCTGAGTGAACCTTGTTTGCGATCAACATTGTCGTTGCAGCGATTCAACTTTCCTGGCGCTTCACCTGCTGCCAGGCGTCTTCCATCTGCTCCAGCGTGGCGTCTTCAAGCCGCAGCCCGCGTTGCTTGACGATCGCCTCCACCTCGCGGAAACGGCGCTCGAACTTGCGGTTGGCCGCCTGCAATGCGTTCTCGGCCTTGTGGCCCAAATGGCGCGAGAGGTTCACCGTGGCGAACAGCAGATCGCCGATCTCCTCTTCCAGCTTGCTCTCATCGACCACCGCCTGGCGGGCTTCGTGCATCACTTCGTCGATCTCTTCATACACTTTGTCCAGCACCGGGCCCAGGGTGTTCCAGTCGAAGCCGACCGAGGCGCAGCGCTTTTGGATCTTGTGCGCCTTCATCAACGCCGGCAACGCCTGCGGAATGTCGTCCAGCACCGAGTGCAGCGCTTTTTCGGCGCGCTCGCCGGCCTTGAGCTGCTCCCAGCGCGCCGCCACGGCTTCGCTGTCTCCTCCCTCGGCGTCGCCGAAGATGTGCGGATGACGGCGCTCCAGCTTGTCGCTGATGGCGGTGCACACCTCATCAAAATCGAACAGCCCCTGTTCCTGCCCCATCTGGGCGTAGAACACCACCTGGAACAGCAAGTCGCCCAGTTCGTCGCGCAGATCGGCGTAGTCCTGCCGTTCGATGGCGTCCAGCACTTCGTAAGTCTCTTCCAGCGTGTAGGGCGCAATGGTGGCGAAGGTTTGCTTGCGGTCCCATGAACAACCGTTCTGCGGGTCGCGCAGCGTTTTCATGATGTTCAGCAGGCGCTGCAGCGGAGTGGATTGGGTCATAAAAAATCTCTGAGAAAATGGGGGCGCACGGACATGTCCGCCGGAATTGATGGAGTTCGGGCCGCATCGATCTCGGATGCGGCCCGAAAGGCGCAGGAGTTAGTTGCCGTGCAGACGCTTGGCGTCTATCACGTCCGGCAGCTGGTTCAGCTTCGCCAACACCCGCCCCAGCACCTGCTGGTTGTAGATTTCGATATCCATGTCGATGGTGGCCAGCTGTTTCTTGGTGTCGCTGCGGCTGGCGACGCCCAGCACGTTGACCTTTTCGTTGGCCAGAATAGTGGTGATATCGCGCAGCAAGCCGCTGCGATCGTTGGCCATCACGCGCACCACCAGCGAATAACCGCTGGAGTAGCTTTCGCCCCACACCGCATCGACGATGCGCTCCGGCGCATGCGATTGCAAATCGGCCAGCTGATCGCAGTCCGCACGGTGGATCGAGATGCCGCGCCCCTGGGTGATAAAGCCGACGATGTCGTCGCCCGGGATCGGCTGGCAGCAGCGGGCGATGTGGTGCATCAGGTTGCCCACGCCCTCCACCACCACGCGGCCGTTATCCTTGTTGCGGGCCGGCGGCGGCGCTTTCTGCTGCACCAGCTGGCGCAGCGCCTCACGATCCTGCTCTTCGGCGCTCGGCTTGTTGAACTTGCCCTGCAGGTAATTCACCATCTGGTTCAGGCGAATGTCCCCGCCGCCGATCGCCGCCAGCACCTCGTCCAGCGAGTTCATGTTGTAGCGCGGGATCAGCAGCTTCTCGGCCTCTTTCAGGCTGATGCCGAGGTGTTCCAGTTCGTTGTCCAGCATCTGGCGGCCGGCAAGAATGTTCTTGTCGCGATCCTGCTTGCGGAACCAGTTGTGGATCTTCGAGCGCCCGCGGCTGGTGGTCACGTAGCCCAGGTTCGGGTTCAGCCAGTCGCGGCTCGGGTTCGGCTGTTTCTGGGTGATGATCTCAATTTGATCGCCCATCTTCAGCTGATAGGTAAACGGCACGATGCGGCCGCCGATCTTGGCGCCGATGCAGCGGTGACCAACGTCGCTGTGAATGTGGTAGGCGAAATCGAGCGGCGTGGAGCCGGCCGGCAGATCCACCACGTCGCCTTTCGGGGTAAAGACATAGACCCGATCGTCGAACACCTGGCTGCGCACTTCGTCGAGCATCTCGCCGGAGTCCGCCATCTCTTCCTGCCAGGCGATCAGCTTACGCAGCCAGGCGATGCGCTCTTCGTAGCCGGAGCGCACGGTAACCCCCGCGCCCTCTTTGTACTTCCAGTGCGCGGCCACCCCCAGTTCGGCGTCTTCGTGCATTTGCCGGGTGCGGATCTGAATCTCGACGGTTTTGCCGCGCGGCCCCAGCACCACGGTGTGGATCGACTGGTAGCCGTTGGGTTTGGGGTTGGCGACGTAGTCGTCGAACTCATCCGGCAGATGGCGGAAGTGGGTATGCACGATGCCCAATGCCGCATAGCAATCCTGCAGACGCTCCGCCACGATGCGCACCGCGCGCACGTCGAACAGTTCGTCGAACGCCAGGTGCTTTTTCTGCATCTTGCGCCAGATGCTGTAGATGTGTTTCGGCCGGCCGTAGATCTCCACCCGAATGCCTTCTTTGGCCATCTCGGCGCGCAGCCCGGCGACGAAATCGTCGATGAACTGTTCGCGATCGATGCGGCGCTCATGCAGCAGCTTGGCGATGCGCTTGTATTCTTCCGGGTGCAGGTAGCGGAAGCAGAAATCCTCCAGCTCCCACTTCAGCTGGCCGATGCCGAGCCGGTTAGCCAACGGCGCATAGATGTTGGAACACTCTTTCGCCGCCAGCACGCGTTCGTCTTCCGGCGCGTCTTTCACCTCGCGCAGGTGGGCGATGCGCTCCGCCAGCTTGATGACGACGCAGCGGAAATCCTCCACCATCGCCAGCAGCATGCGGCGCACATTGTCAACCTGTTCGGAGGCCATCGAGTCGTTTTGGGTGGCTTTCAGTTGGCGAATGGCGTCCATGTCCCGCACGCCATGCACCAAGGCGACGATGCCCTTGCCGAACGTATCCGTCAGGATCTCTTCCTGCACAATGCCGGCATCCACCAGCGGGAACAGCAGCGCGGCGCGCATGCTGTCGTTGTCCATGCTCAGCGTCGAGAGAATTTCCACCATCTCCAGGCCGCGCCACAACAGCAGCGAGGCGTCGGGATGGTTTTGGGTCTGCTGCTCACAATAACGCCAGGTTGCGGCCAATCGCTCACATGACTGCGGGTTGGGTAGCCCCAAGCCGGCGATCCACTCATCGAGAGCGAACTCACCCGCCGTATTCAGATGTGCACTTCTTACCGCAACCATAACTTCTCCCTACTTTGCAGCGACCTCTGGCGCGCGCTCGTTGATAAACAGCGCCATTGATTCAAGATGCCCCGTGTGCGGAAACATATCCAACATCCGCACGCGCGCAAGACGATAACCGGCGTTCAACAGCACTTTGCTGTCGCGAGCCAGCGTGGTGGGGTTACAGGAAACATACACCACCCGTGCCGGCGCCAGTTTTACAATGTGTGACATCACCCCGGCCGCACCGGCGCGGGCGGGATCCAGCATCACCTTATCAAACCCTTGTGCTGCCCAAGGTTGCCGCTCAACGTCGTCCTCCAGATTCTCATGGAAGAACGACGCATTATTCAGCTTATTCTTATGTGCATTATATTGCCCATTCGCTACCAGCGTGGCAACACCTTCGATGCCCACCACCGCAGCGGCGCGGCGCGCCAGCGGCAGGGTGAAATTCCCCATGCCGCAGAACAGGTCCAGCACCCGATCATTGGGTTGAATGTCGAGCCATTCAAGGGCCTGCGCCACCATTTGTTGGTTTACGGCATCATTAACCTGAATAAAGTCGCGCGGACTGAAGTCTAAGCGTAGCCCGTCAACCTGATAATACGGCGTTTCACCGCACAGTTTTTCCACCCGTTCGCTGTCCGGCGCCAGATAAACGGCGACCTTTTCCCGCTCGCCAAACGCCAACAGCGCCTGGCGATCCGCCTCTTTCAGGGCGTCGAGATGGCGCAGCACCAGCAGCGGGCCGTTATCCGCCAGCACCAGCTCTACATGCCCCAGCCGCCGCACCGCCTGCAACCCGCTCAGGCAGGCGCGCACCGGCGCCAGCAGCTGCTCCAACTCCGGGCGCAGCACCGGGCAGTGCTCCACCGCCACCAGCTCGCTGGAGGCCGCCTGTCGAAACCCCATCATCAGGCGCTGCAGCTTCGGCTGCCACGCCAGGCTCAGACGGGCGCGGCGGCGATAGCCGTATTCCGGGCCGGCGATCACCGGTTCCTGTTGCGGGGTTACTCCGGTTTCGCGGGCGATCATGCGCACCAGCGCCGCCGCCTTGCTCTGCTGTTGCAGCGCCTCATCCGCATGTTGCTGCTGGCAGCCGCCGCACACGCCGAAATGCGGGCAGCGCGGCTCCACCCGCTGCGGGCTGCGGCTCAGCAGGCGCTTGAGCTTGCCTTTGGCGAACTGGCGCTTGTCTTCGGTCAGCTGGATTTCCGCCTGCTCGCCCGGCAATACGCCCGGCACGAACACCGCTTTGCCGTCGTGGCGCGCCACGCCCTGGCCGAAAGGATCGAGATCGCTCACCGTCACGGTGAAGATTTGTGAGCTCTGCCGGGTCGTCACGCGGCGTTTGGGAGAGTAGAATTGCGCCATATTTGTCGATTGTGTGCTGGTTCATTAAGCTAGTGTCAGCTGTCAATTCTCCCACATTGGAATCCCATGACCAAATACAGCCTGCGTGCGCGCATGATGATCCTGATTCTGGCCCCGACCTTGCTGATTGGTTTGCTGCTCAGCACCTTCTTCGTGGTGCACCGCTATAACGAGCTGCAGGAGCAATTGGTCGACGCCGGCGCCAGCATCATCGAGCCGCTGGCGGTAGCCAGCGAGTACGGCATGACGTTCCGCAGCCGCGAATCGGTCAGGCAACTGGTCAGCCTGCTGCACCGCCGCCATTCGGACATCGTGCGCTCGATCACCGTGTTCGATGCGCAGAACAACCTGTTCGTCACCTCCAATTATCACCACAACTTCGCCCAGCTGCAGTTGCCGAAAGGCGTGCCGTTGCCCACCGAACTGATGCTCACCCGGCGCGGCGATTCGCTGATCCTGCGCACGCCGATCCTGTCGGAAAATCAGTATCCGGATGAAACCGCCGACGGCGGCAGCCACCCCGACAACAACCTGGGCTATGTGGCGATCGAGCTGGATCTGCAGTCGGTGCGGCTGCAGCAGTATAAAGAGGTGTTCGTCTCCACCCTGCTGCTGCTGCTGTGCATGTGCATCGCCATCCTGTTCGCTTACCGCCTGATGCGCGACGTGACCGGCCCGATCCGCAACATGGTGAACACCGTCGATCGCATCCGCCGCGGCCAGCTCGACAGCCGCGTGGAGGGCTACATGCTCGGCGAGCTGCACATGCTGAAGAACGGCATCAACTCGATGGCGATGTCGCTCACCGCCTATCACGAAGAGATGCAGCAGAACATCGATCAGGCCACGTCCGACCTGCGTGAAACGCTGGAGCAGATGGAGATCCAGAACGTCGAACTGGATCTGGCGAAAAAACGCGCGCAGGAGGCGGCGCGCATCAAGTCCGAATTCCTGGCCAACATGTCGCACGAGCTGCGTACCCCGCTCAACGGTGTGATCGGTTTTACCCGCCAGATGCTGAAAACCGATCTGAGCGCGACCCAGACCGACTATTTGCAGACCATCGAGCGCTCGGCCAACAACCTGCTGACCATCATCAATGACGTGCTGGACTTCTCCAAGCTGGAGGCCGGCAAACTGGTGCTGGAGCATATTCCGTTCGCCCTGCGCGAAACGCTGGACGAAGTGGTGGTGCTGCTGGCCCCCAGCGCACATGACAAAGGGTTGGAGCTGACGCTGGATGTGCACAACGACGTGCCGGAGCAGGTGATCGGCGACTCGCTGCGCCTGCAGCAAATCATCACCAACCTGCTGGGCAACGCCATCAAGTTCACCGAAACCGGCAATATCGATATTCGCGTCGAGCTGCGCAAACAGCTGGAGCGCCGGGTGGAAGTGGAAGTGCAGATCCACGACACCGGCATCGGCATCTCCGAACGCCAGCAGTCGCAGCTGTTCCAGGCGTTCCGCCAGGCTGACGCCAGCATCTCCCGCCGCCACGGCGGTACCGGGCTGGGGCTGGTGATCACGCAAAAACTGGTGAAGGAGATGGGCGGCGATATCTGCTTCCACAGCCAGTTGAACCGTGGCTCGACCTTCTGGTTCCACATCACGCTCGATCTGAACGAAGGCATGCTGTCGCTGGCGCCGAGCCTGCCGGATCTGAACGGCAAAACGCTCGCCTACATCGAGTCCAACCCGACGGCGGCGCAGGCGACGCTCAACATGCTCAGCGTCACGCAGTTGGTGATTACCCACTCGCCGACGTTGGGTCAACTGCCACAAGGCCACTATGACTTCCTGCTGGCCGGCGTGCCGATCCCGTTCCGCGACAACATGGCGCAGCACCAGGACAAATTGTTGGCCTCGCTCAAGCTGGCCGATCGGGTCATTCTGGCGCTGCCGTGCCAGGCGCAGATCGACGCCGAGCTGCTTAAGCAACAAGGCGCGCTCGGTTGCCTGATCAAGCCTATCACCAGCACGCGTCTGTTCCCGCTGCTGAGAATGGAGACGCCCGATCGGCTTGCCGCCCCGCCTGAGCGTAAACGCCTGCCGCTGACGGTGATGGCGGTCGACGACAACCCGGCCAACCTGAAGCTGATCGGCACGCTGCTGGGCGAACAGGTGGAAAAAACGCTGCTGTGCGAGAGCGGTGAGGAAGCGCTGGCGCTGGCGCGCAACAACGTGCTGGATCTGATCCTGATGGACATTCAAATGCCGAAGATGGACGGCATTCACGCCAGCGAACTGATCCGCCAACTGCCGCACCACAACTCCACCCCGATCGTCGCCGTCACTGCCCATGCCGCCAGCGGCGAACGCGAGCATCTGCTGCAGGCGGGGATGGACGACTACCTGGCCAAGCCGATCGACGAGAAAATGCTGACCCGCGTGCTGTCGCGCTACCACAGCGGCGACGTGGAAAACGCCGTCGCCGACGATGCCCCGCTGTCGCTCGACTGGCCGCTGGCGCTGCGCCAGGCGGCCAATAAGCCGGATCTGGCGCGCGATCTGCTGCAAATGCTGCTCGATTTCCTGCCGCAGGTGCGCGAACGGGTGCAGGCGCTGCTCGAGGGGCAACACGACGACGAGATCCTCGACCTGGTCCATAAGCTGCATGGCAGCTGCAGCTACAGCGGCGTGCCGCGCCTCAAGCAGCTGTGTTTCTACCTCGAGCGGCAGCTGCGCCAGGGCATCACCAACGACGAACTGGAGCCGGAGTGGCTGGAGCTGTTGGATGAGATTGAACTGGTGATCCACGCGGCGCGCGCGCATCTGGCGCAACCGGCCTGAATCCTCAGGCCATAATGCAAAAAGGCACGCCGTAGCGTGCCTTTGTTGCTTTTAGCGCCTGACGTTTATCACTGCGCCAGCAGGTACAGCTGGCTATCGCCGCGCTGAATATTCAACGCCAGCACCGACGGTTTGCTGTCGAGGATTTTACGCAGCTCGCCCAGGTTCTGGATCGGCTGTTGGTTCACGCCCAGGATCACGTCGCCCTTTTTCAGGCCGATACGCGCGGCGGCGCTGCCGGCTTTCACGCTGTCGACCTTAACGCCTTTCACGTTGCCGACCTGGGTATTGCTCAGCTCGGCGCCTTCAATGCCGGTGTAGATATTGCCCGAGGCCACCTGGGTCTGCGCGCTTTGCTCCAGCGTGACGTCAATCGTTACCGGCTTGCCGTCGCGGATAATGCCCAGCGACATCTTGCTGCCGACCGGCAGCGTGCCAATCTCTGCCCGGAACGAGGCGAAGCTGGAGATGGCCTTGCCGTTCATGGTGACGATCACGTCGCCGGCCTTGATGCCCGCCTTCGCGGCGGAAGATTTCGGCATTACCTGGCTGACGAAGGCGCCACGCTGCGCGTCGACCTTCATCGCCTTGGCCAGCTCCGAGTTCAGCTCGGTGCCCATGATGCCCAGCTCGCCGCGTTTCACCTGGCCATACTCGACCATTTGCGCCGTCAGGTTTTTCACCATATTGCTCGGAATGGCGAAGCCGATGCCGATGTTGCCGCCGTCCGGCGCCAGGATCGCGGTGTTGATGCCGATCAGCTCGCCGTTCAGGTTAACCAGCGCGCCGCCGGAGTTGCCGCGGTTGATCGCCGCATCGGTCTGGATAAAGTTTTCGTAGTTTTCGATGTTCAGGCCGCTGCGCCCCAGGGCGGACACGATGCCCGAGGTGGCGGTTTCACCCAGCCCGTACGGGTTGCCGATCGCCACGGTGTAATCGCCGACGCGCAGCTGATCGGAGTCCGCCATCTTGATCGCCGTCAGATTCTTGAAGTCTTTCAGCTGGATCAGGGCGATGTCGGAACGCGGATCCTTGCCGATCACTTTGGCGTCGAAACGGCGACCGTCGCTCAGCTGCACCTGGATCTTGTTGGCGTTGTCCACCACGTGATTGTTGGTCACCACATAGCCCTTGGCGGCATCGATGACCACCCCGGCGCCCAGCGCCTGGAATTTCTGCTGCGTGCCCTGCGGCTGCTGGCCATCCGGTCCGGGCTGTTCAGCGCCCTGACACATCGGCGAGCCCTGGAACGGCGAACCGTCCTGGCAGAACGGCGAATCTTCACCGAAGAACTGTTGGAACTGTTGCGGCATGCGCGGCGTATTGACCGTGGTGCTGCCCTCAACGTTAATGCTCACGACGGAAGGCATCACCTTCTCCAGCATCGGTGCCAGGCTCGGCAACTGCTGGGTGCTGGAAGACGCGGTTTCAGCGGCGCTGGCCGTTACCGGGCCCATCGCCATACCGATGCTGAATGCCAGTGCGCTCAGAACTAATGCGGTTTTTTTCATCTGTGTGTCTCTTATAAAGTCGTTCAAAAAAGAATGGCTGTCTTGCGTGCTTATTCAGAGTTAATTAATAGCCCGAAGTTCCGGCACAGATGATTGGCAATAGTAAACAAATATTGTTCGTCTTTACAAAACTCGAGACAGCCAACCGGTTGGAATTGCTGATAATTATTCCTCCGCTTAATTATTCCGCCGCCATTAATCGACGATATTCATCATAGGCATAAAGGTCGGTCATTCCGCTGATATAGTCCTGCAATAAACGCGCGCGGAAATAATATTCCCGAATGGTTTGCTGCTCCGGCGATAAATGCTGCAACCCTTCTACCGCTTCCACATAAGCCAGCCGATGCTTGGTGGACAGCTTGTGGAACAGGCGCGTTTCGATCGGGTAGGCGCGATGGCTGTCCTCGCGCACCAACCGGCTGAAGTCCGCCAGCGACATCGCCAGCAGCGGGCTGTAAATGTCCAGCAGGCCGCTGATCACCCGGTAGCCTTGCAGCTCGAGCTGCTCGACCTCCGGGTGGTTGAACACATGCTTGAACGCCACATTTTTAAATATTTTCAGCAGCCGATAGGCCGGGCTGGAATCCTCCAGCAGCGCCTGATTGAAACTGCCCTGATAAACCGCGTCCAGATTGTCGATAAAGCGCTGCGCCGCGTGCGGCACCAGCCGCGCCACGGTAAACACCCGCAGATACATGAAGAACTGATCTTCTGCGCTGCGCCGCGCGCCGCCGCGATCGATCTTGCGAAACGCGCTGGCGACGGTCTTGTCGAACAGATCGCCCGGCGCCACCTCGCCCCACTCCTGAATCAGGTGCTGATACAGCTGCTCGACGGTGAAAATGCTCTTCTCCACCGCGTCTTCCAGATCGGCCACGCAGTACGAGATATCATCGGCGGCCTCCATAATATAGGTCAGCGGGAAACGATCGAACTCGCCCATGTGCAGCTCGCGCCGCAGCCGATCGACAAAGGCCTCTTCCGCCAGATAGTAACCGGGCTTTTTCATCAGATAGCTGTGGCTGGCGGGAATATCGCCCGCCCAATAAGCCGGGCGGGTGTATTTCAAAATGCAGCCGACCTGCGCGTAGGTCAGGTTGAGCTTCAACAAGCTGTACACCATGCGGATCGCCTGGGCGTTACCCTCGAAGTGGCTGAGATCCTGACGGATCCGGCTGCGCAGCCGGTTCAGATCGCTCTCCCCTTCATGCAGGCGCAGCGCCGCGACCTGGCAGCGATCGTGGCTGCCAGGTTCGCTGCCGCAGCTGGCGGGATCGAGGCGCTGGGCAAACCAGTCGTTGATCGCCGACTCACCGAAGTGACCGAACGGCGGATTGCCGATATCGTGCATCAGACAGGCCATTTCCACGATGCTCTCAAACGGATCGAGCAGCCGGGTCAGGCCGAATTCATCGATCTTCCCCGCCTGTTTGAAGCGGTTGAGGATCTCTTTGGCGATATGGCGCCCGACCTGCTGCACCTCCATCGAGTGCGTCAGGCGGCTGCGCACCGCCGCGTTGCGCTCGAGCGGAAACACCTGGGTTTTTTGCTGCAAACGGCGGATGGCGGCCGAGTTGACGATGCGCCCGCGATCGCTCTCGAACTGCCGCACGATGTCGTACTCTTCCTCGGCCTCGATCGGTTTGCTGAAAGGCCGTTGGAAGCTGATTTTTTGCTTGAAGTCGATCCCGGACATCTGTTTCTCCGCCGTTGCGCCCTGCCCCCGTGATAACAATTCCCGGCGGCGGATGCAACGCATTATCTCTGATACACAGCCATGATAGACTATGCCGCAATTCTCACGGCCAATCAGCGAGTGTTATTTATGAAAGTAGGCATCATCGGCGCAATGGAGCAGGAAGTCACCCTGCTGCGCGATCAAATCGAAAACCGTCAAACCATCCAGCGCGCGGGCTGCGAAATCTACACCGGCCAGATCGGCGGCGTTGAAGTGGCCCTGCTGAAATCCGGCATCGGCAAAGTCTCCGCAGCCATGGGCACCACCCTGCTGCTGGAGCACTGCAGCCCGGACGTGGTGATCAATACCGGCTCCGCCGGCGGCCTGGCCAGCACGCTGCGCGTGGGCGACATCGTAGTGTCGGAAGAAGTGCGCTACCACGACGCCGACGTCACCGCCTTCGGCTACGAGCCGGGCCAGATGGCCGGCTGCCCGGCGGCGTTCGTCGCCGACGACGCGCTGATCGCGCTGGCGGAAAGCTGCATCAAACAGCTGGAGCTGCACGCGGTGCGCGGCCTGATCTGCAGCGGTGACGCCTTCATCAACGGCGCCGAGCCGCTGGCGCGCATCCGCGCCACCTTCCCGCGCGTCGCCGCCGTGGAAATGGAAGCCGCGGCGATCGCCCACGTCTGCCATCTGTTCGGCACGCCGTTCGTGGTGGTGCGCGCCATTTCCGACGTCGCCGACAGCGAGTCGCACATGAGCTTTGACGAGTTCCTGGTGGTAGCGGCCAAGCAGTCTACGCTGATGGTCAACGCCATGCTGCAAACCCTGGCCAAGCGCGGTTGATGTGAGGCGGCGCTTCACCTCGGCGCTCTGGCTGCTGGCGTTCTGGCTGGCCCTGCCGGCCGGGGCCGCCCAGCGAGTGATCAGCCTGGCGCCCAATGCGACCGAACTCGCCTATGCCGCCGGCATGGGCGAGGTGCTGGTGGCGGCGAGCGCCTATTCCGATTATCCGCCGCAGGCCGCCAGGCTGGAGCAGGTGGCCTCCTGGCAGGGCATCAACCTGGAGCGGGTGCTGGCGCTCAAGCCGGATCTGATCCTCGCCTGGCGCGGCGGTAATCCGCAGCGCGTGCTGGATCAGCTCGCCGCATTCGGCATTCCGATCTTCTATGCGGACGCCGATAATCTCGAAGGGATCGCCGGCTTGCTGGATAAGCTGGCGCAATACAGCCCGCACCCGGACCAGGCGCATCAGGCCGCCGCCGGCCTTCGCCGTCAGTTCGCTGCTCTCAGGCAACAGTACGCCGATAATCCTCCGCGACGCGTGTTGCTGCAGTTCGGCACCCAGCCGTTGTTCACCAGCTCCAGCGCCACGCTGCAGAGCCAGGTGTTGGCGCTGTGCGGCGCGCAGAACGTCTTCGCCGACAGCCGCACGCCTTGGCCGCAGATCAGCCGCGAGCAGGTGCTGGCGCGCCAACCCCAGGCCATCGTCATCACCGGCGGCGCGAAAGAGGCCGCCAATGTGAAAGCCTTCTGGGCGCCTCAGCTGCAGGTACCGGTGATCGCGCTGAACGAAGACTGGTTCAATCGCGGTGGGCCGCGGCTGCTGTTGGCGGCGCAGCAGCTGTGCCGCCAGCTGGCGGAGATCCGCTGATGCTGGTGTTCTGGCTGGATATTCTCGGCACGGCGGTGTTCGCTGTCTCCGGCGTACTGCTGGCCGGCAAGCTGCGCATGGATCCGTTCGGCGTGTTGGTGTTGGGCGTGGTCACCGCGGTTGGCGGCGGCACCATCCGCGATATGGCGCTGGCCAACGGCCCGGTGTTCTGGGTCAAGGATCCCACCGATCTGGTGGTGGCGATGATCACCTGCGTCTTGACGCTGTTGCTGGTGCGCCAGCCGCGCCGCCTGCCGAAATGGGTGCTGCCGGTGCTCGACGCCGTCGGGCTGGCGGTGTTCGTCGGCATCGGCGTCAACAAGGCTTTCGCGGCCGGCACCGGCCCGCTGGTGGCGATCTGCATGGGGGTGATCACCGGCGTCGGCGGCGGCATTATCCGCGACGTGCTGGCGCGCGAGATCCCGATGATCCTGCGCACCGAAATTTACGCCACCGCCTGCATCATCGGCGGCATCGCGCACGCCACGGCGTTTTACACCTTCAACATGCCGCTGCAACAGGCCATGATGCTGGGTATGGTCATCACGCTGGCCATTCGGCTGGCGGCCATCCGCTGGCACCTCAAGCTGCCCGCCTTTATTCTCGAACGCTGAGCCGCCGCCCTGCGGGGCGGCGACCTGGTGATTTATTAGACTAAAAACGGGTTCGGTGGTATTATTTTCACCCGAAAAATAGCGTAGTGACGATGTAAAATTCTGTAACCCTCAGGTTAATGCTTTCCCCGCGCTGTTAAAACTTTTTAACTTTTTGCCGATAAGTCATCACAAGATGGCTTACGGATGGCTATTCCCGCAATGATGAAAAAAATTCTGCTTGCCTGCTGTGGCGCCCTGCTGAGTGGCGCCGTCTATGCCGATGCCGTCAGCGGCCAGATCGGCGTTACCCTGACCATTGAACCGCAATGCGCCGTGCGCCTCGAAGCCGCTGCGCCACAGGCCGAATGCAGCCATGCGGCGGCTCAACCGAAGGTCATCCGCACCCCACCGACGCAGGAGAGCGGCGCGGAAGTGATCCTGGTGGAATGGTAGACATAAAAAAACCCGCCGGCCGGAAAGCGAGCGGGTTGATATTCTGACAGGCAAACTCAGATGCTGAACGACGAACCGCAACCGCAGGTGGTTTTGGCATTTGGGTTGGTCACCACGAAGCGCGATCCTTCCAGCCCTTCGGTGTAGTCCACCGAACCGCCAACCAGATACTGCAGGCTCATCGGATCGACCACCAGCGCCACGCCCTGCTTCTCGATGGTCATGTCGCCATCGTTGACCTTGTCGTCAAAAGTGAAGCCGTACTGGAATCCGCTGCAGCCGCCGCCGGTAATGTAAACCCGCAACTTCAGGTTCGGATTTTCTTCGTCAGCAATCAGGTACTTGACCTTGTTTGCTGCTGCCTCGGTAAATTGCAGGGGCAGTGCCGTTTCATCACTCATACTCTTTACTCCCAACATTGTTCAGCATCAGATCGCGACCAGGGCTGCCTGATTAATATTAACGATTATCCGATACCTGAGTGTTGCGTTCAAGTATTCACCGCATTTGTTGTATTTTCTTTACTTGTTTTCTCCGCCGCTTCCCGCGCCAACTGCGCCTCCTGTCGTTGCAGGGTGCGCGCCAGGATCGACGAATACAACGGCTTGCCACCGAGCAGCTGCGCCACCACCGTAGCGCCGAGGCAGGTGATGATCATCGGTAAAATCAGCTGGTAGTTGTCGGTCATTTCCAGCACCAACACGATGCCGGTCAGCGGGGCGCGCACCGTGGCGGCGAACAACGCCCCCATGCCGGCGATGGCGAAAGTGCCCGCCTCGATGCCGTACTGCGGGAACAAATGCGCCCCCGCCAGCCCGAAGGCGGTGCCGAACAGCGTGCCCAGCGCCAACATCGGCGCAAAGATGCCGCCCGGCGCGCCGGAACCGAAGCACAGCAGCGTGGTGAAGATGCGGGTAATGAAAATGAACATCAACATGCCGACGCTGTAATTGCCCGCCGCAGCGATCGGGATCAGCCCAAAGCCGCCGCCCGCCGCCTCCGGCTGGATCAGCCCCAGAATGCCGCACACGCCGCCGAGCAGCCCGCCCATCAGCAGCACATTGCGCATTCTGCCGCCGTGCAGGCGCGCGAACATGTCCTGAGTGCGAAAGATCAGCGCGTTGAATCCCACGCCCACCGCGCCGAATATCGCGCCCAACACCAGATAGAGCCACAAGGTGTTGATGGGCGCCGAGGCGAGTTTGCCGACCGCGATCACCGAGCCTTGGCCGTTGAACAGCTGGAACACCACGCTCGACATGATAACGCCGATAAACACCGCTTTAATCGAGATCAGGTTGTAGCGAAACTGCGGCCGCATCTCTTCGATGATAAACAGAATGCCGGCCAGCGGCGCGTTGAACGCGGCGGACAGCCCGGCGGCGGCCCCGGTCGCCAGCAGCGAATGGCGCGCCTCGGCGCCGCGAATGCGCAGCACGTCCAATACCATGCGCCCGACGTTGCCGCCCATCTGCACCGTAGGCCCTTCGCGCCCCAGCACCATGCCCGCCCCCAGCGTTCCCATGCCGCCGATGAATTTCACCGGTATCACGCGCCACCAGCGCACCGGCCGCAGCTCCTCCAGCGCGCCTTCGATCTCAGGAATGCCCGAACCGCCCGCCTCAGGCGCAAAGCGCCGCACCAGGTAATAACCCAGCGCCGCCAGCGCGGCGGACAAGATAAACGCCAGCGGCCACACCAGGATCCAGAAGTCGGCGACCTGCGCCAGCGAAGCCAGCCGCTGCTGCTGCACCCACGCCACCGCTTTATCGAAGGCCACGCCGAGCAAACCGGCCAGCGTCCCCACCAGCGCGGCCATCAACAGGATCGCCACCGGCGTTTTATCGCGGCGGATAAACTGGCGCACCGCATCGCTGCGGCTAAGACGCGGGCTCAACGTCCCGACTGGCTGTGATTGTGATTCTGTCATCGCGAGTGATTCGTCAGGTAATTTGTAATACAAATAGGCAAGGCGGTTATTCTACCCCAACCCGGCGGCGGGCGCTGCCGTTAATGGTATCTGACTGTGATCGTTTCATAACGCGGCGCTCTCCTCTAGAATAGCGCGGTCAAATCATTCAAAAGAGAATCCAGGAGCCGATTTATGAGCCTACACAGCAAGTCCGAAAGTCTGTACGCCCAGGCGCAACAGTTGATCCCCGGCGGGGTAAACTCTCCGGTGCGTGCATTCACCGGCGTGGGCGGTGTGCCGCTGTTTATCGAGCGCGCAGACGGGGCTTACCTGTTCGATGCCGACGGCAAGGCCTATATCGACTATGTCGGTTCCTGGGGGCCGATGGTGCTGGGGCATAACCACCCGGCGATCCGCGACGCGGTGATCGAAGCGGCGCAGCGCGGCCTGAGCTTCGGCGCGCCGACCGAGATGGAAGTCAAAATGGCGCAGCTGGTCACCGAGCTGGTGCCGACGATGGATATGGTGCGCATGGTGAACTCGGGCACCGAAGCCACCATGAGCGCCATCCGCCTGGCGCGCGGCTACACCAACCGCGATAAAATCATCAAGTTCGAAGGCTGCTACCACGGCCACGCCGACTGCCTGCTGGTGAAAGCCGGCTCCGGCGCACTGACCCTCGGCCAGCCGAACTCACCGGGCGTGCCGGCCGACTTCGCCAAACACACCCTGACCTGCACCTATAACGATCTGGATTCGGTGCGCGCCGCCTTCGAACAGTACCCGTCCGAGATCGCCTGTATCATCGTCGAGCCGGTCGCCGGCAACATGAACTGCGTGCCGCCGCTGCCGGAATTCCTGCCGGGCCTGCGCGCCCTGTGCGACAAGTACGGCGCGCTCTTGATCATCGACGAAGTGATGACCGGCTTCCGCGTCGCGCTGGCCGGCGCGCAATCCTATTACGGCGTCGAGCCGGATCTGACCTGCCTCGGCAAAATCATCGGCGGCGGCATGCCGGTGGGCGCCTTCGGCGGCCGTCGCGAGGTGATGGACGCGCTGGCACCGACCGGCCCGGTCTACCAGGCGGGCACCCTGTCCGGCAACCCGATCGCCATGGCGGCGGGCTACGCTTGCCTGACCGAAGTGTCGCAGGTCGGCGTGCATCAGACGCTGACCGAACTGACCGAGATGCTGGCCGCTGGCCTGCTGCACGCGGCGCAGGAAGAGAATATTCCGTTGGTGGTCAACAACGTCGGCGGCATGTTCGGCCTGTTCTTCACCGACGCGCCGGCGGTCACCTGCTACCAGGACGTGATGCAGTGCGACGTGGAACGCTTCAAGCGCTTCTTCCACCTGATGCTGGAAGAGGGGGTGTATCTCGCGCCGTCCGCCTTCGAAGCGGGCTTCATGTCCGTGGCGCACAGCAAGGAAGACATCCAGCGCACCATCGACGCCGCGCGTCGCTGCTTCGCCAAGCTGTAATCCCGGCCGGATGGCAAAAAAGAAACGGGCGCCGAGGCGCCCGTTTTGTTTTTCACGGCGGTTTACAGCAGCGTGCCGTAAATGGTCAACAGCGCCACCACCACCACGATGATCATCGTCACCTTGCGCGCCAGCGTCACCGCCGCCCGCGGCGTTTGCACCGGGTCCATATGCGGATCGCGCGCCAGCGAGAACTGCGCCAGCCGCGTCAACACCTGATACGACGACGAATGCCGATCCCCGAGCGAGGCGAACCAGGCCGGCAGCGCGCGCTCGCCGTGGCCGAACAACGCATAGGCCACCCCGGCCAAACGCACCGGGATCCAGTCCAGCCAGTTCAGCAGCTGATCGATGCCCGACTGCGAACGCTCCAGCGGCGTATTGTGGCGCGCCAGCCAGGTTTGATAGGCGCGCAGGAAGGCATATCCCGCCAGCGCGATCGGCCCGTACGGCCCAAAGACCACGAACCAGAACAGCGGCGCCAGGTAATAACGGAAGTTGATCCACAGCAGCGCGTTTTGCAGCTCGCGCAGGCGCAGCTCTTCACTGCAGTCCACCGGCAAACCGTGGATCAACGCCAGCTCTTCCGCCATCTGATCGCTGGCATGGGTATCCCCCTGCCGCGCCGCTTTCAGGTAGGCGCGATAGTGTTTGCGCTTGATGCCGGCGCCGACGCACAGCAGATCGATGACGATCCACAGCAGCAGCGTCACCACGCCGAAGAATAACCCGTGCGACAACCACAGAACGCCCCAGACGATCACCATCCAGGCGGCGGTCATCGCCAGCGTCTGCGCCAGCGAAACCCGATGCAGCCGCTGAAACACCACTTCAAGACGGTGATCCAGCTGCCAGTGTTCCCCCAGCTTGAACAGGCGCTCCCAGGCCAAAACCAGCAACAGCGTAAACAGCGTCATTAGCGATTCCTCTCCCTTTTTCTTGTCTCAAGCATAGCGTCGGCGGGCGCGCCGCGTTGTTCCAGAGATGCCAGATAGCGATCCCAATCGAACGCCGGCCCGGGATCGGTTTTGCGGCCGGGGGCGATATCGCAATGCCCGGCGATATGCGCCGCCAACGGCGGATAATGTTCGGCCAGCAGTGCGGTGACCGCCTGCAGCGTGCGATATTGCGCCTCGGTGTAGGCTAACTGGTCGGTGCCTTCCAGCTCGATGCCGATGGAGAAATCGTTGCACCGTTCGCGCCCCTGATACAGAGAAACGCCCGCGTGCCACGCGCGCTGGTCGAAGGGCACATACTGCACGATCTCCCCGTCGCGGCGGATCAGGCAGTGCGCAGACACTCGCAGCTGATGGATCTCGGCGAAATAAGGGTGCTGCGCGGGATCTAGCGTGCCGGTGAACAGCTGGTCGATATAGGGGCCACCGAATTCGCCGGGCGGCAGGCTGATGTTATGGATGACCAGCAGCGAGGGCGGCTCGTCATCCGGGCGCCGATCGCAGTGCGGCGAAACCACTCGCGTCACCCCGACAATCCAGCCATTTTCCAACTGCATCAGACACCTCTCTGCGGTGGTACTTATTCCTGCAACAGAGTAGCATGTTCCCCTACGAACTAACCGTCCATTTCGGAGTTTTCCATGCCGACACGCCGCTACAGTGCCGACCGTCGCCGCACCGAGCTTCTTGAACGTATTGAAAGTGATATTCCCTATGCCGTCGCCCAGGCGCTGCGCGAAGACCTGGGAGGTGAAGTTAACGCCGGGCGCGATATTACCGCGCAATTGTTATCGGCGGACAAGCAGGCCGAAGCCACCGTCATTACCCGCGAAGCCGGCGTGTTCTGCGGCCGCCGCTGGCTGAACGAAGTCTTTATTCAGTTGGGCAACCAGGTGCAGGTGGAGTGGCTGGTGGCAGACGGCGACCGTCTGATACCGAACCAACCGCTTTGCCGGCTGCGCGGCCCTGCGCGGGTGCTGTTGACCGGCGAGCGCACCGCGCTGAACTTCGTGCAGATGCTCTCCGGCGTGGCGACCGAGGTCAGCCGCTACGTGGCTCTGCTGGAAGGCACCCAGACTCGCCTGCTCGATACCCGCAAGACCTTGCCCGGCCTGCGCACCGCGCTGAAATACGCCGTGCTGTGTGGGGGCGGCAGCAACCATCGGCTGGGGCTGTCCGATGCCTTCCTGATCAAGGAAAACCACATCATCGCCTCCGGCTCGATCAAAAACGCGGTGGAAAAAGCCTTCTGGCTGCACGCCGACGTGCCGGTGGAAGTGGAAGTCGAGTCGCTCGATGAACTGCAGCAGGCGCTGGACGCCGGCGCCGACATCATCATGCTGGACAACTTCAGCGTCGAGATGATGCGTCAGGCGGTCGCCCAAACCCAGGGCCGCGCCCAGCTGGAAGTGTCCGGCAACGTCACCAGCGAGACGCTGCGCACCTTCGCCGAGACCGGCGTGGATTACATTTCGGTCGGCGCGCTGACCAAGCATGTGACCGCGCTCGATCTGTCGATGCGCTTCAAATGATCCCCTCGCCCCCGGCCGCCGCCGGGGGCGTTACCGCAGATTTGCGAAGCCCCTCGCACCGTTTTTCCCTCCGCTGCAAACGACATCAATACTGATGGAAGTTCGCCGAGAAACGCGTAAAACCCGCTCGCCGTTCCCCCGCGCAAACCGCTACCGTTGTTTTCCACACCCTTATGGAGGAAACAACGCATGGAAACGCAACGCGGCTTTAGCCTGATCGAACTGATGGTGGTGATCGCCATCATCGCCATCCTCAGCGCCATCGGCATTCCCGCCTATCAGCGCTACATCCAGAAAGCGGCGATGACCGACATGCTGCAAACCATGGCGCCGTATAAGCTGGCGGTCGAGCTGTGCGTGCTGGATGAAGGCGCGCCCGCCGGCTGTGAAGCCGGCAGCAAAGGCATTCCCACCAGCGGCGCGTCGCGTTATGTCAGCGGGGTGAAAGTCGTTAAAGGCGTAATCACGCTGACCGGCGCCCAAACGCTGCAGGGGCTGGCGGTGGCGTTAACCCCCAAGTCGAACGCCGATGGGCTGACCCGCTGGACCCGGCTGTGCAGCAGCGAAAACGCGACGCTGGTTGAGGTATGCCGGGAAGTCTTCCGCTTCGACGACGCGGCGGAGTAACGGCGATGAACGCGCAAATCAGCGAAGAGGTTCACACCCTGTGTCGGCGCTATCAGGCGCTGGCGCTGAGCGAAGACCCGACCACACTGACGGTCGCGCTCAGCGAAGAAGCGCCGCAGGGGCTGCTGGCGGCGCTGCGTTTCGCCACCGGCAAACGCATCCATCTGGAACAATGGCCGGCGGCCAGGTTGGAGCTGGCGCTTAACCAGCGCCACGAACCGCTCTCGGCGCCGCTGGCGGCCGAAGAGGACACGACCGATATCGCCTACCCCGACGACGGCGATGCGCCGGTGGTGCAATTCATCAACCAGACGCTGCGCCTGGCCATCCAGCGCCGCGCCTCGGACATCCACTTCGAGCCCTTTCGGCAGCATTTTCGTATTCGTCTGCGCATCGACGGCGTGCTGCAAACCCTCGCCTCACCGCCGCCGCAGCTGGCCGCGCGCCTCATCGCCCGGCTGAAGATCCTCGGCCAGCTGGATATCGCCGAGCGCCGTCAGCCTCAGGACGGGCAGCTCAGCCTGACGCTGGACAGCGCGCGCTATGCCATGCGTATCGCCACCCTGCCGACGCTGCACGGCGAAAAGGTGGTGCTGCGCGTTCAGCAGGGCGAGCAACAAGAACTGCCGCTGGATCAGTTAGGCATGAGCCGGGCGGATCTGGCGCGCTATGCGACGGCGCTGGCCTGCCCGCAAGGGTTGATCCTGGTGACCGGCCCGACCGGCAGCGGCAAAACGGTGACGCTGTACAGCGGTCTGCGCCAGTTGAACGATGCGCAGAGCAACCTGTGCAGCGTCGAGGATCCGGTCGAGATCCCGCTGTTCGGCGTTAATCAGACTCAGATCAACGCCAAAACCGAGCTGAGCTTCGCCCGGGTGCTGCGCGCCCTGCTGCGCCAGGATCCAGACGTCATCATGATCGGCGAGATCCGCGATGCGGAAACCGCCGAGATCGCGGTCAAGGCCGCGCAAACCGGCCACCTGGTGCTGTCGACGCTGCATACCAACTCCACCGGCGAAACCCTGACGCGGCTGATGCACATGGGGATCCCCGGCTACCTGCTCGCCGGCTGCCTGAAGCTGGTCGTCGCGCAGCGGTTGGTGCGCAGACTGTGCCGCCACTGCCGCTATCCGCACAGCCAGCCGACGCATTTTCCCAGCGCGATCTGGCCGGAACCGCTGACCGTCTGGCGCGCCGATGGCTGCGAGCATTGCTTCGGCGGTTACTATGGGCGCATCGGCGTGTATGAACTGTTGGCCATTACGCCGGAAATACAGGCGGCATTGCTGGCGAACGCCGCTCCCAGTCTGCTGGCGGATATCGCCCGCGAACAGGGGCAGCTTTCGCTGCTGCAGGCGGGCCTGGCGCTGGCCGCCGAAGGCACGACCTCGCTGGAAGAACTGTACCGCGTGATCGACGTCGTCCAGCCTGGCATAGCCGCACCATGAAAGCGCGCCGGTTGTTTCTTTGGCAGGCTTTCGACGCACAGGGCGCCTTACGCCGCGGCGAACTGATGAGCGAGGAAAAACGGCAGGTGAGCCGGTTGCTGATCGAACAAGGCCTGCAACCGTGCCGAATCGGGCACGGCAAACGCGTTACGCCCGGCCAATGGCGTGGAGAACCGTTAATCCACTTCACCCGCCAGCTCGCCACTCTGCTGCAGGCGGGGTTGCCGCTGGTCAATGCGCTGCAGTTGCTGGCAGCAGAGCATCCTTCGGCAGCCTGGCGCTGCCTGCTGCGCCAGCTGGCCGACCAGGTGCGCGAAGGGCAACCGCTTTCCGAAACCCTCGCCGAACAACCGGGGATTTTTCCCCTGATCTATCGCCAGCTGATCGCCATCGGTGAACTGACCGGCAACCTCGATCGCTGCTGCCTGCAGCTGGCGCAACAACAGGAGGCCCAGTTGCTGCTGCGCCGCAAGGTGACCAAAGCGCTGCGTTATCCCCTCTTCATCTGCGCGGTGGCGCTGATGGTCAGCGTGTTGATGCTGGTGATGGTGCTGCCGGAATTCGCCAAGGTTTATCAATCGTTCGATGCGCCGCTGCCCTGGTTTACCCAAGGGTTGCTGGCATTGTCTGCGCAGTTGATCGCCACCGGCCCCTATCTGGCGTTGCTGCTGGGCGCGTCGCTGTTCGGCTATGGCCGCTGGCTGCACCCGCGCCCGCCGTGGCGCAGACGTGAACAGGCACTCTTGCTGCGCCTGCCGCTGATCGCCCGGCTGGTGAGCGGCGGCGCGCTGAGCCAAACATTTCGCATCCTGACCATGACCCAACGCGCCGGGCTGACGCTGGTGGAAGGGTTGAACGCGGCGGCGCTGGCGGCTGACCATCTGCTGTACAAACAGGCGCTGGAGCAGGTGCAACGGCAGATCGCCGAAGGCGAAGCCTTTCATCATGCCCTGGGCCTGCAACCGCTGTTTCCGCCGCTGTGCCGGCAGTTGGTGCGGGTGGGCGAAGAGTCCGGTTCGCTGGACGCCTTGCTGGATAAATTGGCGCAGTGGTATGAACGGCAGACGCACGAGCTGGCCGATACGCTGGCGCAAACGCTGGAGCCGCTGCTGATGCTGGTGGTAGGTGGGATTGTCGGCGCTTTGGTGATCGCCATGTACCTGCCTATCTTTCAACTGGGCAGCGTGTTGGGATAAGGGTAAAAGGATAGCGGGCGCTGCGATGCACTGCGCCCGAATGCAAGGTGCGGCTTATTTGCTGCCGAAGACGCGGTTTTCCTGCTCCGCCACGCGGATAAAGGTGGTGCGCTTGGTCAGCTCTTTCAAACGCTCGGCGCCGACGTAGGTGCAGGCAGAACGCAGGCCGCCGAGGATATCGCGCACGGTGAACTCCACCTCGCCCCGCAGCGGCAGCTTGACAGTTTTGCCTTCGGCCGCGCGATACTCCGCCACGCCGCCGACGTGGCGCTTCATCGCTGACTCGGAGCTCATGCCGTAGAACAGCATGAATTTCTCGCCGTTCTCTTCCACCACGGTGCCTTCGCACTCGTCGTGGCCGGCCAGCATGCCGCCCAGCATCACGAAGTCCGCGCCGCCGCCGAAGGCTTTGGCGACATCGCCCGGCACCGAGCAACCGCCGTCGCTGACGATTTGGCCGCCCAGCCCGTGGGCCGCATCGGCGCATTCGATCACCGCCGACAGCTGCGGATAGCCCACGCCGGTCTTCACGCGGGTGGTGCATACCGATCCCGGCCCGATGCCGACTTTAACGATGTCGGCGCCGGAGAGGATCAACTCTTCCACCATCTCGCCGGTCACTACGTTGCCGGCGCAGATGACGTGATTCGGGCAGGCTTCGCGCGCTTTCTGCAGGAAGGCGACGAAGTGTTCAGAGTAGCCGTTGGCCACATCGATACAGATGAATTTCAGCGCCGGAGACAGGGCCAGGATCTGCTGCATTTTGGCGAAGTCGGCTTCGGAGGTGCCGGTGGACACCATCACGTGGCGCAGCACCGATTCCGGCATGCGCTGCACGAAGTCAGCCCATTGCTCGACACTGTAATGTTTGTGTACCGCGGTGAGAACGTCGAAAGAAGCCAGGGCCTCGGCCATGCGGAAGGTGCCCACCGTGTCCATGTTGGCGGCGATAATCGGCACGCCGGACCAGCTGCAACCTGAATGCTTGAAGGTAAACTGACGTTCCAGTTCAACCTCGGAACGGCTTTTCAACGTGGAACGCTTAGGGCGGATCAACACGTCTTTAAAGCCTAACTTCAAATCTTCTTCAATACGCATGACTTATGATTTCCTGGTTAATGGCGACGGATCGCAAGGAGGATATTCGAACCTCTGCCCGACGGCTTTCCCGTGGCGCGGAAAGATGACGGCGAGATTAATGCCAGTTCCAGTGACGTTATAATACGCGCTAATAATCGCCGAACAAGACTGCGAATTCGCCTTTATTTACGCTACAATCCGACAAATTTACCTGCATAATCGCAGTGTGATTGCCCGCTCATTTCTGCCGTGCCGCTGCGCTTTTTCTCGCCGCCCAAACGGGGCCGAGGCGCAAGCGCCGCCTGCCGACTTGCACTTCTGCGCGATCGCTTTATGATTCGTCTATTATTTTTTTATGAACATCGGATGCACCTAACACCATGGCCTACATTGTTGCGTTGACCGGGGGCATAGGCAGCGGCAAAACGACCGTTGCGAACGCCTTTGCGCGCCACGGCGCAGCCATTGTCGATGCCGACGTGATCGCCCGTCAGGTCGTTGAGCCGGGCACCCCTGCCTTGGCCGCGATCGCCGAGCGATTTGGTCATGAAATGTTGCTGCCGGACGGCGCGCTCAACCGCGCTGCGCTGCGTCAGCGCATCTTCAGCCATCCCGATGACAAAACCTGGCTGAACCAGCTGCTGCATCCGCTGATACACCGCGAGACCCAGCGCCAACTGGCGCAGGCCACCAGCCCGTACGCGCTGTGGGTCGTGCCGCTGCTGGTGGAAAACGGCCTGCAGGATTGCGCCGATCGGGTGCTGGTGATCGACGTCGACACCGAAACCCAGTTGGCTCGCACCATCGCGCGCGACGGCATCAGCCGCGAGCAAGCGCAGAGCATTCTCGCCGCCCAGGCCACGCGCCAGCAGCGCCTCGCCGTTGCGGATGACATTATTGACAACAGCGGCGCCGCTCAGGGGATAGAGCCACGGGTCGCCGCACTGCATCGTCGCTACCTTGAACTGGCGGCAACAGCGCCCCAACAGGATTAAACTGCATGAGTGATGTTTCCCCAACCGTTCTCTTTGAACACCCGCTGAACGAAAAAATGCGCACCTGGCTGCGCATCGAGTTTTTACTGCAACAGCTGCACGGCCAGCGCGCCCTGAGCGAAACCGCCATCGCCCTTACCTTTTTCCGCACCGTCTCCGATTTGCTGGACGTGCTGGAGCGCGGCGAGGTACGCACCGAACTGCTCAAAGAGCTGGAGCGTCAACAGCAAAAACTGTTGGCCTGGGCCGATGTGCCGGGCGTGGATATGGCATTGATCGAGCAGTTGCGCGGCCAGTTGAAGTCGCGTTCATCGGCGCTGATGGCGGCACCGCGCCTCGGTCAGGCACTGCGTGAAGACCGGCTGATCGGCCTGGTGCGCCAGCGTCTGAACATTCCCGGCGGCTGCTGCAGCTTCGATCTGCCGACCCTGCACATGTGGATGCACGCGCCGCAGCAGGATCGCGATGCCGACGTCGCCGCCTGGCTGCAGTCGCTGGATCCGCTGAACCAGGCGCTGATCATGGTGCTGGATCTGATCCGTCAGTCGGGGCCGTTCCGCAATCAAATCAGCCTGAACGGTTTTTTCCAGGACAACGCCGAAGGGGCGGATCTGCTGCGCCTGCGCCTCCATCTGGCACCGCAGCTTTATCCGCAAATTTCCGGCCACAAGACGCGTTATGCCATTCGTTTCCTGCCGTTGGACAGCGAACATGGCATGGTGCCTGAACGCCTGACGTTCGAACTGGCCTGTTGTTGAACTCATGAAAGCAAGCCTTCTCAGCACCGCCAGAAGGCGTAAGGAACCGTTATGACGACCGTAGTGAAATGCCCAACCTGTGGCACCGGCGTGGTTTGGGGCGAAGTCAGCCCGTTCCGGCCATTTTGCAGCAAGCGCTGCCAGCTGATCGATCTTGGCGAGTGGGCCGATGAAGAGAAGCGCATTCCGAGCAACAGCGATCTGTCGGAAAGTGAGGACTGGAGCGAACTCGACGACCGCTAGTCGCCGTTTGCAGGCCTGGCGCGCGCCAGGCCGATAGTGCTATTGCGCGGCACCAGCCTGCGCCACCAGCAGTTGGATAATGCCGGCGTTGGCTTCCGGGAACTCGTCTTCACGCAGCTCCGCCTGTTTTACCCAGCGCATCGGCTGCCCCTCACGGCCAAACGGCTCGCCCGCCCAACGCTCCACCAGATAAAAATTCAGCGTCACGATGCGATCGCTGAAACGATGTTCCACCACCTCCAGCAGTTCGGCCCGCTCGGCTTCGATACCGGTCTCTTCGCGCAACTCGCGGCTCAGCGCCTGTTCCGGCGTCTCACCCTGCTCGATCTTGCCGCCAGGAAACTCCCAGAATCCGGCCATGTGCGCGTCAGCGGCGCGGCGCGTAATAAAGATCTCCCGTTGAGCATTGCGGATGATGCCCACGGCAATATTCAGATGTTTCATCTCACCCTCCTGATGGGTGCCAAAAAACAGGGGCTCAGCAAGCTGAACCCCTGGGTATTATCGGTCAACCGCGGCCGGCATTACTGCAGGCGGCCGTGGCACTGCTTGTATTTCTTGCCGGAACCGCATGGGCAAGGATCGTTGCGGCCCACTTTGCGCTCGGCGGTCGCCGGCGCGTTCGGATCTTCGGTCACCAGCGCGTTCTCGTCGTGGTGGCTCAGCTGTTGCTGCTGCGCCAGGCGCTCGGCCTCTTCACGGCGCTGCTGTTCCAGCGCTTCCACCTCTTCCGGCATCCGCACCTGTACCTTGCTCAGCACGCTGATCACTTCATATTTCAGCGATTCCAGCATGGTGGCGAACATGTTGAAGGATTCGCGCTTGTACTCCTGCTTCGGATCCTTCTGCGCATAGCCGCGCAGGTGGATGCCCTGACGCAGGTAGTCCATCGCCGCCAGGTGCTCTTTCCACAGGGAATCCAGCGTCTGCAGCATCACGCCCTTCTCGAAGTTGCGCATCATCTCGCTGCCGACCACTTCTTCCTTACGCTGATACTGCTCTTTGGCGTTCTCCAGAATACGTTCGCGCAGCGTCTCTTCGTGCAGCTCCGGCTCTTTGTCCAGCCACTGGGCGATCGGCATCTCCAGATCGAAGTCGTTCTTCAGACGCTCTTCCAGCCCCTGAATGTCCCACTCTTCTTCCAGCGACTGCGGCGTGATGTAGTTGTCGATGGTGCTCTTGAACACGTCCTCGCGGATGCTGGCGATGGTTTCGCTCACGTCGGACACGTCCAGCAATTCATTACGCTGGCTGTAGATGGCGCGGCGCTGATCGTTGGCGACGTCGTCGTATTCCAGCAGTTGCTTACGGATATCGAAGTTGCGGCTTTCCACTTTGCGCTGCGCGTTGGCGATCGCCTTGGTCACCCACGGGTGCTCAATTGCTTCGCCTTCTTTCATGCCCAGTTTACGCATCATGCCGGACACGCGATCCGAGGCGAAGATACGCATCAGGGCATCTTCCATCGACAGGTAGAAGCGGGATGAACCGGCGTCGCCCTGACGACCGGAACGGCCGCGCAGCTGGTTATCGATACGGCGCGATTCATGGCGCTCGGTGCCGATGATATGCAGGCCGCCCGCCGCCAGCACCGCGTCGTGGCGCTCTTTCCAGGCGGCTTTGATGGCTTCGATCTGCTCTTCGGTCGGTTCTTCCAGCAGCGCCACTTCGGCCTGCCAGCTGCCGCCCAGCACGATATCGGTACCACGGCCCGCCATGTTGGTGGCGATGGTCACCGCACCGCTCTGGCCGGCCTGGGCGACGATGTCCGCTTCCATGGCGTGGAATTTGGCGTTCAACACCTTGTGGTCGATGCCCGCTTTGGTCAGCTCTCGGGACACCACTTCGGATTTCTCGATCGAGATAGTCCCCACCAGCACCGGCTGGCCTTTGGCGGTACGCTCGCGGATGTCTTCAATGATGGCGCCGATCTTCTCTTTCTCGGTCATGTACACCAGATCCGGCATGTCTTTACGGATCATCGGACGGTTGGTTGGCACCACGATCGTGTCCAGCTTGTAGATCGAGCTGAATTCGAAGGCTTCGGTATCGGCGGTACCGGTCATCCCGGCCAGCTTCTCATACAGACGGAAGTAGTTCTGGAAGGTGATCGAAGCCAGCGTCTGGTTCTCGTTCTGGATCTCCACGCCTTCTTTGGCTTCCACCGCCTGGTGCAGACCGTCGGACCAGCGGCGGCCCTGCATGGTACGGCCGGTGTGCTCATCGACGATGATCACTTCGCCGTCTTTCACGATGTAATCCACGTCGCGGGTGAACAGCACGTGAGCGCGCAGCGCGGCGGTAACGTGGTGCATCAGCATGATGTTGGTCGGCGAGTACAGCGATTCGCCTTCATCCATGATGCCGGCTTCCACCAGCATCTCTTCAATCAGGATCAGACCGCGTTCGGTCAGGTGTACCTGACGCGCCTTCTCGTCCACCGAGAAGTGCCCTTCACCTTTGAAGGTGTCGGAGTCTTCTTTTTCCTGGCGGATCAGTTTAGGGATCAGCTTGTTGACCTTGATGTACATCTCGGAGCTGTCTTCTGCCGGGCCGGAGATGATCAGCGGCGTACGCGCTTCATCGATCAGGATGGAGTCCACCTCATCCACCAGCGCATAGTGCAGTTTGCGCTGCACACGCTCTTCCGGGCTGAACGCCATGTTGTCGCGCAGGTAGTCGAAGCCGTACTCGTTGTTGGTGCCGTAGGTGATGTCGGCAGCGTAAGCTTCGCGCTTGGCCGGCGCCGGCATGCCCGGCAGGTTGATGCCGATGCTCAGACCGAGGAACTCGAACAGCGGACGGTTGTTTTCGGCGTCGCGCTGCGCCAGATAGTCGTTGACGGTCACGACGTGCACGCCGCGGCCGCTCAGGGCGTTCAGGTAGGCCGGCAGCGTCGCGGTCAGGGTTTTACCTTCACCGGTGCGCATCTCGGCGATGCAGCGGTCGTTCAGTACCATGCCGCCCAGCAGCTGCACGTCAAAGTGACGCATGCCGAACACGCGCTTGCTCGCCTCACGCACCACGGCGAAGGCTTCCGGGATCAGGCTTTCCAGCGATTCGCCCTTCTCCAGGCGCGCGCGGAATTCGTTGGTTTTCGCTTTCAGCTCGTCATCGGACAGCTTTTCCATGTCCGGTTCCATGCGGTTGATCTGCTCAACCACTTTGCGCATGCGGCGCAGGGTACGATCGTTACGGCTGCCAAAAACTTTGGTTAATAATTTCACTAACATGATGTTTGATATCTCTGTCATGACCGCCGAGCGCGGCAGTCAACTTGCTATTATTTATGGTTTTTGTGCCCAAAGGGCGAGATCAGACGAGGGCGACGGGCCCGGCGCGAATGCCCTGCACCTGCGCCACCCACAGGCCGGTCTGGTGCCGCGCCAGCGTTGGCAGCACCTCAAGGTGGGTGTGGCGAATGATGGTCGGCGGCTTCGGCTCGTGCGTCAGCAGCGCGTTGAGAGTAGAAAGCAGCGCCAGTTGCGCTACCTGCAAAGGGGGTTCCGCTTCGGCTTCGCTCTCCTGCACCCGCGCATAAACCGCCTGCGGCGCCAGCGCGAAAGAGAGGTGACGAATGACGGTGCGCAGCGCATGTTGCTGCCAATAATCTACGCTGAAGGTAGGACGGCGATGCGCGTCCTGCAGCAGGGCCAGGCTGTTGAAGGTGCCGTTGGCCGAATTTTGCCGGTTAAGGCTGGACGATGTGCTCGGCAATGCGGCCTGATCGGGTGCGCCGGACAAATTGGAAGGCGCGCCAAGCGTGGCCGCAACCATCCCTAACAGGAGATGGGGCCAGAAATAACGTCTGCCAAATTGTCGCCAACGATTTAGAATACCGATCACGAGTTTATAATCCGCCGGAGCCCATTATGCGCGATAGCCGTCCACAATTATTAGATGTCCTGTTCGACGACGCGTCTGCCGGCAGCAAAGGGCCGCTGCATAACGTCCAGCAACGCGCGGTGGCGCTGCTCAAGCTTAACCGTGCAGTGAAGGGCCTGTTGCCCGCTCCCCTGCATCCCTGGTGCCGCGTCGCGAATTTCCGACAGGGTATTTTAGTGCTCGAAACGGCAAATGCCAGTTGGATGATGCGCTTGCGCTACGAACAACCCGCTTTGCTGTCTGCACTACGAGCGCAAATTCTACCATCATTGTCGTCGATCGACATCAGGATTAATCCGGCCTTGATGGCGAAAGGCAACAACCAGGTGCAAAACGCCGAAAAAGCGCCGGAAAAACCCGTGCCGATGCGGCATTTGAGTCTGGAGAGTGCGGAAGAGCTGAGAGGATTAGCGAGCCGTAGCCCGGAGAAACTGCGCAAGATATTGGAACGGCTGGCTGCATTGGCCGGAGAGGGTACCAATACAACCAGTCGTGATAAGTAATCAGCGACACAACTGCAAAACATCTGGCAGCCGACATCACACCATCGTGAGCCTGAATTCTCAGGCTCTCAGGGGATGCGCCTGCCGTTATTCGCAGGCGAGGAAAGCAGACCTTACGCCAATACGGTAGACGGTGCCTTGAATGCCAATGGCATTTCGGCTTCGTCCTGGAAGGTCACGTATTCCCACGCTTCCTGCTTGGCCAGTACGGCCTGCAGCAGTTTGTTGTTCAACGCGTGACCAGACTTGTACGCGGTGAACGCGCCAATGATGTTGTGGCCGCACATGAACAGGTCGCCGATGGCGTCCAGCATTTTGTGACGTACGAATTCGTCTTCGAAACGCAGACCGTCTTCGTTCAGCACGCGGTAGTCGTCTACCACGATGGCGCAGTCGAAGCTGCCGCCCAGGGCCAGGCCGCGGGACTGCAGGTATTCGATATCACGCATGAACCCGAAGGTGCGCGCACGGCTGATTTGACGCACAAAAGACTCAGCCGAGAAATCAAGACGATAGCGCTGAGAGCTGGCGTCGATGGCCGGGTGGTTGAAGTCGATGGTGAAGTCCAGGCGGAACCCGTTATGCGGGGACAGCTCGGCCCACTTGTCGCCATCTTCAACGCGTACGGTCTCTTTCAGACGCAGGAATTTCTTCGCCGAGTTCAGTTCTTCGATGCCGGCATCCAGCAGTAAGAACACGAACGGACTGGCGCTGCCGTCCATGATTGGGATTTCAGCGGCGTCGACTTCGATGACGATGTTGTCGATGCCCAGCCCAGCCAGCGCGGCGTTAAGATGCTCAACGGTCGAAATACGCACGTCATGCTCATTCACCAGGCAAGTACAGAGCATGGTATCACGCACGGATTTTGCATCAGCCGGAAAATCAACCGGTGGATTCAAGTCAGTGCGACGATAGATGACCCCGGTATTAGCCGGCGCTGGGCGCATTGTCAGCGTGACTTTCTTGCCGGTATGCAAACCGACACCAGTCGCCTGAACAATACGTTTTAATGTCCTTTGTTTGATCATCGTTTTATCTCGCAATGTTATCCATCCTACCAGCCAAGCATACAGCAAGGCTGGCGGGACAGTTTAGCACAAAGAGCGGAGATTCCAAATTCTCAGGATATTCTTAGTCTGCCTGTTTACGCAGGAAGGCTGGAATATCAAGATAGTCGGGCTCTTTATTCGGCTGCGCAGCTTGGTCGTTGACCACCTTGGCGGCAGGTTTCACTTCCTGCGGCAGAGGCGACATGCCGTGCTGCTGGTAACGGTGATCCATCACCGGCTGGCTGGCCTGCTTATTGGTCACCAGGGTGATTTCAGGACGCTTGTCCATACCGATACCGGTTGCCACCACGGTGACGCGCAGTTCGTCGTTCATTTCCGGATCCAGCGAGGTACCGATAACCACGGTGGCGTTGTCGGAAGCGAACGCACGGATGGTGTTACCCACGGTTTCGAACTCATCCAGACGCAGGTCGAAGCCGGCGGTGATGTTGACCAGGACGCCGCGCGCGCCGGACAGGTCGATGTCTTCCAGCAGTGGGCTGGAGATCGCCATTTCGGCCGCTTCTTCGGCGCGGTCTTCACCGCAAGCCACGCCGGAACCCATCATCGCGTAGCCCATTTCGGACATCACGGTGCGCACGTCGGCGAAGTCGACGTTCATCAGGCCCGGACGGGTGATCAGCTCGGCGATACCCTGCACCGCGCCTTTGAGCACGTCGTTGGCCGCGCCGAACGCGTCCAGCAGGGAGATGCCGCGACCCAGAACTTTCAACAGCTTGTCGTTCGGGATAGTGATCAGCGAGTCCACGTGTTTGGACAGTTCAGCGATACCCTGCTCCGCGAATGCCATGCGCTTTTTGCCTTCGAAGTTGAAAGGCTTGGTCACCACGGCCACGGTCAGAATACCCAAATCTTTAGCCACTTCAGCCACCACTGGCGCCGCACCGGTACCGGTACCGCCGCCCATGCCGGCCGCGATGAAGACCATGTCTGCGCCGTCCAGCGCTGCGCGCAGGGCTTCGCGGTCTTCTTCCGCTGAATTGCGACCCACTTCCGGGTTCGCGCCCGCACCCAGACCTTTGGTAATACCGCTACCAATCTGGATGGTTTGGCCAACCGCCGTTTTGCGGAGCGCCTGGGCGTCCGTGTTCACAGCGAAGAATTCAACACCTTCGATGCGCTCGCGCACCATGTGTTCAACGGCGTTGCCACCGCCGCCGCCGACGCCGATGACTTTAATCACCGCGTCATTGGTTAGTTCCATTGGTTCAAACATAGTTTCTCTCCGTTTTGTGCCTGTCGCTGCGAGATCATAAAAAGATTACTCAGCATGATCTCTTTGTTGAAACATTAAAACTCTTTTCTCAGCCAGCTATTGATGCGTTTAAACCAATTGCCCACCGAGGCGCGTTTTTCTACTTCTGTCTCACCGCTCAGGTGAGACTCTTTTCCATAGTGCAGCAGACCTACCGCCGTCGAGTAGTAAGGCTCCTGCGCATAATCCGTCAGACCCGTGATGTTCAAGGGTTGGCCGATGCGTACCTGGGTGTGGAACACCCGTTGCGCACAGGCTGCCAGGCCATCAATCTGGGCGGCGCCACCGGTCAGCACGATACCGGCCGCCAGATGATGCTTCACCCCTTGCTGACGCAGTTGCTCCTGCAATTGCAAAATTTCATCGTTAACCAGATTCAACAGTTCGGTGTAGCGTGGCTCAATGACTTCAGCCAGCGTCTGTCTTTGCAGACTGCGCGGAGGACGTCCCCCGACGCTAGGCACCTCTACATTCTCATCCTTGCTAACAATCGACCCAAGCGCACAACCGTGTCGAACTTTAATCGCTTCCGCGTCGGTCGGCGGCGTGCCGAAGGCGTAAGCGATATCGCTGGTGACCACGTTCCCGGCGTAAGGGATCACTTTGGTGTGGCGCAGCGCACCGCCGGTGTACACCGCCATATCCATGGTGCCGCCGCCGATATCCACCACGCAAACGCCGAGTTCGCGTTCATCTTCGGTCAGCACCGCGTAGCTCGCGGCCAGACCGGCGAAAATAAGTTGGTCAACTTTCAGGCCGCAACGTTCCACGGCCTTGACGATGTTCTTCGCCATATCGTTATGGCAGGTAATCAGATGCACCTTGGCCTGCATGCGCACGCCGGACAGCCCAACCGGGTTTTTGATGCCTTCCTGATAATCGATGGCGTATTCCTGAGGAATCACGTGCAGGATGCGGTGTTCGTCGCGCACGCGCACCGATTTGGCGGTGTGCACCACGTTCTCCACGTCGTCCTGCGTCACTTCCTCTTCCGAGATAGGCACCATGCCGATTTCGTTCTGGCAGCTGATGTGTTTGCCCGACAGCGCCAGGTACACCGACGAGATCTGGCAGTCCGCCATCAGCTCGGCCTGATCGATGGCGCGCTGTACGCACTTCACCACCGACTCCAGGTCGTTTACGCCGCCCTTATCCATGCCGCGAGACGGGCAGCTGCCCACCCCGATAATGTTGACCATGCCATCGGGCAGAACTTCCCCTACCAACGCGGAGACTTTTGCAGTACCGATCTCCAGTCCAACTACCAGTTTTCTGTCCGTCGACTTGATCATTGTTGTTTTGCCTGTGCCTGATTCTGTTGCTGATTACTGTTTTGCTGACCGCCAAGCGCCTGCGGATCGACCAACACCGGAGCCCACCCTACCGAAGCGCCGGACTCGTAGCGCAGATCGACATAGCTGACACGCTTGCTCTCCGCCTGGCCCTGCTGCTGCAATACCGGGTAAAGCTCGATAAACCGCTGCAAACGCCCGTTGCGGTCATCGCGCCCCAGCTCAAGCCGGACATCGTTGTCCAGCGCCAGCTGCCAGGAATGGCGCGCGGTCATCGCCGCCATTTTCAGCGTATATTTGCTGGCCGCCAACGTGGCGCTCATCGCCCGATAGCCTTCCAGCACATCCTGCTCGCTCCCTTCCGGCCCGTAGAGCAGCGGCAACTTCTGCTTGCCCGCCCGCTCCGCCGGCACGCTGAACGCTTTGCCCTCGGCGTCCACCATGTGCAAATCGTTCCAGCGTGCCACCGGGACATACTCCACCAGATGGATCTTCAGCTCATCCGGCCATTGTTTGCGCACGCTGGCCTGCTTGATCCACGGCAGACGTTCGATCTGCTGCTGGATAACGTCCACATCCTGCGTCATAAAGGTGCCGGGCGCGCCCAGCGCCAGGATCGCCTGACGAATATCATCGTTGGTGGTGTAATGGCGCTCGCCGGTCACCACCAGCCTTGAGAGCGGCAGGCGACTGGCGTCTTTCATCCAGCCAAGCACCGCCCAACCGCTCCACACGACCGTTCCCAACACCATCAGCAGGAAAATCATTCCCGCCAACTGGGTTCCATTGCTGCGGCGCGGGCCGTTATCCACCTCGCGATCGCGCGCATTCAGGGCAGCTTGCGACATATCAGTCGGCCAACTCCAAAATTCTCGCCACTAGCTGCGAGAAGCTTAATCCAAACTGGCGCGCCGCCATCGGCACCAGGCTATGACTGGTCATGCCCGGAGAGGTGTTCACCTCAAGCAGATAGAAGCTGCCATCGCTGTCTTGCATCACGTCGACGCGGCCCCAGCCGCTGCAGTCCAGACCGCGGTAGGCGCGCAGCGCCAACGCCGCCATCTCGGCTTCCTGCTCGGCGCTCAAACCGCTCGGGCAGAAGTACTGCGTATCGTCCGAAATGTACTTGGCCTGGTAGTCGTAAAACACGCCGGCCGGCTGGATGCGGATCGACGGCAACACCTGGTCACCCAGCATCGCCACGGTGTATTCCGGGCCGCTCAACCACTTCTCCACCAGCACGTCGTCGTCATGGCGGAAGGCTTCTTCCAGCGCCGCTGCCAACGCCGCGCTTTCGGTGACCTTGCTCATGCCGACGCTGGAGCCTTCACGGCTCGGCTTGACGATCAGCGGCAGGCCGAGATCCGCCACGCGCGCCAGCAGCGCCGCTTTTTCGGCGCCGAGATAGAGCTGGCGATTCAGCGCCACGTAAGGCGCCACCGGCAAGCCCATCGACTGCCACACCATCTTGGTGCGCCATTTGTCCATGGTCAGCGCCGAGGCCATCACGCCGCTGCCGGTATAAGGCAGCTCGAGGAACTCCAGCAGCCCCTGCAGGGTGCCGTCCTCGCCGCCGCGGCCGTGCAGCGCGATAAACACTTTGGTGAACCCCTGCTCTTTCAGCTGGGTCACCGGGAAATCGCGGGTATCGACGCCGTGCGCATCGATACCGGCTTCGCGCAACCCGGCCAGCACCGCGGCGCCGGACTGCAGAGAAACGTCACGTTCAGCGGAGGTGCCGCCCAGCAGAACTGCAACTTTATCAGCCATGGTGCTCCTCCTCTTTCTTCGGCGGCTGCAGCTTCAGCTCGGCCAATTTACGGGCGATTTTGCCCACGTTGCCGGCGCCTTGCACCAGCACCAAATCGTCATCCTGCAGCAGCTGCGCCAGGGTTTCCGGCACGGTATCGGCATCGGAAACCAGGATCGGATCCAGCTTGCCGCGGCTGCGGATGGTGCGGCACAGCGAGCGGCTGTCCGCGCCCGGGATCGGCGCTTCGCCGGCGGCGTACACGTCGAGCATCAGCAGCACATCCACCTGCGACAGCACGTTGGCGAAATCGTCGTACAGATCGCGGGTGCGCGTGTAGCGGTGCGGCTGGAAGATCATCACCAGACGCTTGTCCGGCCAACCGGCGCGCGCCGCCTTCAGCGTGGCGTCCACTTCGGTCGGATGGTGGCCGTAATCGTCCACCAGCATCGCGCTGCCCGTTTTGCCGTTGACCGGCTCCAGCGGAAACTCGCCGAGAAAATCGAAGCGGCGCCCGGTGCCCTGGAAGCCCGCCAGCGCGCGCAGGATATCTTCGTCGTCGATGCCTTCTTCGGTCGCTACCGCCACCGCCGCCGCTGCGTTCAACGCATTGTGGCGGCCCGGCGCGTTCAGCGTCACCGTCAGCAACGGTTTGTCCTGACGGCTCAGGGTAAAGTGCCCCTGCGGCCCAATCTGCCGGTAGTCTTCGATGCGCACGTCGGCATCTTCACTGAAGCCGTAGGTGGTGATATGGCGACCCACGCGCGGCAGCAGCTCACGCACCACCGGATCGTCGATGCACATCACCGCGCGACCGTAGAACGGCAGGTTGTGCAAGAAATTGATAAACGTCTGCTTCAGGTTCTCGAAGTCACCCTGGTAGGTGTCCATGTGGTCGGCTTCGATGTTGGTGACCACGGCCACCATCGGCTGCAGATGCAGGAACGACGCATCGCTCTCATCCGCTTCCGCGATCAGATAACGGCTGGACCCCAGTCGTGCGTGGGTGCCCGCCGCCTTCACCAGCCCGCCGTTAACGAAGGTCGGGTCCAGGCGGGCTTCGGCGTAAATGCTCGAGACCATCGCCGTGGTGGTGGTTTTGCCGTGCGTGCCGGCGATAGCGATGCCGTGGCGAAAACGCATCAGCTCCGCCAGCATTTCAGCGCGGCGGATCACCGGGATGCGCGCTTCACGGGCGGCGACGATCTCCGGGTTGTCGGCGGAGATGGCGGTAGAAACCACCACCACGCTCGCATCCAGCACGTTTTCCGGACGGTGATTGAAATAAATCGTCGCCCCGAGCGCGCTCAACTGCTGGGTCACCGGATTCGGCGCCAGGTCGGAGCCGCTGATCTGATACCCTTCGTTTGCCAACACTTCGGCGATACCACCCATGCCGGCGCCACCGATGCCGACAAAGTGAATGTGCCGGACGCGACGCATCTCAGGCACGATAGTACGTAGTTTCGCCAGTTGTTGTGTATTCATCACTCTCTCTAATCCGGATCCGGTACCCCGGCCCTACATCACATTGCTTTTATTCAGGTTCGGCGCGCCGAACCCCTGCACTCGTTACTTGGCGAGCCGCACCAGCTCCGCCGCCACGCGCTCGGTGGCGTCCGGAATGGCGACCGCGCGCGCTTTCTCGGCCATGGCCAGCAGCGTCTTGCGATCCCAGCTCGCCAGCAGTTCGGCCACCACATCGGCGTTGAACTGCGGCTGTTCGATAATCTTCGCCGCGCCGGCTTCTTCCAGCGGGCGTGCGTTCCAGTACTGTTGACGATCCTTGTGCATGAACGGCACGAAGATCGCCGGCAGCCCCGCCGCCGCGATTTCGCTGACGGTCAACGCGCCGGAGCGGCAGACCACCACGTCGGCCCAGGCATAGGCGGCGGCCATGTCGTCGATGAACTCGGTCACCTTGTGCTGCGTCTGCCCTACCCTCTCGTAGTCGCGCAGCACCGTTTCCAGCGCGCCCTTGCCCACCTGATGCCAGAGCGTAATTCTATCGCCCAAACGCGCCGCGACTTCAGGAACAGTCTGATTCAGCACGCGGGCGCCCTGACTTCCGCCAATCACCAGCACGCGGATCGGGCCTTCGCGCCCTTGCAACCGCTCCGCCGGCAACGGCAGCGCCAGCACGTCGGTACGCACCGGGTTGCCCACCACCTCGGCGTTCGGGAACGCGCCGGGGAAGGCCTGCATCACTTTGGCGGCGATGCGCGCCAGCCAGCGGTTGGTCAGGCCGGCGATGCCATTCTGCTCATGCAACACCACCGGGATGCCGCACTGCCAGGCCGCCAGGCCGCCGGGGCCGGAAACGTAACCGCCCATCCCCAGCACCACATCCGGTTGATAACTGCGCATGATGGCTTTCGCCTGGCGCACCGCCTGCCAGATGCGCAATGGCGCGGTCAGCTGGGCCTTCAGGCCCTTGCCGCGCAGGCCGGAGATGCGGATAAAATCAATCTCGATCCCATGCTTCGGCACCAGATCGGCTTCCATACGGTCTGCGGTTCCGAGCCAACGCACCTGCCAGCCCTGCGCCATCAGATGATGCGCGACCGCCAGCCCCGGGAACACGTGCCCGCCGGTACCGCCTGCCATCACCATTAAACGCTTAGGTTTCCCGCTCATCCCTTACCTCTTCACAAACGCCTGAGCCTTGGTCAGGCGCGTTTCATAATCAATTCGCAGCAACAGCACGATCGCCGTCGACATAATCAGCAAGCTCGAGCCGCCGTAACTGATCAGCGGCAGCGTCAGACCTTTGGTCGGCAGCATGCCTGCGGCGGCGCCGACGTTAACCAGCGCCTGGAAGCTGAACCACACGCCGATCGCGCAGGCCAAGAAGCCGGAGAAGCGTTGGTCGATCTCCAGCGCGCGGCGCCCGATGGACATCGCGCGAAAAGCGACGAAGAATACCATTAACAGGGCTAAAACCACACCGATATAGCCCAGTTCTTCACCCAAAATGGAGAAGATGAAGTCGGTGTGCGCTTCCGGCAAATACTCCAGTTTCTGCACCGAGTTGCCGAGCCCCTGCCCCCAGAACTCGCCGCGACCGAACGCCATCAGCGACTGGGTCAACTGGTAGCCGCTGCCGAACGGGTCGGCCCACGGGTTCCAGAACGAGGTCACGCGGCGCATACGGTACGGTTCCGCGATAATCAGCAGCACCACGGCGAACACGCCGGAGCCGATGATCGCCAGGAACTGCCACATTTTCGCACCGGCCAGGAACAGCATCGCCAGCGTGGTGATGAACAGCACCACCACGGTGCCGAGGTCCGGCTGCGCCAGCAGCAGCACCGCCAGCACCACCATGACGCCCATCGGCTTGCAGAAGCCCCAGAAGTTGCTGCGCACCTCTTCCACCTTGCGCACCAGATAGCTCGCCAGGTAGCAGAACAGCGACAGCTTGGACAGCTCCGCTGGCTGAATACGCAGCGGGCCGAGCGCGATCCAGCGCGAGGCCCCGTTCACCGAGCTCCCCACCACCAGGACGATCAGCAGCATCACGATCGACATCAGCAGCATCACGTTGCTGTAGCGCTGCCAAACTTCCATCGGGATGCGCAGCGTCACCAGCGACAGGCCGAACGCCAGGCCGAGGTACAGCGCATCGCGTTTGGCGAACAGGAACGGATCGTCCGCCAGGCGTTGGCCGATCGGCATCGACGCCGAGGTCACCATCACGAAGCCGATGATCGCCAACCCGAAGGTCAGCCACAGCAGGGTGCGATCGTACAGCACCATGTTGACCGCGTCGTTGTCGCGCGCGCCGGTCACCCAGTCTTTCAGCCGTTCTGTCAGCCCGAAGTTCGGCAAGCGTAGTTTCATCCGCCAAGCTCCTGCGCCAGGCGGGCGAACTCATCGCCGCGCACTTCAAAATTACGGAACTGATCGAGACTGGCGCAGGCCGGCGACAACAGCACCATATCGCCGGGCTGTACGCGGCCGGCGATGGTGCGCATCGCCTGCTCCATGGTCTCGGTCAGCGTCGCCACTTCCGGCCGCAGCTGCGCCAGCTGGGCGCCGTCGCGGCCAAAGCAATACAAACGCACGTTGTCGCCCTGCAGATAGCGCGCCAGCGGCGAGAAATCGGCGGACTTGCCGTCGCCGCCCAGCAGCAGATGCAGCGTGCCGTCCACCTGCAGGCCGTTCAGCGCCGCTTCGGTGCTGCCGACGTTGGTGGCTTTGGAATCGTTGATCCAACGCACGCCGTTGTTCTCCCAGGCCAGCTGGAAGCGGTGCGCCAGGCCGGTGAAGGTGGTCAGCGCCTTCAGGCTGGAGGCACGCGGGATATTGACCGCATCCGCCAGCGCCAGCGCCGCCAGAGCGTTGGTGTAATTGTGGCGGCCGGTCAGCTTCATCTCGCGCGTGTTCAGCACCTTCTCACCGCGCACCCGCAGCCAGGTTTCCCCCTGCTGACGGTTCAGGTGATAGTCGCCCACGTCCGCCCCGAAGCTGACGCAGCGTTCGTCGGCGCCGCGCACCGGCATGGTCAGCGCATCGTCCGCGTTCACCACGCACACCGCGGCGTTTTCATACACGCGCAGCTTGGCGCCGCGATACTGCTGCAGGCCGAACGGATAGCGATCCATATGATCTTCGGTCACGTTCAGGATGGTCGCCGCCGCCGCCCGCAGGCTATACGTCGTTTCCAGCTGGAAGCTGGACAGCTCCAGCACATACAGCTGACATTCCTGACGCAACAGGCTCAGCGCCGGCAGGCCGATATTGCCGCCCACGCCCACCGCCCAACCGGCGGCTTTCGCCATCTCGCCCACCAGGGTGGTGACGGTGCTCTTGCCGTTGGAGCCGGTAATCGCCACGATCGGCGCCTGCGCCTCGCGGCAGAACAGTTCGACGTCGCCGACGATTTCCACGCCGGCTTCCGCCGCGGCGCTCAATGCCGGGGTCGCCAGCGCGACGCCCGGGCTGGCGACGATCAGATCCGCCGCCAGCAGCCAGTCCTGGTTCAGATCGCCCAGATGGCGCTCCACGCTTTCAGGCAGTTTGTCCAACCCTGGCGGCGCGATACGGGTATCCATCACGCGCGGCGTCACGCCGCGCGCCATGAAGAAATCGACACAGGACAGGCCGGTGAGGCCCAACCCGATGATGACGACTTTTCTACCCTGATAGTCTGCCATGATTAACGCACCTTCAGCGTTGCCAGGCCAATCAGCACCAGCATCAGCGAAATGATCCAGAAGCGCACGATCACGCGCGGCTCCGGCCAGCCTTTCAATTCATAGTGGTGGTGAATCGGCGCCATGCGGAAAATGCGTTGTCCGCGCAGCTTGAACGATCCCACCTGCAGGATCACCGACAGCGTCTCTACCACGAACACGCCGCCCATGATCACCAACAAGAACTCCTGGCGCAGCAGCACCGCGATGGTGCCCAGCGCGCCGCCCAGCGCCAGCGAACCGACGTCGCCCATAAACACCTGAGCCGGGTAGGTGTTGAACCACAGGAACCCGAGGCCGGCGCCGACGATGGCGGTGCAGACGATCACCAACTCACCGGCATGACGCAGATACGGAATATGCAGGTAGTTGGCGAAGTTCATGTTACCGGTCGCCCAGGCCACCAGCGCGAAACCGGCCGCCACGAATACCGTCGGCATAATCGCCAGGCCGTCCAGACCGTCGGTCAGGTTGACCGCGTTGCTGGTGCCGACGATGACGAAATAGGCCAGCAGGATGTACAGCAAGCCCAACTGCGGCATCACGTCCTTAAAGAACGGCACAACCAGCTCGGTGGCTGGCGTGTCTTTTCCTACGGCGTACATGGCGAATGCGACAATCAGCGCAATCACCGACTGCCAGAAATACTTCCAGCGGGCGATCAGTCCTTTGGTGTCCTTACGCACCACCTTGCGGTAGTCATCGACGAAACCGACAATGCCGTAACCCACCAGCACAAACAGCACGCACCAGACATACGGGTTGGACGGATAGGCCCACATCAGCACCGAAATGGTGATGGAGGTCAGGATCATGATGCCGCCCATGGTCGGCGTGCCGCGTTTGCTGAAGTGCGACTCGGGGCCGTCGTTACGCACCACCTGGCCGAAGGACATTTCTTGCAGACGCTTGATCACCCGCGGGCCCATCCACAGCGACAGGAACAGCGCGGTCAGCAGGCTGACAATGGCTCGGAACGTCAGATAAGAAAAGACGTTGAAGCCTGAGTAATACTTGACCAAATGCTCGGCCAGCCAAACTAACATGGTGCTTTCTCCTGTAACGCGCGTACTACCTGCTCCATTGCGGCACTACGTGAACCTTTGATTAACACGGTGATGACCGCATGTTCCGACAGTAATTCCGCCACGCGCGCGATCACTGCTGTCTTGTCCTGATAATGTTCGCCGTTGCCGGAAGCCTCGCTCAGCACGCGGCTCAACCCGCCGACGCTGATCACTTTATCGACCCCGGCCTGGCGGGCGGCTTCACCCACCTGACGGTGGCACTCTTCCGCTTCTGCGCCCAGCTCGGCCATATCGCCGACCACCATCACGCGGTAGCCCGGCATCTCCGCCAGCACCTGCGCCGCCGCGGTCATCGACCCGACGTTGGCGTTGTAGCTGTCGTCCAGCAGCAGCTTGCCTTCGGCCAGCGCCACCGGGAACAAACGCCCCGGCACCGCCTGCAATTGTTTTAACCCCTGACGCACCGCTTCCAGGGTGGCGCCCACCGACATCGCCAGCGCCGTGGCCGCCAGCGCGTTGGCCACGTTGTGGCGCCCCGGCAGCGGCAGTGCGATCTCGGCGGTGCCGAACGGGCTGTGCAGCGTAAACTGCGTGCCTGCGCCGTTCACCCGCACGTCGTCCGCGAAGAAGTCCACGCCTTTGGCCGCCTGCGGCGAGAAGCGCCAGACGGTTTTGCCGCCCAGCATGCTCTGCCAGTGCGGCCAGTCGTTGTTATCGGCGTTGATGATCGCCACGCCGTCGGCCGGCAGGCCGGTAAAGATTTCACCTTTCGCCTGGGCGACGCCGGCCAGCGAGCCGAAGCCTTCCAGGTGCGCCGCCGCCAGGTTGTTCACCAAAGCGGTCTGCGGACGCGTCAATGCGGTGGTGTAAGCAATTTCGCCAATGTGGTTAGCGCCCAGCTCTATCACGGCAAAATCATGCTGCGGCTCCAGACGCAACAGCGTCAACGGCACGCCGATGTCGTTATTGAAGTTGCCGGCGGTATACAGCACTTCGCCGCATTCACGCAGAATGGCGGCGGTCATTTCTTTCACCGATGTCTTGCCCGAGGAACCGGTCAGCGCCACCACGCGCGCCGGCACCTGCTGACGCACCCAGGCGCCAAGCTGCCCCAGCGCCAGACGGGTGTCTTTCACCACCAGCTGCGGCACGTCCACCAATAAGCGCTTACTGACCAGCAACGCCCCGGCGCCTGCGGCTACGGCATCCGCCGCGAAGTCGTGCGCGTCGAAACGCTCGCCTTTCAGCGCCACAAACAGGCAACCGGCGGTCACCTTGCGGGTGTCTGTCGTCACCTCGACAATTTGGCAATCGGCGCCGATCGGTTCAGCGCTCAATACCTCAGCCAGTGTCTGAAGAGAGACAGGGATCATGCCAACACCCCCAGCAGTCGGGCGACCGTCGTGCGGTCGGAGTAATCCAGGCGGCGGTTGCCCACCAGCTGATAATCTTCATGGCCTTTGCCCGCCACCAACACCACATCCTGCTCCTGCGCCTGCATGATGGCGCTGGTCACCGCTTCGGCGCGGCCGTGGATCACCAGCGCCTGCCCGGCGTCCAGCAATCCGGTCAGGATATCGTTGATAATCGCGCGCGGCTCTTCGGTACGCGGGTTGTCATCGGTGATCACCACGCGATCGGCGAACTGCTCGGCGATGCCGCCCATCAGCGGACGCTTGCCCTTGTCGCGATCGCCGCCGCAGCCGAAGACGCACCACAGCTGCCCCTGGCAGTGCAGGCGCGCCGCTTCCAGCGCTTTCTCCAGCGCATCCGGCGTGTGGGCGTAATCCACCACGACCGTCGGTTTGCCCGGCGCGTTGAACACTTCCATGCGGCCGCAGACCGGCTGCAGACGGTTGCCGGTTTCCACCAGCGCCTCCAGCGGGTAGCCCAGCGACAGCAGCGTCGCCAATGCCAACAGCAGATTGCTGACGTTGAAAGCGCCCATCAGGCGGCTTTCGATCTCGCCGTCGCCCCAGCTGGAGCTGAACCGAACCGTGGCGCCGTTGTCGTGATAATCGACCGCCGTGGTTTTCAGCCAGCGGCCGTGACAGCCCGGCTGCAGGTTGCCCTGCATCGTCACCGCCACCGCATCCGGCAGCTTGCTCAGCCAGCGCTGGCCGACTTCATCGTCGGCGTTGATGATCGCCTGCCCCACATTGTGGGCGGCGAACAGCGACCATTTGGCCGCTTCGTAATTGGCCATGTCACCGTGGTAATCCAGGTGATCGCGGCTCAGGTTGGTGAAGACCGCGGCAGCGAACGGCAGCGCCGCCACCCGGTGTTGCACCAAACCGTGGGATGAGACTTCCATCGCGGCGAAGGTCGCGCCCTGTTCCGCCAAGTCGTTTAATACGTGTTGAACATCCACCGCAGAACCGGTGGTATTCTCGGTCGGGCAGACCTGGCCCAGCAGACCGTTGCCGACAGTGCCCATCACCGCGCTGGTTTCGCCCAGCAGTTGGCTCCACTGCGCCAACAACTGTGTGGTGGTGGTTTTGCCGTTGGTGCCGGTCACGCCGACCAAGCGCAGACGCTCGCCCGGCTGATGGTAAAAACGCCCGGCCAGCGCGGAAAGGCGCTGGTTCAGTTGGCTCAGGTAGATCACCGGCACGCCGTGCATCTCAACGATGGCGCCGTCTTCGGCCTGACCGTCAGCTTCGGCGATCACGGCGGCGACGCCCTGCGCAATGGCCTGCGGAATATAGCGGCGTCCATCCGTTTGATGGCCGACCACGGCGACAAACAGATCCCCGGCAGCCGCCACACGGCTGTCTAATGTCATTTCCCGCAGCGCGCGCCCGGGCGCCGTCGGCACCCACGGGGCGAGTAAGTCGCGCAAATTACGATCTGCCACCTGAACCCTCTTTCTTGTTAATCACTAATTCGCTTTTGTCACCGGTGGGCAACGCGTCAGGCTCGACGTTCATGGTGCGCAAGACGCCGCCCATGATGGCGCCGAACACCGGCGCGGAGATTGCGCCACCATAGTATTTCCCACCCTGCGGGTCGTTGATGACGACCACCAGGGCAAAACGGGGGTTACTTGCCGGCGCGACGCCGGCGGTATAAGCGATGTATCGGTTGACGTATTTGCCGTCCGGGCCCACTTTTTTCGCGGTACCGGTTTTGATGGCGATACGGTATCCCTTGATGGCGGCTTTCACGCCGCCGCCGCCCGGCAAGGCCACGCTTTCCATCATGTGCACCACGGTGCGCACCAGAGGTTCAGGGAAAACGCGTTCGCCGGCGACCGGAGGGTCAACCTTGGTGATCGACAATGGGCGATACACGCCCAGACTGCCGATCGTTGCATAGACTCGCGCCAACTGTAACGGAGTTACCATCAGCCCGTAGCCGAAAGAGAAGGTGGCCCTCTCTATGTCAGACCACCGTTGTTTTTTTGGGTATATGCCACTGCTTTCTCCGACCAGCCCCAAATTGGTCGCTTTTCCCAGCCCAAAACGAGAGTAAGTATCTACTAACGCTGAGGACGGCATCGCTAACGCCAGCTTTGAAACACCGACGTTACTCGACTTCTGCAAGATCCCGGTCAATGACAGCTCCGAGTACCGCGCCACGTCTTTGATCTCGTGGCCCTGAATGCGGTACGGGATGGTGTTCAGCACGCTGTTTTCTCGCACCACGCCGTTTTGCAGCGCGGTCATCACCACCATTGGCTTCACGGTTGAACCGGGTTCAAAAATATCGGTGATAGCGCGGTTACGCATGGTTTCTTTCGGCGTACCGGCCATGTTGTTCGGGTTGTAAGACGGGCTGTTGGCCATCGCCAGCACTTCGCCGGTGTTCACGTCGATCAGCACCGCAGTGCCCGATTCGGCCTTGTTGAACGCCACGGCGTTGTTCAGCTCGCGATACACCAGCGCCTGCAGGCGCTCATCGACGCTCAGCACCAGGTTATGCGCCGCCTGGCTGTCGACGGAGGAGATATCTTCAATCACTCGGCCGAAGCGGTCCTTGCGCACCGTTCTCTCGCCCGGTTGCCCGGTCAGCCAGCGATCGAAGCTCTTCTCGACGCCTTCGATGCCTTGCCCGTCGATGTTGGTCACGCCGATGATGTGCGACGTCACCTGCCCCGCCGGGTAGTAACGGCGCGACTCCTGCCGCAGGTAGATCCCCGGCAGCTTGAGTTTGTGGATGTAATCGCCGATCGCCGGGTTAACCTGGCGCGCCAGATAAACGAAGCGCCCTTTCGGGTTGGCGTTGATGCGGTTGGAAAGCTGGTCCAGCGGGATGTTGAGCGCATCGGAAAGCGCTTTCCAACGGCTGTCCAGCGTGATGCCGCCGCGTTCGTTCAGCTCTTTCGGATCGGCCCACACCGCATTCACCGGCACGCTGACCGCCAACGGACGGCCAGCGCGATCGCTGATCATGCCGCGCGCGGTCGGCACTTCCTGCACGCGCAGCGAACGCATGTCGCCTTCTTTCACCAGACGATCGGGGTTGATGACCTGCAGGTACGCGACGCGCAGCATCAGGCCAACCATCGCCAGCAAAATGCAGCCGCACAGCAACGCAAAACGCCAGCTGACAAAGCTGGCCTGATCTTCCTGGCGTCTCAACTTACCGGGGCGCGCTGCTTTCATGCGTTTCCTTTCTACTCCGTGTCATTATTCCGGTTAAACCATTCATTGTTTAACGATGATATTTTCCTGCGATGGATCAACGTGTTGCATCTGCAGTTTTTCTGTCGCGATACGTTCAACCCGGCTGTGATCGCCGAGGGCGTTCTCTTCTAAAATCAGGTTGCGCCACTCGATATCCAGCGCATCGCGCTCCAGAACCAGCTGCTCGCGTTCGGCGGTCAGCAGGCGGGTGCGGTGCGCGGTGGTCACCACGAAAATCGCGGAGACCAGTGACGCAATCAGTAAAATCATGGGGATCTTGGCGTTGCGCAGCAGATCGCCGCCAATCACCCCGACCAGGCCGTGACGTTCGTTGCCAATCACGCGGGCATCCTCTCAGCAATGCGCAGCACCGAGCTGCGCGCACGCGGGTTGTCCGCTACTTCCGCTTCCGACGGCATCATTTTGCCCAGCGCTTTCAGCGTTCGCCCGCCCATGCCGCGCAGTTGCTCCTCGGTCAACGGAATGCCGGCCGGCACCTGGGCGCCGCGGCTGTGGTGTCGCATAAAGCGTTTGACGATGCGGTCTTCCAGCGAGTGGAAGCTGATGATCGACAAACGGCCCTGCGGGGCCAGCACTTCCAGCGCGCCGTCGAGCGCACGCTCGATCTCTTCCAGCTCGCTGTTGATATAAATGCGGATCGCCTGGAAGCTGCGCGTCGCCGGATGCTTGTGCTTTTCACGGAACGGGCTGGCATCGGCGATCAGATCCGCCAGCTCTTTGGTGCGCGTCATCGGCTCCACGCGGTTTCTTTCGACGATGGCGCGCGCGATGCGCTTGGCGAAACGCTCTTCGCCGAAGGTTTTCAGCACCCAGGCGATGTCGTCCGCTTCGGCCTTCATCAGCCATTCCGCGGCGGACAGGCCGGTGGACGGATCCATGCGCATGTCCAGCGGACCGTCGCGCATAAAGGAGAACCCGCGCTCCGCGTCGTCAAGCTGCGGCGAGGAAACGCCCAGATCGAGCAGAACGCCGTCGATCTTGCCCACCAGCTCGCGCTCCCGCACATAGTGCGACAACTCGGAAAATGGGCCGTGTACGATGGTAAAACGAGGATCTTCAATAGATTTGGCGGCTGCAATCGCCTGAGGGTCACGGTCAATTGCCAGCAAGCGCCCTTCCGGCCCCAGCTGGGACAGAATCAGACGAGAATGGCCACCGCGACCAAAAGTACCGTCGATATATATGCCGTTGCTGCGGATATTGAGGCCGTTGACGGCTTCGTCCAGCAGGACGGTGGTGTGTTTATAGTTTTCCAACATGCTTATAGCGACAAGTCCTGTAGCCGCTCAGACAACGGTTCCTGAGTCGACTGTTCAGCGTCAATATCATCCTTGACTTGTTGATACCAGGTCTGTTCATCCCACAGTTCAAACTTGTTGAACTGACCGACCAGCATCACTTCTTTCGTGAGCCCGGCGTGTTGCCGCAGCGTACTGGCTAACAGCAAACGACCGGCACTATCCATCTGACACTCACTGGCATGTCCCAACAGCAGGCGCTGAACGCGGCGCTCGGCGGGATTCATGCTCGACAGACGTGATAATTTTTGTTCAATAATTTCCCATTCGGGCAAAGGATAAAGCAGCAGGCAGGGCTGATGGAGGTCAATGGTACAGACCATTTGGCCTTGCGATTCCTCGTTGAGCAATTCCCGATATCGGGTAGGTACGGCGAGCCGCCCTTTGCTGTCGAGGTTGACCATCGTCGCTCCACGGAACATTCCTGAGCTACCCCTTAGTGACCGTTTTCACCACTTTACCCCACAAATTCCCACACAATGGAGTTTACGGAGGGTATGAAAACCTTGTCAAGCCAGAGCGCCAGCGCTTTGGCAATATTTCTCTGGTCATTTTGGGAGCTGACTCGCGAAAGAAACTCTGATTATTCGACGATTAAAAATTAACACCATGATAAACGGAGAGAATTTTCTAAGCGGAAAGAATCTGATTAAAAACCTGACGAACTGGCGATTAATTAACTCATTACTTCCTTCTGCAAGCCATGTCTCATTTTTCAGCTCGGCAATCTCAGGGCTGTAACCGCTGCCGCCCCGCGCGCGCCAAGGCTCGGCGCCTGACGAGTCGACCGCAGAATAAGGCCATAACTCCTTGAGTTAATAACGCTCAATCGTTATTCACCGTGAAACTGCGCGCTATTTTACTTCAATTTTCACCGCCGTGATGAGAGCACGGCGAAAATAAATGGCTCGGATATTACGAGCAGAAGTAATTTCGATTTAAATCAATTTGGTAAGATTATTCCCAAAACACCTGTTTACAATTATGGTTTCATTTTCTTACACCTTTATTTCCACAATTTTTGCCGGAAAAATCCCCCTGCGGACACAAAAAATCGCAACAGCATGTTTTTAATAGGTTTATTTAAAAACACCGATTTTAATCTCTCCGCCCCTTCCTGTGCCCCGGTTCAGCGGGACAAAAACCGAACAAATGTTAAAAATAAAAATATAAATCTAGTTAAAAAACACAAACTAGATTAGTAAACTATATAAAAAGCAAAAAACCAGAATTAACAACCAAACACAAACAAATCAACAACACATTAACACAAAAGGAGAAGTGCATGCTTTCGCCCGCCGCACACTGGCGCAGCGCCGCTGCCGATACGTTTGCACTGGTGGTGTACTGCTTTATCGCCGGTATGGCGATTGAAGTGTTGATCTCCGGCATGAGCTTCCAGCAATCCCTCTCTTCACGCCTGTTGTCGATCCCGGTCAACATTCTGATCGCCTGGCCTTATGGCCGCTATCGCGATCTGTTTATCCGCACTGCGCGCCGTTGCCCGCACGGCCAGTTCCTGCTGCGCAATCTCGCCGATCTGCTGGCCTATGTCAGCTTCCAGTCGCCGGTTTATGCTGCAATTTTATGGAGCGTGGGCGCCGACGGCCAACAAATGCTGGCGGCGGTAACCAGCAATGCGCTGGTCTCCATGGCGATGGGCGTGGTGTATGGTTACTTCCTGGAATACTGCCGGCGGCTGTTTCGGGTGGTGGGTTACGTCTAAAGGGGCCCGCCAACGCGGGCCCCTGTCAGGCAAACTACTTGCGGCTCAGACTGCCGCGGCGGAACAGATTGCGGCGAATGCGCGTCAGCCCCGGTTTGGGTTTACGCGGTTCGTCCAGGCTGGCCAGCACCAGTTCCAGCACGCGCTCGGCCACGTCGCGGTGGCGCTGCGCTACCGCCAATACCGGGCACTCAAGGAAATCCAACAGTTCATGATCGCCGAAGGTGGCGATCGCCAGATCGGTCGGCAAGCGGCCGCGTTGCTTCAGCGTCACGTCCATCACGCCCTGCAATAAAGAGAACGACGTGGTAAACAGCGCCTGCGGCATCGGGTGCGTTTTCAGCCATTCGGCAAACAGCGCGCCGGCGGCTTCGCGTTCGTAGCTGTTGGCGTACAGGTAATCGACGTGGCGGGGATCCTCTTGCCAGGCCTGGCGGAAGCCCTGCTCACGCAGGAAGCTGACCGAAAGCTCCGGCAAGGCGCCCAGGTACAGCACCGACTCCGCCGGGAAGGTGCGCAGCTCCTGCGCCAATGCAAAAGCGTCTTCCTGATCGGCGCCCACAACGCTGATGAAATGCTCGCGATCCAGCGCGCGGTCCAGCGCGATGATCGGCAGCGGATCGTTGGCCCAGCGTTGATAGAAAGGATGCTCCGGCGGCAAGGCGGTGGATACGATGATGGCGTCCACCTGACGCTGCAGCAGGTGCTCAATGCAGCGCATTTCGTTGTCCGGCTGATCTTCGGAACAGGCGATCAGCAATTGGTAACCCCGCTGGCGCGCCTGGCGCTCCAGGTAGTTGGCGATGCGGGTATAGCTGGTATTTTCCAGATCCGGGATCACCAGGCCGATAGAACGGGTGCGCCCGGCGCGCAGCCCCGCCGCGACGGCATTCGGGTGATAGTTATGCTCCCTGACCACGGCCATCACTTTCTCGACGGTTTTATCGCTGACACGATACTGCTTCGCCTTGCCGTTGATGACATAACTGGCCGTCGTGCGCGAAACGCCCGCGAGACGCGCGATTTCATCCAGTTTCACATTAACCCCTTAATGACGCTGAAAATAGAAGTGAAGGCTGTGCTCGGATTAACCATGGCATCCCGTGCGGTTATTCAATCCAGCCTCTGCGATCTAACAGCAGAAAACACTGCCTAGCAACCGCTTTTGCCGAAAGGTGCCGGCAATCGGGCAAAAAAGGCCGAAAAACAAAGGGCGCAGCCACGCCGCGCCCCCGATTATTCGCCGCCAGACCGCGCTCAGCGCATGATTTTATCGCCGCGCGACACGCCGACCACGCCGGAACGCGCCACTTCCACAATCTCCGCCACTTCACGCACCGCGCTCAGGAAGGCGTCCAGCTTGTCGCTGGTGCCGGCCAACTGCACCGTATACAGCGTCGCCGTCACATCGACGATCTGGCCACGGAAAATGTCGGCGCAGCGCTTCACCTCTTCACGGCCGTAGCCGCTGGCCTGCAGCTTCACCAGCATGATCTCGCGTTCAACGTGAGCGCCCTGCACCAGCTCGCTGACGCGCAACACGTCCACCAGCTTGTGCAACTGCTTCTCAATCTGCTCCAGCACTTTCTCGTCGCCGACGGTCTGGATAGTCATGCGCGACAGCGTCGGATCGTCGGTCGGCGCCACCGTCAGGCTCTCGATGTTGTAACCGCGCTGGGAGAACAACCCCACCACGCGTGACAGGGCGCCGGATTCGTTTTCCAGCAAGACAGATAAAATACGGCGCATGATCAGGTCCTCTCCGTTTTGCTAAGCCACATTTCGTCCATGCTTCCGCCGCGGATCTGCATCGGGTAGACATGTTCGGTTTCATCGACGGTCACGTCGACAAACACCAGCCGCTCTTTTTCCGCCAGCGCCTGCGCCAGCTTGCTTTCCAGCTCATCCGGCGTGCGGATGGCGATGCCGACATGGCCGTAAGCCTCGGCCAGCTTGACGAAGTCCGGCAGCGAATCCATGTAAGACTGCGAATGACGGCCGGAATAAATCATGTCCTGCCACTGCTTGACCATGCCCAGATAGCGGTTGTTGAGGTTCACCACCACCACCGGCAGGTTATATTGCAGCGCGGTGGACAGCTCCTGAATATTCATCTGAATGCTGCCGTCGCCGGTCACGCACACCACGGTTTCCTCCGGCAGCGCCAGCTTGACGCCCAATGCCGCCGGCAGGCCGAAGCCCATGGTGCCGAGGCCGCCGGAGTTGATCCAACGGCGCGGTTTGTCGAACGGATAATAGAGCGCGGCGAACATCTGGTGTTGGCCCACGTCCGAGGTCACATAGGCGTCGCCTTTGGTCAGGCGATGCAGGGTTTCAATCACCGCCTGCGGCTTGATGGTGCCGCTGTTTTTGTCGTAGCCCAGGCAGTCGCGGGCGCGCCACTGCTCGATAGACTGCCACCAATCGCGCAGCGCATCGTGATCCTGCGCTTTCTCGTCCTGCGCCAGCAGTTCCAGCATCTGCACCAGCACCTGCCTGGCATCGCCGACGATCGGGATATCAGCGTCCACCGTTTTGGAGATCGAGGTCGGATCGATATCGATGTGCAGCACGGTGGCGTCCGGACAGTATTTGGCCAGATTGTTGGTCGTACGATCGTCGAAACGCACGCCGACGGCGAAGATCACGTCGGCATGATGCATGGTTTTATTGGCTTCATAGGTGCCGTGCATGCCGAGCATGCCGACGCTCTGGCGATGGGTGCCGGGGAAGGCCCCCAACCCCATCAGGCTGCTGGTCACCGGCAGATTCAGCTGCTCCGCCAACGCCAACAGTTCGGCTTCGCAGCCGGCGTTGATCGCGCCGCCGCCGACGTACATCACCGGCTTTTTGGCCGCCAGAATGGTTTGCAGCGCGCGTTTGATTTGCCCGCGGTGGCCCTGCACCGTCGGGTTATAAGAACGCATGCTCACGTCCTGCGGATAGGCATAAGGCATCCGCACCGCCGGGCCGACGATGTCTTTCGGCAGGTCGATCACCACCGGGCCGGGGCGGCCGCTGGAGGCCAGGTAAAAGGCCTTTTTCAACACCGCCGGAATGTCTTCGGTACGTTTCACCAGGAAGCTGTGTTTCACCACCGGCCGAGAAATCCCCACCATATCGCACTCCTGGAAGGCGTCGTAGCCGATCAGCGAGCTGGGCACCTGCCCCGACAGGACGACCATCGGGATCGAGTCCATATAAGCGGTAGCGATACCGGTAATGGCGTTGGTGGCGCCGGGGCCGGACGTCACCAGCACCACGCCCACTTCGCCGGTGGCGCGCGCGTAACCGTCGGCCATGTGCACCGCCCCTTGCTCGTGGCGCACCAGAATATGATCGATCCCTCCGACCGTATGCAGGGCGTCGTAGATATCGAGCACCGCCCCGCCGGGGTAGCCGAATACATGTTTAACGCCCTGATCGATCAACGATCGGACGACCATCTCGGCTCCTGACAACATCTCCATGGGTTTGCCTCCAGGCTTGCTTATTCTTCTCTGGCGCCGGAACGTAGCGCCTGCTGCGGGGCAATGCCCCTAAATTTTATGGGTTGTCACTATCGAATTAACATAACGTCAGAATATGGGGCAGGCAAACGGCAAAATGGCTTAACGGCGGCGGGGTTATTGCCAAGCGGCTGGATATCGCGACTTTATAAAAACAATGCGCTAGCCCCAGGGGGGTCAGGCTAGGCATTGTTTCGAACAGAGGGGAAATTACAGAACTAAATCAGGCGAAGAATATGCCGTTTTTTTCGCCGAACGCGCGGTCCGGCGGCGGCCTCAGGGCTGTTCCTGGTACATGGAGTCGATTTCACGCTGATAGCGCTGCAGGATCACTTTGCGGCGCAGTTTGAGCGTTGGCGTCAGCTCCCCCAACTCCATGGAAAAGGCCGCCGGCAGCAGCGTGAACTTCTTCACCTGTTCGAAGCGCGCCAGCTCCTTTTGCATCTCGCGCAGACGCTTTTCGAACATCTCGAGGATTTCACCGTTGCGCAGCAGCTCCAGGCGATCCTGATACTTCAGGTTGACTGACTTCGCGTACTCTTCCAGCGACTCAAAGCACGGCACGATCAGCGCGGAAACGAACTTGCGCGCATCGGCGATGATCGCCACCTGCTCGATAAAGCGGTCCTGCGCCAGCGTGCCTTCCAGCATCTGCGGCGCGATGTATTTGCCGCCGGAGGTTTTCATCAAATCCTTAAGGCGCTCGGTGATGAACAGATTGCCCTCTTCATCGATCGCCCCGGCGTCGCCGGTTTTCAGCCAGCCGTCTGCGGTAAAGGTAGCGGCGGTTTCCAACGGTTTGTTGAAATAGCCGCGCATCACGATCGGCCCGCGCACCTGGATTTCATTTTCTTCACCGATGCGCACCTCGACCTCCGGCAGCGGTTTGCCGATAGAGCCGAAGCGGAAATGCCCTTCTTCCCAGCAGGACACGGTCGCACAGGTTTCGGTCATGCCATAGCCGTACTTGATGTTGACGCCCATCGCCTGGAAAAACAGGATCACATTGTCATCCAGCTTGGCGCCCGCCGCCGGCAGGAAGCGCACCCGCCCGCCGAGGATGCCGCGCAGCTTGCTCAATACCAGCTTGTCGGCCCAGCGATGAGAGAGTTCGAACAGTTTGCCCAACGGTTTGCCGGCCCGCTCCTGAAGGAACTTGCGCTCCCCGCAGACGATCGCCCAGTGGAACAGCGCGCGGCGCAGCCAAGGGGCGCGCGCCACTTTTTCATGCACCGCGCTGAAAATCTTCTCGTAGAAACGCGGTACCGCGCACATCAGCGTCGGGCGAACCTGCCCCATCGCTTCCCGCACCCAGTCGGTGTTCGGCAGGAAGACGTTCTGCGCGCCGGAATGCATGACAAAGAAGCTCCAGGCACGCTCGAACACATGCGACAGCGGCAGGAAACTTAGCGACACATCCTCTTCGCCGACCGTCAGTCTCTCATCATGCAGGTAGAGCTGCGCCGCCAGGTTGCGGTAATCCAGCATCACCCCTTTCGGCTCGCCGGTGGTGCCCGAGGTATAGATCAGGGTGAAGAGGTCCTGCAGGTCGCACTCTTCAATGCGCTGCCGACGTTGAGCGATAAACGCCGCCGGATCGGCGGCATGCTCGAAGGCGCTCAGGTGTCGCGCTATCTCGCAGCCGCGCAGGTCGGCATCTTGGTCAAACACGATAATATGGCGCAGCTGTGGGCAAACGCCGCGCAGCGCGATGGCCGCATCCAACTGCGCCTGTTCGCCGACGAACAGTATGCGAATGTCAGCGTCGTTGATGACGAAGGCCGCCTGCGCCGGCGTATTGGTGGAATAGAGCGGCACGCTGACGCCGCGCAGGTGGAGAATCGCGAGATCGGCCAGCGACCAGGCCATGCCGTTATTGGCGAAAATGCCGATGCGCTCTTGCACTTCGGCCCCCAGGGCCAACAGCCCGGCGGCAATGCGATCGATGCGAACGGCGGCCTCTTCCCAGGTCAGTTGAAACTCGCCGTTGGGCGACCATTGGCGAAAAGCTGTGCGATCGGCTCGGTGGGTGATTTGATGCTGTATACGATGGATCAAATGGTATTGCAGCAGATTAGTGATCATAGTGCTCTAAGCCTGAAATGAATCATACAGTTAAGCCTGAACGACGCCTTACGGCCCTCATCTCAGCTTACACGTGTTTACTTTTTTCCGCGCAGTCTACCTACTCTCAGGCAGGGGGAAAAGCGATTTCAGCGTAGAAGTGTGAGCCAAAACTCAGGCCGGCTTTCGCGCTTTCATAGGTTGGACAGAACGGGAAGGAAAAGGTTTGCTGGCGGCAATAAAACGCGGCCCATCCGGGCCGCCGCATCGAGTTAGTTTAAAATACCAGTCTTAAAGTAAAAATCAGAATATTAATTCATATTAATTATTTTTGGTAAACGAACCAACTCACCCTGAAAATAAGTTATTTAATCGCCGCAAAACCAAGAAACATCTTAATAAAAACCCAGATAGTTCTTAGTTTTTATCATGAGAAAAAAACGCTCAGTTGAATATTATCTTTATATATCCCCATTTTTTATCGCTTTACTTTGGGTTACCCGCCTCAATCAGGACGGACTTCATCCACTGGTGCCCTTTATCCCGTTCGGAAGATTCATGCCAGGAAAGATAGCAGGTCGCTTTATTGTGATTGGCGCACAAAGGAACCGCCTTTATTTTCAACGCCTCCGTCTGTTGCCGCACCAACCAGGCGGGCGCAATCGCCACCATTTCCGTTTGCGACACCATATTCAACACGCTGTAGAGATCCGTGCACTGTTGTGTCACGGCGCGCAACATCGGTTCTTCTAAATAGAAAGGTTTACTGAACGATCCAAAACTTTCCAGGGAAACCGCCGCGTGCTGTTCGGCCAACATGTGTTCCGGCGTCACCTCCTCCTCTATTCGCGGGTGCGCCTGCGCAACCGCCAGCACTAATTCGTCGTCGAACATCGCCAGGCTGCGAAACTCCGCCGACTCGAAACGGCTGTAGCCGATGACAAATTCAACATCCTGATATCGCAATTGATGTTCAATATTATTGTTAATGTATGACTTTATTTGCAGGTTAAGCTGCGGCGCTATCTGTTTGACGTGATTGATTATCCCGGCGCCCAGACGCAAATCGAGCGGACTGCACAGGGACAGGGAGAACGCTCGCGTGCTGGTCAGCGGCTCAAACTCAGATCCCGGCAACTCATTTTGCACCAGCTGCAGCGCTTGCCGCACCGGCCCGAACAGCTGCCTGGCACGCATAGTGGGCTGGATCCCGCGCCCGCAGCGCACGAACAGCTCGTCGTTGAACATCACCTTCAGACGTGCTACCGCGTTGCTCACCGCCGGCTGCGACATCCCTAACGAATTAGCGGCTCGCGTAATATTTTGCATTTGCATCACGGCGTCAAACACCGTCAGCAAATTAAGATCGACGCTGCGCAAATGGATGTCCGCCGGCTCTTTGACCATGGCGATTTCTGAATCATATTCAGCCATATTTCACTCCACTAAATCCTGTGTAGATAATCTAATCCTTATGCTCGACAAACAATGAAACGCCGCATTGTCTTATCTTTGCACGACAAATCCTGCCATTACCGTCATCAGCCGATAAAAAACCTCGTGTTATCGACACGATTTAAGTCATATATGGAATGCATATCAGTCACTTCTACCGTCAGCAGGAAGAATGCCACCTGAGTGGTACTAATAATTAGGTATTCACAATGATTAATACAATTAAACAACGTAACCGCACTGTATGAGACAAACTATAAAAACACATCATAAGCAATCAAACCATCTAAAAACATCAATCACTTTGTGTAAAACCGCATTATTTTGTTATATTATGACTAAAACAATCAATTAATCATATGAATTCAATTTAAATCATTCGCATTAAAAATGTTATTTTGTTTCCTCCCGTGATTAATCCTCCTTATTTTTTCATCACAAATCTTAACCCAACAAAATCCAGAAGCAATTAGCGCAGTATATATTCGATTCGTTTATGCTAAGCAGCGCGCAAACTGCTCCCATTTTTTCTCTATGGCGCCACATTTTTACCGAATGATCCTCTGTTTGGATGCGTAGCCGGTGCATTGTCCCCGCATTCAATCAGGTGTTGACATCGCCTGGCCAATCACGTATCAAATTAGGCAGACACCCAATTTAAGAGAAGCTGAACCCTTATGATCCGTACTCACCGTCTACTAGGCCTACTACTCAACGCATCTTGTTTGCGCGGTATGCCTGTGGACGAAGTTCGGAGCTGACTCAGCCGATCACCCATAAGAAACCCGCGCTACTGCGCGGGTTTTTTTTTGCCCGCTTAGCGTGAAATCAACACGATAAGGAATGCACCGATGAGCCAACAAGTCATTATTTTCGATACCACGCTGCGTGATGGCGAACAGGCATTGCAGGCCAGTCTGAGCGTAAAAGAGAAGATTCAGATTGCGCTGGCGCTGGAAAGAATGGGCGTTGACGTGATGGAAGTCGGCTTCCCGGTCTCTTCGCCGGGCGATTTCGAATCGGTGCAAACCATCGCTCGCCAGATCAAGAACAGTCGCGTCTGCGGCCTGGCCCGCTGCGTGGACAAAGACATTGACGTGGCCGCCGAAGCGTTGCGCGTCGCTGAAGCGTTCCGTATCCACGTGTTCCTGGCCACCTCCACCCTGCACATCGAATCGAAGCTGAAGCGCTCGTTCGACGAAGTATTGGAGATGGCGGTGCGCTCGGTCAAACGCGCCCGCAACTATACCGACGACGTGGAGTTCTCGTGCGAAGACGCCGGCCGCACGCCGATCGACAATCTGTGCCGCGTGGTCGAAGCCGCCATCAACGCCGGCGCCACCACCATCAATATCCCGGACACCGTCGGCTACACCACGCCGAACCAGTTCGGCGGCATCATCACCACCTTGTATGACCGCGTGCCGAACATCGACAAAGCCATCATCTCCGTACACTGCCACGACGATTTGGGCATGGCGGTCGGCAACTCCATTGCCGCGGTCCAGGCCGGCGCCCGTCAGGTGGAAGGCACCCTGAACGGCATCGGTGAGCGCGCCGGCAACTGTTCGCTGGAAGAGGTGATCATGGCGATTAAGGTGCGCCAGGACATCATGAACGTGCACACCAACATCAATCATCAGGAAATCTTCCGCACCAGCCAGATCGTCAGCCAGCTGTGCAACATGCCGATCCCGGCCAACAAGGCGATCGTCGGCTCCAACGCCTTCGCTCATTCCTCCGGCATTCACCAGGACGGCGTGCTGAAGAACCGCGAAAACTACGAAATCATGACCCCGCAGTCGATCGGCCTGAAAGACGTGCAGTTGAACCTGACTTCCCGCTCCGGCCGCGCGGCGGTGAAACACCGCATGGAAGAGATGGGCTACCAGGAACAGGACTACAACCTGGATACCCTGTACGCCGCCTTCCTGAAACTGGCCGACAAAAAAGGCCAGGTGTTCGACTATGACCTGGAGGCGCTGGCCTTCATCAACAAACAACAGGAAGAGCCGGAGCACTTCAGCCTGGGTTACTTCAGCGTGCAGTCCGGCAGCAGCATCATGGCCACCGCCTCGGTGAAACTGATCTGCGGCGGCGAAGAGAAAGCCGAAGCCGCCACCGGCAACGGCCCGGTCGATGCGGTCTATCAGGCGATCAATCGCATCACCGATTACCCGATCGAACTGGTGAAGTACCAGTTGACCGCCAAAGGCCATGGGCGCGATGCGCTGGGTCAGGTGGATATCGTCGTCTCTTATAACGGCCGCCGTTTCCATGGCGTGGGTCTGGCGACCGACATCGTCGAATCCTCCGCCAAGGCGATGGTGCACGTGTTGAACAATATTTGGCGCTCACAGCAGGTAGAAAAAGAAAAACAGCGTCTGCAGCAAAACAAACATCAAAATAATCAGGAAACGGTGTGAACATGACGAAGACTTATCACATTGCCGTCTTGCCCGGAGACGGCATCGGCCCGGAAGTAATGGCTCAGGCGCGCAAAGTGTTGGACGCGGTGCGTCAACGCTTTGACATTCGCATCACCACCGCCGAGTACGACGTCGGCGGCATCGCCATCGATCGCCACGGCAGCCCGTTGCCGGCGGCGACCGTCGCCGGCTGCGAGCAGGCCGACGCCATCCTGTTCGGCTCGGTGGGCGGCCCGAAATGGGAACACCTGCCGCCGGCCGAGCAGCCGGAACGCGGCGCGCTGTTGCCGCTGCGCAAGCACTTCAAACTGTTCAGCAACCTGCGCCCGGCCCGCCTGTATCAAGGGTTGGAGGCGTTCTGCCCGCTGCGCGCCGATATCGCCGCCCGCGGCTTCGATATTCTGTGCGTGCGCGAACTGACCGGCGGCATCTATTTCGGCCAGCCGAAGGGCCGCGAAGGCCAGGGCATGCAGGAGCGCGCCTTCGACACCGAGGTGTATCACCGTTTCGAGATTGAACGCATCGCGCGCATCGCCTTCGAATCCGCCCGCAAGCGCCGCCACAAGGTGACGTCGATCGACAAGGCCAACGTGCTGCAAAGCTCCATCTTGTGGCGTGAAGTGGTCAATCAGGTCGCCAAGGATTACCCGGACGTGTCGCTGTCGCACATGTATATCGACAACGCCACCATGCAGCTGATCAAGGATCCGTCCCAGTTCGACGTGCTGCTGTGTTCCAACCTGTTCGGCGACATCCTGTCCGACGAGTGCGCGATGATCACCGGCTCGATGGGCATGCTGCCGTCCGCCAGCCTGAACGAGCAAGGCTTCGGCCTGTACGAACCGGCGGGCGGATCCGCGCCGGATATCGCCGGCAAAGGCATCGCCAACCCGATTGCGCAGATCCTGTCCGCTACCCTGCTGCTGCGTTACAGCCTGGGCGCCGATGAAGCGGCCGACGCCGTGGAGCGCGCCATCAACCAGGCGTTGGAACAGGGCTACCGCACCGCCGATCTGGCCGGTGACGGCAAAGCCGTCAGCACCGATGAAATGGGCGACATCATCGCTCGCTTTGTAGCTCAGGGGGCATAACATGGCCAAGACCTTATACCAGAAATTGTATGACGCCCACGTGGTGCACGAAGCGCCGAACGAGACGCCGTTACTGTATATCGACCGTCACCTGGTGCACGAAGTCACGTCGCCGCAGGCGTTCGACGGCCTGCGCGCCATGGGCCGAAAGGTGCGCCAGCCCGGCAAAACCTTCGCCACCATGGATCACAACGTATCGACCCAGACCAAAGACATCAACGCCAGCGGCGAGATGGCGCGCATCCAGATGCAGGAGCTGATCAAGAACTGCGCGGAATTCGGCGTTTCGCTGTATGACCTGAACCACCCGTTCCAGGGCATCGTGCACGTGATCGGGCCGGAGCAAGGCATGACGCTGCCGGGCATGACCATCGTCTGCGGCGATTCACACACCGCGACCCACGGCGCCTTCGGCTCGCTGGCGTTCGGCATCGGCACCTCCGAAGTGGAGCACGTGTTGGCGACCCAGACCCTGAAGCAGGGCCGGGCCAAAACCATGAAGATTGAGGTCACCGGCGATGCCGCCGAGGGCATTACCGCCAAAGACATCGTGCTGGCGGTGATCGGCAAAACCGGCAGCGCCGGCGGCACCGGCCACGTGGTGGAGTTCTGCGGCAAGGCGATCGAGGCATTGAGCATGGAAGGCCGCATGACCCTGTGCAACATGGCGATCGAAATGGGCGCCAAAGCCGGGTTGGTCGCGCCGGACGACACCACCTTCGCTTACCTGAAGGGGCGTCAGTTCGCACCGACCGGTGAAAACTGGGAGCAGGCGGTCGCTTACTGGCGCACGCTGAAGTCCGACGCTGACGCCCAGTTCGAGACCGTGGTGACGCTGCGCGCCGAAGAGATCGCGCCGCAGGTCACCTGGGGCACCAACCCCGGCCAGGTGATCGCCGTCAATCAGGCGATCCCGGCACCGGAATCGTTCAGCGATCCGGTCGAGCGCGCCTCCGCCGAGAAAGCGTTGGCCTACATGGATTTGAAACCGGGCATCAAATTGACCGAGGTGCCGATCGACAAAGTGTTCATCGGCTCCTGCACCAACTCGCGCATCGAAGATCTGCGCGCGGCGGCGGCTATCGCCAAGGGGCGCAAGGTCGCCAGCGGCGTGCAGGCCATCGTGGTGCCAGGCTCCGGCCCGGTGAAGGCCCAGGCGGAAGCCGAAGGGTTGGACAAAATCTTTATCGAAGCCGGTTTCGAATGGCGTTTGCCGGGTTGCTCGATGTGCCTGGCGATGAACAACGACCGCCTGAATCCGGGCGAGCGCTGCGCGTCCACCAGCAACCGTAACTTTGAAGGGCGTCAGGGCCGCGGTGGGCGCACCCACCTGGTCAGCCCGGCGATGGCCGCCGCGGCCGCCGTCGCCGGTCACTTCGCCGACATCCGTGATATTCACTAAGGGGCTAACGTGGCTAAATTTACTCAACATACCGGCTTAGTGGTGCCTTTGGATGCGGCCAACGTCGACACCGACGCCATTATTCCCAAGCAGTTTTTACAGAAGGTGACCCGCACCGGTTTCGGCCAGCACCTGTTCAACGACTGGCGCTTCCTCGACGACGCCGGCCAGCAACCGAACCCGGAGTTCGTGCTGAACAAACCGCGCTATAAAGGCGCCAGCATCCTGTTGGCGCGTGAAAACTTCGGCTGCGGCTCCTCGCGCGAACACGCCCCTTGGGCGCTGACCGACTACGGTTTCAAAGTGGTGATCGCGCCGAGCTTCGCCGATATCTTCTACGGCAACTCGTTCAACAACCAGCTGTTGCCGGTGACGCTGAGCGAGCAGCAGGTGGACGAGCTGTTCAAACTGGTGGACGCCAACGAGGGCACGGAGTTCGTGGTGAATCTGGAGAACCAGACGGTCAACGCCGGCGGCAAAAGCTATCCGTTCGAAATCGACAGCTTCCGCCGCCACTGCATGATCAACGGGCTGGACAGCATCGGCCTGACGCTGCAGCACGAAGCGGACATCTCCCGCTACGAAGCGCAGCAGCCGGCGTTTCTGAATTAATCCCCTTCACCCGCCGCCCGGCGGGTGAATTTTTTCCTCACCAGTAGCCCAGCAGCTTCCACCATGCGCCGCCGATCACTATCCAGATCAGCAGGTTAATTACACTCATCACCCATCCCGCTTTCCACCACTCCCCCAGCGTCACGTAGCCGGAGCCAAAGATGATCGGCGCGGTGCCGGTGCCGTAATGCGTCAGCGACATCATCAGCGAAGAAGAGAACGCCAGGATCAGGCCCAGCAGCGCCGGTGGCGCGCCGAGCGCGATGCCGGCAGCGAAGAAGGCGGCGAACATCGCCGTTACGTGTGCGGTGGTGCTGGCGAAGAAATAGTGAGAATACAGATAAATGAGGGTCAGCAAGATCGTGCCGCCCACCCAGCTCATGCCCATATGGTCGATGCCGTTGCCGACGGTCTGCGACAGCCAGCCGATAAGCCCCAGCTTGCCGAGGAAACTGGCCATCATCACCAGCGCCGAGAACCATACGACGGTATCCCAGGCCCCTTTATGCTTCAGCACATCCTCCCAGCTTAGCACCCCGGTAGCCAGCAGCACCGCCAGGCCGATCAGCGCAGCGGTGGTAGGATTGACCGCCAGCGCCGGGCCGAAGATCATCGCCGGAATGCCGGCCCACAGCACCAACAGCAGCGCGAACACCCCGAGAGTAATTTTCTCCGGCAGCGTCACCGGCCCCAGCGCCTGCAGCTTTTCGCGGGCGAAACGCGGCGCATCCGGGGTGCTTTTCACCTCCGGTGGGTACAGCAGATAAATGACCAGCGGCATCACGATCAGCGAACACAACCCCGGCACCAGGGCGGCGATCGCCCACATCGACCAGGACAGTTCGAAGCTGCCGTGGGTGCCTTTGGCGATCAGGCTGACAATCAGCGGGTTAGGCGCAGTGGCGGTGATAAACATCGCCGAGGTGACCGGGTTAATGTTGTAGTTCACCAGCGACAGATAGCGGCCTATCTTGCCGGAGGTATTGAGCTCGGGTTTGGAACCAAAGCTGTCGGCGATCGATTTCATGATCGGGTGAATGATGCCGCCGCCGCGCGCGGTGTTGCTCGGCGTCACCGGTGCCAGGGTGGTTTCCGCCAACGTCAATGCGTAGGCGATGCCGAGCGTTTTTTTACCGAACAGCGAGATAAAGTAGTAGCCGATGCGCGCGCCCAGCCCGGTTTTGTTCAGGCTGAGGGAGATCATGATAGAAAAGCCGATCAGCCAGATCAGCTGGTTGGAAAAACCGCTGAGCGCGTCGTCCAGCGCGGCGCCCGGCTTGCCGGGGTTGGTGACGCCGGTCACCGCCACCAGGGCGATGGCGATCACCGAGACTGCGCCGATCGGCATCGCCTTGCCGATGATGGCGATGATGGTGCCGATAAATAACGCCAGCAGCTGCCAGGCGTTGGGCGCAACGCCCTCCGGCACGGGAATGAGGAACCAGATGATCAGCGTGGCGGCAAGGGCGCACAGGGAAGGAAGCGGTTTGAGCGGTGTGAGTTTATCCATAACGTTCCCACTGTTCTAAACAACAAGGCGGCATCTCAATAGCGAGACGGGCGTGGACGCAACGATCGCGCTCCATATGCCTTCAGCTTGGGCGTCCGCTTCAGCCTTCTCAATGACTTGCATCAAGAATGCCGTCGTTTGACCTCACACTTCACGCACTTTGGCGCTCATCCAGAGCGCCGCCAGCGCCAGCAGCGCCGCCATCCAATACACCGAGCCATGACCGAGGTTCTCCACTAGCGCGCCCTGCAGCACCCCGGCCAGGATCACCCCGGTCGAGATGCTGTTGGTGAACAGCGTGGTGGCGGCGCCCGGTCGGCCCGGCATCAAATCTTGAAAATAGAGCATGCCGATACCGGCGACGATGCCGATAAACACCGCGTTGAGCAGCTGCAACGCGATCAGGGTCGGCTTGGTCGCCAGCACCGTCAGCCCGAGGTAAAACAGCACGCCCGCCGCCACCGCCAGCAGCATCATGTTGCGCTTGCCGAAACGTTTGACGTAGTAACCGGCCAGCAGCATCGCCGGGATCTCCAGCCCGGCGGCGGTGCCCATCAACACCCCGGCCAGCCCCTCAGGCAGGCCGAGATCGGCGGTAATATACAGCGGCATGTCGATGATATACATGGTGTTGCAGGTCCACATCAGCATCGAGGCGATGAACAGCAGACGCACGTCGCGATTGCGCCAGGCGCTGGCGGGCGCAATCGGCGCGGATGCGCCGTCCCGCAGCCCGTCGCCGTCCGCCGCGCGCGGCACCGAAGGCAGCATGAACCTGACCAGCAGCACGCAGATGGCGAAGGTGGCGGCGGCGATCAGGAACATCACGGTAAAGCCGTAATTCAGCGCCAGCGCAAACGACAGCGGCGGGCCTATCACCCACGCCAGCGAAAGCTGGGCGCGCATCACCGAACTGAACATCACCACTTCACGCGCCTCGCTGTCGGCGTATTCCCGCGCCAGCGCGAAGATCTGCGGCATGGCGGTGTTGGCAACCGCGGACATCAACACCCCGGCGGTGATCAGCGTCAGGTAGTCGCGGTTGAAAGCGAACAGCAGGCAGTTGCCGACCGCCATCAGGCAGCACAGCAGGATCAGCCTGCGCCGATCGCCGCGGGTGTCGGAACGTTTGGCCAGCAGGAAACTGACGACGATGCCGGCCACCGCGTTGGCGGTGTAAAACAGCCCGACCCACAGCGGCCGCACTTTGACCTCGGTGGTCAGAAACAGGCTGAGCGTCGGCGTCAGCAACGCGCCGGCGATGCCGGAGAGAAAAGCGATCAGCAGGAAGGCGGCAAAGATGGGGTTGATGCGCAGTGATAACCGTCTCAGGCGTTCCATATCCTCTTCCCTGATCCCAAAGCAGAAGCAAAAACCTTAGGTCACGGCGAGGAAAATGCAAGTCCATCGCCCTAACCGCAAATAAAAAAACCAGTGGGGCGACCCACTGGCTGGTGAAACAGCACCATTACTCAGAAACTTTTATGCCGCAGCGCCTTACAGGTGCTCGCGATACTGCTTGTCGCTCATCTCTTTGATATCCCATTGTGTCAGGTGCGCCAATATTGCCAGCCGCGCCTGCTCGGGCACCACGTTCAGCCAGTCGGCGTGCTGCCGACGCACCGCACTGAAATAGCGTTGATAGAACGATTTGGATAAGAAAGCTTTCATGATTACGCCCTCCCCTTTCATTGATGAAAAGTATCAGCGTAATATAGGGAAAGAAAAATTGACGAGTTGAGACAGGAGTGTTCCTCTTTTATGTCCACGTCCAGATTGCAGCAGCAGTTCATCCGTCTGTGGCAGCGCTGCCACGGTGAAACCACCGACACCACGCTGCAGGCGCTGGCGGAGGCGCTGAGCTGTTCGCGGCGCCACGTGCGCTCCCTGTTGAGCGCCATGCAGCGGGAGGGCTGGCTCACCTGGCAGGCGGAGTCGGGACGCGGCAAGCGTTCGCGGCTAACCTTCCATTACACCGGCCTGGCGCTGCAGCAACAGCGGGCCGAGGAGCTGCTGGAGCAGGATCGCATCGATCAGTTGGTGCAACTGGTAGGCGACAAAAACGTGGTGCGCCAAATGCTGCTGTCGCAGCTGGGCCGCAGCTTCCGTCAGGGGAAACATATCCTGCGGGTGCTCTACTATCGGCAGTTGTACAACCTGCTGCCCGGCTCGGCGCTGCGGCGTTCCGAGACCCATTTGGCACGTCAGATCTTCAACGGCCTGACGCGCATAAATGAGGAAAACGGGGAACTCGAATCCGATCTATCCCACCATTGGCAGGCGCTGACGCCGCTGCACTGGCGTTTTTACCTGCGCCCGGCGATCCATTTTCATCATGGCCGCGAGCTGGAGATGGCGGACGTCATCAGCTCGCTTTCGCGTCTGACCTCGCAACCGCTGTTCTCGCATATCGAAAGCGTCACCTCGCCGACACCGTTCGTTGTCGACGTGCATCTGCGCAGCCCCGACCACTGGCTGCCCTGGCTGCTGGGCAGCGTGCACGCCATGATCCTGCCGCGCGAATGGCGCGATCTGCCGGACTTCACCCGCCATCCGATCGGCACCGGCCCCTACCGCGTGGTGCGCAACCTTCCCAGCCAGATGAAGATCCACGCCTTCGACGACTATTTCGGCTACCGGGCGCTGATCGATGAGGTCAACATCTGGGTGCTGCCGGAATTCTCCGAAGAACTGGTGCACTCCGGCGTACAGCTGCAGGGCGATGAAACCGGCAACAGCGAGCTGGAAAGCCGGCTGGAAGAAGGCTGCTACTTCCTGCTGTTCGATCAGCGCTCTCCCTTGGCGGCCGATCCCGCCATGCGCAGCTGGCTGTGCGAATTGATCAACCCCATTTCGCTGCTGAGCCACGCCGGGCCGCTCTACCAGCGCTATTGGTCGCCGGCGTACGGCCTGCTGCCGCGCTGGCACCACAACCGCGCGCTGGCGCAGCAGCCCAAACCGGCGGGGCTGACCGAACTGACGATGACCCACTTCAATGAGCATTCAGAGTTCCACGCCATCCGCCAGGCGATCGAGCCGCTGCTGGCGCAGCACGGCATCCGCCTGATCGTGCAAAGCGTGGATTACGCCACCTGGCACCAGGGCGACGCGCGCAGCGATCTGTGGCTCGGCAGCGCCAACTTCTATCTGCCGCTGGAGTTTTCGCTGTTCGCCACGCTGTACGAGCTGCCGCTGATGCAGCATTGCATGAGCGAGGACCTGGCGCAGGATGCGGCGCTGTGGCGCGCCAACCGTCTGCCGCTGGCGGAGTTCTGCCAGCGCCTGGTCAGCAATCACCAACTGCATCCGCTGTTCCACCACTGGCTGCAGCTGCACGGCCAGCGCAGCATGCGCGGCGTGCGAATGAACACCCTCGGCTGGTTCGACTTCAAGTCAGCCTGGTTTGCCCCGCCGGAGGCATAAGCGCCTTTCGCCCGGGTCGGTTAATCTTTACAATAGCGCCGTCTCAACGGGGTGCGGAGAGTCGGGCCGCGTGATAAGCCCGATTTTCCGCTGAGAGCACACCCGTCGAACCTGATCCGGTCAATACCGGCGGAGGGATTTGAGCCCAGCGAACCGGCGACGCCGCCTCGCCCCCTCAGATGCCCTTGCCCCCTTATTTTTCAGGAGTGCAACGTGGTCAAAAAATATCTGCCCTGCTTATTGCTGCTGTGCGCCGCGCCGGTGTTCGCCAAGCCGACGCTGACGGTTTACACCTACGATTCCTTCGCCGCCGACTGGGGCCCAGGCCCGGCGGTGAAAAAAGCCTTCGAAGCCGAGTGCGACTGTGAGCTGAAGTTCGTGGCGCTGGAAGACGGCGTCTCACTGCTGAACCGCCTGCGCATGGAAGGCAAGAACAGCGCCGCCGACGTGGTGCTGGGACTGGACAACAACCTGCTGCAGGCGGCGCAGCAAACCGGCCTGTTCGCGCCGAGCGGCGTGGACACCGCCAAACTGACGGTGCCGGGCGGCTGGCAGGACGCGACCTTCGTGCCTTACGACTACGGGTATTTCGCCTTCGTCTACGACAAGGAAAAACTGAAGAACCCGCCGAAAAGCCTGCAGGAGCTGGTCAGCAGCGATCGTGACTGGAAGGTGATCTACGAAGATCCGCGCACCAGCACGCCGGGCCTCGGCCTGCTGCTGTGGATGCAAAAAGTGTATGGCGACAAGGCGCCGGCCGCCTGGCAGCAGTTGGCGAAAAAGACCGTGACCGTCACCAAAGGCTGGAGCGAAGCCTACGGCCTGTTCCTGAAAGGCGAAGGCGATCTGGTGCTCAGCTACACCACCTCCCCCGCCTATCATCTGATCGCCGAGAAAAAAGACCGCTACGCCGCCGCCACGTTCAGCGAAGGCCACTACCTGCAGGTGGAAGTGGCCGGCAAACTGAAGGCCGCCAAACAGCCTGAGCTGGCGGAGCGTTTCATGCAGTTCATGGTGACGCCGGCGTTCCAGAACACCATCCCGACCGGCAACTGGATGTACCCGGTGATCAACACCCCGCTGCCCGTCGGCTTTGAACAGATGAACGTGCCGCATACCGCGCTGCAATACAGCGCCGAAGAGGTGGCCACACAACGCGGCGGCTGGATCCGGGCATGGCAAACCGCCGTCAGCCGCTGATCCCCCGCGGGCTCTTGCCGGGGCTGCTGGCCGCCGGCATGATCCTGCTGGTCGCCGCGCTGGCGATGGGCTCGCTGTGGCGTCACGCGCCGGACAGCGACTGGCGCGGCCTGTGGCAGGACAGCTACCTGTGGCACGTGGTGCGCTTCACTTTCCTGCAGGCGCTGCTGTCGGCGCTGATTTCGGTGCTGCCCGCCATTCTGCTGGCGCGCGCGCTCTATCGGCGTCATTTCCCCGGCCGACGACTGCTGCTGCGGCTGTGCGCCATGACGCTGGTGCTGCCGGTGCTGGTGGCGGTGTTCGGCCTGCTCAGCGTCTATGGGCGCCAGGGCTGGCTGGCGACGCTGTGCGGCTGGCTGGGCGTCGAGTATGATTTCTCACCCTACGGTCTGCAGGGCATTCTGCTGGCGCACCTGTTCTTTAACCTGCCGCTGGCCACCCGCCTGTTGCTGCAGGCGCTGGAGAACATTCCGGTGGAGCAGCGCCAGCTGGCCGCCCAGTTGGGCATGAACGGCTGGCAGCAGTTCCGCTTCGTCGAATGGCCGGCGCTGCGCCGCCAAATCCTGCCGAGCGGCGCGCTGATCTTCATGCTGTGCTTCGCCAGCTTCGCCACCGTGCTGTCACTGGGCGGCGGGCCGCAGGCCACCACCATCGAGCTGGCGATCTACCAGGCGCTGAGTTACGACTACGATCTGGGCCGCGCCGCCCTGCTGGCGCTGATCCAACTGGGCTGTTGTCTGGGGCTGGTGCTGATCAGCCAACGCCTGAGCCAGGCATTGCCGGTAGGGCATACCCACGCCCAGCGCTGGCGCAACCCGGAAGACAGCCTGTGGCGGCGCATCAGCGATTTTCTGCTGATCGCCGCCGCGCTGTTGCTGCTGCTGCCGCCTCTGCTGGCGGTGATCGCCGACGGCGCCAATCAGGCTATCGTCAGCGTGCTGCGCCAGCCGGTGCTGTGGCAGGCGCTGTTCACGTCGCTGCGCATCGCCCTTGGCGCCGGAGCGCTGTGCGTGGCGCTCACGATAATGCTGCTGTGGAGCAGCCGCGAGCTGAAGCTACGGCAGCACCTGCGCGGCGGCCAGGCGCTGGAGCTGAGCGGCATGGTGATCCTGGCGATGCCGGGCATCGTGCTGGCCACCGGCTTCTTCCTGCTGCTGAGCGATACGATCGGGCTGCCGCAGTCGCCCTATGCGCTGGTGATCCTCACCAATGCGCTGATGGCGGTGCCCTATGCGCTGAAGGTATTGGAGAACCCGATGCGCGATCTCGCCGAACGTTACAACCCGCTGTGCCTGTCGCTGGATATCCGCGGCTGGCGACGGCTGCGGCTGATTGAACTGCGCGCCCTGCGCCGCCCGCTGGCGCAGGCGCTGGCCTTCGCCTGCGTGCTGTCGATCGGCGATTTCGGCGTGGTCGCCTTGTTTGGCAACGAGCATTTCCGTACCCTGCCTTTTTACCTGTATCAGCAGATTGGCGCCTACCGCAGCCAGGACGGAGCGGTGACCGCGCTGCTGTTGCTGCTGCTGTGCTTCCTGCTGTTTACCCTGATTGAACGCTTACCGGGCCGCCATGCTGACGCTTGAAAAACTGACCTATCTGTATGAACACCTGCCGATGCGCTTTGATCTGCGCATCCAGCCGGGCGAGCGCGTCGCGGTGCTCGGCCCCAGCGGCGCCGGTAAAAGCACCCTGCTGAGCCTGATCGCCGGTTTTCTGCCGGCGGCCAGCGGCCGGCTGCTGCTGAACGGCGAAGATCACACCGCCACGCCGCCGGCCAAACGGCCGGTGTCGATGCTGTTTCAGGAAAACAACCTGTTCGCGCACCTGACGGTGGCGCAGAACATCGGGTTGGGGTTGGATCCCGGTCTGCGCTTGACTGCGCAGCAGCGTCAACAGCGAGAACACATCGCCCGTCAGGTCGGCCTGGAAGAACACCTGGATCGCCTGCCAGCGCAGCTTTCCGGCGGTCAGCGTCAGCGCGCCGCGCTGGCGCGCTGTTTGATTCGCCAACGGCCGATCCTGTTGCTCGACGAGCCCTTCTCGGCGCTCGATCCGGCGCTGCGCAACGAGATGCTGCAGCTGCTGCAGACGGTGTGCGAACAGCGCGACCTGACGCTGCTGATGGTGTCGCACAACCTCGACGACGCCGCGCGCATCGCGCCGCGCACGCTGCTGGTGGTCGACGGCCGCATCTACTACGACGGCCCGACGCAGGCCCTGCTGGACGGCAGCGCACCGGAAGCGCGCGTGCTGGGCATTTCGTGTAAAGCGTGATCTGACGCGCGTTTTTTATGCTGCGCCAATAAACCTGTTGTGCGAATTTTGCGCCTGTGTTTTTATAAAAACCTGACTTTTTTTTACTGATGATAAGGTTCCCTGTGATCGCATCCTCGCTGACTTCGACCCTACTAGTTACCGCGCTACCAGCCGCGGTGGTCGTCGTGCGTGTGGTGGTGGTCGTCGGCAATGCGCCGTAGGGTCCGAATCAACGCATCGATTCCCAAACCCCGCCGGCGCAAACCGGGCGGGGTTTCTTGTTTTAGCACCCTGCCCAGAAAAGCTCACCGGCCTTGAGAAAGGACAGGAACATGGCAACTTCGGGCACGCCTCAACCGGGCACCAGCTTTACCGGCGCACAATTGATCGTTCATCTGCTGGAGCGTCAGGGCATCACCACCGTCGCCGGCATCCCTGGCGGCGCCGCGCTGCCGCTGTATGACGCGCTGAGCCAAAGCACCCGCATTCACCACGTGCTGGCGCGCCACGAACAGGGCGCGGGCTTTATGGCGCAAGGCATGGCGCGCGCCAACGGCAAAGCGGCGGTGTGCATCGCCTCCAGCGGGCCGGGCGCCACCAACCTGGTCACCGCCATCGCCGATGCCAAGCTCGACTCCATTCCGCTGGTGTGCATCACCGGGCAGGTGCCTTCCTCGATGATCGGCACCGACGCCTTCCAGGAAGTGGATACCTACGGCATTTCCATCCCGATCACCAAGCACAACCATCTGGTGCGCGATATCCGCGAGCTGCCGCAGGTGATTGGCGACGCGTTCCGCATCGCCGAGTCCGGCCGTCCCGGCCCGGTCTGGATCGATGTGCCGAAAGACGTGCAGACCGCCACCATCACCCTGGAAGAGTTGCCGCCGATCGCCGTACCGGACGCCTCCCCGAGCTTCGATCCGGCGCTGGTTTCGCAGGCCGCCGCGATGATCAATCAGGCGAAACGCCCCATCCTCTACCTGGGCGGCGGCATCATCTGCGCCGACGCTCACCGGCAGGCGCTGGAGCTGGCCGAGCGCGCCGGTCTGCCCACCACCATGACGCTGATGGCGCTGGGCGCGATGCCGGTGGAACACCCGCTGTCGCTGGGCATGCTGGGCATGCACGCGGCGCGCAGCACCAACTTCATTCTGCAGGAGGCCGATCTGCTGATCGTGCTGGGCGCGCGCTTCGACGATCGGGCGATCGGCAAAACCGAGCAGTTCTGCCCTAACGCCGCCATCATTCATGTGGATATCGACCGCGCCGAGCTGGGCAAGGTCAAACAGGCCAACGTGGCGATCCATGCCGACGTCGGCCAGGTGCTGCAACAGCTGCTGCCGCAGATCGACACGCAGCCGCGCAGCGCGTGGCTGAACACCGTCAACGACCTGAAGCGCGAATTCCCGTTCAACATGCCGAACGCCGACGATCCGCTGAGCCATTACGGCCTGGTGCTGGCCGCCGCGCGCTGCGTGGACGACAGCGCCATCATCACCACCGACGTGGGTCAGCATCAGATGTGGGTAGCGCAGGCCTATCCACTGAGCCGGCCGCGCCAGTGGCTGACGTCGGGCGGCCTGGGCACCATGGGCTTCGGTTTGCCGGCGGCGATCGGCGCGGCGTTGGCGGAGCCCGAACGTAAAGTGCTGTGCTTCTCCGGCGACGGCAGCCTGATGATGAACATTCAGGAAATGGCCACCGCGGTCGAGCACGATTTGGACGTGAAAATCATTTTGATGAACAACCAGGCATTGGGGCTGGTGCACCAGCAGCAAACCCTGTTCTACCAGCAGCGCATCTTCGCCGCCGCCTATCCGAAGCGTACCGACTTCCTGAAAATCGCCGCCGGATTCGGGCTGGATACCTGCGATCTGAACGCCGCGGAAGATCCGCAGGCGGCGCTGGCCGAGGCGATCCAACGTCCGGGTCCCTGCCTGATCCACGCGCTGATCGATATCAATGAAAAAGTGTTCCCGATGGTGCCGCCGGGCGCCGCCAACATCGACATGATTGGAGAATAAGCCATGCTGCAACCACAAGATAAACCCCAGGTGATCCTGGAGCTGGCGGTGCGCAACCATCCCGGCGTGATGTCGCACGTTTGCGGGCTGTTCGCTCGCCGCGCGTTCAACGTCGAAGGCATTTTATGTCTGCCGTTGAAGGACGGCCAACAGAGCCGCATTTGGCTATTGGTCGCCGACGATCAGCGGCTGGAACAAATGATAAGCCAGGTGGAAAAGCTGGAAGACGTGCTGCGGGTGAAGCGCCACAGCGAAGACGTGCGGGTATTTGAACAGCTGGAAGCGTTCTTCCAGTAAGGAGAACGGGGGCTAATGCCCCCGCAATCATTGCCCGGACAGCACCTGCCACAACAGATGCCGGTACAACGGCATCAGCGGCTGTTGGCTCAGCAAATAGCCGACCGCCAACGCCGCCAGCCAACTCAATCCACACACCACGCGCAGCCGCAGCGGCGTCAGCCAACGGCTCAGCCGATCGGCGCTGCGCTTACCCTCGCGCCACCAGCGCCAGCTTAGCCACACCGCCAGCCAGACCAGCAGCGCCGCCGCGAGCAACAGCCACTTGAACGTCGCGCTGTTGGCGTCGGCGGGGATATCGATCGCCACCCCCGCCAGAATGCCGGGGAAGAAATAGACCGGCGGCCAGGTCAGGCAACCGATGATGTTCGGCAACGCAAACTTGTACGGCGGCAAATCGAGCATGCCGGCCACCATCGGCACCAGCGGGCGCGTCGGGCCAACGAAGCGACCGATCAAAATGGTCGCCATACTGTGCTGGTGCAAGGCATGTTCGGTTTTGTCGAGCAGCGCTTTGTTCTTCTTCAGAAACGACCAGCGATGCAAAGGCCCCTTAAAGGCGCGGCCGACGAAATAGGAGATCCAATCGCCGAGCAGGCAGCCGACGATGCCCGCCGCCCAGGCGTAGTAAAAATCCACCTTGCCGCTGCCGATCAGCGCGCCGATGCTGGCCATCATCACCGTGCCGGGCAACAGCAGCCCCACCAGCGCCAACGACTCCAGAAAAGCGACCAGCAGAACGACCATCAGAGTGAAAGCCAGTGACTGGGTGATCAAATCTTGTAAATAGGCTTCCATTACACCTCTGTGGATTATTCGGGCCAAACGGGGCCGAGGATTTTCCAGCGCCGCCGCTGGCGAGTCAATCGATGAATTGTATGCGTATTTGGCAACGCCGCACGGCGATGGACAATCACTGTATAAAAACCCATACTGTAATTTATCTATATTAGCGCCAAAACCGACATCACGCTGAACGTCGCACACGCCGCCCGGCGGAAAACGAAGGGGTTATGACAGCACTGCAACAGGGGTTCCTGCTCACTCGCCACTGGCGCGACACGCCCGCCGGCACCGAGGTCGAATTTTGGCTGGCGACCGACGCGGGCCCGCGCCAGCTGCGTCTGCCGCCGCAAACCTCGGTGGCGTTTATCCCCGCCGAACAAAGGCCGCGCGCGGAACTGCTGCTGCGCGAAGAACGGCAGGTGGAACTGAAACCGCTGGCGCTGACGGATTTTCATCACCGCCCGATGCTGGGGCTGTACTGCCGCCAGCACCGTCAGCTCATCAAGCTGGAAAAACTGCTGCGGGAAGGCGGCGTTGCGGTCTATGAAGCCGACATTCGCCCCCCGGAGCGCTACCTGATGGAACGCTTCATCACCGCGCCGGTGTGGTTCAACGGCAGCCCCAACGGCGGCGGCCTGTTGCTCAACGGCCAGATGAAGCCGGCGCCGGAGTACCGCCCAACGCTCAAACTGGTATCGCTGGATATCGAGACTACCGCCCACGGCGAACTTTACTCCATCGCGCTGGAAGGCTGCGGCCAGCGGCAGGTCTACATGCTGGGGCCGGCCAACGGCGGCGATGAGCCGCTGGATTTCAATCTGGAATACTGCGCCAGCCGCCCTCAGTTGCTGGAACGACTGAACGCCTGGCTGGAGCGTCACGATCCCGACGCCATCATCGGCTGGAACCTGGTACAGTTCGATCTGCGGGTGCTGCAAAAGCACGCCGAGCGCTACCAGATCCCGCTGCGGCTGGGGCGCGGCGGCAACCTGCTGGAGTGGCGTGAGCACGGCTTCAAACAGAACCATTTTTTCGCCGCCGCCGCCGGCCGGCTGATCATCGACGGCATCGAAGCGCTGAAATCCGCCACCTGGAACTTTCCCTCCTTCAGCCTGGAATACGTTTCGCAGGAACTGCTGGGCGAAGGCAAGGCGATCGACAATCCTTATCAACGCATGGCGGAGATCGACCGGCGCTTCGCCGAAGACAAGCCGGCGCTGGCCCGCTACAACCTGAAGGACTGCGAGCTGGTGACGCGGATTTTCGCCAAGGCCGACCTGCTCAACTTCCTGCTGGAGCGCGCCACCGTCACCGGGCTGGCGGCCGATCGCAGCGGCGGATCGGTGGCGGCCTTCAGCCACCTCTATATGCCGCGCATGCATCGCCTGGGCTTTGTCGCCCCCAACCTCGGCGAACAGCCGGAGGAACACAGCCCCGGCGGCTTTGTGATGGATTCCCGGCCCGGCCTGTACGATTCGGTGTTGGTACTGGACTATAAAAGCCTGTACCCGTCGATCATCCGCACCTTCTTGATCGATCCCGTCGGGTTGGTGGAAGGCATGCGCCACCCAAATGACGCCGACTCGGTGCCCGGCTTTCGCAACGCCCGCTTCTCGCGCAGAAAACACTGCCTGCCGGCGATCGTTGAGCAGATCTGGCAGGGGCGCGAGGCCGCCAAACGCCAGCACAACAAGCCCCTGTCGCAGGCGCTGAAGATCATCATGAACGCGCTGTACGGCGTGCTGGGATCGAGCGGCTGCCGCTTCTTCGATCCGCGGCTGGCGTCGTCGATCACCCTGCGCGGCCACGAGATCATGCGCCAAACCCGCGAGCTGATCGAAGCCGAAGGCTATCAGGTGATTTACGGCGACACCGACTCCACCTTCGTCTGGCTGAAACAGCCGCATGACGAACAACAGGCGGCGCAGATCGGCCGGGCGCTGGTGCAACGGGTCAACGCCTGGTGGCAGCAGCATCTGCAGCAGCAGTTCGGGCTGGAGAACGCGCTGGAGCTGGAGTTCGAAACCCACTATTCCCGCTTCCTGATGCCGACCATTCGCGGCGCCGAGCAGGGCAGCAAAAAACGCTACGCCGGCCTGATCGCGCGCGCCGACGGCCAGGAAGAGATGGTGTACAAAGGCCTGGAAACGGTGCGCACCGACTGGACGCCGCTGGCGCAGCAGTTCCAGCAGCAGCTCTATCAGCGCATCTTCAAACAACAGCCCTACCAGGACTATGTGCGCGACTACGTCGGCAAAACCCTGAACGGCGACTTCGACGATCAACTGGTGTACCGCAAACGGCTGCGCAGAAAGCTCGACGACTATCAGCGCAACGTGCCGCCGCACGCCCGCGCCGCGCGCATCGCCGACGACTACAACCGCAGTCAGGGGCGGCCGCTGCAGTATCAGAACGGCGGCTGGATCAGCTACGTGATGACCGTCGCCGGGCCGGAACCGCTGGAAACCCGCCATTCGCCCATCGATTATCAGCACTACCTCGAACGTCAGCTGCAACCGGTGGCAGACGCTATACTCCCTTTCTTGCACGACGACTTCACCACGCTGGTCACCGGGCAGATGGGGCTGTTTTGAGATTGCGCCAGGTTAAGAAAAATCATCCGGTTTTGCAGGTGACGAACGCGCCGCCTTCCATTACCATAGCGCCCTTCCCAAAACTGAACCACGCTTAGCCCTGCCGTCTCGCGACGTCTGCATGGCGTGAACGGCTATTGCCCGCCAAATTTAAAACAAACCGGGATTAGCTGACGTTCAGTACAGGTGCCGCGGCCCTTCCCGCCCGGTAACAAGACTTACTTACAAAGAATCGAGCCGACAATATATGCCTTTTACTCTTGGTCAACGCTGGATCAGCGACACGGAAAGCGAATTAGGACTGGGCACCGTCGTGGCGCTGGATGCGCGCATGATTACCCTGCTTTTCCCCGCCACCGGTGAAAACCGCCTCTATGCCAGAAACGATTCGCCGATCACCCGCGTGATGTTCAACCCGGGCGATACCGTCAGCAGCCACGAGGGATGGCAGCTGCAGGTGGAAGAGGTGAAAGAGGAAAACGGTCTGTTGACCTATATCGGCACCCGCCTGGACACCCAGGAAAGCGGCGTGGCGATGCGCGAAGTGCTGCTGGACAGCAAACTGACCTTCAGCAAGCCGCAGGATCGCCTGTTCGCCGGCCAAATCGACCGCATGGATCGTTTCGCGCTGCGTTTTCGCGCCCGCAAATACCAGAGCGAGCAGTATCGCCTGCCGTTCGCCGGCCTGCGCGGCATGCGCGCCAGCCTGATCCCGCACCAGCTGCACATCGCTCATGAAGTCGGCCAGCGCCATGCGCCGCGCGTTCTGCTGGCGGACGAAGTCGGCCTCGGCAAAACCATCGAAGCCGGCATGATCATCCACCAACAACTGCTGGCGGGCCGCGCCGAGCGCGTGCTGATCGTGGTGCCGGAAACGCTGCAGCACCAGTGGCTGGTGGAGATGATGCGCCGCTTCAACCTCTACTTCTCGCTGTTCGACGACAGCCGCTACGCCGAAGCCAAGCTCGACAGCAGCAACCCGTTCGAGACCGAACAGCTGGTGATCTGCTCGCTGGACTTCGTGCGCCGCAACAAGCAGCGCCTGGAAGAGCTGGCGGACGCCCAGTGGGATCTGCTGGTGGTCGATGAAGCGCACCACCTGGCCTGGAGTGAAGAAGCGCCGAGCCGCGAATATCAGGTGATCGAACAGCTGGCCGAGCATATCCCCGGCGTGCTGCTGCTGACCGCCACCCCGGAACAGCTGGGCCAACAGAGCCACTTTGCGCGCCTGCGCCTGCTCGATCCGAACCGTTTCCACGACTACGGCGAGTTCGTCGCCGAACAGCAGAAATACCGTCCGGTGGCCGACGCCGTCACCCTGCTGCTCAGCGGTGAACGCCTGGCCGACGACAAGCTGAACCTGCTGGGCGAGCTGATCGACGAGCAGGACATCGAACCGCTGCTCAAAGCGGCCAACAGCGAAGGCGACAACGCCGAGCAGGCGCGCCAGGAGCTAGTTTCGATGCTGATGGATCGCCACGGCACCAGCCGCGTGCTGTTCCGCAACACCCGCAACGGCGTGAAGGGCTTCCCGCACCGCAACCTGCACCAGATCAAGCTGCCGTTGCCAACCCAGTATCAGACCGCGATCAAAGTCTCCGGCATCATGGGCGCCAAAAAGTCCGTCGAGGCGCGCGCGCGCGACATGCTGTACCCGGAGCAAATCTATCAGGAATTCGAAGGCGAAAACGCCACCTGGTGGAACTTCGACCCACGCGTCGAGTGGCTGCTGGATTACCTGCTGGCCAACCGCAACGAAAAAGTGCTGGTGATCTGCGCCAAAGCCGACACCGCGCTGCAGCTGGAGCAGGTGCTGCGCGAGCGTGAAGCGATCCGCGCCGCGGTGTTCCACGAAGGGCTGTCGATCATCGAGCGCGACCGCGCCGCCGCCTACTTCGCCTCCGAAGAGGAAGGCGCGCAGGTGCTGCTGTGTTCCGAGATCGGTTCCGAAGGCCGCAACTTCCAGTTCGCCAGCCAACTGGTGATGTTCGATCTGCCGTTCAACCCGGATCTGCTGGAACAGCGCATCGGCCGTCTGGACCGTATCGGCCAGATGCACGATATCCAAATCATGGTGCCTTACCTGGAGCACACCGCACAGGCGGTGCTGGGCCGCTGGTTCCACGAAGGGCTCGACGCCTTCGAACACACCTGCCCGACCGGCCGCACCATCTACGACAGCTGCTACGAGCAGTTGATCGGCTATCTGGCCGCGCCGACCGAGCAGGAAGGCCTGGACGAATTCATCCACGCCTGCCGCCAGCAGCATGACCAGTTGAAAGCGCAGCTGGAACAAGGCCGCGACCGTCTGCTGGAGATGCACTCCAACGGCGGCGACAAAGCCCAGGCGCTGGCCGCCGCCATCGCCGAGCAAGATAACGACGTCAACCTGGTGGGCTTCGCGCTCAACCTGTTCGACATCGTCGGCATCAATCAGGAAGATCGCAGCGACAACCTGATCGTGCTCACGCCGTCCGACCATATGCTGGTGCCGGACTTCCCGGGCCTGCCACAGGACGGCTGCACCGTCACCTTCGATCGCGATCAGGCGCTGTCGCGCGAAGACGCGCAGTTCGTCAGCTGGGAACACCCGATCATCCGCAACGGCCTGGATCTTATCCTGTCCGGCGATACCGGCAGCTGTGCGGTGTCCCTGTTGAAAAACAAAGCGTTGCCGGTCGGCACCTTGCTGGTTGAGCTGGTGTACGTGGTGGAAGCCCAGGCGCCGAAGCACCTGCAGCTGACCCGCTTCCTGCCGCCGACGCCGATCCGCATGCTGATGGACCGCAAGGGCACCAACCTGGCGGCGCAGGTCGAGTTCGAAAGCTTCAACCGCCAGTTGAACGCGGTCAACCGTCACACCTCCAGTAAGCTGGTCAACGCCGTGCAGCAAGACGTGCACGCCATGCTGCAGCAGGCGGAAAGCCTGGTGGAAGCGCAGGCGCGCACGCTTATCGAACAGGCGAAGCAAGAGGCGGACGACAAGCTGAGCGCCGAGCTGGCGCGTCTGGAAGCGCTGAAGGCGGTCAACCCAAACATCCGCGACGACGAAGTCGAGACGCTGGAGTTCAACCGCCGTCAGGTGCTGGCCAACCTCAATGAAGCCGGCTGGCGTCTCGACGCCATTCGTCTGGTGGTGGTCACCCACCAGTAACCGGCGCGACGCGGGGAGGCAGCCGTCTCCCCGTTCGGCCCTTTTCGCGGAGCCAAGATGGAACCCTACAATCCCCCGCAGGACCCGCTGCACATCCTGTATCAGGATGAACACATCATGGTGGTCAACAAGCCCAGCGGCTTGCTGTCGGTGCCCGGCCGCGCGCCGGAAAACAAAGACAGCCTGATGACCCGCATTCAGGCCGATCATCCGGCCGCCGAATCGGTGCACCGGCTGGATATGGCCACCAGCGGGGTGATCGTGGTGGCGCTCAACAAGGCCGCCGAGCGTGAGCTGAAGCGTCAGTTCCGCGAACGCGAACCGAAGAAATCCTATATCGCCCGCGTTTGGGGGCATATGGAACATGACGAAGGGTTGGTGGATTTGCCGCTAATCTGCGACTGGCCGAACCGGCCGCTGCAAAAGGTGTGTTTTGACACCGGCAAAGCGGCGCAAACGGAATATCTGGTGCTGTCGCGCGACGCCGATGGCAGCACGCGCGTGAAGCTGACGCCGATCACCGGCCGCTCACATCAGCTGCGGGTGCACATGCTGGCGCTGGGACACCCGATCCTCGGCGACGGTTTCTACGCCCCGCCGGAGGCCAAGGCGATGGCGCCGCGATTGCAGCTGCATGCGCAAGAGTTGCGCATCACCCACCCCGCCTTCCAGACGCAGATGCACTTTCGCGCCGAGCCGGATTTCTGAACCCCATGTTAAACGGGCCCGGCATGCCGGGCCCGCTTTCATCGCTTATTTAAAACCTTTCTCGCGTTTGATCAGGTCGTACGCCGCCTGGATCTCCTGCGCTTTCTGCTTGGCCATTTCCATCATCTCCGGCGGCAAGCCTTTCGCCACCAGCTTATCCGGATGGTGTTCGCTCATCAGCTTGCGGTAGGCGCGTTTGATGGTGGCGGCATCGTCGCTGCTGCGCACGCCGAGCACCTTGCACGCATCGTCGAGCGTCGGGCCGCGCTGAGCCTGCTGATAACCGCCCTGCGAATACCCGCCCTGCTGACCGCCGCCGAACTGACGCCCGCCCTCCATCATGCTGAGGAACTGATCGAACTGCGCGCGCGAAATGCCCAGCTCTTCGGCGATGACATACAGCACCTGACGTTCGTTCGGGTGCAGCGAGCCGTCGGCGAACGCCGCCTGAATCTGAATTTCCAGAAACATCCGAATCAGATCGAAGCGGCCGAAACAGATGCTGCGGAACTGCTGCAGCGTCTCACGCAGCGGGAACTGGCTCTGTTTGCCCTCGCGGAACGCCTGCTGCGCAGCAGTGCGCGCTTCGCCGTGCAGCTGCAGGCGATCCATGAACAAGCTGGCGATCTGGATATCCGCCTCGGTGACGCGTCCTTTGGATTTGGTCAGGTGGCCCATCACCTGAAAAGTGGTGCGGAAAAACAGCGTTTGCCGCGTTTGCTGGTCGGTGAAAAACCCCCGGCTGCGCTTGTTGCTGCGCGCCGTATCGATCATATGACCGATAATCAGCCCCAGAACTACACCCCAGAATCCCGCGCCAGACCAGATGGCAACGATGACGCCGAGCAGTTTTCCCCAATACTGCATATACTCCTCAATTATCATGCCGAAAGCCGCCCGCTCTCCTCCGTTTCAGGAAAGGGCGCAGGCGATTTTTCCTAGAATTTGGATTATCATACCTGTCATTTATCTTTGCGCCTAACGACGACGCAAGTAAACGGCTGGATTTAGCACTAGCGCAACGCAGATGAGTAATATAGTCTCTGACCGTTTGCCGGACACGACGCCTCTGATGACGGAACACCAAAACCGCGTATGAAAAAAAGTTTCCCAACACTGCTGGCCACGATGATTTGGACGGCACTCTACAGTCAGCATGCGCTGGCTGATCTGGCCGAGCAATGCATGCTTGGCGTTCCTGTTTACGACAAGCCTTTGGTCAGCGGCGATCCGAACAGCCAGCCGGTGACCATCAATGCCGATGACTCGCGCGCCGACTACCCGAAAAGCGCCCTGTTCAGCGGCAACGTGCATATCGAGCAGGGCAACAGCACCCTGACCGCCAAAGAAGTTGAGCTGAATCAGACGCAAAACCCCGGCCAGACGGAACCGGTTCGTACCGTCACCGCCACCGGCGACGTGCACTACAGCGACAATCAGATCAAACTGAAAGGCCCGAAGGCCTGGTCTAACCTGAATACCAAAGATACCGACGTCTATGAAGGCGACTACCAGATGGTAGGCCGTCAGGGGCGCGGCGACGCCGACAAGATGAAAATGCGCGGCGCCAACCGTTACACCATCCTGGAAAACGGCACCTTTACCTCCTGTCTGCCAGGCGACGACAGCTGGAGCGTGGTCGGTTCCGAAGTGATCCACGATCGCGAAGAGCAGGTGGCGGAAATATGGAACGCCCGCTTCCGCATCGGCGGCGTGCCGGTGTTCTACAGCCCGTACCTGCAGCTGCCGGTCGGCGACAAGCGCCGTTCCGGCTTCCTGATCCCGAACGCCAAGTACGGCAGCAACAACGGCTTCGAGTTCATGTTGCCGTACTACTGGAACATCGCGCCGAACTACGACGCCACCATCACCCCGCACTATATGTCCAAGCGCGGCTTGCAGTGGCAGACCGAGTTCCGTTATCTGGTGCAGCCGGGCCTCGGCCTGATGGAGTTCGACTGGTTGCCGGACGACAAGGAATACGGCAAAGATCATGACGACAACAAACGCTGGCTGTTCTACTGGAACCACAACGGCGTCATGGATCAGGTGTGGCGCTTCAACGTCGATTACACCAAGGTCAGCGATTCCAAGTACTTCACCGATCTGGACTCAAAATACGGCTCCACCACCGACGGCTACGCCACGCAGAAATTCAGCCTCGGCTACGCCAACGAGAACTGGAACGCCACGCTGAGCTCCAAGCAGTTCCAGATTTACGACGATACCGATCGCTCACAGTCGGACTCGTATAAAGTCCAGCCGCAGCTGGATCTGAACTACTACAAGAACGATCTCGGCCCGTTCGATTTCCATATTTACGGCCAGGCGGCCAAGTTCACCAGCGTCAACCCATACAGCCCGGACGCCACCCGTCTGCATATGGAGCCAACGCTCAACCTGCCGCTGACCAACGGCTGGGCCAGCCTGAACACCGAAGCCAAGCTGATGGCGACCCATTACCAGCAGGATATTCCTGACGGTTTCGCCGCCAACTACCAGAGCCGCAAAAACGCTGCCGCGCCGGAGCTCGATGATTCGGTCAACCGCGTACTGCCGCAGTTCAAGGTCGACGGCAAGCTGGTGTTCGAGCGGCCGATGATCTGGGCCGAAGGCGCCACCCAGACGCTGGAGCCGCGCGTGCAGTACCTGTACGTGCCGTACCGCGACCAGAGCAACATCTACACCTACGACACTACGCTGCTGCAGACCGACTATTCCGGTCTGTTCCGCGACCGCACCTACAGCGGCCTGGATCGCATCGCTTCGCAGAACCGCGTCTCTACCGGTGTGACCACGCGCATTTATGATGACGCGCTGGTGGAACGTTTTAACGCTTCCGTGGGTCAAATCTACTACTTCAGCCGTTCACGCACCGGCGATCAGGTGACGGGATACGACAACAACGACGATACCGGCAGCGTGGCCTGGGCCGGCGATACCTATTGGAAAATCGACGATCGTTGGGGCCTGCGCGGCGGCCTGCAGTACGACACCCGTTTGAACAGCGTCTCGCTGGGCAACGGCGTGGTGGAATACCGCCAGGACGCCGAGCGCGTGGTGCAGCTGAACTACCGTTACGCTACGCCGGAATATATCCAGACGGCGTTGAACACCAAAACGGTTCCGGCCTTCCAGGACGGCATCTCGCAGGTGGGCATCACCGGCAGCTGGCCGATCGCCGATCGTTGGGCGGTGGTCGGGGCGTACTACTACGACACCCGCGCCAAACAATCCGCCGATCAGCTGGTGGGGCTGAAGTACAACACCTGCTGCTGGGCGGTGACGCTGGGCTACGAGCGCAAGATCACCGACTGGAACAACAGCAACAATACCAGCGTTTACGACAACAGAGTTTCGTTCAACGTCGAACTGCGCGGCCTGAGCAGCGATCATAGTCTCGGCTCCGCAGAAATGCTGCGCTCCGGCATTCTGCCGTATCAGCGCGCATTCTGACGCTTTGCAACACTTTGAAAACGAGAACTTTCACCCGCATTTGCGGATTACATAATGGGAAATGTATGAAGAACTGGAGAACGCTTATTCTCGGATTGGTGGTTTGCGCCAATGCCGCGTTCGCAGCACCCCAAGAAGTGGATAAAGTCGCCGCCGTCGTGGATAACGGCGTGGTACTCGAAAGCGACGTCAACGGACTGTTGCAGTCGGTGAAGCTCAACGCCCAGCAGGCCGGTCAGCAACTGCCGGACGACAAGACGCTGCGCCATCAGATCATCGAACGTCTGATCATGGATAACATCCAGCTGCAGATGGCCAAGAAAATGGGCATCACCGTCTCCGACGCCGATCTGGACAAAGCGATCGCCAACATCGCCGCGCAGAACCGCATGAGCGTCGATCAGCTGCGCAGCCGCCTGTCGTACGAAGGGCTGAACTACAACACCTACCGTGCGCAGATCCGCAAAGAGATGCTGATCTCCGAAGTGCGCAACAACGAAGTGCGCCGCCGCGTCACCATCCTGCCGCAGGAAGTGGACGCGCTGGCCAAACAGGTGGGCGCGCAGAACGGCAGCGACACCGAAATGAACATCAGCCACATCCTGATCCCGCTGCCGGAGAACCCGTCGCAGCAGCAGGTCGACAAAGCCGAAGAGCTGGCCAAACGCCTGGTGGGCGAGATCAACAGCGGCGCCGACTTCGGCAAGCTGGCGATCACTTACTCCGCCGACTCTCAGGCGCTGAAAGGCGGCAACATGGGCTGGGGCAAGCTGCAAGAGATCCCGACCCTGTTCGCTGAACGCCTGGTGAGCGCCAAGAAAGGCGACGTCGTCGGCCCAATCCGTTCCGGCGTCGGCTTCCACATCCTGAAAGTCAACGACATCCGCGGCGCCAGCCAGTCGGTGTCGGTCACCGAAGTGCACGCCCGTCACATCCTGCTGAAACCTTCGGTGGTGCTGACCGACGACCAGGCGCGCGCCAAGCTGCAATCCGTCGCGGAAGCGATCAAGAGCGGCCGCGCCAAATTCGCCGACGAAGCCAAACAGCTGTCGCAGGATCCGGGTTCCGCCATGCAGGGCGGCGATCTGGGCTGGGCTTCCCCGGACATCTACGATCCCGCCTTCCGCGATGCGTTGCTGAAGCTGAGCAAAGGTGAGATCAGCGCGCCGGTGCACTCTTCCTTCGGTTGGCACCTGATTCAGCTGCTGGATACCCGTCAGGTGGATAAGACCGACGCCGCGCAGAAAGATCGCGCTTACCGCATGCTGTTCAACCGTAAGTTCGCCGAAGAGGCGCAGACCTGGATGCAGGAACAGCGCGCCCAGGCTTACGTGAAGATCCTCGATGGCAGCGATGCGCAGCAATAAACGCGTCGTCATTACCCCCGGCGAACCCGCCGGGGTGGGGCCGGATTTGGTAGCCGCCCTGGCGCAACAGGATTGGCCTGTTGAGCTGGTGGTGTGCGCCGATCCGGCCCTGTTGCTTGAGCGCGCCAAGCGTTTGGGCCTGCCGCTGACGCTGCGCGACTACCAGCCGCAGCAGCCGGCCGAGGCGCAACGCGCCGGCACGCTGACCGTGCTGCCGGTGTCGCTCGCTCAGCCGGTCACCGCCGGTGAACTGAACGTCAGCAACAGCGCTTACGTGGTGGAAACCCTGGCGCGCGCCTGCGACGGCTGCCTGAACGGCGAGTTTGCCGCCTTGATCACCGGCCCGGTGAACAAGGGCGTGATCAACGACGCCGGCGTGCCGTTTATCGGCCATACCGAATTCTTTGCCGATCGCAGCCGCTGCGATCGCGTGGTGATGATGCTCGCGACCGAAGAGCTGCGCGTGGCGCTGGCGACCACCCACCTGCCGCTGCTGGCGGTGCCGGGCGCCATCACGCAGCAGAGCCTGTTCGAAGTCATTCGCATCCTCGACCACGATCTGAAAACCAAATTTGGCATCGCCCAGCCGCACATTTACGTCTGCGGTCTGAATCCCCACGCCGGGGAAGGCGGCCATATGGGGCGCGAAGAGATAGACACCATCATCCCGGCGCTCGACGCGCTGCGCGCTGACGGTATCCATCTTGTCGGCCCGCTGCCGGCGGACACCCTGTTCCAGCCCAAATATCTGCAAGATGCCGATGCGGTGCTGGCGATGTATCACGATCAGGGGCTGCCGGTGCTAAAATACCAAGGGTTCGGCCGCGCGGTGAATATCACCCTCGGTTTGCCTTTCATACGCACCTCGGTCGACCACGGTACCGCTCTGGAACTGGCCGGCACCGGCACCGCCGATGTCGGCAGTTTCCAAACGGCCCTGAATCTCGCCATTAAAATGATAATTAATTGTAATGAATAACAGAGTCCACCAAGGGCACTTTGCCCGCAAACGCTTTGGACAAAACTTTTTAACCGATCAGTTTGTCATCGATAGCATTGTCTCCGCCATTCACCCGCAGCCGGGCGAAGCGGTGGTCGAGATCGGCCCCGGCCTCGGCGCCTTGACCGAACCGGTCGGCGCGCGCATGGACCGCATGACGGTGATCGAACTGGACCGCGATCTGGCCACTCGGCTGGAGAATCACCCGCAGCTGAAAGACAAGCTGACCATCCGCCAGCAGGACGCCATGACGGTGAATTTCGCCGAACTGGCCGAGGAGGCTGGCCAACCGCTGCGCGTATTTGGTAACCTGCCGTACAATATTTCGACGCCGCTGATGTTCCACCTTTTCAGCTATACTCAGGCAATCCGCGACATGCACTTTATGTTGCAGAAAGAGGTGGTCAACCGTCTGGTGGCTGGCCCGAACAGCAAGGCCTACGGGCGTTTGACCGTGATGGCGCAGTACTACTGCAACGTCATCCCGGTGCTGGAAGTGCCGCCGACCGCGTTCGCGCCGCCGCCGAAGGTCGATTCCGCCGTGGTGCGCCTGGTTCCGCACACCGAGCTGCCGAACCCGGTGGGCGACGTGCGCATGCTGAGCCGCATCACCACGCAGGCGTTCAACCAGCGGCGGAAAACCATCCGCAATAGCCTGGGCGATCTGTTCACGCCGGAGCAGCTGACGGAGCTGGGCGTCGATCCTTCGCTCAGAGCAGAGAATATTTCTGTGGCGCAGTACTGCAAGCTGGCGAACTGGCTGTCAGCCAATCCGGCGCCGCAGCAATAAGGAGTTGTTGTCATGATTGATTCGCCCCGCGTGTGTATTCAGGTTCAGAGCATCTATGTGGAATCACAGTCGATCCCTGAAGAAGAGCGTTACGTCTTCGCCTATACCATTACCATCCGCAATCTGGGGCGGACCAACGTGCAACTGCTGGGCCGTTACTGGCTGATCACCAACAGCAACGGCCGCCAAACCGAAGTCCAGGGCGAAGGCGTGATCGGCGAACAGCCCGTCATTCCGCCCGGTGGAGAGTTTCAGTACACCAGCGGCGCCATTCTGGAAACGCCGCTGGGCACCATGGAAGGCCATTACGAAATGGTTGACCATCAGGGTCAGCCGTTCCGCACCGCTATTCCCGTGTTCCGCTTAGCCATTCCAACGCTGATCCATTAATTATGTCGACATACCTTATCGGCGACGTTCACGGCTGTTTCGATGAACTGAAGTCGCTGCTGGCTCAGGTTGCGTTCGATCCCGAGCGCGATCAACTGTGGCTGACCGGCGATCTGGTGGCGCGCGGCCCCGCCTCGCTGGACGTGCTGCGCTATGTGCGCTCGCTCGGCCCGGCGGTGCGCATGGTGCTGGGCAACCACGATCTGCACCTGCTGGCGGTTTACGCCGGCATCAGCCGCAACAAACCCAAAGATCGCATCACGCCGCTGCTGGAAGCGCCGGACGCCGACGAGCTGATCAACTGGCTGCGCCGCCAACCGGTGCTGCAGGTGGATGATGAGCAAAAGCTGGTGATGGCCCACGCCGGCATCACCCCGCAGTGGGACATCGACACCGCGAAAATGTGCGCGCGCGAAGTGGAGGCGGTATTGAGCAGCGACAGCTATCCGCTGTTCCTCGACGCCATGTACGGCGACATGCCGAACAACTGGGCGCCGGAGCTGAGCGGCCTGGCGCGCCTGCGTTTCAGCACTAATGCGCTGACGCGCATGCGCTACTGCTTCCCCAACGGCCAGCTCGACATGATCTGCAAAGATGCGCCGGGCAGCGCGCCGGCGCCGCTGAAACCGTGGTTCGAGCTGCCGCGCCTGGTGGACCCGGAATACACCATCATCTTCGGCCACTGGGCCTCGCTGGAAGGCAAGGGCACGCCGGAGGGCGTGATCGGGCTGGATACCGGCTGCTGCTGGGGCGGCGATCTGACGATGCTGCGCTGGGAAGACCGCCGTTACTTCACGCAACCCGCCAATCGCGGCGAAGCGCCTGACCACGCCGGCAGATTAGCCGCATCCTGAAACGATAAAGGCGGCCCGGTGGCCGCCTTTGTTCTGTATTGCCGCCTTACGCCCCAATCACTCCGCCATCTTCACGCGTGATCATCAACACCGAAGAACGCGGGCGCGGGCTGTTGTTCGGGAAGTGCGAATCGCCTTCTTCTCCGGGATGCTGTACGTTGACGAACATCGTCTTGTAGTCCGGGGTGAAGGTGATGCCGGTCAGTTCGCAGGACTTCGGCCCCACCATGAAACGGCGGATCTCACCGCTGACCGGATCGCCCACCAGCATCTGGTTGTTGCCCTGCCCGACGTAGTCGCCCTTGTTGCTGTATTTGCCATCGGTGAGGATCCACAGACGGCCGGCGCGATCGAAACCCAGCCCGTCCGGGCTGTTGAAGGTGTTTTCCGCCGTGATGTTCGGCGTGCCGCGGTTGACGCCTTCGGGGTGGGCAATCGGGTTGCCGCACAGCGCATAGATGTCCCAGGCGAAGACGTCGGCGGTGGCGTCGCCGCCCTCGTCCCAGCGAATGATTTGGCCGTAGATATTGTTCGGTCGCGGGTTGGCGGCGTTCAACGGCATCCCTTCCTCGCCGCGCTTGCTGTTGTTGGTCAGCGTGCAGTACGCGCGCCCGTCATGCGGGTTCACCGCGATCCACTCCGGGCGATCCATTTTGGTGGCGCCGACCTGCTGCGCCGCCTTGCGGGCGAAGATCAGCACTTCGGCCTCATCGCGGAAACCGTTCTCCGGCGTCAGGCCGTTCTTGCCGAACTCAAGCGCAATCCAGCGCCCTTTGCCCTTCAGCGGCGTGCCGGCTTCATCGCCGTCGAACTGCGCCACGTATAGCGTCCCCTCGTCCAGCAGCGTGCGATTGTTGGCCGGATTGGCGGCGTCGACCACGCCTTTGGAGACGTACTTATAGATATGTTCGCCACGCTCGTCGTCGCCCATATACACCACCAGGCGGCCGTCTTTGGCCACGGTCACCGCCGCGTTTTCATGTTTGAAACGGCCGAGCGCAGTGTGCTTGATGGGCGTCGAGGTCGGATTCAACGGATCGATCTCGACAATCCAGCCGTGGCGGTTGAATTCGTTGGGATTCTTCGCCACATCAAAACGCTCGTCATAGTCCGGCCAGTTGCGTTCCGGTTCGCTGACCTTCAGCGTGTAGCGCTTCTGTTCCGGCGTGGTTCGATAATCGGCCTGACGGGTGCCGAAATAGGTGTCGAAGTTTTCCTCGCAGGTCAGGTAGGTGCCCCACGGCGTCTTGCCGTTGGCGCAGTTGCCGAAGGTGCCCAGCACCTTGCGGCCGCTCGGATCGGCGGCGGTCTGCAACAGCGGATGTCCGGCGGCCGGGCCGCTGAATTGCATCTCGCTGTTGGCGGTGATGCGGCGGTTATAGCGCGACGGGCGCTCCACCTCCCAGCGCTGGCCGTCGCCGACCCGCTTGACCGCGACAATGGAGACGCCGTGCGCCGCCTGCGATTTGCGCACCTCTTCCAGGCTGGTGGCCTTGGCGCCGCCGTGGGCGAACAGGTACTGCTCGTTAACGTATTCGTTATTGATGGCCATCACGCCGTGATTGTCATCGATAGGGAAGAAGCTCATGCCATCGTTGTTGTCGCCAAACTGTTTTTCCTGATCGGCGGCGCTGTTGTTGCCCTGCGGATCGAAGGCCGGCGCGCCGTCCACCAGCGGCTCGCCCCAGGAGATCAGCACCTCGGCGCGGTAGCCTGGCGCTATCGTCACTTCATCGGCGGTAGAGGCGGCGATGCCCCGGAAGCCCAGCAGCGTGTTCGGCGGCAGATCCTCGGCTAACGCCTCGGCGGAGACCGACCAGATGCCGCCGCCGAGAAAACCGGCCAGGCCGACGGCGCCGGCGCTGCCGAGCAGCAGCTTGCGGCGAGTGGGATCGATCAGGCGGTCGGCGTCTAATTGCTCAATTTGCTTGGTCATAACGTGGTTACCTTTTTAGTTATGGCGCCGCGGTCAAAATTCACCAGAGTTGCCGTGGCGCTCGGAGTTGGGCTTCATACTAATCAGGTAATGTGACGGAAAGGTTACGAATGACCGGCGCAAAAAGACCGGGGGCGCAATTGCTTGCGCCCCCGGGGATGACTGGCTAACGCGCTGAGATCAGCGGCGCTGCAGGATTTCGAAGCAGTAGCTGTGCGAGTTCAGATCGTCGGCGTCGTGGAATTCGCTGAACGTGGTTTCCCACTCGTCCGGCTCGTAATCCGGGAAGTGGGTATCGCCGCCGACTTCGGCGTCGATGTGCGTCAGGTACAGGCGATCGGCGCGCGGCAGCAACTGGGTATAGATGCGCCCACCGCCGATCACCATCACTTCTTCCACCTCACCCGCGGCAGCCAGCGCCTCATCCAGCGAGGTCACCCAGGTCACCCCGGCGGCATTGCCCGGGCGGCTGCTCAAAACGATATTGTGGCGGCCCGGCAGCGGGCGGCCGATGGACTCGAAGGTCTTGCGGCCCATAATAACCGGCTTATTCAACGTGTTGCGTTTAAACCACGCAAGGTCCGCCGGCAGGTGCCACGGCATGGCGTTTTCCATGCCAATAACGCGATCCGCCGCCAAGGCAGCGATCAGGCTGATAATCATTGTTTAACCCTGTGTAGGCAGCAAAATTGGTGACACTATACGTAAAGGCCTGAGTGCCGTCGATAGGCTAATCAAGCAAGATGAATATATAAGATAGCTCTTATCAGCATATCTAATAACCAACGTTCTTTTGCCGGGGAATTTCACACGCCGGGGCGTTTGCGGTACAACCACAGGCCCGGTAACGACAGGCCGATCGACAACGCGCCGACGATGAAACTGGCCTTGAGGAAGTTGGTGATCATGGTCTCCATCAAAGCCTCGCTGTAGCCCAGATGCGAGATCTCCACCACCGTGATCATCGCGGTATAAGCGGAAATGCCGGGGAACATCGGGATCACCGCCGCCACGGTGAACACCTTCGGGTGCGCCAACAGCCAGCGCGACCAATAGATACCGATGATGCCGATCAGGATCGCCGCCAGCAGCGACGCCCACTCGATGTTCATGCCCACGTGCATCATCAGCATGCGCGAGCCGCGCCCGATTGCCCCGAGCAACGCGCAATAGCGCAGCGCGCGCAGCGGCACGTTGAACACCATGGCGAAGCCCAGCGCCGGCACCGCCGCCAACAGCATCTCCTGTAACAATGCCCACAGCAGACTCATGACCACCCCCGCAGATCCCACAGCGACATCGCCATCACCACGCCGATACAGGTCGCCAACGTCAACAGGCTGGCCATCGCCCAGCGCGCCAGCCCGGTGTTGACGTGCCCCTTGAACATGTCGGCCACCGCGTTGATCAGCGGGAAGCCCGGCACCAGCAGCAGCACGCTGGCGGCCATCGCCACGCTCGAGGTCTCTTTAAACACCGGCAGGCGCAGCAGCAGCCCGGATATCGACGTAGCGACAAACGCCGTCAGGCAAAAATTGATCAGCGGATTCATATGGCGGGCGGTGAGGATCTGGCGCACCAGCATCGCCGCGCCGCTGGCGATAAAGGTCACCAGGAAGGCGTCGCCGCCGCCGCCGTTGAGCATGCTGAAACACCCGCAGGACAATCCCACCATCAGCACCACCAGCCAGCGCGGATAGCGCAGCGGCCGGATCTTTTCGAAGCGCCGCGCCACGTCGTGCGCATCCGCCAGGCGGTGCTCGGCGAGGATCACGATATGCTGCACTTCCGTCACCACCTGCATATTGATGCCGCGATCGACATTCTTGCGGGTGGTGGTCAGGCAGGCGCCGTGGCTGAGGGTGGTCAACACTACCGCATTGGCGGAGATTGAACTTTCCACGCTGTCCATCCCCAGCGCCAACCCCAGGCGGGTGGACAACTGCTCCACCACCGTGCTCTCGGCGCCGTGCTGCAACAGCAGCAGCGCGCATTGAATGCACAAGCGGGTGATTTCACGCTGTTGCCGGTGCGGTTCCGGCCTGTCTGTGGCGGTAGTCTGCTGCATGGTGCTCCGTCGCTGGCGATAGATGAATTATTATCATAGAGCCTAACAATACCTCATTGGGTTGATGCGCATCAGAGGAAGCGGCGTTATTATCGCCAACATGCTGCCTTTTGCGCGAGACGCCTCCCATGCTTGAAACTTCACTGTTCGTCGCCGGCATTGCCGCCCTCGGCATGCTTTCCCCCGGCCCGGATTTTTTCCTGGTGATCAAAAACGCCGCCCGCTACCCGCGTCTGGCCGCCATGATGACCGCTTTCGGCGTGATTTGCGGCGTCGCCACCCACATGTCTTACTGCGTCGCCGGGCTGGCGGTGGTGATCACCACCACGCCGTGGCTGTTCAACCTGCTGAAATACGCCGGGGCGGTCTATCTGGTGTGGATCGGCATCCAGGCGCTGCTGTCGCGCGGCGGCGGCAAAATGAACGTCAGCAATCTGCCGCAGCAGCAGGTCAGCCTGAAGAGCGCCTTTGCGCAAGGCTACCTGTGCAACCTGCTGAACCCGAAAGCCACCCTGTTCTTCCTGGCGGTCTTCACCCAGGTGTTGCAGATCGATTCCGGTCTGGGTGACAAGCTGTGGTACGCGGGGATTATTCTCGGCCTGTCGGTGATCTGGTGGCCGCTGCTGGTGTTTTTGATCCAGAGCGGGCCGGTGCGCCGCGGGCTGGAAAAGACGCAGAAGATCGTCGACAAATTGCTGGGCGGCATGTTGATCGCCTTAGGCATCAAGGTCGCACTGAGCTAAGCAAAAAAGGGGCGCCATCACGGCGCCCCTCCCCTTATCCTTTGGCTTCCACCACTTCGTCTTCCGGCGCCTTGCCGTCGATACTGCCGCGCCAGCCGGTCTGCTGTACCCGCGCCAGCCGATTCTGATCCTGCTCGATGGCCGCGCTGAGCATCTCCTTGGCCCGCTGCAGGCTGGCGATACGGAACTCGGTATCCTGGTAATTATCCAGCGTATCTTCCAGCATCTTCAGGTTATAGCGACGGAAAGTATCCGCTTTCTCGCGCGCCTCATAGGCGTCCAGCCCCAGCAGCTCCAGCGTTTCACGGCCGACGCGCAGCGAGCTTTCGAAGGTTTCGCGCTCCGGTTTTTCCACCCCCAGCTGCCGCAACTGATACCAATGATCGACGTCGCGCGCCCGCGCCACCACTTTCAGATGCGGGAAGTGCTGCCTGGCCAGCTCGGTTAACGCCAGGCTGTCCTCCACATCGTCGATGGCGTTGATCAGCACCTTGGCGTGAGCGGCGCCGGCCGCCTCCAGCAGATCGGCGCGCGTGGCGTCGCCGTAGAACACCTTGGTGTCGAATTTACGCAGCGTTTCGATATGGTCCGGATCGTGATCCAGTACCACGGTGTGCACGCCGTTGGCCAACAGCAGACGACCGGCGATCTGGCCGAAACGGCCGAAGCCGGCGATGATCACGCTGGCGTTCTCGTCATCAATGACATCAGCCGGGCGATCCTCTTTCGGCGCATTTTTTTCCAGCTGCGCGGCGATCACCAACAGCAGCGGGGTGGCCGCCATCGACAGCGCCACCGCCAGCGTCAGCGACTTGGCCCATTCAACCGGCAAGACGCCGGCCAGCTGCGCGGCGCTGAAGATCACGAAGGCGAACTCACTGCCCTGCCCCAACAGAATGGCGAACAGGCCGCGCTGGCGCTTCGGCACCCCGAGCAGCGGGCCGATCAGCCACAGCAACGCCGCCTTGATCAGCATAAAGCCCAGCAGCAACGAGGCGATCAGCAACGGATGATGGAACAGCGTGCCGAAGTCGATCGACATGCCAACGCCGATGAAAAACAGCCCCAGCAGCAACCCTTTGAACGGCTGAATATCGCTCTCCAGCGCGTGGCGGTATTCCGAGCTCGCCAACAGCACCCCGGCGAGGAACGCCCCCATCGCCATCGACAACCCGGCCATCTCCAGCAGGATGCCAAAGCCGAACACCAGGAATAGCGCCACAGCGCTGAACACCTCGCGCATGCCCGAACGGGCGACGAAGTGCAGCAGCGGGCGGGTGACGTAGCGGCCAAGCAGCACCACCATCGTCAACGCACCCACCACTTTGGCCGCCGACAGTACGAAAGCGCCCAGCGTCGTGCTGGCGCCGCTGCTGGCCAGCAGCGGGATCATCGCCACCAGCGGGATCGCCGCAATATCCTGGAACAGCAGCACCGCAAACGCGCTGCGGCCGATCGGCGACGGCGTCAAATTGCGTTCGCTCATCGCCTGCATGGCGATGGCGGTCGATGAGAGCGCCAGCGTCAAACCGATCAGCAGCGCCACCTTCCAGTTGAGGCCGAGGAAGTAGCAGAAGGCGCTCAGCGCCAGGCCGCAGCCCACCATCTGAATGCTGCCGCCGCCGAAAACCGAGGCGCGCAGCGTCCACAGCCGTTTGGGATCCAGCTCCAGACCGATGATAAACAGCATCAGCACCACGCCGATCTCGGCGAAGGTCAGGATCGACTCGGCATCCGACACCAGCTTCAGCCCCCAGGGGCCGATAATGCAGCCGGCGATCAGGTAACCGAGCACCGAACCCAGCCCCAGGCGCACCGCAATCGGCACGAACAGCGCGGCGGAACCGAGATAGATCAGCCCCTCGATCATCATGTGGTGGTTATCCATGGCTGGCCTCCCGGGTTTCCGCTTCGGCATGTTCCATCAGGTAGTCGACCAACCGCTGCCGGTAGGCTTCGCCGGCGGCGATCAGCGCCGGTTCATTGCAGGTAAAGGTGTTGTGCAGGGCGAAGTACGGCTGCCAGTTCATGCCGCAATAGATCGCCGTGGCCTGCAGCGGCTGCGCCAGCGCGGCGAAGTTGGGAAAATCGCCCAGTTCGAAATGGTGCTCGTCACCGCCGCTGGTCACCGCCCACAGACAGTCTTTCCCCACCAGCGCGTTGCCATCGTGGCCATAGGCCCAGCCGTGCTCCAGCACTTTGTCAATCCACAGCTTCAACAGCGGCGGGAAGCTGTACCACTGCATCGGATGCTGCAGCACCACCATGTCGGCGCGCTCCAGCGCCTGTTGTTCGGCGTTGATATCGATATTGAAATCGGGGTACAGCTCATACAGCGAGCGCACCTCCACCTCGGGAAGATCCCTCACCGCCTGCAGCAGGCGGTGATTGGCATGCGAATGCCGGGGATACGGGTGAGCATAAATTATCAGAATCATTGTTATCGTCGTTCCTTCGTTCCTTGCCAATACACCAAGCATATACCAATCACACAGAGTGACAGTTTGCCCACTGATTGATAGCGGAAATTTTTAACGCCAGCCTACAAATTCACTGAATAAAAAAGGGCGCTGCATCTGCAGCGCCCTGGCGTAGGCATTCTCGCGCGGTTACTTACCGATACGCGCGTGCATTTCCTGCACCGATGTAACCTGCTCGGTCGGATCCGCTTTCAGCGCCATCGCGGTGGCGAAGCCGCCGTTCAGCGTGGTGTCGTAGTGCACCTTGTACTGCAGGGCGCTGCGGCGAATCAGCTTGGAGTCCTCAATCGCCTGACGGCCTGCCGTGGTGTTGACGATGTAAGTGTACTCGCCGTTCTTGATACGATCCTGAATGTGCGGACGCCCTTCGTGCACTTTGTTGACCAGGCGCGGGTTGATGCCCGCTTCGCCCAGCACCACCGCTGTGCCGTGGGTCGCGTCCAGCTCGAAGCCCTGCTTCAGCAGACTGGCGGCCAAATCGACCACGCGAGCCTTGTCGCCTTCGCGCACCGACAGCAGCGCGCGGCCCTGTTTCTTCATGCCCGAGTTGCTGCCCAGCATCGCTTTGGAGAAGGCTTCCGCGAAGGTGCGGCCCACGCCCATCACTTCCCCGGTAGAGCGCATTTCCGGCCCCAAAATCGGGTCGACGCCCGGGAATTTGTTGAACGGCAGCACCACTTCTTTCACCGAGTAGTACGGCGGGATGATCTCTTCGGTCACGCCCTGTTCAACCAGCGTTTTGCCCGCCATCACGCGCGCGGCCACTTTGGCCAGCGGCACGCCGGTCGCTTTGGACACGAACGGCACGGTACGCGCGGCGCGCGGGTTGACTTCAATCAGGTAAACTTCGTTGTCCTTCACCGCGAACTGCACGTTCATCAGGCCGCGCACCTGCAGCTCGAACGCCAGTTTCTCCACCTGGCGACGCATCACGTCCTGAATTTCCTGGCTCAGGGTATACGCCGGCAGCGAACACGCGGAGTCGCCGGAGTGCACGCCCGCCTGCTCGATGTGCTCCATGATGCCGCCAATCAGCACGCGCTCGCCGTCGCAGATAGCATCGACGTCCACTTCCACCGCATCGTCCAGGAAGCGATCCAGCAACACCGGCGCATCGTTGGACACGCTGACCGCGGTCTGGAAATAGCGGCGCAGGTCGGTTTCGTCATAGACGATTTCCATCGCCCGGCCGCCCAGCACGTAGGAAGGACGCACCACCAGCGGATAACCGATGCCCGCCGCCTTCTCGACCGCCTGCTCGATGGCGGTGACGGTGGCGTTGGCCGGCTGCTTCAGGCCCAGGCGGTTGACCGCCTGCTGGAAGCGTTCGCGGTCTTCGGCACGGTCGATGGCGTCCGGGCTGGTGCCGATGATCGGCACGCCTGCGGCTTCCAGCTCGCGCGCCAGCTTCAGCGGGGTCTGGCCGCCGTACTGCACGATAACGCCTTTCGGTTTCTCGATGCGCACGATTTCCAGCACGTCTTCCAGGGTCACCGGCTCAAAGTACAGGCGGTCCGAGGTGTCGTAGTCGGTGGAGACGGTTTCCGGGTTGCAGTTGACCATGATGGTCTCGTAGCCGTCTTCACGCAGCGCCAGCGAAGCGTGCACGCAGCAGTAGTCGAACTCGATGCCCTGACCGATACGGTTCGGCCCACCGCCCAGCACCATCACTTTCGGCCGGTCGTTGGTCGGGTTGGACTCGCACTCTTCTTCATAGGTGGAGTACATGTAGGCGGTGTCGGTAGCGAATTCCGCCGCGCAGGTATCCACGCGCTTGTACACCGGGTGCAGGCCGTGGCTGTGGCGCAGCTTGCGAATTTCGCTCTCGGCGACGCCGGCCAGCTTGGCCAGACGTGCATCGGCGAAGCCTTTGCGCTTCAGAGTGCGCAGGAAGTCTTTGTCCAGGCCGTTGATGCCCGCTTCGGCTACCTGCTCTTCCAGGCGCACCAGCTCTTCAATCTGCACCAGGAACCAGCGATCGACGTTGGTCAGGTTGAAGACGCCGTCGACCGACAGACCGGCGCGGAAGGCGTCGGCGATGTACCAGATGCGATCGGAACCGGCGTCTTTCAGCTCGCGGCGGATTTTGGTCAGCGCTTCCGGATCGTCCAGGCTCACTTTCGGATCGAAGCCGGTGGCGCCCACTTCCAGGCCGCGCAGCGCTTTCTGCAGCGACTCCTGTTGGGTGCGGCCGATGGCCATCACTTCGCCGACCGACTTCATCTGGGTGGTCAGGCGATCGTTGGCGCCGGCGAACTTCTCGAAGTTGAAGCGCGGGATCTTGGTCACGACGTAGTCGATGGACGGCTCGAACGACGCCGGGGTGCGGCCGCCGGTGATGTCGTTCATCAGCTCATCGAGGGTATAGCCCACCGCCAGTTTAGCGGCGATCTTGGCGATCGGGAAGCCGGTGGCTTTCGACGCCAGCGCCGAAGAGCGCGACACGCGCGGGTTCATCTCGATGACGATCAGGCGGCCGGTTTTCGGGTTAACCGAGAACTGCACGTTGGAGCCGCCGGTTTCAACGCCGATCTCACGCAGCACCGCCATCGAGGCGTTGCGCATGATTTGGTATTCCTTGTCGGTCAGGGTCTGAGCCGGCGCAACGGTGATCGAGTCGCCGGTGTGGATGCCCATGGCGTCGAAGTTTTCGATGGAGCAGACGATGATGCAGTTGTCGTTCTTATCACGCACCACTTCCATCTCGTACTCTTTCCAACCGATCAGCGATTCGTCGATCAGCAGCTCGTTGGTCGGCGACAGGTCCAGACCGCGTTCGCAGATCTCTTCGAACTCTTCGCGGTTGTAGGCGATGCCGCCGCCGGTGCCGCCCATGGTAAAGGAAGGACGGATGATGCACGGGAAGCCGACGTCAGCGGCTACCGCCAGCGCTTCTTCCATGGTGTGCGCGATGCCGGAACGCGCGGTATCCAAACCGATTTTCTTCATCGCCACATCGAAACGGCGGCGGTCTTCGGCCTTGTCGATGGCATCGGCGGTGGCGCCGATCATGGTGACGCCGAACTCGGCCAGCACGCCCTGACGCTCCAGCTCCAGCGCGCAGTTCAGCGCCGTCTGGCCGCCCATGGTCGGCAACACCGCATCCGGACGCTCTTTTTCGATGATCTTGCGCACCACTTCCCAGTGGATCGGCTCAATGTAGGTCGCATCGGCCATTTCCGGGTCGGTCATGATGGTCGCCGGGTTGGAGTTGACCAGAATGACGCGGTAGCCCTCTTCGCGCAGCGCTTTACACGCCTGGGCGCCCGAGTAGTCGAACTCACATGCCTGGCCGATAACAATCGGGCCAGCGCCGAGGATCAGGATGCTTTTTATGTCTGTACGTTTTGGCATTTTTTACTGCTCCTGATTATTTGGCGTTAGAACGGTAAGTCTCAATCAGTTCGATAAAGTGATCGAACAGCGGCGCGGCGTCGTGCGGGCCTGGGCTGGCTTCCGGGTGCCCCTGGAAGCTGAACGCCGCCTTGTCGGTGCGGTGAATGCCCTGCACCGTGTGGTCGAACAGCGATTTGTGCGTCACGCGCAGATTCGCCGGCAGGTCGTTTTCATCGACGGCGAAGCCGTGGTTCTGCGCGGTGATCATCACCGTGTTGTTGTCCAGATCCTTCACCGGGTGGTTGCCGCCGTGGTGGCCGAGCTTCATCTTCATGGTTTTCGCCCCGCTGGCCAGCGCCAGCAGCTGGTGACCCAGACAGATGCCGAACACCGGAATGTCGGTTTCCAGGAACTGTTTGATGGCGGCGATGGCGTAGTCGCACGGCTCCGGGTCGCCCGGGCCGTTGGACAGGAAGATGCCGTCCGGATTCATTTTCAGCACCTCGTCGGCCGGGGTCTGCGCCGGCACCACGGTCAGGCGGCAGCCGCGATCCACCAGCATGCGCAGGATGTTGCGCTTGGCGCCGTAGTCGTAAGCCACCACGTGGAACGGCAGTTCCGCGGCGGTCTTGGCTTCCGGCAGATCGCCTTCAAGCGTCCAGCTGCCTTGCTGCCAGCTGTAGGCCTCTTGAGTGGTGACTTCTTTCGCCAGATCCATGCCCTTCAACCCCGGGAAACCTTGCGCCTTGGCCAGAGCCAGCGCGGCGTCCGGCGTATCGGCGGCGACGATGCAGCCGTTCTGGGCGCCCTTCTCGCGCAGCAGGCGGGTCAATTTACGAGTATCGATATCGGCGATCGCCACGATGTTGTGACGCTTGAGGTAGTCGGACAGGCTTTCTTCACTGCGGTAGTTGCTGGCGATCAGCGGGAGGTCACGAATGACGAGGCCTTGGGCGTGTACTGCGGAGGATTCTTCGTCGGAAGCATTGGTGCCGACATTGCCGATATGAGGATAAGTAAGAGTAACGATCTGGCGGGAATAGGAAGGATCAGTGAGGATTTCTTGATAACCGGTCATCGACGTATTGAAGACCACTTCCCCCACTGCCGTTCCCTCTGCCCCGATGGCCCGACCGTGGAATTGGGTTCCGTCTTCCAGAACCAATAGCGCTGACTTTATCAAAACATCCTCCGAGGAATAATCAATCACAATATTTGCATATTAATTCAGATATCGCGATCTAAATCAATGCAAAAACCGTCCGCGAGGCCAATTTTTGGCAAATTGGGCGCATTTTAATGATGAGTGTTCCGCTTGTCTACCCAAACCGCCATTTTTTGTTTTATTTTTGCAGTTCTCGATGCCCAAGCGGCTTGAGCGGCTATAAAAACACAGAAAACCGGGGCTGGAAAACGGTTGCGGGGAGGAATGACGGAAAACGGCGTCGGAATGAGCCAAAAAAGACGCTAAAAAAGCCGGCGGTGGAAAAAAAGCAGATAATTAGCAAGATAAACACAAACAAACACCAGCTTTGACAAGGAAACAACATCAAACCGATATTTATCATGTTAAAAAAAAGGACAATAAAATTATTGCCCTATTATCATAGCATTATGATCAACACAACCACATCACGATGGTATTCAGTTTAGTTATATCCGGTCCAAACTCAGCACGTCACGCATATCAAACAGACCTTTATCCCGACTCTGCAGCCAGGAAGCCGCGCGCACCGCGCCGCTGGCGAAAGTCATGCGGCTGGAGGCCTTGTGGGTGATTTCCACCCGCTCGCCGATGTCGGCGAACATCGCGGTGTGCTCGCCGACGATGTCGCCGGCGCGAATGGTGGCAAAGCCGATGCTCTTCGGATCGCGCTCGCCGGTATGGCCTTCGCGCGCATAGACCGCGCAGCTTTTCAGATCGCGCCCCAGCGCGCCGGCAATCGCTTCGCCCATGGCCAACGCCGTGCCCGACGGCGCATCCACTTTGTGCCGGTGGTGCGCCTCAACGATTTCGATATCGGTATAGTCGCCCATGACCTGCGCGGCCTTCTCCAGCAGTTTCAGCACCAGATTGACGCCGACGCTGAAGTTGGCGGCGAACACGATGCCGATATGCTGCGCCGCATCGCGGATCGCCTGTTTGCCGGCGTCATCAAAGCCGGTGGTGCCGATCACCATCGCCTTATGGTGCGCCACGCAAAATTCCAGGTAGCCCAGGGTGCTTTCAGGGCGGGTGAAGTCGATCAAAATATCGAACTCGCTCGCCACTTTATCCAGACTGTCACTCACTTTGACGCCCAGCGCGCCGATGCCCGCCAGCTCGCCGGCATCAACGCCGACCAGGCTCGATCCCGGGCGCGACAGCGCCGCCCCCAACACCACGCCTTCCGCCTGCTGCACCGCCTGGATCAATTGACGGCCCATCCGGCCGCCGGTGCCCGCAATCGCAATGCGGATTTGTGAATCTTTCATGCTTGCTCTCTTCTTGATGTAACGCGTATCCCATTAACCTATCGATTCAGGGTAACTGCCCCGCTGCGGCGCCGCCAGAGGATTCATTTCATAATTAGAAAATTATGATATTGCGCTTCTTTCATCAGCGGCGCTGTCGTGAGATTAACATTCAACCGATTTGGCGGCCTGTGACGATTGTACATAATCATGCAGTTTTCATTGCAAGAAAATGCAGAAAAAAGGCGCCGAAAACGGCGCCTGAGGAACGGAGTGCGGCGGGGTCAAGCGGTAATGGCGGCCACTTCGTTGGCTATCGCCGTCAGCGCATCGTGGCGAGCATAGTCCTCCTGCACCAGCGCCGCGCGCCGGCGATAGATCGGCTGTTGCAGAATGCGCGTCGCTGCCGCCAGTATTTGTTCCGCGCTTGGCGTGCTGGTATGCAGGCTGATGCCGCAACCGGCGGCCACCACGCGCGCGGCCGCCTCCAGCTTGTCCTCGCCGGTGCCGGCGACAATCAGCGGCACGCCGCTGTCCAGCGCATAGTTGATCGAGCCGTAACCGCCGTTGGTGATCAAGAGCGCCGCCTGCGGCAACCAGTGTTCGAAGGAGATGAACGCCCGCACTCGGGCGTTGTCCGGCAACGCGTCCATCAGCCCTTCGGTCGCCCGCCCGCCGGTGGTGGCCAACACCCGCACCGGCAGATGCGCCAATGCCTGCAGCGTCGGCACGATCAGCTGATGCAGATCGACATTGGCCAGCGTGCCCTGAGACACGATCACCAGCGGCCGACGATCGTCCTCCTCCCACAGCGCCTCTTCTGCGGCCGGTTGACCACCGCTGCGCAGCGGCCCTACGAAGCGCACGCCGCTCGGCAGGTCGTCGCGCTCATATTCCAGCGCCGTGGTGGCCAACTGCAGGAAACGCTCGCAGCCGCCGATCAGCGCATCGGTAAACGGGCGATTCAGCGGCCGCCCGCCCGCTTGCACCAGCGCGGCATCAAAGCTTTGCTGCACCTCATCAAGCAACACCCGCGTCACTTCATCCACCAATTGCTCGCGGGTCAGCGCCCGCGGCAGCAGCGCCGGCGGGATGCGCGGGCCATAGAAAATGGCGTCGCGCGAAGAATACGACAGCGGCGTGACGCCGATCCCGAAGACCGGCGGCCGTTCGGCGGACTGCAGCAGCGGCAGCACGCCGTAGAAGCAGTTCTCCACCATCAGCAGATCGGTCTTTTCGGCGGCTATGGCCGCACGCAGCTGACGATCCAACAGTGGGATCGGCGCGGCGAAGAAATCTTTCAGCGCCAGCGCCATCTGCGCATTGCCCGGCGGCAGCGCGGCGCGCTCGGGGAAATGCGCCTCCAGGTGGCGATAGTCGAAGTCCACCTGCGCGTCGAACGGCACGAAGCTCGCCCCAGCCGCTGCGGCGCGTTCGCGGAACAGCGCGCCGGTCATCACCCTCACCTGATGCCCTTGGGCGATCAGGTGGCGAGCGATGGCTAACATCGGGTAGACGTGCCCCGGAGTGGCGACCGCCGCCATCAGTATCCTTGCCATAATGCTCCTTTTAAGCTTCTGCGTTGGCCGGCTTCAGCGCCAGATTGGCGCACACCGGATTGCTTTGAATATGCACGCGCTGCAAATGACGCGCGGAACGGGCGGTAAAGCCCTCGCGACCGTGCAGCAGCGAGAAGTTGTCCGCGACCACCACGTCACCCTGTTGCCACTGGTGGGCATAATAGTGACGCGGATCGTACAGGTGCTGCTGCAGAGTACGGTGGAACTGTTCCTGCTGCTGCGCCGGCACGCCGTGATATTCCAGCGCGTGCTGGTTGAGGAATTTTTTTCCCTCCGTCGGCGGTTCATTGTAGCGCATGATCAATCCTCTGCCGTTCGGGTGCTGTACCACCAGCGGCGAACAGACTTCGCCGCCGTAATGCACCACCTGCTTGATGCGGTAGGTGATAGACACCGACAGCCACTGCTCCAGCAACGCTTCGTCCGCATTGGCCAGCAAGCGCGTGGTGTCGACGAAGGTGGTGCATCCGCCTTCGTCCGACGCCGGCGCCGCCACGCAGTGGAATAACTGGAACTCGGGGATGGTCGGCTTATACATGCCATCCCAATGTAGCGGGACATAGCTGCTGTCGAAGATATGATCCTTGGCGTCCGGATGTTCCTTCACGTCCAGCACCGCACCGAACGGCCACATCATGATCTCGCCCCACTGTTCGGCATAGCGAGTCAGGACTTCCGGCTCGCTGAAACCGGAGTCGAATCCGCGCAGCACCAGCAAGTGGTGCTCCTGCGCCAGCGCTCGCAGCGCCGCCACCGGCAGCTCGCTGACCTTTTGCCCCGGATGCTGCGGCGTCAGGATCGCGCCGAACGGGGTGTTCGGTTGAATGTGGCAATTAAGCGGTTGGTTGTTCATGGTGATTCTCCTTGCATCGAATGTGCTGCTCACACGGCAACGTGCCGTCAAAAAGGCGCCCGTCAGAATTTCGGGCGCAAGGCCTGCAGCGGCCTCAGGCCATCTGAGGTTGTTCGATCAGGTAATGGCTCGGCGTGCCGCGGATCTCAACCAGCTCGCCGTCCAGGCTCTGCGCGTCTTTACGCTTCATCAGCACGAACTGGCCGTTCACGTTGGCCGCCACGCCATGCCACGGCGTCAGCCAGTCGTCTTTGGTCGGCATCATGTGGATGCCTATCTTCAGGCTGTCGGCCGGCTGCGGGTGAATCGACAGGCGGATCGCCGCCGGGAAATGCTGGGCCAGCAGGTTGCCCCAGGCCCAGCTGCGCTGGATAACGCCACAGGCGCGCCGTTTGGCGTCTTTTTGCAGCGCGGCGTTGGAACCGCTGTAGCCCGGTAGGAGGCTGTCTTCATACAAGAAGCGCGTGATGGCGCGATACAGCATTAATCCCTGCTCGTCCTGCATCAGCTGGCGCTTGATCGCCTCTTCCGATTCGGCATAACCGTCCACCAACAGCCGGCGCAGCAGATCGTAGTCATCGGTATGCTCCGCCAGGCCTTTGACATCGCCGAGGTTGAACACGCTCAGGTGGGTTGCGCCCACTTCATGCAGCAGGCTTTCAATCTCGCGTTGATAATGGTTGATCGCTTCGTCGCTGACGCGGATCAGATCGCCGAACACATGGCCGTCGGAACAGATAACGATATGCGCGCCCGGCGGGTAATAGAGTTGAATGCGCTGGCACAGCGAGTTGAGGAAGATCAGCGACAGCCGCTCCGCCATATCCGGCACCGCACCGATCACCTTGTTGGTGTTGGGTGACTTGGTCGGAAAAGCCGGCAGCACGAATTCGATGCGCTGGTCGTTTTCAATGAATGCCCGAATGCGCGGCAATTGCACCTGAGTGACCTGCCGCTCCTCTTCAGCCAGAGAAGCATCGTCGGCGATGAGGCGACGTCGATATTGCAATAATTCACGTAGGATTTTTAATGCTATTTCTTCTTTTTTCTGTGCGCTATCCACAATGAGCTCCTGTTGCGATGTGGCGCGGGTGTATTATTGGCAAGCGCAATAAGATTTATCAAAAAGAGATAAAGCGCATGCAAAATAATAATCAGCCCGGCGTTTATATGCTTCAGGCAATATAGGAAAGATGGTGCTATATTATTAGCCCGTATAACTCACAATCTAGGTTAAGTTGTGCTTAACAAACTATGAGCAATATTTTAAAACGCATGGCCATTTTCTCAAAAGTGGTCGATTGTGGCGCATTCAGCATGGCGGCAAAAGAATTGGGCATGACAACATCGGCCGTCAGCCAGCATATTCGCCAGCTGGAGGAACATCTGGGTATTCAATTACTGTTGCGGTCGACGCGCTCATTGAGCCTGACCGAAGCCGGATTGTGCTTTTATGAAGATTGTCTGCTGATGATCCACGCCGCCGAGCGCGGGCAACAGCGGATCGCCGCGCTGCGCGGTGAGCTGGTCGGTGAACTGCGCGTCGCCACCTCGACCGAATTCGCCACCCATTATCTGGTGCCGGCGCTGCAGAGCTTCCTCGACGAACACCCGCGCATCACGCTGCGGTTGGAAATCCACGATGAGAGAATAGACCTCATCGCGCAACGCATCGATCTGGCGATACGCGGCGGCGCGCTGGCTGACTCCAGCTACGTCTCCACGCGGCTGGCGCGCTGCCGCGAAGTGCTGTGCGCCTCCCCGGCCTACCTGGCGAACTACGGAGTGCCGGATTCGCCGCAGGCGCTGACGCAACATCACTGGGTCACCTTTACGCCGCTCGGCAATCCGCAGTTTGTTCGCCTGATCCATCGCGACGGCGGCGAGCACCGCATGCGCATGACCGGGCGACTGTTCACCAACAGCGGCATGGCGATGAAGGAGCTGGCGCTGACCGGCAAAGGCATCATTCGCAATTTCTTCGCCAACGTCGAGCGAGAGTTGCGCAGCGGCGAGCTGATTGAAATATTGCCCGACTGGCGATTACCGGAAATTAATTGCTATGCCATTATGCCGCGACGGGAGATCCAGCCATTAAAAGTCCGGCGATTGCTGGAGCATATGAAGCTCTATTTAAAGGAGAAAGGATTAAACGACCTAGAACAGATTCGACAAGAATAAAATAAGAAACATCTGCAAGACCACTATTGTAATTATTGTAATCACGTTAACGACACCAGGCCCTATTTAGATTGCAGACTAATGATATTCTATTTAATGACTTCATTCAGCCTATATAATTAATAACGCCACCGCTATTTCAAATACTCAGAATAAATTTGGCTTTAGTTAGCAGAAAATTTGAATATGCTCAGCATTTTATTTTTAATGCCGTTGGCATTCCAAAAAAAACGGGAAGCCTAAGCTCCCCGTTGTCATTCACTCACGCACCTCAGTCAATCTGCCGGACGTCCACGCGCAGCTCTTTCGGCACTTCGAACACGATGTTCTCTTCACGCCCGCTGATTTCATGCACGTCGACGCCGCCCAGCGCTTTCAGGCGAGAGATCACCTCCTGCACCAGCACGTCCGGCGCCGAAGCGCCGGCGGTGACGCCGATGTTGCGCGCTTCGCTCAGCCAACTTTCCTGAATATCCGCCGCCGAATCGATCAGATAAGCCGGTTTGCCCACGCGCTGCGCCAGTTCGGCCAGACGGTTGGAGTTGGAAGAGTTCTTCGACCCCACCACCAGCACCACGTCCGCATCGCCGGCCAGGTTACGCACCGCTTCCTGACGGTTGGTGGTGGCGTAGCAAATGTCATCCTTGCGCGGACCGATAATGCTCGGGAAGCGCTGACGCAGCGCGTCGATCACGTCCGAGGTATCATCAACCGACAGCGTGGTCTGCGTCATGAAGCACAGGTTGTTTTCGTCTTTCACCTGCAGCTTCCACACGTCTTCCGGCGATTCGACCAGGTACATGCCGCCCTGCGGGTTGCTGTACTGGCCCATGGTGCCTTCCACCTCCGGGTGCCCGGCATGGCCGATCAGAATCGCTTCGGTGCCGCGGCGGCTGGCGCGCGCCACTTCCATATGCACCTTGGTCACCAGCGGACAGGTGGCGTCGAACAGCATGGTCAGATCGCGCGCCTTGGCTTCGGCGCGCACGGCTTGAGACACGCCGTGCGCCGAGAAGATCAGGATAGAGCCGTCCGGCACTTCGGCGATCTCTTCGATAAACACGGCGCCACGCTCACGCAGGCTGTCGACCACGTAGCGGTTGTGCACCACTTCATGCCGTACGTAGATCGGCGCGCCATACAGCTCCAGCGCGCGTTCCACGATGCTGATCGCACGATCAACCCCGGCGCAGAAGCCGCGCGGGTTAGCCAGCAATATTTGCATGCGTCTCCTCCTGCTGCGGATCGATTTCCAGCACTTCGATGTCGAAGGTCACCGGATGGCCCGCCAGCGGATGGTTGAAATCGACGGTGATCGAATCTTCCGCCACCGCGCGCACCACGCCCGGCATTTCGCTGCCGTCAATCGCGGTAAACAGCATGATGGTGCCCACGTCCGGCACGCCGGTTTCCGCGAAGTCGCGGCGCGAGAAGAACTGGACCAGATCCGGGTTCTCCGCGCCGAACGCCGCTTCCGGCTGCAGGGTAAAGGCGCGCTTGTCGCCCGCGCGCAGGCCGAGCAGCTGCTCTTCCAGCGGCGCCGACAGGCTGCCGTCACCCAGGCGGAACAGCGCCGGTTTGCCGCTGCTGCGGGTGGATTCAGCGGTCGAACCGTCTTCCAGTTTCAGCGTAAAGTGAACCAGCACCGCGCTGTCACTGATAACCTGAGCCGTCATATTACTCACCTTTGCTCTTTGCGCCTTTGTTCGCCGGCGACAGGAAACCTTCCAGCACGATCATCGCCGCGCCCACGCAGATAAAGCTGTCCGCCAGATTGAAGGTCGGGTAGTGCCAGTCACCGACGTAAAAGTCGATGAAATCGACCACGAAACCGTGCCACAGGCGATCGAACAGGTTGCCCAACGCCCCGCCGATGATAAAGGCGTAGGCGATGTTGTTCAGCTTCTGCTGCGCCGCGCTGCGGTACATCATCACCAGCAGCACCGCGACAATGGCGATGGCGATGCCGGCGAAGAACCAGCGCTGCCAGCCGCCATGGTCGGCCAGGAAGCTGAACGCGGCGCCGTAGTTGCGCGCGTAAAACAGGTTGAACGACGGGATCAACGGCTGGGACTGGCCCAGCGTAAAGTTAGCGAGGATCCACTGTTTGCTGCCGAAATCCAGCGCCAGCACCGCCACTACAACCCACAGCCAACGCAGGCCGGTCGAACAAATTGGTTTACTCATCAGGCGCAAGTTCTCAGGCAAAGTTACGCTTCTCGCCGTCACCGGCGACGTTGCTCACACAGCGGCCGCAGATGTCTGCATGCTCCGCCACCAGGCCGATATCGGTGGTGTAATGCCAGCAGCGCGGGCACTTCTCACCCGGCGCCGTGCTGAAGGCGATCTTCAGCCCTTTCAGCAGCTCGGAGGCCTGCGCGTCGGCCGGCGCCTCCGCCAATGGCGCAACGCTTGCCGCAGAGGTCAGCAGCACAAAGCGCAGCTCATCCTGCAGGCTGTTCAGACGCGCCGCCAACTCGCTGTCGGCATACAGCGTCACCGCCGCTTCCAGCGAACCGCCGAGGCGTTTGTCCGCACGCGCCTGCTCCAGCACCTTGTTCACTTCGCCGCGCACTTTCAGCAGCTCAGCCCAGAAAGCGTCGTTCATCGGCTCGCCTTCCGCCAGCCCGAACAGGCCGTCGTACCACTCTTCGGTGAACACGTACTGCGCGCGTTTGCCCGGCATGAAGCCCCAGATCTCATCTGCGGTGAACGACATGATCGGCGCCATCCAGCGCACCAGCGCTTCGACGATGTGATACAGCGCGGTCTGGCAGCTGCGGCGGGCGACGCTGTCGCTCTTGGCGGTGTACTGACGATCCTTGATGATATCCAGGTAGAAGGAGCCCATCTCGACCGAACAGAACTGCATCAGGCGCTGCACCACTTCGTGGAAATCGTAGTTGGCATAAGCCTGCTCGATATCCTGCTGCGCCGCCAGCGCGCGGCCGACCGCCCAGCGATCCAGCACCACCATGTCTTCCGGCGCCACGCAATCGGTGCTTGGCTCGAACCCGTTCAGGTTGGCCAGCAGGAAGCGCGCGGTGTTGCGGATGCGGCGGTAAGAGTCGGCGGAACGCTTGAGGATCTCGTCGGACACCGCGATCTCGCCGGTGTAATCGGTCGACGCCACCCACAGACGCAGAATGTCGCCGCCCAGCTTGTTCATCACGTCCTGCGGGCTGACGGTGTTGCCGATCGACTTGGACATCTTGCGGCCCTGGCCGTCGACGGTGAAGCCGTGGGTCAGCACTTCCTTGTACGGCGCCTTGCCCTTCATCGCGGTGGAAATCATCAGCGATGACATGAACCAGCCGCGGTGTTGGTCGGAGCCTTCCAGATACATGTCAGCGCCGTGGCCGTTGAATTCAGGGCGCACGTCGACAACGGAGGCGTGGGTAGAACCGGAATCGAACCACACGTCCAGCGTATCCGGCACTTTCACGTAGTCGGCGGCTTCCGCGCCGAGGATGTCGGCCGCGTCCAGATCCCACCAGGCCTGAATGCCGTCTTGCTCGACGCGCTTGGCCACTTCTTCCATCAGCTCAACGCTGCGCGGGTGCAGCTGCTCGGTCTCTTTGTGCACGAACAGCGACATCGGCACGCCCCAGGTGCGCTGACGCGAGATGCACCAGTCCGGGCGGTTGGCGACCATCATTTCGATGCGCGCCTGGCCCCAATCCGGGATCCACTGCACGCCCTTGATCTCTTCCAGCGACTGCTGACGCAGGCCTTTCTGATCCATGCTGATGAACCATTGCGGCGTGGCGCGGAAGATGATTGGCGTCTTGTGGCGCCAGCAGCACGGATAGCTGTGCAGGAACTTCTCGACGTGCAGCAGCGCGCCTTTCTCGCGCAGCAGATCGACGATCAGATCGTTGGCCTTGAAGACGAACTTGCCGTCCAGCAGCGGGTAGGTGCCGGTCAGGTAGCAGCCGTTCGGCCCTACCGGGTTGGCCACTTCCAGGCCGTATTTCTGGCCGATCACGAAGTCGTCCGGACCGTGGCCCGGCGCAGTGTGCACCGCACCGGTACCGGCGTCCAGGGTCACATGCTCGCCGAGGATTGCCGGCACGTCGAAGTCCATGAACGGGTGTTTGAAGCGCAGCAGCTCCAGATCGGCGCCTTTGCAGCTGCCCAGCACCGTCCACTCGGTGATGCCGGCGCGTTTCATCACGCTTTCCACCAGTTCGGCCGCCAGGATCAGGCACTGGCCGTCAACCTGCACCAGTTGATAGGTGAAGTCCGGGTGCAGCGAGATCGCGCGGTTGGCCGGCAAGGTCCACGGCGTGGTGGTCCAGATAACCAGCGAAATGGCGCCGTTGAAGTGGCTCACGCCGAACTTGGCCGCCACGGCAGCCGCGTCGGCCGCATGGAAGGACACGTCGATCGACGGCGAAGTCTTGTCGTAATACTCCACTTCCGCTTCCGCCAGCGACGAGCCGCAGTCGGTGCACCAGTGAACCGGCTTGGCGCCTTTCAGCAGGTGCCCGTTGCTGATGATCTTGCCCAGCGCGCGGATGATGTTGGCTTCGGTTTTGAAGTCCATGGTCAGGTAGGGACGATCCCAATCGCCCAGCACGCCCAGGCGGATGAAGTCCTTCTTCTGGCCTTCAACCTGCTCGGCCGCGTATTCGCGGCACTTCTGGCGAAACTCGGCCGCCGTCAGCTTCTCGCCCGGTTTGCCGTACAGCTGCTCAACCTTCAGTTCGATAGGCAGGCCGTGGCAATCCCAACCCGGCACATAAGGCGAGTCGAAGCCGGCCATCCCTTTCGACTTGATGATAATGTCTTTGAGAATCTTGTTAACCGAGTGACCAATGTGAATGCTGCCGTTCGCATACGGAGGGCCGTCATGCAAAATGAAGGTTTTTTTGCCCTTTTTGGCAGTACGAATAATCCCGTACAGATCCTGTTCATACCAACGTTGCAGCATGCCAGGTTCGCGCTTGGCGAGGTCGCCGCGCATCGGGAACCCTGTTTCCGGCAAGTTCAGGGTATTCTTGTAGTCACTCATTAGATTCTCGGTTCCGTTTTCGGCTATAGAGATTAAACCGGTGTCTGTAGCCCGAAGAACTTCCGGGCCGTCACCACATCATTGGCGATCTGCTGCTTCAGGGCATCGAGCGAAGCAAACCGCTGTTCATTGCGCAATTTTGCGCGGAGCACCACCTCAATATGGCGCCCGTAAAGATCCATTGTGACATCCAGCAGATGCACTTCCAGCTGCTGGCGCACGCCGGCGACGGTCGGGCGCGTGCCGATGTTGGCCACGCCCGGCAGCGGCTGCGGCCCCAGGCCATACAACTCCACCGCATAGACCCCTTTCACCGGCGCCACCAGGCGCTTGAGCGGCAGGTTGGCGGTCGGGAAGCCGATGGTGCGCCCCAGCTCGTCGCCGTGCACCACCCGCCCTGAAATACTGTAAGGGTGACCCAGCAGGGTTTCCGCCAGCGGCAGATCGTCCTCGCTCAGCGCGGTGCGGATCGCGGTGCTGCTGATGCGCCGCTCGCCCTCGCGGAAGGTCGGGGTGCTGACCACCTCGAAGCCGTACTCTTTTCCGGCCTGCTGCAATAGCGGGAAATCGCCCTGACGCCCGGCGCCAAAGCGAAAATCATCCCCCACCATCAGGAATTTGACGCCCAATTTTTCCACCAGCAGCTCGGCGACGAACGCCTGCGCGGTGTTGGCGGCGAAACGCGGATCGAATTTGACGCACAGCAGGTAATCGACACCCGCCTGCGCCAGGTAGTTGGCCTTGTCGCGCAGGCGCGTCAAACGGGCCGGCGCCTTGTCTGCGGCGAACATCTCCAGCGGCTGCGGCTCAAAGATCATGACCATCACCGGCAGCCCGAGGCGTTGCCCTTGTTGCTTCAACTGCTCCAGCAGCGCCTGATGACCGCGGTGTACGCCGTCAAAGTTGCCGATGGTGAGCACGCAACCATGGTGGCGCGCCCGGATATTGTGAATGCCGCGAATTAGCTCCATAGCTGGCTCAAAACAGTGGAAATCGGCGGATTATACCTTGTACAGCCGGTAAGGTTAACCCGCGATTGGTGCCTTTATGTAATAGACATACCATACCGGAGATAATCTGCGCGTGAAACGGCTTCACCGCAGTTTATCCCGCGCCGCCGGGCTGATTCTCGACCGCGGCCAACGGCTTGCGCCCACCGCGGCAAATCATTGGCGAATTTTCTCGCGAAACACTGTATTCCCAAGAGCGAAGCTGGTAAAATCCTGCGCCATCACAACGTAGCGAGTGCCGCCTGTACAAACGGCGCTTATTTGCACAAATCCATTGACAAACGAAGGCTAAAAGGGCATATTCCTCGGCCTTTGAATTGTCCTCAATAGAATATATTTGGGAGTTGGACCTTGGCTAATATCAAATCAGCTAAGAAACGCGCCGTACAGTCTGAGAAACGCCGCAAGCATAACGCAAGCCGTCGCTCAATGGTGCGTACCTTCATCAAGAAGGTAGACGCAGCTATCGCAGCTGGCGACAAAGAAGCAGCACAAAATGCATTCCTGGTAATGCAGCCACTGGTGGACCGTCAGGCAGCTAAAGGCCTGATCCACAAAAACAAAGCAGCGCGTCATAAGTCAAACCTGACTGCACGCATCAACGCAATGCAATAAGCATTTCGTTATCTGCTTGATAAAAAAACCGGCTCAGGCCGGTTTTTTTACGCCCTGCGTTCAGTGAACCGCTAGCAGGAAAACAGCGCCGAGAAGTCTTTGTTGCACACGCGTTGCACCGCCGGATGCTGGATCATGCGCTCGGCGAAGATGATGTAATACTCCTCCTGCACGCTGTCGATGCGCCCAATCTCCACCACGTTGTCATCGTTGTAGGTATCCTGCGCATACAGCGTCGGCGCCACGAAAATCGCATTGTGGTACATGCCAAAGGCCTTCATCAGCGCCGCATCGTCGAACTCGCCCAGGATCTCCACCTGAATGCCCTGCGTATTGAACCAGTTGAGTAGCTTGCGCCCCAGCATCGAGCGGCGGCCGGGGATCAGCAGCTTGCGCTGCTCCAGGCAGGCCGGGAACGGCAACTCCGGCGCCGGCTGGCGGCAGAAGAAGCTGATGCCGCACTCGCCCAGCTTCAGCGAGAACAGCCCTTCCTGCTGGCTGGAGTCCACCGGACAATCCGACAGGATCATATCCAGCTTGTGCTGGCTGAGCTGCTCCAGCAGCATCTCGTGCGTCGATTCAAAACAACGCAGGTGGATCTGCTCGTTGTCCACCACCACCGCCGTTTCCAATACCTGGCTGACCAGGCGCTTCGACAGCGCATCCGCCACGCCAACGTCGAACAGCAGATTAGACTCTTTGCGGTAGTTGACGATATCCAGCATTTCCTGGCTGAGCATAAACATCTTGTCGGCATAGCGGAACACCAGCTGCCCCAGCTCCGAAGGCACCAAGCCGCGCCCCTGGCGCTTGAACAACTTGCCGTCCAGCCGCTCTTCCAGCGCTTTGATCTGGCCGGTGATGGTCTGCGGCGTCAGGAACAACGCTTCGGCGGCGCCGACCACGGAGCCGGCCTTGCAGACCTGCCAGAAATAGTAAAGGTGATTAAAGTTGATATGCGACATCCTCACGAGCGGCTCTCCTTAACAACGTTTCGCAGCGGCAAACGGTGTGCCGTGACGAGCGACAAACTTCCTTTCCCTGCTTCAGACAACGTATAGCCCCATTAGTCCCAACGAAGAACGGCCGAAGCTGCACATATTTTATACCGCACAGCTCCGACCAGCCATTTTATTGTGCGCCCCTGCCGGGCACTGACAGGATTAACGCACGCGAGGCAACGCCAGACGCAGTAATCCGTACCCCGCCACCGCCGCGGCGGTGGAGCCCAGCAGGATCCCCAGACGGGAATAGGTGCTGAGCGCCGCATCGGCCTCGCCGAACGCCAGCGAGGCGATGAAAATCGACATGGTGAAACCAATACCACAGAGCACCGAAACGGCAAACACCTGTTTGAAGCCGATGCCCTCAGGCAAGCGGGCGATGCCCATTTTCACCGCCAGCAGGCTGAAGAGGAAAATCCCCAGCGGCTTGCCGATAAACAGGCCGGCCGCAATCCCTACCGGCAGCAGCGACGTCAACCCTTCCAGCGATACGCCCTGCAGAGAAACCCCGGCGTTGGCGAAGGCGAACAGCGGCAGGATCATAAACGCCACCCACGGGTGCAGCTCATGCTCCAGCGTCTCCGACGGCGATGGCCCCTTCTTGACGTTCAGCGGGATCATAAAGCCGACGATCACCCCGGCCAGCGTCGCATGCACTCCGGACTTGAGGATCGCCACCCACAACACCAGGCCGACCATCATATACAGCGAGGTTTTGCCGACGCCGCGCCAGTTCATCACCGCCAGCAGCGCGGTCGCCGCCGCCGCCACGCCCAGCGCCACCATCGACACTTCGTGGGTATAGAACAGCGCGATGATGATGATCACGCCCAGGTCATCGATGATCGCCAATGCCAGCAGGAACACTTTCAGGCTGGTCGGGACGCGATTCCCCAGCAACGCCATCACGCCCAAAGCGAAGGCGATGTCGGTCGCGGCCGGGATCGCCCAGCCCTGGCGGGTGACTTCGTCCGCGCCGTTGAACAGCAGGTAAATCAGCGCCGGCGCCAGCATACCGCCCAGCGCGGCGATCGCCGGAAACACCGCCTTGTCACGCCCGGACAGCGAACCTTGCATCAGCTCGCGCTTGACCTCAAGCCCCACCACCAGGAAGAAGATGGCCATCAGCCCGTCGTTGATCCACAGCAGCAGCGGCTTGGCGATCTCCAGCGAAGCGACCTTCACCATCACCGGCAGGTTAAGGAATGCCTGGTAGATCCCCTGCGCCGGGCTGTTGGCCATGATCAGGGCGACGATCGCCGCCGCGATCAGGATGATGCCGCCCGCGGCTTCCTGACGTAAAAATTGACGAATAATGTTGGTCACAATACGTCTCTCCAAATCTGTGCAAGGCGCAGCGCCCTGCGAACCACAGTCATGAAGTGAGTATAGATGGCGTTTTAGCTCGAAAAAATAAGTTTATAAATGCTAAATAACTCGAAAAAACCGATCAAAAGCACGAATAAGTCACATTTATATTAGGGAATTAGCGGTTTGGCGCACAAATAAAAACCCCGGGACAAAAGCCCGGGGTTTGCACATAAGCCAACAGAAACAGAAGGTTAGCGAGTCAGATCGTCAAAGAACTTTTTTACCCCGTCGAAGAAGCTCTTCGAACGCGGGCTGTTCTTGTCGCCGGACGGGCCGCCCAGGCTCTCTTCCAGCTCACGCAGCAGCTGCTTTTGCTTGTCGTTCAGATTGACCGGGGTTTCCACCACCACGCGGCACAGCAGGTCGCCCTGGCTGCCGCCACGCACCGATTTCACGCCCTTGCCGCGCATGCGGAACAGCTTGCCGGTTTGGGTCTCCGAAGGCACCTTCAGTTTCACCCGGCCATCCAGCGTCGGCACTTCAATCTCGCCGCCCAGCGCCGCCATGGCAAAGTTGATCGGCACTTCGCAGTACAGGTTGTTGCCTTCACGCTCGAAGATCGGGTGCGCCTTCACCTGCACCTGAACGTACAGATCGCCCGCCGGTGCACCGTGCTCGCCGGCTTCGCCTTCACCCGCCAGGCGGATGCGATCGCCGGTATCCACGCCGGCCGGAATTTTCACCGACAGCGTTTTAGATTTTTCTACCCGGCCGTGGCCATGGCATTTGTTGCACGGATCTTTGATGATCTGACCGCGGCCATGGCAGTGCGGACACGCCTGCTGCACGGTGAAGAAGCCCTGACGCATCTGCACCTGGCCCTGACCATGACAGGTCGGGCAGGTGACCGGCGAACTGCCCGGCTTGGCGCCGCTGCCGTGGCAGACGTCGCACTCTTCCAGCGTCGGGATGCGGATCTCTTTGGTGACGCCACGTACCGCTTCCTCGAGGGTCAGCTCCATGTTATAGCGCAGATCGGAACCGCGGCTGGCGCGCTGACGGCGGCCTCCGCCGAAGATGTCGCCAAACACGTCGCCAAAGATATCGCTGAAGTCGGCGCCGCCGCCAAAGCCGCCGCCGCCCATGCCGCCCTGTTCAAAGGCCGCGTGCCCGTACTGATCGTAAGCCGCGCGTTTCTGGTCGTCGGTCAGGACTTCGTAAGCTTCTTTAACTTCTTTAAACTTGGTTTCGGCGTCTTGTTCCTGGTTGCGGTCAGGATGGTATTTCATCGCCAGGCGTTTGTACGCCTTTTTGATCTCACGTTCATCCGCCGTCTTGCTGACGCCGAGAATCTCGTAATAGTCTTTCTTCGCCATTCTTTCGCTTACCCTTAACATGCGTGCACGGGCGCAGAGTTGCCTCGACGCCCGTGCTGGTTTCCGGGAGCGGCATCTCGGCCGCCCCGTGCCCGCTTAAGGGCGATTATTTTTTGTCTTTAACTTCTTCGAACTCGGCGTCAACCACGTCGTCTTCTTTCTGCGCCGCGTTGTCCGCGCCGGCGTCAGCACCCTGCTGAGCCTGCTGCGCCTGAGCCATTTCCAGCAGCTTGCCGGAAACCTGCACCAACGCCTGAGTCTTCGCTTCGATCTCGGCTTTATCTTCGCCTTTCACCGCCGCTTCCAGATCTTTCAGCGCCGCTTCGATCGCCGTTTTGTCTTCCGCCGGCAGTTTGTCGCCCGCTTCTTCCAGCTGTTTGCGCGTGCCGTGGATCAGGTGATCCGCCTGGTTGCGAGTCTGTACCAGCTCTTCGAACTTGCGGTCAGCTTCAGCGTTCAGCTCGGCGTCGCGCACCATTTTCTGGATTTCGTCCTCGTTCAGGCCAGAAGACGCCTTGATGGTGATCTTCTGCTCACGACCGGTGTTCTTATCTTTGGCAGACACGTGCAGGATACCGTCGGCATCGATGTCGAAGGTGACTTCGATCTGCGCCATGCCGCGCGGTGCCGCCTGGATGCCGTCCAGGTTGAACTGGCCCAGAGATTTGTTATCGCTGGCGCGCTTACGCTCACCCTGCAGCACGTGGATGGTAACCGCAGACTGGTTGTCTTCCGCAGTAGAGAACACCTGGCTGTGCTTGGTCGGGATCGTGGTGTTTTTGGTGATCAGCGGCGTCATCACGCTGCCCATGGTTTCGATACCCAGCGACAGCGGGGTAACGTCCAGCAGCAGAACGTCTTTCACATCACCGGCCAACACGCCGCCCTGTACCGCAGCGCCCACGGCAACCGCTTCGTCCGGGTTCACGTCTTTACGCGGCTCTTTGCCGAAGAAGTCTGCGACTTTCTTCTGCACCATTGGCATACGGGTCTGGCCGCCCACCAGGATCACGTCCTGGATGTCGGAAACCGACAGGCCTGCGTCTTTCAGCGCCACTTTCAGCGGCTCGATGGAGCGCGCCACCAAATCTTCAACCAGCGACTCGAGTTTGGCGCGAGTCACTTTGATGTTCATGTGTTTTGGACCGGTCGCGTCTGCAGTGATGTACGGCAGGTTAACGTCGGTCTGCTGAGCGGAAGACAGTTCAATCTTCGCTTTCTCGGCGGCTTCTTTCAGACGCTGCATCGCCAGCGGATCGTTGCGCAGATCGATGCCCTGATCTTTCTTGAACTCTTCCACCAGGTAGTTGATCAGACGGCTGTCGAAGTCTTCGCCGCCAAGGTGGGTGTCACCATTGGTCGCCAGCACTTCGAAGGTTTTTTCGCCGTCAACGTCGTCGATTTCGATGATGGAGATATCGAAAGTACCGCCGCCCAGGTCATAAACCGCGATGGTGCGGTTGCCGACTTCTTTGTCCAGGCCGTAGGCCAGGGCCGCCGCGGTCGGTTCGTTGATGATGCGCTTGACTTCCAGACCCGCGATGCGGCCGGCGTCTTTAGTCGCCTGACGCTGGGCGTCGTTGAAGTAAGCCGGCACGGTGATAACCGCTTCAGTGACCGGTTCGCCCAGGTAATCTTCCGCCGTTTTCTTCATTTTCTTCAGCACTTCCGCAGAGATCTGCGGCGGAGCCATTTTCTGGCCTTTCACTTCCAGCCAGGCGTCGCCGTTGTCGGCTTCGATGATTTTGTACGGCATGATCGCTTTGTCGCGCTGCGCTTCTTCATCCTGGAAGCGGCGGCCGATCAGGCGCTTGATGGCGAACAGGGTGTTTTCAGGGTTGGTCACTGCCTGACGCTTAGCCGGCTGGCCAACCAGAGTTTCACCGTCCTGGGTATATGCGATAATAGAAGGAGTGGTGCGGTCGCCCTCGGCGTTTTCCAGCACGCGTGCCTTGGCACCATCCATAATTGCTACGCAAGAGTTGGTAGTACCCAGGTCGATACCAATAATTTTGCCCATCTAAACGTCTCCACTAAAAAATTCATAAGTCAGTCAGGTTGCTAACCTATATGCGGGCGATTTTTTGCTTTTCAACTGCCCGATATCTCAGTGCGACCCGCGGTTAGCAGCTGCGGTTGCAAATAAGATGGGGCCATCCAGCTCGGCATCAAGGGGCAGGGCAAAAAAAATTTCTTTTTTATCGTCATTCAGATCATTGTTTCCGGCTGCGGGGATCATTATGATGCGCGCGCTCTGATGGAAAACTTCGATTTTTTGGCCATTCAGACCATTTATGATTTTACTTCGCTGTTTCCGTTAATTTTCTGTTATCGCAGAGGACTTATGCACACCAACAAGTTGGCGAATCCCGGCCCTCTCGGCCTGATGGGCTTCGGGATGACCACCGTCTTGCTGAACCTGCACAACGCGGGCTTTTTCCCACTGAACTCCGCCATCATCAGCATGGGGATTTTCTTCGGTGGCCTGGCCCAGATCCTGGCCGGTCTGCTGGAGTACAAGAAGGGCAACACCTTCGGCATGACCGCATTCACCGCCTACGGCAGCTTCTGGCTGAGCCTGGTCGGCCTGCTGCTGCTGCCGCGTTTGGGCCTGGCGGAAGCCACCGAGGCGCACGTGCTGGGCATCTACCTGGCGCTGTGGGGCGTCTTCACCCTGTTCATGTTCTTCGGCACCTTGGGCGCCAACCGCGTACTGCAGTTCGTATTCGCCAGCCTGACGCTGCTGTTCGCCCTGCTGGCCGTCGGCAACATCACCGGCAACCACGCGCTGCTGACCTTCGCCGGTTATGAGGGCATCATCTGCGGCGCCAGCGCCATCTACCTGGCGATGGCCGAAGTGCTCAACGAGCAATACGGCCGCACCGTGCTGCCGATTGGCGAACCGGCCTCAGCCCGCGTCGCGGCATCGCCGGCCACGGCGTAATCGCCCGCCCCTGACGAAAAAGCCCTGCAATGCAGGGCTTTTTTTTAGCTGTAGGAACCGGCTCGCCGCTCGCCGGCTTCGCTGTTCAGGTCGCGATGCAGGTAGACACCGAGCAGCAGCCCGATAAGCGACAGCGCCAGCACATAGTAAGCGGGCGCTAACGGGGTTAATTTCATGATCAGCGTCACAAAAATCGGGGTTAAACCGCCAAAAATAGCGTACGAGACGTTATATGAGAACGAGATGCCGGTAAACCGCACTTCCGCCGGGAAGGCCCGCACCATCACATACGGCACGGCCCCCACCACGCCTACGCTGAAGCCCACCAGCGCATAGCAGGCGAACAGCATTTCCGGGCGCACGCCCACCGTCTGATAGAACAGCCAGCTGCAGCCGGCCAACAGCAAACTGCCGACCACCAGCGTTTTGCTGGCGCCGAAGCGATCGGCCGACAGACCGGCGACGATGCAGCCGGCGATCAGCATGATGGTGGCGATGCTGTTGGCCTGCAGCGTCAGGGCCGGCGCAATGCCGAACTGTTTTTGCAGATAGGTCGGGGTCATCAGGATCACCACCACGATACCGGCGGAGAGCAGCCAGGTCAGCAGCATCGACACCGCCACTTCCCGTTTGTGGTTGAGCACCACCGATTTCAGCGGCAGCTCCTCGGCCAGCGCTTTGCACGCCTGCATCTCGATGAAGATCGGTGTTTCCTGCAGCCAGCGGCGCAGGTACATCGCCACCAGGCCGAACATGCCGCCAAGCAGGAATGGAATGCGCCAGCCGCCGCCGGCAATGCTCTGCGGGCTAAGCGTGGTGTTGATCACCGTCGCCACCACCGATCCCAGCAGAATGCCCACCGTCAGCCCGGCGGTCAGCGTGCCGCAGGCGAAACCGATGCGCCGGCGCGGCACGTGTTCGGCGACGAAGACCCAGGCGCCCGGCACCTCACCGCCGATCGCCGCCCCCTGCAGCACGCGCATCAACAGCAGCAACAGCGGCGCGGCGATGCCGATGCTGGCGTAGGTCGGCAGCAGGCCCATCGCCAGCGTCGGCAACGCCATCAGCAGAATGCTCAGGGTAAACATCTTTTTGCGGCCGACCAGATCGCCGAAGTGCGCCATCACGATGCCGCCCAGCGGGCGGGCCAGATAGCCGGCGGCGAAAATGCCGAAGGTTTGCACCAGCCGCAGCCATTCCGGCATGTCCGCCGGGAAGAACAGATCGCCGACCACGGCGGCGAAGAACACGAAGATGATGAAGTCGTAAAACTCCAACGCGCCGCCCAACGCGGCCAACGTCAGCGTTTTGTAGTCTTGCCGGTTCAGCCGGCGATTAGTGTCGTGAGGCATAGGGCACCGTCGGTAAAGGCTGTAAAAATAAAAGCCGCAGGCTTTCTGTAAAAGAATCCTTACTATAGCGGCAAATTATTTTCACACCAAACGGGCTGAAGCCGATCTCGCAGATTGCTGAAATTTAGAGGTTTATCTCGCGACGCGCGCTCTTTGGCCGAAATGCTGCTACCACTGCGGCATGCGTTTCGACATAAGGCCCGTCGAGCAGCTGAATGCAATAAGGCACGCTGGCGAAGATGCCGTGCACCACCGCATTGCCTTGTTCGTCCTTCACCCCTTCCAGCGTTTCCTTGATCGACTTTGGCTGGCCGGGCAGATTGATGATCAGCGCCTGCTTGCGGATCGCCCCCACCTGGCGAGAAAGAATTGCCGTTGGCACATAGTGTAGGCTGATCTGACGCATTTGCTCGCCAAAGCCAGGCATCACGCGATCGGCGATCGCCAGCGTGGCGTCGGGGGTGACGTCGCGACGTGCCGGCCCGGTGCCGCCGGTGGTCAGCACCAGATGGCAGCCCATTTCGTCCACCAGCTCACACAGCGTTTGTTCAATTTGCGTCTGCTCATCGGGGATCAGCCGGGTTTCCAGCTTGAACGGCGTCGCCAGCGCGCCGGCCAGCCACTCCTCCAGCGCCGGAATGCCTTTATCCTGGTAAACGCCGCCGGAAGCGCGGTCAGAAACGGAAACCAAACCAATACGTAAAATATCCATGCGTAACCTCTACAGCCTGATGGGGTCCGAACGGGTTCGTCTCCCGTTCTGTTGTCATTGCCGAGAGTATAAGGGCTTCCCCCGCCGGCGGGAGCGTCGGGCATAAAAAAAGGTGGCCTGAGCCACCTTTTTACTGCGCGATCTGCGGGAATTACAGCAGGTCGGCGATCATTTTTTCCAGTTTGCCCTGATCTACAGCGAACTTGCGGATGCCGTCGGTCAGTTTCTCGACCGCCATCGGATCCTGGTTGTGCTGCCAGTAGAACTCAGGTTCGGTCAGTGCGGCAGGACGCGCCTTCACTTCACCGGTGTAAGACAGTTTGCGCTCCAGCGCGCCTTCGCTCTCCGCCAGCTCTTTCAGCAGCGCAGGGGCGATGGTCAGGCGGTCGCAGCCGGCCAGCTCGATGATTTCGCCAACGTTGCGGAAGCTGGCGCCCATCACCACGGTGTTGTAACCGTGTTGTTTGTAGTACTGGTAAATCTCGGTCACGGAGATCACGCCCGGATCTTCGTGCGGCGCGAACTCTTTTTTGTCGCCGTTGGCTTTGTACCAATCGAGAATACGGCCGACGAACGGCGAGATCAGATAAACGCCGGCTTCGGCGCAGGCGCGAGCCTGAGCGAAGGAGAACAGCAGCGTCAGGTTACAGTTGATGCCTTCTTTCTCCAGCTGCTCCGCCGCGCGGATGCCCTGCCAGGTCGAGGCCAGTTTGATCAGAATGCGATCGTTGCTGATGCCGGCTTCGTTGTACAGCTTGATCAGGCGCTTGGCCTTGGCCACGCTGGCGGCGGTGTCGTAAGACAGACGCGCGTCAACCTCGGTGGAGATGCGGCCCGGAACCAGTTTGAGGATCTCCAGACCGATGTTGACCGCCAGCTTGTCGGCGGCGTCGGCGATCTGCTGCTCGCGATCGCTGCTCTGGCCGCGCGCCCAGGCGATGGCTTCGTCAATCAGTTTGCGGTATTCAGGAATTTGGGCTGCATTGAGGATCAGCGAAGGGTTGGTTGTGGCGTCCTGCGGTTGATACAGCTTCATTGCCGCGATATCACCCGTATCTGCAACCACCGTAGTCAGCTGGCGCAGGGAAGTTAATTTGTCGGTCATGTTGGCATTATCTCATCGTTTGTGCATGAACTTTTGGCATTGTTCAACCATGCCCTGCCCTGATAATAACATGCGCCAAGCCCGGTGCAAGGCTGGAAAACCGCGGCGCGCAAGCATCTGTTTTATCCTTGGGCGAGCAACCGTTTACGCCGATATCTTTCGCCATTACCGAGCGGATGGAAAGGCAATAACGTGCTATCGCCCGAATAAATTATGTTAAATTCGAAAAAATTGATGCAATTCGTCCGCTAATCTGCGAAAAATCTTAATCGCCTGACGCCGGACCGATTCCAGCTAAGCTCTTGTAAAAAATAGGCCAATATTTCTCACCTGCGGTGGATGCTGCCAGGTGCGCATGACATTTCGATAAGGAGGAGGGATCCCTTGACGGACCTGATGAATTTTATAAACAACATTTTGTGGGGGTCGGTGCTGATTTATCTGCTGCTCGGCACCGGCATTTACTTCACGCTGCGCACCCGTTTTATCCAGCTCCGCCACTTCAGCCACATGTTCTCGGTGTTGAAAAACAGCAATAAAAGCGACAGCGCCGGCATTTCCTCTTTCCAGGCGCTGTGCACCACGCTGGCGGCGCGCGTCGGCACCGGCAACCTGACCGGCGTCGCCATCGCCCTGACCGCCGGCGGCCCCGGCGCCATCTTCTGGATGTGGGTGGTGGCGTTTATCGGCATGGCCACCTCATTTGTGGAGAGCTCGCTGGCGCAGCTCTACAAAACCAAGGACGATAACGGCAACTACCGCGGCGGCCCGGCCTATTACATGGAAAAGGGACTCGGCATGCGCTGGATGGGCGTGCTGTTCTCCATTTTCCTGATCATCGCTTTCGGCCTGGTGTTCAACGCCGTACAGGCCAACTCCATCGCGCAGGCCTCCGCCGTCGCCTTCCATTTACAGCCGCTGCACGTCGGTATTGGCCTGGTGCTGCTGAGCGGCGTGGTGATCTTCGGCGGCATCCGCTCCATCGCCAAAGTGGCCGAGCTGGTGGTGCCGCTGATGGCCGGCGCCTACCTGCTGCTGGCTCTCTGGGTGATTGGCCATAACATCGAGCACATGCCGGCGATCCTGACGCTGATCTTCAAAAGCGCCTTCGGCCTGCAGGAAGCCGCGGCCGGCGCCGTCGGTTACGGTATCTCCCAGGCGATGACCCAGGGCGTGCAGCGCGGCCTGTTCTCCAACGAAGCCGGCATGGGATCGGCGCCCAACGCGGCGGCTTCCGCCTCGCCTTATCCGCCGCATCCCGCTTCACAGGGCTACGTGCAGATGCTCGGGGTATTTATCGACACCATCGTCATCTGCAGTGCCACCGCGGCGATCATCCTCTCTTCCGGCATTCTCGATCAGCCGACCGACAGCATCAGCGGCATCGATCTGACTCAGCGCGCGCTGTCGACCGCCGTCGGCAGTTGGGGGACTCCGTTCGTCGCCATCGCCATCTTCTTCTTCGCCTTTACGTCGATCATCGCCAACTACGCCTATGCCGAGAGCAACCTGGTGTTCCTCGAGCACAACCACCCAGGCGGCCTGTTGATTTTCCGCTGCGTGGCGCTGGGCATGGTGATGTTCGGCGCGCTGGCGGAGCTGCCGCTGGTGTGGAAAATGGCGGATACCTCCATGGCGCTTATGGCGATCACCAACCTGACAGCTATCTTGCTGCTGTCGCGGGTCGCGCTGAAGCTGGCTGACGACTACCATCGCCAGCGCCGCCTGGGCAAGCTGCCAACCTTCGACGCCAACCGTTATCCGGAGCTGAAATCGCAGCTGGAGCCGGGCGTGTGGGACGACAAGCCGCCGCCGCGCTGAGTATTCCGGGGCGCGTGCGATGCGCGCCCCGCCTATTGGACCGATAGCCCCTTTTTCCCGCGCTTTTTGCTACAGTATGCGCACTTGGATAAACAGGATCTGGCCATGCTCGTTATTATTTCACCTGCAAAAACGCTCGATTACGACAGCCCGCTGGCGACAAAACGCTTCACGCAGCCCGAACTGCTGAACAAGTCTAAGCAGCTTATCAACATTTGCCGCGAGCTGACGCCGGCGCAAATCGCCAGCCTGATGAGCATCAGCGACAAGCTGGCCGGGCTGAACGCCGCGCGCTTTAGCGAATGGCAACCGACATTTACCCCGGACAACGCCCGTCAGGCGTTGCTGGCGTTCAAGGGCGACGTATATACCGGCCTGCAGGCGCAGGACTTCAACGAAGCCGATTTCGACTTCGCCCAGCAGCATCTGCGCATGCTGTCCGGCCTGTATGGCGTACTGCGCCCGCTCGATCTGATGATGCCGTACCGGCTGGAGATGGGCATCAAGCTGGAAAACCCGAAGGGCAAAGATTTGTACAGCTTCTGGGGCGATCAGATCACCCAAAAACTCAACGAAGCGCTGGAGCAACAGGGCGACGACGTGGTGGTCAACCTGGCGTCAGACGAGTATTTCAAAGCGGTGAAGCCGGCCAAGCTGCACGGCTCGCTGATCAAACCGGTGTTCCTCGACGAGAAGAACGGCAAGTTCAAGGTCATCAGCTTCTACGCCAAGAAAGCGCGTGGGTTGATGAGCCGCTTTATCATCAAAAACCGCCTGACGCGCAGCGAGCAGCTGGCGGACTTCAACCTGGAAGGCTACGCCTTCGACGAAGCCGCTTCGCAAGGCAATGAACTGGTGTTCAAACGCCCGGAGCAGGTATAAAAAAAAGCCGTCGCAAGACGGCTTTTCGCATTTTACCCTGCCGAACTTCAGGCCGGCAGCCCCATCAGGAACTTGCGCAGCTCGCCGAAGTTGGCCGGCAGCGTGTGCGACAGCAGCGGCAGCTCAGCCCGCAGCGCCAGCGCTTTCGGCAACGGCAGCTCCTGGCCGAGTATCGCTTCCACACTCTCTTTAAACTTGGCCGGATGCGCGGTGCCGAGGAACAGACCGAACTCCCCTTCCTGCAACTGGTCACGCAGCGCGCGGTAGGCGATGGCCGCGTGCGGTTCGGAGATATAGCCCAGCTCGGCCAGCTCACGCATCGTGTCTTTGGTGGTCTCGTCGCTGACCGCCGCGTGACCCAGCTCCTTCAACTGCCAGACCTTGCGACGGAACAGCTCTTCCACGCGCGGCCAGTTGTTCGGCTGGCTGACGTCCATGGCGTTGGACAGCGTCGCGACCGTAGCGTGCGGCTGCCACTGGCCGCTGGTCAGGAAGCGCGGCACGGTGTCGTTAGCGTTGGTGGCGGCGATGAAGCGCTTCACCGGCAGGCCCAGCGATTTGGCCAGCAGCCCGGCGGTCAGATCGCCGAAGTTGCCGCTCGGCACCGAAATCACCAGTTGATTACGCGCTTCCTGCGGCAGCTGCGCCACCGCTTCGAAGTAGTAGCAGATCTGCGCCAGCAAACGGCTGATGTTGATAGAGTTGGCCGAGTTCAGGTGCAGCGCGTCTTTCAATTCCTGATCGTCGAACGCCTGCTTCACCAGCGCCTGACAAGCATCGAAGTCGCCGTCGATCGCCACGGTGTGAATGTTGCCGCCCAGGGTGCAGAACAGCTTTTCCTGCAGCGGGCTGATTTTGCCCTGCGGATACAGGATCACTACCCGTACGTTTTTCAGGCCGTAGAAGGCGTGCGCCACGGCAGCGCCGGTGTCGCCGGAGGTGGCGGTCAGAATGGTCACCGGCTGCTCGCCGGCCACTTCCGCCAGCATCTGCGCCATAAAGCGGCCGCCGAAGTCTTTGAACGCCAGCGTCGGGCCGTGGAACAGCTCCAGGCAGGAGACGTCATCGGTCACTTTCGCCACCGGCGCCGGAAACTCAAAGGCGGCCTGCACGCGTTTCTTCAGCGCCGCTTCCGGCACCTCTTCGCCGATAAAGGCCGACAGAATGCGGCTGCTGCGGGTGACAAAATCCTGCTCCAGCAGGTGGTCGATTTCGGTCAGTTCGAACTCCGGCAGCTCCAGCGGGAAGAACAGCCCCTGTTGCTTGCCCAGGCCTTGTTTGATCGCCTGCGCGAAGCTGACCTGCTCGTTGTGATCCTTAAGGTTGTACAGTTTCATGCGTTATCCCAGTAGTCGAGCGCCTGCGGTATCCAGACGGCAAATATGAACAAAACCTTCGTCGTTTTGCAGATAGTGTTGTTGCAGCCAGGCGGCCATGCGTTGCGCGGTGGCGACGTCGTTGCAGACGGCGAACAGCGTCGGGCCAGAGCCGGAGATGCCGCAGGCCAACGCGCCGATCTCCTGCGCCGCCTTGCGCGCTTCGGCGAAGCCCGGCAGCAGCCGGGTGCGGTACGGTTCGGCGATCACGTCCTGCATCAATTTGGCGGCCAGCTGCGGCTGCCGGGTATGGCAGGCGTGAATAAAGCCGGCCAGGTAGCGGCCGTGGCTGATGCAATCCTGACGACGGTATTGCGCGGGTAAAATGGCGCGCGCTTCGGCGGTGGAGACCTTGATGCCCGGATAGGCCATAACCCACAGCCAATCGTCAAAGCACGGCACCTCCTGGCTGATAATGCCTTCTTCTTCCAGCATCAGCTGCAGGCCGCCCAGATAGCAAGGCGCCACGTTGTCGTAATGCACGCTGCCGGAAATGCGCCCTTCCAGCTCGCCCATCAGGCCGAGCAGCGTCGTCTTATCCAACGGACGATCGCAGAATTCGTTCATCGCCATCAGCCCGGCGACCACCGAACAGGCGCTGGAACCCAGCCCCGATCCGATCGGCATGTTCTTTTCCAAACGCATCGCCACCGGCACTTCGCGGCCGATCTCCTGGCAGAAGCGCTCCCAGCATTGATAAACGATGTTCTCTTTCGGCTCGGCCGGCAGCTTGCTGACGAAGCGCCCGGCATTCTGCAAACTGAACGTCTCGGCGGCTTCGACGCTGACACAGTCGCCCAGCAGCGTGCCGTCGATCGGCGAAACCGCCGCGCCCAGCACGTCGAAACCGACGCTGACGTTGCCGATCGAGGCCGGTGCATACACCTTAACCATATTAAACTCCCAACTTCCATGACAGTGTGCGCAGCAGATCGGCGAATACGCCCGCTGCGGTCACATCGTTACCGGCGCCGTAGCCGCGCAGCACCAGCGGCAACGGTTGATAGTAGCGGCTGTAGAAGGCCAGCGCGTTCTCGCCGTTCTTCACTTTATACAACGGATCGTTGCCGTCCACCGCCTCAATGCGCACCTTGCAGCGCCCTTCGTCGATCAGGCCGACATAGCGCAGCACCTTGCCTTGCTCGGCGGCGTTGGCCACGTTGCGCGCGAACTCTTTATCCAGCTCCGGCAACCGCGCCAGGAAGGTGTCCACGTCGCCCGACGCGTCGAAGGACGGCGGCAGCACCGGCTCGACCTCGATATCGCTCAGTTCCAGTTTATAACCGGCCTCGCGCGCCAGGATCAGCAGCTTGCGCGCCACGTCCATCCCGGACAGATCGTCGCGCGGATCCGGCTCGGTGTAGCCGTTGGCCCGGGCCTGCAGGGTCGCGGCCGACAGCGACAGCCCTTCGTCCAGCTTGCCGAAGATAAAGGACAGCGAGCCGGACAGGATGCCGGAGAAACGTACCAGCTCATCGCCGGCGTTCAGCAGGTTTTGCAGGTTCTCAATCACCGGCAGACCGGCGCCGACGTTGGTGTCGTACAGGAACTTGCGGTGCGAACCGGCGGCGGCAGCGCGCAGCTGCTGATAATAGTTCATCGACGAGGTGTTGGCCTTTTTGTTCGGCGTCACCACATGGAAGCCGTCCGCCAGGAAGTCCACGTACTGATCGGCCACCGCTTGACTGGAGGTACAGTCGACGATCACCGGGTTCAGCAGGTGATATTCCTTCACCAGCCGGATCAGACGGCCGAGATTGAACGGCTCCTGCGCGCCGGCCAGCGCGTCGCGCCAGCTGTCGAGCGCGATGCCGTGCACGTTGGTCAGCATCACGCGCGAGTTGGCGATGCCGCACACCCGCAGATCGATATGTTTTTGCTTCAGCCACGGCTGCTGACGATAGATCTGCTCGATCAACGCCCCGCCGACGCCGCCAACGCCGATGACGAACACTTCGATCACCTGATCGGTGTTGAACAGCATCTGGTGGCTGACGCGCACTCCGGTGGTGGCGGAATCATTGCTGACCACCACCGAAATGGAACGTTCGGAAGATCCTTGGGCGATGGCGACGATATTGATGTTGGCGCGCGCCAGCGCGGAGAAGAAGCGAGCGGAAATGCCACGCAGGGTGCGCATGCCGTCGCCGACCACCGAGATGATCGCCAGGCGTTCCATCACGTCCAGCGGATCCAGCACGCCGTCTTTCAGCTCCAGATAGAACTCCTCTTCCAGCGCGCGACGAGCGCGCTGCAGTTCACCCTGCGGCACGCAGAAGCTGATGCTGTATTCGGAAGAGGATTGGGTGATCAGCACCACCGAAATGCCGGCGCGCGACATCACGGCGAAGACCCGTGCGGCCATGCCGACCATGCCTTTCATGCCCGGGCCGGAGACGTTGATCATCGCCATGTTGTTCAGGTTGGTGATGCCCTTCACCGGCATATCGGCATCGGTGCTGTCTTTGCCGATCAGCGTGCCGGGGGCCTGCGGGTTGGAGGTGTTTTTAATCAGGCAAGGGATTTGGAACTGAGCAATCGGAGTGATGGTGCGGGGGTGTAACACTTTGGCGCCGAAATAGGAAAGCTCCATCGCTTCCTGGTACGACATCGATTTCAGTAACCTGGCGTCCGGCACGGTGCGCGGATCGCAGGTATAAACGCCGTCGACGTCAGTCCAAATCTCGCAACAGTCGGCGCGCAGGCAGGCGGCCAGCACCGCGGCGGAATAGTCGGAGCCGTTGCGGCCCAGCACCACCAGCTCGCCCTTGTCGTTACCGGCGGTGAAACCGGCCATCAGCACGATGTGATCGGCCGGGATCGCCGCGGCGGCGATGCGCAGCGTAGACTCGGCGATGTCCACGGTGGACTCCAGGTAGTGGCCCTGCGCCAGCAGTTTCTCCACCGGGTTAATCACCGTGACCGGGTAGCCTTTGGCGCGGAACACCCCTTCCATGATGGCGATGGAGAGCTTTTCGCCGCGGCAGATGATCGCCGCGTTCACGCTGTCCGGGCACTGCCCCAGCAGCGAGACGCCATGCAGCACCTGTTTGAGCTGCGCGAATTCCTGATCGACCACGCCTTTCAAACGATCGTATTCAAAGCCCGGCAGCGCCTGCGCCAGCCCGCTCAGCAAGTCGGCAAAGATCCGCTCGGCGTCGCTCATATTCGGCAGAATGTCCTGGCCCGCCACCGTTTTATCGATCATCGCCACCAGATGGTTGGTGATCTTTGCGGGGGCGGACAAGACCGTGGCTACCTGTCCCTGACGCGCGTTACTCTCCATGATGTCGGCGACGCGCAGAAAACGTTCCGCATTCGCTACCGAGGTTCCGCCAAATTTCAGCACTCGCATTTGTGATCTCTCCGAATTTAAGCCGAAAAAAAAGCCCGCACTGATTAGGTGCGGGCTTTTTTCTGTGTTTCCTGTGCGCGTCAGCCCGCCCCGTTACCTGTGGTATCGGTGGTGGTAATAATTGTGGTAGTCAGGCTGATATTGCGCATGTTGTCTGTCTGTCTCATGAAATACTCTGTCCCCTCTATTGGTTAAAGCAATCGCAATCCCAAGTCAAACGATTTCTTTTTTTTGCTTATTTTCCGTTCAGCGGCGGTAATGCGCGATGCAACAGGTGAAAAGCAAAATGACAGAACAAAAAAACAACCTAAAGCCGGTTTAATAGTGGATCACACTGAGTAACCGCCTGCTGGAGCCGCTATCACTTGGCGAGTTTTTTTTCGATGTCGTGCAGCAGCGTATGCAGCATCGCCGTATCTCGCTGCGGCAACGCACCGAGGCGCTGGTGCAGCCAGTCGCGCAATTTTTGGTCATCGCCGACCTCCAGAGTATCCAACAAGGCATCGGCGCGGCGGCGCAACGCCCTGAGTTGCCCTTCAGGCGCCGCAGCCTCCTGCGGCGCGGCGTTGACGCCCATCAGGCTCGCCAACTGGTAGCAGTACACCATCACCGCCTGGCCCAGGTTGAGCGACGGATAGTCCGCCAGCATCGGCACGCCGGTCAGCAAATCCGCCAGCGCCAGCTCTTCGTTGGTCAGGCCGGAATCTTCGCGGCCGAATACCAGCGCGGCCTGGCCGACCCACTGCTTACGCTCACTCAGCTGTTCCAGCAGCTCAGGCGGCGTGCAGTAGTAGTGAAAACGCGCGCGACTGCGGGCGGTGGTGGCGACGGTGAAATCCACATCCGCCAGCGCCTGTTCCAGCGTGGCGAACGTTTGCACGCCGTCGAGGATCTCGCCGGCCCCATGTGCCACCCAGCGCGCCGCCGGCTGCAGATGCGCCTCGCTGTCGACAATGCGCAACGAAGCGAAACCCATGGTTTTCATCGCGCGCGCCGCCGCGCCGACGTTTTCCGGCCGCGCCGGAGCCACTAGAACAATATGAAGCTGCATCACTCTTCCACCGAAGGCGGGCCTGCGTTTTTGACGATAGCGCAGCGCCCGCATGTATTTACAATTGAGTAACAATAAACGCGTTAATAGCAACAAACAAGATTAAACGGCTCGTTGAGCTAATAAACCTGTCGTAATAGTCATTATTCATGCTTATGTTTTACTGCATTTATTTATCAATGAGTTAAAACAACGCGATGATCAATAAGCGAATAATTGTATCCTATCGGGCCGGATAATGCTGAATCGTTCACAGAATTTGAGGTTCTGTGACTTAAACTGGCATTTCTGTAAGTGTTTTTCACAAATCTGTTAACGTGCTACAATTGAATTTGATATATGTCAACAAAGCGTAGTTTTGTTGGGTGATGAATTCGGCACGCGCTGTTATATTGCTGTTAATGGGGTTAGGATATGCGCCGTTTTAGCACCCAAGGGGTTGTAGGGAACGGCATCCCCACCAGGCTAGCGATCTTGTTGACATGAGATGGAAAGTGCATCAAGAACGAGTTTACGTACTTTAGTCATTTGCTGAGAGGGAACGTGGCGCTATCTCTGCCCTCCTCTAAGAAAACAGAGACTTCTGTACTTCCTATTTTCTATTTTGTTGGCAATTTTAGGTAGCAAATATGCAGACCCCGCACATTCTGATTGTCGAAGACGAGTTAGTCACTCGTAACACCCTGAAGAGCATTTTCGAGGCGGAAGGCTACATTGTTCATGAAGCCAATGATGGTGCAGAGATGCACAATATCCTGTCTGAAAATGATATCAATCTGGTCATCATGGACATCAATCTACCAGGCAAAAACGGCCTGCTGTTGGCGCGCGAACTGCGTGAACAGGCCAGCGTCGCCTTGATGTTCCTGACCGGCCGCGATAACGAGGTGGATAAGATTCTCGGCCTGGAAATCGGCGCCGACGATTACATCACCAAACCGTTCAACCCGCGTGAGCTGACCATCCGCGCGCGCAACCTGCTGTCGCGCACCATGAATCTAGGCAGCCTCGGCGAAGAGCGCCGCCTGGTCGAGAGCTACAAATTCAACGGATGGGAGCTGGACATCAACAGCCGCTCTTTGATCAGCCCGGCCGGCGAACAGTACAAGCTGCCGCGCAGTGAATTCCGCGCCATGCTGCACTTCTGCGAAAACCCGGGCAAGATCCAGTCCCGCGGCGAACTGCTGAAGAAGATGACCGGCCGCGAGCTGAAGCCGCATGACCGCACCGTGGACGTCACCATCCGTCGCATTCGCAAGCACTTCGAATCGACGCCGGACACGCCGGAAATCATCGCCACCATCCACGGCGAAGGCTACCGCTTCTGCGGCGATCTGGAAGAGTAATTCCAGCCTGCCGTCATGAAAACGGGGTTCAGCATGCTGAACCCCGTTTTTTTATTTTGCCTCAGCCCACGGCATGATCGGCACCGCGCTCAGCGCATTCTTCGGCGAGCCGTCGATCACCTTGTCGGAGTAGCTCAGGTAGATCAGCGAATTGCGTTTGGCGTCGTAGAAGCGCACCACCTGCAGCTTCTTGAACACCAGCGACGTGCGTTTCTGGAACACCACATCGCCTTCCGCCTTGCCGTTTTTGATCTTGTCGCTCAGCTCGATAGGCCCGACCTGCTGGCAGGAAATGGCCGCGTCGGCGGTATCTTCCGCCAGGCCCAGCCCGCCTTTGATGCCGCCGGTTTTGGCGCGGCTGATATAACAAGTTACATTTTTAACATCCGGATCGTCGAACGCTTCGACCACGATTTTGTGGTCCGGCCCCAACAATTTAAACACCGTATCAACGGAACCCACTTGCTCCGCCTGTGCGCTTCGCACGGTTGCGCAAACCAAACCGAATAAAAATATCCAGCTTTTTTTCATTTACTTAACTCCGATATAACCTTGCCGCGAAAATGGGCCCGGCGATCACCATTATTTATGTCTAAGCTCACGGAATCGGGTTTTTACGGGTCCGCACCGTCCGTTTTAGCACAGAGCGTGACAAAAATCTTTGAGAGTCGCGGAGGAAAAAAATTGCTATGATGCGGCGTCGTTATTTCTTTGCGCCCACTACGGTGTACCCCAATCCAACTCTGGCGCGGCATGCGCAGCAGAGGCAAAGAGTGCAACGCATAATGGCTCATGGATCGGTCTGATAGCGCAGCACCAGCGTGACGAATCAACAGTTCGGGTTCCTACCCCCAAGCTTTACGAGGAAGATCTATGGATCAAGCCGGTATCATTCGTGATCTGCTTAGCTGGCTGGAAAGCCATTTGGACCAACCCTTGTCGCTGGATAACGTGGCGGCCAAGGCCGGCTACTCCAAATGGCACCTGCAACGGATGTTCAAAGATATTACCGGTAATGCCATCGGTGCTTACATCCGGGCAAGAAGGCTGTCCAAGGCCGCCGTCGCGCTGCGCCTGACCAGCCGGCCGATTTTGGATATCGCTCTGCAATATCGCTTCGACTCGCAGCAGACCTTCACGCGCGCCTTCAAGAAACAGTTTGCGCAAACGCCGGCGCTGTACCGCCGCGCCGAAGACTGGAACGCGTTCGGCATCTGTCCGCCGATCCGTCTGGGGGCCTTCACTCTGCCGCAGCCCGAGTTCCTCTCGTTGCCGGATAAGCATCTGGTCGGCCTGACGCAAAGCTACTCCTGCACGCTGGAACAGATCACCACCGTGCGCACCGAACTGCGCTCGCAGTTCTGGCGCCAGTTCCTCGGCGAAGTCGAAACCTTGCCGCCGGTGCTGTACGGGTTGCACCACTCGCGTCCGAGCCAGGAGAAGGACGACGAACAGGAAGTGCTGTACACCACGGCGCTGGAGCCGGATCAGGTGCCTGATAAAGTGCAGGAAGTTCAACCGCTGGTGCTGCCGGGCGGCGAATTTGCAATGTTCAGCTATGAAGGGCCCATCGGAGGCCTGCAGGACTTTATCCTGACGGTCTACGGCACTTGCCTGCCGGAGCTCAAACTGACGCGCCGCAAAGGGCACGACATCGAGCGCTTCTACCCGAAAGGCGAGCGCCGTCCGCATCAGGCGCCTACCGAGATCAAGTGCGATTACCTGATCCCGATTCGACGTTAACGCTGCAGTTCGTCCAACGCGGGCATGTCCAGATGCGTGACATCGCCCGCCGTTTCGACGATCCAGCCGGAAGCCAGCCACGGGCTCTGCTGGTGATCGACGCGCGACAGTGAGCAGTTGCGCAAGCGCAGGCGACGTTCCGCATAGGCTGGCAGCCCGAGCACCGAACTGATCAAACACCCCAACGCGATGCCATGGCTGACGAGCAGCGGCTTGCTGCCCTCCGGCAGCATCAGGCAGCTCTCCAGCGCGGCGCGCATGCGCTCGCCCAGCTCCTCCATGGATTCGCCTTGAGGGATACGGCCGTCAGGAGTACCATCGACCATCTGTTTGCGCCACTGTTCTTCCTGCGGCGTCAAACTGTCGATCAGGCGTTCTTCCAGAACCCCCATGTGCAGCTCACGCAAACGCGGATCGCCAATCACTTCGCAGCCACAGGCTTCGGCGATGATCTGCGCGGTGCGGCGCGTGCGCCCCAGGTCGCTGGTAATGATATGCGTAATGCCTTCTTTGCTGACGCGCCTGGCGACCAGACGGGCCTGGTGTTCCCCCATGGCGGTTAACGGGCTGTCGGACTGACCCTGGATGCGGCGAGCCGCGTTCCATTCCGTTTCGCCGTGGCGAACGAGGTATACCTGTAACATTTTTGTTTTCCGTTATACTGCGTGAAATTTGCGTTTATCCCCGGCCCGGCGACGCTTTTGCCGCTGCCCGGCGTATCGGCCAGAAGGATATCAAACCCGTTATGTACCATGTTGTCGCTGCAACTACCAACCCGGCAAAGATCAAGGCTATTCAATTGGCCTTCGATGACGTCTTCGGCGCAGGCCAATACCGCATTGAACCCGTCGACGTCGCCAGCGGCGTTTCGCTGCAGCCGATAGGCAATCACGAAACGCGCACCGGTGCGCGTCAACGCGTGATGGAAGCGCGCCAGGTCAGGCCCGAGGCCGATTTTTGGGTCGGCGTGGAAGCCGGGATTGAGGAGAATATGACCTTCGCCTGGATGACCATCGAGAACCCGTCCATCCGCGGCGAATCCCGCTCGGCGAGCCTGATGCTGCCGGAAGTCATCTTACAAGGTATTCGCGAAGGCCGCGAATTGGGCAGCGAAATGGCGACGATCACCGGCAACGCCGAGGTGAAGCGCCAGGGCGGCGCCATCGGCGTTTTCACCGACGGCCGGCTGAGCCGCACCAGCGTTTATCATCAGGCGCTGCTGCTGGCGCTGGTGCCGTTCCACAACGCCATCTATCAGCAATAACGCAGAGTCTGCTAGGGCGCGTCGTGCAGCAGCTGCTGCTCAAGCCACTGTTTCAGCGCCGGTGAAGCCGCTTTCAGGCTGTTAGAACCGCGGGTGATGGTGGCGATCCCCGCGCCCAGTTCATTTTTCAGCTCGCGCTGGCTCATCTCGCCGCGCATCAGTTCCTGAATGATCCGCACCCGGGTGCCCAGCGCGGTGCGCTCGTCCGGCGTCAGCATCAATTGCAACAGCGGTTGATGCAGTTCTTGCGCAAACGAATTCTGCAGCAGCGCGACGAAGCGCAGCCAATCCTCATTGCCTTGTTCTGAAAGAGCGGGGTCGTTTAACGATAATTGCGTCATGGCAGCCACCATACTATTTAACTAGTACAGCAGCATACCATAGGGCCGTCAAAATCAATAACGTCTCTGCCACTCGGCGTCGGTCAGCACCTTGGCCGGCCGGTGCGTCAGATAGCGGTAAAACGCATCGTAAGCCAGCACGTTCTTGACGTAGCCGCGGGTCTCCGAGAACGGAATGCTTTCGATGAACGCGACCGGATCGATCCGCCCCGCGCTGTTCCCCAGCCAGGTGTTCACTCGCGACGGGCCGGCGTTATAAGCGGCGCTCGACAGAATGCGGTTGCGGCCGAACTGCTGATAGACCGACTCCAGATAGCTGGTGCCGATGGTGATGTTGGTCTGCGGATCGAACAATTGGCTCGGCCCCACATAGCCGGGAATATTGTACATCTGCACCGTATGCTGCGCGGTGCGCGGCATGACCTGCATCAGGCCGGAGGCGCCGACCGGCGACTGCGCCTTCGGATTCCAGGCGCTCTCCTGACGCGCGATCGCCATCGCATAGCTGCTGGTGATCCCTTTGTCATCGGTCGCGCGGCGGAACTCCTGCGGCCAGGCGACCGGGAAACGCTCTTCCAGATGATCCCACAGCTTGCCGACGATAGTCGCCTGCACGCTCAGATCGGCCCATTTTTGCTCAAAGGCGTAACGCGCCAGCGCCTCTTGTTCAGGCCGGCTGCGGCTGGCGACATAGGAACCCCACTCGCTGCGGGCCAGGTTGTCCATATTCCAGTACATTAGCTCGCGCACTCGGGCCACTTCCGGCCCGTCGGTCAGCGACGCGCGCGGCTTGGCTGCCACCGCCACCATCACCGGATAGGTCGCGTTCAGCTTCTGCGCCGCCACCATCGGGTAGAAGCCGCGTTCGGTCATCAGGTTGCGCAACATTTCCTCGCCTTCGGCGCGTTTGCCTTCGTCCATCAGCTGACTGGCGCGCCAGTAGCGCCACTCATCCTTGTTGCGCGACTCTTCCGGCAAGCGAGCCAGCCAGGTCGCGACGCCCTGCCGATCGCCGTTGCCCAGCGCCATCCGCACCCGACGCTCCAGTAACGAAGGCGAACGGCTGCGCAGAATCACCTGATCGCGCCACTGCGCCTGTTCCAGGGTGGCGTCGCTGCCCATCAGACGCCAGGCCACCGCCTCTTCCAGCCCCAGCCGCTCCTCGTCGCTCATTTTCTGCAGCCGCGCGAGCGTCGGGATCATCGCCCGCGCGTTTTCCACATCCTGTCGCGCCAGGCGCTCAAAGGCGATGCCGGTGGCCGCGCGGGTAAAATCGGTCGGCCCCACGCTGCGGGCGAAGGCTTCCACGGTGGTCGGGTCGTTTTGCAAGCGCACCAGAGCGTTGCCCATGGTTTGGTAATCGGCCGGCAACTGGCTGTAGAGGTTGCTGACCAGCGAGCTGTTACCCTCTTTCAGCGCCAGCTTCATGCGCGCCAGAATATCGAGCGGCGTCTGCTTGCCCGCGCCGCGCCAGACGCTGAACAGCCGATCGCAGGCGCCCGGCAGCGTTTTGCCGTTCAGCCACAGCTCGTCGGCGCCGCTCCAGGCCGCCTGCTGATCGCCGGTGGCCCATTTGGCGTAGTAATAGTTGCAGCGTGCCGCCACCGGTTTAGGCGGCTGCGGGCTGAAGGCCAACAGGGTGCGCCAATCTTCGCGCCGCGCCAGTTCATTGACGAAGCGCGGCGCCAGCGATTTCGCCGGCGGCAGCGTCGGGTTGCGTTTGATAAAGTCGTTCACTTCGGAGAACCCCGCCTGACTCAGATCCTGAGTCAGCTCGCGGTATTCCAGATAAGGATAAAGCGGGTAATCGCGCAGCGTCGGCATCAGCTGCGCCACCACGTCCATCTGATTGCCGTCCCACGCTTGCTTGATCTGCTGGTAGCGCTGACGTTGCGCATCCAGAGAATCCGCCAGCGCCGCGCCGGAAAACGCCGTCAGGCACAGCCCCATCGCCAACAGCCGTCGCTTGTCCACCTTGACCATCCTCGCTCTTTCCTCACTGATTGTGCCGCGGGAGCCGCCCAGCTCCCCGGAGACCGCCGCGCCACGGCGCCGCAGAACAAAATAAAACCGGGCGCACGGCCCGGACGCAGATATCTACCATAGACAGCGCAATCGCTCATCCATTCAATACTGTAGAAGAAGAAGTGTATCGCCATGATCGGAGCCAGGTAAAAAACGTTTACTTTGGCTGACAAATCAGGGCGGCGGGATATTATCGCCGGCCGGATTTTTATTAGCCGCAGCGGCATTTATTGGAAAAGTAAAATACTTTCTAATTATTAGTTATCACATTATTGCATTTAAGAGATAACGCCGACATTGCGCAAATCGCCTGACAGCTGGCCAAACGCGCCAACTTTGCAGAAAAGCGGTGGCAAACCCGAGAGGGCATTTTTATACTATCAAAAATAAGTAGGATAATTCCGAGAAAACAGCACATAAAGCGCCCAACGAAGACATCTTATAATACAATCCGCGCCAATTATGGGTAGATAGTGTTCATTAGGCAGTGCGACTGACAGCTTTCAGCAAAACGATTGTCCCTTCAAGCGGGCCGGATTTTTACTTGTCGGGCCACGGCCTGCGGGCGGTGGATCAGGCCGGAATGGCGGGTGAAGATGGCGAGTAATACCGCGATAACGATGCGTTGCGCAAAAAGCCCCGTGCCGGGCTTCCTTGCCGCACGCCTGAATATCGGCCGCCTGTTGCTGATCGTTTTGTTGGCGCTGCTGACGTTGCCCGGGCCTGCGCGCGCCGCCGATGATCCCTATCAACAGCGCACGCACGCCGTGACGACCGTGGTGGTAGGCATCATCAGCTACGCCCGCTGGTCACGTGAACCCAATCCGATCCGGTTGTGCGTGACCGCACCCACCCAGTATGCCGAGGGGCTGTTCGATCCGATCCTGCTCAGCGCGCCGCGTCCGATTAAAACCGAACGCGTGCCGTTCGACAGCCCGACGCTGAGTACCGGCTGCGATGTCATCTATTTAGGGAACATCAACGCCGCGCAGAGACAAAATTTCATGCAGCGCATTTCCGGCAACTCCATTCTCAGCATCAGCGAGAACGATAGCGAATGCTCCGCCGGCAGCGCATTTTGCCTGCAGATCAACGGCGACCAGGCCGGCTTCAAGGTCAACCTGGACGCCCTGGCGCGCAGCGGCGTGCGCGTTCACCCCAACGTGCTGCAGCTGGCGCGCAAACAGGCCCCGCCGCTATGAGGCTGTTGCGTAGAAACCGTTCCGGCAATGCGCGCCCGACGTTGGGCCGAGTGCTGCAGCGGGTGCATCTTGGGCTGGCATTGATCGCCGTCGGCACCGCCGGCATCTTTCTGACGCTGGTGGCGCTGTTCGCGCTGCGCGCCTACGCCAACCACAACCTGCACCTGATCGCGCGTTCCATCAGCTATACGGTTGAAGCGGCAGTGGTGTTTGGCGATCGCCCCTACATTCGCGAGGCGATGGTGCTGATCGCCGCCAAAGAAGAGGTGTCGGAGGCCAAAATTTTGAACAACGCCGGTGACGTGCTGGTTAGTTGGCATCGTCCCAAAGATGGCCCGCTGCACGGCATGGAGCAGGTTATCGCCCACTGGGCGCTGCCCGAGCCGGTCATCCTGCCTATCTCCCACGAGGGCAAACAGGTCGGCCAGGTCTGGCTGAGCGGCAACGGCGGCAGCCTGTTGCGTTTCCTGTTGCGCGGGCTGGTCGGCATGATCGCCTGCATGGTGCTCAGTACCCTGTGCGCCCTGGTGTTGTCGCGCCGCATGCTGGTCGGCATCGTCAGCTCGTTGGACGACATCGCCAACGTGGCGCATGCGGTGCGGCGAGATCGCACCTTCGGCCTGCGGGTGCCCTCGGCGCCGATCGCCGAGCTGCATGAGCTCAGCAATGATTTCAATGGCTTGCTCGATGAACTGGAGGCCTGGCAGGCCCATCTGAAGCAGGAAAACGACTCGCTGGCTCACCGGGCGACGCACGACAGCCTGACCGGCTTGCCGAACCGCGCCTTCTTCGAAGGCCGGCTGAGCCGCGCCCTGGGCGATATCGCGCCACCGGCGAAATTGGCGGTGCTGTTTATCGACGGCGATCGCTTCAAGGAAGTAAACGACAGTTACGGTCACGCCGCGGGCGATGCGGTGCTGACCACCATTGCCGGACGCATTCGCGCGCAGCTGCGTGAAACCGATCTGGTCGCACGCCTGGGAGGAGATGAATTCGCCGTACTGCTGGCGCCGGTGCACAGCACGGAAGATGTCTTACAGATCGCCGACAACATCATCGATTGCATGAGGCAACCGGTTATTTTACCGAACGACGAGACGATCATTACCTCTCTGAGTATCGGCATTGCGCTGTACCCTGATCACGCGTCGACGCCTCAGGGTCTTTTGCACGAAGCTGACGATGCGATGTATCAGGCAAAGCATCGTTATAACGGAGGCTGGCGGCTGGCTATACATAAATAAGAGCCCCGGCTATAACACTTGAACTAGGGATTTTGACTATGATACAGCAACTGTTTAAAGGCCGTTTTTCACTGCTGACGATGGCGTTCGTCGCCCTGCTGGCGCTCGCCGGTTGCCAGAGCAAGCCGCAAGGCCTGACGCCCGAGCAGGTTGCGCTGCTGCAATCGCAGGGCTTCAAACTGACCGACAACGGTTGGGAATTCGGCCTGTCGGATAAAGTGCTGTTCGGCAACAACATCGGCAAGCTGAACCCGGAAAGCACCGAGACGGTGCAGAAGATGGGCCGCGCGCTGCTGAGCGTCGGCATCACCAAGTTCCGTCTGGACGGCCATACCGACAACTACGGCGAAGACAGCTATAACGATCAGCTCTCCCTGCGCCGCGCCGATGCGGTGGCCGATCTGCTGGCCAGCGTCGGTATTCCGCGTGCCAACATCGAAACCCGCGGCATGGGCAAGCGCGATCCCGTCGCCGACAACCGCACCTCCAGCGGCCGCGCGGAAAACCGCCGCGTCGCGATCGTCGTCACGCCATAAGCCACCAATATGCGCCTTTATCGGCGCATAAAAGGTTATACTTAGCGATCGCTGAGCGATGTCTGGGATCCAAGATCGAAACGGGCTACACTCATGCCGCCAGACATCCTATAAATACTGATATAGAGAGGCTTAGAGCAACGTGGCTCAATACGTCTATACCATGCACCGCGTCGGCAAAGTGGTACCGCCGAAGCGTCATATTTTGAAAAACATCTCCCTGAGCTTCTTCCCTGGGGCAAAAATCGGCGTACTGGGCCTTAACGGCGCCGGTAAGTCCACCCTGCTGCGCATCATGGCCGGCATCGATACCGATATCGAAGGGGAAGCGCGCCCGCAGCCGGGCATCAAGATCGGTTATCTGCCGCAGGAGCCGCAGCTTAACCTCGAACACACCGTGCGTGAGTCGGTGGAAGAAGCGCTGGCAGAAGTGGTCGGCGCGCTGAAACGCCTGGACGAAGTGTACGCACTGTACGCGGAAGAAGGCGCAGACTTCGACAAGCTGGCCGCCGAACAGGGCCGCCTGGAAGAGATCATTCAGGCGCACGACGGTCACAACCTCAACGCGCAGCTGGAACGCGCCGCCGATGCGCTGCGCCTGCCGGACTGGGACGCCAAAATCGCCCATCTGTCCGGGGGTGAACGCCGCCGCGTCGCGCTGTGCCGCCTGCTGCTCGAAAAGCCGGACATGCTGCTGCTGGACGAACCGACCAACCACCTGGACGCCGAGTCCGTGGCCTGGCTGGAACGCTTCCTGCACGACTTCGAAGGCACCGTCGTGGCGATCACCCACGACCGTTACTTCCTGGATAACGTGGCCGGCTGGATCCTCGAACTGGACCGCGGCGAAGGCATTCCGTGGGAAGGCAACTACTCGTCCTGGCTGGAGCAGAAAGACGCACGTCTGGCGCAGGAAGCGTCCGCCGAAGCCGCTCGTCGCAAGTCGATCGAGAAAGAGCTGGAGTGGGTGCGCCAGGGTACCAAAGGCCGCCAGTCCAAAGGCAAGGCCCGTCTGGCCCGCTTTGAAGAGCTGAACAACACCGAATACCAAAAACGTAACGAAACTAACGAACTGTTCATTCCACCTGGCGCGCGCCTGGGCGATAAAGTGGTCGAAGTCAGCAACCTGCGTAAGTCCTATGGCGACCGCCTGTTGATCGACGACCTGTCGTTCTCGGTGCCAAAAGGGGCGATCGTCGGCATCATCGGCCCGAACGGCGCGGGTAAATCCACGCTGTTCCGCATGATGTCCGGTCAGGAGCAGCCTGATTCCGGCAGCATCGTGCTGGGCGATACCGTCAAGCTGGCGTCCGTCGATCAGTTCCGCGACAGCATGGACGGTTCGAAAACCGTGTGGGAAGAGGTCTCCGGCGGGCAGGACATCATGCGCATCGGCAACACCGAGATGCCGAGCCGCGCCTATGTCGGCCGCTTCAACTTCAAGGGCGTCGATCAGGGCAAACGCGTGGGCGAGCTGTCCGGCGGTGAGCGTGGCCGTCTGCACCTGGCCAAGCTGCTGCAGGTTGGCGGCAACGTGCTGCTGCTCGATGAACCGACCAACGACCTGGATATCGAAACCCTGCGCGCGCTGGAAAACGCCCTGCTGGAATTCCCAGGCTGCGCCATGGTGATCTCGCACGACCGTTGGTTCCTCGACCGTATCGCCACCCACATCCTGGACTACCAGGACGAGGGCAAGGTGGAATTCTTCGAAGGCAACTTCACCGAGTACGAAGAGTACAAGAAGCGTACGCTGGGCGCCGACGCGCTCGAGCCGCACCGCATCAAGTACAAAAAGATCGCCAAGTGATCCCAAAGGCGCCGCATGCGGCGCCTTTTTTACTCCTGCGTCAGCTCGCGCGCGTAGTCGTCAAACGCCGGGTGCTGCAATACCACATCGATGAAACAGGCCAGCGCCGGGGAATTTAGCTTGCGGCTCGGGTAGACCAGATACAGTTCATTCCCTTCTGCGCGCCAGGCCGGCAACACCTCCACCAACAGCTTCTGCGCCACCACCTCGCGGCTGAGAAACGCCGGCAGCAGCGTGATCCCCGCGCCGGCGATAGCGCATTCGCGCGCATACAGCAGATTGTCGGTGGTGTGCGCCAGCGGCAACTGCCAGCGGTAATAATCGTCGCCGCAGCGCAGGTTCCAGGCCGTCCAGGCGCGGTGGGCAATGCAGCGATGCTGCTGCAGCTGCTGCGGGTGTTCGATCGGCGGGTGCTGCGCCAGATAGGACGGCGCAGCCAGCAGATAGCGCGGCGCATACCCGAGGCGGCGGCCGATCAGCGAAGAATCCTGCGGCTTGCCGGTTCGCAGCGCGGCGTCGAAGCCTTCCTGCACCAGATCCACCATCGCGTCGGATACCGACACCTCCAGCGATACGTCCGGGTACTGGCGCTGAAAATCCGCCGCCAGCCGCGCCACCAGGGTCGCGCCCAGCCCGGCCGGCGTCGAGATGCGCAGGCGGCCGCTCGGGTTGTCGCGCAGCCGCTGCAGCGCCAGATCGGCCCGCTCGGCGGCGGACATCATCGCCTGGCAGTGTTCCAGATAGCGCTCGCCGGCGAAGGTCAGGTTCAGCTGGCGCGTGGTGCGATTGAGCAGCCGTAGCCCCAGCGTCTGCTCGAGCTGGCTGATGCGCTGGCTGACGCTGGATTTCGGCAACCCAACGCGCTGCGCGGCGGCGGTAAAACTGCCGCACTCCGCCACCAGCGCGAACAACGCCATGTCCTGCAGTTGTTTGAACTCCATTGTTCACCTTAAACGAACACTCCGTTAGATATTGTCCATCTTATCACCCCACTGTCGCGGGTCTACACTGGGGGCATCATTTGAAAGGAGTACAATCATGTCGATAAAAGCCATTGCCGTAGACCCGCAGAACCCCGCCGATTTCATCGAAATCTCACCGGAGATGCCGGTGCCCAGCCAGTACGATCTGCTGGTGGAAGTGAAAGCGGCGTCGGTCAACCCGGTGGATACCAAAGTGCACGCCGGCCTGCAGAAAAGCGGCCTGCAGCAGCCGCGCATCCTCGGCTGGGACGCCAGCGGCGTCGTGGTGAGCGCAGGCAGCAGCGTCAGTGGCTTCAAGCCCGGCGATGAAGTGTGGTACGCCGGCGACATCACCCGCCCCGGCAGCAACAGCAGCCACCAACTGATCGACTCGCGCATCGCCGCGCACAAACCGCGCAGCCTGAACTGGGCGGAGTCCGCCGCCATGCCGCTCACCGCCCTCACTGCCTGGGAGGCGCTGTTCGAGCACCTGAACATTCAGGATGCGCCGGAGCACAAGACGCTGCTGATCATCGGCGGCGCCGGCGGGGTCGGCTCGCTGGCCATTCCGCTGGCCGCGCTGCGCAGCAAGGTGAAAGTGATCGCCACCGCGTCAAGGCCGGAATCCGCCGCCTGGTGCCGCGAGCGGGGCGCCGACCTGGTGGTGGACTACCGCGATTTGAAGGGCAACCTGGCGCAACACGGCATCGAGCAGGTGGATTACATCCTCTGTCTGAACGATACCGACGGCCACTGGCCGGCGATGGCCGAACTGATCGCGCCGCTCGGCCATATCTGCACCATCGTCGAGAACGCGCAGCCGTTGGATCAAAACGCGCTGAAGCTGAAAAGCGCCGCGCTGCACTGGGAATTCATGTTCACCCGCAGCATGTTCACCACCCCGGACATCGCGCAGCAAGGCCGGATCCTGCAGCAGGTGGCGCAACTGCTGGACGACGGCAAGCTGAGCACCACGCTGAGCGCAACCCTGCACGGGCTGTCGGTAGACACGCTGACCGCCGCGCACCAGCAGCTGCTCGGCGGCCATATGCAAGGCAAGCTGGTTATCGCTTACTGAGTTCGCATCGCGGCGGCGTTCTGCGCCGCCGTTACTGCGGGCGAACGAAGCCGACGCACAACACCTGCTCGTCGCTCTGCGGATCGGCGCGGAACGTCAGCGTCTGCTGCCAGTCGAGGCGCATCTTCGGCCAGTGGGCCAACTCGCCGCCGAAGTCGCTGTGCGCGCAGTCTTCACCCAACCGACCGAACAAGGCGACGCCATGCTGCGCAATCTGCGGATAGCTGATGTTGACGTTGTAGATGTTCGGCCGCGTATGATTGGACCAGCGCGTAATGGTCTGCGGCCGGGAACCGGCATACACCGTCATCCACTGCGACAGGTATTCGCCGCCGACGTAACGCAGACTGACGCCGTACCGCTCCTGCCACAGCTGTTCCACCCTGGCGCTGAACGCCTTGATGCCCACCATCTTCTGACCGGCATTGCGCACGTTGCCCAGCATCACCGCGGCATACCCCAGATAGACCGCCAGCGCCGCGCACATCAGCCCAATAGTCGCCGCCCGCAGCGAACGCACCGGCGGCTGACGCACGCAGCCGACCAGCAGCGCGGGCGCCAGCATGAAGAACGGCTGCAGCCACTCGGTCAAGCGGCCGCCGACGTTGAAGGAGAACCAAAAAGTAATGATGCCGAGCGGCAGCAGGTAGATCCACAGCAGCACCCGTATCGGCAACGCTTTCGGCCAGGCCAGCACCGCCCCGCTGCGCCGCAGGATCAGCCACAGCACCAGCGACGGATAGAACACCAGCAGCAGCGATTGCAGCATGTCGAGATTGAGCTGCATCTTGATTTGCGAATCCACCCACTTAAAGGCGGCGAAGTCGTGGTTCCACAGCCAGAATACGTTCGGCAGCACCAACGCCAGCCAGATCGCCACCGCCAGATAGAACTGCGGCTGGCGATAGCAGCGGCGGATCTGCGGCACGAACAGCGTCGACAGCGCCGCGAAATAGACGAAGGCGAAGGTCGAATACTTGGCCATCATCGCCAGACCGGCGGCCAACGCGAAGGCCGGCCACCAGTTGGCCGAACGGGAAATTGCCATGTGGAAGAACAGCGCCATCCACGGCCACAGCATCACCAACAGGTAGTTGTCGTTGTAGGGAATGATGTCGAAATTGATGATGCCGGACAGATTGAGCGTCAGCAGCGCCATCCAGGCCAGCGAAGTGCTGCCGCTCAGGCGTCGCGCCAGCAGCCAGACGCCCAACATGCCGATGGCGATGGCGATGAAGTGCCCGCCGTACCAGTAAACGTTTAGCGGCAGCCACGACAGCCAGATCGCCGGCTGCATCGCCGCACCGACCAACCAAGGATTTTTCGGTGAGCCCCACTCGCCGTTGAGGCCCCAGTTGAGCGCCTCGACGGCGTCGTAAGGCAGGGTAGGATCAAGATGAACCGTCAGCAGCGTCCAGGCTGCGGCATAGCAGACCAACCAGAGAGCAAGTAAGCGATAAGACATGTCTTCTTCTGAGCGTTATTGTAAAGAAAATCTTAACTTAGTCGCTACCGAATGAACCATGTTTAAACAAGCCGTTAAATGTGCGTCCGAGCGGCCGTTTCTGCCGCGCGATCGCACATTACGCTAATTTTTTCCGCCTGCGGCGTGGCGCTGGGCGGGCGCATTCGCCAGCCGGCCGGCGTCCGCCGCCAGCAGCTGTTGCACCAGCTCGACACAACGCAGGAAGCGCTCTTCGTAATCGCTGGACTCAACGTGCACGTACTCGATGTTGTTGGCGCGCAGCATCTCCTCCAGCAGGCGCTGGAACGCCAGGCGATCGGCGGTGCTGCCGAGACTGCGCAGGCCGTCCGCCACCCACGGCGTGTTGTTTTCCAGCAGGATCACCAGATCGAAGCGGTATTCGTCGATCAGCGCCTGCACGAAGGGATGCTCACGCCCTTCGTACTTTTTGCAAAACGCCTGGGTGGTGACGAAATCGGTATCGATAAACGCCACCTTGTTGGCGTACTTGACCGCGAAATCCACGTATTGCGCCTGCCCGAGGGCAATTTTGTCGTAGTCGGAGTACTGCAACGCCATCTCGTCACCGCCCAGGTGCGAGAACACGTAATCGCGGCCATATTCCCAGGCGCTGGTGGTGTTGAAGATGTTGGCCAGCTTGTTGACCAGCGTCGATTTGCCGCTCGACTCGCCGCCGAGGATCGCCACGGTGCGCACGAAGAACGGTTTCACCTCGGTCGGGATGTAATCCCAATAACGGAACGGATCCTGACGGATCTGATTGCCGCTGATGTTCATGAACGAGCGTTCGGGGTCGACCAAAATGGTTTCGATGCCCAAATGCTCGCGGTAGCGCGGCGCATCCTGCGCTTCGCTGGAATAGATGAAGCTCGGCACGATGCCCTTCTGTTCCATAAAGGCCTTCATGCCGTCGCTCCACACGTTCCAGCCGTGCGGGTAGGGTTCGATGCCCTGCTCGTCGAACGAGTGGATATGGATGTTTTTCTGGTACTTGAAGGTCTGCAGCAGCCAGCGCAGGCGATCGCTGACCGTCGGCTGTTGCGACATCGAACTGTTTTCGAACAGCTCACGGTCACGCGGCTCGTCGTGGCACAAAATGACGTGCAGCTCATCCACCTGGCTGCAGGCGCGCTGGATCAGATAGATGTGGCCGGTGTGCAGCGGGTAAAATTTACCAAACACCACGCCGACTTTGACCTCTTTGCGCGGGAACTCAAGCCCGAGAAAACGGTGCAGCGCCTCCAGCTTTTGCGCGCTCGGGCTTTTGATCTTGTCGTTCAACAGCTGGCTGAGATAGCCTTTGGTCATGCCGCTGGCATCCGCCACCTGCTGCAACGTGCAGCCCTTTTGCTTGATGGACGTCTTCAGGTAATCAAATTGCGGCATGGCCACCTCCGTTTAGTATGCTAAACAAAATAGCATATCTCTCTCGCCGCCGGCGACATTAATAAAACTCTTCCAGCACGTCCAGCGCGTCCGCCAGCTTCTTGACCCCGAACACCTGCATGTTGGCCAGCGGCTTTTTCGGCATATTGCCGTGCGGCACGATGGCGCGCTTGAAGCCGTGCTTGGCCGCTTCGGAGATACGTTCCTGACCGCTCGGCACCGGACGGATCTCACCCGCCAACCCCACTTCGCCGAACACCACCAAATCGTTCGGCAGCGGCCGATCGCGCAGGCTTGAGACCAACGACATCAGCAGCGCCAGATCGGCGCTGGTCTCGCTAACCTTCACCCCGCCGACCACGTTGACGAACACGTCCTGATCCGACATCTGCAGCCCGCCGTGCCGGTGCAGCACCGCCAGCAGGATCGCCAACCGGTTCTGCTCCAGGCCCACCGCCACGCGGCGCGGGTTGGACATCATCGAATGATCCACCAGCGCCTGGATCTCCACCAGCAGCGGCCGGGTGCCTTCCCACACCACCATCACCGAACTGCCGGAGGTGACTTCGTCGCCGCGGCTGAGGAAGATAGCCGAAGGGTTGCTCACTTCGCGCAGCCCCTGTTCGGTCATGGCGAACACCCCCAGCTCGTTGACCGCGCCGAAGCGGTTCTTGTGGCTGCGCAGGGTGCGGAAGCGGGAATCGGCGTCGCCGTCCAGCAGCACCGAACAGTCGATGCAGTGTTCCAGCACTTTCGGCCCGGCCAGCGAGCCGTCTTTGGTGACGTGGCCGACCATCACGATCGCCACGCCGCGCGTCTTGGCGAAGCGTGTCAGATAGGCGGCGGTTTCCCGCACCTGCGCCACGCTGCCCGGCGAAGACTGAATGTCCGCCATGTGCATCACCTGAATCGAGTCGATCACCATCAGCTTCGGCTGTTCCTGCTCGGCGATCAGGCAGATCTGCTCGATGCTGGTTTCCGACAGCATGTTCAGGCCGCCGGTCGGCAGCCCCAGACGGTGGGCGCGCATCGCCACCTGCTGCAGCGACTCCTCGCCGGTGACGTACAGGGTTTTCATCTGTTCGGACAGTTTGCACAGCACCTGCAGCAACAGGGTGCTCTTGCCGGCGCCGGGGTTGCCGCCGATCAGAATGGCGCTGCCGGGCACCACGCCGCCGCCCAGCACGCGATCGAACTCGAGAAAGCCGGTGGTGAAGCGCGGCAGCGCCTCAAGGCTGATTTCCGACAGCTTCTGCACTTTGCTGACGCCGGCGTCGCCGGCATAGCCGCTGAGGCGATCGTTGCGCGCCGCAGCGGGCGACGCGGCCAAACGCACTTCCGTGATGGTGTTCCAGGCATGGCAGGCGCTGCACTGCCCCTGCCAACGCGGATAGTCCGCCCCGCACTCATTGCACACAAATGCCCGTTTTGCCGCTTTTGCCACGTCTTACCTCAATCTTTCGTTATCGCACTTCGTGTTTCAGGCTGCCGGTGAGAATACACAGCACGCCCATCAGATCCGCATGCCGGATCGCCACCTGCGCTTTTTCATACACTTTCGGTTTGGCGTGGTAGGCGATGCCCAGCCCCGCCGCCTGCATCATTTTCAAGTCGTTGGCGCCGTCGCCGATGGCCACGGTTTGCGCCAGCGGGATTTCCAGCTTCTCCGCCAGCCGCAGCAGCGTATCGGCTTTGAACTGCGCGTCCACCACCGGCCCAAGCACTTCGCCGGTCAGCTTGCCGTCGCGGATCTCCAGCTCGTTGGCCGCCGCCGCCACCAGCCGCAGCCGGTTGCGCAGGTATTCGGCGTAGTAGGTGAAACCGCCGGAGGCGATCGCCACATGCCAGCCCATCGCCTGCAGCTTGCCCACCAGGCTGGTCAGCCCCGGCATCAGCGGCAGCTCGTCGCGCACCTGCTTGAGGATGTTGGCGTCGGCCCCTTTCAGCGTGCCGACGCGCTGGCGCAGACTGGCGGTAAAGTCCAGCTCGCCGCGCATCGCGCGTTCGGTCACTTCCGCCACCTGCTCGCCGACGCCCGCCAGCTTGGCGATCTCATCGATGCACTCGATCTCGATAGCCGTTGAATCCATGTCCATCACCAGCAGCCCCGGCGTGCGCAGGTGCGGGATTTTGCCGAGCGGCGCCACATCCAGCCCGCTCTCCGCCGCCAGCAGCTTGGCGCGCGGCGTCAAGGTGCCCGCCAGCCGCACCACCTGATAGTCGTCCACGCCCCAGGCGGTGACGATCACCATCGCCGCGCCCAGCTTGCGTTGGAATTGGGTAATGCGCGCCTTGTCCAGCTCCCTGCCATATAACAGCCACCCGGTATTGCCCGCCCGGTAGTCCAGCGGCATCACTTCGTCGCCGCTGAGCGAAAGGGGAAGACCCGGCCATTGAGAGATCTCCGCCGGAAGATCGCAATAGGTCAGACTGTTTGACATCATTGACTCCTGAATGGACAAAAACGCTGCATGATAAAACGACGCATCAAGCTATCCTATCGCCAGCGGTTCTGGCAACATAAAGTGTCCCCGATGCCCAAGGAACCTGCATGGCTCGCGCTAAACTGAAATTTCGCCTGCACCGCACCGCTATTATCCTGATTTGCCTGGCTTTGCTGGTGCTGCTGATGCAGGGCGCCTCTTATTTTAGCCTGAGTCACCAAATGGCGCGATCCGAGCAGGTTGAAGAGCTGGCGCAGACGCTGACCAAACAGGTCGCCTACAGCCTGGCGCCGCTGCTGGACGACGACGGCAACAATCCGCGCATCGACGCCATCCTCAAGCAGCTCACCGATCACAGCCGCATTCTCGACGTCAGCGTGTATCAGCTGGACGGCACGCTGGTCTCCCACGCCGGGGAACAGATAAGTATACGCGATCGCCTGTCGCTCGACGGCAAACGCGCCGGCAGCTACTTCAACCACCAGTTGGTCGAATCCATTCAGGGCAAAGACGGCCCGATCGGCTTTATCCGCATCACCCTCGACACCCACGTGCTGGCGACCGAATCCAAGCAGGTGGACAACACCACCAACCTGCTGCGCCTGATGATCCTGCTGGCGCTGGCGATCGGCATCATTCTGGCGCGTACCCTGCTGCAACACCGCCGCAGCCGCTGGCAGCAGTCGCCCTACCTGTTGACCGCCAACACGCCGTTGGCAGAAGGCAATACGGTGGAAGACGATGAAGACGATGCGCCGGAAACAAAGCAGGAAGCGCCGAAGAAGGAATAACTCAGGCCAGGCGTTGAATGCGTTCGTGCAGCTTCTGCAGTTGCGCCAGCATTTGCTCGGCAATCGCGCGGAAGGCATCGCTGATGTCGTCATGTTGCGCCGTTCTCTGCCAGAACTCGCGAGCCAATAGCTCCGCTTGCCGCCAGACAGCACCGCCCACCTCATTGCTCAAACTGATCTCCACCGCGTCATGGCGCAGATTGCCGCTGCTTGCCGGGGCAAAAGCCATCGGCAGCATATCGTACAAAGGCGCCAACATGACCGGCCGCTGCGTTGGCCGCAAGAACGACAGATTGCCCTGGTGCATATCGCTATTGGCGATCAATCGGCCGAAGGCCCAATACAAGGCAATCCGTTGGCAGGCAGAATGATCGATCACGCCTTGCTGCAATAGCCGATTAGCCGCCACGACCCAGTTGACGTGGCCGCTGCCGCTGAACTCGGCATCCAGCGCCTCCAGCGACACCATCGCCACCCGCCCTTCTTCGCCGATGCGATCAAAGCGTTCTACCTCTAAAAAGCATTGCCGATCGGCACCGAACAGGATTTGCGCCGTTGCGACAGGTAATCCCGCAGCGGCGACCGTCTGCAACGCCAGCGACTCGGCGATCAGCAAATCGCTCCAGCGCTGTGCAATGACATGCGTCGGCGCCAGACTGAACTTCACCAAAACATGCGCACGATGCCCAGGCGTCAGCTCAGCATAGGCGGCAAATTTGGGTTGTTCGCCACCGGCGGAGGAACCCACCAACTCCCCGGCCAGCGCCTGGACGGACAATGCGGCGTAATGCTCGATTTTATCTTCCGCCGCGATAGCGACGGCAGTATCCCGCATCAACCAACGCTGATAGCTGTCGGCGCCAGGCAGCAAATCGCCGGTCATGTCTTCGCCATAACGGCAGAGCGCCAACAGACGTTGGCCCTCATCCCATCGCCGCACATCCTCCGGCAAATTCAACTCGTGGGCCGCCGCTTTGCCCCAGGCTCGCCCAAGAAAGCCAATCGGCCGCAGGTCATTCAGATACCATGGCAGGCCGTCATAGAGCTGCCACTCTCCGCTGCGCTCATCGCACACCGCACAGTTATCGGCAGGATACAGCGGGCACAGCGTGGCAAACAGGTGCGCCTTGCCCCGTTCATCAACCCGATACAGCGGAAACTGCCTCTCACCGCCGATCCCGCGCCGCAATACATAGCGCGTCGCCTTACCTTTACCGAGGATCAATACGGCGCCCGCCAATTCGCGGATACGGCGCGATAGCGTCGGCTGGCTGATGCCCAACGCTTCTGTCAGTTGACGAGCCGTGGCCGGCCCATGACGCAAAACTTGTTCAACGGTGAGCATCGGATGAATAGATTGGTGAATAGATTGATAGAGGAAGTAATAGCGTTAAATGACAGGAAGGTAAAGCGTTAGCAAAAAATCGGCCGTGCGGAATGAATAGATTGACAGGCGGGCGCCATGACGACGCCCGCCGCGGTATTACGCTTTGTCGCCCAGCAGCACGGATTCCAGCGCGATAACGATCATTTCGTTAAAGGTGGTCTGGCGTTCCGCCGCCGTGGTCGCTTCGTGACGCAGGATGTGGTCGGACACGGTGCAGATGGTCAGCGCCTTACAGCCGAACTCTTCGTACAGCTCCGCCGCCACGCCGTAGATGCCGGCCGCTTCCATTTCCACGCCCAGGATGCCGTACTTCTTCATCACCTGGAACATATCCGGATCCGGGGTGTAGAACAGATCGGCGGAGAAGATGTTGCCCACGCGCGCCGGGATGCCCTGCGCCGCCGCCGCGTCGACCGCGTTGCGCACCATGTCGAAGTCGGCGATCGCCGCGTAGTCGTTGTCCTTGAAGCGCAGACGGTTCACCTTGGAGTCGGTGCACGCGCCCATGCCGATCACCACGTCGCGCAGTTTGATATCGTCACGCACCGCGCCGCAGGAACCCACGCGAATGATCTTCTTCACGCCGAATTCGGCGATCAGCTCGCGCGCGTAGATGGAGCAGGACGGAATGCCCATGCCGTGGCCCATTACGGAGATGCGGCGGCCTTTGTAGGTGCCGGTGAAGCCCAACATGCCGCGCACGTTGTTCACTTCCACCGCGCCTTCCAGGAAGGTTTCGGCGATGTATTTTGCGCGCAGCGGGTCGCCCGGCATCAGTACTACGTCAGCGAAATCACCCATCTCAGCATTAATGTGCGGCGTAGCCATAATTTTCTTCCTTTAGAAATCTTATTTAATAAAAACGTCAAACATCCAAGCCTTGAATTTCGAGTTGCAACCAGGCAGCTGGCGGGGGAATCCCCAGGAGCTTACTTGAGTAAGCGACTGGGGTTCACGCGTGAAGCTAACAACGCTGCGGCTTGAAAGACAGGGCTTAGAACAGGGTCTTACCGTAATCCATCGGCGACAGGCCAAAGTAATTGGCGACGGTCTGGCCGATGTCGGCGAAGGTCTCGCGGTGGCCCAGCGAACCCGGTTTCACTTTCGGGCCGTAAACCAGCACCGGGATGTGCTCGCGGGTGTGGTCGGTGCCGCTCCAGGTCGGATCGCAGCCGTGGTCGGCGGTGAAGATGATGATGTCTTCGTCTTTCACCAGCTTCAGCAGTTCCGGCAGGCGGCGGTCGAACAGCTCCAGCGCGGCGGCGTAGCCCGCCACGTCGCGACGGTGACCGTAGGAGGAGTCGAAGTCCACGAAGTTGGTGAACACGATGGTGTTGTCGCCGGCCTTTTCCATTTCGATCAGGGTCGCGTCGAACAGCGCGTCGATGCCGGTCGCCTTCACCTTCTTGGTGATGCCGACGTTGGCATAGATGTCGGCGATTTTACCGATCGACACCACTTCGCCGCCCTTCTCGTCCACCAGCTTTTTCAGCACGGTCGGCGCCGGCGGCTCTACCGCCAGATCGTGGCGGTTGCCGGTACGCTGGAAGTGACCCGGCTTGTCGCCGACGAACGGACGCGCGATCACGCGGCCGATGTTGTAACCGCCTTCGGTCAGCTCTTCACGCGCGATTTCGCACAGCTCGTACAGGCGCTCCAGGCCGAAGGTCTCTTCATGACAGGCGATCTGGAATACCGAGTCGGCGGAGGTGTAGAAAATCGGCTTGCCGGTTTTCATGTGCTCTTCACCCAACTGATCGAGGATCACGGTGCCGGATGAGTGGCAGTTGCCCAGGTAGCCCGGCAGATTGGCGCGCTCCACCAGCTTATCCAGCAGCGCCTGCGGGAAGCTGTTGTGCTCGTCCTTGAAGTAGCCCCAGTCGAACAGCACCGGCACGCCGGCGATTTCCCAGTGTCCCGACGGCGTGTCTTTACCGGAAGAGAGCTCGCTGGCGTAGCCGTAGGCGCCGATGATGTCGGCGTTGCGATCCAGCCCCTGCGGGAAGTTGCCGGTGGACTCTTCCGCCGCTTTGCCGAGGCCCAGACGGCTCAGGTTAGGCAGCGTCAGCGGGCCCTGACGGCCCACGTTGGCCTCACCGCGCGCGCAAACCTCGGCGATGTGGCCCAGGGTGTCGGAACCCTGATCGCCAAAACGTTCGGCGTCTTCGCTGGCGCCGATGCCGAAGGAGTCCAATACCATAATAAATGTACGTTTCATCTGTGCTCTCCTGCGTGTTCTCACGCTTTGGACGGCCGCGAAAAAGCCGCAGCCGTTCCTGATTCTTGGGTTATTCCGTGATGCGCTTATACACTACCGGCGTCGCTTCCGGCGCTTTATCGCTCAGCGTCATCGCGCTGCGCACCGCATCGGCCGCCTGCTGCCAGCTCTCTTCATCGTTGGCGTGGATCATCGCCAGCGGCTGCTGGGAATCCGCCGTATCGCCCAGGCGCGCCATCTCGGTCAGGCCGACGCTGTAATCGATGGCGTCGCTCGCCCGACGGCGGCCGCCGCCCAACGACACCACCGCCATGCCCAGCGCACGGGTATCCATGGCGCTGATGATGCCCGGCTTTTCAGCATACACCGGCTTGCTCAGCGTTGCCGCCGGCAGATAGCTATCGTAGCGTTCGACGAAGTCTATCGGCCCCTGCTGCGCCGCCACCATGCGGCCAAACACCTCCGCCGCCTTGCCGTTATCCAGCACCGCCTGCAGCTTGGCGCGCGCGTCGGCCTCGTCTTGCGCCAGGCCGCCGGACAACAGCATCTCTACGCTCAGCGCCAGCGTCACTTCCAGCAGGCGCGGGTTGCGGTATTCACCGGTCAGGAAGCGCACCGCTTCGCGCACTTCCACCGCGTTGCCGGCGCTGGAAGCCAGCACCTGATTCATGTCGGTCAGCAGCGCGGTGGTCTTGCAGCCCGCGCCGTTGGCCACGCCGACGATCGCCTGCGCCAAATCTTGCGACAGGGCGTAGGTCGGCATAAAGGCGCCGGAGCCGACCTTCACGTCCATCACCAGCGCATCCAACCCTTCCGCCAGCTTCTTGGCCAGAATGGAGGCGGTGATCAGCGGGATAGAATCCACGGTGGCGGTGATATCGCGGGTGGCGTAAAAACGCTTGTCCGCCGGCGCCAGCGAGCTGGTCTGGCCGATGATCGCCACGCCGACGTCCTGAATGATTTTGCGGAAGGCGTTATCGTCCGGGAAAATATTAAAGCCCGGAATGGCTTCCAGTTTGTCCAGCGTGCCGCCGGTATGCCCCAGGCCGCGGCCGGAGATCATCGGCACATAGCCGCCGCAGGCCGCCACCATCGGGCCGAGCATCAGCGAAGTCACGTCGCCCACGCCGCCGGTCGAGTGCTTGTCGACGATCGGGCCGTTCAGCACCAAACTCTTCCAGTCCAGCACGGTGCCGGAATCGCGCATCGCCATGGTGAGCGCCACGCGCTCCGGCATGCTCATGTCATGGAAATAAATGGTCATCGCCAGCGCGGCGATCTGCCCTTCCGACACCACATTGTCGCGAATACCGTTGATGAAAAAGCGGATTTCCGCTTCGCTTAACGGCTGGCCGTCGCGTTTCTTACGAATAATTTCTTGAGCCAGGAACAAGGCATCCCCCTGTGTCGCCGAGAGTCGGTGCAGACGGGCGCGCCTGGCGCCCGCCAACGATATCGATCAGTAGCCGCCGCCGGCGGTCTGGGTTTGGTGGCCCAGCGCGGCCAGCAAGCTGGCCAGCAGGCTGGAAGCGCCAAAGCGGAAATGCCGCGCATCGGCCCACCCCTCGCCCAGAATACGATCGGCAAGTTGCAGATAATGCAGCGCGTCTTCCGCGGTGCGCACGCCGCCGGCCGGCTTGAAGCCCACCGTCTTCGCCACGCCCAGATCGCGGATCACCGACATCATCAGCTCGGCGCTCTCCAGGGTGGCGTTGACCGGCACCTTGCCGGTGGAGGTCTTGATAAAGTCAGCCCCGGCCTTGATGGCGATCTCGGACGCCTTGCGGATCAAATCGGCCTGTTTCAGCTCACCGGTTTCGATGATCACTTTCAGCAGCACGTTAGCCGCCTGGCAAGCCTGCTTGCACTGTTTCACCAGCTCGAAGCCGACCTGTTCGTTGCCGGCGATCAGCGCACGGTATGGGAACACCACGTCCACTTCATCCGCGCCATAGGCGATCGCCGCGCGGGTTTCCGCCAGCGCGATGTCGATATCGTCGTTGCCATGCGGGAAGTTGGTCACGGTGGCAATGCGGATGTCCGGCGTGCCTTGCTCGCGCAGCGCCTTACGCGCCACCGGGATAAAACGCGGGTAGATGCAGATGGCCGCCGTGTGGCCGGCCGGGCTGTTGGCCTGACGACAGAGGGCGATCACTTTCTCGTCGGTGTCATCATCGTTCAGCGTGGTTAAATCCATCAGGTTCAGCGCACGTTGCGCTGCTGCGGTTAATTCGGTCATAAAACTCTCCAACTGAGTACCTGGGTGTTGGCGAGCGGACTTGGTTCCATGAAGATAGCGCAGGGGAACGGCGTTCCCGCGGCGGCAACTGAGATCCTTCTCACCGCACATGGCCACCCGCCTTGCGGCCGGCCAGTAATAGCTATTTGAACACGAATGCCGGGGGCGATTCGCGTTCATCGTCACACTATATGAAATAGCACTGTAACAGACCGGAATTATATGTGAAGAACATCACAAAATAACGCGATATCGTTCACAAATTCGCTAAAGAAGCGGCTGAAGGTCGCGGGTGCGGCGAACACCCGCGTTGCTTAGAGTATAGGCGGAGTCCCGCGATCGGTCGCGCCGTCGCGGGCTCAGCGAGGGCTTACAGCGCCAGGAAGAAGCCGGCGATGGTGGCGCTCATCAGGTTGGACAACGTGCCCGCCGCCACGGCCTTCAGACCGAAACGCGCGATGTCATGGCGACGGTTGGGTGCCATGCTACCCAAACCGCCCAGCAGGATCGCCACCGAGGAGAGGTTGGCGAAACCGCACAGCGCAAAGGAGATGATCGCCTTGGTGTGAGCCGACAGCACCTGCAGGCCTTCCGCCGCCACCACGTCGTCCGGGCGCAGATAGGCGCCGAAGTTCATATAGGCGACAAACTCGTTGACGATGATCTTCTGGCCGATAAACGAACCGGCGGTCATCGCTTCACTCCACGGCACGCCAATCAGGAAGGCGATCGGCGAGAACACCCAGCCGAGGATCAGCTCGAGCGACAGCTGCGGGTAATCGAACCAGCCGCCGATGCCGCCGAGAATGCCGTTGAGCAAGGCGATCAGCGCGATAAACGCCAGCAGCATCGCGCCGACGTTCAGCGCCAGCTGCATGCCGGAAGCCGCGCCGGAAGCCGCCGCGTCGATCACGTTGGCCGGACGATCTTCTTCAGCGATCAGCTTCATCGCATCGTCTTTATCGTGGGTCTGCTCAGTTTCCGGCACCATCAGCTTGGCGAACAGCAGCCCGCCCGGCGCGGCCATGAAGGACGCCGCGATCAGGTATTCCAGCGGCACGCCCATCTGCGCGTATCCCGCCAGCACCGAACCGGCCACCGAGGCCAGGCCGCCGCACATCACGGCGAACAGTTCTGACTGGCTCATGGTGGCGATATACGGACGCACCACCAAAGGCGCTTCGGTCTGGCCGACGAAAATGTTGGCGGTCGCCGACAGCGATTCGGTGCGCGAAGTGCCCAGCAGCTTGTGCAGGCCGCCGCCCAGCACGCGGATCACCAACTGCATGATGCCGAGGTAGTACAGCACCGCAATCAGCGAGGAGAAGAACACGATCACCGGCAGGACGCGCAGCGCGAACACGAAGCCGCCACCGCCGAACACCTCGAACATCTTGTCGGACACCAGCCCGCCGAAGATGAACGAAATGCCCTGATTGCCGTAGGCGATAACGTTTGCCACACCGTTAGACATACTGCCGAGGATGCTGCGGCCCAGCGGCACGTACAGTACCAGCGCGCCGATGCCGACCTGAATGATGAACGCCCACACCACGGTGCGCAGTTTGATGGCCCGACGGTTGCTGGAGAGCAGCACCGCAATGGCGATCAGCACCGCCATCCCGACCAGACTCATGATGAGTTGCATGCAAAGTTTCCCTGTTGCAAAAAATAAAATACATCCCTGCTCATGAAGAGAGGTCTGCTATTGGAGAGTTTCGGGGGGATTATACTGAGCGAGGTCACCCTCGCACCGATTTATGTCACAAATGTATACAACGAGACGCAAATGAAAATCTTATAACGTGACGCGCGTCACATTATGATCATCTCAATCCGGCATGGCGAACAGCGCCTGAGTATTGCGTTGCAGGTGGGCGGCGATCTCGTCGGCAGGTTCCGGCCGCAGTTCGCACAGCGCGTGAAACACCTCGGCGGCGCGTTCGGGGCGGTTCGGTTGCCCCTGATAGCCGGCCAGCGGCATGTCCGGCGCATCGGTCTCCAGCAGCAGCGCCTCAAGCGGCAGCTGCGCCATCACGGCGCGCGTTTTCTGCGCCCGCTCATAGGTGATGGTGCCGCCCACGCCGATGTAATAGCCGAGGCGGATAAACGCCTGCGCCTGCGACAGGCTGCCGGCAAAGCCGTGCACCACGCCGCGGCGCGGCAGCTGCATGCGCCGCAGCGCCGCGGCCAGCTGATCGTGAGTGCGGCGCGAGTGCAGGATCACCGGCAGGTCATGCTGTTTCGCCAGCTTCAGTTGGGCCAGCAGCACGCTTTGCTGCCGCTCAAACTGCGGGTTGTCCATATACAGATCGAGCCCGATTTCCCCCACCGCCACCAGCTTGTGCGGCCGTTCGGCCAGCAGCGCCGCCAACTGTTCCAGCTGCGGCTCATGATGCTGCGCGATATACAGCGGGTGCAGCCCCAGCGCGGCGAACAGCGGCGCATGCTCCTGCGCCAGCCGCAACACCCGCGCGAAGCGATCGGCGGTGACCGTCGGGACGATGATGCGCTTTACGCCGGCGCTTGCCGCCCGCGCCAGGCTCTCGGCCTCATGCCCGGTAAAGGGTGGAAAATCGAAATGGCAGTGGGTGTCGGTAAAGGCGTAACTCACAGCGCGCCCCCTTCACCCGGCGGCAGATCGCCCGGCAGGATGATTTTCGGCGCCGCCACCGCGGCCTCCGGCTGCGCCGCCCGCTCGGTGGGCATGGCGATGTCGGTCACGATCGGCGAAGGCATTCTGACGTTCTCCGGCTGGATCAGGCGGCGCGACAGCGCTTTTCGTACCTTCATGCCGTCGGGCTCCTGCTGCGCCATCCACTGGCCGACGGTGGCCAGGAAGTAGCGGCCGCAGCGGCGCCCCAGGTGATAATCCTGATTGAGCGCCCCCAATCGGCTGCCGAGCGCATTGCTGGCCAGCGGCTTCGGCGGGAAGATCTCGAAGATGCGCAGCTTGCCCGGCGGCTTTTCGATAAAGCGCTGGATGCGGTGATAGCTTTGCTCGTGATGCTGCAGGATGCGCACCATCTGCTGCAGGCTGCTGTCGCTCAGCCAATGCTCCATGCGCTTCATCCACTGCGGGGTGTAGTACATTTGCGAAGGTACGGTGCGGATCACCACGATGGTGTCGGCGCCGCGGCGATAGGCCTCTTCCACCGGGATCGCATCGCTGATGCCGCCGTCCTGATAGCTGACGCCGTCCAACTCCACGCCCTGACGGTAGAAGCCGGGAATGGCGCTGGACGCCTTGATGGCCGGCAGCCAGCGTTCGCGCTGCGCCGGCAGATAGGTCGGTTCGAAATCGTCGCTGCGGCAGGCGCACAGCAGGAATTCGCGCCCGTCGGTAAAATGCTGTTCCGCCACGTCCATCGCCAGCGGCATCTGCGCCGCCGCCGTATCAACCAGCCAATCGAGATCGATCAGATGCCCGCCGCGCACGAAGCGCAGCGGATTGAAGAACTGTGCCGAAGTGGTGTAACGGGTGATCACCCGGCGCGCGTAGCCCATCTGCCCGCAGATATAGGCAGACAGATTCTGAGCGCCGGCCGATGTGCCGATCAGCAGATCGAAAGGGTTAAAGCCCGCGCGCTGAAACTCGTCCAGCACGCCGGCGGTGAAAATGCCGCGCTGGCCGCCGCCTTCGCAGACCAACGCCATTTTTCCTGGTCGAAAAGGTTTAGACGCCAGCGGTTCTATATTGCCGAGCGTGATGGGTATTCTGTATCCCAACTTGGCATCCTCAGTGAGACGTTTTCTCCGAGGATACCGCGTCTCGCTCTCTTCCGTAATCCTCTTGCAGCACGCCGACGAGGAAATCATTGCTGCCGGCCAACCAGGCACCATCGCTGCCGGACCATTCGGCCCAAGCCTGCCATACCTGACCTTTCAGCTGTTTCCAGCGCCCGACGATGATGTCGCTGTTCATGGCCGGCCCTCCCCGACGTGAGAAAAGGAATTAAGCTTTGTTACAGTTTGCAGGAAAATGCCGGCCGGCTAAGGGCGCCGACGGCCGGTGAACAGACTGACCAGGAACAGGATGATGCCGACAACGAACACGACTTTGGCGGCCCAGGCGGCGGTGCCCGCCAGCGAACCGAACCCCAGCGCCGCAGCGATAAGCGCGATGACTAAAAAGATAATGCCCCAACGAAACATAAGCTTCTCCTTACCATTGTGAAAAAATTCGCTGCCGTCTACCGCCCCGACAACGGGACATCGACGGCAAATCAGTTTCTTTTTTTGGTGGTACACGTCGGGCCGCCTTGACGGCCCGACAGATGCGGCTTGTGGTTACTTGTTACGGGCGCCTGGCGGGATTACTGCTTGACCACCAGGTCATTTTTCACGCTTTTCACGCCGTCGATAGCCTTGGCGATGCTTTCGGCACGCTCAGACTGCGCCTGCGTTTTCACTTCACCGGAAAGCTGCACCACGCCATCGGTGGTTTCCACTTTCACATTGCGCGACGGCACGATGTCATCGGCCAGCAGCTTGGCTTTCAGCTCGCTGGTGGTGGCGGTGTCGCCGGCATACGATTTGATCGACTGGTTGGCTTCATCTTTCACGTGCAGCTTGTCGCTGACGGTTTTGACGCCTTCCACCTTGCCGGCAACCGCAACCGCATGCTCCGCCTGCGCCTGGCTGCCGACAAACCCACTCAGGGTCACCGTGCCTTTTTCGGTTTTCACCGAAATGTCAGTGCTTTTGATGCTCTTATCGTCCACCAATGCACTTTTAACTTTAGCCGTTATCGCGCTGTCATCCATGTAACCGTCAACTTTTTTCATGGAGCTATCGATTTTGGCACCGGCACTGTCCGCGGCGTTAGACGCCTTGTTGAGCAGACTGTCTTCGGCCAGCGCAGTGCCGCTCACCAAAGCAGAACCCAAAACAACAGCCATCAGCGAGTGTGCAAATTTGGTCTTTTTCATCGATCTCTTCCTTTTGTTGGGGGCCCCAGCGCCAGAGCGCCGGAACCCTTCAGCCGCCTTCACGCGGCCTCTCGGTAAATACTTCATCATCGCTATACGATTAAGCGTTCACGACAGGAATATTGCAACCGCCGTGCCAACTCCATAAACACCTTAGAAATCAAACAAAAAAAGCGTTGAGTCGGATTTTTAATCAAAAAACTGTCGCCTATTGACGACAGACCAAGTGACACGAAACGGTTAAACAGTCATCTCATTGATATTTAAGGAAACAGACTGTCTCCTATCGGCAACACATCAGAATAACTCACCAAACAATCAGCGTATTACAGTGATTTACTCGCAAGCAATGTGCGGACATCTCGTTAAAGATAGACCATGCGGCGGAAAACGCAGGCCAATCGCGTCTCGCCTGGGCGACATCGATACGCAGGATAAAATATGAGGAAGATTTATTAATTAGCGGAGTGAGAATACGGGGAATTGGCAGGGCGCACCGGGCGCCCTGCCGATGTATCAGTGTTCGCGGGTCTTGCGGAAGGTCACGTCAGGATAACGTTCCTGCGTCAGGTTGAGGTTCACCATGGTCGGCGCGATGTAGGACAGGTTGTCCCCACCGTCCAGCGCCAGGTTGATCTCGTTCTTGCGCTTGAACTCTTCGAACTTCTTCACGTCGTCGCACTCGACCCAACGCGCCGTCGACACGTTGACCGACTCATACAGCGCTTCCACGTTGTACTCGCTCTTCAAACGCGCCACGACCACGTCGAACTGCAGCACGCCGACCGCGCCGACGATCAAATCGTTGTTGGCGATCGGGCGGAACACCTGCACCGCGCCCTCTTCCGACAGCTGCACCAGCCCCTTTAGCAGCTGTTTCTGCTTCAGCGGATCGCGCAGGCGAATGCGGCGGAACAGTTCAGGCGCGAAGTTCGGGATGCCGGTGAACTTCATGTCTTCACCCTGAGTGAAGGTATCGCCGATCTGGATGGTGCCATGGTTGTGCAGACCGATGATGTCGCCCGGATAGGCTTCTTCCACGTGCGAACGGTCGCCGGCCATAAAGGTCAGCGCGTCGGAGATCACCACGTCTTTGCCGGTGCGCACCTGACGCAGCTTCATGCCCTTCTCGTAACGGCCGGACACCACGCGCATAAAGGCCACGCGGTCGCGGTGCTTCGGATCCATGTTGGCCTGGATCTTGAACACGAAGCCGGTGAATTTCTCTTCCGCCGCCGTCACTTCACGGGTGTCGGTTTTGCGCGGCATCGGCGCCGGCGCCCAGGCCACCAGGCCGTCCAGCATATGATCCACGCCGAAGTTGCCGAGTGCGGTACCGAAGAACACCGGGGTCAGCTCGCCGCTCAGGAACGCCGCCTGATCGAACTCGTGGGAAGCGCCCTGCACCAGCTCCAGCTCATCGCGCAGCTGCGCCGCCAGATCTTCGCCCACCGCAGCATCCAGCTCCGGGTTGTCCAGGCCTTTGACGATGCGCACTTCCTGGATGGTGTGGCCTTTACCGGTCTGATACAGGTAGGTTTCATCCTTGTACAGGTGGTAAACGCCTTTAAACAGCTTGCCGCAGCCGATCGGCCAGGTGATAGGCGAACAGGCGATTTTCAGTTCGCGCTCGACTTCGTCCATCACTTCCATCGGATCACGGATGTCGCGGTCCAGTTTGTTCATGAAGGTCAGGATCGGCGTGTCGCGCAGACGGGTGACTTCCATCAGCTTGCGGGTACGATCCTCAACGCCCTTGGCGGCGTCGATCACCATCAGACAGCAGTCCACGGCGGTCAGGGTACGGTAAGTATCTTCGGAGAAGTCTTCGTGCCCCGGGGTATCCAGCAGGTTAACCAGGCTGTCACGGTACGGGAACTGCATCACCGAGGTGGTGATCGAGATCCCACGCTGCTTTTCCATTTCCATCCAGTCGGATTTGGCGTGCTGGCTGGAACCACGGCCTTTTACCGTACCGGCGGTCTGGATCGCCTGTCCGAACAGCAGCACTTTTTCGGTAATGGTGGTTTTACCGGCATCGGGGTGCGAGATGATGGCGAAAGTTCTTCTTTTGGAGACTTCGCGGGCAAATTCACTAGGAGACATGGTTTTCAGGTTCTACGGTTAGTCCGCCCTGCGACATCATCAGAACGCGCCGATCGCGGCGCCGGGCAAAGCGGTGAATAAAAGATAACAGCCGGGCATTTTCGCCGATTTGCCAACCGGTGACAATCAATGCTTTTTCCGGCCGGGCTGATTACCCCAGCGGCAGCGCCATCACGATCGCGTCTTCGCGGCCGTGGGCACTCGGGTAATAATTGCGGCGCACGGTGACTTCGTTGAAACCGAGATCTTCATACAGCGCGATCGCCGCCTGGTTAGAGGCGCGAACTTCCAGCCACAGCGTCACCACGCCGCGACTCTCCAGCTGTTCGATCAACGCGTTGAGCAGCAGGCGGCCAAAGCCCCGGCGCTGGTGCTGCGGATGAATGGCGATGTTGAACAACGTGGCTTCGTCCAGCACGATCTGCGTGATGGCGAACCCCGCCATCTCCCCATCGGCGCTCAGCTTCAGGTTAAGGTAGCGATCGCCCTGATTGCTGGCAAAGGTGGTTTCCGTCCAGGGGAAAGCGTGGCTGGCTTGCTCAATGTTGAAGGCCGTGGCCAGGTCGGCCGCCGTCAGGGTAGAAATCGTGTTCATGATGACAAATCTGCTGCCAGAGGGCGCGTTTGGCCCCCGCGTCTTGGGAAAGCTCGGCCAGCGCCGGGCTGTGTAGCTGCGCGCCGGCGACCGCAAGCGGTTCCGTCACGCCCAGCCGCCAACTGTTGCATGCGGTCTCTTCAGGCAGCATCGCCACCTGTTCCGGCGTCAGGCTGTAGGTTTGCGCCGGCGTCAGCCCCAGGCTGCGCAGCACGTCGCAAAACAGCGGATCGTCGGGCACCGGCAGCGTCTGCGCCACCACCAGCAGGCGCGTCTCGGGCGGCAGACTGACCGCCACTTCGCCCTGCAACACGCCCGGGCGGCGCAATGTCCACTGCGTAATACCCAGTTGTTGTAACAGCCAGTCGCGTTTTGATGCCATGCCGATTCCTACCCATTGTGGTGCGCCATGCCTGCCATGCGCCGCGCTATGCTAACAAACCCGCGCAGCCCGCGCCAACAAACCCGTCGAACATATCGCCACAAAGCTCTATAATCCCCGGTCTCATTTCCAGGAGCCAATATCTGATGTCTGCATTAACCCCCGCCAGTGAAGTCATGCTGCGCCACAGTGATGAATTTATCGAACGCCGCGTGCTGTTTGCCGGCGACCTGCAGGACAGCCTGCCGGCCCAATTCGAGGCCGCGGACGTGCGCGTCCACACTCAGCAATACCATCACTGGCAGTTACTGAACCGGACGATGGGCGATAACGTGCAGTTCGGTTTGACCGTCGATCCCGCTTTCGTCGCCGACTGCGACACGCTGGTTTACTACTGGCCGAAGAGCAAGCAGGAAGCGCAATTCCAGCTGTGCAACATCCTGGCGCTGCTGCCGGTGGGCGCGGACGTGTTCGTGGTCGGTGAAAACCGCAGCGGCGTGCGCAGCGCCGAGCCAACGCTGGAAGGCCACGTCACGCTGGTGAAAATCGACAGCGCGCGCCGCTGTGGCCTGTATCACGGCCGCCTGGACGCGCAGACCGAGTTCGACCTGAACGACTGGTGGGACAGCTATCAGCTGCACGATCTGGAAGTGAAAACGCTGCCGGGCGTGTTCAGCCGCGACGGTCTGGACGTCGGCAGCTCGCTGCTGCTGTCGACGCTGGAAAAACACATGAAAGGCAAGGTGCTGGACATTGGCTGCGGCGCCGGCGTGATGGCCTCGGTAATGTCCAAGCTGTCGCCGAAAGTCAAATTGACCCTCAGCGACGTCAACGCCGCCGCGGTGGAATCCAGCCGCGCGACGCTGGCCGCCAACGGCATCGAAGGCGAAGTGGTCGTCAGCAACGTTTACTCCGACATCACCGGCCGTTTCGACATGATCATCTCCAACCCGCCGTTCCACGACGGGCTGCAGACCAGCCTGACCGCTGCCGAAACCCTGATCCGCGGCGCGGTGAAGCACTTGCCGATCGGCGGCCAACTGCGCATTGTCGCCAACGCCTTCCTGCCCTACCCGGACATTCTGGACGCCACCTTCGGCAGCCACGAAGTGCTGGCGCAGAACGGCCGCTTCAAGGTGTACCAGGCGACCGTCGGCCGTCCGCCGCGCGCGCCGAAGAAGAAATAATTCGCCGTTGGCGGAAAACGACAGAGCGCGGCCAGCAGGCCGCGCTTTTTTTTAACCGTTGATGTAGGTCATCGACTCCGCGCCGTAGCGATCGCCGGCCGCCGCACTCAGCGGGAACACCGCTTCAATCGCCGCCAGCTCAGCCGCGCTCAGCGTTATCTCCGCCGCCGCGACGTTCTCTTCCAGGTAGCGACGGCGTTTGGTGCCGGGGATCGGCACGATGTGCTCGCCCTGCGCCAACACCCAGGCCAGCGCCAGCTGCGAAGGTTTAACGCCCTTCCGCGCCGCCAGCTCGCTCACCTTCTCCACCAGCGCCAGATTGCGACTGAAGTTTTCCCCCTGGAAGCGCGGGTTGCTGCGGCGGAAGTCGTCCTCGGCCAGATCCTCCGGCCGCTGGATAGCGCCGGTGAGGAAACCGCGCCCTAACGGGCTGTAGGGCACAAAGCCGATGCCCAGGCGCTCACAGGCCGCCAGCACGCCCTGCTCGGCGTCGCGCGTCCACAGCGAATATTCGGTCTGCAGCGCGGTGATCGGATGCACCTTGTGCGCCCGCTCCAGCGTGGCAACCGACGCCTCGCTCAGGCCGATGTGGCGGATCTTGCCTTCGCGGATCAGATCCGCCATCGTGCCCACGACGTCCTCGATCGGCACCTGCGGATCGACCCGGTGCTGATAATATAGATCGATCTCCTCCACGCCCAAGCGCCGCAGGCTGCCCTCGACGGAGCGCCGGATATACTCGGGTCGGCTGCTGACGCCGCGCGCCGAAGGATCCGCCGGATCGCGCAGGATGCCGAACTTGGTGGCCAGGAACACCTGTTGCCGCTTGCCTTTGATCGCTTCCCCCACCAGCTCTTCGTTGGTGTGCGGGCCATACATGTCGGCGGTGTCGAGCAGCGTGACGCCCAGCTCCAGCGCCCGGTGCAGCGTGGCGATGGCTTCCTGCCGATCGGCGCCGGTGGAATAGAAGTCGCTCATGCCCATGCATCCCAACCCCAGGGCGGAGACGACGGGGCCGTGGGAACCGAGTTTACGTTGTTGCATTGTGCTGCCCTCATGCGGTGAATGGATAACGCAGCAAAGTCTGGTTGTTTACGTGACAAAGATAAATAATGCAGATTGCACATCACTGTTCAAAAATCACCAACAATCCGGAGTGGACATGGATCAGGTTCAAGCCATGCGCATTTTTACCCGCATCGTCGAACTGGGCAGCTTCAGCCGGGCGGCCGAGCGCCTGCAGCTACCGCGCGCCACGGTCAGCAACGCGCTGAAACGGCTGGAACAGCGGCTGGGCGTGCGCCTGCTGATCCGCACCACCCGCCAGGTGCAGGTGACCAGCGAAGGCAGTCTCTACTATCAACGCTGCGTGCAGTTGCTGGGCGCGCTGGAGGAGGCGGACACGCTGTTCAGCCACCATAAGCTGCAGCCGTCCGGCAAAGTGCGCATCGATATGCCCCATTCGCTGGCGCGCGAGGTCGTCATTCCAGCGCTGGACGACTTCTACCGGCGCTATCCCGACATCACGCTGGCGCTGGGCGCCAACGACACCCACGTCGATCTGCTGCGCGAAGGCGTGGACTGCGTGCTGCGCGCCTGGGAAACCGAAGATGACAGCCTGGTGGCGCGGCGCATCGCCCAGCTGCCGCAGATCACCTGCGCTTCCCCCGCTTACCTGCAGGCCCACGGCACGCCGCTCGACATCGATAGCCTGGCGCCGCACCGCGCGGTGGGGTATTTTTCCCTGGCCAGCAACCGCGATTACCCGCTGGAGTTCTGCCGCGGCGGCAAGCTGGAGCTGCGCGAACTGCCCGCCCGGCTGAGCGTCAGCGGCGCCGACGCCTATATCGCCGGCGCGCGCGCCGGCATGGGATTGATACAGGCGGCGCGCTATTCGCTTGCCCCTTGGCTGGAACAGGGCGAACTGGTGGAAGTGCTGGCGGAAACGCCGCCTCCGCCGATGCCGATTTACATCATGTATCCGCCCGGCCGTTTCCTGGCGCCGCGGGTCAGAGTGTTGATTGATTGGCTGATTTGGCTGTTTGACCAGCAGAAAAGCGGTGATATGGCTGTTTTTCCAGCAAACGCCCGCAAAGCGGGGAAATAACTGTTGACGTGTCCGCCAAAATCTCTAGAATTCGCCTCCGTGGTAACGTTACTCCGGTAATGTTTCTGGTACGCGAAGGTGGCGGAATTGGTAGACGCGCTAGCTTCAGGTGTTAGTGTCCTTACGGACGTGAGGGTTCAAGTCCCTCTCTTCGCACCAAATAACCACATGATTTATATTGCACTCAGCATCGATGCGAAGGTGGCGGAATTGGTAGACGCGCTAGCTTCAGGTGTTAGTGTTCTTACGGACGTGAGGGTTCAAGTCCCTCTCTTCGCACCAAGCTGGCGACGTAATATAAATCAAAGCAACAACATCGACTGTGCGAAGGTGGCGGAATTGGTAGACGCGCTAGCTTCAGGTGTTAGTGTCCTTACGGACGTGAGGGTTCAAGTCCCTCTCTTCGCACCAATTGATGATCTCTCCGGTAGTTACTTCGAAAAAATCCCAACGCATTGATGAATCACACGCTTAAGCGTGGTTTTGCCGTTTCTGGCGTTTCACCCAAAGCTGAAGTTGAGGCTGACTGCCGCCAGGCCGCCCGCCAGCGCCATGCAGGAAGGCAACAGCAGATAGTGGCGCAGCCGGCTGTTGAACAACATGACCAGCGTGGCCAACATCGCTATCACGATCAGGGTGCGCAACTGCACCATATCCAGGTCGATCAAGGCCAGCAGCGGCATCAGCGCACAAGGCAGCAAAACGCCCCAGGCGCTGGCCAGGCGATCCCCGAGGCACCAACTGACGCCCCACAGCCCGCACGCGGCAATCATGGCGGTAAGCATGACAACCCCCTTTAAGTGATAATGATAACCAATATCATATAACACTTTTTTGGCCGCCGCATCATTTTCACTGCGCTGACCAAACCCAGATGACACCAGCATGAAAAAATGATAATTTGACATAAGAAAATTCCTAGTCCTGTTTGCATGATAATAATCACAATCCTCAACCATGCAATTCAAGTGGATATTCGCGCCAAAGGAATGCTTCTCAACCTTAATTATTCGACAGAACGACTTTGCAAAGAGTGACCTCCGTATGAACGCCCGTTCTTATCAGGAATTACTGAACAGCAAGCAGCGCCTGGCATTATTTCTTTTTTTGGTAATGAATGCCGCCTCTTCCGTATTTACATTATTGTTCCCTTTTAGGGATACGCCCGCATTTACCCTACCTTTATTATGTATACCGCTATTTTGTCTGGTAGCGGCGCTATTTTCCCTGCAAACGCCACGTAAATATTTGTGCAAACTCAACCTGTTCGCCAGCGTACTTGGCCTGCTCTGGGCCGCACATATTTACGTTAAAAGTCAATATTGCCTACCGAATAACCAAGATTTTTTATTAATTAGTTTGTTTAGCATCTTTTTTATCAGCGCTATTTCCCTGACGGACAACTTTACCGCCTTTTGTTTACACGCCGTGCCTTCCGCAATGGTGATCCTGGCTTTAGACGGCATGCATAATACCCTGCGGATATTATTCACCACGCTATTACCTATTATCGCTTTCTCCATCCACCACCTGATGTTGAAACGCAGTGAAATCTTTACTCACGCGCTGGTGGCCAACCTGTATAACGAGCGAGATAAATTCAATAATTTGAGCATGATCGATCCTCTGACCGGCCTTTATAATCGGCGCGGGTTGGAGAATAAGATCACGATGCTGCTGGAACCGCAAACCGGCCGCCATTACGTGCTGTTGCTGGATATCGATCACTTCAAGGTCTATAACGACAGCTACGGCCACGCCATGGGCGATCGGGCGCTGGTGCAGGTGGCGGTCGCCATCCGCGATGCGGTGCGTTCGCGCGACATCGTGGTGCGTTACGGCGGGGAAGAATTTTTGGTGCTGCTGACCAACGTGCACGAAGGCTACGCGGCGCAACTGGCCGAACGGGTGCGCCAGCGCGTGGCGGAGCTGAACATCCCGCACGGCGCCAGTCCGCAGCACAGCGGCACGCTGACGCTCAGCGCCGGCATCTCCGCATTGGAAAAACTGGACATCGAATCGGCGATAGGCGCAGCCGACGCCGCGCTCTATCTGGCGAAGCACAGCGGCCGCAACAATATTCAGCTGGCGCAAAACGTCCAGCCCGCTGCCGTTCACTCTTAAGCCGCCGTAGTAACGGTACGGCGGCTGACATCAACACTTATACTGCTATACGGCGGTGGAACGCAGCCCGTTCAGCAACAGGTTCAAACTGGCCAAGGCTTGTTCCAGCCCCACGTCTTTTTCCGGATGATGGGCGACCCACAGCGCGGCATCCATCAGGCCGCCGTTGATTAAATGCGCCAGCGCTTCCGGCTCGGCAACAGCGATACGCCGCTGCGCCATCAATACCTCCAATGCGCCCGTCATCCAGCTGATGCACGCCAGCTTGCTGGCCCGCAGATAGTCGGCTCCCAGCACCGAAGGTGAATCACGCAACAGAATGCGTTGCGCTTGCGGCTCCGTCATCATGATCAGATAACCGCGGCAACGCGCCGCAAAAGCCTCCCAGTCATCCGCAGTACTCGCGGTTATCTCGGCCAGATGCGCATCCATCTCCGCGTCTATCGCCTGCACCACCGCCAGGAACAGCCCCTTTTTATCGCCAAAATGGTGATAGAGCGCGCCGCGCGTCAGGCCGGCCTGGGCGGTGAGATCATCCATCACCGTTTCGGCATACCCCACGTTGCCAAATTGCAGGCGGGCCGCCGCCACCAGCTTTTGTCGGGTTTCTTCAATCATTTCGGTACGCGCTTTACGTGCCATGGGTTCACTCCCGCCTCGTTATTGATGACGTTATAATTGACATACGCCATGTATGTCAATTAACGTAACATACGTGGCGTATGTCAATGATGGACATTGAGCGAATACCGAGCCGCAACATTCCGGAGCCCATTTTATGGCAAATCCTTATTTCAAACTGTTCACTGCCCCGGGCAGCAAGGCGTTTTCCTCTGCCGGGCTAATCGCGCGCCTGCCGGTCTCGATGACCGGCATCGGCATCATTACCATGCTCTCGCAGGTACGCGGCTCCTATTGGTTAGCGGGCGCGGTGGCGGCGACGTTCGCCTTTTCCATGGCGCTGCTCGCGCCGCAGATCGCGCGCGCAGCGGATCGCTTCGGCCAACGCCGAGTGCTGCCGTATGCCACCGGGACCAGAGCGATCGCCCTCTTGCTGCTGCTGATTTGCACTCGCTGCCAGGCACCGGATTGGACGCTGTTCGTCTTCGCCGCGCTCGCGGGCGGCATGCCCAGCATCTCCGCGATGGTCAGAGCGCGCTGGAGCGAAATTTATCGCGGCACGCCACAGCTGCACACGGCATTTTCATTCGAGTCGGTGTTGGACGAAGTCGCCTTTATCATCGGCCCGCCGATCGCCGTGGGGCTCAGCGTTTCACTTTTCCCAGAAGCCGGCCCTCTGGTGGCCGCGCTGCTTCTGGTGGCGGGTGTCACGGCATTCGCCTTGCAAAAAAGCACACAGCCCCCGGTTTACACCCGCAACAGCGAGCGGCAGCGCGCCATCCTGGCTATGCCGTCAATGCAAATTCTGGTGCTGGCGCTGATCGCCCTGGGCACTATTGTCGGCACCGTAGACGTCATCAGCGTGGCCTTCGCCGAGCAGCAAGGCCAGCCGGCCGCCGCCAGCATCGTGCTGTCGGTTTACGCGTTTGGCTCCTGCCTCGCCGGGCTGATTTTCGGCGCAATGAAGATCCCCGTCCCCTTGCCCCGCCTGTTCTTATACGCTGCGTTCGCCACCGCATTCACTACCCTGCCGCTGCTGTGGGTGCACAATGTCTTGACGCTGGCGGCGGCGATGTTTGTCGCCGGACTGTTTTTCGCGCCGACCATGATCATTGCCATGGGACTGGTTGAAAACATCATGCCCCCCTCCAGGCTGACGGAGGGATTGACCTGGATGGTCACCGGTCTGGGGATAGGCGTGGCGTTCGGCGCAGCCCTGGCGGGCCTGGCGATCGACGCTGCGGGGATAACGGCCGGCTTTAGCGTCACGCTCACGGCCGGCCTGGTCGTACTGCTGGTGGCGGCCGGCGGCTATCGCCTAATGCGGCGAACGCTGGCCTTGAAAGCGGCGTGAACCGCCTACGCTAAACGGTTTCCCAAATCGCCTTGCCCTGCCAGCGCCGTTCGATCGCCGCGAGGAACAGCTTCACTTTGGGGGAGAGATGGCGTCGGCTGGGATAGACAGCGCAGATCGGCGGCCCCAGGCGACAATAGCGTTCCAGCACCGGCACCAGCGTGCCGGCCGCAATCTGTTCGCCGACCAGAAACGCCCCCACCTGACACAGACCGGCCCCGGCGACGGCCGCATCCCGCAATGCCTCGACGTTGTTGAAACGCATCCGGCCGCGCACCGGCTGTTCGTGCAGTTGGCCGTTAACCCGATAGCGCCAGGGCGCCGGCAATCCCTGGTGGCTGAAGATCAGCGTCTCGTGATCGCTCAACGCCTCCGGTTTCGCAGGCGTGCCGTAGCGCGCCAGATAGTCCGGCGCCGCGCAGGTGATCAGGCGATGCGGCGCGAGCACCCGCCGCACCAGTCGGCTGTCGTCGCTGCCGCCGACGCGGATCGCCACGTCTATGCCGTCGCGCACCAAATCGCTGTAATCGTCGGAGAAGCTGACGTCTGCGTCCACCTCCGGCCACTGCGCCAAAAATTCCCGCAGAATCGGCAAAATATGCAACCGGCCCAACGAGACCGGCACATCCAGCCGCAGCCGCCCGCGCGGGGTTTGCCGCCGCGTATTGAGCGCCGTTTCCGCCTCTTCGGCCTGCGACAGGATGCGCTGCGCATACTCGTAAAACACCGCGCCGTCTTCGGTCAGGCTGACGCTACGCGTGGTGCGCTGCAGCAGCCGGGTCGCCAATCGCGCCTCCAATCGGTTCACGCATTTGCCCGCCGCCGATCGGGAGATGCCCAGTCTCTCGGCCGCCAGCGTGAAGCTGCAGGCGTCGGCGACGCGAATGAATACCAGCAGGTCGCTCAGGTTATCCAACGGCATAGACGGTAAATTAGCCACGATTTGTCCCCAATGTTGCGCATTAAGGCCAGTTTATCAGTCATTTTGGCGCGGATACACTGGGGTTCTTCATCATTGGGAGAGTCATTATGAGTGCCTTACACGCCGACGGCGGCGCAAAAGCGTGGCTGGCGACCTTCGCGGTCGGCCTTTCCACCTTTACCGTCGTCACCGCAGAAATGCTGCCCGTCGGGCTGCTGACCCCGATCGTCAGCACCCTGAACGCATCGATCGGCCGCGCCGGGCTGCTGATTTCCCTGCCGGCCCTGTTCGCCGCGCTGTTCGCCCCGCTGGTGGTGCTGGGCGCCCGGCGCACGGACCGCCGCAGCCTGCTGGCGGGCTTTCTGCTGCTGCTGATCGCCGCCAACCTGCTGGCCGCCACCGCCACCTCCCTCGCCCTGCTGTTCGCCGCGCGCATCCTGCTGGGTTTTTGCATCGGCGGTATCTGGGCCATCGCCGGCGGGCTGGCGGAACGCCTGGTGCCGCCGGCCTCCGTCGGATTGGCGCTGTCCGTCATCTTCGGCGGCGTAGCGGCGGCCTCGGTGTTCGGCGTGCCGCTCGGGGTATTCCTCGGCGAAGCGCTGGGCTGGCGCATGGCATTTCTGGCGGTCGCCGTTCTGGCGGCGCTGACCCTGCTGCTGCTGGTGTGCGTGCTGCCGCCGCTGCCGGTCACGCAGGCGATCGGCTGGCGGTCGTTCACCGCGCAACGCGCGAATCGCCGGCTGCTGACCGGGCTGCTGCTGACGTTTCTGCTGGTCGCCGGCCACTTTATGGCTTACACCTTTGTCCGTCCGCTGCTGCAGACGGTCTCCGGCATCGAGAGCCGTTGGGTGGGGCCGCTGCTGTTCGCCTACGGCATCGCCGGCCTCGTCGGGAATTTTATCGCCGGCCAGGCCGCCGCCAAACGACTGTGCCGCACCCTGGCGCTGATCGCCCTCGGGCTGGCGCTCGCCGTCCTGCTGCTGCCGCTGCTGGGCCACACGCCGCTGAGCGGCGGCGCCTTCCTGCTGCTGTGGGGCATCGCCTACGGCGGCGTTTCCGTTGCGCTGATGGCGTGGATGCTCAAGGCGGCGCCCGATGCGGCCGAGGTCGCCTCTTCGCTATATATCGCGCTGTTTAACCTGGCGATTTCCTGCGGTTCGCTGGCGGGCGGGCTGGTGGTGGATGCCGGAGGTCTGACGATAAACGGCGCGCTGTCCGGCCTGGTGCTGCTGCTGGCGTTGGCCATCCTGATGGGAACCCGGCGGCAGATGCCGAAAGCGGCGGCGAAGGCCGATTCGCCGCCGGGGTGAATCAGGCGCGGCGCTGCCGCAGGCCATAAACCAGCACCACCGCGAAGCACAGCAGCGGCAGCAGATAAGAGAGCGCGGTGCTGTAACGGTCGGCCAGCGCCCCCATAAAGTAAGGCATGATGGCGCCGCCGACGATCGCCATGATCATGAACGAGCTGGCGCGCTTGGTGTGCTTGCCCAGATTTTTCACCCCCAGGGCGAAAATGGTCGGGAACATGATCGACATAAAGAAGAACACCGCGATCAGCGCCACCACCGATACGCCGTCGACGCTCAGCATTACCACGCCGCACAGTGCGATATTGATCAGCGCATAGACCGCCAGCAGCGTCGCCGGTTTGACCCGTCCCATCAGCCAGGTGCTGAAGAAACGTCCGACCATAAAGCAGATCATGGCGATCGACAGCAGGTAAGAGGCGCTCTGGTTAGACACCTCGCGCCAGTGCTCAGTGGCGTAGTTAATGAAGAACGCCCCCACGCCCACCTGCGCCGCCACGTAGAAAAACTGCGTGATGACCCCGCCGACGAAATGCGGATGCTGCCACAACCCCTGCGCTATCACGCCGTGCACCGGTTTTTCCTCTTCGCGGATCGCCGGCAGCCGGGTGCGGCTGAACAACAGCGCGATCAGCAACACCAGCACGGCGATCGCCACATAGGTCATCTTCACCGCGCTCTGATCGCCGCCGCCGACGGACTGGCCGGCGGAGAAGAACAGCGTGCCGCCGATCAACGGGCCGATAAACTGCCCGAGGCCGTTGAACGACTGGGCCAGGTTGAGCCGCCGTTCGGCGCCCTGCGCGTCGCCCAGCACCGTGGCGTACGGGTTGGCCGCCGTTTCCAGGCAGCCCAGGCCGCTGGCGATAACGAACAGCGCGAACAGGAAGACGCCGAAGCTGTTGGCCGACGCCGCCGGCACGAACAGCAGCGCCCCTAGTGCGTACAGGCACAGCCCGACCAGAATGCCCGCCTTATAGCCCTTGCGGTCCATAAAGTATCCGGCGGGCAGCGCCACCAGGAAATAGGCGCCGAAGTACGCCGCCTGCAGCAGCCCCGACTGCGCCTTGGTAACGTGCAACGTCTCCTGAAAATGTTTGTTCAATACGTCCAGCAGGCCATAGGACAGCCCCCACATGAAGAACAGGCTGGTGACCAGGATAAAGGCCCAGCGCAGATTGGCGGTCACGGCGACGCCTGGCTGCGCGGAGGCCGCACTTTTTTCAGCAAGCATGGTGATACCCTCGTATCGTCTGGCGATGATGATGTTGGCGTTATTGCTGTTGCAGAGAGAAAATCCGCGCCATTTCCACCCATTTTTCGCCCTGCGGCGTCCAGGGGGTGGCGACCTGGTAGTGCCACATCAGCGCTTCCCATCGCTGTACTTCGGGGTTGTTCAGGCTGGCGGCGTCAAAACGCGCGGCGTCGAAATCGGCGCTGACCTCCACGATCATGAACAGCCGGGTGCCCAACCGGTAAATCTCCATGTCCAGAATGCCGTGCTCGCGCAAATGCGCGGCGATGCCCGGCCAAATGCGCTGATGATGCTGCTGGTACTCCGCAATCAGCGCCGGTGAGTCAATCAGATCGAGCGCCTGGCAGAAACGGCGCCGCCCTGCCGCCGCGCCGCTCACGTCAGCGCCCGATCGAGATGCAGGTAGCCGCCGTCCACCGACAGCCACTGCCCGGTGGTGTGCGATGAGCGCGACGAGAGCAGAAACGCCACGGTATCGGCGATCTCCTGCGGCGTGGTCATGCGCTGCCCGAGCGGAATGCGCGCGGTGATCTTCTCCATCTGCCGCTGCGGCTCGGCGAAGGTGTTGAGCCAGCGTTGGTACTGCGGGGTAATCACCTCCGCCGGCACCACCGCGTTCACCCGCACCCCGTCATGGCGCAGCGACACCGCCCATTCGCGCGTCAGCGCCAGCACCGCGCCCTTGGCGGCGGTGTAGCCGCTGGTGCCCCCCTGCCCGCTGAGTGCGGTCTTGGAGGCGATGTTGACGATGGCGCCCCGGCTCTCCCGCAGCGCCGCCTGGCACAGGTGCGCCATCAGGTAGTAGTGCACCAGGTTCTTTTCCAACGAGCCGACGAACGCTTCGCGCCCCGCCTCCAGCCCGACGCCGTCGTTGACCCCGGCGTTGTTCACCAGCCCGTCAATGCGGCCGAAGGTCGCCAGCGTCTGGCTGACCGCCCGGCGGCAGGCCGCCTCGTCGCACAATTCGGTAAGGATCACCCCAGTGCGCGGCTGCAACCGCTGCAAATCAGCCAGCAGCGCCGCCTCCGGCGCGGCGTTGGTGACCAGCACCGGGATCGCTCCCTCTTCGGCCAGCACATGAGCAATCGCCGCGCCGATGCCGGCACCGCCGCCGGTGACCAGCACAACCTTATCTTGCAGATACAGATCCATAACCAGACTCCGTTAACCCGTAAATTCGCCGGGCGGTGTCGCCCCAAATCGCCGCCTGCTCGGCGGCCCCCAGCGTCGCCAGCGCCCGTTCGCACAGTTGCACCACCTGGCGGTAGTCGCCGGCCAGCAGGCACACCGGCCAGTCGGAGCCGAACATCAGCCGCTGCGGGCCGAACGCCTCCAGCGCGGCATCGAAGAACGGCAGCAGTTCTTCCGTCCGCCACCGGCCGCCCGGCGCCTCGGTGATCAGCCCCGACAGCTTGCAGGCCACGTGCGGCAGCGCCGCCAACGATCGGATTTGCTGCGCCCAGTGCCGCGCGCCGCGGGCGATGTCCGGCTTGCCGAGGTGATCCAGCACCAGCCAGTGTTGGTCGTGACGGGCGGCGAACGACGCCGCGGCCGCCAGATGCCGGTGCGTCACCAGGATCTCGTACACATACCCGGCGCGCTGCAGCGTTTGCATGCCGCGTTCCACCTCGGGCCGCGCCAGCCAGGCCGCCGGCTCCGCCTCGTCCTGCACCTGATGGCGCACCCCGCGCAGCGCGCGATAATGCTGCAAGGCCTCCAGACGCGGCGCCAGCTGTGGCGAAGCGATATCCAGCCAGCCCACCACGCCGCATACGCCCTCGCTCTGCTCAGCCAGCGCCAGCAGGGCCAGCGTCTCTTCCTCGCTGGGGCGCGCCTGCACTGCCAGCGCGCCGTCGAAACCGAGCGCCTGCAACAGCGGCCGCAGCCGGGGCGGATCGAAATCCTGCCGAAGCACACGCATCCGCTCGTCGATCCACGGGTAGTGCTGCGGGTGGTAGCGCCAGTAGTGCTGGTGAGCGTCGATGCGCAGCATGGGATCCCCCTGCCTCACCCGCGGAACCGATACTGCTCGATCGACGCCGGATGCATTTCGATCGAATAGCCGGGCCGACTCGGCGGCATGTAGGCCGCGCCGTTGATCACGCAGGGATCGACAAAGTGTTCATGCAAATGATCGACATACTCGATCACCCGGCCTTCGTGGGTGCCGGCGATGCACAGGTAGTCGATCATCGACAGATGCTGCACGTATTCGCACAGCCCGACGCCGCCGGCATGTGGGCAGACCGGCAGCTGGTATTTGGCCGCCATCAGCATCACCGCCAGCACTTCGTTGACGCCGCCGAGACGGCAGGCGTCGATCTGCACCACATCCACTGCGCCGCGCATGATGAACTGCTTGAACATGATGCGGTTCTGGCACATCTCACCGGTGGCCACCTTGACCGGCGCCACCCCTTCGCGGATACGGCGATGCCCTTCCACGTCGTCCGGGCTGGTCGGTTCTTCGATAAACCAGGGGTTGGCGAACGCCAGATGTTTCACCCACGGAATGGCTTCATCCACCTCCCACACCTGGTTGGCGTCGATCATCAGCCGGCGATCCGGGCCGATCACCTCGCGGGCGATGCGCACCCGGCGGATGTCGTCTTCCAGATCGCGCCCGACCTTCAGCTTCAGGTAGGAGAAACCGGCGTCGACCGCCTCTTGGCACAGGCGGCGCAGCTTGTCGTCCGGATAACCCAACCACCCTGCCGAAGTGGTGTAGCAGGGATACCCTTCCTGCAGCAGCCGTTCCAGGCGGCGTTCTTTGCCCTCGGCCCGCTGCTTGAGCAGCGCCAGCGCTTCCTGCGGCGTGATGCAGTCGGTGAGGTAACGGAAGTCGATGCAGCGCACCAGCTCCTCCGGCGTCATCTCCGCCACCAGCCGCCACACCGGTTTGCCGACCGATTTGGCCCACAGATCCCACACCGCGTTAACCACCGCGCCGGTCGCCAGGTGAATAGCGCCTTTGTCCGGCCCGATCCAGCGCAGCTGGCTGTCGCTGGTGAAGCGCCGCCAGAAGGCGCCCATGTCGTCGGCGATATCCTCCAGCCGCTCGCCGACGATCTGATGCTCCAGCGCGCGGATCGCCGCGCAGCAGATCTCGTTGCCGCGGCCGATGGTGAACGTCAGCCCGTGGCCGCTGAGATCCGCGCGATCGGTCTCCAGGATCACGTAGGCGGCGGAATAGTCGGGATCCGGATTCATGGCGTCGGATCCGTCCAGCCCCAACGAGGTGGGGAAACGAATGTCTTCAACCCGCAGTGCGGTAATGGTGGTCATGGCGGCACTCCCGGCTAAGCCTGTACGGTTTGCTGGCGCTGTTCGCCCAGCCCTTCGATACCCAGACGCATCGTCTGGCCCGCTCGCAGGTAGATGGGCTGCGGTTTCTGCCCCATGCCGACGCCCGGCGGCGTGCCGGTGGAGATCACGTCGCCCGGCTGCAGGCTCATAAAGCGGCTGAGGTAACTGACGATCTGCGGAATGCGGAAGATCATGGTGCGGGTGTTGCCGTCCTGATAGCGCTTGCCGTCCACCTCCAGCCACAGGTTCAGGCTGTGTGGATCGGCAATTTCGTCGGCGGTCACCAGCCAGGGGCCGATCGGCCCGAAGGTGTCGCAGCCTTTGCCCTTGTCCCAGGTGCCGCCGCGCTCAATTTGATATTCGCGTTCAGAGACGTCGTTGATCACGCAGTAGCCAGCGACGTGGCGCATCGCGTCCGCTTCGCTGATGTAGCGCCCGCCCAGGCCGATCACCACGCCCAGCTCCACTTCCCAGTCGGTTTTCTGCGAGCCGCGCGGGATCTCCACCCGGTCGTAGGGGCCAACCACCGCGCTGGTCCATTTGTTGAACACCACCGGTTCTTCAGGAATGGCCGCGCCGGTTTCCGCCGCGTGATCGGCGTAATTCAGGCCGATGCAGATGAACTTGCCGATGCCGCCGACGCAGGCGCCGAGACGCGGCTGCCCCTCGACCAGCGGCAACGCGGCGCTGTCCAGCGCGCGCAGTTTGGCGAGCGACGCCGGCGATAACGCGGCGCCGCCCACGTCGGCGATATGCTGCGACAGATCGCGCAGGCGGCCCTGCGCATCCAACATGCCGGGGCGCTCTTGCCCGGGTTCCCCATAACGTAAAAGTTTCATGCGTTCCTCTCTCAAAAATGGCGGCTCAGTTGCTCCAGCCGCCGTCGATGATCTGCACCGTGCCGGTGGTGTACGAACTGGCGTCGGAGGCCAGATACAGCGCCAACTGGGCAATTTCCTCGGTGGTGCCGATGCGCCCGATCGGCTGGCGGGCGACGAACGCCTGATACACCTCTTGCTCGCTGCGCCCCTGCTCGCGCGCCTGCTCATTGATGCGCTGGCGCAGCGACGGCGATTCCACCGTGCCGGGGCAGATGGCGTTGCAGCGGATGCCCTGGGTGACGTAATCCGCCGCCACCGAGCGCGTCAGGCCAATCACCGCCGCCTTGCTGGCGCCGTAGGCGAAGCGGTTCGGCACCCCTTTCACGCTCGAAGCCACCGAGGACATGTTGATGATCGAGCCTTTGCCGCGCGCCAACATGCCCGGCAGGAAAGCGCGGATCATGCGGAACATCGCGGTCACGTTGAGATCGAGCGCGAACGCCCACTGATCCTCACTGCAATCGAGGATCGATCCGCTGTGCACCACGCCGGCGCAGTTGAACAAAACGTCGATCGGGCCGATCGCTTCCGCCGCCGCCGCGATGGCGGCCGGATCGGTGACGTTCAGCGCCAGCGCGCGGATCCCGGCGCAGCCCTGCAGGCGCTCGAGGTTGATATCGCTGGCGATCACGTCGGCGCCGGCGGCGGCGAACAGCCTGGCGGTGGTAAAACCGATCCCTTGCCCGGCGGCGGTGATCAGTACGCGTTTCCCGGTTAAATCCATCTTGACTCCTCGGCCTAAAGGTCTAATGGTCAGGCCACTAAAGGCGGTTAAAGGTCAGGCCTCTAACATGACAAAAGACGCTTTACGCGTTATCGTTGGGGGAAGAAATTAATAAAAACAGCCTTGAAACCGCATTTCAATTAACCTTTTTTTTACACTTGAATAACGATTACTCAAGCGCCTTGTCGCATAATTGTGCGCCAAATCACTGAACGCCGAATCGTCAAAGGTCAAAAATGCCGATTACCCGACTGGAAAACCCAAGGATTTACAGACAGATAGCTGACCAGCTCAAACGTCTTATCGAGAACAACGAATTTCCGCCGGGCAGCCGCCTGCCCTCGGAGCGCGATCTTGCCCAGCAGTTGCAGGTCAGCCGCGCGTCGGTGCGCGAGGCGCTGATCGCGTTGGAAGTGATCGGCCTGGTGGACGTCAAGGTGGGCAACGGGGTGATCGTGCGTTCGCAAACGCCGCCGCCGGCGTCGCAAGAACCGGTCATGGCCCAGGCCGGCCGCAACCAGTGGGCGGAAATCGACGACGAACTGAATATCGAGCTGGATTTCAACGCCGAGCTGCCGCCGTTTTCACTGCTGCAAACCCGCCTGTTGATCGAACCGGAGACCGCCGCGCTGGCCGCGCGCCACGCCACCGACGAAGAGCTGGCGGGCATCCGCGCCGCCTATGAGCAGAACTGCCGCGATAACCGCGCCGGCTCCGCCACCCACCCCGGCGATCGGCTGTTCCACATCCGCATCGCCCAGGCCAGCGGCAACCCGGCTTACGCATTCATCATCGGCCATCTGCTCGGCCACCGTTACGGCAGCATGTTCCGCGTATTGCAGCGTCACTATACGCCGGACGACATGCCGCACCGCTCCGAACTGGAACACCGGGCGATCCTGGCGGCAATTGAAGCGCGCGACGTGCGCGGCGCCCGCAAGGCGATGAAGGCGCACCTGGACGAAGTGATCGCTATTTTCGCCCGCGCGCAATAGGCCGCGGCGGTTAAAAAATTTTATCGCCACCGCTCTTTTTTCTACATGCAGCGGGGAGGCGGGCGGATTACACTGGGCGACGGATTACGCCCTTTCCCGCTGCATTGTTAAATGGATAACGACCGTTGAAGAACTCTGTCTCCGCTTTATTGCTGGCGCTGGGCCTGTGCGCCGCGCCGCTGGCCGTGCAGGCCGCGCCCCCGCAGCTGGCTTCGCAAATCGTCGACCAGTATGCCGAACATATTTTCTACAACAGCGGCGCCACCGGCATGGCGCTGGTGGTGATCGACGGCAATCAGGTGGTTAACCGCAGCTTTGGCGACACCAAGCCCGGCAACAACCTGCGCCCGCGCCCGGATTCGCTGATCCGCATCGCCTCGATCACCAAGCTGATGACCAGCGAAGTGATGGTGAAGATGGCGGCAGCAGGCCAGGTCAAGCTGACCGACCCGCTGCGCAAGTACGCCCCCAAGGGCGCCTATGTGCCGGCTTACAGCGCCGGCCAGCCGATCACCTTATTGAACCTGGCGACCCACACCAGCGCGCTGCCGCGCGAGCAGCCGGGCAAGAAGCCGCCGAAAACGCCGGTGTTCACCTGGCCGACCAAGGCCCAGCGCTGGCAGTGGTTGGCGCATGCCAACATCACGGTGCCGCCGGGCGTGCGCGCCGCGTATTCCAATCTGGCGTACGATCTGCTGGCCGACGCGCTGTCGCGCGCCGCGGGCAAGCCTTACAACGCGCTGCTGAAAGAGAAAATCACCGGGCCGCTCGGCATGGTCGACACCACATTGACGCCGAGCCCTGAACAATGCTCGCGCCTGATGGTGGCGGCGGCCGGCCCGAGTGCCTGTCGCGACACCACCGCCGCGGCCGGCAGCGGCGGCGTCTACTCCACCCCGCGCGACATGCAGCGCTGGATGCAGCAGTTCCTCTCCTCCAGCGCCAGCGGCCCGCGCAAAGCCACCGCCGCCAGCGAGCAAACCATGTACTTCCAGCGCCACGATCTGGTGTCGCTGAAAGGCATGGACGTGCCGGGGCAAGCGGATGCGCTGGGATTGGGTTGGGTGTATATGGCGCCGAAGGACGGGCTGCCGGGCATCATTCAGAAGACCGGCGGCGGTGGCGGATTCATCACCTATATGGCGATGATCCCGGCGAAAAACGTCGGGGTGTTCGTGGTGGTGACCCGTTCGGAGCTGAGCAAGTTCACCAACATGAGCGATCCGGTCAACCGCCTGGTGAGCGATCTGGCGGCCAACAAGAGTTGAGATGAGGGGCGCAGCTGGCTGCGCCCCCAGGCGTCAGGCCGGCACCGCCATCTGATGAATCACCGGATGGAAGTTGCGCTTGAAGTAGATCAGGCCGTTGCCCGCTTCGCTCAGCGCTATCTGCTTGATCTGCACCAGGTACATCTGGTGGGTGCCGATGCTCTGGATCTGCTCGATCTCCCCTTCCAGGCTGGCCAGGGTATTGCGCAGCACCGGCTGCCCCAGCGCGCCGAGCTGCCACTCTTCCAGCCGGAAACGATCTTCCATGCTGACGCCGGTCATGCCGGCGAAGTGGCGCGCCATCAGCTCCTGCTCGTGGTTAAGCACGTTGACGCACAGCCTGCGGTTTTCCTGAAACACCGGGTTCATCGCGCTGTTGCGATTGATGCACACCAGCAGCGTCGGCGGCGTATCGGTCACCGAACACACCGCCGTGGCGGTGATGCCGCAGCGCCCCGCCGGGCCGTCGGTAGTGACGATATTCACTGCCGCCGACAGGCTGGCCATGGCGTCGCGAAAGCGCAGCCGCTGTTCATTTTCCTGAGACATACAACCTCCTCCTGAATTACTTCAGCAGATTATCCAACTGATTAATATCGTCATTGTTCCGCAGGTGCGGCACCTTCCAGCCGTGCTGATCGTAATCGGCCAGGCACTTGTCGACCATCTGCATCATGCGATCCATGTTGCCGGATCCCTGCGCATGGCGCAGGCACTGCAGGCGGATCTCATCCTGGCTGCCGGCGTAGTTGATCTCATACAGCTCGTGGCGCCCGCCGAACTCGCTGCCGATCGCATCCCACATCAGTTTGAGGATCTTGATGCGCTCGACGTGATCCATGCCGTCCGATCCGCGCACGTAGCGCGCCAGGTACTTGTCGATCTCCGGGTTGTTCATGTCGCGCACGCTGGACGGCAGGTAGATCAGGCCGCTGGTGACATTCTTCTCGATGATGTGTTTCACCTTGGTGTAGGCCATCGGCGCCATCACGCGATAGGTTTGCAGCGCGGCGGAATCCGGCAGGTAAGCGCCGTTTTCCCATTGGGTGGCTTCGGCGCACATCGCGTCGCTCAGCGACCAGAACAGGTTGCGCCAGGCCACCACTTCGCCCAGATCGGCCTGCACGCCGCGGAACTCCAGCACGCCGGTACACGAGAGGCTCTTTTGCAGCAGCGCGGTGATGAAGTCCATCTTCACCGCCAGGCGCACGCAGGCCTGCAGCGGGAACAGCCGGGCGAAACCGCCCTGGGTGCTCCAGCGGCGACAGCGGTCGAAATCGCGGTAGATCAGCACGTTTTCCCACGGGATCAGCACATGATCCATGATCAGGATCGCGTCGTTCTCGTCGAAGCGGCTGGTCAGCGGGTAGTCGAACGGCGAACCGGTCGCGCCGGCCACCAGCTCATAGGAGGCGCGTGAAATCAGCTTCACCCCTTCGGCGTCCATCGGCGCCACGAACATCAGCGCGAAGTCCGGGTTATCGCCCATCACCTGCGCCGAACCGAAGCCAATGAAGTTGTAGTGGGTCAACGCCGAGTTGGTGGCCACCACTTTGGCGCCGCTGACGATGATGCCGGCGTCGGTTTCTTTCTCCACCTGAATGTAGACGTCCTTCACCTCGTTGACTGGCTTATGACGATCGATCGGCGGGTTGACGATAGCGTGGTTGAAATAGAGCCCGGTTTCCTGAATGCGTTTGTACCAGTGGCGCGCGTTGTCGGCGAACTGGCCGTAGAACTCCGGATAAGCGCCCAGCGCGCAGCCGAAGGCCGCCTTATAATCCGGCGTGCGCCCCATCCAGCCGTAGCTTTGGCGCGACCAGTCGGCGATGGCGTCACGCTGCTGGCGCATCTCCTCCGGGCTGCGGGCATAGCGGAAGAACTTGTGGGTGTAACCGCCGTTGCCGGTATCGGTATTCCAGCACAGGCGATCCTGGCTGGCCGGATCGTGCAGCGCGTCGTACAGCTGGCCGACCGAGGCCGCTGCATTGCGGAACGCCGGGTGGGTGGTGACGTCTTTTACGCGTTCGCCGTAAATGTAGATTTCGCGGCTGTCCTGCAAACTTTTCAGGTACTCGGCGCCGGTGAACGGACGCTTGCTGTCGGCACGAAAGTCTTCTGGTTTCATCGGGTCTTCCTCGTAATCGGCATTTTTCAGGCCGTGGAGTCGGCCATTTGTTAAAATAATGTTTTCTTTTGGTTGCTTAATTGAAGCTGCCAAAGCCGGTTTCGAGAAGAGACTTTTGCGGCAATCGCCGGTACTTTTCAGGTCAGTTTGCCGCTTTAGCGGCAAACTGTGATCGCGGTTACGAAAGGGCGTGTTGCGCCGCGCGGTAGGTTGAAGGGGAACAGCCTTCCAGCCGATTGAAAAAACGGGCGAAATAGGCCGGATCCTTGAAGCCGAGGCTATAGGCGGTTTCATGCACCGTACAGGCGCTAAACAGCAGCATGCGCTTGGCCTCGCGCAGCAATCGATCGAAGATCAGCCGCTTGGGCGGCCGGTTGGCGAAGCGCCGACACAGGTCGTTGAGCCGCGATTCGGTCACCCCCAACGCCTGCGCATACTCCGGCACCGGCAGATGCTCGCGGAAACGCTCGTCCACCATCTTGTTAAACCGTTGAAACAGCTGCAGTTCGCCGCGCACGCCGCTGTTGGCGCTGTCTTCCAGCGCGGTGTTGCGCAGCAGCAGCGTGAACACCGCCTGCGCCAACAGCGCCAGCGTCTGTTCGCGCCCGGCCAGATTCTGCGCGAACTCGCGGCGGATCAGCGCCCAATAGTGGCTGAGCGCCGTCAGCTCCTGCGGCGCATCGGCCAGCGACAGGCAGATGCCCGGCATGTCCAGCGCCAGATTGCTGCCGGGATACAGGCGCTCCAGCAGCGGCCAAATCAGCTCCTGACGCACCGTCAGCACGTGGCCGTCGCTGTCCGGTTCGGTGAAGAACGCATGCGGCACCGACGGCGGCGTGAGGATGAACAGCGGCGCCTGCACCGAATAGTGCTGATCGTCGAGCTGCAGCTCTATCTTGCCGGTCTCCAGAAAATGCACCTGAAAGAAGCAGTCGTGCCAGTGCACCTGCATGTCGCGGCCGAAGAACGCCGCCAGCCCGGCGAAGGTTTCGTAGTGCACCTCGTCGGCGGCGTAGCGCGCGTCATACTCTTTGCAAATATCGATGTTGGCGATAAAACCGGTACTTTTCCGCACCTCATTACCTCCTGCAATCCTGCCTGTCTGCGTATCAAGGCGTCGCTCTCGGGCGCGAATCCTTCATCGGGATGCGCCACACCAGCACGGCGCCGACGATCAACAGCGCCGAGACGAAATACAGCCCGGAGTTGAAGCTGCCGGTCATGTCCTTGAACCAGCCGATCAACAGCGGGCTGAGCGCCGATCCGATATTGCCGGTGGCGTTGATCACGGCGATCCCCACCGCCCGCGCTTCCAGGCTGATCGACTGATCCGGCGTGGTCCAGAAGATCGCCATGGCGGTAAAGGAACCGACCGACGCCATCACGATCCCCAGCAGTTGGATCAGGCTGTGATCGGTGGCGGAAGCCAATAGCCAGCCGGCGGCGGCGAACAGGTACGGCAGCGCAGTGTGATGCTTACGCTCCTGCAGCCGGTCGGATCGTTTGCTCCACCACACCATGCCGGCGATGGTGCAGATCTGCGGGATCGCCGCCAGAATGCCGATCGTCACGTTGCTGCTGCCCTGGTTGAAGCTCTGCAGGATCTGCGGCGTCCAGATATTGATCGCGCTCAGGGTGTTGGTCAGGCAAAAATAGGCCAGCGTGTACATCAGCACGATCGGCGTGAAGATCTCGCGCCACAGGCTGCGCTGCTGTAGCGCGCGGTGGCTGCTCGGCCCGTTGGGTTGCACCAGCTGCAGCTTATCGGCCTCCATCATCGCCTTCAGGCTGGCTTTTTCCTCGTCAGTCAGCCACTTGGCCTTGGCTGGGGTGTCGTCGAGGTAGAACCACACCACCACGCCCAGCAACACCGACGGGATCCCTTCCAGCAGGAACAGCCACTGCCAGCCCTTCAGGTTCATCACCCCGTCCAGCGCCAGAATATAGCCGGAGACCAGCGAACCGATCGCCATGGTCACCGGCATGGCGATCATGAACAAGGCGTTGGCCCGGGCGCGGTAAAACGCCGGGAACCAGTAGGTGAGGTATACCAGAATGCCCGGCAGGAAGCCGGCCTCGGTGATGCCGACGATCATGCGCAGCACATACAGGCTGGTCGGCCCGGTGGCGAACATCGTGCAGGTGGAGGCGATGCCCCACAGCACCATGATGGTGGCGATCCAGCGCCGCGCGCCGACCCGGCTCAGCATCATGTTGCTCGGAATGCCGAAGATCACGTAGGTGGCGTAGAACAGCGTCGCCGCCAGCCCGAACATGGTCGAGCTGAGGCCGAGATCCTTGCCCATCGTCAGCCCGGCGAAGCCGATGTTGATGCGGTCGAGGAAAGAGAAAACAAACAACACGAACAGGAAAATAATCAGGCGCCGAAACAACTTTTTAATCACCGATTGCTCGGCGGCGGTTAACGCTTTATGTTGCTGCGCCGGGTTGGCCGGCGGCAGCGAATCGACGTGGTTCATGGTTCAGTAGACTCCCGATGAAGGCGCTTGCACCCCGCCCTGTTTGAACTCGTTCGCCAGGGCTTCCGCCGCCCGCGCCAGCAGGGTGGTATCCACCCCTACCGCGACGAACAGCGCGCCGGCTTCCAGATAACGCTGCGCCAGCGCCTTGTTGGCCATCAAAATGCCCGGCGCCTTGCCGGCGGCGCGGATGCGCGCAATGGCGTCATCGATGGTGCGCTGCACCTCCGGATGCTGCGGATTGCCGGCGAAGCCCATGTCGGCGCTGAGATCCGCCGGGCCGATAAACACGCCGTCCACCCCTTCCACCTGCAGAATGGCGTCGAGGTTTTTCACCGCTTCGCGGGTTTCGATCTGCACCAGCACGCACATCTGCTCGTCGGCCTGCTGCAGGTAATCGGGCACCCGGTTCCAGCGCGAAGCGCGCGCCAGGGCGCTGCCGACGCCGCGCACCCCGTGCGGCGGATAGCGCGTGGCGCGCACCGCGTCGCGCGCCTGTTCGGCGTTCTGAATCATCGGGATCAATAAGGTTTGCGCGCCGACATCCAGCAACTGCTTGATGATCACCGCGTCGTTCCACGGCGGCCGCACCACCGGCTGGCTCGGGTAAGGGGCGACCGCCTGCAGCTGCCCCAGCACCGTCTGCACGTTGTTGGGCGCATGTTCGCCGTCGATCAGCAGCCAGTCGAAACCGGCGCCGGCCAACAGTTCGGCGCTGTAGCTGCTGCACAGCCCGAGCCACAGCCCGATCTGCGGGCGTTTTTCCTGCAGCGCTCGCTTGAAGTGGTTGGTTAACATCACATTCTCCCTGACAAGCGGGCGCGGCGCATGGCCCCCGCCCGGTTTAGTGCGGCCCGGTTCGCCGAGCCTGCTTATTAGACGAAGCGGCAGCTGATGCAGCCCATCGGGCCGTAATCGACGTGGAAAGTATCGCCGCGCCGCGCCGGCACCGGCCGGGTGAAGGAACCGCCGAGGATCACCTGCCCCGCTTCCAGCTCCACCTCATACGGCGCCAGCTTGTTGGCCAGCCAGGCCACGCCGTTGGCCGGATGATTGAGCACCGCCGCCGCCACGCCGGACTCTTCAATCACGCCGTTGCGGTACAGCAGCGCAGAGATCCAACGCAGATCCAGCGCATCCGGCTTGATCGGCCGCCCCCCCATCACCACCCCGGCGTTGGCGGCGTTGTCGGAGATGGTGTCGAACACCTTGCGCGGCCGCTGCGTCTCGGGATCGACGTTGTGGCTGCGCGCGTCGATGATCTCCAGCGCCGGAATGACGTAGTCGGTGGCGTTGTAGACGTCGAACAGCGTGCAGTTCGGCCCGCGCAGCGGCTTGGCCAGTATGAACGCCAGCTCCACCTCCACCCGCGGCACGATGAAGCGATCGATCGGAATATCGCTGCCGTCGTTGAAGAACATATCGTTCAGCAGCGCACCGTAGTCCGGTTCGGTGATCTGCGAGCTGACCTGCATGGCGCGCGAGGTCAGGCCGATCTTGTGGCCTTTGAGCGCACGCCCCTCGGCGATCTTCAGCGCTACCCACTGCCGCTGAATGGCGTAGGCGTCTTCGATGGTGATCTCGGGATGATCGAGCGACAGCGCGCGGATCTGCTCACGACTCTTTTCCGCCTGATGCAGGCGCTGCACGGCGCGGTTAACCTGCTCTTTATCCAGCATTTACGACCCCTTATTCACGCTTTGTTGAACAGCGCGTGGACATTGTTCTGTTTGTAATTCAGCACCGGATCCAGCTCTTCCATGGTGAAAGAGAGCGCCAGATAACGCTGCGCCATCAGCGCGGCGAAGTGTTCCTTGATCAGCGCAAACAGCATCTCGCCCACCTGCTGACGGCTTTCCAGACTGCGGCCGTGGCCGATTTTCAACGTCATGTGCACGAAGGCGTAATCCTGCTTGCCGTCGGCCATCTGCCAGGTATCGAGCCAGATGGCCCGGCTGCGCACGCCGGCCAGCGGGAAGATGCCGGTCGCCGCCAGCGCCTCGTTGACCTTGGCGAACAGGGTGGGCAAATCCGCCTCGCGGCGGATGTTGTCGGTACATTCAGCGTAAAAATGGGGCATTCACACACCTCAGGCTTCAGCGGGCAAAGGGAACACGGCGTTGACCTGCCCGGTGCCGGAACTGGCGAACAGCGGGGTGATGAACTCCACCTTGCCGTCGTACTTGTCCCAGCCGAGCAGGCCCAGCAGCATCACGGTGTCGTGCATGTTGCCTTCGCCGTAGCAATAATCGGCATACTCCGGCAGCATTTCGCAGAACTCGCGAAAGCGCCCCTCTTCCCAGAGCTTGACCACCCGTTCGTCCATTTGCTGGTCGAACTGACGGGTGTAGCTGTTCATGCCCTCTTCGGCGCGCTGATCGTCGATAAAGCGGTGCGACAGCGAGCCGCTGGCCAGCACCGCCACGGTGCCGTCGTATTTCTCGATGGCGCTTTTGAGCGCCTCGCCCAGCCGGCGGCTGTCGGCGAAGTCATGCACGGTGCAAAACGCCGAGATCGACACCACCTTGAAATGCTTGTCGGCATTCATGTAACGCATCGGCACCAGCGTGCCGTATTCCAGCTTCAGGCTCGGGATGTCGTGCGCCTTGGCGCGTACGCCCCGCTTGCAGGCCTCATCGGCGATCAGCTGTCCCAGCGCCGGGTTGCCGTCGTAGTCGTAAGTCATGTCGCGGATGAAATGCGGCAGCTCGTTGCTGGTGTACACGCCGGAGAAATGCGCGCTGCAGTTGATGTGATAGGCGCTGTTCACCAGCCAGTGGGTGTCGAACACCACGATGGTGTCGACGCCCATCTCGCGGCAACGCGCGCCGATCTCTTTATGGCCGTCGATGGCCGCCTGCCGGCAGCCAAAGTTTTTCCCAGGGATTTCCGACAGATACATCGATGGCACATGTGTAATCTTGGCGGCTAACGCTAACTTACCCATAAGTCCTCACATGAAACAAAAATGATTCCGTGAACGATGCCGGGGCCTGATTAAACGCCCCAGCGTGGGATCGGGTGATCACCCATGGAAATGCACACGTTCTTCATCTCGGCGAACACTTCGAAGCTGTATTCCCCGCCTTCGCGGCCGGTGCCGGAGGCTTTCACGCCGCCGAACGGTTGGCGCAGATCGCGTACGTTTTGGGTGTTGACGAAAACCATGCCCGCTTCGATGCCGCGGGCCAGGCGCAGAACCTTGCTCACATCCTGCGTCCAGATGTACGACGCCAGGCCGTACTCCACGTCGTTGGCCATGCGCAGGCCGTCTTCTTCTGATTTGAACGGCAGCAGGCAGGCCACCGGCCCGAAGATCTCCTCCTGCGCCACGCGCATCCGGTTGTCGACATCCGCCAGCACCGTCGGGCGCAGGAAGTTGCCGTGGCTCAAGCCGGCCGGTTTATCCGGGCCGCCGGCCAACAGGGTCGCCCCTTCCTCCACCCCGAGGCGGATATAGCCGGAGACTTTTTCCCAGTGCTGCGGGCTGATCAGCGCCCCCACCTGGGTGTTGGGATCTTGCGGATCGCCGACGCGCAGACGGTTGGCGCGCTCGGCGAAACGTTTGACGAATTCCGGGTAGATGCTCTCCTGAATGAAGATGCGCGAACCGGCGGTGCAGCGTTCGCCGTTGATCGAGAAGATGGTGAACAGCGCGGCGTCGAGCGCCCGCTCGATGTCGGCGTCTTCAAAGATCAGCACCGGCGACTTGCCGCCGAGCTCCATGGAGAATTTCTTCAGCCCGGCGCTTTCGATGATGCGCCGGCCGGTGGCGGTGCCGCCGGTGAAGGAGACCGCGCGCACGTCTTTATGGCGCACCAATGCGTCGCCGGCGGTGGCGCCGTAGCCCTGCACCACGTTCAGCACCCCGGCCGGAATGCCGGCTTCCAGCGCCAGCTCGCCCAGGCGATCGGCGCTCAGCGGCGACAGTTCGGACATTTTCAGCACCGCCGTGTTGCCCAGCGCCAGGCAAGGCGCGGTTTTCCAGGTGGCGGTCATGAACGGCACGTTCCACGGCGACACCAGCGCGCATACCCCCACCGGCTGCACCAGCGTGTAGTTGAGCATCTTGTCGTCCACCGGGTAGGTCTTGCCGTTCATCTGCTGGCACACCTCGGCGAAGAATTCGAAGTTGTGCGAGGCGCGCGGGATCAGCACGTTTTTGGTCTGATGGATAGGCAGACCGGTGTCGGCGGTTTCCATTTCGGCGATCTGCGGCACGTTCTGGTCGATCAGTTCACCCAAACGGCGCATCAGGCGCGCGCGCTCTTTCATCGGCGTATTCGCCCACTTGGGGAACGCCTCTTTCGCTGCGGCCACCGCCTGGTCTATCTCCAGCTGGCCGCCGGAGGCCACTTCCGCCAGCACCTCGCCGTTCGCCGGGTTGGTGGTGGTGAAATACTCTTTGCTGGCGACGTTCTTGCCGTTGATCCAGTGGTTGATGGTTTTCATCGCAGGCTCTCCTCGTAATCTTTTTCACTGATAATGTGGTTAACCAAACGGCCGATGCCTTCGATCTCCACCACCACTTCGTCGCCCGGCTGCACGTCGGCCAGCCCTTTCGGCGTGCCGGTGGCGATCATGTCGCCCGGCTGCAGCGTCATGAATTCGCTCAGGTAGGCGATCAGGAACGGAATGTCGAAAATCATGTCGGCGGTGCTGCCGCGCTGGCGCAGTTCACCGTTAACGTAGGTGCTGAGCGCCAGCCGATGCGGATCGGCGACGTCGTCGCGATCGACGATATACGGCCCGATCGGCGTCAGGGTGTCGCGGCTCTTCACCCGCAGATTCGGCCGGTAGTAGTTCTCCAGGTAGTCGCGGATGGCGTAGTCGTTGCACAGGGTGTAACCCGCCACATACTCCATGGCGCGCTCGCGGCTGACGTTGCGCGCGGTCTTGCCGATCACCGCCACCAGCTCGGCTTCGTAATGCATGTACTCCACGCCGGCCGGACGCACCGACACCTGACGGTGGCCGGTCAGGGTGTTCGGCGCCTTGAGAAACACCAGCGGCTCTTCCGGCGCTTTAAATTCCAGCTCGCTGGCGTGGTCGGCATAGTTCAGCCCCAGGGCGAATACCGTGCCCTGCGCCGGCGGCAGCCATTCCACTTCACGCTCCTGCAGCACCTCGCCGTTTGGCAGCGTGACGCGCAGCTGGTCGTCTACCTGAACGTTGACGATCTGGCCATGATGGCGAATACGGGCATGTTTCATGATGCGGCTCCTGCCTGGGTGACGCGGTTGCTCAACGTGGGCAGGCCGGCGGCGCGCACCGTCACCTCATCCCCCGGTTTGATCTCTACCCGCTGGTGCGGGGTGCCGATCAGCACCGCATCGCCCGGCTGCAGGGTGATGAAATCGCTGATGGCGGCGATCAGCTCCGGCACCGAGCGCACCAGATCGGCGGTGGACCAGCGATCCTGCTCCACGCCGTTGATCTCGGTGACGATCTCCAGCCGATCGGCGTTCTCCAACTGCCCCATCTCCCCCAGCGGGCAGAAGCCGTCGCGGCATTTGGCCTTGATCGCCGGGCGATAGAAGCTGCTCTCCGGCTGGCTGACGTCGTTGGCCAGCGCGTAACCGGCCAGATAACGGCTCACCTGCGCCGCCGGCACCTTGCGCGCGGTGTCGCCGATGATCACCGCCAGCGTGCCGCCGCTCTGCACGGTTTCACCGGCCGGAAACGGGATCGCCCCGCCGTTGGCGAGGTGGGTATTGCGCGGTTTGATAAACCACACCGGGGTTTTGGGCGGGGTTTGATACGGCGGCTGGTGAAACGCCTGATCCCAGGCGTCCAGTTGGCTGCGGTGGTTCAGCGCAACGGAAAATACGGTGCCTTTCATGCGAACTCCTCCAATGGCAAAAACATGACAACCGGCATTCATTAATATATTAATGATTACTTTTATACGCTGTGCAGCTTTTACGCAACGCGCTTGGAGTGATTTGTGATCGTGATAACAAAATATTCACAAATTACGAACATTAGCGTGATTATTCAATGCATTAACCCTTTTTCACGCCATTTTTAGCTGCGCCTCGCATTTTTGCTTTATCCCTACGGGTAACTTTGGCTACTATTAAGTTATTAACAAAATCGGGCTTTGCGGGGCAGGCGCCCCCATAACGAGCGCCGTAACAACGAACACCTTGATAGCTAAGGCCAAACTTATGCATGAATCGTTAACCATCGCCCTGCTGCAGGCGCGTGAAACCGCCATGGGGTTCTTCCGCCCGATCCTGAAAAGCCACAATCTCACCGAGCAGCAGTGGCGCATCATCCGCGTGCTGGCCAACAGCCGTTCGATCGAATTCCACGAACTGGCGGCGGAAACCTGCATCCTGCGTCCCAGCCTGACCGGCATTCTGTCGCGCATGGAGCGCGATAAGCTGATCTTCCGCCTTAAACCGGTCAACGATCAGCGCAAGCTGTACGTGTCGCTGACCCAGCAGGGTCAGGAGCTGTATGAAGTGGCGCGCCACCAGGTGGAACAGGGCTACGCCGAGATTGAAGCCGCCTTTTCGCGGCAAAAAATGGATCAGCTGATGACGTTGCTGGACGAGCTGATCACCCTGGGCGACAGCCTGCCCGCCAACGTCACCGCGCATCCCGCCAAGCAGTGATTGGGCCGGCCGAGATGCTTCACTGATGCTCGGATTTGCGGCTATCCTTTCCTCAAGAAAAAGCCCGAACTCGTCGGGCTTGAATTGAAAAACTGTCTCTACATTTTGAACGGCGGGACGGTCGCAGGCTTACCGTAGAGTTGCGTTTGCACGGTAGTCAGCAACTCGCCTAACGTAGCCTCAAGATATTGCATAAACTGCGGCTGATTGATGGTGCGTTCATAAACTTCAACGGGCAGGAATCGCCTCATCTCAGCATTAAATTCCCGGCTTGTAACAACGGCATGTAAAGTATCGATTCGAGCCTGCAGCAACGCTTCAAACTTGCGATCCAGGCCGTAATCGGTCAATTTTCTCGCCACCAGTTCCGCATCAATATTCGCATTCTGCTGTCTTAACCAGGCCAGATCCCAGATGTCACGATAGCGAATGCGGCGCGTAGTTGCCGGCAGAGAAACGAGTTTGTCAGCCATAATTTCACTCAGTGTCTCAACCTGGATAATCAAATCAGAATAACCGTCCGGCAACTGAGAATAATTCCTTATCAGCATCCGCGGATCGCTCGTATAGGCTGAAATATTTGCGATCTCGATTTTGATGCGTTGTTTCGGCAATTCTTTACGCTCCGGGAACGTCGTCACCGATATTTGCCATTTATCCACGGTAACATCAACGTAGTCAGGCTCACACCTCAGTTCCGCAGGCTCTTTAACCGTCACCTCCAGGCCATACCGACTGCCAACGTAGCGCTCAATGCACGTTTTGATTTCCTTCATGTTTGCAGAGCAAAAAAGACGGCCTCCCGCAAAGTCCAAGTCCTCGCTGAAACGGCTAGAGCCGTAGCACAGGCGCAGCGACGTGCCCCCCTGAAATATCAGAGACTTTAAGAATCCCGCATTCGAGAGTGCATACAAAATGTCATAATGCAGCAGTTCCTTTTCCACCACGGGCCTGACGGACGCCAGATTATCTGACCTGACGATGTCATCGACCAGTTGATTAAAATCGACGGAGTCAGACATCAGCGAGCTCTCCCTGTTGAATGAGATGCGTATTTCTCCCTACCCGAAACAGATCTTTTATCGCCGTTTCTTTCGTCGCGATGCGCAACGGGCCTCTGCCTTCGAGGCTTCCCCGAAGAATATCGATAGGTTTCTTGCTGGTATGGGTGATTTCGATAACGCCCCAAGGAGTGACGAACTCTCCCGAACGGCCGGTAGACATGATAGTAAGTCTATCGATAGGAATTTGTGAGATGACGCCGTACTGAGATAACGCAGATTCCAGGCTGATGTAATTGTATTCTCCTCGCCGAAGATTGATCGCGATGCTCTCCAGAGGGTACCCCCCCAGAGAAGCCCGAGCATTCGCATAAACCCCCTTCGCCACTCGTTTAAGGATACCGGCGGCCACTAAACGATCGACTGATTTTTGCAATGTTTTCGGTGACTCGGCCGGGAAAAGGGTGGCGAGATCCTGAGTAAGAAAAATGTGCTTTCCCAACCTGCTGAATTTATCCAGCGTATTAATGGCTGTCATTTTATCCACGGCGTCATTCCTACGAATACTCCCCCTTATTTGGGGGGATTATGTATAGATGGATACGATAACAACGATATCTCTACAAATAAACCCCTCTAAAGGGGTTTATTTGTAGATCACCGGGAGTGTTTCTGAATCAAACTTGAGCATTCGTTTCCGGCAACAGCGCGCCGCCGTCCACCACCAGCGTCTGGCCGGTGATATAGGCCGCCGCCGGCGAGGCGAGAAACACCATCGCCGCGGCGATGTCTTCCGGTTCACCCAGCCGCCCGAGCGGCACCGCGGCGGCGATCGCCTGATTCACCTGCGCGTCGCCCAGGTTGGCCATCGCCGGCGTGCGGATCATCCCCGGCTCCACGCCGTTGACGCGAATGTTCTCCGCCGCCAGCTCCAGCGCCGCCGCGCGAATAAACCCGTTCACCCCGGCCTTGGAAGCGGCGTAGTGCGCCAGTCCCGGGTAGGCCACCCGTGGGCCGGTCACCGACGAGGTCACCAGCAGGCTGCCGCCGCCGGCGCGGCGCATCCACGGCAGCGCCGCCTGCGCCAGAAAGAACGGCGCCATCAGATTGACGCTCAGCGTGCGTTGCAACAGGGCCGCGTCGATGGCGGCGAACGGCGTCAGCGGAAAATAAGCGGCGTTGTGGATCACCACGTCCAGCCGTTGGTGCCGCTCGCCCACCGCCGCCACCAACTCGGCGACCTGCCCCGGCTCGGCCAGATCGCAGGCCAACGCCTGCACTTTCCACCCTTCGCCCCGCAGCGTTTGCGCCGCCGCCTGCGCCTGCGGCAGCTGCACGTCCGCGATCGTCACCTCGGCGCCCAGCCGGGCAAAGGCGCTGACGATCGCCAGCCCAATGCCCTGCGCGCCGCCGGTCACCAGCACCGCCTGCCCGGCGAAGGCGTCGGCCGCATAGGTTGCGCTCATCGGCCTATCCTCGCGGGTGGCGCGTGGTGTTCAGCACCTGCGCATGGGCGCCCACCGCAAAATTGCTCAGCGCGCTGAAATCGCTGCCCTGATAGCCGAGGATCTTGCCGTCGGTGCGCATGCCTTGCAGATCGATCATCACCACACCCAGCGTCGGAATGATCTTCTCGCGCCAGACGAACAGATAAAGCTGCTCCGCCACCTTCACGTAGTGGCAGCGATCGACGTCCGCCAGCCCCTTCTCCACCCCGTCCAGACACTGCCAGGCGTAGAAGTTGTCGTTCAGGTAGATGTGCTCGTACCGCTCGGTCGGGCTGTAGGTGTACATGTTGCGCATGCCGATCAGCTCATCGGTAAAGCCCGGCGGCGCCACGTCGGCGTCATCCAGCGTGCCGAAGCGGAATTCGGCCTCGACCGCGGTCAACGGCAGTCCCTGTTCCACCCGGCTGAAGGCGTCGAGCCGCGCCTGCGCTTCGTCCGGCAGTTGGCCGTATACCGCGGTGAAGTTGCCCTGATTGCGGTCGCACACCAGCGTAATGCTGGCGTTGGCGCGGGCGGGATCGAGAAAATCGATGAACAGCACGCCAGGGCGAATGCTGGTGGCGCGATAGGCGATACCGCGCCGCTCTCCCCACTCCAGCGTCTGCTCGTCGGTAAACCGGCAACGCTGCGTCGCGCCGTCGCTGAAACGCAGCATCAGCGTGATGCCTGCCAGGCCGTGCTGGCGTTCCAGCGTATTGCTGTGCGGCGCAAAGCCTTCCGCCAGCGCGCCAACCTGAATGAATACCGCTTCTGAACTCATGGAATGCTCCTTACAGGGAAGTGAAAGCCAGGGTCGGCACATCGACAATGGTGGAGCCGCCGTCGGCCACCAGCGTCGCGCCGGTAATGATTGAAGCTTCGCTGGAACAGAGGAACCGGCAGACTCGGGCGATCTCCTCTGCGCTGGCCGGCCGGCGCAGCGGCACGTCGCGGCAGACCATCTGGTAAGCCTGCTCCAGCGAAATCTGATGGGCGTCCATCAACAGCTGCATCTCTTCGTCCGCCATCGGCGTGGTCACCCAGCCCGGGCACACCGCGTTGGCGCGCACGCCCAGCGGGCCATAGTCGCGGGCGATGGAGCGCATCAGGCCGATCAGCGCGTGCTTGGCGGTGACGTAGCCGCAGACCTCTGGCCCGGCGGCCAGTGAGGCGATAGAGGCCACGAACAGCAGGTTGCCGCCGCTCTTGATCAGTTCCGGCAGGCAGGCGCGCGCGCTGGCGAAAGCGCTGTTGAGGTTGCTGTCCATCGCCCCTTGCCACTGCGCGTCGCTCATCTCGGTAATGCGCTTGAAGCCCATGCCGCCGGCGCTGCCGATCAGGCAGTCGATGCGCCCGGCGTCGCGCAGAATGGCCGGCAGCAGCGTGTGGGCCCAGCTCTCGCCGCTGGCGGCGTCGCCCACCAGCGCCTGCGCGCCGATCTCTTGCGCCAGCGCCGCCAGCGGTTCCGGGCGGCGGCCGATGATGAACACCCGATCGCCCTGCGCCGCCAGCAAACGGGCGCAGGCGGCGCCGACGCCGGTGCCGCCGCCAGTAATCACAACCACTCTATTCATGATTCAGCTTCTCCATCAGTTGGCCGATCATCAGCAGGCTGCTCAACAGCAACCGCCGCTGTTCAGCATCCAGCCGCAGATAGCGGCGCCCGGCCGGCACGCGGCTGACCACCTCCGAGGCGGCGAAATGCTCGATATCCGCCTGCCAGCGCCCGTCGTTCACCGTCAGCCGCACGCGGCGAAAATCCAGCTGCGCCAGCGTCTCGCCGATCTGCGGGTAGCGCAGCAGGCCGTCCAACAGCCGCTGCGCGGCCGCATGACGCTGGCGCAGCAGATAGCGCACTCCGCGCCGCCGCAGCCAGCCGCCGGCCACCACGTCCAGCGTCAGCGGGGGCTGCGCTGCGCACGAACCCTGCAACCGAAAGCGGTGGCTGACGATATGCGCCATAAACAGCCCCTGCACCTGTTCGCTGACCTCGATCTGCGGCCCCTGCGGCAACGTCAGCCGCAGCAGGCCCGGCGCCAGGCGTTCGCACGCGTAGGGTTCCAGGTTACGCGCCAGACGATCCAGCGCGGCGCCCGGCCGATAGCCCGACGGCGCTCGCCGCCAGGCGCGATTAAGTGAGGGAAGTAAGCCGATCAAACTGCGCCTCCTCGTTTTCGCCCTTGGCGAACGCGTTCTCCAGCACCTGCTCGACCGGCACCGGCTTGAACGGATTCACTTTCTGCACGCACAGCGTCCAGAACAGCGCATAGGCGGCGGTCAGGCCGATCATCCAGCCGAAGGGAATGTAGACGTCGCGCGGGTTCATCCCCGGCGGCGTGATGTAGACGATGGCCAGCACGATGCCGACGCTGGAGACGATCTGCGGCAGCGGGAACCACGGCGATTTATAGGCGCGCGGCAGATCGGGGCGGCGCAGGCGCAGCAGCACCACCGAGCAGGTCACCAGCAGGTAGGCCACGCCCCAGGCGCACACCGCCGCCAGCACCAGTGGAATGATCCTGTCGAGGTTGCCCTGAATGGCGAAGGCATGTACGCAGGGGATCAAGACCGCCACCAGAATGCCGACCACCGGCGTCTTAAAGCGCGGGTGCAGATAGGCGAACATGCGCGGCAGCGCGCCGTCCAGCGCCATGCCGTACAGAATGCGCGGCACCGCCGCCATCAGCGTGTTGATGGTCGCCGCGCCCGCCAGCAACAGGCCGACGCCCAGCCAGTATTTGCCGAACTGGCCCATCACCTGGCCGGCGAACGCCGGGATGGCCATCGGCGTTTCCAGCAGACGCGTGCCGCTGGCGGCGTCGATCACCACGTTTTCCACCTGGTGGCTGAGCGCCGCGCCGTACAGCGCCATGCACACCGCCACGCCGCACAGCCCGAGCGCCATGGCGCGCGGGATCACCCGATCGCAGCGTTTGATCTCCGGCGCCATCGGCGTCACCAGCTCACAGCCGACGAACATGAACATCGCCATGCCGATCAGGCTGAATACCGCGAAGGGATCGTTCAGATCGAGCGTGCTGCCAAACCAGCCCTCGAGCGGCACCGCATGCGGCGACAGCAGCCCGACGATGCCGAAAATCACCAGCGTGCTCCACATGGCGAAGGTCAGCACGATCTCCGCCTTGCCGAAGGCCTCGATGCCGAACGCATTGAGCAGGCCGAACACGACAACCAGCCCGACGCCGACCATCCAGGAGGCGTTGTGGCTTTCCATCAGGGTGTTGAGGTGCTCGAAGTTCACCAGCGCCATGATGCCGGAGAGAATGGTCTCGGCGGTGCCGGCGAAGATATGCACGATCAAGTAGGCCGACAGCGCGCCGGTGATGGCGAAAAAGCGCCCCATGCCGCAGGAAATGTAGTCGTAAACGGAACCGGAGGTCGGCAGCAGCGCCGCCGCTTCGGAGAAGGTGGTGAGCTGCGCCTGCATCATGACAAAAGCGATCAGCATCGCCAGCGCGAAGGTGTCGCCGCCGATGCCGAAGCCGCTGGTGACCGTCAGGATCACCGGGCTGGCCATGATCACCCCGACCGAACTGGCCAGGGTGGTGGGAAAGCCGACCTTGCCTCGAGCCAGGTGGGCGTGCAACCGCGACGACAGGTTCATGGTTATTTCCTCTTATAGTTTTGGCCTGATGCATGCAGGTGCTTGCAGGTTTTTCACCGCCAGCGGCGGTCATCTCACTATAGAGAGGAAAGGAAAATGCTGACTATCGTCCTTAAGGACGAGACGCTTTCAACCTGCGGCCGCGCTCACGGCGGCGCGCTCGCTCAGCATGAAGCGGCTCGGCTCAACCCAAGCAAGGTCATCATTTTTTCGTCTTACACGTTTGGTGCCGACTGGCGCTATCTTCAATGCGCAATACAGGAAGCGGCGGAAAAGCCTGGCTATCGTTCTTAAGAACGAGGGGCAGCGGAAGCGACGTCGGCTGTAGCACGCGCGCAGCGGCGAGGGCCTCCCCCGGGCAGGCGTTGAAAAGCGCTGTAAATTCAGCGGGAAAAACGTCGAATTATTTCATTAACCTATTAATGAAAATCGCGATAAATCCGAACAAAAAAGCCCTGATTAGTGCAGTGTCATCTTGTTATTTCTGTGTTTTATTGCAATCGGCCTCACGTTGTTAATATGTTTTTATTGTGTTGCCAAATTGCTACAACTATGCTTGTATCGTTCATATATTGACCGCCAACATTCTCCAGATTGAACGATAAAGGGAGGAATACGAATCATGCACAGCACAGCATCCGATGCCTTTATCAACAGTTGTTTGGCGACCATCACGCACCTGATCCCGGTGTCCGCCGGGGTGTTTTATCTGGTCGATCGCGACCTGCGGCCGGATCACTACATCCTGCACGGCATGCCCGATAAAACGCATCAGCAATACCTGAACCACTTCCAGCAAATAGACCCGCTGCAGCCAGCCAACTTCCATCGGCAAGACATCACCATGGTCGGCATGAGCCCGGCGGCGATCGCCGACAACCGCCGCTATTACCACGACTTTATGCTGCCGAACGACATGCGCGACATGACGGAGATTTTCATTCGCCAACGCAAACGCATCGTCGCCGGGGTGTCGTTGATCCGCGATACGCCGTTTACCGAATTGGAGCGCGGCCGCCTGCGCGCGGTGCTGCCGCTGATCGAGCTGGCGACGCGCGATCTGCTGCCCGACAGCGAGGCGCAGCTGCTGACCGCCAAGGAACAAGAGATCGTCAACCTGGTGCGCGAAGGCGCCAGCAATAAGCGCATCGCCCTGAAGCTGGGCATTTCGCTGTCCACGGTGAAAACCCATATGCGCAACATTTTCGCCAAAACCGACGTGGTGAACCGCACCGAACTGGTCGCCGGCGGCTTTCTCGCCCACGGTTAACGCCCGATAACGGCCGCCGCTGCCGGCGGCCGGAAAATAACGCCAAAACGTATTCGCCATTTATGGCGCGGCTCCCCCCTGCCCGCAATCGGGCCGGGCGGGATATTTCATCGTCACTCAACGCTTGGGGAATAAGGTTTATGTCCAGTGATTCGGTTTCCGCGCCCGCCGCCGGCGCGGCGCTCCCCTGCCCGCCGCGGCTGCTGACCGCCATTATCGTCTTCGCCGCCATCGCGCCGGGCATTCTGATGACCGCCCCCGCCGTGGCCGCCCAGCTCGCCGCGCAGTGGCAGCTCGGCCCGGCGCAGATCGGCCGACTGTTCTCCACCGAACTCGGTGCCATGAGCCTGGCCACGCTGCCGGCGTGGTGGTGGATCGGGCGCATCAACTGGCGACGGGTCGCTACGCTGTCGGCGCTGGTGTTTATCGCCGGCAACCTGGCTTCGGCGCTGGTGCAGGACTTCACCCTGCTGCTGCCGCTGCGCTTTATCGCCTCGCTGGCGGGCGGCACCCTGATGATCCTGTGCATCACCTGCGCCGCCGGCACCGCCAATCCCAGCCGGGTCTATGCCTTCTGGGTGCTCGGCCAGCTGGTGCTGGGCGCAGTGGGGCTGCTGGCGCTGCCGCCGTTGTTCGCACACTTCGGCCTGATGGCGGTCTACCTGATTTTGGCGGCCATCATGCTGTGCTGCCTGCCGCTCATCCCGGCGTTTCCCAACGGTTTCACCGCCGCACGCAGCGCCCGCAGCGGAGCCGCCGCCTCGCCGGCGCGCAAGCTGTGCGCCGTGCTGGCGGTGCTGACCTTTTACATCAGCCTGAGCGCGGTCTGGACCTTTATCGGCGGCATCGCCGCCGGCGCCGGGCTATCGCCGTCCCACAGCGGCCAGGTGCTGGCCGTCGCCACCTTGCTCGGCATCGTCGGTGCGGGGGCCGCGGCGATGATCGGCGCGCGCTTCGGCGGCGAGCGCCCGATCGCGCTCGGTTACGCCCTGCTGCTGGCCAGCGTGGCGCTGCTGACTGGCCAACCCTTGCTGTTGCGCTTCGCCCTGGCGGCCCTGCTGTTCAAATTCACCTGGACCTTCGTGCTGCCATTCATTCTGGCGCGGGTCGCCGGGTTGGATAACGACGGCAAGCTGATGAACGGCATCAACCTGGTGATCGGCGGCGGCATGGCCATCGGCCCGACGCTGGCCGGCTATCTGATCGAATATTCCGGCGGTTTCAACGCCTTGCTGTTCGGCGCGCTGGGCTGTGCGCTGCTGTCGCTGCTGTTGATTTCGCTGGCTTCACCGCGCGCACCGCGCCGTATAACAGGAGGAGAAAGGTGAAAAGAACAACCGGTTTCTTGTTTGATGAACGCTGTTTCTGGCACAGCACCGGCCTGCACGCCACCACCCTGCCGGTCGGCGGCTGGGTGCAACCGCCCTCGGGCGCCGGCCATGCCGAATCGCCGGAAACCAAACGGCGCATGAAGAACCTGATGGACGTGTCCGGCCTGTCGCGCCAGCTCACCCTGCTGAGCGCCGAACCGGCGACGGAAGAAGACCTGCTGCGCATCCACCCCGCCCACTATCTGCAGCGCTTCAAACAGGTGAGCGACAGCGGCGGCGGCCTGCTGGGGGAAGAGGCGCCGCTGGGGCCGGGCAGCTATGAAATCGCCAAACTCTCCGCCGGGCTGGCCTGCGCGGCGGTGGAGGCGGTGCTGCAGGGTGAGCTGGATAATGCCTATGCGCTGTCGCGCCCGCCGGGCCACCACTGCCTGCCGGATCAATCGATGGGCTTCTGCTTCCTGGCCAATATCCCGATCGCCATCGAGCGCGCCAAGGCCCGTTACGGGCTCGGAAAAGTGGCGGTGCTCGACTGGGACGTGCACCACGGCAACGGCACCCAGCACATCTATTGGCGGCGCGGCGACGTGCTGACGCTGTCGCTGCATCAGGACGGCTGCTTCCCGGCGGGCTATTCCGGCGAACGGGATCGCGGTGAAGGCGACGGGGCGGGCTGCAACGTCAACGTGCCGATGCTGGCCGGCGCCGGCGACGACGGCTACCTGCACGCCATGCGGCGCATCATCATCCCGGCGCTGGAAAAATTCGAGCCGGAGATGATCATCGTCGCCTGCGGTTACGACGCCAACGCGCTCGATCCGCTGGCGCGCATGCAGCTGCACAGCGACAGCTTCCGCGCCATGACCGCGCTGGTGCAGGAGGCCGCCGACCGGCTGTGCGGCGGCAAACTGGTGATGGTGCATGAAGGCGGCTACGCCGAATCCTACGTGCCGTTCTGCGGGCTGGCGGTGATGGAACAGCTGAGCGGCGTGCGCACGGAAGTGCTGGATCCGCTGCTGGCGTTCATCCAGCAACAGCAGCCGCGCGACGCCTTCAACCGCTTCCAGCGCGAGGCGCTCGATGCGCTGGCGCGCCAGTTCGGCCTGTAGTTCCCTCTCAGCGGGCGCCGCACCCGGCGCCCCTGACAACCTCGCCGCCAGCCGCTACGCTGAAGGGCAACCCTACCACCATGAGAACAATAACATGTCCGAACAAACCGTCAGCTTTATCAAAGGCCGTCACGGCGACATCGCGGTGCACGACTGGGGAAACGACCAGCCGCGCTATCTGGCGCTGCTGGTGCACGGCTACGGCGAGCACCTCGGCCGCTATCAATACGTGGCGCGCACGCTGCAGACGCAGGGCGCGCGGGTGTTCGGCCCCGACCATCTCGGCCACGGCCTGTCGCAGGGCGAACGCGTGTTGATCGAAGATTATGACGCCGTGGTCGACGACGTGCAGCGCGTGGTCAGCCATTTCCGGCGGCAATATCCCACCTTGCCGCTGGTGGTAATCGGCCACTCGATGGGCGGCATGATCGCCACCCGCTACGTGCAGCGCCATGGCGAGGAAGTGCGCGCGCTAGTGCTGTCCGGCCCGCTGCTCGGCGACAGAACGGCGATTTCCGATCTGGCCGAACTGCCGACGATCCCCGACGCGCCGCTGGATACCGCCACCCTGGCGCGCGATCCGGCCGTCGGCGTGGCCTATCAGGAAGATCCGCTGGTGTGGCACGGGCCGTTCAAACGCCCCACTCTGCGCGCCATGCAGCGGATGCTCGCCGCCATCAACGCCGGGCCGGGGTTCGGCGCGCTGCACACGCTGTGGATCCACGGCGACGACGATCGGCTGGTGCTGATGAGCGAAACGCAAACCGCGCTCGACCGTCTGCGGGGCGACGACTTCGAACAGCTGATCAACACAGGCGGGCGGCACGAGAGCTTTAACGAAACCAATAAGGATCAGATCCTCAAGCGGGTGACCGATTTTATTGCGCGGGCGTTAGATTAAGGCGTTCCCCCTCAGCGGGCTGAGGGGGACATGACGGCGTCAGCCCTCGACGATGGCGAGGTAGTGTTTGACGAAGCGATCCGAGGTGATGTCCCAGCGCACCGGGGTGCCCTTTTCGACGAACCAGGAGTCGCCGGCCTGATACTGCACCGACTCGCCGGTGCGTTCGTTGGTCAGGGTGGCGCTGCCTTCCCACACCGTGGCGTGCTCGGCGAACGGGTACTCCATCACGAAGCTGCCGCGGGTGCAGCTGAACACGCCGCAGTTCAGGTTGTCGGTCGGTTCGCCGAAGATGCTGGCCACGCCGACGTTCGGCGTGCCGGCGATCACCGTGGCGCCCAGGTTGCTGACGCTGCCGATCTCCAGCAGTTCCGGCAGCGGTTGTTTAAGCAGTAACGGTTTCATGTGATTCTCCTCTGAGGGTTAACGGCGGCCTTTCCAGTAGCCGGATGTCTGGTGCCAAACCTTGCCGGCGGTGGTCATCACCCGCCGCAGCTTGTCCTTGCCGAAAATGTTGACGTGCGGGATCGAGCTCATCAGATCGTAGCGATCGGATCCTTCGCTCATGCCCTCCGCCAGCACCTTGCACACGATGTGGCTCGGCGTCACGCCGAAGCCGGAGTAGCCCTGCACGTAAAACACGTTGTCGCGATCCGGCAGTGTGCCGATCTGCGGGAACAGGTTGGCGCTGCAGCAAAGCGGGCCGCCCCAGGCCAGATCGATCTTCACGTCTTTCAGGTACGGGAACACCTTCAGCATCAGATTGCGGTTCCAGGCCTTGAGATCCGACGGGAAATATTCGATCAGGCGGGTGGCGCTGCCGAACAGCAGCCGGTTTTCGTTGGTCACCCGGTAATAGTCGATCACCGGGCGGATGTCGCTGTAGGCGCCGCGGATCGGGCTGATCTGACGGATCAGATCGTCAGACAGCGGCTCGGTGGCCAGCTGGAAGGCGTAGGTATTGATAGTCTTGCGGTAGATCTGCGGCTCCATGCCGTTGAGGAAGCCGTTGCAGGCCCACAGCATTTTGTTGGCGCGCACCGAGCCCATGGCGGTGCGCACCGTGATGCGCGGCCCATACTCGACGTTGAGCACGCTGCTGTTCTCGAAGATTTTCACCCCGTAGCCGCTCAGCGCCTTGGCCTCGCCCAGCAACAGGTTAAGCGAATGCACGTGGCCGCCGCCCATGTGTTTCAGCGCGCAGGTGTAGGCGTCGGAGCCCACCACCTGCTTCACCTCCGCCCCGGTGTAGAGCTCGATCTCCTCCTGCGGCGCCACCGCCCTGAACTCCTTCAGCCAGCCGCGCAGGGTCTTCTCCTGGCGCGCGTTGCTGCCGAGGTAGCCGTAGCCGAAGCAGAAGTCGGCGTCGATGTCATATTTCTTGATGCGCTCGCGGATAATGCCGGCGCCGAGGTTGCTGATCTTGAAGATGGTTTCCAGCCCGGCCGGGCCGACGTGGCGTTTGATCTTCTCCAGATCGTGGCCGATGCCGGCCATCACCTGGCCGCCGTTGCGTCCGGTGCCACCGTAGCCCAGATAGCGGCCCTCGAGAATGGCGATATTGGTGATGCCCTTCTCCGCCAGCTCCAGCGCGGTGTTGATGCCGGAGAAGCCGCCGCCGATGATCACCACGTCAACGTCCAGCTCCTCTTCCAGCGTCGGGAAGCGCAGATCGTATTTTTTGGTCGCCGCGTAGTAGGTTAAGGACTCGATTTCGTTGTTCACTGCCGCACTCCCGATTGCCTATGCCATGACATCGGATTATCGGGAGGCGGCAGCCGTGCCGCTATGTCCCCTTAGGGACATTCGCTACAAAAAATTAACATTCACGCGCTGCGCCGCTGCGGGGCGGCCAGCAGCAGGCTGAACAGTTCGGCCTGCGAACCGATGTTCAGCTTGCCGTAGATGTTCTTGCGGTGGTTTTTTACCGTGCCGAGGCTGATGAACAGCCGGTCGGCGATCTGCTGCGAACCGCAGCCGGCGAGGATCAGATCGACAATCTCGCGCTCGCGCGGCGTCAGCAGATAGCGCGCCTGAGCGCCGTCATCGTTCACCGTCGCGGCCTCGGCCGGCGCCGCCACCACTTCGCCGTGCAGCCGCGCCACGCTTTTCACCAGCGTCAACGCGCTGCGCAGATCCGCCCGCTGCGGGTAGCGCACCGCCACCGTGCGGCGCGCCGAACCGAAAAAGACGCCCAGCCCGCGCTCCGGCGTCAGCTGCAGCAGCACGCCGGCCTCGTCGTGCCAGCCGGTCTTGCGATAAAAATTACGGTAATAGTCGCTGTGATAAAACCCGCAGGGTGCCAGCTGGCGCAGCGTGAGCACCTCGCCTTCGCCGCCGTCGTTCAGCGCGCGGTAAAACGGATCCTGCAGGTAGGCGCCCTGCTGGTAGAGCTGATTGACCGCGTCGCTGTTTTCGCGCTCGGTTTTAATCAGGCAGCGCGGCGGCCGGCCGCGTTCGAAGGCATAGACGATGGCGTTGTCGAAGGCGAAAAACCCTTCCAGCCAGTTCAACAGGCTGGGATAAAAGCGTGGGCTGGCCACCGCATCGATCACCGCAGACAAGCGTTCAACCTGAATTTCCATACCCGCCTCGCCATTATTAACACATTAACAATCTACCGATTTCGGATGGGGTTGGCCGCACGACGGCCAGTACTGTTAAAAAAAGCATCCGCAGCGCCGAAATGCAAGAACGCGATCGTTTACATGTTAAACAACTCACAGGTTGCCGCGGCGGGGAAAGCGGTGGCCGCTCCGCGCCCGCTGGCTTATGCTGTGGCATCGCGCCCCGCAACGCCGTCAAGGAGACCTCATGTCCGTCAGCCACATCATCGCCAACCGCCAGACCTGGTTCGGCCACGGCAGCATCCAGCAGCTGCCGCCGCTGCTGCTTGCCGACCCGCAGCCGACGCTGCTGTTCAGCTGCCGCTCTTTTCTCAACGGCCCGGTGTACGCCGGCCTGCGCGAAGCGCTGGCACCGCTGTTCATCGGCACCGAAATCGTCAGCCATGAGGCGTCGCCGCAGGAAATCGACGCCTGGGTGGCGCGCTGGCGCGGCCAGGCGCGGCGCGTGGTGGCCATCGGCGGCGGCAGCGTGCTGGACGCCGCCAAAGCGTTCTCCGCGCTGGTTGAGCACCCGCTGCCAACGCTGCGCTATATGGAAAAGGTGGGCGACAGCAAAATCAGCGGCGCCACCCTGCCGCTGATCGCCATTCCCACCACCGCCGGCACCGGCAGCGAGGTGACGCAGAACGCGGTGATCACCGATACCCAGGTCAGCAAGGTGAAAGCCTCGCTGCGCCATAACAACTTCGTACCGCACACCGCCATTCTCGATCCGCAGCTGCTGGCGGGCGCCCCGGACAAGGTGCTGGCCTACTGCGCCATCGACGCCTTCACCCACCTGTTCGAGGCCTATCTGTCGAAAACCGCCGGCACCATGACGCGCGATATGTCGCTGAGCGGCATCCGCCACTTCCTCGCCGCCTGGCCGGCGCTTAACCGCAGCGACGCGGCGCGCGAAGCGATTATGCAAGCTTCCTACCTCGGCGGACTGACGCTGAGCGCCGCCGGGCTGGGGGTCATTCACGGCATCGCCGGCGAGATCGGCGCGCTGCGCGACTACCACCACGGGCAGGTCTGCGGTCGCCTGCTGCTGCCGTTCCTCGCCCTATTGGAAAGCAGCGAACAGCCGCAGCAGCGCGCGCTGATGGCCGAGCTGGCCGCCAGACTGTACCCGCACTGGCAGGGCAGCCCGGAGAGCTACCTGACCGATTTCATCACCCGCCACGCCATCGCGCCGTTCTGGCAGGACGATTTGCCGATTTCCGGCCAGGAATTGGCGGTGGCGCTGGAGAAATCCAACAGCAAGAATTCCTGGATCGACTATGCGCCGGCGCAGCGGCAACGGATGATCGAAGAGGCGTTTCGCGTCGAATGATTATATAATCAGATCAACGCACTAGCAGGAGTTAAGGAAATGGGCATCATCGGCTGGATCTTCGCCGGCATCGCGGTCGGCATCCTGGTCGGCGCGCTGATCAGAATCTTCGGCAAGAAGAAAGAACAGTAAGCGACTTTAAGCAGCATCAAATGCCTGCTCGACAATACCGTCTTTTCTCAACAAATAGCGGCGGTGTGTTCCCAGTTCGAGCAGGCAAAGCGCCCCATGGTTGGCGATATCAAACGCACCATAATCCAGGTTGCACATATTGCCCAATTGGCGCGCGCCTTCACCTGGCGTATGCCCGCACAGTACATAACCGACATCCATTATTGGCCCATCGTATTTGGCACGGTTACGCCGGCGCCCAAAAAGACAGCTATGCGTACTCACCGGGTCTCCAGATTTCAACCCTGTAAGGAACGTTTCGAGGCAATCTATTTCAGGAGGCACCTCAGCATGAATCACGCAATAATCGACTTGAGCGACGGTGAGTTTAATCACCCAAGGGAGCATCATGGCGAGCTGCTGGCAGCGGTACCGCATCGCATCGTCCAGTTCAAAAAACCAATCTCCGCCCATCATCTTCCATCTCTGCGCGATCTCACTTTGCCGCTGGCTCTCGGTCGCTTGCCTATAATCAAGCAGCACTTTCTCATGATTGCCCAACACAGAAAAAAACCAGGGCTGCTCAAGTAATGTCAGACACCCCAAACTGTTCGTACCACGATCGATTAAGTCACCCACGGCGACCAGACGATCACGGCGTGTGTCGAACCCGACATGCTCAAGCAGCACACGTAACTCATCCAGGCAGCCGTGCAGATCGCCAACGGCAAAATCTCGCCCCTGTTCATTCTTGGCCAATTCGGTAATCATCCTTCCTCACCTGTCGAGTAATCACTTGCAGCACACCTCTTTTGTTCATAATATTATTTTGTTCACGACTCATGAACAAAAGGAGAGCATGAACAAATGTCTAAACCAGGAACCGAAGATGCGCTTTTGACCGCAGTAAGCGAAAATTTGCCGACCAACCTGCGCCTGACGGTGAAACGCTCTTCGAACAACGAGGACTACGACGGTCTGGCAACCCTGACTGTCGGACGCGATCAAACCTTTGACTTCAAGATAGAGATAAAATCGATTCACCGGAAAGAAAATCTCTTTCTGCTGAAAAAAGCATGGCACGACAATGCAACAGATCAACGCCTGCTCATCTGCCCTCACCTGACCGCCGCTCAAGCCGAGATTTGTGAAGAACTGCGCCTCAATTTCATTGATGCCGCCGGTAATGCCAGCATCGTAACTAAAGGGCTGTTTCTGCGTATTTCCGGCAAAAAGCCGGTTAAATCCCTCACTAATAGTGATAATAGTGCAGCCAGAATCAGTGAAGGAACACTAAAACTGCTGCTGGTGTTGTTAAACGACGAACAGGCGATCAATGCAACCTATCGTGAACTCTCCGCCGCTGCCGGCATATCGCTGGGCATGGTCAGTAAGGCGTTCGAGTATCTGGAAAGTCAGCGTTATTACCGCAAATCGAAAGGCGGACGCAGATTACTGTCACCTGAATCGCTAACGGCACTTTGGCTTCGTGAATATGCCGTCATGATCCGGCCAAAGTTAAAAAGGCTCAATCTGGTAGCGCCAACAAACTGGCAAGACCTGACGTTGAAGCCAAGCGAGATTTGGGGAGGAGAAGCGGCCGCGGCGCTGCTAACCGAAGGTTATCTTTATCCCGAAACCCTGATGCTGTTTACCCATACCCCATTGCAGCAGCGTAGAAAGGAGCTGGGTATGCATCCTCAGCAACATGGCAGCCTGCAAATGACCGGTGCATTCTGGGGTGAGACGCTGAAACTCTCTCTACGTTCTCAGGCCATGCTCAGCATCGCTGAATTACTCGCCAGCCGAGATAGCCGTAATCTCGAAGTCGCCAGGATGATAAATGACAAGTACCTTGGTCTTACAGACAGCGCTCTCTTCAGAGACTGAAAAGCTGCTCACGAAAATTGCCACCGTTTGCGCGCAGCAAAATGTGGCTTTTTTCGTTGCGGGCGCAACGGCACGCGAAGTGCTGATACATCATATCCATGGCCGAAAGCCTGGACGCAGGACCAGTGACATTGATATCGCCATCTTTGTCGATGATTGGCCGTCGTTTACGGAACTGCAGGCGGCTTTCATCGTCGAAGGTGCAACAACCACAAAAGGCAACCCGCACCATTTTATCTGGGCGGAAAACCACCTGGATATCATTCCTTTCGGCGGCGTAGCGGAAGAGAATAAAATCGCCTGGCCTCCCGACCGAGCGATAGTCATGAATGTCGACGGCTTCCGGGAAGCCTTTGAGCATACGGTCGTCGTGCGCCTGTTTAACGGTGCCGAACTGCCGTTTTGCTCTTTACCGGGGTTAGCCATGCTAAAAATTTTCGCCTGGCAAGCTCGCGGACATGGGAACGGGAAGGACGCCATCGACCTTTTCACCATCATTAGCGAATATGGCAACATTGAAGAAGAACGCATTTGGGACGCCCCGCTTGAAGAGGATGACCTGGACGCGGATCCGGAGAGAATGGGTGCATTTCTGCTTGGTCTCGATATTGCCGCACTTCTGCAACAAAGTTCACACGGCATTACTGCCGCTCAATTATTGTCGCTGCAAAGCCATAAAATTGTCGATGCGATTGTCTCGCAAAATACCCGGGAAACCCCAGAGCGCATTGAACAACTGGTCGAGGATTTTTGGCGTGGCATCGCGTTCAGGGAGTAATCCTCATTCCATTCCGTGGGCCGCCAGCAGGCACTCATGGAACAGCTTCACCACCCGTTGCGGCACCGGCGAGCGGCGCAGCACGCTGGAATATTCGCAGTGATAGCGGAACAGCGCCGGTTTGATCGCCCGCATCAGGTTCTGCGCCACAAAAAACGCCGCGTAATGATCCGGCAAAAAGCCGACGTATTTGCCGGACAGAATTAACGTCGCTATCGATTCCTGCGCAAATCCCGTCGCCTTGCGATGCAAATGTTGCTGCAGGCTCAGTTCCATATTCGGCGAATGGTAGCCCAATCCGGCGAAGGCATAATTGTGCAGCAGATCCCAATTTAATGTTTCATGACTGGCGGAAAATAATTCATGCTGCGCGCCGCAATATAAGAACATCCTCTCACTGAATAACGAATGATAAGATAAACTTTCCGCGCTGCGGTGCATGGGAATAACACCAACCTGAAATTGCCCGTCAATAACGCCACGTTCAATGGTATTAATCGGCTCCACGTACATTTGCAAAGAAACCTCCGGCGCGCGCTCGCTGAATAACGCGATCGCCCGGCCGATCTGCGCCTGCGGATTGCTGACCGTATGGTCGAATATCGCCACGTGCAGCTGCCCGCCCATGCGCTGGTGCACCTCGTCCACCCCGCGCCGGAAGGCCTCGGTGGCCGCCAGCAGGTTGACGGTTTCCTGGTAGATAATCAGCCCCTCGTCGGTGACCGCAAAGCCCTCGCGCCCGCGCTGGCACAGCGTCAGGCCCAGCCGCTGCTCCAGATCCTTGATGTGCTTGCTGATGGTCGACAGGCTGATATTCAGCTCCAGTTCGGCGGCGCTCATGCCGCCGCAGTCGACCACGGCCTTGAATACCCGCAGCAAACGCAGATCCATATCCGACAATTGTCCCAGCAACGCGCGCTTTTTTACTTGCATAAAACCTTAAGTAAGTTTCGACATATGATTATTCACAGTAGAGAACAAGCGGTACATAGTCAATTTCGTACAACAATTCGTTAACAACTCATTTTATTTAATTAATCGCACTTATTTTCCTGCCCGGAGGAAAACATGGCCGCTGAAAATTATTCGCTTAATCGTCTCGATGCCGAAGGGTTAGAAGCCCATTGGATGCCTTTTACCGGCAACCGCAATTTTAAAGCGCAGCCGCGCATCATTACTCAGGCCGCAGGGGCGTATTACACCAGCCACGACGGCAGAAAGATTTTCGATGGCCTGTCCGGATTGTGGTGCTGCGGATTGGGGCACGGTCGGCAGGAAATCACCGACGCCGCCCAGCGCCAGTTGGCGACGCTGGATTACTCGCCGGCGTTTCAGTTCGGCCACCCGCTGTCGTTCGAGCTGGCCAACAAAATCAAGGCGCTGACGCCGGCGGGGCTGGATTACGTGTTCTTCACCGGCTCCGGCTCGGAAGCGGCGGACACCTCGCTGAAAATGGCGCGCGCTTACTGGCGCGCCAAAGGCCAGGCGGGCAAAACCTGCTTTATCGGCCGGGAAAAGGGCTACCACGGCGTTAACTTCGGCGGCATCTCGGTCGGCGGCATCGCCGGCAACCGCAAGACGTTCGGCGCCGGCGCCGAGGCGGACCATCTGCCGCACACCCTGCTGGCCGGCAACGCCTTTTCGCGCGGCATGCCGCAACAGGGGGCGGAGCTGGCGGAAGAGCTCAACCGCATCATCGCGCTGCGCGACGCCTCGACGATCGCCGCGGTGATCGTCGAACCGTTCTCCGGCTCCGCCGGGGTGATCGTGCCGCCGGTCGGCTATCTGCAGCGCCTGCGCGAGATCTGTACCCAGCATGACATTCTGCTGATCTTCGACGAAGTGATCACCGCCTTCGGCCGCTGCGGCGCGATGACCGGCGCCGAGGCGTTCGGCGTCACGCCGGACATCATGAACATCGCCAAACAGGTGACCAACGGCGCGCAGCCGATGGGCGCCGTGGTGGTGCGGCCGGAGATCTACCAAACCTTCATGAACGGCGGCGAGCCGGACTACCAGCTCGAATTCCCGCACGGCTACACCTACTCAGCCCACCCGGTCAGCTGCGCGGTGGCGCTGGCGACGCTGGACATCCTGCAGCGCGAACAGATGGTGGAGCGCGTACAGGCGCTGGCGCCCTACTTCGAGCGCGCAGTGCACAGCCTGCAGGGGGCCAAACACGTCGCCGACATTCGCAATATCGGCCTGGCGGCCGGCATCACGCTGGCGGCGCGGCCCGGCGAACCGGCGCGGCGGCCCTTTGAAGCGGCGATGCGCTGCTGGGAAAGCGGGTTTTACGTGCGCTACGGCGGCGACACCCTGCAACTGGCGCCGCCGTTCATCAGCAGCGAAGCGCAGATCGATGCGCTGATCAACGCCGTCGGCGATGCCCTCAACGCCACCGAATAAGGAGCGAACCATGACCATTACCCATTGGATCAACGGCGAACCCGCCGCCGCCGGCGAACGCAGCCAGCCGGTTTACGACCCGGCCACCGGCCAATCGGCGCAGGAGGTGCTGCTGGCCGATCGCGCCACGGTGGAGCGCGCCATCGCCGCCGCCGAGCAGGCTTACCCCGCCTGGCGCGACACGCCGCCGCTGAAGCGCGCGCGCATCATGATGAAGCTCAAGGATCTGCTGGAGCAGCACGCCGACGCCATCTGCCAATTGATCACCGCCGAGCACGGCAAAGTGCTCAGCGACGCCCTGGGCGAACTGCAGCGCGGCATCGAGAATATCGAATACGCCGGCTATGTGCCGGAACTGCTGAAAGGCGAACACAGCAAAGAGGCGGGCCCGGGCATCGACAGCTGGAGCGAGTTTCAACCGCTCGGGGTGGTAGCGGGCATCACCCCGTTCAACTTCCCGGCGATGGTGCCGCTGTGGATGTGGCCGATGGCGGTCGCCTGCGGCAATACCTTCGTGCTGAAACCTTCCGAGCGCGTCCCTTCCGCCGCGCTGTATATCGCGCGGCTGGCGGCGGAGGCCGGGCTGCCGCCGGGCGTGCTCAACGTGGTCAACGGCGATCGCGAAGCGGTGGAGACGCTGCTGCATGACGGACGCGTGAAGGCGATAAGCTTCGTCGGTTCGACGCCGGTCGCGGAACACATCTATCACACCGGCTGCGGCCAGAACAAACGGGTGCAGGCGCTGGGCGGCGCCAAAAACCACGCGGTGGTGCTGCCGGACGCCGATATCCCCGGTGCGGTCGGCGCGCTGATGGGCGCGGCGTTCGGCTCCTGCGGCCAGCGCTGCATGGCCATCCCGCTGGTGGTCGCGGTGGGCGACGGCACCGCCGACGCGCTGATCGCCGGGCTGCGGCAACAGATGGCCGCCATGCGCGTCGGCCCCGGCAGCGACAACCGCAACGACATGGGGCCGCTGGTGACTCAACAGCATTATCAGAAGGTGAAAGGCTATATCGATCAGGGCGTGGCCGAAGGCGCCGAGCTGCTGGTGGATGGCCGCGAGCTGAGCGTGACAGACGCCGACGGCCGCCCCAGCCAGGGGTACTTCCTCGGCCCGACGCTGTTCGACCACGTGACGCCCGACATGCGCATCTATCAGGAGGAGATCTTCGGCCCGGTGCTCGGCGTGGTGCGCGCGGCGTCGCTGCCGGAGGCGATGGCCTTGATCGACGCCCACGAATACGGCAACGGCACCTGCCTGTTCACCCGCGACGGCGAAGCGGCGCGCTACTTCTCCAGCCGCATTCAGGTCGGCATGGTGGGGATCAACGTGGCGCTGCCGGTGCCGGTGGCCTACCACTCGTTCGGCGGCTGGAAGCGCTCGCTGTTCGGCGATCTGCACGCCTACGGCCCGGACGCGGTCAGGTTCTACACCAAACGCAAGACCGTGACCCAGCGCTGGCCGGCTTCCGGCGATGCCCGCCGCGCCAGCTTCAGCTTCCCGTCGGGGCAGGGGTAACACATAAGAACAATAAACTTCCGGGGAGCAAAGCTCCCCGGCATTTCGCGCTCTCCATTTGATTTCTGCGTACAGCCTGTGCAGCAAAACAATTACTCACTCACACGTTAATGGAGTCGTTAACCATGCAAGAGTCCGCCCCTGAACACACTTTCAAAGGCAATCTCAGCGTCCTCGACGTGGTGATGATTACCGCTTCCGGCGTGACGCCCGCCAGCTCGATCTTCGTCATCGCGCCGCTGGCGATCGCCAGCGCCGGCAGCGGCGCCTTTCTGTCGTTTCTGATCGCCGCCTGCGTCGCCGCCACCATCGCGCTGTGCTATGCCGAGCTCGGCGCCGCGCACCCCAGCGCCGGCGGCGAATACAGCATCATCAAACGCCTGTTCGGCACCCTGTGCGGGTTGCAGACCTATCTGTTTATTCTCAGCGCCGCGCTGTTCGTGCCGGCGGTGCTGGCCACCGGCGCCGTGCCCTATCTGAATACCGCGCTGGGCACCTCATTCGACGCCTCCACCGCCGGCATGATCACCGTGCTGATCGGCGGCGCCTGCGCCATTTTCAACATCAAGGCCAACGCCCTGCTGACCGGCGCCTTTCTGGTGGTGGAAGTGGCGGTGCTGGCGCTGATCGCCTGGCTCGGTTTCAGCCATCCGCATCAAAGCGCGGAGATCCTCACCGCGCCGGTGATGCTGGACGCGCAGGGCAGCCTGGCGCCGGTTTCGCTGCCGCTGATCGTCGCCATGGTCGGGGTCGCGCTGTTCTCCTACAACGGCTACGGCGCGGCGGTGTACATGGCGGAAGATATGCGCGAGCAGGGCAAACCGATGGCGGTCGCGATCATGCTGACGCTGGTCATCGTGGTGCTGGTGGAACTGGTGCCGTTCACCGCCCTGCTGATCGGCTCGCCGTCGCTGGCGGAGATGGCCAAACAGGCCGACCCGGTCGGTTATGTGGTCACCCAGCTCGGCGGCCCGACGCTGGCGCGGGTGGTGAGCGGCGCGATTTATCTGTCGGTATTCAACGCCATCATCGCCATCGTGGCGCAGTTCAGCCGCATGATGTTCGCCAGCGGGCGCGACGGCTTCTGGCTGCCGACGTTCAACCGCGCGCTGAAAATCATCCACCCGCGCTTCGGCACCCCCTGGATCGCCACCCTGCTGTTCGGCGTCCCCTCGGCGCTGCTGGCGTTTTGCTCCGACCTCGAATCGCTGACCTCATTCACCGTGATCCTGCTGCTGCTGGTGTACATCATCATGGCGGTGGCGGCGCTGATCAGCCGCCGTCGCCGCCATTTCCATCACCCGTACCTGATGCCGCTGTGGCCGCTGCCGGTGGCGGCGGCGCTGCTGTGCTGCCTGTACGTGCTGTGGACGATTTTGATCGCCAGCAGCCTGAAAGACTTTATTATCATTGCCGGCATCATCGGCTTCGGGCTGGCGCTGAACCACTTGCGCGGCCGCCAGACGGCGCCCCTCGCCACCCCCTCAATAGAAGGAGAATAACCATGACGCAGCGCGCTCAGGATCTGGGCATCACCATCGGCCAGGGCACGCCCGGCCCGCTGAACGCCATCACCGACGTGCCCGGCGTGCGCGTCGGCCATGCCAGCCTTCATGCCGATTTGGCGGACGGGCGCAGCGTGCGCACCGGCGTGACGGTGATCGAACCGCGCCCCGGCTCCGCTCGCCACGCGCCCTGCTTCGCCGGCGTGCACGTGCTGAACGGCAACGGCGACGCCACCGGCCTGGAATGGGTGCGAGAAGCGGGCCTGTTGACCAGCCCGATCGCCTTCACCAACACCCACAGCGTGGGGGTCGTGCGCGATGCGCTGATCGCGCTGGAGCGTGAAACGCTGCCCGCGAGCGACAACGCGGTGTACTGGAATATGCCGGTGGTGATGGAAACCTTCGATGGCCTGCTCAACGACATCAACGGCTTTCACGTCAAGGCCGAGCACGTACGCCAGGCGCAGCAGGCGGCCCGAGGCGGCTTGCCGCAGGAAGGCGCGGTCGGCGGCGGCAGCGGCATGATCTGTCATGAGTTCAAGGGCGGCAGCGGCACCGCATCGCGCCGCTTGCCCGCCGATCAAGGCGGCTGGACGGTGGGCGCCATCGTGCAGGCCAACCACGGCAAACGCGAGTCGCTGCTGGTGGGCGGTTATCCGGTGGGCCGCCACCTGGGGCATATCCCCTCGCCGTTCACGCCGCAGTTGCCGCATCCCGGCATGGGCTCCATCGTGGTGGCGCTGGCCACCGACGCGCCGCTGCTGCCGCACCAGTGCGCGCGGCTGGCGCAGCGCGCCAGCATCGGCATCGCCCGCACCGGCGGCGGTACCGAGGATTCGAGCGGCGATATCTTTATCGCCTTCGCTACCGGCAACGACGGCCTGCCGCCCGCCGACTACGCCAATAAAGGCGCTTTCACCACACCGCTGCGCATGGTGAACAACGACTACATTTCGGCGCTGTTCGCCGCAGCGGCGGAAGCGGTGGAAGAGGCGATCGTCAATGCGCTGCTGGCGGCCAATACCGTCAGCGGCAACGGCCATCGGGCGGAAGGGTTGAGCGCCGAACAGCTGGTGACGGCGCTGGAGAAGGCCGGCTGGCGGCGGTAAACAACGCGGGGCGCGGGTTAACGCGCCCTGACCGTCAGGATTCGCCGCCCGGTTTGGGCGTCGGGTAATCGTAATCCAGCTTCAACGGCTCGGCGTAGACGCTGTCCCACAGCTGTTGGTACAGCCTGTCCAACCGCCCGCTCATCGCCGCGCTGTGCAGCACCAGCTCCAGATTGCGCGAGTTGTCCAGATAGCCGCCGGTCCAGTTGCTGGTGCCCACCCAGGCAATCTCATCGTCGATGGTCATCAGCTTGCTGTGGATCACCCGGGCAAACGGGATGAAGCCGCTGCTGGCCGGCGGAATGGTCACCACCTTGATCTGCACGTTCGGCACCAGCGCCAGGCTCTTCAGCCAGGCGATATCCGGCTTTTTGGTGTTCCAGTTGGCTACCATCAACTCGATCTGCACGCCGCGCGCCGCCGCGCCGCGCAGCGCGTTGTCGATCACCGCATAGAAGGGGCGACTGCGCTCCGGGCCAAACGACAGCGGCGCGTAATCCATTACCTGCACCCGCACCCGCCGCTTGGCGTCAGCCAGCAGACGCGGCAGCTCGGCCTGCGAATCGAGCACGCCCGCCGGGTTGTAGGCGCGCGGGCTGGCCACCAGATAGTTGCCCTGCGGCTGCGCCGTCGGCGGCGTATTGGGCAGCGTCGGCACCGGCTTATCCTGCGCCAGCAGCGCCTGCGCCCGCCAGTCCTGTTCGAAGATCGCCTGGATCTGCCCCACCACCCTGGCGTCGCTGATGCGCAGCCCGGTTTCGTGAATATGCTCCAGCGCGCGCCAGTCGAAGTTCTGGCTGCCGACGAACGCCTGCTCGCCGTCCACCAGCAGATACTTGGCATGCAGAATGCCGCCGCTCAGCTTCTGGTATGGGATGATGCGCAGCTCCAGATGGGGGATCGCCTTCAGCTGTTCCAGCGTCTCGGCGGTGGAGAGGCGAATGCCCTTCTCTTCCAGCAAAAAGCGGATTTTTACCCCGCGCTCACCGGCCGCCTTCAGGTGCTGCAGCACGCCGTCCAGCAGCGAACCGTCCTGATTCGCCACGTAGAACTGCCCCAGATCGATGCGGGTTTTCGCCGCGTCGAACATCTCGCGCCATACCTCGGCGGTGTTGCGCAGGTCGTCGGCCTGCAGCGCGGTTTCCACCGGCGCGGTGTACACCAGCTCGTAACCGGGAATCGCAAAACGCGCCGCAGCGCTCTGGCTCAACATCAACAAACAACCGCTCCACAATGCCGTATAAAGGCGGCCTCTCGGCCGCCGTACTGGATGGCCATTAGGCATAGCGCGGCGCTCCGCTGTCAACCCATTGTTCGCCGCTGCCGCTCTCCGGACGGCTGGCCGGTTGACCGGCGCGGATCAGCAGCACCTTCAGCAGTTCGTTGATGCGCTCCATGCGGCTCTGCAGGAAGTTGTTGGCCACCAGGCACAGCAGCGCGATGGCGATACCGAGACCAGTGGCGTACAGCGCGGTGCCCATCCCGGCCGACACCAGACTCGGCTCGGACACCCCCGAGGCGGCCAGCGCCTTGAAGGTTTCGATGATCCCCATCACCGTGCCCAGCAGCCCCAGCAACGGCGCAGCGGTGACCACGGTTTCCAGCAGCCACAGGCCGCGCGCCATCGGCGGCTTGCTCAGCAGATACTGGGCGTCGATCAGATCGCCGATCGCCTCACGGTCGCCGGCGCGGTGTTTCTGCGCCAGCACCGGCGCGATCACCGCCATCGGCAGGCTGTTGCGCTGCGTCAGCGCGTCGGGCAGATCGGCCGCTCGGCGCACCTCCGGCGTCAGCGCCTGCTCCAGCCGGCGCGCCTGACGCTGGGTGTAGGCGAAGTACAGCGTGCGTTCGATGATGATCACCAGCGCGATCGCCAGCGCGGCGTACATCACGTAGAAAATAATGTCGTGCAACAGATTGGCGTCCATACAGGGTTCCTCTTCCCCGCCGCCGGGCAGACGGCGGGGCATTCAGTTAAAAGGTGGCTTCCAGCGAGACGCTGAAGGTGCGTTCTTCGCCGACGTTGTAATACGGGGTGCTGGCCTTCACGCCGCCGTAGGGCGCCGCGTTGAAGGTGGTGGTGCGCACCGAGGTCAGGTATTCCTTGTCAAACAGGTTGCTGATGCCAAAACGCAGCGCGGCGCTTTTGACGATTTTCTTGTCCACCGGCAGATGCACCCCCGCCGCCAGATCGAACACCGTGCGCCCGCCGATCTTCTCGTCGTTGGTCAGATCGCCATAGAACGCGCTGACGTACTTGCCGCTGACGCTGCCGTAGTACAGGCCGTCGTCATAACCCAGCGTCATGTTCAGCAGGTTTTTCGGCACGTTCGGCACCTCTTTGCCGGAGGTCGGCAGCGGCAACCCGCCGTTGCTGACGATGTCGCTCTTCTGCTTCGATTGGGTATAGGTATAGGAGGTGTAGTAGTTGAAGTTATGCGGCAGTTGGCCGCTCCACTCCAGCTCCAGCCCTTTGTTCTCCACGTTGCCGATGTTCATCATCTCGTAGTCGCCGGCCGCGTTGGTGGTGGAGATCTGGCGGTCGCTGTAGCGCATGTAGAACAGCGTGGCGCTCAGCAGCATGTCTTCCTGTTGGAAGCGCCAGCCCAGCTCGTGGTTCCAGCTCAGCTCCGGCTTGGTGCTTAGCGAATCGCCGACGTTGTACAGCACATAGTTCGGCGGCGTGCGCATGTTGCGCGTCAGGTTGTAGAACACCTGGTTTTCCTGATTCACCTTATAGCTGGCGCTGAAGTTCGGCAGGAATTCGTGATAGGTGGCTTTGCGTTTCTCCGGCGCGTTGTACAGGCTGCCGCGATTGTCCCCTTTACGTTCCACGTACTGATAGGCCAGGCCGCCGACGAAGGTCCAGTCCGGCGTGGCGAACCAGGTATCCTGCAGCCACACCTTCTGCGCCGGGGTGATGGTGTACTGGTTGCGCCCCTGAACGGTGTTGCCGTTGGCGTCCTTCACCTGATCGGAACCGCCCGGCGGCCCCCAAATCTGCGACGGGTTGCCGTCGCCCTTGATGCTGATGAACGGCTGGGTCTGCAGCTGGCGCGCGCGCTCATACCAGTAACCGATATCCAGACTGTGCTGATCGTTGATGTCCCACTTCAGCTTGGTGGTGATGCCCGGCCGCCAGGTCTGCGTCCACGACGGGCGGTAGTAGGTGTTGGATTTCAGGTTGCTGAGATCGTATTGCCCTGCCCTGTCCGACGTGCTGGACAATACCGACGCGGTCTGGCCGTTGAAGCTGCCGCCGTTGCCCCAGTAGTAATACGGTTGCAGGGTCAGCGACAGGTTGTCACGCAGCTGCAGCTTCTGGGTGAACGACAGCGTGAAGTTCTCGAACGGGTTGCGCTCAAGCTTGTAATACTTGTTCAACTGTCCGCGGCTGTTGTACTCCGGCGTGGTGGCATAGTCGGTGTCGCGGCCGTCGTTTTGGAACTGCGCCTTGCTCAGGGTGTTGTAGTTGGTGTTGTTTTGGCGGTTGTACTTCATCACCAGATTGCTGCTGTTGCCGTTGCCGTCTTCATACAGCGAGTTCATCTCGAACTTGTCGGAGTACAGCCGCCCCTCGCCGCGCCACTTCTTCGCCTCGGTGTGCGAATAGGAGAGCCAGTTGCTGAAGCCGTTGTACTCGCCGGTGTCCAGGCGGGCGAAGGTTTTGCTCAGGCTGTTGCTGCCCAGCGTTTGCTTGACGAAACCGCCGAAGTCTTTCGCCGGGCGGCGCGTCACCAGACCGATGTTGCCGCCGCTGGAGCCGATGTGCGGGCCGTCCGCTTCGGAGGAGCCCTGGGTGACGAACACCTCCTCCAGGTTCTCCGCATCGCCCAGCAGGTTCGGGTAGACCGCGTAGTTGCCGGAGTCGTTGATCGGGATGCCGTCCATCGACAGGCCGATCTGATCCGAGTTCATGCCGCGCATGGTGTAGTCCACGCCGCTCAGGCCGCTGGCGTCATTGCTGTTGACGTTGAGGCCCGGCGTGAACTTCAGCTTGTCGATGGCGTTGGCCGCCGACGGCATTTTATCCATCGCCTCTTTGGTGACGGTGGAGCGCGCTTTGGCGCTGTCGTCCTGCACCATCATGCCGCCGCCGAGCGACTGCCCCTTGACGCTGATGGTGCCGACATCGGTGGCGTCGGCCGCCAGCGCGGCGCCCGGCAGCATCGCCGACATCACCGCCAGATAGATCCCAGAACGATTGAACGATTTCATGGTGTGCATCCCTTAAAAATCAAACGATTAACCCTTGCGCTAAGGCGCCTGATAATTGAACGTCGCGGTAAATCTTTTGGTTGTTTGCCCGGCGAACGCGTCGCTCGGGAATGGCTTCACTGAACTGATGCTTTGCAGGCTGCTCATCGCCGCGCGATTCAGCAGCATGCTGGCGGCTTTGTTGGCGATGCCGGAAGAGACCACCCGCCCGCTGCGATCGACCTCCAGCCATACCTCGACGTTGCCCTGCGGGCGCTCGAGGGAGGCCTGACGGCCGGTCGGGTAGCGCTTGCGCTGTTCCAGTTCGCGGCGCAAGGCCAGCAGATAGCCGTTTTCAATCGCCTGCGCATTCACCTTCGGCGCCGCCGGGGCGGCCGGTGCGGGTTGCGCCGCCGGTTTACTGACCGGCGTGCGCGGCGCGGCGGGCGCCGGCGTCGGTTTAGGCTTTTCCACCGGTTTGGCTTTCTCTTTCACCGGCTTGGGTTTGGGCTTCGGTTGCGGTTTCGGCACCGGCTTGGCTTCCACGATCGGTTCCGGCGCCGGCACCACCGGTTCGGGGATCGGCTCCGGCTCGGGCGGCGGCGGTTCGGGCTGGGGGTCCGGCGGCGTTTGCGGTTGAGGTTCAGGCGCCGGTTCAGGCTCCACCAGCGCCAGTTCGATGGCGGTTTCGTCGTAGCGCGGCTGGATCTTCAGCGCCGCCTGCTGGCTGGCGAATAGCAGGCAGCCGGCGACAATCAGCGCCGGCAACCAGCTGAAAAGATGACGTGAGCGATAGAGCAGATACATGTCACAGCTTCCGTGTCGCGATGGAGACGGAGAAGAAACCGCCCTGGCGCAGGTTATCCATGACCGCCACCAGCCGCTCGACCGCCACGCCTTTGTCGCTGTTGACGATGATGGTGGTGGTCTGGTTGGCCTGCTGCTGTTGCTTGAGCGTCGTGACCAACGCGTCGAGCGCGATCGGCTGGCCATCCAGCTGCAGCTGTTCGTCGGCCCCCAGCGTGATAATCGCTTTCTTCTGCGGTTTCAGCTGTTGCGCGCTGCCGGCGGACGGCAGCTGCGTTTTCAACCCGAGCGCCGGAATGACGTTCAGGCTGATCAAGACGAAAAACACCAATAAAAACATCATCACGTCGATCATCGGGATCAGTTCGATGTGCGCTTTGTTCTTTTTCGGTTCGTTCCAGTTACGCATGACACTCCCTCACAAAAGCGAAGCAGCCAATATAGGAGGGGTTTGTTTACCTTTTGTTACGCTTGTGTGATCTTATTTTCACAGTGCGGATTTTTTGCGAGAATTTTTTCAATGACTGACGACGGCAAGGGCTATATAACCCATTAATTAGCGATAGTTTTTATCGGAATAATTGCAATGTGGGCCTAACGCCGTGCGGATGACGAGACAATAAATGTGAAAATAGTGACAAGCTGCGCCCACCGGCGGCGGCTTTGCCTCTCACCTTCCAGCGATATCTGCTATTTTTCCCAAGAACATTCCCAATCCCCCTCTTTAAAACACTCGTCAAAAATGAATGCACCTATATTTAACCAAATAATACCCGTCATTGAATAGAATATTGCCAATCAAATATCAGCTGTTATATTTTTAAAGTGAAATAGCGCTACAGCGTTATTTTAGAATTTAATTAAACCCACTAAGTCACCCTTTTATTTATAAGGATTGTATATGAAAGTACTTAGTCAATATGAAGAACAGTACGTTAGCGGTGGCGATCTGAACGCGGCCTGGGATGGGCTGTTGGACGGCGCCATGACCGGCGCGCTGATCGCAGGCAAATCCGCAGGCGCAGGCGGCTTTATTGCCGGCGCGGTCGGCCAATTGGTCGGCACCATCATCGGCGGCGTTGCAGGCGGTGTGGGGCTGGGTCTTTATGGCCTGACGCATACGCAGCAGGAAGTGGCCGACTACGCGAAACATTTCCGCGAGACGATCGGCTCCACCTCGACCTCGGTCGGCGGCAGCCTGTAATAGAAATAAAATGGCCGCCGGCGCGGCGGCTATTTTATTTCTGACGCGCGGGGAATAAAAAAACCGTTAATCCCGCAGACGCGCCCGGCGCAAATATCCTGACAGCACTTCGGTTCATAAAAAAAGACGCCCGCAGGCGTCTTTTTTATCGCGTTCACTGAAGCTCTGGGCAATCAGTTCACTTTCACCGGCATGCCGGAACGGGCCTTGATCGCCGCGTCCACTTCGCTCTGGTTGACGCCGGCGTCCATCAGCACTTTGCCGACCGGCGCGGAAATGGTCAGCGGCACCGGATCCTTGGATTGCAGCTGCTCTTCGTTGGCCGACAGCGGGTTGTGCACTTCCACGTAGCGCGAGCCGTCCGGTTCGACGGTGGCCTTCATCGGTTCGTTGATGAACTGCACGCGGGTGCCGACCGGCACGTTCTGGAACAGGTACTTGATGTCGTCGGCACGCAGGCGCACGCAGCCGTGGCTCACGCGCAGGCCGATGCCGAAGTTGGCGTTGGTGCCGTGAATGGCATACAGACGGCCGACATACAGCGCATACAGCCCCATCGGGTTATCCGGGCCGGCCGGGAACACCGCAGGCAGGATCTCGCCGTCAGCCGCGTATTCGGCGCGCATTTTGGCGGTCGGCGTCCAGGTTGGGCCGTCTTTCTTGCGCTGCACGGTGGTGGTCCAGTTCAGCGGGGTGTCTTTACCCAGCTGGCCGATGCCGATCGGTAGCACCACCACGGTGTTGGAACCTTTCGGGTAGTAGTACAGACGCATTTCGGCGCTGTTGATGATGATGCCTTCACGCGGCGCGTCCGGCAGGATCAGCTGTTGCGGGATGGTCAGGGTGCTGCCGGCCTTCGGCAGGAACGGATCCACGCCCGGGTTGGCCTCCAGCATGTTGCTCAGCCCCATCTGATACTGGGCGGCGAAGCTCTCCAGCGGCAGTTTGCTGTCTTCCGGTACGGTGATTTGGATATTTTCGCCCACCAAACGGCTGTCTTTTGGCGGCAGCGGGTAGACGACGGCGAAGGCAGCCTGGCTGAATGCAACCAGTGCCGTAAACAGGGTTAATAACGCGCGAATGCTCATTTTCATCTTCGTGTTGGTCAAGGCCACTGGCGATTATGGGTATTGGTTTCTACGGCCACTTTGCCCCGTTGAATTTCAGCCGGCAGCCAACGGCGCTGCGGCCTGAAAAACCAGGGGGGATTTGACCGGATGCGCATTATATGTGCACATCAATCAAAGTGTGAACCATTACCGATGTAATATCGCAATTTTTTGTAACCTGACGCGCCACGAAGGCGATTTTCTGCGAGAACCGCCGCCTAACTGGCGGCGGCCAACGCCTCCGCCCGCCGAATGGGGATCAGATATTCACAGCGGATCGCCGCGCCGCCAAGCGGGCAACTGCCCTCCTGCGCCGGGTAGAACCGCTCGATATCCTGCCCCGGCCGGCGGATGGCGTTCATCAGCGGCATGGCGGTGTCATACAGCCGGACAATAAAGTTTTGTAACCCTTCCGCCTGCCCCTGATAGGTGAAACGGGCGTATTCCCCCTGTTCGATGGTCACCCGTTCCCCCACCGCCCCTTCGTCCGGCAAAGCGGCGGTATACGCCATGCGCGGGCAGCCCCGACGCTGCCGGTCGACCTCCAGGCTGGTAAGGCCATACATCACTTCGGGCAGCGTCTGCGGCCGCAGCAGTTGCCGCCAGGCATGGCGACGCAGCTCGCATTTGGAAGCCGCCAACTGCCCCAGCGTAAAGCTGCGACGTTGCGTGTTGCCCACCAACTGCATGGCGGGCAGCGTCACGATATCGGCCTGCGGCAATGGCGCTTCGGTCAGGCGCAGCGGCGGCTGCAGGCCATAGCTCGACCAATCCTGGCTGCGACGATAGCTGGCCGGCGGCAGACCGAACTGCTTGCGGAAGCAGCGGGTGAAGGTCTGCTGCGAATCGAACTGGTACGTATCGGCGATGCAGGCCACGCTGGTGCCGGTCAGGCGCAGTTCACGCGCGGCGGCGGTCAGCCTTCTGCGGCGCGCGTAGGTGCCGAGAATATGGCCGGTATGCTGCTTGAACATCCGCTGCAAATGCCACTTGGAGTAGCCGGACCTGGCGGCGATGTCGTCCAGCGTCAGCGGCTGATCCAGGCTCTGCTCGATCCAGGCCAGCAGCTGTTCAATCACCTGTTGCTGGTGCATGGTGTTCCCCTTATTTTAACAATAACGTCTGCGCCAATACCCGCCCTGCGGCTTCATCGGCGGCCACCAGTATCGGATAGCCCCAGAATTTGGCGCCGTATTCGGCGAATGCTTCCGCCGCCGCGCGTTTGGCGTCGTCCGGTTCCAGCATGACCATGCCTTTCGCCCACCGCTTCAGCGCCGCGCGGTTATCGCGCTTCCACAGCGCCACCTGAGTGCGAGCATCGCGGTCATGTTCTTCTCCTTCATCGCCGACGCTGCGATCGGTCATCAGGACAAAAGGCTCGGCGCGCGCCAGCAGCGCGCTGAATTCAGCCAGCTCGGCCTGGGTATCGCGCCCGTTTCGGCGCATCCACACCAGCGGAAAATCGGCGGTATCGAGTGACATAATCAGTTTCCTCGCGAAAGGGTTTAGGACTGGCGCTTACTTTATCGGCACCGGCGCTAGACCACATTGCGCAATCAGGACATAATACTTTTCAATTACGCCAAATTGAGAATTGTTCTCATGAAAGTCCAGATCCCTCGCCGCAATCTCGATATCGATCAGGTGCCGCGCCCGCTGTTCGCCGTGCAGAGTTCCACCATCGAGCAGGACTGGGAAGTCGAGCCGCACCGTCATCAAAAGGCGCAGCTGATCTATACCGTGCGCGGCATGATCCGCTGCGAAGTGGAAAACGGCCTGTGGCTGGTGCCGCCGCAGTGCGCGCTGTGGATGCCGGGCAACATGTTGCACAACGCCCAGGGCGCCGGCTCGAGCGAGGCTTACTGCCTGTTCGTCGATCAACACGTCGTCGCCGGCTTGCCGCAGAGTTGCTGCACGCTGTCGGTCTCGCCGCTGCTGCGCGAACTGCTGCTCCAGGCCACCACCTTCGAACCGCTCTACGACGAACAGGGCGCCGAAGGGCGCCTGACGGCGGTGTTACTGGATCAGCTGGTGGCCGCGCCGATCGAGAATCTGCATCTGCCGGTATCCGACGACGCGCGCATCCGGCAGTTGACCGAAGGCATGCTGAGCTGCCCGGCGGACAAATCCACCCTCGGCCAGTGGGCGCAGCGCATCGGCATGAGCGAGCGCTCCCTTAGCCGCACGCTGCAACAGCAGATGGGCATGAGCTTCGGCCACTGGCGGCGTCAGCTGCACGTGATGCTGGCGCTGCAGCGCTTGACGCAGGGCGAGAGCGTACAGACGGTGGCGCTGGATCTGGGTTACGAAAGCGCCAGCGGCTTCGTCACCATGTTCAGAAAGGCGGTGGGCAAACCGCCGGCGCGCTACCTGGCGGAACGCAACGCCGCCGGGCAATCTCCGGGCGGCGCGATCAGCATGTGAACGGCCGGCGCCCGCGCCGGCCCGGCAAGAGGCGGATCAGAAGTCGTAGAACACCGTTATCCAGGTGGAATCCGGCTCGTTGTCGCTGCTGTTGGCCAGCGTGCGCTCCACATACACCGACAGACCGTAGCCGATGGTGGTGCCCGCGCCGAGGTAGACGTGGTTGGCGTGATACGCCTCGTCTCCTTTCAGCCGCAGCGAGTCCGCCGCGACGTAAGGCTGAACGGATTTGAGGAACGGCTTATCGATATTGAAGGTGTAACCGACGAAGCCTTCCAGCCCGTAGCCGTCACCGGCGAAGAAGTGCGACAGCGTGCGCTGGCGGGTGCTCGGCACATAATCTTTGTAGTAGCTGGCGGTGCCGACGATGTACCAGCTGTTCGGCTGCCAGGTCAACGCGGTGCCGGACAGCTGCTGGTGATAATCCTTTTCGTTGTACAGATTATCTTTGATCTTCGCGTCGGTATAACTGTAGGCGGCGCTGAAGGTGAAATCCTTCGTCACCTTATAATCGAAGCCCAGCCCGCCACCGCCCTTGCGGCGGTAAATCAGGTTATCCGCGGTGTGCAGATCGTCTTCCGGCAATAAATAGTTGGCGTACAGCGTCACCGGCCCAAAATCATTGGTGTACTTGATGCTGTTTTTCGGTTTATTGCCGCCGTCGTAGTCACCGGAAATACCGATGCCGGTGCCGCCCGCGTGGCCATCGTTATCCCAGACGTCGCTTTTGATGCCGACCACGGAATAATAGATGCCGTATTGATGGCCGTAGGTCAGGGTGCCGTAACGATCGTCTTTAAAACCGGCGTACAGCTGGCGCTGATAGTCGCGTTTGCCGTCCTCATTGTAGTGCCCGTCCCAGCTGAGCGCGTGCGCCAGATCGACGCCCCACTCGTAATAGCCGATGATCGAGGTGTCCTGCGTCAGCGCATAGTCGCCGCTGAAGCGAAAACGCGTGCCGCCGTCGTGACCGTTTTTGTAGTAACCCGGCTCCGGGCCGTTATTGAAGATCCACTCGGGGCGAATGCTGCCGCCCACCTTTAAACTGAGCGGCGCCAGCAACACATTGCTCTGCGGGTTTTTATCCAGAATGGTGATCTCGGCCTGTGCCCCGGCGGATAACGCCGACAGCAAGACGCCGCCAATGAATATTGGCGTTGTATTCTTTCTCATTATTACCCCTGCCCGAAAAAAATTATTGTTATAAACACGGTGGTCTTAAGCCACGCGGAAATAATTACCCGATGTGAACAGCGCACGCAAGATATAAAAATTCACGTCATAATCTGCCATTATTTCGGGTTGGATTTATTTTCAGCAGAAACGTGTTCACCTGTAACACGGAGAAAAATAATGTAATAACCGCAGCACGAAATAAACCAATCCGCATCTTTTACCCAAAATAACCCGGCGTGATTATCCGGGAATAAAGATAGCAAATAACAAATAAATATTATTGCCGCAGGTAAACCGTCACGCGATGGAATTAATTAAAGGCGGGAAATAACGACGGAGCACGTTGCGCGCTCCGGGGAAATGCCCTCACTACTGCGCCAGCCAACCGCCGTCCATGTTCCAGGCGGCGCCGCGCACCTGCGCCGCCGCGTCGCTGCACAGGAACAGCGCCAGTTCGCCGAGCTGCTCCGGCGTGACGAACGCTTGCGATGGCTGCTTCTCCGCCAGCAGCTCATCGCGCGCCCGCTGCGGATCGATGCCGGCGGCAATGCGCTTGTCGATCTGCTGCTGCACCAGCGGCGTCAGCACCCAGCCGGGGCAGATGGCGTTGCAGGTGACGGGCGTGCGGGCGGTTTCCAGCGCCAGCGTCTTGGTCAGCCCCACCACGCCGTGCTTGGCCGCCACATAAGCCGACTTGTCTTTCGACGCCACCAGCCCGTGCACCGACGCCACGTTGATGATGCGCCCCCAGTTGCGTTCGCGCATGCCCGGTAGCGCCAACCGGCAGGTGTGGAACACCGCCGACAGGTTGATGGCGAGGATCGCGTTCCATTTCTCTACCGGGAACTGATCCAGCGGCGCCACGTGCTGAATGCCGGCGTTGTTCACCAGAATGTCCACGCCGCCGAACTCGCGCTCGGCATAGTGCATCATGTCCGCTATCTGGGCCGCATCGCCGAGATCGGCGCCGTGATACCCCGGCGTGGCGCCCTGCCGGGCAACCTGCGCTTTCGCCGGTTCCACATCGCCAAAGCCGTTGAGGATCACGCGCGCGCCGGCGGCGGCCAACACGGACGCTATTCCGAGGCCGATGCCGCTGGTCGAGCCGGTCACCAGCGCGGTTTTGCCTTGTACACTCATGGTATCGCTCCTTTAAACAATGCCGGTCAGGTAGAACACACCGATCACAAACAGCACCGCGGCGCTCTTGATCAGGGTGATGGCGAAGATGCCGCCATAGGCCTGCCGGTGGCTGAGGCCGGTGATGGCCAGCAGGGTGATCACCGCACCGTTGTGCGGCAAGGTGTCCATGCCGCCGCTGGCCATCGAGGCCACCCGGTGCAGCACCTCCAGCGGGATATGCGCGGCATGGGCGGCGGCCACGAAGTTATCGGCCATCGCCGCCAGCGCGATGCTCATGCCGCCGGAGGCCGACCCGGTGATGCCGGCCAGCAGGGTGACGCTGATCGCTTCGTTCAGCAGCGGATTGGGGATCGCCGACAGCGCCTGCGACAGCACCAAAAAGCCCGGCAGCGCGGCGATCACCGCGCCGAAGCCGTATTCGGAGGCGGTGTTCATCGCCGCCAGAATTGCGCCGCCGACCGCCGTCTTGCTGCCTTCCGCCAGCCGCCCGCGAATATTGCGAAAACCGAACGCCACCACCAGCAGAATCCCCGACACCAGCGCCGCTTCCACCGCCCAAATGGCGGTGATCTTCGCCACATCGGTGGTGATCGGCTTGGCCAGCCCCGGCAGCGTCAGCTCGTGGCTGGCGCCGTACCACTGCGGGATCCAATGGGTGAAGGCAAGGTTGAATACCCCGACCAGAATCAACGGCAGGATGGCGATCAGCGGGTTCGGCAGGTTGATGTCGTCCGGGGTTTCCGGCTCGTTCAGCAGATCGCTGCCGTACCCCTCCCCCTTCAGCTGCGCCTTGCGCCGCTGGCGTTCAAGATACAGCAGACCGACCGCGATGATGAACAGCGAGCCGATCAGCCCCAGCCAGGGCGCGGCCCAGGCGTTGGTGCCGAAGAAGCTGGTCGGGATGATGTTTTGGATCTGCGGCGTGCCGGGCAAGGCGTCCATGGTGAAGGAGAAGGCGCCGAGCGCCACGGTGGCCGGGATCAGCCGCTTGGGGATGCCGCTCTGGCGGAACAGCTCGGCGGCGAACGGATAAACCGCGAACGCCACTACAAACAGCGACACCCCGCCGTAGGTCAGCAGCGCGCACACCAGCACGATCACCGGAATGGCGTGGCGTCGGCCGAGAATGCGGATCGCCGCCGCGACGATCGAACGGGAGAAGCCGGACAGCTCAATCAGCTTGCCGAATACCGCCCCCAGCAGGAATACCGGGAAGTAGAGCTTCACAAAGCCGACCATCTTCTCCATAAACAGCCCGGTGAAGGTCGGCGCCACCGCGCCGGGGTCGGTCAACAGCACCGCGCCCAGCGCGGCGATCGGAGCGAACAAAATCACGCTGTAGCCGCGGTAGGCGGCCAGCATCAGTAATCCCAGTGCTGCCAGGGCAATCAAAACGCTCATCAGGCACCTCGCTATCGTTGTTATTGTCAGGTACGGCGTGCGAAATTACGGTTTCAGCGCAAAGCGCAGCTGATGCGCCCGTCGCCGTTGGATGCGTTCCCTGCGCGCTTCATCCCAAAGATAAAATCCCCGGCCGCTGCGCTGGCCGGTATCGCCGCGCTGCAGCCGCTGTTCCACCAGCGCCATCATCTCGTCACCGGTCGCCAGTTCCGGCAACAGGTGGCGGGCGATGTCCGCTACCGTCGGGAGCCCGGTCATGTCGGCGGCCTCCAGCGGGCCAACCATGGCATAGCGCCGCCCCAGCGAGGCGCGCATCACCTGATCCACCACCTCGGTGCTGGCGATGCCGCTGTGTACGATATGCAGCGCCTCGCGCAGCACCGCAAACTGCAGCCGGTTGCCGACAAACCCCGGCGCGGCGCGTTCCAGCAGCACCGCCTCCAGCGCCATCTCGCCGAGCAGCGCCTGCACCGCCGCCAGATGGCGCGGCTCGGTGGCGCTGCCGGGCACGATCTCCACCAGCGGGATCAGGTGCGGCGGATGCCAAAAGTGGGCGATCAGCAGCCGCTGCGGATGGGTCATGCGCGCCGCCAGCTCGTCCGGCGGCAGGCCGCTGGTGTTGCTGGCAATCACCGCGTCGTCGGCGATCAGCCCTTCCAACTGCTCATACAGCGCGTGCTTCAGCTCGAGCCGTTCCGGGATCGCCTCGATAAGCAGCCGGGCGCGCGCTACCGCGTTCAGATCGCCGGTCACGCGCAGCCGCGCCAGCGCCGCTTCGCGTTCGCCGCGATCAAACTGCCCGACGTCGCTCAGCTCGGCCAGAATGCCGCTCGCCACTGCCGACGCTTCCGCCCGGCGCTGCGGATCCGGTTCATACAGCAGCACCTCATGGCCGTGGCGAATAAAGTGGGTGGCGATGCCCACCCCCATCAGCCCGGCGCCCAGTACCGCATAGTCAGATGACTGCATCGTGCCTTCCTCGGTTGTTTATGGGCGCTCTACCGCCAGCGCCACGCCCTGCCCGCCGCCGATGCACAGCATCGCCAGCCCCTTGTTCACCTCGCGGCGCTGCATTTCGTACAGCAGCGACACCAAAATGCGGCAGCCGGATGCGCCGATCGGATGCCCCAGCGCGATCGCTCCGCCATTGACGTTCACCCGCTCCGCCTCCCAGCCCAGTTCTTTGCCCACCGCCAGCGCCTGCGCGGCGAAGGCTTCGTTGGCTTCGATCAGATCGACCTCCTCCAGCCGCCAACCGGCTTTTTCCAGGCAGCGGCGCGCGGCCGGCGCCGGGCCGATGCCCATGATCGCCGGATCGACGCCCGACGAGGCGTAACCGGCGATGCGCGCCAGCACCGGCAAACGCAGCGCGGCGGCTTTTTCCGCGCTCATCAGCAGCACCACGGCGGCGCCGTCGTTGAGCGACGAGGCGTTGCCGGCGGTCACCGTGCCCTCTTTGCGAAACGCCGGGCGCAGCCGCGCCAGCGCCTCCAGGCTGGTGTCGCGTGGCTGTTGGTCGCGCTCTACCCGCAGCGCTTCGCCCTTGGGCTGCGGCACCGTCACCGGCGTGATCTCCTGCGCGAAACGCCCGGCCTGCTGCGCCGCCAGCGCCTTCTGCTGCGAGCGCAGCGCGAACCTGTCTTGTTCTTCTCTGCTGATGGCGTATTTCTCCGCCAGGTTTTCGGCGGTGATGCCCATGTGATAGTCGTTGAACGCGTCCCACAGGCCATCGTGGATCACGCTGTCCACCATCTGCGCGTGACCGAGGCGCAGGCCGGCGCGCGCGCCGGTCATCAGGTAAGGCGACCGGCTCATGCTCTCCTGGCCGCCGGCGATCACCGCGTCGGCGTCACCGCTGCGGATCGCCTGCACCGCCAGATGCACCGCCTTCAAACCGGAGCCGCACACCTTGTTGATGGTCAGCGCCGGTGTCGTAAACGGCAGTCCGGCGTTCAGCGCGGTCTGGCGCGCCGGATTCTGCCCGCAGCCGGCGGTCAGCACCTGGCCGAGGATCACTTCATCGATCTGCTGCGGAGCCACGCCGCTTTGCGCCAGCAGTCCCTGCACCGCCGCCGCGCCCAGTTCCACCGCCGTCAACGGCGCCAGCGCGCCGTGAAAACTGCCGACCGGCGTGCGCGTCGCCGCCACGATCACCACTTCACGTTGTTGCACATTCACCTCCCGTTTCAGAAACGCATTTCCGGCACTTGCTCCGGCACGATCAACCGGCCGGCGGTTTTGGCGACAATCTCCGCCACGCTGACGCCCGGCGCGCGTTCGCGCAGCACGAAAGCGCCGTCTTCAATTTCCAGGTAGGCCAGATCGGTCAATACCTTGCGTATACAGTTGGCGCCGGTCAGCGGCAGCGTGCAGCGTGGCAGCAGCTTGGACTCGCCGCCCTTCGCGGCGTGGGTCATCACCACGATGATGTTCTCCGCCCCCGCCACCAGATCCATCGCGCCGCCCATGCCCTTGACCATCTTGCCGGGGATCATCCACGAGGCGATGTTGCCCTCGACGTCCACTTCAAACGCCCCCAGCACGGTCAGATCGACATGGCCGCCGCGGATCATGGCGAACGACTGCGCCGAATCGAAAATAGACGCGCCGAGGCGCGCGGTGACCGTCTGCTTGCCGGCGTTGATCATGTCGGCGTCCAGCTGTTGCTCGGTCGGGAACTCGCCCATCCCCAGCAGGCCGTTTTCCGACTGCAGCATCACGTCCATGCCCGCCGGCACGTAGTTGGCCACCAGCGTCGGGATGCCGATGCCCAGATTGACGTAGTAACCGTCCCTCAGCTCTTGCGCCACGCGCTGCGCCATTTGTTCACGGGTAAGCATGCGAATTCTCCTTATGCCCGCAGGGTGCGTTGTTCGATACGCTTTTCGAAGGTGCCCTGGATCAGCCGATCGACATAAATGCCGGGGGTGTGGATCGCCGCCGGATCCAGCTCGCCCGGCGCGACGATCTCTTCCACTTCCACCACCGTGATGCGCCCGGCGGTCGCCATCAGCGGATTGAAGTTCTGCGCGGTGTGGCGGTAGATGACGTTGCCGAAGTGATCGGCCTTCCAGCCTTTCACGATGGCGAAATCGCCGGTGATGGCGGTTTCCATGATGTAAGGGCGGCCGTTGAACTCGCGCACCTCTTTGCCTTCGGCGATCGGCGTGCCGTAACCGGTGGCGGTGAAGAACGCCGGGATGCCGGCGCCGCCGGCGCGGATCTTCTCCGCCAGCGTGCCCTGCGGCGTGAGATCCACCTCCAGCTCGCCGCTGAGCGCCTGCTGCTCGAACAGCGCGTTTTCACCGACGTAAGATCCCACCACCTTGCGGATCTGATGGGTTTCCAGCAGCCGCCCGAGGCCGAACCCGTCGACGCCGCAGTTGTTGGAAACCACCGTCAAGCCGCGCACGCCGCGCCGGCGGATCTCTTCGATCAGGTTTTCCGGTATGCCGCACAGGCCAAAGCCGCCCGCCAGCACCGTCATGTTGTCCGTCAGGCCTGCCAGCGCTTCCTGGTAGCTGCCGACGCGTTTGTCGAGCCCTGCCATATCGTTGCCCCTGCATGTTGCGGCGCAGGGCGAAATGCCCTGGCTTGCGTGAGGGCATCTTCAGGTCACAAAAATGATTTGTTAATTTTGTTTTTATGCCGCATTCATTTAGAATTTTTATTAATCACTCGTTAACCGACAATTAACAAAGAGTTAACGCCAACCAAAATGAAAATGAGCATCAAACAGTTACGCGCGTTTTTAGCGGTAGCTCACACTCTGAATTTCGCCCAGGCCAGCGAGCGGCTGAATATTTCTCAGCCGGCGCTCAGCCTGGCGATCCGTGGATTGGAGGAGGCGCTGGGCGGGCCGCTGCTGCTGCGCACCACCCGCAGGGTGGCGCTGACGCCGGAGGGCGAAACCTTCTTCCCGATGGCGCGCCAGCTGCTGGCGGATTGGGACAACGCGGAAGAGGCGATGCGTCAGCGCTTCACCCTGCAGATGGGCAAGGTGGCGATCGCCGCCATGCCGTCGTTCGCCGGCAACCCGCTGCCGCCGATCCTCAAGGCGTTTCGCGATCGCTATGCCGGCATCAACGTGGCGGTGCACGACGTCATCAACGAACAGGTGTTTGAAATGATCCGCGAAGGCCGGGTGGAGATGGGCATCGCCTTCGAGCCGGAGCCGAGCGACACCCTGCACTTCACCCCGCTGTGCCGCGATCGCTTTCTGGCGGTGGTGCCGAAGGATTCGGCGCTGGCGCGCAAGGCGCAGGTGAGCTGGAAGGAGCTGCTAACGCTGGATTTCATCACCCTGCAGCGGCCATCGGCGGTGCGGCTGCTGCTGGAGCAGGAACTGGCCCGCAGCGGGCGAACGCTGGAAGTGGCGTTTGAGAGCCACCAGCTGGTGACGGTCGGGCGCATGGTGGCCAACGGCCTCGGCGCCAGCGCGGTGCCGGCGCTGTGCGAGCAACAGATGGATGAGCTGGGGGCGGTGTGCGTGCCGCTGATCGGCCCGATCATCGAACGGCGCGTGGGCCTGATCCGCCTGGCGCAGCACCAACTCTCTTCCGCCGCGCAGGCGCTGGCGACGGTAATCGAACGGGAGATGGCGGGGAGTGGCGGGTAAGGCGGCACCAGCATTTTCAGATGATTCTCCGATCGAGAGCGTGAGCCAGAACCTGTTACCACCCTGTAGAAAATGTTAAGTTTCCTAAAAATAAGGAGGCTTTTCGACATGGAACAGAAGTCCAGCAGCATCGCACCGGGCTATTGCATCGCCCAACAAACCGGCCCGCTCGCCTTCCACGCCAACTACCTGTTCGGTGGCAAGCCATCGGAAGCGGCACGTTTTTTTATGCAGCTCAATGCCGATACGCCGCTGGTTCAACCGGGGCAAATGCTGATCGTCGCCGATCCGCGCAATCATAATCAATCTACGCAGATCGCCGCCCTGATGCAGGCCAAGAGCCGCACCAGCAAAGCTGGTGAAAGCCGGTGACAGCGATTTCTCCACCTTCTTGCACCGCAATTACGCCGCTATCGCCGCCTTCACCAGCTATGGGGAAACGGTCGTCGGGCTGGCTTCGGATGCCGGAGAACGCTACTTCAGCCAGATCAAAAATATCCTGGTCGAGATTGAAAAAACCTACCAAAATCAGTTCCGCACGAGTGGCGCGTTGATTGGCACCCAGTTTCAGGTGGAACGAGCGCGGCTGTTCGGTACATTAAAACCGTTACTGAATCGCCTTACTCGTGCTCAACTCAATATGAAAGAGTATGCGCAGATCAAACACGCGCTGGGGCTCTCCAGTAAATCGCTGGTGCATGAATGGAGCACCGCTGGCGTCGGCGCCATCAAGGGTTATTCGAACTACGTCGACAGCGCCAGCCGGGCGGCCAAGTTTATGAAAGCCGGCGGCTGGATCGGCATCGGATTGAGTGGGCTGAATACCACCAACGACGTCTACAACGCCTGCACCACCGGTCGCGAACAGGAGTGCGCCAAGATCGCGGTGAAGGAATACAGTCATTTTGCGGCAAGTACTGCGGCGGGGATTTTGGGGGTGAAGGCGGTGCGATGTTAGCAATGACGGCTTGCAGTATCGTCTTAGGCGCCTCCACGTTTGGTACCGGTATTTTAGCTTGTGGTATAGCAGGCGCTGCTCTGGGTGGCGCAGCTGGCAGTTGGGGTGGCGGTGCAGCCGCCGACAGCATTACTGGTTTCATTTTTGGTGAATAATGAAAATCGCTATCGTCCTGTTCTTCACTCTGACATTGATTAGCGCCTTGGTGCAGTACCTTTACTATCGGCGCTATAAAAACGAATTTTCTGAATTCTATCAACGTTATGTGCAAAGCGCCCATCCATTACCTCCATTTGTCATCTTCGCGGATAACCTTGGTTTGCTCGGTGTGTCTATCAAAGCACAATGGTTCCGTTGGGTATTGAATGGCAGAAAAATAAAGATAGGGAAAAACGCTTTTCTGAGCCCTAAAACCTACGAATTCGTGAATGAAAACACATCTCAACATCTGAAGAGCTGGATTCGAAAAGACTTCATCTTAAGCGTGCTGAAAATGGGGTGTTTGGCGTTGATGTGTATCTTTGCTTTTTTGAGCAAGGCATAACGCCCCTTGAACCTTAGCCGGTGGCTTATGAAAACAGCATCACTTATTGCAGCCGTGCTGCTCTTAGTTTGTTGGCTTGCTCAATATATTTACTCTCGTCGCTATAAACGCGAGTTTGATGTTTTTTATCAACGCTATACCCAACAGGGCCACTTTGTCCCTGCTCACGTCGCAATTGCCGATGGCCTTGGCTCTTTAGGTACTTCCATCAAAGTCCAATGGTTCAGATGGATCCTTTGCGGCAAGAAAATCAAGGTGAAGAAAAACCAATATCTTCCCGCCAAGACCTATGAATTTGTTCGTCTTTCATCATCTGAACGCTTGCAGACCTGGATGAAAAACAACGGCACGCTTTTGGCGCTGGAGGGCGTGCTCTTCATCATGGCATTGATCTTTATGATGATAGCGAGAATATCGTGATTCAGGCTACTCAATGAAAACCCTTGTCATATTATGCCTAACGCTGCTGGTTTTAAGCGCCTTCATTCAGTTCATTGGCTACCGGCGCCATAAAAAAGAGTTTGACGCGTTCTATCAGCGTTACGCCGGCAGCGGACATTTTATTCCGCCCTACGTCGCCTTTGCCGACGGCCTCGGTATGCCAGGTACCTCATTGAAGGCACAGTGGTTTCTTTGGATCCTGAAGAGGAAAAAAATCAAGATTAGGGATCAGGTTTGGCTCGATGCGAAAACCTACGATTTCGTGCAAAAAACCGCCTCTCCTGAACTACAGAAGTGGCTGGCAATGGACTTTATACTTTTGCTCGTAGAGGCCATGGTTACCACCGTGGGCTGTATTTTTATTTACCTCATCAATCATCAAGGTTGAGCAGACGCGTTGCTCCCTTCCACCGCCTGCACCGCCGCCTTCTGCGTGGCGCGCTGATATAAGCACAGCTCCCTGCCCGGCTGGTTTTTCATAAACGGCTGTGGGTAGAGCCCGCCGATAAACAGCGCCGAATAGCCGACGTCATCACCGTAGTGAATAATCTCCCCTTCCACCCTGGCGTTTTTTAGCCCGCTGGCTTTCAGGCAGGCGGCGCGCATCGCCCGTTCGCTCTCGGCCCACGCCTGTGGGGAAGACGCGGTGGCGTGGAACGCGGCCAGCGCGGCTATAAGCAGCCCTATTCTCTTCATCGTTATCCCTCTTTCTACGGCCCGTCTCGCCAGTATAGACCGTGCCGACCCGGCCAACCCGCCGCGCTCTTTACGGCATTTTTATTCCGCGCCCCGTTAACGTTACGGCGTTTTTACAGACAGTTTTTACCGCCGCAGATACCCTTTTCACATCGCCGCTATGGCCTCACAAGAGAGTTGTCTCATGCGTTTATCCCTGCCTCTGGCCGTGACCGGTCTTCATTCTGGAGCGCGCCATGCATTCTAATATTATCGGGTTCAATCCTCTGCTGGCGGAGCTGCCCGCTTCGCCGACGCGCACCTTCCGCAAAGAGCTGGAACACTACCTGCAGCGCTATCCGGATACCGAACAGCTGGATATTTATCTGCACGATCTGAACGGCCAGCTGCGCGGCAAGCGCCTGCCGGTCGCCGAAGCCTTTGGCCTGGAAAAAGGCTGCTACTTCCCGCTGTCGATCTACGCCCTGGATCTGCACGGCCGGGTGATTGAAGAAAGCGGGCTGGGGCAAAGGGCGGGCGAGCCGGATCGGCTGTGCCTGCCGGTGCCCGGCACGCTGCGCCCCTGCGCGCGCGATCCCGAACGCCACGCCCAGCTGCTGCTGACGATGCAAAACGCCGACGGCGACGCCTGCGAGCTGGAGCCGCGTGTGGTGCTGCAACGGGTGCTGAAGCGCCTGCACGAGCGCAACTGCTTCCCGGTGGTGGCGGCCGAGCTGGAGTTCTACCTGCAGGATCCGCAGCGCCCCGCCGAGGCGGAAGCCTGCCCGACGCAGAGCTTCGCGGTGGATGCCCCCGAGCGCCACCATGCGCTGCTGAGCGACATCGAACGGCACGCGCGGCTGCAAAGCCTGCCACTGACCGGCGTGGTGGCCGAAGCCGCTTCCGGCCAGTACGAGCTGAACCTGCATCACAGCCGGCGCGTGCTGGAAGCCTGCGACCAGATCATGGCGCTGAAGCGCCTGACGCGGCAGATTGCCGAGCAACATCACCAGCACGCCTGCTTTATGGCCAAGCCCTGCGCCCATGCCGCCGGCAGCGGGCTGCATTTTCACATCAGCCTGCAGAACGAGCACGGCGAGAACCTGCTGACCGGCGCGCCGGGTGAACTGAGCGACAACATGCAGCAGGCGATGGCGGGCATGCTGGCGCTGATGCCGGCATCGATGGCGATCCTGGCGCCCAACATCAACGCGTTTCGCCGCTTCCGCCCCGGCATGCACGTGCCGCTGCGCGCCTCCTGGGGCCACAACAATCGCACGGTGGCGCTGCGCCTGCCCTGCGCCGACAGCGCCAACCAGCGCATCGAATACCGCCTGGCCGGCGCCGACGCCAACCCCTATCTGGCGCTGGCGGTGATGCTCGGCGGCCTGCTGCACGGGCTGGAACACCCGCTGCCGCTGCCGCCCGCCGCCAACGGCTGCGAAAGCGACAACGCCGCGCCCTTGCCGCTCGGCCAGCAGGAGGCGCTGGCGCTGTTCCGCCACAGCGATCCGCTGCGCGAACTGCTCGGCCCGGCGTTCTGCACCCTGTGGCACACCTGCAAAAGCGCCGAACTGCGCCGCTTCGAGGAACAGGTCACCGCCGCCGAACTCGGCTGGATGCTGTAACCGTCCACTGATTCGTTAACTTAAGGATAATCATGAACATGCAACCGCAACGGGCCACCGCACAGCCGCTGCTCTGCTGGCGCAAAGGCGTTTTTCATATCAGCACCGATCGGCAGTTGTTGGATATCGAGGCGATCCAGCGTTTCCTCAGCCTGCCGGATCGGGCGGCGGCGGAACGCCTGGCGCGCCACGGCCTGTGCTTTGGCCTGTACCGCAAACGCCACCAGCTCGGCTTCGCCCGCATGGTGACCGATTACGCCACCTTCGCCTCGGTGAGTGAGCTGTTCGTCAGCGCCGAATACCGCGGCGTCGGGCTGGGAAGTTGGCTGACGCGCTGCTGCCTGGCGCACCCGGCATTGCGCGGCCTGCGCGTCACGCTGCCCGCGCTGCAAGCGCCCTGGCGCGCCGATGGTTCGGTGCACGCCCCGCGCGCCCTGCACTAATAAGGAGAGTCCGATGTCTCGTTTGGTGCTGATTTCCAACAAACAATGCGACGGCAAGGATCTGGCCTGCGCCGGCCGGACGTTGGCGGCCGACGCCGAACCGGGGCTGTGGCTCGGCTGGAACGGCGACGTGCAGAATTTCGCGCAGCGCCCGATCCACTGCCGTCAAGACGCCGGTTACGATCAGGTGACCTTCCCGCTGTCGATCGAGGAGTTTCGCCGCCACTATCAGGGCTACTACCACGACGGCCTGTGGCCGGTGTTCCACAACCAGCCGGAGAAGGCGCACTTCACGCCGGAAAACTACCGCGCTTACCGGCAGTTGAACTGCCGTTTCGCCGATATCGCCTGCGAGCACCTGTGCCCGGGCGACATCGTCTGTATCGACGACTACCAGCTGCTGCCCTGCGCCCAGGCGTTGAAGGAGCAGGGGCTGCTGAATGCCTGCGCGTTCTTCTTCCACCTGCCGTTCCCGTCGGCGGCGCTGCTGCGGCGCATCCCGGAACATCGCCAACTGATCGCTTCGCTGCTGTTCTACGATCTGATCGGCTTTACCACCACCGACGATCGCAACGCCTTTCTCAGCTGCCTGGCGGCCGAGTTTCCGCTGGAGATGCTGCCCGACGACCAGATCCAGGCCAACGGGCATCTCTTCGCCACCGGCATTTTCCCCGCCGGCATCAACGGCAGGCATGTTTATTAATGTTACGGCGCGCGCGGTATTCAGGCGCGCCGTTTTATTTCGCTGCGATTTATTTCCAGCACATTTACCGCCATCAAAATAGGTTATTTTATTTTCTGAATATAGCAATTAAAAAATGAATATTCACCCTGTTACATATCAACCGTAAAAACCGCGCGCCGCCAATTGCTTTTTATTAGCAAAACACATTACCCTCTCCGTGCCATATTTAAACCGAGGAGGGCCCTATGGGCGATGAAAGTTTTAGTTTTACGCTAATGCTATTGGGCACCTTTCAGTAATGCCATCCACGTTGCATTCTGAAAGATACGGAATGCGGCAACCGCTCCCCTTCTGACGGCCTTTCCCGCTCTGCCTGCCCGCCCATCGCCCCGCTGCGAAAACAACGTTTGTCTCAACCGCTGTGGCGGTATTTATCTGATGTCGCCGGGACTATTCCCCGAGCGCCGACGGATTTCTTATGGGAAAAATAAGGTATTGCGTTATGCAAAATAACTGGGGTACATCTGTTTTCAGAAAGTCTTATTTAAATGACTTTATCGTTATCGCCATCGGCGTTTTCTTCATTGCCTTTTTTATTCGCGCATGGGGCGACATGCACGGCGACTTCAATGAACAAAACGTCTCTGCCATTAGTCTCGATGCCTGGAACCTGCTTTATTATTCGCTCAGAACCAGCATGCGTTTTCTCCTCGGCATGGCCTGGTCGTTGCTGTTTTCTGTGGTGTTCGCCGTGCTGGCCGCGCGCTATGCGCCGCTGCGCCGGGTGATCCTGCCCTTCGTCAACTTTATGGAGTCGGTGCCGCTGGTGGGGTTCCTGACCTTCACGACCGTGTACTTTCTCAACCTCTACCCACACAGCGTGATGGGGCTGGAGTGCACCGCCATCTTCGCGGTGTTTACCGGCCAGGCCTGGAACATGATGCTGACGCTGTATCAGACGCTGCGCATCGTGCCCAAGGAGCTGGACGAAGCCGCCCGCAGCTTCAATTACAACCCGTGGCAACGCTTCTGGCGGCTGGAATTCATCTATTCGGTGCCGGGCCTGCTGTGGAACGCCATGGTGTCGCAATCCGCCGCCTGGTTCGCCCTGGTGGCCTCCGAAGCCATTCCGGTCGGCGATCGCTCGGTCGAACTGCCCGGCGTCGGCTCCTATATCGCCGAAGCGCTGGCGCAGCAGAACGTGCCGGCGATCCTGTATGCGATCGTCGCGCTGGCCGCCAACATCGTGCTGCTCGATCAGCTGGTGTTCCGCCCGCTGGTGCGTTACACCGCCCGCTTCAAATACGAAGACGTCACCGCCAATCGGGCGCTCGGCAATCCGTGGTTTTACAACAGCCTGGCCTTCTCGCACGTCGGCGCGGCGCTCGGCCGCACGCTGCGCGCGCTGGCTGACCTGTGGCTGTTCAAGCTGCCGCGGCTGTGGTACGCCCTCGGTCTGCACCGCCTGTTCAGGCTCGCCGCCAAAGGCAACTGGCTGTGGCGCAGCCTGTGGTATCTCGGCGTGGTGTTGGCCTGCGTGTGGTTCGGCTATCAGTTGTGGGAATACTTCCCCAAACAGTACTTCGCCATGCTGCCGGAGTGGATGTTGCTCACCACCGCGCGCGTGGCCGCGGCCATGCTGCTCAGCGTGGCGATCTTCACGCCGCTGGGGGTGTGGATCGGTCTGAATCCGCGCCTGGTGAAGATCTTCCAGCCGATCATCCAGATCCTGGCGGCCATTCCGCCCAACATTTTCTACCCGCTGATCGCCGCCTTCATCGCCATTTATCATCAGGATCTCGGCTGGTGGGCCATTCCGATGATCATGCTGGGCACCCAGTGGTACGTATTGTTCAACGTGATCGCCGGCGTTTCCGCCATTCCGACGCAGATCACCGAAGTCAGCGAAACCTTCGGCCTGCGCCGTTTCCGCTGGTGGCGCTACTACATGCTGCCGGCGATCTTCCCCTACATCGTGACCGGCATCATCTCCGCCGCCGGCGGCGCCTGGAACAGCGCCATCGCCGCCGAAGTGATCCAGTGGGGCAGCACCACCCTCAGCGCCACCGGGCTGGGCGCGTTCATTTCCGTCGTCACCGACGCCGGCAAGAACCCGGAGTCCGCGCTGGGCTGCGCCGCGATGTGCGCGCTGGTGGCGCTGTGCATCATCTTCGTCTGGCAACCGCTGTATCGCATCGCGGAAACCAAATTCAAATATGACTGATCAAGGGGGAACCACATGCTGACTCAAGACGTGATTATCAGCGCCCGTCGGTTGAACAAAACGTTTATAGGCGAAAACAAATGCCCCAAACCCGTGCTGCGCGACGTGTCGCTGACCGTGCACGCCGGCGAGTTCGTCACCATTCTGGGGCAATCCGGTTCGGGCAAGTCCACGCTGCTGCGCATGCTGGCCGGGCTGATCCCACCGGACAGCGGCACGCTCACCCTGGCGGGCAAACCGGTCGACGGCCCGAGCACCAACGCCAGCATGGTGTTTCAATCCTACGCGCTCTACCCCTGGCTGACGGTGTACGACAACATCGCCTTCGGCCTGCTGGCGCAAAAGCTGCCGCCGCAGACGATCGCCGAGCGGCTGGAGGCGCTGCTGCGCCTGGTGGGGCTGACCGGCTATGAGCACGCCTGGCCGCGCGAGCTGTCGGGCGGCATGCGCCAGCGCGTGGGCTTCGCCCGGGCGTTGGCGGTAGAGCCCGATGTCTTGCTGCTGGACGAGCCCTTCTCCGCCCTCGATATCTTTACCGCGCAAAAATTGCGCAGCGATCTGCTGGTGCTGTGGGGAGACAACCGGCTGCGCACGCGCGCCATGGTGATGGTGACGCACGACGTCGAAGAGGCGGTGCTGATGTCCGATCGGGTGCTGATCCTGGACGCGACCAGCAAACGGATCGATGACGAATTCAGCATCAATATTCCCCGCGCGGCGCGCAACCGGGACAGCCTGCGGCACCTCACCGATCGGATCCGCAGCTGCCTGTACAAAAAAATCGCGCAGGCGCAACCGGCCGGATAAGGCCGCATTTTCGTTAACTCAGGGTAGTGAAATGAAACATAAAAGCTTACTGATGGCGCTGGTCATCCTGATGCCGGCGGCCGCCGCCGGGGCAGAAATCGTCAACAAAGACGGCAATAAACTGGATCTCTACGGCCAACTGAACGGGGTGCATTACTTCAGCAGCGATGCCGACAATAACGGCGATCGCTCCTACACCCGTTTCGGTTTCAAAGGCGAGACGCAGATCGCCGACGGGCTGACAGGGTATGGCCAATGGGAATATCAGGCGGGGCTCGATCAGCCGGAAAGCGCCGGGCCGGGAAATAGCTATACCCGGCTGGGCTTCGCCGGGCTGACGTTCGGCCGCTGGGGCAGCCTGGACTACGGCCGCAACTACGGCCTGCTGTATGACGTGGCCGGCTGGACGGACGTGCTGCCCGAATTCGGCAACGACAGCTACGAAGCGGCCGACAACTTCATGACCGGCCGCGCCAACGGCCTGCTGACCTACCACAACCGCAGCCTGGGCGGGCTGTTGGACGGTCTGAATCTCGGCCTGCAATATCAGGGGAAGAATCGGGGGGACGACGCTCTGCGGGCGAAGGATATTCAGACGCAAAACGGCGATGGTTACGCCTTTTCCGCCACCTACGACACCGGCGCGGGGCTAAACTTTGGCGCCGCCTACGCCAACTCTGCGCGCACCCTGGCGCAGCAGCGCTTCAGCCTGGCTGACGGCGATCGCGCCCGGGCCTGGACGCTGGGGCTGAAATACGACCGGGACAATCTCTACCTGGCGGCCAGCTATGCGCGCACCGAAAACATGACCTATGTCGACGGCGATCGCTACGCCGGCTTCGCCCCCCGCGCGGACGCCGTCGAGGCGGTCGCGCAGTATCACTTCGATTACGGCGTCACGCCCTCGGTGGCCTACCTGCAAACGCGCGGCCGTAACCTGCCCGGCATCGGCGACGCCGATCTGGTCAAATACCTGGATCTGGCGCTGAACTACAGCTTCAACGCCAATATGTCGACCTACGTGGAGTACAAGCTCAACCTGCTGCAACGGCAGAACGCCGTCGGCGCCGGCGCCGACGACCTTGTCGAAACCGGCATCAAGTATCCGTTCTGACCCGAAACCGGCCGCAGCGCGCGCTGCGGCCGGTTCATTATTTGTCTTGCGCCGCCCTGTTATTCTTTCGTTTAATTCAGGTTTATATTTCCATAAAATAGCGCCTATATTCATTCTCATGTTTTTCGTTGACGCCCCGTTTAATAAATAAAGAAAAACTTTCCCGCATTCATATTAAATTACATTTTGCCGCGATAATTCCGCCTAACCACATTGAATCACAGGCGATATCACGCGTATTATGGCCACACGAAAAATAACGGGGGAATGATATGGACGGCGACAGTTGGTTGTTTATTTTATTGTTGGAATCGCTGAGGTCACAGGAGCAATAGTCATCCCATTGCATCCTGAAAGTGTCAGGATATGCGTCAGTTACCACATCCCTTCGCTTTACCCCTTCAGCGCATGGCCTCCGCGCACGCCTCCGGCGCGCCTGACAGGCTAATCCTTCCAGCATACGCTTATTAACAGTCCGATAACGCTCAGGCTTATTTGCGCTCGCATTATTTTACCCCTGCGCGACGATAACTATCGGCCATTTTTCCATGCTCATATTTTTAATTGAGTGGAGAAACATCATGATGGTAAAAAAAACCACGCTGCTGACGGTTAATAACGTCAGCAAAAGCGTTCAGCCTACCGGTAAAGAAAAACGCCTGGTGCTGAATGAAATCAACCTGCGCATCTACGACAACGAGGTCGTCAGCATTTTGGGGCAGTCCGGCTCGGGCAAATCCACCCTGCTGCGCATACTTTCCGGCCTGATCGCGCCGGATCTGGGCACCGTGATGCTGGGGGATAAAAAAGTCTCGGGGCCGAATCCGCAGATCAACATGGTGTTCCAGACCTTCGCCATTTTCCCGTGGCTGAACGTCTACCAGAATATCGCCTTCGGGCTGCAGGCGCAGGATCTGCCGCCGCAGGTGGTCGAAGCCCAGACGCTGAAAATGCTCGATCTGGTCGGGCTCGCGCCCTACCGCGACGCCTACCCGCGCGAGCTTTCCGGCGGCATGCGCCAGCGGGTCGGCTTTGCGCGCGCGCTGGCGGTAGAACCGATGCTGCTGTTGCTGGACGAGCCGTTTTCCGCGCTGGACGTCTATACCGGCGAACACCTGCGCAGCGATCTGCTGCGCATCTGGAGCACGCGCCAGATCAAAACCCGCTCCATCGTGCTGGTGACCCACAGCGTAGAGGAGGCGGTGATGATGTCTGATCGCATCTTCCTGCTGGGCGCCGGCACCCTCGACGGCTGCTATCACATCGCGCAGCGCCGCGAGACGCGCACCCGCGAGGGAATGCAGCCGCTGACGGACAAAATCAGCGAGACGCTCAGCCGGCAGATCGCCGCCGCGCACTGAGCGCCGCCCTGACCTGGCGGGACGGATCCCGCCAACTTAACTACCTGTTTATCAAGAGTCACCCCGCCACGGGTGGCTCATGATAAGCGGATAATACATCGAGTTATTATCATGCATTTCATTCATACACTGCTGACGCTGCTGACCGCGTCCGTCCTGGGCGCCGCCATCGGCTACGAAAGACAATTCCGCCAGCGCACCGCCGGGCTGCGCACCAATACGCTGGTGGCCACCAGCGCGGCGATCTTCGTCCACCTGGCCATGACCATCGACGGCAGCGGCGGCGCGGTGCGCGTCATCTCCTACGTGGTCTCCGGCGTCGGCTTTCTCGGCGCCGGGGCCATCATGAAAGAAGGGATGAACATCCGCGGCCTGAACACCGCCGCCACGCTTTGGGGCTCCGCGGCGGTCGGCGCCTGCGCCGGCTGCGGCCTGTACGGCGATGCGCTGGCCGCCACGCTGTTCGTGCTCGCCGCCAACACCCTGCTGCGCCCGCTGGTCAATATGGTCAACAAACAACCCTTCAATGACGTTAACGGCGAATCCACCTACCAGATTTGCGTCATTGCCTTTGAGCATGAGCAGCGTGAAGCGCTGGCCAAATTCAAACAGGTGCTGCAAGGAGAAAACTGCTTTATCTCGCATCTGGATATCGAACCCTTTGGCGACGACGACGTGGAGATCACCGCCACGCTGATGCCGGCCTCCGTCACCACGCCGGTGCTCGACCAGACCATCAATAAACTGCTGAACGACAGCATGATGAAACAGGCCTATTACAGCCGCATCGCCGGCTCCGGCTAATGCCGTTCACTTCCAGGGAGATCCACCATGAAAACCATGCCGAAACTGGCTCATCTGACGATGTTCAAAGACATCGTTCACTGCGGAAGTTTGCACGATGCCGCGAAAAAACTGGCCGTCTCGCAACCGACGCTCAGCCGGGTGCTCAAAGAGCTGGAAATGTCCATCGGCGCGCGGTTGCTTGAGCGCAGCAACCGCGGCGTGCGCCTGACGGCGGTCGGCGAGCTGTTTTACCGGCGGATTGACGCCGCCACCAATCAGTTGCTCAGCGCGTTTGACGAGCTGCGCGGCATGAGCGCCGGCGGCGAGAAGCGCCTGCGGGTGGGGATGAGCGTCGATCCGCTGCTGTGCTACCTGCCTCAGGTGCTCGAAGGCTTCAACCGCCGCTACCCGCATACCCGGGTGACGGTGGTGGAAGACGGCCCGGAAGGCCTGCTCGCCCGGCTGAGAAACTGCGAGCTGGATTTGGCGGTCAGCAGCCTGAACGGCGCGGCGGGCGGCGCCGATCTGGCCATGCAGGCGCTGAAGAGCGAGCGCTTCTCGCTCTATCAAGGGGGCGACCTGACCGCCGCCGGGCAGCCGCCGGCCGAAGCCAAATGGGTGGTGCCGCGCTCCTGCTCGGTGGGGCACGCCGCCATCCGCGAGATCGCCGAGCGTTACACGCCGCACGGCCAGATCGTCGAGACCGACTCCTTTCTGGCGACCTGGTGCCTGGTCAGGCAGCAGGGCTATATCGCGCTGCTGAGCGATCGGGTCGTCGCGCACTATGCCCCGCAGCTGCACCTGCAGAAAATCCCGACGCAGGGGATCGACATCAGCGCGCGCTTTTATGTCTTTACCCGCCATGAGCCGGCCACGCCGCCGCTCAGCGCCGCCTTTATCCACCTGCTGCAAACCCTGCAAACGGGTTGAACGCTCAGGCCGCCGCCCGCTGGCGCTCCAGCTCGCGCACCAGCGGGATCACTTCGCGGCCGAAGTACTCCACCTCTTCCTGGAAGTGCAGAAACGCCAGCAACAGCAGATCCACCCCGGCGTCTTTCAACGCGATGATGCGCTCGGCGATCTGCTGCGGCGTGCCGATCAGGTTGGTTTTAAAGCCGTCGTTATACTGCACCAAATCTTCGAAGGTGGACTTGGCCCAGTTGCCCTCGCCCTCGGGCGAGGCCGCCCCGGCGTTTTTCACCTCGTGCCCGAAACCCTGCACCGCCTCCGGGTTGGCGTGATCGATGATCTCCTGCAGCACCGCCTGCGCCGCCTGTTCGCTCTCGCGGGCGATGACGAAACCGTTCACCCCCACCTTCACCCGATGGTGATTGGCCTGCGCCTTGCTCTGGATGTCCTCCACCTGCCGGCGAATGCCCTCCACGCTGTTGCCGTTGGTGAAATACCAGTCCGAGACCCGCGCCGCCATGTCGCGCGCCGCGCGTGAGCTGCCGCCCTGGAAAATTTCCGGCAACGGCGCCAGCGGCTTCGGCTTCAGCGAGTAGTCGCGGAAACGGTAGAAATCGCCGGCGAAGGTGAAGCTGGGCTCAGTCCAGATGCCGCGCAGGCAGCGGATAAACTCTTCCGAGCGCAGGTAGCGCTCCTCATGATCCAGCCACGGCTCGCCGATGGCCTTGAACTCGCCGCGGAACCAGCCGCTGACAATGTTCACCGCGATGCGCGCGTTGGAAAGATGGCTGATGGTGGCGATCTGTTTGGCCGCCAGCGTGGGGTTCCACGGCCCCGGCAGCAGTGCGGCGATCACTTTCAGCTTTTCGGTGGCGTCCAGCAGCGCCTGTGAGAACGACACCGATTCGTGCTGGTTCTCCGCGCCGTAACCGGCGGTGAAGCGGATCTGGGTAAGCGCGTAGTCGAAACCGGCGCGCTCGGCGATCTGCGCCAGCTTGCGGTTATAACCGATGTCCCAACCGGTGCGCTGCGGGATATTGCTGATCACCAGGCCGCCGGAAACGTTCGGCACCCAGTAGGCGAATTGAATCGGCTGCTGCGAGTGGTTTGCTGCTGACATGCTTCTCTCCCTCTGACCGTCGGCGCCGTTATGCGGCGCGCATATAACCATTATTGATTTCCAAATATTGAAAACCTTGTTTTGGTTATAAAACCGATAGCAGGATGCGTGCCAACCGCCGCGTTAAGGCATCTGGCTGAAAAACCGGGCGTTTAAAGCCGGCGGGTGCGGGCGGGTGCTGCATTGGCAACAGCGGCTGACGGGCGGCTGTTGGTTATGCAACAAACCGCTCACCCCGCCAATCCAACCGTTCACCCGGCGGATCTGACCGCTGAGCGAAATACGCCTGTCTTCCCCCCTTACCCCCGGCGATGATGAGCTGTTCCTAAACCCGCCTTACCTCGGGAAAGACGCTACGGCTCACCGCGCCACTCTGACATCTCTTACAAGCGGATGAGTTCATTCATATTTTGCAGACTGGAATTAAGGATACCTCATGAAACGAGAGGGGATTTTAAAGCACATTCCGTGGATGCTGCTGGGGATACTCGGCGCAGCCTGCCTCGGCGTGGTGGCGCTGCGCCGCGGCGAACACATCAGCGCGCTGTGGATCGTCGTCGCTTCGGTGGCGGTGTATCTGGTGGCCTACCGCTACTACAGCCTGTACATCGCCACCAGGGTGATGAAGCTGGACGCCAGCCGCGCCACACCGGCGGTGGTCAACAACGACGGCCTCAACTACGTGCCGACCAACAAGAACGTGCTGTTCGGCCACCACTTCGCCGCCATCGCCGGCGCCGGGCCGCTGGTGGGGCCGGTGCTGGCCGCGCAGGTCGGCTATCTGCCCGGCACGCTGTGGCTGCTGGGCGGCGTGGTGCTGGCGGGGGCGGTACAGGACTTTATGGTGCTGTTCATCTCCTCGCGCCGCAACGGCGCCTCGCTCGGTGAGATCATCAAAAAAGAGATGGGGCCGATACCGGGCACCATCGCGCTGTTCGGCTGCTTCCTGATCATGATCATCATCCTGGCGGTGCTGGCGCTGATCGTGGTGAAAGCGCTGGCGGAAAGCCCGTGGGGCGTGTTCACCGTCTGCTCCACCGTGCCGATCGCGCTGTTTATGGGCATCTACATGCGCTACCTGCGCCCTGGCCGCGTGGGTGAAGTGTCAATCATCGGCATCGTGCTGCTGGTGGCCGCCATCTGGTTCGGCGGCGTGGTGGCGCACGACCCGTACTGGGGCCCGGCGCTGACCTTTAAAGACACCACCATCACCTTCACGCTGATCGGCTACGCGTTCGTCTCCGCTCTGCTGCCGGTGTGGCTGATCCTGGCGCCGCGCGACTACCTGGCCACCTTCCTGAAAATCGGCGTGATCGTCGGGCTGGCGATCGGCATCGTGATCCTCAACCCTGAGCTGAAAATGCCGGCGGTGACCCAGTTCGTCGACGGCACCGGCCCGGTGTGGAAAGGCACCCTGTTCCCGTTCCTGTTCATCACCATCGCCTGCGGCGCGGTCTCCGGCTTCCACGCGCTGATCGCCTCCGGCACCACGCCGAAGCTGCTGGCCAATGAGACCGACGCGCGCTTTATCGGCTACGGCGCGATGCTGATGGAGTCCTTCGTCGCCATCATGGCGCTGGTAGCGGCTTCCATCATCGAGCCGGGCCTGTACTTCGCCATGAACACCCCGCCGGCGGCGCTGGGCATCACCATGCCGGATCTGCACCGCCTGGGCACCGAAGACGCGCCGATGATCATGGCTTCGCTGAAGGACGTGACCGTGCACGCGGCGGCGGCGGTCAGCTCCTGGGGCTTCGTCATCAGCCCGGAACAGATCCTGCAGACCGCCACCGACATCGGCGAACCTTCGGTGCTGAACCGCGCCGGCGGCGCGCCAACGCTGGCGGTGGGCATCGCCCACGTGTTCCACCAGATCATTCCGGGTGCCAACATGGGCTTCTGGTATCACTTCGGCATTCTGTTCGAGGCGCTGTTCATCCTGACCGCGCTGGACGCCGGCACCCGTTCCGGCCGCTTTATGCTGCAGGATCTGCTGGGCAACTTCGTGCCGTTCCTGAAGAAAACCGACTCACTGGTGGCCGGCATCATCGGCACCGCCGGCTGCGTCGGGCTGTGGGGCTACCTGCTGTACCAGGGCGTGGTGGATCCGCTCGGCGGCGTGAAGAGCCTGTGGCCGCTGTTCGGCATCTCCAACCAGATGCTGGCCGCCGTGGCGCTGGTGCTGGGCACCGTGGTGCTGATTAAAATGAAGCGCACCCAATACATCTGGGTGACCGTGCTGCCGGCGGTGTGGCTGCTGATCTGCACCACCTACGCGCTGGGCCTGAAGCTGTTCAGCGACAACCCACAGCTGGAAGGCTTCTTCTTCCTGGCCGGCGAGTACAAACGCAAAATCGCCGAAGGCGGCGCCGAGCTGAGCGCCCAGCAGATCGCCAACATGAACCACATCGTGGTGAACAACTACACCAACGCCGGGCTGAGCATTCTGTTCCTGCTGGTGGTGTACAGCATCATCTTCTACGGGGTGAAAACCGCGCTGGCGGCGCACAAAAACCCGAAACGCACCGACCAGGAAACGCCTTACGTGCCAGTGCCGCAGGCCGCGCCCGCCGACGGCGTAACTGAGGGGGAGGTCAAAGTTTCGACCCAGCATTGATGTGATTTAACGGATACCCTGCATAATAAACGTTAAGTAGTACCCAAAGCCGCACGGCCAGCGTATCGCAAGATGCCAGCCGTGCGGCGCGATACAATCGAGATACCCGGGGCGACCCGGAGGTGGGGCATCCCTGCGGGAACCCCATCCCCCGGCTTCCCCTAATATCAGGCTAAAGCAAGCGCTGTAGTGATGCAGGGTAGAGTTGGAGAAGGCTTATGTTCGGAAATCTCGGCCAGGCGGGGAAATATCTCGGGCAGGCGGCGCGCATGTTGGTGGGCGTGCCTGACTACGATACCTACGTCCAGCACATGAAAGACAACCACCCGGACAAGCCGGTGATGACCTATAAAGAATTTTTCCGCGAGCGCCAGCAAGCGCGCTACGGCGGCGACGGCAAAGGCGGCATGCGCTGCTGTTAACCCGCAGTCACAAGGATCCGTATGAAACCCATTGCAGTCACCATCCTGACCGGCTTTTTGGGCGCCGGCAAAACCACCCTGCTGCGCCATATCCTGAACGCCAACCACGGCTATAAAATCGCGGTCATCGAGAACGAGTTCGGCGAAGTGCCGATCGACGACGCGCTGATCGGCGATCGCGCCAGCCGCATCACCACTCTGAGCAACGGCTGCATCTGCTGCAGCAAATCCAACGAGCTGGCGGACGCGCTGCTGGATCTGCTGGACGGCGTCGACAGCGGCCAGCTGGCGTTCGATCGGCTGATCATCGAATGCACCGGCATGGCCGATCCCGGCCCGATTACCCAGACCTTTTTCTCGCACGAGATCCTGTGCGAGCGCTTCCTGCTGGACGGCATCATCACCCTGGTGGACGCGGCGCACGCCGACCAACAGCTGAGCCAGTTCAGCATCGCCCAGGCGCAGGTGGGCTACGCCGACCGCATCCTGCTGACCAAAACCGACGTGGCGCCGGACTGCGAGGCGCTGATCCAGCGGCTGCAGCGGATGAACGCCCGCGCGCCGGTCTACAAGGTGACGCACGGCGATATCGATCTGAGCGTGCTGTTCGACATCGAAGGCTTCACGCTGAACGACAAGCTGCACCTGACGCCAGCCACCCCGCTGTTCCGCCGCATCCCGCAGCCGCAGAGCGACATCCGCTCAATTGTCGTGACGCTGGAACGCCCGCTGCCGCTGATGCAAATCTCCGACGTGATGGAAGGCCTGCTGCTGGAATACGCCGATAACCTGCTGCGCTACAAAGGCATACTGTCTATCGAAGACGAACCGCGCCGCCTGCTGTTCCAGGGCGTGCAGCGGCTGTATAACGCCGACTGGGATCGGGAGTGGCTGCCTGGTGAGGAACGTCGGAGCACCTTGGTATTTATTGGTGTGAACCTGCCGGAGGAGGAGATTCGGGAGCGGATTGGGGGGTTGGGGTAAGATAAACCATTCCCCAGGCCAACACGGCCCATATCCAGCAAACTCAAGGATGAACGATGGCAAACAACGTGATGATAGTAGGATTAAAGGCGCTTAACCTGTGCGCGAGCGCCTATATCGTCATCAAACTGAGCACGATGTTAGCCATCGGCATCATGTTCCTTATTGTCTCTTACGCCGGCGTGGAGGACGTTGGGCTGTCCAATCTCCTCGCCGGGGCGCTCATCATTCTGCCGCTGTTGGTCGTCGTCGGTGGCACACTTATCGTCTGCGCCGTCGCCGCCTATCTCAACCTAAAGGCACCCTATCGTAAAAAAACGCTGTTCTTTAGCCTGCTGCTGGGCAGCATCTCTGCGGTTGGCCTGCTGCTGCCCTACACGCGCGAGTTCGCGCTATCCACGGCACTTGCCAGCGCCCTGGCGTTGGGCAGCGCGCTGGGGATTTTTGCTTTGTCGAAGAGGCGGGTTCAAGCGTCGTAGCACCTGAAAAAGGCGGGTACGCGATTATGCCTTTCCCCGATACGGCCCCGCCGCCACCGACTCACGCTCGATCAGGCTGGCCGGGAAGCTGGGGCGCTTGCTGAGCTCGCCGCCGTCCAGCATCGACAGCAGGCGGTTGATGGTCTCCTGGATCATCTCGGTGACCGGCATCTTCATGCTCGACAGCGACGGCACGGTATAGGGCGCCAGCGGGATGTCGTCGAAGCCGATGACCGATACCGCCTCCGGCACCGCCACGCCGCGCTCCGCCAGCCGCTTCATCGCGCCGATGGCCATTTCGTCGTTGCCGGCGACGATGGCGCTGAACGGTTGCCCGCCGGCCAGCAGCGCATCGACCGCCGCCACGCCGCTTTGCGCGTGCCATTTCCCTTCGACGATCAACGCCTCGTTAACCGCGATACCCTGCTGCGCCAGCGCGGACTTGTAGCCGGAAAGCCGCTCCAGCCCGGTGGGGGAATCGAGCGAACCGGTGATAAAGGCGATGTCGCGATGGCCGCGCGCGATCAGGTGCGCCACCGCCGCCGCGCCGGCGGCGTGCTGATCGCTGAAGATGCAGTAGCTGTCATTCAGCCGCAGCCGCCGGTTGATCACCAGAATCGGCTGGCGGTGTTGGGAGACGATCTCGTCCATTTCCGCGATCGACAGAAAACGCGGATAGATGATCACCCCGTCGCAGCGCAGATCCAGCAAAAACTGAATGGCAGCCCGCTCCTCTTCGGCGGTGTGCTTGCCGTCCGCCAGGATCAGTTGGCGGCCGTTCGCCTCCATGATGCGCGCCGACTGCGCCATCAGTTCGCTGAAATAGTTGCCGCTGTAGAGGGTGTTGGTGACCACCAGGCCGAGGGTTTGGGTGGTGTTGGTCGCCAGGCTGCGCGCCAGCAGGTTGGGCCGATAGCCGGTTTCCGCGATGGCTTTATCCACCAATGCGCGTTTCTCCTCGCTGACATAGCCGCTGCCGGACAAAACGCGCGACACCGTCGCCTTTGAAACGCCGGCCTTTTTCGCCACCTCGAGTATCGTTGCCATCTGTGCGCCGCCAAAATCCATGGGTTCAGCGCAGTCTACCCAAGACGCCCGGCGTTTGGAACGCTTTCGCGCCCCTGCGCGCCGGTGCGCACTTACCTCTGACGATCCAGATCACGAAAACGAAACGCCAAAAACCATAGTTCTTGCCAACCACAAAACACCAATACATGATTTTGTGAAACCGGTTTCTTATGGGCGTTTCATACGGATGGAACGACGGATCGCCCAGGCAGTAAATATTCGCCTTTGGGCTATCCGAATTGCTATCTGAGAGACGACACGCCATGCCGAAGAACTACGCAGAGATCTCGCACGCCATCGTGGCCGCCCTGGGCGGCACGGGCAATATCGAGGCCGTAACCCACTGCATGACCCGCCTGAGATTCGTGGTGAAAGACAAAGCGCGGATCGACACGCCGGCGCTGAAGGCCATCGACGGCGTGCTGGGCGTGGTGCACAGCGGCGAGCAGTGCCAGGTGATCATCGGCAACGAGGTGGCCAAGGCCTATCAGGCGGTGCTGGCGCTCGGCATGCCGGGCGCGGCGGCCCCCGCCCCCCCGGTGAAACGCAAGCTCACCCTGAAGGGCATCGGCGCCGGCATTCTCGACGCGCTGGTGGGCACCATGTCGCCCCTGATCCCCGCCATCATCGGCGGCTCGATGGTGAAGCTGCTGGCGATGATCCTAGACATGGCCGGGGTATTCGAGAAAGGCTCCTCGACCCTCGTCATCCTCAACGTGATCGGCGACGGCGCGTTCTTCTTCCTGCCGGTGATGGTCGCCGCCTCGGCTGCGCTGAAGTTCAAAACCAACATGTCATTGGCGATCGCCATCGCCGGGGTGCTGGTGCATCCCAACTTTATCGATCTGATGGCCAAGGCGGCGCAGGGCCAGGCGGTGGAATTCGCCTTCATCCCGGTGACGGCGGTGAAATACACCTACACGGTGATCCCGGCGCTGGTGATGACCTGGATCCTGTCGCACATCGAACGCGGGGTGGATCGCATCACCCCGGCGGTGACCAAGAACTTCCTCAAGCCGATGCTGATCGTACTGATCGCCGCGCCGATCGCCATTCTGCTTATCGGCCCGCTCGGCATCTGGATCGGCAGCGGCATCTCTGCGCTGGTCTACACCGTGCACGGCTACCTGGGCTGGCTCTCCGTGGCCATTATGGGGGCGATTTGGCCGCTGCTGGTGATCACCGGCATGCACCGGGTATTCACCCCGACCATCATCCAGACCATCGCCGAGACCGGCAAAGAGGGCATGGTGATGCCCTCGGAGATCGGCGCCAACCTGTCGCTGGGCGGCGCTTCGCTGGCGGTGGCGCTGAAAACCAAGAACCGCGAGCTGCGCCAGACCGCGCTGGCCGCCGCCGCTTCCGCCATCGTGGCGGGGATTTCCGAACCGGCGCTGTACGGTGTGGCGGTGCGCCTGAAGCGGCCGCTGATCGCCAGTCTGATCAGCGGCTTCGTCTGCGGCGCGGTCGCCGGCATCGGCGGGTTGGCCAGCCATTCGATGGCCTCGCCCGGGCTGTTCACCAGCGTGCAGTTCTTCGATCCGGCCAACCCGATGAGCATCGTGTGGGTGGTGGCGGTGATGGCGCTCTCGGTGGTGCTGTCGTTCGCGCTCACGCTGATGCTGGGCTTCGAGGATCTGCCGGAAAACGCCGCCGCGCCCGGCCAAACCGCACCGGCGGCGAACGCCGCCAGCGCAACGCATTGAGACACCAGAGGATTGCATGTCCGATTCAACATTCCCTAAAGGATTTTTATGGGGCGGCGCTTTAGCCGCCAACCAGGCGGAAGGTGGCTATCGCGAGGGCGGCAAAGGGCTGACCACCGTCGATATGATCCCGCACGGCCCGCACCGCATGGCGGTCAAACTCGGGCTGGAGAAGCGCTTTAGCCTGCGCGACGACGAGTTTTACCCCAGCCACGACGCCATCGATTTCTACCATCGCTACCGCGACGACCTCGCGCTGATGGCAGAGATGGGCTTTACCGTGTTCCGCACCTCCATCGCCTGGAGCCGGATTTACCCCAACGGCGACGAGCTGACGCCCAACCCCGAGGGCATCGCCTTCTACCGCAGCCTGTTCGAAGAGTGCCGCCAATACGGCATCGAGCCGCTGGTCACCCTGTGCCACTTCGACGTGCCGATGCACCTGGTGACCGAATACGGCTCCTGGCGCAGCCGCAAGATGGTGGAATTTTTCACCCGCTACGCCCGCACCTGCTTCGAAGCCTTCGACGGGCTGGTGAAATACTGGCTGACCTTCAACGAGATCAACATCCTGCTGCACAGCCCATTCTCCGGCGCGGGGCTGGTGTTTGAAGCGGACGAAAACCCCGAACAGGTGAAATACCAGGCCGCGCACCACGAACTGGTGGCCAGTGCGCTGGCGACGCGTATCGCCCACGAAGTGAACCCCGCCAACCAGGTGGGCTGCATGCTGGCCGGCGGCAACTTCTACCCGTGGTCCAGCAAGCCGGAAGACGTGTGGGCCGCGCTGGAGAAAGACCGCGAGAACCTGTTCTTTATCGACGTGCAGGCGCGCGGCGCTTACCCCACCTACGCCGCCCGCGTCTTCCGCGAGAAAGGCGTCAGCATCGTCATGGAACCGGAAGACGCCGACATCCTGAAGCACACCGTCGACTTCGTCTCCTTCAGCTACTACGCCTCGCGCTGCGCCTCCGCCGACATGAACGACAACAACAGCAGCGCCGCCAACGTGGTGAAATCGCTGGCGAACCCGCACCTGCCTCGCAGCGACTGGGGCTGGGGCATCGATCCACTAGGGCTGCGCATCACCATGAACATGATGTACGACCGCTACCAAAAGCCGCTGTTCCTGGTGGAAAACGGCCTGGGCGCGCACGACGAGTTCAATGCAGCAGGCGAGATTGAGGACGACTACCGCATCAGCTACCTGCGCGAACACATCCGCGCCATGGCCGACGCCATCGCCGACGGCGTGCCGGTGCTGGGTTACACTACCTGGGGCTGCATCGACCTGGTGGCCGCCTCAACCGGCGAAATGAGCAAGCGCTACGGTTTTGTCTACGTCGACCGCGACGACCAGGGCAACGGCACTCTCGCCCGCACCCGCAAGAAATCGTTCTGGTGGTACAAGAAGGTGATCGCCAGCAATGGGGGGGATTTGGGGTAGGTTTGGCGGTGGGGTTGGGGGCTTAAATTCGTTTGAGCTGCCCCAGCTTTTGCTCTGCTTTTCGTTGCAACATGGCAAAGAACGCTACCGCGGTAGTGCCCCAGCTCTCCGGCATAAATTCATCTGAAAAATGCTCCGCCATGCCTTCGTATATACGTCCTGCATAAGTAGCCTGAAACTCTTTAGCCTCCTCGAGGATATTGCGGATGACTTGAGTGCCGTTTTGCTCCAGGAAGCCGTCAATCACACCTTCGGCCGTTTCGGCATCAGTAAACAGATCATAATCCTGACCGAAGTAAATACTGAATAAGCTACTGAGCTCGCTGAAGTGATTGCGAATCATGATGGTGCTCAAAGCGCTTTCACTGCAGCGCTTCTGGCCTGTTGCAGGAATGCGGGAATGGTGGTTCCCCATAGCTCCGGGCTGAAAGTAAAGCCGAAACGTTGGTTGAATAATGACTCCACATTATCCTGCGCCAATAACGCATCTATCTCATTGACCAAAGCCTCGCGCTGCTGATGAGTCGCCAGACGAATGTACTCTGCGATCAGCGCAGTAATATCGCCCTCTGCATTTATCAGATCATAATCTTGACCAAAATAAACGACGATCAGGTTATCAAGTTCGCTGTTTTTCATCGGCTTATCTCGCAGGGAAAGCGCTAAGGATAAAGTAAGGTTTGCCATTATAGCGGGTAAATTCAATCACAACGCCAACCCGGTGACATTGATAGACGTCAGTACTTCCGCGTAATACGCCGTAACCCACCGACTCTGAAAAATTATGATACACGCTCAAACGGCTGCCGGGAGACGCGTACTTTACCCAATTCATAATATCTGCGCGGTTCGCCTTTACCGTGACAGATACATATTTTTCGGCCTCCTTTACCGATCTGAAGGTGCTTGCCGCGATCAGTTTCGGGCGCCTGGCTAGCCTGGCAATAAGCGCTTCCGGAGTTATGTTGATATGCCGAGCCAATGTGTGCCCGCCCGGATATTTACCGCTAACGGACTCATGCTCAACCAGCTTAACCCGCCCCATGCGAACGGATGCGACTCTGGCAGCGCCAACCGCTCCGGCAAAGACAAAAGGCACGGCAATATCGACCGTTAAACCGACGTTATAGGCCGTTTCCCGATCGGCACCTAATGTTTGCGCCAATAAAACGGCAGACTGATAAGTATCGGTAGTTGTTGGATGCCCGGTAATCATCTGATTGGAAGCGGCTTTGATGCTGTCCAGGCTATGCGTTCCCACCACCACACACCCGACTTAGGTGATAAACGTCGGATCCGGCGCATAGCACAACACCCCCGCCCCCATCAGCTCAACGACACCACCGGCAAGCCCCAAACCGCCAAGCAGACGGTTACTGAACGTTTCACCTTCAGTGACGCTTTCATCAGACAGTACCGCCGCAAGCTGCACTGGCGACAAGGCAATACGCAACTCATCTTCATTCGCCATGTTCGTTCATCCGTGAATTAGCAAAGCCGTATGATTAGCATAAGCTCTAGAAAGGATAAATACTGGAACGGTTAACGCCAAATTGACCTGCACCTTATCTGTGAGATTCGGACAGTGCTGAAGCACTGTTATTTGAATAAAGCGCCTCGTTATTGGATGTTTTCAATAGCAAAGTGATTATTGAATCTTTTCACTTTGAAGTGAGCGATAAAGGCCCTGCCGGAGACATCCTGCAGATTTCTGCGCTTCTCAATCGGTACGAAATTTAGCCTCATGCTGTAGATATAATTTTCCTGAAACGGGTAATCTTCTTGGGTAACACAAATGCCCTTTTTCAGATCCCGATTCACCACCTCAATCAATTTCTCATCCAAATCACCACTGATATAGAGCGTATCTGGCCTTTCGTTTTCCTTTGGTGACGGATAGATGCAGATGTCGCCATTCGCTTTAGCATGGGCGGCGATAGGGATGTCCGGCACATAGCGCTGATCGAGACGATCGCCAATGCAGGCGCTCAGTAATGCTGCACCGAAAGCGATAAGTAAGAAATTAGCTTTCATCATATTCGAATATTTATAAATCTTAAGGAAGAAATTTAATCCATGAATGGATGACTGATAGTTCGACGCAAAGATGATATGCCGAATTGCGAGGTACATTCCAATCCTAAAAGTAAATAAACTGTAATTCCATACAGCTTATTTTTTCCTTTTACTGATAACGTTATAGTTTTTCCGCTGCGGCAAAATCCGCAGCCGGAGTTAGCGTTCCGAATCCCCCAACCCTGTTCGGATATGGTATAAATTCGAGCATGCCGATGCGCACCCAAACAATGGTGGCTCGGGCGGTGCTTCCTCCGGGAAGGCCGGTATCCGTTGGGGCCGGTACGCTAACGCCGTTCGAGCTACCACCCGAGTTTAGCGTCTCTTCTGGTAGCGGTATTTCTCTCCCAATGGAAATAGCCGATATGGAAAACACTTACTTACCCAACGCTTCTGAAACCATCCCCAACACCCTCACTCTCTATCGCCAACTGTTTAACCACCTCGATCTCAGCGCTTTCAATCCCTCAGAACTCTTAGACCTGGCCGCCCTCTCTGCCGAGCAGGCTGAAGGGCTGTGCCACGGCCTGATGCTGTTTGGCCACTTGCTGCAAAAGCACCCGCAGCTGGATGCCGAAAGCTGGGAACAGCTGAATCGCTATCTCAACGCCACGGCGCATCTGGTTCCGGCTTTGTGTAACCTGTATGGGCGTGCGCTGCGGGAGATGGAAACCTGCGGCTAACGTAAATGGCAATCAGGGCGATGCTCATCGCCCTTCCCACCCACAATTTCCAATAGATCTGACTGACATATCACAACAAAAGCATTCATCAAGGTAGGCATTTCCTCCCCTACCTGGCATAGTTAACGCATTCGGTAAATCGATGAGTTAACTGCTGGGTATTGATATATGGCTGCCGCAAAACTTTGGACTAGGGAAGAATTACTGATCGCCTTCACTCTGTATAGTCAGATTCCGTTCGGCAAGCTTCACTCAAAGAATCCCGAAATAATACACTATGCAAAATTGATCGGACGCATGCCCTCGGCACTCGCGATGAAGTTGGTTAATCTCGCAAGCTTGGATCCGTACATCATCGAATCTGGCCGAAGTGGTTTGAAAGGAGCTTCCAATGCCGATCGCGAGCTGTGGAAAGAAATGAGCCAAGATATGGATCTGTTCAATCAGCAATGTCAAACGGCAATGGAACACTTGGAGAAACCAGCCGTACCTGATTTTGATGAAGAGCAAAAAGATTTCAGTGGCAGAGATAAGTTCTCTACAGTCAAAACACGTGTAGACCAAAACCTGTTTCGCAAAAATGTGTTGGAAGCGTACGAATATCGCTGCTGCGTCACTGGCCTAGAAGAACCGGCATTGCTCGTTGCTAGCCATATCCTGCCTTGGAGTCACTCAATCGAACAGCGCCTTAACCCTAGTAACGGATTGTGCTTGTCCAGCCTGCATGACAAAGCTTTTGATCGTGGGCTCATTACGTTTGATGATAAGTTGGAGTTGGTATTATCAACGCAGATTAAGAAGTTAAAAAGTAGCATTTATATGAATAATTTTAAAAATTATGAAGGGAAAAGAATTCGGTTACCGTTATATTATCACCCAGACAACAAGCACCTGGCTTATCACAGAGATAATGTATTTTTAGGCAACTAAATTTCATTTATTTTACTGCATATATCATCAGGCCTAATCTAACAATTCGCTCCACGTTGAATTCTCTTCACTTAGCCCTAGACATGGCACCGTTTAGCCGGAGTGACAGTATCTATCATAAACCTTGCGATGTCATACTATTGCATGAATACGCTTTCGATATGAAAGCGCATTCAGCAAAAAAACATCAGCCAGTAATTATCTACATTGTTGCTGACATTCTAACTCGGTTTAAGATTCGCCAGCGCCCGCAGCGGTCGTCTTTCCAGCTCAAATGTATCAATGAATAGTAGTGGCGACTCCCCATCAGCCAATCCAAAAGAGTCAATCAGTGCATCACGTTTGCCATCTCTCCATTGCCATAAAGGATGCGTTACAGCCGCTCTCCGAAGCTCTTTCCCATCCTGTATTTCGATAAGAACAGGCAACGAATACTCTTTTGACAATTTGATCGTTGCTGGTCGTAGAGCTTCGACGTCTTCCGCTAACTCAAACGCTCTTTTTAGCCATCCTTCCATCTCTGGCTGATTCCAATCGGCGACGTTCAGGCCACATGCGAACTCGGGCATAACCATAGCCCGTAAATAGGCCATTCCTAAACGCCAATCCAGTAAACCGTGATACCGGCGGTTACCGTAGCGCTGTATACACTTGTAACAGGCCGTTTGACATTGAGCAGGGTGATCCTTCTTCAGAAAGTCTACCATTGGCCAGACGAACTTATCTTCCAGAATCTCATGCAATAATGTAACGATCAAAGGCGGACCGCCAGCGATGGCTGGCTCGGCAAGTCGTCTGCATAACCCTGAACCATTGATCAACGCGTCGGCGATTTGCAAGATAGGTTTACCACGATGCAGTCGGGGTTCAAGCATTTCAAATTCATCAGGTGAAACATCTAGATAGAGCGCAGCCTTATGCGTCAATATCTGGGTCGCACTGATAGCTGCCGCGCGCGTAGGCAAATTCATGTATTTGCCGTATCTGGCGACCATATCCAGATTAAGGCGTGCATCGAATTTAGTTAATTCAATATGAAGCGATTCTGTCTCTTTGCTTGATACAAGCCCAAACTTTTTCTTTTCGCCAGTACACCGCCATCTAAAGTTATTGCGTAATCCGGCCCAGTTTGAATCAATCGCTTGACTCCCTTTAATTGGCGAGTAGTAGGTAGCTAAAGGAATCGGCACCTTTTGGTCCGTCGCTAAATTAACAGTAAAACGTTCGCCTTCCTTCTCACCGTTAATCGGCCCATCATTCAGACGCAAAATAGTAACACCGCCGCGCCGCACTTTAAAAGGACCACAATCTTCTGGGATACCCTTATGCAATACGGTTGCCGTAGTTTTCAACGACATACGAGTGAAGCTGTCCATGTCATCTTTTGGCTCGAAATCCGTACGGAAAGCGGCAGGCGTAACATAAAGCTCGAATTCATCAGGACTTATAGGCGTATCGCAATCCTCGCAATCAATCATTTTAACTGGCTCATTTTGTTCAAGTTTTGCGGAACCGCATGACTGACAAATTGCAACGTAGTGACTCGATTCATCCCATGAACATGCCGTTGAGAGATCTGAAACTCGATTGTCGCGAAGTTGAGGTTCTCGGTAATTGCCGGTGAAACCGATAACCTGATGCTTTTTTTTATCCTTAATTAATACCGAACCAGGAGCATACTCAAAAACCGCAAGATCAAGATCGCGATCCATTGTTGACCATTCGTATTCAGTCTGACCATTTGGTCCTTTTGTTTTGCGCAACCCCAGATAAAGGTTACGTACCCGAGTCGGCATTCCATACATCGGCAACAGACCTCGCTCGGCCAGAAAGCGAGCAAGTCCCGTATTGTCGTCAGGCGCGGAAGGTCCTAGTTCTCCGATTTCTTCAATTATTTTTTCGGCGTTAATTTCGGAATAAAGGCGTCGACGCTGATCGGGATCAAATGTTGCTGCATCAATAAAGCGCTCCCGTATGTCCTTATTTGCCTCTAGCGCGCGATACAATAGTTTGGCCCAGTTCGCTTTATCATCATGATAGTAATCATGCGTTGAAACATATTCGCCATGAACATCAGGAGGAATGAGCTTATCGCCAGGGAAAGTCGTTTTGTTTTTGTGACATTCTCCGCGCAAATAGTTAAACGCGCTCCTAAGCCAGATTTTCCGCAAAAGTCTTTTGGGAATAGCATCGTGATCGACAGCCAAGAAAGGCGGAGGCGGCGGATCTCCAGTGATCGCATGAGGATGAGCAAAATAATAAGCATCGTGAGTACGTCCGCGGCAAAATGTGATCACAAAAGAAAATGCCTGGCCGCGTCGTCCTGCACGACCGACACGCTGTTGATAATTAAATCGCTGGGGCGGCATGTTGGCCTGATATATTGACTGAAGCGAACCAATATCAATCCCGACTTCCATCGTCGTGGTGACGGCAAGCATATCGATTTCAGCATCCAGCTTTTCAAGCTCGCTCATCTCATCAACGAAAATCCCCTTGAATTTACGTAATCTATCCGAAAAATCATCCGTTTGTCCCGTCAACTCTTCGACGTTCAACCGGAAGCGTTTAACACCGTCCCGCTCACCTCGCACTATACGTTTGCCAAGAAAATTGTCTTCCCATAACGTTTCAACGACGCCTTTGGATTTGGTATCAAGCAGTTTCGTGCAACGGGTACAACGCTTAAATCCTAAATGTAAGTGGATCCGCTCGCAGTTGCTGCATTGCCAATAGGGATCACCTGGTTTGGCTACTTTGAGATATAATTTACCGATATTAAATAAACCAGCTGAATGCCCTCGGGTAGCAAACTGATTTAAGACTTGCGTTAAATTATCCAGATAATTGCTCTCGCCAAATAAAGCTCTGGCAGCACGCTTTACTTTCTCTTTGGTCACATCTTTCCCTTCATTCCATTCAGCAGGATTTTCGGGATCAAAATATTTATTTTCTTTAACGCGATAAACGCCAGCAAACACCCTTAACCAGGCATCAAGCTCGGTCGTATCCTCTATATCTGAAATGCATGGATACGCTAATCCCGTCTCCTCCAATGCGAAGAAAGTATTGGCAAAAATGACGTCATCAATTAATTCATACTGAGTATCAAATATCTTCCTTTTCAGATCCAATCGAACAGATGAAGAAAGCGTTTCATGATATTTAACGACATTTTTTTCTTTTATAAAATTGGTGTACCAGATGTCGCTACCATCCCCATCAGCGCTTGGGCGATATTTGTAAGGCGATATTCCCAACCCAGCCAGTTCGGAGGATACTTTTCCGATGGAATCGCCTTCTGGTTCCAGCAATTTATCGATTTTTACCCGCCTGTACTTACATAGGTCAGCAATGCCCGCTTGGTTTTGTTTAAGTTCATGTAATCGAACATACTCATTCATGTCTTTAACTTGTAGAGCTAAATCCATTTTTTCATCAATACTGTCTTCAGAAATATACTCGTCTTCAGCCTCGCGGATCATCTCTCTGGCGGCTGTGATCAAAATTTCCCTGCGTAGATCGCGTAAATGCAATCGTTCGATTTCCAGCGCCATCGATGCCGCATCCTGTCGGCTATCTGAAAAAACAATACTCTTGGCTTCTGCGCCGATCGCATGCAGCAATTCAAATAACTCTGTTGCCACAAGCTGGGATGACTTGGTCACACCTGTACGAAATGCACGAATGGGGGTTCTGGAACGATTGCTTGCTGGTCGACTGGAATAATCGATACCGCAGTTCGGGCAACAAAAAGGCTGCGCGGAAGGTTTTTTTGCTGGTTCACCTTTTTTGCTCGGGGTCGGTTTCTGGAAATAGAGATACCCTCGAACTAAATCGGCATTCGTCGCCGATGCGTCTTGCCCGACAGTCACAATTCCGGTAATAGGATTAAGCTCCGCTTTTTCCCATACATCCCAACCTTTTTCGCTGCCTGCGGGATTTTCAGCCACTATATCAACAGGCCAGAAAACCGCAAACTCATCCAGCGTCATATCATCGTAATATTCAGCACCGGGGCGTTCCGGAAGATTTTCCAGATTGGTCGCTGATGGCAGCAGTTCTACCGTCAAGCCTTCATTCTGTCCCTTCTGGCCGCCGAGCAGCAAGTCACCGCAGGCTTCACAATACAGCATTTCGAACAAACGGCGACCACGTTTTCCGTCTGGTGTTGATGGCGCATGCGACAGGCCTCGCTCCAGGCAAAAATCGGCGAATTTCGCCTTTTTCTCTCCCGGCGATACGGAGGCGAAGAAGCCTTCAATATTTCTGACGAATGTATGAACGCGAAAAGCTGGTGTGACGTTGGCGGGTTTCTCGCAATCTATCCCGGATTCCGGCAACGCGCGCATTAGCATTAATCCGCGTAATGCTAATTCCAATTCATCTCGATTATCCGTGTCTTCCTTAAGAAAAATCTTATCAATGATTAGCTCCGGCGGCATCGCTCGCGGCAACTCGCAGCCTTCTTCTATACAAGCATTGGTCAGCAGCGCAGCTGCTTTTTCCGCTGCTTGTTTAATGCCTTGCATGCCATTTTGCGCTTTCACGCCCAGAGCCAGAAAGACATTAGACAAAGCCTGCTTAAGCGCATCCGTCATGTTTAGATTACGAACGACATTTCCCTGCCCCTCAAGGGCAACCCGCATTAATGCGGCGAAAGGCCGAACGATGATTTTCCCTTCAGGTTTTGATGGTATATATGGTTTTCCCTGAATGACGCAATTACGCCAGAAATCCGGCTTAACGCTGCCGGGATCCAGAGCATCGCGGCAAGTGCCGAAGGGCGCAAATAGATCCCGAAGGTATTTTCGTGATTGCTCGCCATCTGCGCCATCCATCGGCAGCGATGCGGAAGACGCCAGTAAACGCAATTTGTAGCGGTGTTTCGGGTTGTCCAACCCGAGCCTGATAATCAACGACTTAATCAACATCGCTGTTTCCGTGCCAGCGGAACCGCGCATTAAGTGCAATTCGTCGAATACCAGATAGAAATACGCGTCGTCATTCTTCATCAGCCAGTCGCGCGTAGCATCAAAAATACCGTCTTCGACTTCGCGAGAAAGCATTGCTCCCAGCATTGAGGCGTTGGTGACGAGAACATCAGGCGGGGTTGCCTGCATATCCCAGCGAGAAACCATCTCCCCGCCGTCTGTAGAAGGGAATATATACCGGGTCTTATCCGAAGGATTTTCTTTTTCGTCGAATGCACGCGCAGCCTGCTGATCGCTATCAATTCGCTTCAACGCCTTACGTAATTTTTCAAGATTGCGGACGCGGCGGCTTTTTTCTGAACTGGCGCTGGAAAGACGAGGATGGCTGGCGTAGCCGGTAACCGGCGTGGCACTGGTATATTGCCCGAAGAAGATCCGATTTCCGGTGAAGCGATCCTCCATAACCTTTCGTGCGTAATCGGAATCCAGTGTTTTACGCAAACGCGCCATTTGATCTTCAACCAGAGCGTTCATTGGATAGAGCACCAACGCCCTGACCGCCGCCGGACGTTTTTCTCCTTCGCGACGAGAAGTCCAGTTCTTTTCTGCGTCATTCCACCATCGGTTTTGCAGATAACCGTCGCATGGTGCGGCCCAACTGACAGCCTCATTCGATAGTGCTGCCAGTATAGGCAACATAAAACTTTCCGTTTTTCCCGAACCTGTTCCCGATGTAACAATACCAGGGCAACCAGGGGAAATACCTCGCTCCAGCATTTGAATCTGGTGGCTATATGGCGCATGGACCGAACGACGCGGCCAGACCTCATCACCAGGTATCGAATCGAATAGACCGGATAACGCTAATTCAGCGAACGCCTTACGGCCTTTATGAGACAAGCGATTCAGCGGCCCACCGTCCATCTCGGCCAGAGCTTCTAGCGTTTTATCAGAAGACTCATACCGTAAAACAGGTTCAATGTATGGCTCTGCGGCAAATTCCCCGCTGCTGTTCAGCAGATTGCGTCTTGATGCCGCGACGAAAGGATCGGCAATTCGGAAGTTGGTTTCTATATATGAAATGAAGAAGTCCTGAATGCGGCGAAAACCGCCAATGGGATCTAACATGATTTCCTTCTCCTGTAATCTATTGGGCGCATAGCTCGTTATTCTGTAAATCGGCATATAAATCGACTAATCGCTTCTGAAGCATCACTTTGTTATCATCGTCGAGCAACCCGACCTCATGCGCCATTCTCATCGCCCGTAGCGTGTTTGCCAGATTTAGACGCCCGGCTGACATTTTATTCGCGATTGTGAGTCTGTCCGGGAGCTCACTCAGCGATACAGTGCCAGGATCCAGCTCGCTATGATTTTCCGGGGAAAGATGCAGGGGGCACAACGCAATTGCATTTTGAATGACGACGTTTTCCATCCGTAGACGAAGATGCTTCTCTTTCGCTTTTTCCGCTTCTTCACAATCTTCGTTTTCAATGGTGCCGCAAATCAGAAAGCGTCTGGGCAAATCACCGCTGTGTAATTGATCTTTCAGCGCCGGTAACCAGAAACGCACACCGGAACATTCGACACACTCAATGACAGCGAGAATCGTTCGCGGACGGGAGGCACCACTCAGTAATAACCCCTGGTAAAGCGGCGTCGCCAGATGATTCCCCGCGCGAACCCAAAGATCCTCACAGGAAATCATCGTCGGATCAGCAACCAGTCGGATGGAGCGGCCTGAAGAAATCAGCGATTCGGCAATAGCAAGGAAGTCTTGTGTTTCCGGGCCATATAACAACGGGCACTCGCCGGCCAACATCAACACCAGAAATTGCGTCATGAGTATCTTTCCGTCGGGCGTCAGCAACTTGTTCTCTCTGATGGTCTGACCGAATTCTTCACAGGATACGACTCTCGCTTGCGCCGGGAGGCGTACTTCAGGAATCGCTGAGTAAGCCATACGACGAGCCTTCTCAGTAATAGCAATATCCATTTTTTCAAGTTCAATTTTCGCCTGGGCAGTACGTTCTTCGGTATCTGTTAAAGACGCCAAACATACTTCACGCTCACAGCTCAGAGAAGTCAGTATCTGATGCTGATTTTCGTTCTGAGCATATAAATCAGCGCGGGTGTCTTTCAGACGGCTAATTTCGCTTTCGAGATGCACTTTTTCCTGTTTGAGCGTTCGTTCTATATCCGCTTGTTTTTCTGCGAAATCAATCTGCAATTTTTCTTCTTCGAGCTGCCGTAATTGTACGATCTCTTCTTCGATCTCGCTTTTCCTTGTCTTCTTCAAAACGGTCATTTCCGTTTCAATAGCTTCACGGCGTCGCAGTCGTTCAGCTGAAAACTCTTTATCAAGCGCCTTATGCTGTTCGGCGCGCAACGCGACTCGCTCTTCTTCCGCAATGTTTTGTATCTGATGCTCGAGAAGGTAGGCAATCTGCTGGTCCTTCAACACTGATTCGGTAAACTGACGAGCCAGCGAATCCTCTTCCTCCAGTTTCTTAGCCAACTCTCCTGCCCGGAGCGTTTGAGCGGCAGCCAGCAGAGCATCGACGCCGGAAGTTAATTTTCCATTTTGCTCATTTGTGTGCACTCGGAGCCATGAAGCGATTTCGGCTGTCAAACCAGCGCAGGAAAGGTGTTGAATAACGTTTTCGATGTACTGCTTATCCGGTGTCCAGTCATGGATCCGAGCAGGTGATGCATCGACATCGGGCATATAAAACGACTTTCCACTTTCAGATATGCCGGATACGGAAATCACACTACCTTCATGGAAATCATATTCATAAACGTTCTGGCTTTTGGACAGAATCAAATATCCTGATTTCGACTCAGCCATATTCGCCAGAATCAGACCATCCGGCCCAAAACGGATAGCCCATAATCCTGGTTCGCCATCTGTCGTTATGCCATTGAAACTCAATTGGCGACGCACTTCCAATAACGACTGGCCGGAAGATAAATCATAATAAGGATAAATACGGCGGGCATGTTTCGCCTGAGCTCTGTTGCGTATGCCGGGTCCAACATGAAAAGCAGCCCATTCGTCCTTACGAAGTTGCAAAGTGTCAGTCTCGTTAAACTCAACTTCTCCCGTACGAGGGAACAATTTCTTAGGGTTTTCTATCGTGCGCCAACCAACAGGTGTTTCCTGCACGATAACTTTGAGATAAGACTGATAATTTCTGCGATCAAATTGACCAAGATACAAAGGGATTTTGCTCATATTTAATTTTCCTTATCATCCCAGCGTCAGCGTTAGCCGACCGTTTCGCCAAATCGTACGTATTTTTCCGCCGGAATGACGGCTGGCGGAAACTAAGCGGTTTATATCACCCTCCCCATGTGGAAAGAGGGAATAGAAGCATCCCGGAAGCAGCGATTCTAACCAGCGGAATGAGACGTCATCGACAGGATAGGCATAACCGGATTCCACCGGACCTCCGTTTCTGAGCGTGTGACGCCGTATTCCCGCGGCCAGCGCATCGGGTAGGCCGCAATCATTAATAAGGCATATCAGATGATTTTTGGCGACGCGTTCAAACACGGGTTCCCGGTTTTTCGCGCCAGCGGTGATAATAGCGGCAGTTCGGGAAAGAAAATGCATCGTTTTTCGCCCGGAAATCACCCGATAGATATCATGATCTCGCCCGCCAGGATGAATATGAAGTGACAGAGACACTGATTCTTTCTCTAGGGAGCCATCCTGCTGAAATATTCCCGAACGCCAGTTCCAGACCGCCGCTGGCTCGTGTAGTTCAGCGGTGCGTTCCGTCGTGACAAGTGAAAGCGGTGTTGTATTGGATAACGATGGGGCTTCGATAAGCGGCCATCCCAGACGCTGAGATAACGCAACAGGATTAGCGAGTACAGCTCCAAATACAGGTGGCGACCAGAAGCTTATGCCACGACGACGGAAACTTTCTCCGCCCAGCCCGGCAACCGCTTTTTGAAAATCATCCATCAGACTGGCGCAGACAGCACCTTCCACAACAACCAGAGAATGTTCTCCGTTGCAAATATGAAGCAGCGAGGGTTTAACCAGCGTCCATGCCCGACCTTTCCACCCAGGGCGTAGGCGTGGCTGGATCAGACCCGCATGATGTAAACAACGAATCAAATGCCACACGTTGATGTTGTCGGCCACATGCCTGAGAAGAGCAAATAATTCGGCTTCTTCCCAGCCGCTAGCTCCGCTGGCGTAAATCGCCTCTAGAAGATGATCGCAGCATACTTCGTTATCTTCCCACTGCAACAGTTCTTCGAAATTAAACGTCGGTGCCTGTAGAGCAGACGTCGACCAGTCATAAAGCGGTTCAAATCGGTATCTTGCGCTTTCGCCCAAAGTCGGGTGTGGTACAGCGCGGGTGAAAAAGCGCGCGCGACGCCTCCACGGCGGCATTTTTTCCCCCACTTCAAGCACCGGCTCGATAAAGAACTCACCACTAAGCGACCCAGTAGAAATCAAACGACCATCTATTACAGAAACATTGGTTCCCGCTCCATCATTTCCAGATGCATATATTTTGTAGCTTCGCGTATCTGACTCAACAGAAGGCAAAAACGCCGGTAATCCCAGCCATCCGCCAGGTACGCGTATTCCACCGTATAGCTGAGGGCGCGTAACGTCATCATCTTGAATAACCAAAGAGGATCTTAGTGAACGGAATATATCCATCGCTGAAACCTGGTTCAGCGGCTGGGTCGTTAAAACCCACTCATCCTCTGCAATATACCCATTGAGGCGTTTGCTCATCTGTACAGAATGTTTACTGGATAAGGCGATATGAAACCGTTGAGAATATACTTCAGGAGACGATTTCGCTCTCCAGCGCCCATTTCCGATCTCATAAAAAAATAATAATCCGGCCTGCGTCGCTTTTCCCAGATTTTCGCTGTTCTCAGCGTAGTGGGCGCTAAGGGCTTTGGATAACGTAGGATGAAAAACGCTTTCTCCTCTCTCGTCCGCGCTGCTGAAATAACACCGCGAACCGTCGAAGTCGACATACATATCAATGATGGACTGATGCGTCGTTATACAGGACGATATCCCGACCGCCCGTTGACGCAGGCGCCAGAAAGGCATATCAAACAGTGCGCGACGCCCCAACAACCACGCATCTCTGAATTCGGCGAAAGCCTCCTTCAGCGCATGAGAAACGCTTTGTCTCTGAATAACAATCTGAAAGTATTCTATTAACTGGCGTGGGCTAGCGGCGGCTTGCGGATGGCTTTCAAGACATTCACTCATCAGGCGCAGATCGGCTCTATTCGGGAATGCCAACCGCAAGGTGTGACCGATCTGAACCCAGCCATCCCGCGGCGGCAAGACAAGGCGCCTGTAGGGTTCGCCTTCCTGAATGCGTTGATTCAGCCATTCGGCTAATGCCTCCCACATCGCGTTGACGCCAGATAAGTTCTGAAAGCTATGCCCGGTTCCCAACCAGTTCTGTAACTTCAGACGAAAATCATTACGTTCTTCCTGTGCGTCGAATTGACTACTAATAAGCAACGTCATGACAAGATACGTAAAATATCCGGGCGATCGACGAGTCGACTTTTCCATCATACCGCCTTCAAGACGCTGCGGCAGATCTCGTATTTTAGACATACAGGTTCGAAATGCTTCTTCAATTTCATCCGCGGTAATGCCTCTGTCAGCGAACGCTGCCGCAAGCGTCACTGGCGTAACTTCAAACCAGCGAATATCTTGCGCGTCGCCGTCAGCACCGAACCGGAGAAAATAATCGATCAGTTTACTTTCCCAACCATCGGGCGTGACGAGCGACGTCCAGTTCATTCGCGAATATCCTCCATCTGTTGGGTATTAATTCGGACTGCCATCGCGAGTGGCTCTAGAATGCGTTCGGCCAGAAAACTAACAGAAGGAACGGCAAGGCCATCGCCGATCACTTTAAACGCAGAATGATACGCCACTGGGAGAATAAAATCGTCCGGCAACCCCATTAACGCCGCCGCTTCTTTGACCGACAACAAGCGCGTTTTCACCTGCTCGCCTTTGACAACGATAATACGAGGACGAGAAGCTCCGCCTTTTGGCGTTCTAAGACAACCAAGAACGGCTGAGAACGTAATTTCAGTCCGTTGCCTGTTGACGCCTTTTTCTTTGCGCATGCGTAAATAAAGGCTGCCAGTTTTTGTCGTACCGGATGCCTGCGCGCTCGCTAGACGCGCCAAGTTCGCCGGTGCCATCATACTGATAAGCCGTTGTGTTTCATCGACAGAATGCCATTGCGCATTTTCGTCTTCAAAATCGATTAAGTCGTCCAACTCCTTCGTTCTGGCGTCTGGTATATTGCCAGGCGACCACCAGATCCAGTCATTACGAACATCATCCGCCAGTGCATCGCAGGCGCGAAGAAGCGAAGGTGAATGCCATTGCGACAAAGGTTCTTCTGAAACCAAAATTTCGGGAATAGAAACATGGCGACTAATAGCCATAAGAAATACACGGGGCCTGGACTGTGGAAGAAAGTGCTTTGCATCAATGATTACTGCGCCATATCGGTAGCCCGTTTTACTTAACTGATGGCATATCGCAGCGAAATGGCTCCCCTGATCCAGCGTCAACAACCCAAGAACATTTTCAAGAACAAGAATCGGCGGTTTACGGTTTTCCTCGCCGAGCCTGCTTATCAAATCGAGGAACGGCCATACCGCGCCGGACCGCGTGGTTTCATCCCCGCTGGAGTCTCTTTCGCCGATCCCCAGTCCATGACCGGCCAACGATAAATCCTGGCAAGGGAACGAGGCCCAGCTTAAATCAGCATGGTGTGGCAGGTCATCAGGGTCAATTTCGCGTATATCGCGCATATCGAAATGTTCATCTCCCCAGTTGTCGATGTAGGTCGATGCTTTTATCGGGTCCATGTCGTTGGCGAACAGACATTGCCACTGTTTTCCCAGCCCAGCTCTGGCCATACCGCCGCCCGCGAAAAACTCATAGAAACTGAACCCCGCCTCGCAAGGTTCCGTTAAATGATTGTTATCCATGACAGTTTCAACGCTCATTATTGGACCATAAAATAATATTACTGAATCGGAGCATCACTCTACTTCCTGAAAAGATAATGTTAACTAGGTAGTTTATAAAATCATGAAGATAATATCCATATGAATAAATGTACGCGCTTAAGCCGAAAAGTTTATAATCCAATTGAAAACAAAGATATTTTTTTCCTTCATCAAATTATGGCTATTGAAACGAGGAAGAAAAAATGCAAATAGTCGGCACCTTCGCTGTAAAATGTCTTTTATTTAAAATACTCACTACTGGAGCTGATACCTAAAATGTCGTTTACCATTTCCCCTTGGTCTGAGCTAGCACAACGATACGATGGAACCATTTTACTGGGCAACGGTGCAAGCATCGCCGTCAGTCCTCGTTTTGCGTATGGATCCCTACTTGAATACGTCACGCAAAGAGAGAGTCTGGAGGAAGATGTACGCAGGCTTTTTGACTTTTTTAAAACGAAAGATTTTGAACTTATTCTGCGTATCGTTTGGCAGGCATCTAACGTCAATAAATCTTTAGAAATTGAGGATGCCCGTACCCATGATGCCTATCTCCGAATCCGCGAATGCCTTATTCAGGCTGTACGAGATGTGCATCCTGAGCATGATGAAGTTAATGAACAACTGCCATATATTTACGAATTTCTGAAAAGATTCAATACTGTTATTTCACTTAACTATGACCTGATCGTTTACTGGACAATGACATATGGCCTGGATATCAATGATCAACACCGATTTAAGGATTGCTTTCTTAAAAGAGGTCTTTTTGAACAGGATTGGCAACGGTTAAGAGGGATGCTTATAAATGAAAAATCTAATACGCTTGTTTTTTATCCGCATGGCAGCCTTATATTGTGTCGAAATCGTATCGAACAGGAGAGTAAAATTCATATTCAGAACACGGGGTTGCTTGAATCTATTTTGGAACGTTGGCAAAGCGAGGAAGTCGTTCCGCTGTTTGTGAGCGAAGGAACGTATGAACAGAAAGTTAATTCGATTCATAGCAGTTTTTATCTTTCAACGATTTACCGTGAAGTTCTCGCTGAACAGCGTGAAAATCTTGTGATTCTAGGTTGGGGAATGGGCGAGCATGATATACATCTACTAAAACGAATGGCTAGGGCGGGCATAAAGCGAGTCGCGGTATCTGTTTTTAGAGGAGATCAGGCATATTGCAATAGAGCAAACCAATTGATCAAAGACAATCTTGGGAAAAATATTATGATAGAGTTTTTCGACAGTGAAAGCCCGGGCTGTTGGAATCAGCGGCCATAAAATTTGACACAGGGGTTCTAACTGGTAACAGTGTAAGGACGTAACTAAGGCGGTACATTACCAGTCTGCGTTCCTTTGTAGATTTAAGTAGAATAAAATTCTACTTTTTCCATTGGATAGTTCATTAATTCGTTGGGCTGTCGCCACAACCGTAGACATTATCTGTCCTCACAACGAGGCCCGTTCGAAGGCCTCATGGCTCATCGCCGTGTACTGATTCTGCAGCCCAAACGGCAGGTAGCTGTCGCAGTGAACCAATACGTTCTGATAGAAAATGGTGCTGCCAAACACCGAACGCGCCAGATTGACTTCGCCCGGTGTTAACGCCTGCGTGATCCCTTCCTGTTGTGGCTCCATCCTGGAACGCCTTGATCCGAAAGGCTTCAATGAAACGCCACTTTAGCCTCTAAGGTCAATCAGATAGGCCTTAGAAAAGCATCAGGAAGATCCAGTTTTTACGGGGATGAGAAATGGGTCAATACAGAGTAAAAATAGAAAGGTAGTGGCGGCGGGCAGATTACAGGCACAAAAAAACCACCTCTCGGTGGCTTCTTGTTCGCGCGGTACTTAATGGTGCGAAGGCCGGACTCGAATTTCACACCCAATAGACTGATATCAATGTAGTTTATAAGCAGTAATAATTATTTATACCCACACTTGTACCCACAAGTTAAAATCCGTATAAAAAATAGACATCGCGAGTGGGTATAAAGCCATACCAGTAGAACACCGATATGGCCATCAAAGCAAGATTCAGGCAGGTAGGAAAGTTTTCTTCAGAGGCACCAAGAGTTTGGTCTCGATATCGACTTGCTCGTAGTTCTCAATAAGAGCACGGACGAGATCATCAAGCGTCCAAAGCGTCAGAGGTATCGTCGAACGATCGGCCTCATAGCGAGCATCTTTCGTAAAGCCCCCGGTACTGACATAAAGACCGCGATCGTCTTTATGGCGACCGCCAATAAAGCTGCGAATCTGCTGACTCCCCATTTGCTCCCTACGATGTTTTACCTCAACGACGATACGTGGATTCTCAAATCCAAATCCATCAGGTGATGCGATGATATCCTTCCCACGATCTGGACCCACAGGAGACACCTGTGTTTTATATCCCATGCTGCGTAAAACTCCTGCAACCAGGTACTCCATCTCCTTCGGATCGAGCCCATTAACTCGATCTTTAATACCTTCACGCGCCAACGACTCCACATCGCGAAGCGGATCAGAAACGACCTCATCTTCATCTGTCGCTGTTAGATTATGAGTAATAGCGTCTACAGTGGGTTTCTTATCCTGCAAAAGCTCTTCTAGAGCATATTCTGGAAGCTGGAAAACCGTCAGCGTGGAACCCAATGTGTTTTTGGTAGCAACAGACAGTCTATCGCGGTCGATTTCTTGAGTATTCCATTTAACCTGCCGAGCGATACCCATCCCCTCTTCCACCCATTCAGGATGATACTGGAAGTCTGAAGTAACTTTGCCTAGCAAATAAGTACGGTTGGCTGGCGAATAGGTAATAACCCAATCACCCTTTTGGATCTCATTCACAAAACGCCAGACCTGCGATGCGCCAGAACGGGCTGTTCCGAGCTTTGTTAAGGGATCAGCCTCCTGGTATAAGGCGAGTAACTGGGCTCGGGATAGGCCGGGTTTGACTAATGGAGCCAGCTGAGACCAACCGATGCCTACAATCTGCTTATCGCGAAAATCGTCATAGAGCTTGCCGCCGTCACCGCGGATCATCCACATTCTGTTGCCCATACCAGTCCCTTCATGAGGAAAAGAAATTATGCTGGATCATAAGCTTGTTCGTAGTATGCGTCAAAACCATCAACAACGACGGCCCAGCATTCCCGGATTATGCTTGCGATAATGTGCCCAGTTAAAATTACAGCTTCAATTTGCATGATATTTCGTCCATATAAGTAAAAGCACCAACCAGCATCGGCAGGTGCTTTTTGGAATGAGTAAATTAAATAAGTAAGGAAAGCTGCAGTGTGAATCAGGAAGGCTATTCCCAATGTTCACCGTGCCGCGCTTTCAATAAACCTGTTGCCTGTCGCGCCCGCAGAATATCGACTGCCCGCAGATATGGGGACTGTTCTTGCCAGTCGAATCCCCTGCGATCAATACGAACCAGCCCGTACTTTTCCACCAGAAAATTAACGGCATCGGCCAAAGATATACCGGCATCGATATGTTCCTGAATTACCGTTTCATCACTGAATGGCGTGTCGTTGAGTGTCAGCCCATAATGTTGTTCCAGCAGGCGTGCAAGCAACATTTGCCAGACAGCCACGGGCGACCGACATAGCTTCGCCGCCTGCGGATTTGTTGCAGGTAGAGTTTTCATATTTGCTCTTGTGAAAGTAGTTAACGATGGGTGGAGTAAACGGCGATGTATACGTAGCCGCAACTGCCAAGGGTATCGGCTTCGCAGGTGAAACCATTGTGGTACAGGGTGACACAGTGGGCATGGCGAGGATTCATTTCACCAATAGTCAGCATCGATTCCATTTGGCGGATAAAACGTGTGAATACTTCATCCAACTTCAAAGATTCTGCGTTACTGAATTCACCGGTAATGCAGGCCCGATCAGCCAGATAGTGCAGCCGGTTTCCCTCCTGTACCAGACGAGCACCAAAGCAAGGTGTCATATTACAATTCAGTCCCCATTTTAGAAATGAATCGTTCTCTGAGTCAGTAGATTTCATTGAAGTGCCCTCATATCCAGCCTCGCTCTGCAAACGACACAATTCCATCTGAACCGATAACCAGATGATCGAGTGTGTTCACATCAACCAGTGCCAGCGCTTCTTTAAGCCTGCCCGTAATGTTGCGGTCACATTGGCTGGGCTCCGGATCACCGGATGGATGGTTATGCGCCAACACAACGGCCGCAGCATTGAAACGAAGCGCTGATTTCACTACCTCACGGGGATGGACCTGCACATGGTTAATCGAACCGGCAAATAGCGTTTCACTCTCCAGTAAACGATGCTGGTTATCGAGATAGAGCACCATAAACACTTCCCGTTCTTGTCCTGCCAGCTGTAACCGAAGCCAGTCACGGGCAGCAGTACTTGAGGTAAAGGATATACCGGGCTGGCGCAGATATTTATCCAGCAGATTGGTAGCGCGTCGGATGGTCCGTTGAGCATAGGGTGTTAATCCGGATGTCGCGGTAAGCAGGTAATCATGTTGAGCCATAACCGCCAGCGGAAAAAGTTCAGGCTGTGATGATACCGGGGATAATGCGATATTCATGTCAGGTATTCCTCAGTCGATTAGATGCATAATGGCGCTGCATTCCGGATGGTTTAGCGCGTAGTCACGTAAGCGATAATAGTGCTCAGTCATCGCGTCACATTCGGTGCGACAAGCGTGGTGGCTGTATGCCATCAGGCAGGCCGCTATACCGGCAGCCTCTCCGCTCATCTCCGCATCGTTTCCATTCATCGGGTTGAACAACGTCCACTTCTCACCGTCGGGCTCCGGAGCCATAAATGCGCCGCCGTTGCTGAGTGTGTAAAAGCTCCAGACGCCGCCGCTGTAATCAGCGCACAAACGATCCATCCAGCCAAATATTTGGGGCTCAAGGGTTATCCATTGTGGTATGGAGCCAAAGCGCTTTGGCCAGAAGCCGATACGTAACTCGTCAGCGACTACCGAGGCAGTAATTGCTGCCTGCTCAGCAAACTCAGGGTTGTGGGTATCCATTAAACTATCTCCTTATGCCGGAACGGTTGTTTAACGCCCGAAAAATTCGAGCATGTTTTCTGCCATAACCCACAGGGCGCGATTGAGTTTCACATCGCCGTCAATGCCGATAACAGCACGGGTGCGGCTGCTTTTCCCCTGAGCGGTTCGCCCTGACAGACCTCCTTTCATCAGGTTCTCCTGCACGCGCTGGTATACGGTCCACAGGTCATCGCTGTAGTCCTCCCGGCGACGTGGGGTCAGCAACTGCGATACCGTGACCGGCTGGTGGTCTTCACCAAAGCGATACTTCAGCGCGGCATTCGCCAGGGCGTTCCGGGCTGGTTCTGGCAGTGCCAGTGACTGCATTGCATCGCGCTTCTCCTCCACCCGGTCAAACACACCGAGCACTTCGTAAGCCCCTTCAATCACCTTCTCAACAACATTCCCTTTATGTGGTACCCGCACTTCGCCAAATGACTGTCCGCAGACCAGACCGTTGGTACAGACGCCTCGAAATAGCCCCGGCAACATCTGGTAGCTTGATGAGCCGTCATGGCTGTTGAGCAAAATGATTTCCGGCACCTGATGTCCGGTCAGTTGACCGGCACGACGCAGGCGAAGCATGTGTTTGGTGTGTTCCCGCTTGCTCTGGTCGCGAACCTTTGTCTGGCAGGCAAAGAACGGCTCAAAACCTTCGCGCTGCAGGCTTTCGAGGATGGTAATGGTCGGGATGTAGGTGTACCTGTCTGAACGAGATTCATGCTTGTCACTCCCGAACACGCTGGGGACATGACTCATCAGCTCTTCGTTGGTCAAAGGCCGGTCACGGCGTATCTGATTTATACGGCCAAAGCGGCTGGCTAATCGCATGGATAACTCCTTATGAAGTGGGTAAAAATACAAAAGGCCACACTTCCCGAAGGAGGTGTGGCCTGACTTTGTTTATAACGATGATGCGCTGGTGATGGTTATGGTTATGGTTATGGTTATGGTTATGGTTATGGTTATGGTTATGGTTATGGTTATGGTTATGGTTATGGTTATGGTTATGGTTATGGTTATGGTTATGGTTATGCAGGGAATTTGCGGATGCCATAACGAGCGATATACCTGTTTAGCCAGTAACCGGCATCCTGCTCAAAGTTCCAGGCTCGCCAGACCATGCAACGCTCATGATAGATAACCAGACGGAAATGTGTCCCCAGGTCGTCCTCTATAGCAACGTTGGAATATTGAGACGCAACCGCCTCTGCCTGCTGGCGAGTAAACGGTCCATCAGGCCATTCAGTGAGTTCAGTCATACAGGCTCCCTAAAATAAAAAGCCCCTGTGGCATTAGCGACAGGGGCTGAATCAAACAGATGGCAAATCGGCTAAGATGCCTTACCACCGACAACCGTGACTTGTACAGGTCGGTAGTACTGTGGGTCGAAAACGGAAAGTGGCAGGTCAATCTGGTAACCATTACGCTCTTCTGTTGCCTTCATGATTTCGACAGAGCTAACGTTTTCCACGCATTCGTTCTCCAGCGAGGCTTCCTGAGAGCGAGTGGCATCGCTGTCGCCAAATGCAGCCACTGCCATATTCCCCATGGCCAGCGTGTTCCCCCCTTTATCTTTCAGACGCAGGGAAAGTGTCAAAGGCCCGAATCCTTCACCACTTCCGCCGTTGTCCAGGCGAAACTGCCAGACGCAGACATTGCCTGGCACCCAGACCATGTCTGTGTTGCGGATACTGATGTAACGCTGTTCTTCGGCCTGAGCCGGTGACAGCAGAAAAAGGCTCAGAGCGAAAACTGAGATAACGCCTTTCAGCTTCTTCATGGATTTTTCTCCTGATTCTCCGGCAGATAGAGTTTTCCCATTTCCTTGCCATCGTGCGAATACACCACCGATTTTTCTCCCGTATAGCTGTCGGTTTCAATTCTGAAGCTCAGAGTGATATTGTCCGCAAGGCACAGGGCTGCCATCAGTGGCTGCACCGTTTTCTGCTGCATATCAGCAATGTAGTAATAATTGCCTGACTCACATCCTTCCGGTGACTGGCGGGTTTTAATCACCGTATATTGCGGTGTACCGAAGGCATCCTTTTTTACCCATTCCTGGGCAATATCGGATTTATGCGAGACAACCTTGCTGAATGGTGGTGGAGTCAGGTCTTTAAACCTGGCTATCGCTTTCACGCCAGCATCTTCCTTGCTGTCGCAGCCAGAGGCAATCATTGCACCGATAACTGTCAGAACGGCAAGCACAGGTGGATACAATTTCTTCATGGTGCAGATTCCTTATTATTCGTCCGTTCCGTTGCTTCAGCAGTTGCCAGTTCGTCGGCACAACTCAGCCAGACTCTGTTGGGCTACCCACTGCTGCAATTTCTGCTCTGAGGCAGAACGCTTCGCCGCCAGGGCAGCCTGCTGCTGTTTGTTGACACAGTTTTCCGGAAATGCAGCAAGCACCTGCTTGCTGTGAGGTTCATTAACCAGCTCCAACTGATACTGGGTGTCGATGATAGTGAAGTAACACCCTTTCCCCTGGTCTTCACCCTGATAGACCGATGTCAGGTCGGAATAATAACCGCTGGCAGGTTTCAGATTCAGCTTGCGCACGGTATGTGTTTTCTTGTCGGCGAGAAAATAAGCACCACCACCACGCTGACGCAGCAGGAATTGCCTGGTCCAGGGATAATTGCCAATCACACTGGCCTGATAGAGCGTATTGTTTAGCGTGTCGTTATCCATGCCATCGGCCGATTTCCAGCCATCCGCCTGCATGTACTGCCAGAATTTGACGGTACCCACGACAGTTTCGGCAGACGCCGGAAAGGTAGCGCCAGCGCAGAGACTGACGGCCAGTGCCGTTGTGGTCAGTAATTTCTTCATCATGATTCCTTATGAGGTTAAAGACCGTCGCCAGTTCTGGCGAGCAGTGAGTGAAAAACGTGAAAATGGGGGAGGGCTCTGAGTAATTCCGGTTCGGCGAGAACGTTACGAATCTGAAGGTCGGGCACGAACAGTTCCGGGTGCAAGGTAACCGCATGGATATCTTTCAGCGGAAACACTGCCACGCGATGATGATGCTCTCCAGTCAGATACCAATGCCCGCCGCAGAGTACGAGGCGGTATGGTGCAAGCCCTGAGCAACGACAACCTTCAGCCAGCAGCGTCACGCGACGATGCTCTGATATGGCCCTGACAAGGCATGTAAATATGCCTGCCCTGGGCGGCGACAATGACTCCGATTCTGCCCATATGAGGCACGGAGACTCACCGGGCCCACTCAGCAGTGAGCTGACCATGTGGTTATCCATGTCAGGAAACAAGGCCTCCACACCTGACTGACGAGCAAAAGTCAGCACCGCCAGTTCGCGCTGATGGCTACCTGAAAGCAGACGACAGGTGCCGTCGCGATATTCCAGGTCCAGGTACATCAGTCGCTCACGAAAATCGCGGCGGAGGGTACGGAGCGATACACCAAACTCTGCGGCAAGAAGACCCATATCCAGTGTTTCGCCAGCAACAAGGCGGCTGATAATGAGGGACAGCCGAACCGCCAGCCGCTCATGGCGACGCTCAGTCTGGGACATTAGATTTTCTCCATCCTGTTAACAGGCTGAAAATTAAGTGATTAGTGTAACGAAGGGGTCGGACAGGGTATGGACATGGGAAGGCGTATTTTTTCAGTATGTGGATTTCAGCCATGATGCGGCTTTGCGCCTAATCGATGGGTTGGTTGCTCATTAATTGAGCGCAGCAAGGACAGGGAGTGTCCGCCATAAGCGGTTTGTCAGAAGAAAATCCAGTCCCAGACGGCACGGGCAACAGTCACCACTGCTTCCCGTACGGTTCGAATCACAGCCCTTACAGGCTCTGGCAGAAAAGATGATGACTCCACAGTGCCAATCATTTCATCAACTGCATGGCCAAAGCGCTCACGTGCCTGCTTTTTTACCGGCTCGGTGCAGAGCCTTCCATGCAGTTGTGTTGTCAGTGGACTAGTGGCCCGGTCAGGCAGGCTATGCATCATAGTATCGACAAGGGTTTCCACGCCCCACCCTGTGCGGGCTGACACCACACAGACAGGATGGTGCGGCAGGAACAACTGCTGCATCGCGATTCTCTTAGTCTCAATCGTTAACTGCTGAGCAGGTGAAGGCGTGCTATCGGTGGTACACCATTCATGACAGGGTTCGGCCTTGTCGACCTGATTAACCACGAACAAAACCCGGTACTGATACGCCAGCATCACCTTGCGATAGAAGTGTTCATCCACTGACAGTGCCCGATCATCAGCCTTGATGACCCATAACACTAAATCCAGTTCGGGTAGGATGCGGCGATACAGTGCAGTGTATTCTTCATCGCGTTGCTCGCTTTCCCCCACACCAGGTAAATCAACAATCATCAGGCTGTGATTGCCATTGCGGAGCCTGAAGCGCAGCACATCGCGGGTGCAGGCCTCCACATCGCTGACCGACGTGACCTCTCCCTGGAACAGGGCATTGCAGAGAGACGATTTGCCTGCCCCACTTTTGCCCATAATGCCAATAACCGGCTCGTACTGTGTGAGACTACGAAGGCGTTTAAGAATTAGACTGCGAAGAGTATGGGGCAGTGAAGCCAGAGGCTTCTCAATGGCCAGAAGGCCGTCAGATTTTTGCATAAGGAGATCTCAGCGCGAAAAATAAAAAGACCCGCGATCCGGTAAAGGATGCGGGGGATTCACGAGGATAATATCTATCTGAAATTATTTGGAGTGAATGCTATTTATCTTCTGCATATCTGGCATCGTGCCAGGCATTCATAATGATAACTTCCAGCTCTTCGTTAATTTTTCGACCATTTTTCTTTGCCAGCATATCGAGCTTTTCTTTAATGTCCTTCTGGACATAAGTGTTAATCACTTTTTTGTCAGCAATGTTTTCCCGGAACAAATTCTGGTTGTATGTTTTTTTCATCCGTTGAATCATCAGACGCCGAGTGTCAGGGTGAGCAGGCCAGGAATACAATACTGCCGTGAGAAAAGTAATCACTTGTTGTTGTCTGATTTCCGTCATAAATGAAGGCATGTAATCGGGTTTGATATGCTCCATAACATATTTAAAAGCCCATGCACATTGTTTATGGTTTTTAAGGTCAATCCATTTAAATGGTTCTGGTAACTCTCGATTTCGCTGAATCCAGATATTTTTTAATGATGAGAGTGTTTTGATCTTAAAGAATAAATCGACATCCCAGCTATCAAAACAGGTGTAGAGTACTGAAAGGGCATCCTTATACGTTTCCGGAATAACAGGCAATAAGTTATGCTGAATGACCGGAGGCCGTTCACGGTAAAAATCAACCTCTAGTGGATTAATTTCCTTAGGGCCCATGGTTGAAAGTATATTCCATGCAAAATAAGCGGAGCTATAGTCCTTTATCCATTCAAAATTTGTCTCCGGGATGATGCTGGAAAATAATCCATTTTTCATTTCCCGTACGAACTTATTGTACTCATGAGTGTTTTTAAATTCATTATTAAGGTCTCTCAGGATCATATCCATAACCTCCTGATTTTTATAATCAGTTATGAGGATTAGCGGAGTGCGCTCCCGGTATCCTTCGATGTTTTTCTTCATGTATTCGATATAAAACCGGCACGCTCTTTCTGTTCTGTCCGTCAGCTGTTCTTTCATAATTACATTTCATTGATTTTAAAGTGGGTATCACTACGTAGGTTAATGCGTGTGTAATGCGTAGTCAAATGCGTTGCTTTTTGCGTCGATATATGCGTAATAAAAAGTGTAGTGAATGTTATGTTTTATGTAATGCGTAGTGATGCGGAATTAGCTGGTTTTCGATGTAAAACAAGAGGATAAGCTGCTCACTGACCTTCGGGAAAGTAAGAAGGGCTTTTTCAAAGGACAGGTAGTCAGGTGACTATAAGCCCATGAAGACAAAAGAGGAAGGATGACGGTTGCCTGAGCGATTGATGTCTGCAACAGATGAGGTAACAGAAGAATGTAAGACAGTCATGCACATGAGCGCTTCGAAATACATCTCAGAACCGGTTGACCCCTAGAGGTCAACATAACCCGCTTTTTTTTACGTATCTCCCCATGGGTATGCCCCGGAGCAGTGACCGCAATTAAATATCACTAATCCGGCTGACCTTTCTTAACCGGAGATACAAATCATGACTACCCGCTCCTCACTGACCGAAGACCAGTTCGTTGACATGGCATTTATCACCAGTCTGCTGCAAATGACAGATAAGTGGATTTATAAGCTCATTAAGGATGGAGTCTTTCCCAAACCCATCAAGCTGGGCCGAAGCTCCCGATGGTTAAAAAGCGAAGTCGAAAACTGGCTACAGGAACGAATCGATCAGTCCCGTAAATAACCTCCCACCAGACTAAACCCTCAGCATAATAATGACTATCCGGTTGCTCCGGAGGTTTTCTGCTGTCTGTCATTTAAGCCAGAAGGAATATGAACATGAAAGATTACAAGCCTCGTTACGAAGAACTTTATAAATGTTACCAGACCTGGCTGACCGATTTTACGAAGCTGACGGTCAGATCGGGTATGTGCCACCAGAATATATATCATCACCATACCCTGACGGTTGGTAGCCTTAAGTTTCCGGGAGAGGAAGAGGTTATTGCTGTTGTTCCCCAGTGTCTGCACCGGATTATTTATGGCAGAGCAGCAGCCCCACTGACTGTTAATGATGACCTGATCGTCAGTTTATTTACCCAGGAGCATCTGCTGGCTCACCATCCCATGCTGGAGGGGATTTTGCTGTCTGAGTGCGTGCGTTTAAAACAACGCCCTCTGGCAAATAAGCTCATCAGTTTGTTCCGCCAGTTCAGCGGTAGCGAGCTGCGTCTGAAGCTGGTCTGGCTTTGCTGGTACGATTTGATGCTGGGTAATTGCCTTGATGACTGGACCGACAACCTCAGGTTCAAAAAAGACAAAGAGATGGATATCTGGATCAATAACCGGCAGGCGGAAAACCCTGCGCTGACCAGCCTGATGGACGAGTACGTCTGCTTTGCGTGGCGAACGACAGCTGAACCACTGCGTTAGGCTTCATCCATAGTCCTGCAAGGGATTTGAGGGTTATTGGGGAGTGAAAATTAATTTAGGTTAATTAATATAATTAATAGGCACTCCCTTTTTACAACCATCCTCTTAATCCATGCATTTCCCCAGCCATGGCTCTTCCTGAAGGCCAGGTGCATTCCATTGACTGGCCCTCGCCAGCACTAAAGAAACTCATCCTATGCAAAACAAACAACGATGGGAGCCAGACTGGTTTCTACAGTCACTCCTGAACAACCATATCGACAAACTGGTAGAGCGCTATTCCTGCCTGCGGGCATTCCGAACAGATCTGTTTTACCAGGATCATACCGCTAAGTATTTCCTGCAGGATCACCAGCAGCTCGAATGGGATATCCGAAAGCTGATGAACCATATGATGCAACTCGAAGAGGTGGTCGGTTTCTTTTGGGTTATCGAATGGACTGAAGATCACCACTACCACGCTCACGTTGTCTTCTGGCTGGATGGCTGTAAAACCCAGAACACATATCCCTGGGCTCAACAAGCAGGTTTGCACTGGAGTGATATCACTGAGCGGGAAGGCTGGTATCACCGATGTGAGTTTAAAGAGCATTACACGGCCAATATCAATATTCCGGTGCGTTACAGCGATCCGGGCAGTATCGCCAATATCCGGCAGGTGCTGGCGTATATGGCCAAAGTTCAACAAAAGCAGGGGCTGCCGTTGTTTGGTTGCAATGAGGTCCCTGAGCGACCAGCAACCGGACGACCACGCAAGACTGGCTTCTGAGTCAGTCTGTTTTTTACGTCAGCAATTCATAGTGTGACAACCACTCCGCAGTTCCCCTTTCAATCCCCTTAATCCATTCAATCGCATGGCGTCTGTTTGCCCTTCAAGGACGGCTTACACCTGCCTGCAGGAACATGACTATGTTTGCTAAATCCTTTATTGCTCTCGACGGTAACGATCGCCTGACCGGAGCTCGTACTGCGCAGACAGCGCCTTACGATCGCTATACCTGCCATCTGTGCAACAGCACAATGCAATACCATCCTGAATACGACACCGAACGCCCGTGGTTCGAACACACCGAAACGGGTCTCACCAGCAATGGTCGACAGCATTGTCCCTATGCCAATCCGGATGCGGGTGAAATGCACCTTGTTAGACGCCTGCAACTCATCCACTGCAATGCCGCTCCCAGGGCCAGTAAAGCCGATTGGCACTGCTCACAATGTGCGATCGATTACTATGGTGAACGCTATTGTCTGACCTGTAGCACCGGAGACTTCAGCCAACCAACAGATGCAGCATGATGAAAATATAGAAATACTTTATCACCACCAACGGGATCATTACATCAACGTTGGGCATGCCGCCAGTACAGAAGTCAGTGTCTGGAACTGCACACAATGTTGATGTGGTCTAATTCTGCACGCAGGCTCACAGCAGGAACAACGCAATAGCTAGAACTCTTGTACTCGTGAAAGTAAAATAAGATATCTATCTTATCCCGTCCTATCTGAATGGTATAAAAATGTATTCAAATCATCAGCGTCTCTATCTGGCACAGTGGTTAACGTTAAGCGGCAAAGCCGAGGACTCACTTACACAGACCATCGCCAGCGCGCGGGTTGATATGAACCCCCATCAGGTAGAAGCAGCGATGTTTGCACTAGCGTCTCCTTTATCTAGTGGCGTTATCCTAGCCGATGAGGTCGGGCTGGGGAAAACCATTGAAGCCAGCCTGATTTTGGCGCAAAAGTGGGCAGAACGACGCCGGAAATTATTGCTTATTGCTCCAGCCACGCTGCGTAAGCAGTGGAGTCAGGAACTTGAAGAGAAATTTTCATTACCTTCGCGGATTATCGAAGCAAAAAGCTTCAATCAAATGATCAAAGAGGGATGTGGTAATCCATTTGACATTGAAAACGCAACTGGGGAGGCTGCGATATGTATTTGTTCATACGAATTCGCTTCCCGTAAAGAACATGAATTGGCCCGTATCCCATGGGATCTGGTCGTCATGGATGAAGCCCATAAACTGCGAAATATCTACAAGAGCGATGGCGCTAAAACGGCCAAAAAACTCAGTAGTGCACTATCTGGCAGGAAAAAAATTCTGCTCTCCGCTACGCCGCTTCAAAATAGTATCCTTGAGCTTTATGGTCTGGTTTCCGTTATTGACCCACATTTCTTCGGCGATTTGGCTTCGTTTAAGGCCCGTTATTCTCGGCAGAATATTGACGATGCAGAATTAGCGTTATTAAGGGTACGTCTGAATAAGATCTGTAACCGTACGCTTCGCCGACAGGTTCAGCAGGAAGGTGGTATCAGTTTTACCCGCCGTCATTCAATAACCGAAGATTTTCGCCCGACGGATGAAGAAGAAGCTCTCTATAAACAGGTTTCCTCTTATTTGCAGCAAGACGATCTACTGGCAATCAAAAGTGGTGCACGTCATCTAGTAACATTAGTCATTCGCAAAATTCTGGCCTCATCGTCCACTGCGATTCAGGGAACGCTGGAGACTATGATTCATCGTCTAGAAAATAAAATGCCGGTCTTAGATGCCCTGACTGATTATGAAAATTATGATGATTACAGTGATGAAGAAGGTATCGAGGATGAAGATACCATCGATCCTCGGGCTCTACAGGCAGAAATCGATCAGTTAAAAAGTTATAAAACGCTAGCGGCATCTATAACTAAAAACGCCAAGGCGGAGGCATTGTTAAGCGTTCTTAGTCGGGCTTTCAAATTCACAGTAGAACTGGGTGGATTGCGTAAAGCGGTCATTTTTACCGAGTCCGTGCGCACCCAAACCTGGCTAGCGCAACTGCTTTCAGACAATGGGTATGAAGGCGAAGTCGTGTTGCTCAACGGCAGTAACAGCGATGCGGCGTCTCGCAAGATTTATAGTGACTGGTTGGAGAAGCATCAAAACTCTGGCCGAGTTTCCGGTTCGCGTACGGCGGACATGAAGGCGGCGCTGGTCGAAAAATTTAGGGACGAAGGCACTCTGATGATATGTACCGAGGCCGGTGCAGAAGGTATCAACCTTCAGTTCTGCTCTTTGTTAATCAATTATGACTTACCTTGGAACCCGCAGCGGGTTGAGCAACGTATCGGGCGTGTTCACCGTTACGGACAAAAGCACGATGTTGTAGTGGTCAATTTCATTAATAAAGGCAACCGGGCCGATCAGCGTGTCTTTGAACTATTGAGCCAGAAGTTCCAGCTTTTTGAAGGCGTGTTTGGTGCATCCGATGATATTCTGGGATCGATAGAGTCGGGCGTTGATATTGAACGGCGTATCCATGAGATTTACCAGCACTGCCGCTCCGACGAGCAAATAGAACAGGAGTTTAATCAGCTCCAGGATGAACTCAAAGAGCAGCTGGAAAACCGGGAAAATGAAACCCGGCGTTCATTATTTGAACATTTCGATGTAGATGTCGTCCGAAATTTAAAAACTCGACGCACAACGACCCTCGCACAGTTAAACGTTTATCAGGAAAATCTGCTGCTGCTAGCGGAAATGTTTCTAAGTGACAATAGCGATTTCCAGCACTCTGAAACTGGTTTTCGTTCCTCGGGAAAGTATTATGACGTTAGCTGGCCTGTTGCGGATGAAAAGGATGCAGAATTTTTCCGACCTAATCAGGGATACGGAAAGCAACTGATTGATGAGGCCCTACATGAGGGAAAAGACCTTTCCACATTGCCAGTTTGTCAGAAACTCCATTTCATCTACCAACCCAAGGCAGGACAATTGGCTGATGTAAAATTGCTTTGCCAACAATCAGGGCAGTTGTTACTAGCAAAAGTCAGTATCGGAAATCAAGAACAACAACGAGAGCAGCTACTTGTCGCTGCCGTAACGGAAAATGGTGAGGTAGTGGCGGAAGAAACCGCATCCCGTCTGCTTCGCTTACCGTTGTCAGAGGTAACATCAATCGAAGAACAGCCTGTGTTACCCACTTTAACCGCACAATGTGAGGTTTTACGGAATTCTTTTATCCAGCAGGTCGAACGTGATAACGAACTTTATTACAATGAAGAAGTAGAAAAACTTGAACGCTGGTCAGAAGATCGTCGCATCGCGCTGGATCTACGCATCAAACAGTTAGATGCAGAAATTAAAGAAGCGCGTAAAACCGCCCGCCAACTTCCTTCGCTGAAAGAGAAGATGGAAGCTAAACGCTCGCTAAAGGCACTAGAACGCGAGCGGGACAACATCATGTTGCAGTATCATGATGAAAAGAAAAAAATTGAGCAGGAAGAAGACCGCCTGCTGGAAGAGGTTGAACAAAAGCTGGCGACAGAGATAACGTCCAGCCAATTATTTGCGGTGAGCTGGGCATTGAATTCACCTTCCGCATGAAGTGTTGTTGTTTCAGGAGTCAATAATGGCTAACGGTAAAGTATTAAGACAGTTGATAAAAGCGGGCGCGACTGGCGACACTGCTACGTTCCGTCGCGTTTCAGAAGCCATTATTGATGAGGAACGTCAGAAACAGCACCATCTTCTGGCTAACGATCTGGAGCATATTCTTTATGGCGATCACATTGTTCAGGCTTCGCGTTCAACTACGTTGCCTCCGGCACCGGTAGACAAAGAAAGGGGGCTGCCACTGTTGGATCTACGGCAGCCGCAGCGCAGCCTCGATGAAATGATCCTTCCAGCTACCAGTGCTACAGTGATCGATGAGCTCCTTGAAGAGCACCGGCGTAGCGATGTATTGCATAGCTATGGGATGAAAGCAGCCAGTAAAATCATGTTTTTCGGGCCACCAGGCTGCGGTAAAACGCTGGCAGCGGAGGTCATTGCCTTTGAGCTGGACATGCCGCTGGCAATTGTCCGCCTTGATGTACTGGTATCCTCATTTCTGGGTGAAACAGCCGCCAATCTGCGTAAAATTTTTGATTTTATTGCCCAACATCCGCTGGTGGTCTTGTTCGATGAATTTGATGCAATAGGTAAAGAACGCGGCGACAGCGGAGAACACGGCGAATTACGCAGGGTCGTCAATGCTGTACTGCAAATGATGGATGCTTATCAGGGCAAAAGTCTAATTCTGGCGGCCACCAACCATGAACATATTTTGGACAGCGCCATTTGGCGTCGTTTCGATGAAGTGATTGAATTTCCTCTGCCAGATCAGACACAGTTACGCGAGTTGCTGGCGTTAAAGCTACGCGGCATTCGCCGACAGTTTGAACTGGACGATAATGAGTTGTTATCCTTGCTTCATGGCAAAAGTGGTGCAGATATCGAACGCATCGTTCGCCGAGCCACTAAACACATGATCCTGCGTCATCAGGAATTCCTGACGCTGAAAGATTTAAAAAACGCGATGCAGCGAGAGAACGCCAGAACTCACCGATAAGGGACTGCCATGACGGCGAATTATCAGCATCTAAATATTTCCAAAGCCCCTCTTCAGAATGACCGACGGACCCGCAGAGTCAATATGCCTCGTATTCGCAGAGGCGATTTACGTCAGCATGGGCAAATGTTATTGAACCAGCTCCAGACTCTGCGCCCGATGCTGACACAGGTACCAGGCAGCGCCGCTGATGGTCGATATATACTCAAGCTGAACTACAGCGGCACGATGAATTTTTCGGCATTGATACATCATGGCGTAGAGTTTGTTAGTCAGGAAAATAAACAAGTTTGCGTAGTCTTTAGTGACGAGCAAGGGCTGGCTACATTTGCAAAACATCTGTCATCCCTCGGTCTACGTAATACAGAACTAACCTACAAACAGATCCTGGAGGCGCTTGACGGTATTGAGGGCTGGTCGGCGGAAGATCGCAAAAGCTGGGCTCTTCGGCGTTATGGTTTTCCTGTAGCGGAACGCTTTAAACTGGATGTGGAGCTCTGGCCTATCGAAGTTGCGCATCATCCCAAACGTATCGATCTGTATACCCGTTTTGAGCACTGGTTACAGGAGCAGGATATTTCCAGGCAGGATAAAGTCAATCTGGACAGCCTGTTAATGTACCGGGTCGAGGTTTCACTCGCGCAAGCGGAACACCTATTAGCTCATCGGGACGTTAGGTTTATTGATTTGCCACCGTCTAGTGGCATTAGCTATCAACAAATTAACCGGGAAATCAATACACTTCCAGCTCGCCTGAGCTCGCCAGCGGAAAATGCGACCAGGATATGTATTCTGGATAGTGGTATTAATACCAACCATCCTTTGTTAAGCGCTGCCATTGCTGAAAGCGCCAGCTTTATTCCCGATCAAGATGCGTTTGATGAACAGGGGCATGGCACTGCCGTTGCCAGTATTGCGCTGTATGGTGATGTTGAGGCTTGTAACCAGAGCAATTTCTGGCAGCCTCAACTATGGCTGTATAATGGAAAAGTCCTGAACGAGCAGGCTGAATTTAATGCCGAAACTATTGAAGCTACGCTTGCAGCTGCTGTTGCATATTTTACCGATCTCGGCTGCCGCATTTTCAACCTGTCATTGGGAAACGCTAATGCTCCCTACGACGGCAAACATATCCGCGGTATAGCGTATTTATTAGATACGTTGTCAAGACAGTACAATGTACTCTTTGTCGTTTCTGCAGGGAATTTTGCAGGTAGTGATGAACCACCTGTGCCGCAAAATAGCTGGCGGGATGAGTATCCTGATTACCTACTTCATGAGGCAAGCGTTATCATCGATCCAGCTCCTGCACTCAATGTACTGACAGTGGGCAGCATCGCCAGGCATAACGCAACGCACGATGCACAACGAAGACCTGAGGATATTCAGCATCTCTGCCCGGCAACAGAAAATCAACCTTCACCGTTTACCCGACATGGTCCATCAATAAAAGGGGCATTTAAACCCGACGTTATGGCACACGGTGGCAGTGTCGCTTCCAATGTGCGGCAAGGGCAATGGCAGGCGCATATGCGTGGTTTGGGTGTATTAAGTTGCCATCACCAGTTTCAGGGCGCTACCTTGTTTAAGGAGCTCAGCGGTACCAGCTTCGCCGCACCGTATATTACGCATCTGGCAGGACGCCTGTTAAACGAATACCCGGATATGTCCGCCAGTATGTTACGGGCAATGCTGGTTAATCATGCATCTGTCCCTCAGGCGATGACGCAGGCTTTCCCGCAGGCGATGCGAGAAAGTTATAAAAACGCACCTACAACGAGAAACCGCGAGATAGAACGTGAGGTAACGGGTTACGGCATCATCGATGAAGATGCTTTATACCGCTCTTCAGAATATGTGGTGGTCATGCGATGTGAAGAGCAGATAGAAAATAACGCCCATCAGTTTTTTGAACTGCCCTTCCCGGCTTCTTTTTTAAGATCGCAGCGATCAACCCGTGAAATCCGCGTGACACTGGCTTACTCACCTGCTGTACGTACAACCCGGATGGATTATACCGCCACAAGGATCAGTTTCCGGCTGGTTAAAGGCCGCTCTCTTGACGAAGTACAGGCCAGTTTTAATCACCAGACACAGAGTGAAACGGAAACCCGCTCCGATGATGCCCAAACTAACCGTGTTGTATCAGCCCAACAGCGGGAACGCGGTACGGTACAATCTTCGGTTTGGACTTTCCGCCAGCGTCACCCAGATGAAAAATGGTTTATCGTTGTAACCCGTCAAGACAGAGATTGGGGCGAAGCATTCAGCAGCGAGCAGGAACCTTACGCACTGGTAGTGACCGCGACCGATCGCGATAATGAACATGCACAGCTTTATACACAAATTCAGGCGCAGATCCGTGAACAGGAACGCGCGCGAGCACGTATTGGATAAAAATAGATTATGTCAACTAAGCAAAAATTAGAACTTAACTGGATTGGTAAACATAAGCGCCCTCGTCTGGAACCGCGTATTCTGCTTGAAGATAAGGCATTGTCTTATGGTGATGTGGATAGTGAAAATCTGCTAATTCATGGTGATAACCTGCTGGCGCTGAAGGCTCTTGAACAAAAGTATGCAGGGAAGGTGAAATGTGCATATATTGATCCGCCATTTAATACCGGAGAGGCCTTCGAAAACTATGACGATGGTCTGGAGCATTCTCAGTGGCTAACGCTTATTCGAGATCGTATTGAAATCATCCAAAGATTATTATCTATTGATGGTACTTTTTTCGTGCACATTGATGATAACGAGCTTGGTTATTTAATCGTTCTCTTAGACGAAATATTTGGCCGACAAAATCGAGTAAATATCGTAACCTTCAAACAAGGTTCTGCCACTGGTCATAAATCAATAAATCCAGGGTTGGTCACAACAACTAACTACTTAATAGTCTATGCAAAAAATAAACAACATTGGAAACCGCATAGATTATTTACCCCTAGAGAACGAGATAGTCGATACTCTCAATTCATTGATAACATTGATGAACATTATGAGGGATGGAAACTAATTCCTTTAAATGAAGCATTTGCAGCTTATCATGGCACTCAGGCTAAAGAATTAAAGAAAAAATTGGGAAGTAAATTTGAAGAGTTATTGAATGACTTCGTTATTGATAATTCACACAGAGTGGTTCAGCCTGCACGCCCTGATTACAATTCAGTTGGGCAAAATGTAAGAAACGCTATCGATTTATCAAAAGAGAATCCAGATATTGTGATTCATCTTCAACGAGACGGCTATGAGGATATGTACTTCAAAAATGGTCAACGCTGGCTATTTTATAGAAACAAACTCAAAGAGATTGATGGCGTAATAGTGGCAGGTGAACCACTAACAAATTTGTGGTCAGATGTTTTGTCAAATAATCTTCATAAAGAAGGTGGCATTAAGTTTCCCAAAGGGAAAAAGCCAGAATCCTTAATAAAGAGAGTTTTGGACTTATGTACAAACCCAAATGATATCGTATTAGATTCTTTCGCGGGCTCTGGAACCACAGCTGCCGTTGCACACAAGATGAAACGCCGCTGGATCACCATTGAATTAGGGGATCAAGCATACACCCATGTGCAACCTCGTCTAAAACGGGTGGTTACAGGTGTTGACCAGGATGGTGTTTCCAAGGCCGTAAACTGGCAGGGTGGTGGTGGCTTCCACTATTTGCGCTTGGCCCCCTCGCTCCTGAAAAAGGATCGTTGGGGCAATTGGGTGATCAACAAAGAATACAACGCTGAAATGCTGGCAGAAGCCATGTGTAAGCATATGAATTTCACCTATGCGCCAAGTCAGACTCAATACTGGAATCATGGTTACAGCACCGAAACTGATTACATCTATGTCACTACCGGATCTTTGGCTTATGAACAACTCAAAATCATAAGTGAAGAAGTAGGCACTGAACGCACATTGCTGATCTGCTGCAAGGCCTTTATGACTGAGGGTGCCGATTTTCTTAATCTGACACTGGTAAAAATTCCTCGCGCCATTCTGAGTAAATGCGAGTGGGATCAGGACGACTATAGCTTTACGCTAAATGTACTCTCTGATTCAGAACAACCTGACGATATTGACTACGACGAAGATACTGAAGGCGAAGAATAATTATGAGCCAAAGCAACGCCATAAAAATTGCCAATCGGATTAGTGCACGACTGTCACTGCGCGATCCACAGGATGAATCATTGCGAATCTTATGTGACGTGCTCGAACAGTTCGGTCTCAGCAAAGATCCCGATCTTAATCGTTGGATTGAATTGCTACGTCAACAGTATCCCACTGTAAAAGGGTTTGAACGTGCCTTCCCTTCACTATGCTTTGCACTGGCTACGGGTGTAGGTAAAACTCGCTTAATGGGAGCGATGATTGCCTGGCTATACTTAACCGGACGTAGTCGCCACTTTTTCGTACTAGCTCCGAACTTAACCATCTATGAAAAACTTAAGATGGATTTTTTACCCGGTTCGCCAAAGTATGTTTTTCAGGGCATCCCTGAACTGGCACAAACACCGCCGGTTCTAATCACTGGTGATGACTATCAAGAAGGACGGGGCGTTCGTCTGGATTATGCGATTGCCGAAAGCAAAACGGGTGATCTTTTTGGCAGCGAAACCGCTCCGCACATTAATATCTTCAATATTTCCAAAATCAACGCACTGGAAAATGCCAAAGGTGCTGCTAAATCCAAGGTCGCTAAAATTCGACGTATTCAGGAATACGTCGGGGAATCTTATTTTAGCTATCTTGCAAACCTGCCAGATTTAGTTGTTTTGATGGATGAAGCCCACCGTTACTACGCTAGTGCGGGCGCACAAGCGCTTAACGATCTTAATCCAGTATTGGGTATTGAATTAACCGCCACACCGAAAACCGTAGGTGCAAACCCACGTGATTTTAAAAATATTATTTATCACTATCCCCTTTCGCGTGCACTAAAAGACGGATACGTCAAAATTCCAGCTGTTGCCACGCGCAAAGACTTCCGTGCTGCCAACTACTCTGAAGAGCAGTTGGAAAAAATAAAGCTGGAAGACGGAATCCACCATCATGAATACGTGAAAACGGAACTAACCAGCTTCGCCAACAACACCGGTAACAAACTGGTCAAACCTTTTATGCTAGTCGTTGCGCAGGATACCGATCATGCAGACAGGCTAAAAGTACGCATTGAACACGACGATTTCTTCAATGGCGCTTACAAAGGCAAAGTAATAACCGTTCACTCTAACCAGTCAGGCGAAGAGTCAGAAGAAACTATGCAGCGGCTTTTGGCCGTTGAGCATGACAAAGACACCGAAATCGTCATTCATGTCAATAAGTTAAAAGAGGGATGGGACGTTACAAATCTGTACACTATCGTTCCATTACGTGCTTCTGCCTCTGAAATCCTGACTGAGCAAACCATAGGCCGAGGACTGCGCCTTCCCTACGGCAAAAGAACCGGCGTCGAAGCCGTCGATCGCCTGACGATTATTGCCCATGACCGTTTTCAGGAGATTATTGATCGTGCCAATAACGATGACTCGATTATCAAGAAAGTTCTGTATATCGGGCTGGATGATGATGAAAACGGTATTCCAGAAGTAAAACCCCAGCAAATTATCGTACCATCAATGGCTGAATTCCTGTTGGGAAATCAAGTCATTGATAATAATGGGTTGCAGGCTTGTGAACCTCAAGCGATATATCAGTCAAACTCCATATCAAAACCGGTACTCAATACGGAAACTGAACGTAAAGTCGCAGAACTCACGTTTAAAGTGGTGTCAGAAGAAGCTAAACGGTTAACCAGCAGTCAGCAACTCAGCACGCCAGAGGTGAAAGCAAACGTAACTCGACGGGTACAACAAGCCTTGCGTGAATGGGAAGTGACTCAACATCAAATCTCATCGTCTTCGGATCAACTCGATTTGACGGAAATGATTGAAGAGCAAGTTGAACAGCCAAGTTTCCTTTCAATGGAGGATACGGAAGTTCAGGAGTTGGTCGGGACGATCACCGAAAAACTGATGGAATATACTATCGATATTCCTCGAATCGTGGTTTTGCCAGAACGTGAAGTCAATTACGGGTTTAATGATTTCAACCTTTCCGGGTTGGATCGCATTGCGCTCAAACCCGGCAGTAAAGAGCTCTTACTCACGCATCTGGAGAATAACGACCAGCGGACAATCAGTTGGCAGGAAGGTGGAGAAGCGGAAGAACGGCTCGAAAACTATCTGATTCGTTATCTGCTCGACCATGATGAAATTGATTACGACGAACATGCCGACATGCTCTACAAACTGGCCGGACAGATGGTGAACCATTTGTGCAGTTATCAGCCGCCGGAAGATGCAGAATCCGTTCTGAAAAATGCGGGTCGGCAGCTGGCTGAATTTATATGGGTGCAAATTAAACAAAATATGTGGACAACGCCAACGGGCTATACCGGGCGTATAACTCAGGGCTTTGATGTAATACATCCAGCGACATTCAATTTTGCCGGAAATGAAAAACCGAGAGATTTCCGTGTTGCAGTTCCCGCAGGAGAAAAAAATAAAGTCCGCCAGATGATTTTCACTGGTTTTACTAAATGCTGTTACCCTTATCAGAAATTTGACTCTGTAGATGGGGAGCTCCGCCTAGCTCAAATATTGGAGAATGACCCCTCAGTGATTCGTTGGATGAAACCTCGCTCAGGTCAATTCCGTATCGAATATGCTAATGGTAGAAATTATGAACCTGATTTCGTTGTCGAAATGAACAATGGCTATTGCCTGATTGAACCGAAAAAAGCGACAGAAATCGACACGCCAGAAGTTCAGGCCAAAACGCGAGCGGCTATCCGTTGGTGCGAATTTGCAAATCAAAATGCTGATAAACTTAATGGGAAATCGTGGCAATATGCCCTTATCCCCCATGATGAAATTGAGTTAAGTCGTTCAATTTCTGGACTAATGGCTGATTTTATGATGACTAATAGTTTATCTGTATAATAGCTATTTTGGAATAATGACGAGAACCATCCTTAGGCGGTATAATGCCGTCTAAGGATGGTTTAACATAAAAAAAGATAAAAAATGAATCTAGGAAACGAGTTCCCTAAAAAGCAGAATGTTTATAAAGGCATGTGGTATTTGATCACTAACACCAACCGATTTGTATTATCCGCAGCCGAAAACTCAATGGCATTTGAGCTTGAGAAAGAAGAGTATCAACGGAAGCTCGAACAAGGAAATTACAGTCTTGATCCAAAAAATCATACCTACTCTCATCCCCAGAGGCTAAAAGAATTACGAACTTTGTTACTCAAGACAACAATCTATATTTTTAGCATTATTATTTTAATAGCAGGCATTGGTTTTTATACGGGAGAATTAAAAATAACACCCCATCTATCATGGAAAAATAGCGCCAGCGCTTTAGGTTTTATTTTAATTTCATGGTCCACATTATTTCAATTAGGCTGGGGAAATGGCTCATGGGGTGGAACGTGCCTGGATGAATTGGTAAGAAATTCTCTTTTTCGTCATATTTTTAGCATTGGTGTATTTTTGAGTTTATTGTATTTCGTTCTACCAGAATAACTATTCCATCCCTACCAAATCTGTATTTTTTGTCAAAAGACGCTTCAGGATTTCTGATTATCCTAAAAAGGACATCAATGATAATTATATCTTCCAATAGCTGCACTTTTGGCAAATAAAGGCGATGCATCACGCAACCTTCCATTATCAGCAACGCTACAACAAATTGAATCACATGTAATAGCTTAGACCTGATCTGACAGTTACCGGTTATTTATACAAGTACCTGTCAGATTACATCTGAATTAAATTTTTCTTAGCCCAAATGCACTTGAAGTGGACAACAAAAACTAAGAAAAAAATTTTACAACTATGGAATTCCGTTGGGAATAAAGTTTCTTCGTGTCAGGCATTGACCGGTTAAGGCCCACTTCAGCTCAGAACCGGTACTGATGTAAATCCTACTGATAAAAAGAATTATTAAGCACTTGCACGCTGAACAGCATCTTCAAGCCAACGAAGCGATCTTCTATAGTGGGCTATATCTGCTCCATCAGCATCTTTCGCATGAGTATCAGGACGATCATTTACTAATTCCGCATGCTCTTTTAATAAGCGAAGATCATTAAAAATAGAAGAAAAAAGATCCCATTCTTTTTCTATTAATCGTATGAGCTCTGACCAAAGAAGTTTCTCAATCAAGTCATCAGCCGGAAGATGCTTTAGCTTATCAACACGATGTCTTTCAATACATTTTTGTATACGAGCTGAAGGGGCTCCTTTTGACTTATCTTGGAGGCAAGAAAATTTTATAAAATTCAGCGAGAGCCCGCGCAATCTTTTTTCTAGCTTATTTCGGCTAGCATTAATAAGCGCTAACTCATCAGCCCACTCATCTAGGGTAAAAAATAGATTCTGAGCACTCTCCTGAGTTGCTTCAACAGTAGGTACTGACAAGACGGCTTTCTTTTTCTCGTATAACTTCAAACCTTCTTCGATCATGATGCTACCAAGTTGAATTTTTCCAAGTTTCTCTTGCAACACACCATATCTCAACAATGTAGACGTTAGAATATCTGACTTACTACAAATCTGCCCCTCCAATACCTGTTTGGCTGGAATATAGACCTCAGGATGTACTCTAAAAAGATGATTTAGAGCTACTTCTGCAATTGCAGCTCCCTCAACTTCAACAAAATCTCTTACCAATCGCTGCGCAGTTTCTTTCTGTACAGAGCACGGTCTATCCCTAATATCAATATGCCGATGAATGTACGAGCAAGCCTTGCGAGTCCAATACGGCATGTTTCCGCATGCATTACCAATCCATTCAGCTGTAGCATCATCAAATGTCAACCCTGTAACTTTGGATGTAGCCCTAATCATTGCAGCACTGGCATTAGGGGCAAGTGGCGACAGATATTCGTCCGGAATGAATGCTAAAACAGCATTTTCTACGCCCCCAATTGACTCTTCCTTAAACCATTTACTCGATACTCCACACACGAATAGAGACAGTTTTTTATCGAGTCGTGCACATTCCTGCACGACTGCACGAAGATTTCGCCAAAAAGGATTGAAATCAGCGGTCCACGCTGCTTTGGCTGTTGGGCTACCTGGTGTAATGTAGTCGACCTCGTCAAAGAACATTATTACCGTTCCATCGGTATTTTGAATAACTTTGAGCAAGGAGGCTCTGGCATCAGTAAGCGTTATCTTCAAGTTTCGAGTACGAACTACTTCGGCATATTTCGGACTACACGAAGACGCTGTCGTAACAGAATCCGATATAGAGCTCAGCAGCTGAGCCGCATTTTGCTCCCATATATCGTCCTTAGAACAGTCAATCATGATAGATACACAATCTTGATGCACCCTAGCTTCATGAAGAATCCTGTTTAAGATAGAGGTTTTACCAATCTTTCGAATTCCTAACGATGATCGAATCTGTCCATTTCTCAGTTGTCGCGCAATATCCAAAGCCTCAGTACGTCGCCCGAAGAACCTAGCATCATCGGATACAGGGCCTGTAACATCAAAGGGGTCATTTGAGAAAAAGTCTTGCAGAAGATCTCGCTCAAACATTGCAGGGTCACTAATCACATCTCGGGCGGAAATAGGAAGAATGGCTAAGCTCTGTTCTCTCCCCCAGTTTTTGAGCTTTCTATTCCCATCCAGATCGGCATGCACTACGATTGCAAGTGCTCCTTCCACCCTCCCTTGCGACTCAACAATTTGGGTCTTTAGTGCTTGTATCGTACGCTGTTGCTGATCTTGAAAATTAGTGATCAACACGATCACCTCGCGGTCAGTTGAGAATATTTTTGAGAGCCGCTTGTTTGGCTTTATAAACAAAACTCCATATAGTCCCTTTTCAAATTCAAAAGTAGATAGCTGGTTTGTTACTGATAAAAGCCCAGCAGATGCTCGCTCGAATTGCACTGCAAGTTCAGCAAGCTCTTGTTGAATCAATTCACGTGCCATTTTTTTCCTCAATAATAATTAAATATCATTAACAAAAAACCCGAGTCATTCCAACAATTCCGAAACAATCTGAAACCTTTCATGGTCTGTAAAAGCCAAATAAATTTGGTCACTACCTTAGATTTTTATTCCCACTGACTCCGCCGCGAACCCCAGCTCTCTTATCCATTCTTTTTCCCAAAATCAAACGGGCTAACCCCCTTCTCCCGATTCGCATCCAGATAATCCGCCCACCACTGCAACATCAACCTACGCTCTCCCAGATGCTCCGCCTTATGGATATAAGCCGCCCTTACAGAGCTGCGTTCCTGATGGCTCATTTGCCTCTCTACAGCATCTCTCGACCACAAGCCCGATTCAATCAGTGAGCTACAAGCCATTGTCCTGAAACCATGCCCACATACTTCCGTTTTGTATCATAACCCATCACTCTCAGAGCCTTGTTCACCGTATTCTCGCTCATCGGCTTACGCGGATCGTGATCGCCAACGAAGATCAGCTCTCGGTTCCCATTCATACTTTTGATCTCTTCCAGAATAGCTAAGGCCTGACGCGACAAAGGAACAAGATGAGGTGTCCGCATCTTTGAACCACGCTGTGAATGTTTAACACCGTCCAGCGGTTCACGCTCACCAGGAATCGTCCACATAGCCGTTTCAAAATCGACTTCTGACCAGCGGGCAAAACGCAGCTCGCTTGAGCGGATAAAAACTAACAAGGTAAGTTCGACAGCAAGTCGGGTTAATGGTCTTCCGGAATAGTGATCGATGCGGTGAAGCAATTCAGGAATGCGATTAAGTTCCAGCGCAGCACGGTGCTGTCTTTTTGCCGTAGCAACCGCACCGGCAATCTCTTGCGCGGGGTTATAGTCGATTAAGCCGCTCTGAACAGCAAAGCGCATAATCGCGGTAGTTCGCTGTTGTAAGCGGGCGGCGACTTCGAGTCGTCCGGATGATTCCACCGCCTTAATGGACACAAGCAGATCTCGTGTCTTCAGGTCAGCAATATTGCGTTTGCCGATAGCAGCAAAGAGATTATCCTCAAGACTTTTCAATACACGAGCACTATGCGATGCGGACCACTTCTGATTGCTGGCATGCCATTCTCGGGCAACCACTTCAAACGTTATCGCTTCCTGCTCTTGTTCTACCTTAACAGCTTTCTTATTCTCACTAGGGTCGACGCCATTAGCTAACAGCTTACGGGCTTCATCCCGGCGCGCCCTGGCATCCGCCAACGATACTTCGGGGTATTTCCCTAACGCTAGCATCTTCTCTTTGCCGCCAAAACGATAACGAAGCCGCCAGTATTTTGAGCCGTTGGGGTGAACCAGCAAAACCATGCCTTCACCGTCAGTTAGTTTATAGGCTTTTGCTTCAGGCTTAGCCGAACGAACCTTCACATCACTCAGAGCCATGATGAGTATCCTTTCAAGGGTTCTGTGTGGGTACAAACATTATCGAACCGGGAAATACCCGCAGTTGTACCCGCATCAGTAAGTTGATGTAGATTGAATCAGGTTGACTTAGGTTGAGTGAAAAAGCGAGGGAAGCCTTGCGGATACTGGATTTCAGGCACAAAAAAAGACGTCCGTTGACGTCTATTGATGTTCCGATGGTGCCGAAGGCCGGACTCGAACCGGCACGTATCTCTACGGTTGATTTTGAATCAACTGCGTCTACCGATTTCGCCACTTCGGCACTGAAGTAGTATGCGGAAAACGGGTGAATTATACCTTCCCGCGACCAGCACGCAACACTTATCCGTTGTTCAATGAGTTAAGTGTCGAAAAAACCGCCGCCACGCGCGTTTGTCCGCCCCGTCTTCTCGCTCCACGCCCTTCACAACCCTGTTAATGGTGAGCAGGCTGTTGCAAAGAACATCCAAGATAAAGCGCCACACTCACGTAATACCGTCCGATCCCAGGCTCCAGCATCGTTGCACAGCACAATGATAGCTCCTGTGCCGAACGTCATTCACTCCCACGAGCCAGAGCCGCTCGCCCAACTGGCGAAACAGGTTCAGGAGCCCGGCACGCCGCAAGCCGCAACCGCCTCCCCCATCGCCACGGTCTCACCCTGCGCCTGGCAAAAACAAAATAATCCCCAGCCGTAATGGCAATGCTGCAAATAATTGCATAACAATGTGTCAGCGAATAAAGAATGAGGTTGCGCAACATTCCGAGAACACTATTTTTTCATTAATGAATATCAGATGGGAAATAAATAAGCGGAATGCTGCCTTCAGGGGAGAGACGCTATTTCGTTTAGGCGGGGGGTTATCTAAAATCACCAGAAAATAGCGTACATACGTAACAAAATAGCAACTCAAGGCGTAAAAACCAGCAGAGAACACTTGCCTCTGCGGAGTTAATAGCTTTAAGATGAGATAAGAAAATTTTCCCTGGTGTTGGCCAATATTGGCAGCCTGACCTACGTGGTCAGGTTTTTTTTTATATTTTTTATCAAAACATTACCGGGAAAGTGTATCGCCTTAAGGGGTGAGAAACTAGTTAGACTAAAGTACAGTCCCTTACTAGACCTTTATCAGTTCATGCAGGTTATTATTTCACATCGTAGAAATCAGGGCCGGTGCTGTATTGTTTCCCTCTCGTGAGCCGCCACGCTGCCCACTCAATACCGATTAACGCCCGTCATTTCCCGGTTCGAAAGCTGCCGTGAGCGAGCAGCCTATCCATCCACCGGTTTAATCAGCCGCAGCTCCATCCCCAGGCGCACGGCATGTCGGGCATTCGTTACCCCCAACTTTTTGACGACGTTGGACATATGGTACTTGATGGTGCCGGTCTTTATGCCCAGGATCATCGCCGTTTCCTGGTAGGTTTTACCCACGCTGGCCCAATAGAGGATTTCGTTTTCCCTGTCGGTAAAGCGGGCGTTGCCCTCCAGCGCTGCGGCGTTTTTATCTGACGGTGGGGCCAGCGCCAGATACGACTCATGGATTGAGGCCAGCAATACCGAGATTTCACCTTTACGTTCGATGAGCGCCGGGATGATTTCCGCTTTCTGTTCTGCGCTGAAGGCAAAGGAAAGCGTGACGAGATTGTTGTTGTAATCGTGCAATACGAAGGTATAGCCGTGCGTCACGCCAAACTCGCGGGCCTGCTCGAACAGTTCGGGAAAATGCAGCCCTGAGTCGGCCATGATTTGCTCGTCCCAGGCGAAGGGGGTCAGGCGGTTGCGGGCGGTAATCACCACCGGATCAATGTACTGCAACCCCTGCTCCTGATACTTGTTGACCCATTCAGTCGGGTAGTTGGTGACGCCAAAAATACAGGAAATGTCTTTTTTGGATAACACCACATACGCCCACAGGAGCTCGCCCAACTCCCCCAGCGCCGCTTCCAGGCGCTTGCCGATGATATTGCTGAGATTGTATTCGTCTTCCATTGACTGTCCGCTCCCTCTATCCGCATGCCGCAGGGTTGACTATAGCACGACGAAAAGCGACAGGTCGGGGGAGTGGTTCACCGGGGGCATGCCGCACCCATAAAAAAGGCGCGGCCCCGCGGCCACGCCTTTTCTCATACCGATCGCCCCGCTACTTGCGTTTGAGCAGCATATACACGCTGATCAGCAGGAACAGCATGCTCGGCAGCAGCGCCCCCAGCACCGGCGGCATGCTGTAAACCATGCTCAGCGGGCCGAAGATCTGATCCAGCACGTAGAACAGGAAACCAAAGCTGATGCCGGTCACCACGCGGATGCCCATCGGCACGCTGCGCAGCGGGCCGAAGATGAACGACAGCGCCATCAGCATCATCACCGCCACCGACAGCGGCGAGAAGATTTTGCTCCACATGTTGAGCTGGTAACGGTTGGATTCCTGGCCGCTCTGCTTCAGGTACTTCACGTAGTTGTGCAGCCCGCTGATGGAGAGCGAATCCGGATCCAGCGCCACCACGCCCAGCTTGTCCGGGGTCAGGTTGGTTTTCCATTCGCCGGTCAGCGTCTGGGTGCCGGTCACCTGTTTCGGGTTGGTCAGATCCGAGGTATCCACCTGCGAAAGCTGCCACAGGCCGTTCTCGAAGCTGGCGGTGGCGGCATAGCGCACCGTCTCCAGGCGACGCTGATCGTTAAAGTGGTAGATGTTCACGCCGGAGAGTTCTTTATCGCCGGAGACGCGCTCGATGTAGATGAAGTCGTTGCCGTCCTTCGCCCACAGCCCGCTCTTGGTGGAGAGCAGCGAGCCGCCGTACATCTGCTGGGCGCGGTAGTTGCGCGCCATCTGCTCGCCCTGCGGCGCCACCCACTCGCCGATCGCCATGGTCAGCAGCACCAGCGGAATGGCGGTTTTCATCACCGAGCCGGCGATCTGCAGGCGGGTGAAGCCGGAAGCCTGCATCACCACCAGTTCGCTGCGCGTCGCCAGCTGGCCCAGGCCGAGCAGCGCGCCGAGCAACGCCGCCATCGGGAAGAAGATCTCGATGTCTTTCGGCACGCTCAGCAGGGTGTACATGCCGGCGCTCAGCGCGGTGTATTCGCCCTGGCCGACCTTACGCAGCTGATCGACGAACTTGATGATGCCGGACAGCGACACCAGCATGAACAGCGTCATGATGATGGTGTTGAAAATCGTTTTACCGATATAACGGTCTAATACGCCAAACATCAGGCCGCTCCTCTCAGGCGTGCGCGCAGCTTGCGCATCGGCACGGTATCCCACAGGTTCAGCGCCAGCGCGATCGCGAAGTAAACGCCGTTAACCAGCCACAGCCACAGCATCGGATCCAGCTTGCCCTTGCCGGCGTTGGAGCGCAGCGAGGTCTGCAGCAGGAAGAAGATCAGATACAGCAAGATGGCCGGCAGCATGCTCAGCACGCGGCCCTGGCGCGGGTTCACCACGCTGAGCGGCACCACCAGCAGCGCCATCAGCGCCACCGACACCACCAGCGTCAGGCGCCAGTGGAATTCGGCCCGCGCGTCCGGATCGTCGGATTCCCACAGCGTCTGCATCGACATCTGTTCGGATTCGGTGTTGTCCGCCGCCACGGTGCGGTGGCCAATCACCGCCTTGTAGTCGGTGAAGTCGGTAATGCGGAAGTCGCGCAGCAGCGCGGTGCCTTCAAAGCGGGTGCCCTTGTCGAGCGTCACCACCTGCGAGCCGTCTTTCTGCTGCACGATGTTGCCGTGCTCGGCCACCACCACCGACGGGCGTTGGTTGCCGTTCGGCCGCAGCTGCGCCAGGAACACGTCGTTGAAGGTGCTGCCCTTCACGTTGCCGATAAACAGCACCGCGTTGCCGTCCTGCGAGGGTTTGAACTGCCCTTCCGCCAGCCCGGCGATGCTCGGGTTGGCCTTGGCTTCGTTCACCACCACGTCCTGATAGCGCGAGGCCCAGGGGCCGGCCCAAAATACGTTCACCGCCGCGACCGCAGAGGTGAGCAGCGCCAGGGTCATGGCGGCGATAATCAGGGTGCGCTTGCCCAGCCCGCAGGCGTGCATGACGGTGATTTCGCTCTCGGTATACAACCGCCCAAGCGTCATCAGCAAGCCGAGAAACAGGCTCAAAGGCAGGATGAGCTGCGCCATTTTCGGCACGCCCAACGCGAGCAGAGAGAGAACTAAGTTTGTCGGGATATTGCCGTCCACCGCGTCGCCCAACACCCTGACCAAATTCTGACAAAAGAAGATCAGAAGCAGGATGAACAGGATGGCGATTTGGCTCTTGAGCGTTTCCCGTACCAGATATCTTATGATGATCACGCTTATTACGCCTGTGAAAACTTGTCTTTTTGCAGGAAAATCGATAATTTCATCGTTAATCCGCCATTTATTCTCATCATATGGCAACCTTCACAGCTAAAATAGTATTACAACATCAAGCCGTTTGGGTGTCCTATAGGAACTTGCTTATAGTCGCCAAAACAGAGCAATTTATGCCGTTCAGGTTAACATAATCCGTTAACTCAAATGGCAGGAGATCGTTACGGAGTCGGTTATTCTAGCCGTAGCGTCCGCCTTTGTCTTTAAGATTCAGGAGAGTGCATGGAGTTCAGTGTAAAAAGCGGTAGCCCGGAAAAACAGCGCAGTGCCTGTATTGTAGTCGGCGTTTTCGAACCGCGCCGCCTGTCCCCTATCGCAGAACAACTCGACAAAATCAGTGATGGTTATATCAGCGCATTGCTGCGCCGTGGCGAACTGGAAGGCAAGGTCGGGCAGACGCTGCTACTGCACCATGTGCCCAACATTCTCTCCGAGCGCATCCTGCTGATCGGCTGCGGCAAAGAGCGCGAGCTCGATGAGCGCCAATACAAGCAGGTGATCCAGAAAACCATCAATACCCTCAACGACACCGGCTCGATGGAAGCGGTCTGCTTCCTGACCGAACTGCACGTGAAAGGCCGCAACACCTACTGGAAAGTGCGTCAGGCGGTGGAAACCGCCAAAGAGACGCTCTACACCTTCGATCAGCTGAAAAGCAACAAGGTGGAGCCGCGTCGTCCGCTGCGCAAAATGGTGTTCAACGTGCCGACCCGCCGTGAGCTCACCAGCGGCGAGCGCGCGATTCAGCACGGCCTGGCGGTGGCTTCCGGCATCAAGGCGGCCAAAGATCTCGGCAACATGCCGCCGAACATCTGTAACGCCGGCTACCTGGCCTCGCAGGCCCGTCAGCTGGCGGACGCCTTCAGCACCAACATCACCACCCGCGTCATCGGCGAACAGCAGATGAAAGAGCTGGGCATGAACGCCTATCTGGCGGTCGGCGCCGGTTCGCAGAACGAATCATTGATGTCGGTGATGGAATATAAGGGCAACCCAAACCCGGACGCTAAGCCGATCGTGCTGGTAGGCAAAGGGCTGACCTTCGACTCCGGCGGCATCTCGATCAAACCGGCCGACGGCATGGACGAGATGAAATACGACATGTGCGGCGCGGCGACCGTGTACGGCGTGATGCGCGTGGTGGCGGAGCTGAACCTGCCGCTGAACGTGATCGGCGTGCTGGCCGGCTGTGAAAACATGCCGGGCGGCCGGGCGTACCGTCCGGGCGACGTGCTGACCACCATGTCCGGCCAGACCGTCGAGGTGCTCAACACCGACGCCGAAGGCCGTCTGGTGCTGTGCGATACCCTGACCTACGTCGAGCGCTTCGAGCCGGAGCTGGTGATCGACATCGCCACCCTGACCGGCGCCTGCGTGATCGCCCTAGGCCACCACATCACCGGCCTGATGTCGAACCACAACCCGCTGGCGCACGAGCTGCTGAGCGCTTCCGAACAAGCCGGCGACCGCGCCTGGCGCCTGCCGATGGCCGACGAGTACTACGAACAGCTGGACTCCAACTTCGCCGACATGGCGAACATCGGTGGCCGCCCTGGCGGCGCCATCACCGCCGCCTGCTTCCTGTCGCGTTTCACCCGCAAGTACACCTGGGCGCACCTGGATATCGCCGGCACCGCCTGGCGCTCCGGTAAAGCCAAGGGCGCCACCGGCCGCCCGGTAGCGCTGCTGTCGCAGTTCCTATTGAATCGGGCCGGACTCAACGGCGACGATTAAATCTGAGCGGTAATTCAGGTATAATCCCAAGGGGCACAGCATGCTGTGCCCCTACATTTTTTTATCGGCAGCGGTGGATCCTTAATGAAACAGGCGACGTTTTATTTGCTCGACAACGCGGAACCGTCAGGCGCGCTCAGCGCCCATGAGGCCGTGGCCTGCGCCGTTGCCGCCAACGGCTTCCGTTCCGGCAAGCGGGTGCTGATCGCCTGCGAAAGCCAGGAGCAGGCCCTGCGGCTGGACGAAGCGCTGTGGCAGCGCGAGCCGCATGAATTCGTGCCGCACAACCTGGCCGGCGAAGGGCCGCACTATGGCGCGCCGGTGGAACTGTGCTGGCCCGGCAAGCGCGGCAACGCCCCGCGCGATCTGCTGATCGCCCTGCTGCCGCAGTTTGCCGATTTTGCTACCGCTTTCCATGAAGTGGTAGACTTCGTTCCTTACGAAGACACTCTGAAACAGTTGGCGCGCGACCGTTACAAGGCCTATCGCAGCGTCGGCTTCCATTTGACCACGGCTACGCCGCCAACTCACTGAATACGATAAAGAATGGAAAAGACAAACAGTCAGCTCGACACCGCATACGACCCAAAACAGATCGAACAGAAGCTGTACGATCACTGGGAGAATCAGGGTTACTTCAAGCCGAACGGCGATACCAGCCAGGAAAGCTTCTGCATCATGATCCCGCCGCCGAACGTCACCGGCAGCCTGCACATGGGCCACGCATTCCAGCAGACCATCATGGACACCATGATTCGCTATCAGCGCATGCAGGGTAAAAACACCCTGTGGCAGGCGGGCACCGACCACGCCGGCATCGCCACCCAGATGGTGGTGGAGCGCAAGATCGCCGCAGAAGAAGGCAAAACCCGCCACGACTACGGCCGTGACGCGTTCATCGACAAGATCTGGCAGTGGAAAGCGGAATCCGGCGGCACCATCACCCGCCAGATGCGCCGTCTGGGCAACTCCGTGGACTGGGAGCGCGAGCGCTTCACCATGGACGAAGGCCTGTCGAACGCGGTGCGCGAAGTGTTTGTCCGTCTGCACAAAGAAGATCTGATCTACCGCGGCAAGCGCCTGGTGAACTGGGATCCGAAGCTGCGCACCGCCATCTCCGATCTGGAAGTGGAAAACCGCGAATCCAAAGGCTCGATGTGGCACCTGCGCTACCCGCTGGCCGACGGCGCGAAAACCGCCGAGGGCAAAGACTACCTGGTGGTCGCCACCACCCGTCCGGAAACCGTGTTGGGCGATACCGGCGTGGCGGTCAACCCGGAAGATCCGCGCTATAAAGACCTGATCGGCAAAGAGATCATTCTGCCGCTGGTCGGCCGCCGCATCCGCATCGTCGGCGACGAACACGCCGATATGGAAAAAGGCACCGGCTGCGTGAAGATCACCCCGGCGCACGATTTCAACGACTACGAAGTCGGCAAACGCCACGGCCTGCCGATGATCAACATTCTGACCTTCGACGGCGACATCCGTCAGGAAGCGGAAGTGTTCAACACCCTGGGCGAAGTCTGCACCGACTACTGCAACGAGATCCCGGCCGAGTTCCGCGGCCTGGAGCGCTTCGCGGCGCGTAAAGCGGTGGTTGCCGCCTTCGATAATCTGGGGCTGCTGGACGAGATCAAACCGCACGACCTGACGGTGCCTTACGGCGACCGCGGCGGCGTGGTGATCGAGCCGATGCTGACCGACCAATGGTACGTGCGCACCGCGCCGCTGGCCAAAGTGGCGGTGGAAGCGGTCGAACAGGGCGACATCCAGTTCGTGCCGAAGCAGTACGAAAACATGTACTTCAGCTGGATGCGCGACATTCAGGACTGGTGCATCTCGCGTCAGCTGTGGTGGGGCCACCGCATCCCGGCCTGGTACGACGTGAACGGCAAAGTCTACGTGGGCCGCAGCGAAGAAGAAGTGCGCAGCGAAAACAACCTGGGCGCCGACGTGGTGCTGACCCAGGACGAAGACGTACTGGACACCTGGTTCTCGTCCGGCCTGTGGACCTTCTCTACCCTGGGCTGGCCGGAGCAGACCGAGGCGCTGAAAACCTTCCACCCGACCAGCGTGATGGTCAGCGGCTTCGACATCATCTTCTTCTGGATCGCGCGCATGATCATGCTGACCATGCACTTCATCAAAGATGAAAACGGCAAGCCGCAGGTGCCGTTCAAGACCGTCTACATGACCGGCCTTATCCGCGACGACGAAGGCCAGAAGATGTCCAAGTCGAAAGGCAACGTGATCGATCCGCTGGACATGGTCGACGGCATCTCGCTGGAAGATCTGCTGGAAAAACGCACCGGCAACATGATGCAGCCGCAGCTGGCGGAGAAAATCCGCAAGCGCACCGAGAAACAGTTCCCGAACGGCATCGAGCCGCACGGCACCGACGCCCTGCGCTTCACCCTGGCGGCGCTGGCCTCGACCGGCCGCGACATCAACTGGGACATGAAGCGCCTGGAAGGCTACCGCAACTTCTGTAACAAGCTGTGGAACGCCAGCCGCTTCGTGCTGATGAACACCGAAGCGCACGACTGCGGCTTCAACGGCGGCGAGAAAGTGTTGTCGCTGGCGGATCGCTGGATCCTGGCCGAATTCAACCGCACGGTGAAAGCCTACCGCGAAGCGCTGGACACCTACCGCTTCGATCTGGCGGCCAACATCCTGTACGAGTTCACCTGGAACCAGTTCTGCGACTGGTATCTGGAGCTGACCAAGCCGGTGGTGAGCAACGGCAGCGAAGCGGAACAGCGCGGCACCCGCCACACGCTGATCACCGTGCTGGAAGCGCTGCTGCGGCTGGCGCACCCGATCATTCCATTCATCACCGAAACCATCTGGCAGCGCGTGAAGCCGCTGACCGGCACGACCGCAGACACCATCATGCTGCAGCCGTTCCCGGCCTACGACGCCGCGCTGGAAGACGAGCAGGCGCTGAACGATCTGGAGTGGATCAAGCAAACCATCATCGCCGTGCGCAACATCCGCGCCGAGATGAACATCGCGCCAAGCAAAGCGCTCGACGTGCTGCTGCGCAACTGCAGCGCCGACGCCCAGCGCCGCGTGCAGGAGAACCAAAGCTTTATCGCCCGTCTGGCGCGTCTGGAATCCATCGCGCTGCTGCCGGCCGGTGAGAAAGGCCCGGTCTCCGTCACCAAGCTGGTGGACGGCGCCGAGCTGCTGATCCCGATGGCCGGTTTCATCGACAAGGATGCCGAGATCGCGCGTCTGGCCAAAGAGATGGGCAAACTGGATGCGGAAATCGCTTCGATCGAAGGCAAGCTGGCGAACGAAGGCTTCGTGGCGCGCGCACCGGAAGCGGTGGTCGCCAAAGAACGCGATCGTCTGGCGGCCTGCAAAGAAGGCAAAGTGAAGCTGCAGGAACAGCAGGCGACCATCGCCGCGCTGTAATCCACCGGCTCACGCCAACGCCTGAAAAACAGCGGGGTCTTCCCCGCTGTTTTTTTATCGCCGTTGCATCCGGGCCGGGTTAGATGTTATTACAAGATATTACTGCCGCAGGGACGCCGCCGGGAAATAACCCCCGGCGCGTTTCGCGCTGCGATAAAAATGAAAAACGAACGTGGTCTCTTTCAATGGCGAGTGTAAACATGACAACAGCAACCCCGGCGCGCCTGCTGGTGCGCCCCATCACGGCGGAAGACAATCCCGCCATTGCTCACGTCATTCGCGAAGTCTCCGCCGAGCACGGCCTGACGGCGGATAAAGGCTATACCGTCTCCGATCCCAACCTAGATGCCCTGTATCAACTCTACAGCCTGCCGCGCAGCGCTTACTGGGTGATCGAGGTGGACGGCCAGGTCGCCGGCGGCGGCGGCATCGCGCCGCTGCAGGGCGGCGCAGACGATATTTGCGAATTGCAGAAGATGTATTTCCTGCCGGTATTGCGCGGCAAGGGGTTGGCGAAACGCCTGGCGCTGCAGGCGCTGGATTTCGCCCGCCAGCACGGCTTCCGCTGTTGTTACCTCGAGACCACCGCCAGCCTGACGCAGGCCGTTGCGCTGTACGAACACCTGGGCTTCGAACACATCGACCACGCGATGGGCGCCACCGGCCACGTCGATTGCGAAGTCACCATGCTGAAAACGCTGTAACCGTCCCGCCTCTCCTCTTCATCAGGGCGCAGCTTGCTGCGCCTTTTTTATTAATATCGCAATCAATCAGTAAAACTCGCTATAACGCATTTTTTCAAGCAGATAAACTGACGTTAAAAACCACGATGTAAATTTAATGTGAAGTTCGTTAATAAATTAACGATCGTAAATTGACCGCTTGCGCCCCCGCGTTACTCTGCCAGTATCCCAATCGCGCACGGAGAGCTGTCATGTCGGAAAACACCTTTGATTACATCATCGTCGGCGCCGGTTCCGCCGGCTGCGTGCTGGCGGCGCAGCTGATCCGCCGCACCCAGGCGCGGGTGCTGCTGCTGGAAGCCGGCGGCGACGACAATAACCTGTTCATCAAGATGCCGGCCGGGGTGGCCAAGATCATCGCCAAAAAGAGCTGGCCCTACGAAACGGAACCGGAACCGCACGCCAACAACCGCCGCATGCAGATCGCGCAGGGCAAAGTGCTGGGCGGCAGCAGTTCGGTCAACGGCATGATCTACCTGCGCGGCCAGCCGCAAGATTACGACGACTGGGCCGAGCGCTATGGCTGCGCCGGCTGGAGCTACCAAGAGGTGCTGCCCTACTTCAAACGCGCCGAGGCCAACGAAAGCCTGTCCGACGACTACCACGGCGCCGACGGGCTGCTGCCGGTCAGCGAAAACCGCTACCGCCACCCGCTCAGCATGGCGTTTATCCGCGCCGGCCAGGAGTTGAACCTGCCCTATCGCAACGACTTCAACGGCGACAGCCAGCACGGCGTCGGCTTCTACCAAACCACCACCCGCAACGGCGAGCGCGCCAGCACCGCCCGCACCTACCTGAAGGCGGTGCGCGACGAACGGCGTCTGGTGGTGAAACTGAACGCCCTGGCGCACCGGCTGACCTTCGAGGGCAACGTCGCCACCGGCGTGGTCTACAGCCAGAACGGCGGCGCGGAAGTGACCGCGCACGCCACCAAAGAGGTGATCGTCAGCGCCGGTGCGGTCGGTTCGCCGAAGCTGCTGATGCTGTCCGGCATCGGCCCGCGCGACCACCTGCAGCAGCTGGGCATCGAGGTGCGGGCGGATCTGCCGGTGGGCAAAAACTTCCACGACCATCTGCACATGTCGATCAACGTCAGCACCCGCGAGCCGATCAGCCTGTTCGGTGCCGATCGCGGCCTACAGGCGCTGAGCCACGGCGCACAGTGGCTGGCGTTTCGCAGCGGGGTGCTTTCGTCCAACGTGCTGGAAGGCGCCGCCTTCACCGACAGCCGGGGCGATGGCCGCACGGACGTGCAGATCCACTTCCTGCCGATGCTGGACAGCTGGGACGACGTGCCCGGCGAGCCGCTGCCGAACATTCACGGCTTCACGCTCAAGGTCGGCTACCTGCAGCCGAAGGCGCGCGGCGAAGTGCTGCTGCGCAGCAACAACCCGCGCGATCCGGTCAAGCTGCACGCCAACTACCTCGGCCACCCGGACGATCTGGCCGGCAGCGTGCGCGCGGTGAAGTTCGGCCTGGATTTCCTGCAAACCGCGGCGCTAAAGCCGCTGATCAAGGATCTGCTGATGCCGCAGCCAGAGTGGACGCGCGACGACGCGCAGCTGGAGGAGTTCGTGCGCAACTTCTGCAAGACGGTGTATCACCCGGTGGGCAGTTGCCGCATGGGGCCGTCGCCGCAGGACGCGGTGACCGATCCGCAGCTGCGGGTGCACGGTTTTGAACGGCTGCGGGTGATCGACGGCTCGGTGATGCCGCAGCTCACCAGCGGCAACACCAATGCGCCGACCATCATGCTGGCGGAAAAGGCGGTGGATCTGTTGCTGGGCGCGCCGCAGTAAGGGCGCGCCTCAACCTCAGGCGGCGGCGGGCACGCCGCTGTGGAAGCGCAGCTCGCTGTCCGGCGACAGGATCAGTTCAGCTTCGAGGCGGCCGAAATGCGCCACCCGTTCGCTGATGTCGCCGCCGGCGATCTGTTCCGCCAGCGTCAGATAGTCCTGATAGTGGCGCGCTTCGGATCGCAGCAGCGAAACGTAAAAGCGGTTCAACTCGTCGTCCAGGTGCGGCGCCAGTTTAGCGAAGCGTTCGCAGGATCGCGCTTCGATGTAGGCGCCGCAGATCAGTTTGTCGATCAGCGTCGCCGGATCGTGAGTGCGGATCTCGCGGATCATCCCCTTGGCATAGCGGCTGGCGGTGATCTTGCGATACGGGATCCCACGCGCCTGCATGATCTCCAGCACCTGCGAGAAGTGATGCAGTTCTTCCTTGATCAGCAGCACCATGCGATCCGCCAGATCCTGGCCGTAGGCCGAGCCGTTTTTCGGCAGGATCTTGCGGGTGAACTGGCCCTGGCGGAACAATGTGTCGGGCGCGCCCTGCGCTTCGTGCAGAAACGCCTCGTAGGGCCGCAGCAGCGCCAACAGCGCGTCGCCGCTCTCTTTGTCCGCCACGTAGCGGCGGATCAGCCACATGCCGGTCTGCGCGGCTTTCAGCTCACACACCAGGTGGTCGGTCAGCAACAGCTGCAGGTTTTCCGGACGGCGCGCGGCGTCGATCCAGGCGTCGGGAGTTTCACAGTGCAGGAAGCTTAAAATCGGGGCTAGCAGAGATTGGTATGTCATGGCGTCATTGCCCTATGTATTTCAAGTTGCAGCCAGGCGGCCAGCTCACTCATCCCCAGGAGCTTACTTAGGTAAGTGACTGGGGTGAGGGAGTGCAGCCAACAACGCTGCAGCTTGAAAGACGACGGGGATATCAGGGGCCGGCGAGAACCGGCCCATGTGAATAAGCGGGGTTAATCAGTGGCGTTTGCCGTCGTCGTCTTCGTCGATGTAGTCGCCGTCTTCGTCATCCTCACCGTCTTCACCGTTCGGATCTTCGAAGTAGGTGCCCCAGCCGTCGTAGTTGACGCCGCAGCGTTCCGCCAGCGCCACCAGCTGCTCGACCTGGGCGTCGATCAGCTCGGCGTTCAGGCCGACTTCGCTGATCACGTCGCAGCACATCACCATCGAACCGTCTTCCACTTCCAGCTCTTCGGCGTCGGTCACTTCGTAGCCCAGCTTGAAGGCTTCAACAGCGGCCTGCTCCAGAACCTCAAATTTCTCGGCGGACAGATGGTGCTCGATGGTGTAGAGCGCGTCCGGATCGCTGCCGTCTTCCAGCAGTTCTTCGATGATCAGGCGGGTCTCTTCACGTTGTTCTTCCAGCAATTCGCGGTTTGCCATGCCTATATCCTCAAGTCAAATGGCCTTCATTCCTTCTATTTTCACACACCGCCGACGTTGCTTCCACGATAAACGTGAAAGATTTCCTCGCTGGGGTTGAAATTGAATATTCATACATATAAAGTGAATTTTAATTCAATTAAGCAATCAGGGAATCGGACTATGAGCACCGGCAATGCGTTCTACCAACGTCACTTTCTGAGGTTAATGGATTTCACCCCCGCCGAGCTGCAGGCGCTGCTGCGGCTTTCGGCCGATCTGAAGCAGGCCAAAAAGCTGGGGCGGGAACAGCGCCGGCTGCAGGGCAAAAACATTGCGCTCATCTTCGAAAAAGACTCGACCCGTACGCGATGCTCTTTCGAAGTTGCCGCATTCGATCAGGGTGCACAGGTGACCTATCTCGGCCCGAGCGGCAGCCAGATCGGCCATAAAGAGTCGATGAAAGACACCGCCCGGGTGCTGGGCCGCCTGTACGACGGTATTCAGTACCGCGGCTACGGCCAGGCGCTGGTGGAAACCCTGGCGCAACACGCCGGCGTGCCGGTGTGGAACGGCCTGACCGACGAGTTCCACCCTACCCAATTGCTGGCGGATCTGCTCACCGTGCAGGAACACCTGCCGGGCAAGGCGCTGAGCGAGGTGAAGCTGGCGTACGTCGGCGACGCGCGCAACAACATGGGCAACACGCTGCTGGAAGCCGCCGCGCTGGCGGGCATGGATCTGCGGCTGGTGGCGCCGAAGGCCTGCTGGCCGCAGCCGGAGCTGGTGGCCGAATGCCAGGCACTGGCGCAGAAAACCGGCGCGAAACTCACCCTGACCGAAGACATCGCCGAAGGGGTGCAAGACGCCGATTTCCTCTACACCGACGTGTGGGTGTCGATGGGCGAACCGAAAGAGACCTGGCAGGAGCGTATCGCGCTGCTGCGGCCGTATCAGGTCAACATGGCGATGCTGAAACTCACCGGCAACCCGAACGTGAAGTTTCTGCACTGCCTGCCGGCGTTCCACGACGACCAAACCACGCTCGGCAAGCAGATGGCGCAGCAGTACGATCTGCACGGCGGCATGGAAGTGACCGACGAGGTGTTCGAGTCGGCGCACAGCGTGGTGTTCGATCAGGCGGAAAACCGGCTGCATACCATCAAGGCGGTGCTGGTCGCCACGCTGAGCACAACGCTCTGACACGCCTCTCCCTCCGCCCTGGCGCCCCCGGCCAGGGCGGCTAATATATTCCTGGAATATCAAATAGCGCATTGGCCTTTGCCCGCAGCCGGCAAAGGTTCTACCGTGACAGGCCGACGGCGCCCGCGCCGTAAAAACCAACGATAACAAACCGTTCGCAGCGCCGCCTTGCGGCGCCTTCAGGGGATACACACCGATGAAAGCCAAACTCTTGCCGCTGTTCCTGCTCGCCGCCCTGCCCGCCGCCGCGTTAGCCGCCACGCCGCCGAATACGCTGGTGGTGGTGCAATCGCTGGATGACATCGTCAGCCTCGATCCGGCGGAAGCCAACGAACTCTCCAGCATCCAGACGGTGCCCAGCCTGTATCAACGATTGGTGCAGGCGGATCGCGACGATCCGGCCAAGGTGGCGCCGGTGCTGGCGGAAAGCTGGCAGAGCGATGCGGCGGCCAAAACGCTGACGGTTAAACTGCGGCCGCAGGCGGCGTTCGCCTCCGGCAACCCGCTGACCGCCGACGACGTGATCTTCTCCTACCGCCGCGCGGTGAAAATGAACAAGTCGCCGGCGTTCATCCTCAACGTGCTCGGCTGGCAGCCGGACAATATCGACACGCAGCTCAAGAAGATCGACGAACATACCGTGCAGCTGCGCTGGACAGCGGACGTCAGTCCGGCGGTGGCGCTGAATATCCTCTCGACGCCGATCGCCTCGATCGTCGACAGCAAAGCGGCGCTGGCCAACGTCAAAGACGCCGACTTCGGCAACGCCTGGCTGAAGATGCACTCCGCCGGCAGCGGCCCGTTCAAGATGCGCGTCTATCAGCCGCACCAGGCGATCGTGCTGGACGCCAACCCCACGACGCCGGGCGACAAGCCGCAGTTGAAAAACATCATCATCAAGAACGTGCCGGATCCGGCCACCCGCCGCCTGCTGGTCCAGCAGGGCGACGCCGATATCGCCCGCGAACTGGGCGCCGACCAGACCGACACGCTGAAGAACCAGCCGGGGGTTAAGGTGCTGGAGATCCCGTCCGCCGAGCAAAACTACCTGGTATTCAACACCGGCAACGGCGCCAATCCGCTGCTGAGCAACCCGGCCTTCTGGGAGGCAGCACGCTATCTGGTGGATTATCAGGGCATCACGAAGGATCTGCTGAAGGGCCAATATTTCGTGCATCAGAGCTTCCTGCCGGTCGGGCTGCCGGGCGCGCTGGAGACCAACCCGTTCCGCTACGATCCGGCCAAGGCGAAAGCCATCCTGGCCAAAGCGGGCATCACCCACGCCGCCTTTACGCTGGACGTAGAGAACAAACCGCCGTTCATCACCATCGCGCAGGCGCTGCAGGGCAGCTTCGCCGCCGCCGGCGTGAAGGTCGAGCTGCTGCCGGCCGCGGGCAGCCAGGTTTACTCCCGCGTGCGCGCCAGGCAGCATCAGGCGGCAATCCGCCTGTGGATCCCGGATTACTTCGACGCCCACTCCAACGCCAGCGCCTTCGCCTACAACGACGGCAAGAGCAGTACGGTGGCCGGGCTGAACGGCTGGCAGATCCCGCAGTTGAACCAGCAGACGCTGGCTGCGCTGGCCGAAGCCGATCCGGCCAAGCGCCGCGCGCTGTACACCGCCATGCAGCAGGAGCTGCAGCGCAGTTCGCCGTACGTGTTTATCGATCAGGCCAAAACCGAAGTGGTGCTGCGCGACAACGTCAAAGGCTACCAGCAGGGGCTGAACGCCGACATGGTCTACTACGATCGCGTCAGCAAATAGCTCGCGGGCGGCCATCGCCGGCCAATCGATTGCGGAGCGGCAAAAAACGGCGTTTTAACGCTTGCAGTGGCGAAAAGCGCGAGTATAATGCGCCACAATTTGCCAGGAGAAAGCATGAAAAACGACGTTTGTTTTGTTAGCCACAATCGACAAAACCGACTGCCTATCGGCGGCCAGCTGCCGTTGTTTCTCCTGTTGCTAAACCGATCGTTTCAAGCCCCTCGTTGAGGGGCTTTTTTTTGCCTTAAAAAGTCCCGCGCCACGGGCACGCGTCGAGGAGGAGTGAAAAATGGCCAACCCGCTGTATCACAAACACATCATCTCTATTAACGATCTCAGCCGCGAGGATCTGGAGCTGGTGCTGCGCACCGCCGCCGGTCTGAAAGCCAACCCGCAGCCGGAACTGTTGAAACACAAGGTGATCGCCAGCTGCTTCTTTGAAGCCTCGACCCGTACCCGCCTGTCGTTCGAAACCTCGATGCACCGCCTCGGCGCTTCGGTGGTCGGTTTCGCCGACGGCAGCAACACCTCGCTCGGCAAAAAAGGCGAAACCCTGGCCGACACCATCTCGGTGATCAGCACCTATGTGGACGCCATCGTGATGCGCCATCCGCAGGAAGGCGCGGCGCGCATGGCCTCGGAGTTCTCCGGCAACGTGCCGGTGCTCAACGCCGGCGACGGCGCCAACCAGCACCCGACCCAGACCCTGCTGGATCTGTTCACCATCCAGGAAACCCAGGGCCGCCTGAGCAACCTCAGCATCGCCATGGTCGGCGACCTGAAATACGGCCGCACGGTGCACTCGCTCACCCAGGCGCTGGCCAAATTCGAAGGCAACCGTTTCTACTTCATCGCCCCGGACGCGCTGGCGATGCCGGCCTACATCCTGAAAATGCTGGAAGAGAAAGGCATCGAGTACAGCCTGCACGGCAGCATTGAAGAAGTGGTGCCGGAGCTGGATATTCTCTACATGACCCGGGTACAGAAAGAGCGCCTCGATCCGTCCGAGTACGCCAACGTGAAGGCGCAGTTCGTGCTGCGCGCCGCGGATCTGGCCGGCGCGCGCGCCAACCTCAAGGTGCTGCACCCGCTGCCGCGCATCGACGAGATCGCCACCGACGTGGATAAAACGCCGCACGCTTACTACTTCCAGCAGGCGGGCAACGGCATCTTTGCCCGCCAGGCGTTGCTGGCGCTGGTGCTCAACGCAGATTTGGCTCTTTAAGGGGGAACCACCATGACTCATGACAACAAACTGCAGGTCGAAGCGATCAAATGCGGCACGGTGATCGACCACATTCCGGCGCAGATCGGTTTCAAACTGCTGACGCTGTTCAAGCTGACCGCCACCGACCAGCGCATCACCATCGGCCTGAACCTGCCTTCCAACGAGCTGGGCCGCAAGGATCTGATCAAGATCGAGAACACCTTCCTGACCGAGCAGCAGGCCAACCAGCTGGCGATGTACGCGCCGAAGGCCACGGTGAACCGCATCGACAACTATGAAGTGGTGCGCAAGCTGACCCTCAGCCTGCCGGACCACATCGACGGCGTGCTGACCTGCCCGAACGGCAACTGCATCAGCCGCAGCGAGCCGGTGGCGTCGAGCTTCAGCGTCAAATCGCGCGACGGTGAAGTACACCTGAAGTGCCGCTACTGCGAAAAAGAGTTCGAGCATCAGGTAGTGCTGCAGGCGGACTGAATTCTGCCCCTTTGCGGGAGCGGCGCTGTTAATCTGCGCGTCACTCCCTATAATGGATGCCTGAAAATAACTCTACCCACGTTGCTACCCACCGAATTTTACGTTGCGGCCGACCGCGCGGCGGCGTGAAAGACAACGGGTCTATCAGGAGAAAACATGTCACGTAACATCAGCACTGAACTCGCCCCGGCAGCCATTGGTCCTTATGTGCAGGGCGTTGATCTGGGCAGCATGATCATCACTTCCGGCCAGATCCCGGTCGATCCGAAAACCGGCGCCGTCGCCGACGACGTGGCCGCTCAGGCGCGCCAGTCGCTGGAAAACGTCAAAGCGATCGTCGAAGCCGCCGGCCTGAACGTTGCCGACATCGTGAAAACCACCGTGTTCGTGAAAGACCTGAACGACTTCGCTACCGTCAACGCCGCGTACGAAGCCTTCTTCACCGAGCACAGCGCGCCGTTCCCGGCCCGCTCCTGCGTGGAAGTGGCGCGTCTGCCAAAAGACGTGAAGATCGAAATCGAAGCCATCGCCGTGCGTCGTTAATCGACGCTCACGCGCATCACGGCCAGTGCAGACTGGCCGTTTTTATTTCTGCTCTGCCCCGACAGCCTGCCGTCCCTGCGCCTTTAGCGCTCACCGCCGCCGCCTTTTCGCCCTATATTAAGGCGTCGTCACGCCAGACCTGCACCGCAAACGGGCGTTTTTCGCCGCGGCAGCCTCGCTCTGCGCCATTTTCGCCCGTTATCGCCTTGGCACGTTTTATGCTCGATTGATTCACAGCCTGCAATGTCGACGAGGTGACGATGCTGAATATCAATCTTTCCGCTTCACCGTTTTTTGATGAGATGCTTCTGGCTGAGGGAAAACACCGTGGCCACTACGACGCCTACTGGCAATGGCTGCAGCAGGCCGATCACCAGGCCGTGCAACGCAAGCGGGAAGAGGCTGCGCTGCTGTTTCACCGGGTGGGCATCACCTTCAACGTCTACGGCGACGATGACGGCGCCGAGCGGTTGATCCCGTTCGACAGCGTGCCGCGCATTATTCCGGCCGCCGAATGGGCGATGCTCGATCGCGGCATTCGCCAGCGCGTACAGGCGCTCAATGCCTTCCTGCATGACATTTACCACCAGCAGCATATTCTGAAGGCCGGCCTCATTCCGGCGGAGCAGGTGCTGGCCAACGATCAGTATCAACCCTGTATGCAAGGCGTTGATCTGCATCGTGATATCTATGCGCATATCGTCGGCGTGGACATGGTCCGCAACAGCGACGGCCAATACTACGTGCTGGAAGATAACTTGCGCACCCCGTCCGGCGTCTCTTATATGCTGGAAAACCGCAAAATGATGATGCGTCTCTATCCGGAACTGTTCGCCCGGCAACGCATCGCGCCGGTGGAGCGCTACCCGTCGCACCTGCTGCAAACGCTGCGCGAAAGCTCGCCCATCAACGATCCCACCGTGGTGGTGCTGACGCCGGGCCGCTTCAACAGCGCCTATTTTGAGCACAGTTTCCTGGCGCAGCAGATGGGGGTGGAGCTGGTCGAAAGCGCCGATCTGTTCGTCAAGGACGGCGCGGTCTTCATGCGCACTACCGCCGGGCCGTGCAAAGTGGACGTGATCTATCGTCGGGTGGACGACGCCTTCCTCGATCCGCTAGCGTTTCGGCCGGACTCGATGCTCGGCGTACCGGGGCTGCTGTCGGTGTATCGCGCCGGCAATGTGGTGCTGGCCAACGCCATCGGCACCGGCGTGGCCGACGACAAATCGATCTACCCCTACGTGCCGGATATGGTGCGCTTCTACCTGCAAGAGGAACCGATCCTCAACAACGTGCCGACCTGGCAGTGCCGACATAAAAACGAACTGTCGTATGTGCTGGCCAACCTCGAACAGATGGTCGTGAAAGAGGTGCACGGCGCCGGCGGCTACGGCATGTTGATCGGCCCCACGGCGAGCAAGGACGAGCTCGCCCGCTTCCGCGCTCTGCTGCTGTCTCGCCCGCAGAATTACATTGCGCAAAACACGCTGGCGCTGTCCACCTGCCCGACCTTCGTCAACGATGGTCTGGCGCCGCGGCATATCGATCTGCGGCCGTTCGCCCTCAGCGGCGCGGAGATCCGCCTGGTGCCCGGCGGCCTGACCCGGGTGGCGTTGGCGGAAGGTTCGCTGGTGGTGAACTCGTCGCAGGGCGGCGGCACCAAGGACACCTGGGTATTGGAGGACGACCTATGCTGAGCCGCACCGCCAGTGAACTCTATTGGATGGCCCGCTATCTGGAGCGGGCGGAAAGCATCGCCCGGGTGCTGGACGTCACCAACAAGCTGTCGATGATGCCGATCCGCGACGGCGGCGATCAGGATCTGCAGGTGCCGCTCAACCTGACCGGCACCGGCCAGCTGTATGCCGCCGCCTACCCGGAATTGACGATGCCCAATCTGGTCAGTTTCTTCGCGCTCGACAACCGTAACCACAGCAGCATCTTCAGCTGCCTGCAAATGGGCTGGAACAACGCCCACGCGGTGCGCGGCAGCCTGTCATCCGAAGTCTGGGAGTGCATCAACGCCACCTGGATAGAGATGAAACTGATCCGCCGCCAAGGCATCGGCTCGGTGGGCGCCGATGCCTTCTTCGACTGGGTGAAGGAGCGCGCCCATCTGTTTCGCGGCGCCATGTTCGGCACGCTGCTGCGCAGCGACGCCATGCGCTTTATCCGTCTCGGCACCCTGCTGGAGCGGGCCGACGGCACCGCCCGTCTGCTGGAAGTGAAGAACACGCTGATGGACATCGACGGCGACCCGGTGCGCGAATATTACCGCATGGACACGCTGCTGCGGGCGGTGAGCGCGCGCGAAGCCTACCACAGCATCTACAAGCAGCCGTTGAGCCGCGAGACCATCGCCGAACTGATGATTCTGCGCAATGAAATCCCGCGTTCACTGCTGGCCTGCGTCGGCGACATGGTGCAGCAATTGGAACTGATCGGCGGCGGCGCCAACCAACCGCGACGTCTGGCGCACACCCTGCATGCCGAGCTGCGCTTCAGCAGCATGAAGGACCTGAACAAGATCGGCCTGGGCGAGTGGTTGAGCGCCTTTCTCGGCCAGGTGAACGGCATCGCCGAAAGCATCCATCACACTTATCTGGAGGCGCAATGAAACTGAATATTGAGCACAACACCCATTATCGCTACGCCCAGCCGGTGCAGCGCAGCACCCAATATCTGCGGCTGACGCCGCAGGATTCGCCCCATCAGCGCATCCTCTCCTGGCAACTGTCGTTGCCGGATGACGCGGTGCGCACCACCGACGCCTTCGGCAATGTACTGCACGTGCTGACGCTTGATGAACCGCATCAGGCCATCACCATTCGGGTGCTCGGGGAAGTGGAGATTGAAGACGGCGTCGAAGATCGGGCGCTCGGGCACCTGTCGCCGCTGGTATTTCTGCGCCATAGCCCACTGACTCAGCCCGATGACGCCATTCAGGCCTTCGCCCTGCGTTATCATCAACCGCAGGCGGTGCTGAGCGGCCTGGAACATCTGATGGGCGAACTGCTGCTGAAAATGCCTTACAGCCCTGGCTCCACGCGCGTGACCGACAGCGCCGCCGAGGCTTTCGCCGCCGGCAGTGGCGTGTGTCAGGATCATACGCATGTCTTCCTGAGCTGCTGCCGCAGCCTGAACATCCCGGCGCGCTACGTCAGCGGCTACCTGTACAGCGAAGACTCGACCCATGTCGCCACCCATGCCTGGGCGGAAGTGTGGGTGGAGGAACGCTGGCACAGCTTCGACGTGACCAACAATACGCGCATGCCGAATCAGCACCTTAAGCTGGCGGTCGGCATCGATTATCTGGACGCCTGCCCGGTGCGCGGCATGCGATTGGGCGGCGGCTGCGAAGACATGAGCGCCATCGCCGCCGTACAAATGATGCCAACCGGCCAGTAGCCGCTTGCCGATGGAAAATGTTTCGGGCACGCTGCGCGTTGGCGGCGTGCCGGTCTTGTTTTGAGGGATTGTAGTATGACCTACTGTGTGGCCATGCGTTTGTCGTCCGGGCTGGTCTTTGCGTCCGATTCGCGCACCAACGCCGGGGTGGACCATATTTCCACCTTCCGCAAACTGCACGTGTTCCAACAGGACGGCGATCGCACGCTGGTGCTGCAAAGCGCCGGCAACCTGGCGACCACCCAGAGCATCATCAGTTTGCTGTTGCACCGCAGCAAGGACGCCGAACGCCCCAACCTGCTCAACGCTCCCAGCCTCTACGACGCCGCCACGCTGGTGGGGGAAACGGTGCGCGAGGTGATCCAGCGCGACAGCGAGGCGCAGCAAAGCGGCAGCACCACCGACTTCAGCTGCAACCTGCTGCTCGGCGGCCAAATTAGCGGGGAAGAGATGCGGCTTTTCCATATCTACCCGCAAGGCAACTTTATCGAAGCCACCCGCGACACGCCCTATTTTCAAATAGGCGAAAGCAAATACGGCAAACCGATCATCGACCGGGTGCTGCACTACGACACGCCGCTGGAACAAGCGATGCAATGCGCGCTGATTTCACTGGATTCGACCCTGCGCAGCAACCTGTCCGTCGGGCTGCCGCTCGACGTGATGATCTACCCGCGCGACAGCTTCAGTCATGCCCGGCAATACCGCATTACCGAAGATCATCCGTACTTCAGCGCCATCCGCAAGGGTTGGGGCGAAGGGCTGGTCAGCATTTTTACTCAGTTGCCGCCGCTGCAACTGTAGGGATCCGGGCTCACACGAGCCCGTCCGCCTCATTGCACCTGCAACCCCCGCAGCAACGCCTCCAGCGGGTACACCGCCGCAATCACCACTTCGTCGCGCGTCTGCGCCGCCGCATCCAGCCGGCGCTGCGCTTGCTCGGCCTCGGCCCGGCTCAGCGGTTTGTCCTGCTGATACCGCTCCAGCAGCGTTAAGCCCAATGCGGCCAGGGCATCGACGTCCTGCGCCACCGGCGCCAGCTCCCGCAGCGCACGGTTGCCCGCGATCGCCGTCTGCAGCGCCGCGCCGTTCGCCTGCCAGCGCTGCAACCGTTCGCGCAGCGCCTGCGCCGCCGCCTTATCGCGCTTATCCTTCAGCAAAGCCGCGACCTGCGCATGCATGGCGCGCACCGCCTCGCTCTCCGGCGGCAGCGCATCGGCAAAGCGGTTCAGCGGTTCGAACTGATGATAGTTGCCGGCCTGGAACTTCAGGTGCTGGCGGGTGTAATACTGCGCCGGTTCCACCGCCTCGGCCAGGATCTGCAGCGGCACGATCTGCACGCTGTTGCTCAGCCGGGTGAATTCGCGCGCCGTTTCCGCGTGCTGCTGCAGGCCGACCGACACCACCGACCAGGCGTCGATCGCCGCCAGCCGCCGGTACATATTGCTTTCGTCAGTGACGTCCTGCGCCGACCACAGCCGCTCCGCCACCGCGAAGGCGCGCGGCCACAGCTTGAGATCGAGCAGCGGCGCGCGCACGTTTTCCGCCCACAGCGCCGCTTCCCCGCCGAGAATGTTGGCCTGCCCCTTCTCATCCGGCACCACCGGCATCTTGCCCGCCGGCGCCGCCGCCAGTTTCTCGCCGCTGGTGGGGTAACGCACGTTGCCGACCAACGTATAGCCGCTGAGCTTGTCCTGTTGCAGCGTGAACACCGGCCGCGTGTCGCCCATCCAGGTATCGACGCGGAACGTCACCTGCTGCGGCGTGCGCCAGACGATGTCGTGCACCGCGCGGCGCGACTTGCCGTTGAAATCGATAAAGCCGCGCCAGCCCTGCTTGCCCTCGATCAGCGTGAAGCTGCCCTCCACCGCGCTGCCCTTCAGACGCGGCATGCTGAAACGCCAGCTTTGCGCCTGCTCGCCGGGTTGCACCGCCGTTTCGACCCCCAGCGGCTGCGGCTGAATTTCATTGCGGTAGTGATAGGCGGTGCTTTGCGGCTGATCGAGATAGAAACCGGTGGAGAGAATGCCCTGATAGCCATCCTGCGCGCTGGCGCCCAGCGAGTCTTGCCCCTGCCAGGACTGAATGACGATCGAACGCGGCAGCGACGGATGATAGATCTCGTCCCAGCCGACCATCTGCCGCTGGTGCTTCTCGAGGACTTTTTCCAGCTTCTGGTTGAAGTAGGCCTGCAGCGCATGGGTATCCGCCAGCCCGTTTTGCTGCATAAACGCCTGAATCGACGGCGACGCCCGCCACTGGCTGGCGTCCACTTCGTCGCCGCCGATGTGCAGATAAGGATCGGGGAAGATCGCCGCCAGCTCGCCGACGATCGTATCGACAAACTGATAAACCTCGTCGCGGGTCGGATCGAGCGTCGGCTTATGCACGCCCCACTCGCGCTCCATGCGATACGGCCCCGGCGCGCTCATCAGATCGGGATAGGCCACCGCGATGCTGGAGGCGTGCCCCGGCATGTCGATCTCCGGCACCACGCGAATGCCGCGCGCCGTGGCGTAAGCCACCACCTGCCGCATTTGCTCACGGGTGTAGAACTGGCCGTCGCTGGCCTGCTGCTGCAATTTGGGGTAATGCTCGGAGGCGAAGCGCCAGCCCTGATCGTCGGTCAGGTGCCAGTGGAATACGTTGAACTTGGCCGCCGCCATGCCGTCAAGCTGGCGCAAAATGTCCGGCAGCGGCAGGAAATGGCGCGCCGAATCCAGCAACACGCCGCGCCACGGAAAACGCGGCACGTCGCGAATATCCACCAGCGGCAGGAAAGTGTTTTGCCCGTCGGTCTGCAGCAGTTGCAGCAGGGTCTCCATGCCGCGCAGCGCGCCGAAGCGGGTGTTGGCGGTCAGCGTGGCGCCCTGCGGCGTGACCGCCAGCCGGTAACTCTCATCGCTGCCCGGCAGCGGCTGCGCCGCCACCCGATCCTTGATCACCACCTTGATCGCCGCGCCGTTTGCTTCTTCCCTCGGCGCCAACGTCCAGCCGGTCTGCAGTTCGATGCGCTGGCGCCAGCGCGGCAGCGCGTCGCCCAAATCATCGCCCTGGAGGCTTAACGACAGCCGGTGATCCAAAATCAGTTTGCCCGCCGGTTGCGTCACTTCCACCTGCTGCGGCCAGGGCATCAGCGGCAAATCCCCCGCCGGCTGCGCCAGCGCGCCGCAAGAAAACCATAACGATGAAGCCAGTAGCGTATAACGGAAAGGTCTGTGCATCGGAAATTCCTCAGAGGAAAAAAAACAAAATATCCCCAATGAATTTCAAACCACCGCTAGGCGGCAAGCGTCCGCATCCCCAGGCGCTTAGGTCTGCTAAGTAACTGGAGGGCGGGCGTACAGCCAACAACGCGGTGGCTTGAAAGGCGCAGGGGAAAACAGCCAACGCTGTAGATAAAGACTCAGCACAGAACAGATGTCCAACCGTTACGGTGAAAAAGCGGACGGGATCACAGTTGCCCCCTCCCGGCCGGAGGGGGCGAACGGGTTATTGCCAGCCGTAGCGGCGCACGAACCAGCCTTTCACGCACTGGGTCAGCACCATGTAACCGGCGAGGATCAGCACCAGCCACGGGAAGTAACCGAGCGGCAGCGCCTGCAGCTGCAGGAAGCCGGCCAGCGGCGAGAACACCAGGCCGATGCCGGTGGCGATCACCGCCAGCGTCATGATGCACAGCGGCCAGGACGGGCGGCTCTGGATAAACGGAATTTTGCGCGTGCGGATCATGTGCACGATCAGCGTTTGCGACAGCAACCCTTCCACGAACCAGCCGGACTGGAACAGCGTCTGCATTTCCGGCGTGTTGGCCTTGAATACCCACCACATCAGGCTGAAGGTCAGCACGTCGAAGATCGAACTGATCGGCCCAAAGAACACCATAAACCGCCCCAAATCGGCGGAGTTCCAGCGCTGCGGCTGGGTGATCTGATCGTCGTCGACGTTATCGAACGGGATGGCGATCTGCGAGATGTCGTACATCAGGTTCTGAATCAACAGGTGCAGCGGCAACATCGGCAGGAACGGCAGGAAGGCGCTGGCGATCAGCACGCTGAACACGTTGCCGAAGTTGGAGCTGGCGGTCATCTTGATGTATTTCAGCATGTTGGCGAAGGTGCGGCGCCCTTCGATCACCCCCTGCTCCAGCACCATCAGGCTTTTTTCCAGCAGGATGATGTCCGCCGCCTCCTTGGCGATGTCCACCGCCGAATCGACGGAGATGCCGATATCGGCCGCGCGCAGCGCCGGCGCGTCATTGATGCCGTCGCCCATAAAGCCCACCACGTGCCCCTGGCGGCGCAGCAGTTTGACGATGCGCTCCTTGTGCAGCGGCGTCAGCTTGGCGAACACCGTGGTGCGCGCCGCCGCCTGCGCCAGCTGCTCGTCGTCCATCTGCTCGATCTCGCTGCCGCGCAGCAGATGATCGGCCTCGAGCCCGACGTCACGGCACACTTTGGCGGCCACCAGCTCGTTGTCGCCGGTGAGGATCTTCACCGTGACGCCGTTCTGTTTCAGCGCCGCCAGCGCCGGCGCGGTGCTCTCCTTCGGCGGATCGAGGAAGGCGACGTAGCCTTCGAGGATCAGATCCGACTCGTCCGCCACGCCGTATTCATGGGTTTGCGCCGGCAGGATCTTGTTGGCCACCGCCACCACCCGCAGCCCCTGCTGGTTGAGATCGTCGGTGATGCGGCGAATGCGCGCCAGCAGCGCCTCGCTCAGCGGGATCACCTCGTCTTCGTGACGCACGTGGCTGCAAATCGCCAGCATCTCTTCCAGCGCGCCCTTGCACACCAGCTCGTGATACGCGTTGTCTTTGGCCACCACCACCGACATGCGGCGGCGCACGAAGTCGAACGGGATCTCATCCACCTTGCGGTAGTTTTGCAGCACCTGCGGCTGCTGATTTTGCTCCGCGCAGCTCAGCACCGCCACATCGAGCAGGTTTTTCAGCCCGGTCTGGTAGAAGCTGTTCAGCCAGGCGTAGCGCAGCACCCGCTCGCTGCTGGCGCCGAACACGTCGGTGTGGCGCTCCAGCACGATCTTGTCCTGGGTCAGGGTGCCGGTCTTGTCGGTGCACAGAATGTCCATCGCGCCGAAGTTCTGGATGGCGTCCAGCCGTTTGACGATCACCTTCTGGCGCGACAGCTTCACCGCCCCTTTGGCCAGCGTCGAGGTGACGATCATCGGCAGCATCTCCGGCGTCAGCCCGACCGCCACCGACAGCGCGAACAGCGCCGCCTCCCACCAGTCGCCCTTGGTGTAGCCGTTGATCAGCAGCACGATCGGCGTCATCACCAGCATAAAGCGGATCAGCAGCCAGCTGACCTTGCTGATGCCGCTCTGGAAGGCGTTCGGCTGCTCATCCTGGCTGGTGACACGCTGCGCCAGCTGGCCGAAATAGGTGCCGCCGCCGGTGCCGATCACCATCGCCAGCGCGGTGCCGCTGACCACGTTGGTGCCCATGAAGCACAGGTTCTGGCAGTCGAGCGGATCGGCCGCCGGCAACTGCGGCGCCGCGGATTTTTCCACCGGCAGCGATTCGCCGGTCAGCGCCGCCTGGCTGATGAACAGATCCTTGGCCGACAGCACGCGCAGATCCGCCGGGATCATGTCGCCGGCCGCCAGCTTGATGATGTCGCCCGGCACCAGCTGCGCGATCGGCAGCTCCACATGCTCGCTCTTGCCGGTGAGCGCATCGCTGCGGATCACCGTGGCGGTGTTGCTCACCATGGCCTTCAGCGCGTCGGCCGCCCGGTTGGATCGCGCCTCCTGGATGAAGTTCAGCAGCGTGGAGATCAGCACCATCAGCGCGATCACCAACGCGCCGGTCAGATCCTCGGTGGCGTAAGAGATCATGCCGAGCGCGGTCAGCAGCAGGTTGAACGGGTTGCGGTAGCAGTGCCAAAGGTGTTGCCACCAGGCCTCTTTCTGCTGATCGTCGATGACGTTCTCGCCGCAGCGCTGGCGCACCTGTTCCGCCTCATGGGCGGTGATGCCTTCCGGGTGGCTGTGAAAACGCTCAAAGAGTTGCATCGTTTCTGCGGCGGCGCATTCCAGCCGCTGCTGCGCCAGGCCGGCCGGCATATCGCGCGCAGCGCCGCCGACGCTGTCCAGCAGGCTGTCGCGGCGCACCAAACGGCGCGGGAGGCCGCGGGCGAACAGGCCCAGCAGCTGACGGGGGAGTTTTTTCAGTTTCATGGTTCGCACCTCGTCGCCCGGTGCCTCACGGCAGCGGGTAAACGGGGATCGTCATCGGCAGGGCGGATGGCGGATGCGCCAAAAAGCCTCTGCCAACGCAGATCCTTATTCTTTTTTTCAGCAGCAGGAGCGAACGACAAAGCGCGCGCTACCGGTTACCGTGATGTACTTCACCGGTAAAACAGCAGCGCTAGGCGGAGAGGTTTTACCGGAGAACCGAGTGAGTGTCTAAAGCAGTCGGGTCGGGGTCCATATGGGGCATAACCTCCGGTAAAGGGAAAAACAGAGCGGCAGGAGCGGCCGTTCATCGCAATGTCACAATCCCGTTTTGCATCAAGATCCGCGTCGGAAAATGAGCTATGCTGACGGGCATTGTTTTACAGGCCTTTATGTTACGCCTGTCCACCTCAACGAAAAGTAAACCATGCAAAACCGGCTGACCATCAAGGACATCGCGCGCCTGAGCGGCGTAGGCAAATCCACCGTCTCACGCGTGCTGAACAATGAAGGCAGCGTGAGCCCGCAAACCCGTGAACGAGTGGAAGCGGTGATCCGTCAGCAAGGGTTTACGCCCTCCAAGTCGGCGCGCGCCATGCGCGGCCAAAGCGACAAGGTGGTGGGCATCATCGTTTCCCGTCTCGATTCGCCGTCGGAAAACCAGGCGGTGCGCACCATGCTGCCGCTGCTGTACCAGCAGGGCTTCGATCCGATCGTGATGGAGAGCCAGTTCGAAACCCGCCTGGTGCAGGAGCACCTGCACGTGCTGCACCAGCGCAACGTCGACGGCGTGATCCTGTTCGGCTTCACCGGCCTGACCGCGGCGATGCTCAAACCTTGGCAGGAAAAAATGGTGGTGATGGTGCGCGAATACGACGGCTTCTCGTCCGTCTGCTACGACGACGCCGGCGCGGTGAACCTGCTGATGGATCGCCTACACCGGCAGGGGCATCGGCATATCGGCTATCTGGGGGTGCAGCTCAGCGACGCCACCACCGGCCAGCGCCGCTACCAGGCCTATCTCGACGCCTGTGAACGCCTCACGCTCACGCCGCGCGCCACGCTGGGCGAGCTGAGTTACCAGAGCGGTTTCCAGCACGCCGCCGAAGTGATCGATGCGCACACCAGCGCGCTGATCTGCGCCTCCGACAGCATCGCCCTCGGCGCGATCAAATACCTGCAACAACAGCCGACGCGCGCCATCCAGGTATGCGCCATCGGCAACACCCCGCTGCTCAGCTTCCTGTTCCCCGACACCCTGTCGGTGGAGTTCGGCTACGGCAGCGCCGGCCTGCTGGCGGCGCAGCAGCTGCTGGCGCAGCTCAGCGGCGAGCAGGGGATCCGCCGCCTGGTGGTGCCCAGCAAACTTTCCTGACGATCTGCTTGGAAGTTGACCATTTTTCGTCATTTTGTGATCCTCGCCCCAAACCGGGAACGTTCCCATTTCATTCAAAATGCCGAGTGGCTAAGCTTTGATCATTACTCAGTCAACACCTCTGCAGGTATCCCATAATGAGCAAAGTAAAACAGCAGGATATTGATCGCCTGATTGTTTTGGTCGGCGGCCGCGAGAACATCGCCACCGTCAGCCATTGCATTACCCGGCTGCGTTTCGTCCTCAACGATCCCAATAAGGCGAAACCGAAAGAGATCGAAGAGCTGCCGATGGTCAAGGGTTGCTTCACCAACGCCGGGCAGTTCCAGGTGGTGATCGGCACCGACGTCGGCGACTACTATCAGGCGCTGATCGCCAGCACCGGCGTCAACGAGGCCGACAAGGAACAGGCCAAGGTGGCCGCGCGCCAGAACATGACCTGGACCGAGCGCACCATCTCCCACTTCGCCGAGATCTTCTTCCCGCTGCTGCCGGCGCTGATCAGCGGCGGTCTGATCCTCGGCTTCCGCAACGTGATCGGCGACATCCCGATGTCCGGCGGCCAAACGCTGGCGCAGATGCACCCGGCGTGGAAAACCGTTTACGACTTCCTGTGGCTGCTCGGTGAAGCGATCTTCATGTTCCTGCCGGTGGCCATCTGTTGGTCGACGGTGAAAAAGATGGGCGGCACCCCGGTGCTCGGCATCGTACTGGGCGTCACCCTGGTGTCGCCGCAGCTGATGAACTCCTACCTGCTCGGCCAGCAAACGCCGGAAGTGTGGAACTTCGGCTGGTTCGTGATCCAGAAAGTGGGCTATCAGGCGCAGGTGATCCCGTCGATCCTGGCGGGCATGGCGCTGGGCTGGATCGAAACCCGGCTGAAAAAGATCGTTCCCGACTATCTCTATCTGGTGGTGGTGCCGGTGGTCTCGCTGCTGCTGGCGGTGTTCCTGGCGCACGCGCTGATCGGGCCGTTCGGCCGCATGATCGGCGACGGCGTCGCCTGGGCGGTGAAATCGGTGATGACCGGCAGCTTCGCGCCGGTGGGCGCCGCGCTGTTCGGCTTCCTGTATGCGCCGCTGGTGATCACCGGCGTGCACCAGACCACGCTGGCTATCGACATGCAGATGATCCAAAGCATGGGCGGCACCCCAGTGTGGCCGCTGATTGCGCTGTCCAACATCGCGCAGGCCTCGGCGGTGCTCGGCATCATCATCATCAGCCGCAAGGCCAACGAGCGTGAAATCTCGGTGCCGGCGGCGATCTCCGCCTACCTCGGCGTGACCGAACCGGCGATGTACGGCATCAACCTCAAATACCGCTTCCCAATGCTGTGCGCGATGATCGGCTCCGCGATCGCCGGCCTTATCTGCGGGCTGGACGGCGTGATGGCCAACGGCATCGGCGTCGGCGGTCTGCCGGGCATTCTGTCTATCAAGCCGCAGTTCTGGCTGATTTACTCGCTGGCGATTCTGGTGGCGATCGTCATCCCGCTGGTGCTGACCATCATGGTCTACAAACGCAAGGCCGCCCGCGGCGAGCTGCCGGTTTGATTGACGCAAAATGAATGTAGGAGCCTGCTCGCGCGGGCTCGTTGTCACGATTCAAAGGTATTGAACTATGAGCAACCCAACCCCCTGGTGGCAGAACGGCGTCATCTACCAAATTTATCCGAAGAGTTTTCAGGACAGCACCGGCAACGGCTACGGCGATTTGGCCGGGGTGACCCGGCGGCTGGACTATCTGCAGGAGCTGGGCGTGGACGCCATCTGGCTGACGCCGGTCTACGTGTCGCCGCAGGTGGACAACGGCTATGACGTGGCGGACTACTGCGCCATCGATCCGGCTTACGGCACGATGGCGGACTTCGAGCAGTTGGTCGCCGCCGCCCACCAGCGCGGCATCCGCATCGTGATGGACATGGTGTTCAACCACACCTCAACCGAGCACCCGTGGTTCAAAGCCGCGCAGGATCGCCACAGCCCGTATCGTCAGTTCTACGTCTGGCGCGACGGCGACGGTGAAACGCCGCCGAACAACTGGCGCTCCAAGTTCGGCGGCAACGCCTGGCAGTGGCACGCCGACAGCGGCCAGTACTACCTGCACCTGTTCGCCGCCGAGCAGGCGGATCTCAACTGGGAACACCCGCCGGTGCGCGAAGAGCTGAAGAAAGTGTGCCAGTTCTGGGCGGACAAAGGCGTCGACGGGCTGCGCCTCGATGTGATCAACCTGGTGTCCAAACAGCAGGACTTCCCATCCGACAGCCAGGGCGACGGCCGCCGCTTCTACACCGACGGCCCGCGCATCCACGAGTTCCTGCAGGAGATGAGCCGCGACGTGTTCCAACCGCGCGGCCTGATGACGGTGGGCGAGATGTCCTCCACCACGCTCGAACATTGCCAGCAATACGCGGCGCAGAGCGGCGAAGAACTGTCGATGACCTTCAACTTCCACCATCTGAAGGTGGACTACGCCGGCGGCGAAAAATGGACGCGGGCGGCGCCGGATTACGTGGAGCTGAAGCAGATCTTCCGCCACTGGCAGCAAGGGATGCATAACCGCGCCTGGAACGCGCTGTTCTGGTGCAACCACGATCAGCCGCGCATCGTGTCGCGCTTCGGCGATGAAGGCGCACTGCGGGTGCCGGCCGCCAAAATGCTGGCGATGGTGCTGCACGGCATGCAGGGCACGCCTTATATCTATCAGGGCGAAGAACTCGGCATGACCAACCCCGGCTTCCGCGCCATCGAGCAGTATCGCGACGTGGAAAGCCTGAACATGTACGCCGAACTGCGCGCCCAGGGCCGCAGCGACGCCGAGCTGCTGGCGATCCTGGCCGACAAATCGCGCGACAACGGCCGCACGCCGATGCAGTGGAGCGCCGCACCGCACGCCGGTTTCACCACCGGCACGCCGTGGATCGGCTGCGCCGAGAACTACCCGCAGATCAACGCCGACGCAGCGCTGGCCGATCTCGACTCGGTGTTTTACGCCTATCGCCAGCTGATCACCCTGCGCAAGCAGTATCCGCTGCTGACCCACGGCGACTATCAGGATCTGGCGCCGGAACACCCGGCGCTGTGGTGCTATCAGCGCAGCTGGAACGGCCAGCGCCTGCTGGTGGCGGCCAACCTGAGCCGCGAACCGCTGGCCTGGGCGGCGGAAGGCGTGGAAGCCTCCGCGCAATGGCGCCCGCTGATGAGCAACTACGCCGATTCGGCGGACCAGCCGCAGGCGCTGACGCTGCGGCCGTTCGAAGCGGTGTGGTGGCTGCTCGAAGACTGACCCCGCAGGGCGCGGCGAACGCTGCGCCCTACCATTTCCCCAGCAGCGCCGCCACGCCGGCGGCCTCTTGCGCCAACTGCTCATCGCTCATGTCGCTCACGCCCTGCACCAGATGCGGCGGCAGATAATCCATGCCGGTCAGGTTGGCCATGGCGTGGAACGGCAGCAGCAGATCCTGCACCGGGTAACGGTTGTACCCTTGCGCCGTATAGGCCTGCGCGTTGCCGCCGGTGCTCACCACCAGCTGCAGCGGCTTGCCGTGCAGTTGGGTGCCTTCGCTGCCGTAGGCGAAACCGTAGGTTAATACCGCATCCTGCCATTCGCTGAGGATCGCCGGCGAGCTGTACCAGTAAAACGGGAACAGCATCACTACCGCATCATGGCTCTGCAACAGCGCCTGTTCGCGCGCCACGTCGATGCGGTAATCCGGGTACGCGCGGATCAGTTCGTGAACGGTCACGTTGGGCAGCGGGCGTACGGCCTCGATCAGCGCTTTGTTGATGCGCGACTCGTCGGGGGTGCGGTGGGCGGTTAACACTAAAATGCGCGACATACATGATTCCTCGGTCATAAGAAGATGAGGGCATTTTTCCATTTCCGCCGCGGCGGGTGTAGGCTGTTAGAGGTCACTTCAATTTCAACTGAAAGTATCAACCACTATGTCGCTGCCCTTTGACGTACACCGCCTGTTGCCGGCCTTCCTCGCCGCCGCGCAGGCGCAAAATTTCTCCGCCGCCGCCCGCCAGCTGGGCGTGACGCCGGCGGCGGTCAGCAAAAACATCCGCGCGCTGGAAGAGAAGCTGGCGCTGCGGCTGTTTCAGCGCAACACCCACAACGTGCTGCTGACCGACGAGGGCAAAGCGCTGCTGGCGCAGGTAGCGCCGCTGTGGCAGGCATTGGCGGCGACGCTGGAGAGCGCCGGCGGCGAACGGCAGGCGCCGGCCGGCGTGGTGCGCGTCACGATGATCCCCGGCTTCGGCCGCCGGATGCTGATGCCGTTGATCCCGCAATTTCTGGCGCGCTACCCGCAGATCGATCTCGATCTGTCGCTGGACGCCCGGGTGGTGAACCTGGTGGGCGAAGGTTTCGACGTCGGCATCGGCAGCCGGGTCGATCCCGACAGCCGGCTGGTGGCCCGCCCGCTCAACCCGATGCACATGGTGCTGGCGGCGTCGCCCGACTATCTGGCGCGGTGCGGTGAGCCGCAAACGCCGCACGATCTGCTGCGCCACGACTGCCTGCTGCACCGCAACCCGGCCAACGGCCGCCACGTCAAATGGCAGCTGCGCCATCAGGGCGAAACGCTGGCGCTGGATCTGAACGGGCGGCTGGTGGCCAGCCGCCCGGAGATGTTGCTGGATGCGGCGCTGGCCGGGCTCGGCATCGTCAACCTGGCGCGCTGGTACGTCGAGAAACACTTCGAGCAGGGCACGCTGCAGCCGGTGCTGGCGGAATGCTGGCCGCGCCCGGTGCAGCTGTGGCTCTATTACGCTTCGGCGGATCTGCCGCCGCGGGTGCGCGTCTGGGTCGATTTTCTGCTGGAACATTTTCGCGATCGGCCGGCGGGCGATTGACGACTGTTCAGCTTGCGCACGCTCCTCCGTTTTCCTTGTTCTACATCAAAAGAATCGCGCCAATATCTATATATAGTGCATTAAGAATTGCGAACACCTATATATAGTAGTTATCCACAAAATCATCCACACGCCGCCACAGCCCTTGCGCGCTGCGGCTTTGCCCTGTGGATAAGCGAAATTTGACGGTTGCTCGCCGCGCCGGCGGGTATCAACGCTCCCTCGGGGAACAAGGAGTACAACGTGAAACCAGTAGTGATTAAGCGGGACGGTTGCCAGGTACCTTTTGACGAAGCGCGCATTGCGCAGGCCATCGAGCGCGCCGCGCTGGCGGTGGGCGTGGTCGATGCCGACTACTGCGCCACCGTCGCCCGCGTGGTCGCTCAGCGCATGGAGCAGCAGCCGCGCGTCGATATCCACGAGATCCAGCAGGCGGTGGAAAACCAGCTGATGGCCGGCGAATACAAACAGCTGGCGCGCGCCTATATCGAATACCGCCACGATCGCGACGTGGCGCGCGAACTGCGCGGCCGCCTGAATCAGGAAATTCGCGGCCTGGTCGAGCAGAGCAACCGTGCGCTGCTGAACGAAAACGCCAACAAGGACAGCAAGGTGATCCCCACCCAGCGCGACCTGCTGGCGGGCATCGTCGCCAAACACTACGCCAAGCAGCACATCCTGCCGCGCGACGTGGTGCTGGCCCATGAACGCGGCGAAATTCACTACCACGATCTCGACTACTCGCCGTTCTTCCCGATGTTCAACTGCATGCTGATCGATCTGAAAGGCATGCTGACCAACGGTTTCAAGATGGGCAACGCCGAAATCGAGCCGCCGAAGTCGATCTCCACCGCCACCGCCGTGACTGCGCAGATCATCGCTCAGGTCGCCAGCCATATCTATGGCGGCACCACCATCAACCGCATCGATGAAATTCTGGCGCCGTTCGTCGACGAGAGCTTCCGCAAACACCTGCAGGTGGCGGAGGAATGGCAGATCCCGGACGCCAAAGGCTATGCCATGGCGCGCACCGAGAAAGAGTGTTACGACGCCTTCCAGTCGCTGGAGTACGAGGTCAACACCCTGCACACCGCCAACGGCCAGACGCCGTTCGTCACCTTCGGCTTCGGCCTTGGCACCAGCTGGGAGTCGCGCCTGATCCAGCGCTCAATCCTGAAAAACCGCATCGCCGGGCTGGGCAAAAACCGCAAGACCGCCGTGTTCCCCAAACTGGTGTTCGCCATCCGCGACGGCCTCAACCACCAGTACGGCGATCCGAACTACGACATCAAGCAGCTGGCGCTGGAGTGCGCCAGCAAGCGCATGTACCCGGACATCCTCAACTACGATCAGGTGGTGAAGGTCACCGGCTCGTTCAAAACGCCGATGGGCTGCCGCAGCTTCCTCGGCACCTACGAGCAGGACGGCGAGCTGGTGCACGACGGCCGCAACAACATCGGCGTCATCAGCCTCAACCTGCCGCGCATCGCGCTGGAGGCGATGCGCGATGAGTCGCGCTTCTGGGCGCTGCTGGATCAGCGCCTGCAGCTGGCGAAAAAGGCCCTGATGACGCGCATCGCCCGGCTGGAAGGCATCAAGGCGCGGGTGGCGCCAATCTTGTACATGGAAGGCGCCTGCGGCGTGCGGCTCAAGGCCGACGATAACATTGCGGATATCTTCAAGAATGGCCGCGCCTCGATTTCGCTGGGCTACATCGGCCTGCACGAGACCATCAACGCGCTGTTCGGCGGCAAAAACCACGTGTATGACGACGAAGCGCTGCGCGCCAAAGCGGTGGCGATCGTCGCGCGGCTGCGCGCCGCCGTCGACGCCTGGAAGGACGAAACCGGCTACGGCTTCAGCCTCTACAGTACGCCGAGCGAGAACCTGTGCGATCGTTTCTGCCGGCTGGACACCGCCGATTTCGGCGTGGTGCCGGGCGTCACCGACAAGGGCTATTACACCAACAGCTTCCACCTCGACGTGGAGAAGAAGGTCAATCCGTACGACAAGCTGGACTTCGAAGCGCCCTACCCGCCGTTGGCCAGCGGCGGCTTCATCTGCTACGGCGAATACCCGAACCTGCAGCACAACCTGAAGGCGCTGGAAGACGTGTGGGACTACAGCTACACCCGGGTGCCTTACTACGGCACCAACACGCCGATCGACGAGTGCTACGAATGCGGCTTCACCGGTGAATTCTCCTGCACCAGCAAAGGCTTCACCTGCCCGAAATGCGGCAACCACGACTCGGCCAAGGTCTCGGTCACCCGCCGGGTGTGCGGCTATCTCGGCAGCCCCGATGCCCGGCCGTTCAACGCCGGCAAGCAGGAAGAGGTGAAACGCCGGGTGAAACACCTCGGCAATGGGCAGCTCGGCTGAAAAGCACCGTGCAACCTAGGCAGAAGCCTGTTCATCAGGCGTGATTATCGCAGCCGGTTTGCCTTCGGCCAGCGCGCACCAACCGGAGCGTACACGCAGTACGTGAGGATTGGGGGCCCTGCCCGGAGGCAAAATGGCCAGTAAAATAGCCTGATGGGCAGGCCTCACATGAATTATCACCAGTATTACCCAATCGACGTCGTCAACGGCCCCGGCACCCGCTGCACGCTGTTTGTCGCCGGCTGCGTGCACCAGTGCCCCGGCTGCTACAACAAAAGCACCTGGCGGCTCAACTCCGGCCAGCCGTTTACCCCGGCGTTGGAAGACCGCATCATCGCCGATCTGAACGATACGCGCGTGCCGCGCCAGGGGCTGTCGCTCTCCGGCGGCGATCCGCTGCACCCGGCCAACGTGCCGAGCATCTTGCAGTTGGTGAAACGGGTGCACGCCGAATGCCCCGGCAAGGATATCTGGCTGTGGACCGGCTACCGGCTGGCGGAGCTGGATGCACAGCAAATGCAGGTGGTGGACAGGATCAACGTGCTGATCGACGGCAAGTTCGTGCAGGATTTGAAAGACCCGGCGCTGATTTGGCGCGGCAGCAGCAACCAGGTGGTGCATAGGTTGCGATGAGCTGGCTGCACAGACTCGATCTGGCAGCGCTACGGCACGGCGTTAATCTGATGGGCTGCTTTGTGCCAGGAGCGGACCTTGCAAAATGGGGTTATTTCGATCAAAACGTAACGTCACAACCAGCCGACGCTCTCTCTCCATTTATAATTAGTAACTTTATCATTTTCGCTTATTTTTTTAGAGATAGAGCGAGGTTCTCTTCCTAGATACTCAGATATTTCTGTCGGGGATAAATCAAAATCGACAAGCATGACTCTAAGTTTTTCCATTTCCTTTAAAGTCCAGGGTTTGCCAAAGTTTTCATAAAGAGATACCTTATGCTCTCTGATAGTTCGCTTTCTCTGAATTTCACTTTCCCTCTGAGAAATCTCGTTTTTAAACTGTGAGCGGAACTCTTTACAGAAATTTTCATCAGTTTTCTTGTTATACAGATTACTAAAAATAAGTTGGGATGCCGGATCTAAATCAGGCGTATCAATAATAAAAACCTTGGCCTTTTCCATATGCGGGAATTCAATTTTCCCCAATATGCTTAGTTGCTTTATATTAAAAAACCCTCTCAAATCAAAAGATTTAATGAGCTTTGATTGGATTACACTTTCAATCCTGCTTGCATTTGAATAACAGTAACCTGCCATTGGAAGGGCCCATACTACCAGTTGAGGAATATATTTTTCTAATGCAATGCTCTGCCAGTCAGTATCAAAGGTTTGGCTTTTTGCTAGCATGTTTTTCGGCAAATCAGAATATAATGTTGTAGATGCCCATATCTTATAATCCTTCGCCAAGGCTTGATAGTGCTTTGTGTGGTTATGAATTTTATAAGCTGACATGAAGCGATACACATCATCATCGTGACCCGCGGCGTAAATTGTTCGGTTTCCTCTCAGGTAACCGTCGTAATGTTCGTTTATCCTTCTACCTACATTACAACTTACCCCAACGTAAACCACACGATTGAAAAGTCCTTTATGGACAATAAGATAAACTCCACTACAGCCAGATTTCCTAGCCTCTGATATAGAACCTAAAAATCTCCATTCCATAATTAAATCCATTATTATTGCTACTTTTTTTGTTTATCATTATTTTCGTGAAACTTCAACAAATCAATCCAAGATCTAAGGGAAAAGACTTATATATTTATACTGACCTGCTCCCTGTTGATTCACACAGAATGCTGTTAGCAATGTCCGTTCCTCGCTCAAAACGGCCCTTAAGTTAAGCCCACTATCAATGCCAGTGAGCTTACTCTCCCCTTCACAAACCCGACCCGCAAGTCTCCTTCCTTGGAGGTGGTTCTCTCGAGAGGGATTATCGTGACGCGCTGGCTTTGGTGAGCACTACCTGCTCGAGAACGATAATGGAAACCCGCTAATCGACTTTCTATCGAACAAAATTGCTACCTATGAGTGCAACAGCGATTATTTCGCTGAGCCTAACACCGCGATCGATGAAATGCCGCTCACCGCTACGCTACGACGCCTCCTGACGGACCACTACAAGCTAACCTACTCTGATCTTAAAGAAGAGATCGGTTCAAAGTCTCTGGTTAGTCAGATCTTATCCGGACAATGTTCTTTAAATATTACCCATATCAAGACGCTTTCCGCAGACTTGGTTGTATAACTGGAATAGTTCCTGCAACTGGAGCATCTAAGTATCGGTACTATCCCAAAAATTCGCCCCGAAATTATTCAGACTTTTAACCGTGAAAGTCTTTGGGATCTGCGAGCCATCTCGCCCATCCTTCAGATAGTTATGGACAGATTCCTTACATATTGCTTTTAGGTGCTCCCAAGTCCGGTACAGATCTTCTTGTTTTGCCTGCTTTTGTCTGGCAGCGCTAACCTTGCGTGCCGGCTCGACTGAAAAATAGCTTGGCTGTTCTTCTGCAAGGTAAGAGAATGTAATGTTTCCGAACTGCCAGTCTGCATTCTGATCGATTCGCCAGCTGTAGCTTATCCGAACAAAAAGGCGTTCACTGAACGTTGTTGGCGGAAAATTTTGCTCATCGACACTAAATGTAACTTCTTCTGCCTCAACCTCAGAAACCCCTGCCCTCATTTGCGAAAATGCAGCTGTCAGATCACGGCCAGCTTTCAGGGCTGCGTATCTTGCTTCTTCGCGTTTTTTGGATGACTTGGATATCCGAAGTGCAGTAACTGCTTTTTCAAAGCAAAATAATTGCTGCGTGACATAGGGTCCACAATCATAGAGTCTAAGACCCTGAAGATAATAAGACTGTTCTTCATACAGGCATTTATCGATACATTTTTCTAGTTCACTTTCATCAATGGCTTTAAGAGCTTTACGAGCTGCATGCGAAATATCAGAATAACTCATCAGAAAACCTTCCTTATGTCAGAAACCACTGGCAATAGCGATCTTCCTGCCTGTCCGGATAGTTAGCATATTTTTCTCCAGGCCAACTGGCAACCATTGCCGAAACGCCCCCCAGACCGACGTTGGCCAGAGAACGGATAAGTCCACGTTTACTGATGTAGCTGTTCTGCAAAAATACGCCCAGACGTTCTGGTCTTCGGCCACTTACCCTACATATTGTGGGTACAGATTTGGCATGGCTGAGCCAGATTATTTTGTTGGTATCAAAAACGTCGTGATCACAAGATTTTTCAGGAAGACGGGGGACTCTCCCACGTCACCTTAGGAAACATTTTATGAAAACAGCAATCACCTTGAATGAACTCGTAATGGCTACAGCTCATGCTCGTGAGCAATACCGTTTACACGGTACGTACTTCTGGCAGGCTATGTATGAGTCCAGATACCTAGAACTTGGTCAGCTGGCTTACGATCAACGGAGAATGGTGCTCAAATCTCCTGCTGCACTGGAAGCTATGTATCGGTTAGCCATTGATGTGGAATAGTCAGGGGTAAATGGCCTCTCAGGAGGGCCATTGCTGACCAGAATGAAGAACGCTATCGAGTTGGTAGGCTTGCTCAACCCTTCACAAACCCGACAAGGATTTCTGGGTGTTCTAGTACAACTCAATACCCCCGCCGATAGCGCCCCCGGATTTTCGCCTTAAATATAGCCATTCGTTTTTCTACCTCCGAATGGCTTATATAAACCGCGGTGCCGTTTCTTAAGCGATCAAGGGCGGCATCCACCCTTTCACGCAACGCTTGCTCCAGCAACATCGCCTCTACGTCCATTTCAGGTTTATTCCGCTGTTCCATTGCCATCTCCTCCATTGAGACAGCATCGGGTCACAAATCAGTTACACCAACCCCATCCCCACCACGCCGGTCACCGCGCCGCACAGCGCCACCAGCGCCGCCGTCAGGCACAGCGCACGGGCGGAGAAGGCCTTGTTGAGCATCAGCAGTGAAGGCAGGCTGACCGCCGGCAGGGTCATCAGCAGCGCCAACGCCGGGCCGGCGCCCATGCCCGCCAGCATCATGGTCTGCACGATCGGGATTTCTGCTGCGGTGGGGATAACGAACAGGCAGCCGACGATCGCCAGCGCGATGATCCACAGCAGGCTATTGTCGACGGCGCCGTCGGCGTGCGGGAACAGCCAGACTCGCGCCGCGCCCAGCGCCAGCACCGCCAACACGTAGATCGGGATGGTCGACCAAAACAGCGCCCACAGCGCTTTGCCCCAGCGGGCGAGGAACGGCTGCTCATCGCTCTGCGCCATCATCAGCGGCGGCTGCGGCGCGGCGGGTTGCGGATCGTTGGCGGTCACGCGCTGCACCAGCCAGGCGATACCCAGCACCATCACCACGCCCGCCACCAGGCGGATGGCGGCGAACGGCCAACCGAGCACAAACCCCATAAACACCAGCGTCGCCGGGTTCAGTACCGGGTTGGCGAGCCAAAAGGCCAGCGCGGCGCCGCTGGACACCGACTGGCGGCGCATGCCGGCGGCAACCGGTGCGGCGCAGCAGGTGCACATCATGCCCGGCAGCGCGATCAGCGCCCCCAGCACGGTGCCGGAAAAACGCCGGTGGCCAAGCGTGCGCGCCAGCCAGTCGCGCGGGATCAGCACCTGTACCAGCGAGCCTAACAACACCCCGAGCAGCGCCGCCTTCCACACCGCGGTGAAGTAGACCAGCGCATATTGCCAGGCCGCCAGCCAGGGGCTCGCGGCGCCGTCGGCCAGGATCGATTTGCCGATCGAGTGGCTGTCCGCCGCCACGAAGGCCTTGCCGTAGTAAGGCTGCCATTTCACGTAGTAGAGGCCGACGGCCACCACCAGCAGAAACAGGATCGGTTTCCACAGCGGCCAGGCGCGTGGGGCGGGTTCAGGGGCATTCAGAGATTGCGGCATGGTAGCGGCCAGAGTCAGTCAACAGTGGCGCCAGCATAGCGCGCCGCCGCCGCCCGTGCACGCCTGGGCTGTCCTAAATAGTTCATCTGTTCGCCACCGACGCGTAACGCGATTGTCATCTGCGCCCGGCACCATGATGCCAACGTGAAAACCACAGGGTAGACGCACGATGAAACGCACCGCTTCGGCCTTCATCGCACCGCCATCGGCATGACGAGGTTTTTATTATGATGGAGTTATCTAGACATCCGACCACTTACCCCACCCGCTATCAGCAGATCGCCGCACAGCTGGAACAGGAGCTGCGCACGCAATACCGCTGCGGCGACTACCTGCCTTCGGAACAGCAGCTGGCCGAACGTTACCAGGTCAATCGCCACACCCTGCGCCGCGCGGTGGATCAGCTGGTAGAGCGCGGCTGGCTGCAGCGCCGCCACGGCGTCGGCATCCTGGTGCTGATGCGGCCTTACGATTACCCGCTGCACGCCAACACCCGCTTCAGCCAGAACCTGTTCGAGCAGGGCAGCCACCCCACCAGTGAGCGCTTACTCGCTGTCTTGCGCCCGTGTAATGGGCATGTTGCCAGCGCGCTCTCGCGTGAAGAAGGCGAAATGGTGATCCACCTGCGCACCCTGCGCCGCGTCAACGGCGTGCCGATGAGCGTGATCGACCACTATCTGCCCGATCTGGAGTGGTGGCCGGCGCTGCAGCAGTTCCACAGCGGTTCGCTGCACCAGTTTATCGAACAGCACCTGCAGCAGCCGCTGACCCGCCGCCAGACGCGCATCAGCGCGCGCCGCGCGCAGGCCAAAGAGAGCCGGCTGCTGGAGATCGCCACCCACGCGCCGCTGCTGTGCGTGCGCACCCTTAACGTCCGCAGCGGCGGCGAAGACGTGGCGGAATACTCCGTCAGCCTGGCCCGCGCCGACATGATTGAACTGACGATGGAGCACTGAATGCAAGCCTTAGAGTCGAGACAACGCTGGATGTCGGTGCTGGCGCACAGCCGGCCCGAGCAGCTGCGCAGCCACTGGCAGGCGCTGAACCTCAGCCCGGGTTACCGCAGCATCCGCGCGCCGGAGATCGGCCTGGCCCAGCTGCAGGGGCGCATGGGCGCCACCGGCCGCCGCTTCGTGCTGGGGGACATGACGGTCACCCGCGCGGTGGTGCAGCTGGACAACGGCGGCTACGGCTACAGCTATATCGCCGGGCGCGACAAGGCGCACGCCGAGCTGTGCGCGCTGGCCGATGCGCTGCTGCAACAGCCGGAACACGGCGAACGCCTGCAACAACAGCTGATCGCGCCGCTGGCCGCGCTGCAGCACGAGCAGCGCCAGCTGCGCGCCCGGGCGATCGCCGCCAGCCGGGTGGACTTCTTTACGCTGGTGCGAGGAGATTAAGCCATGAGTTTATTAACCGGTTTTGAGCAACCGATAGACCAATCGCAGCACGCTTTCCGTTTGATTCTTAAAGCCTTGAGCGAACCGGGCCACCGGGTGACGCTGCCGGCCGGCCCGGCCTGGGCGCCGCTGAACGCCGCCAGCACCGCCGCGCTGCTGACGCTGGCCGATCAGGAAACGCCGCTGCAGCTGTGCGCTGCGCTTAAAAGTGAGCAAGTGCTAACAAACATTCGTTTTCACAGCGGCGCGCCGCTGGCCGCCACGGCGCAGGAGGTCTGTTTTGCCCTGTTCGATGAGCACGTGCAGGCCGCCGATCTGCAGGCGTTGCCGCACGGCACGGAAATCTCGCCGGAATATGGCGCTACGGTCATCGTGCAGCTCGCTGAGCTGGAGAACGGCGCCGCGCTGCGCCTGACCGGCCCCGGCATCGAGAGCCAACGCCTGATAGCGCCGCGCCTGCCGCCGGCGCTGCTGGATTACCTGGTCAACCGCCCGCAGCGCTTCCCGCTGGGGCTGGATATTTTGCTGACCTGCGGCGATCGCCTGCTGGCGATCCCGCGGACCACCCGCGTGGAGGTGTGCTGATGTACGTAGCGGTAAAAGGGGGCGAAAAAGCCATTGAGGCCGCCCATCAGCTGCAGGAACAGCTGCGGCGCGGCGACGAGGCGCTGCCGGCGATCGGCGCGGAACAAATCGAACAGCAGCTGGGGCTGGCGGTGGATCGGGTGATGACCGAAGGCGGCATCTACGATCGCGAGCTGGCGGCGCTGGCCATCAAACAGGCCAGCGGCGATCTGGTGGAGGCGATCTTCCTGCTGCGCGCCTATCGCACCACCCTGCCGCGCCTGGCGGTCAGCGAGCCGCTGGCCAGCGAAAACATGCGGCTGGAGCGGCGCATCTCGGCGGTTTACAAGGACTTGCCCGGCGGGCAGGTGCTGGGGCCGACCTACGACTACACCCACCGGCTGCTGGACTTCGCGCTGCTGGCGGAAGGCGAAGCGCCGCGTGCGCCGCAGGCCGACGAACCGCTACCGGACAACTGCGGCCACGTGTTCGATCTGTTGTGTCGCCAGCAGCTGGCGCGCGAAGAGCAGGACGACGGCAGCGCACCGGACGACATCACCCGCAACCCGCCGGTTTACCCCTGCTCGCGCTCGGCGCGCCTGCAGCAGCTGGTGCGCGGTGACGAAGGTTTTCTGCTGGCGCTCGGCTACGCCACCCAGCGCGGCTACGGCCGCAACCACCCGTTCGCCGGCGAGATCCGCACCGGCCACGTTTCGGTGGAGATCGTGCCTGAAGAGCTCGGTTTCGCCATCGATATCGGCGAAATCCTGCTGACCGAGTGCGAAATGGTCAACGGCTTCGTCGATCCCAAGGACCACCCGCCGCACTTCACCCGCGGTTACGGGCTGGTGTTCGGCCGCGCCGAACGCAAGGCGATGGCGATGGCGTTGGTGGATCGCGCATTGCAGAGCCCGGACTACGGCGAAGGCGTCGCCGGCCCGGCGCAGGACGAAGAGTTCGTGCTGGCCCACGCCGACAACGTCGAGGCCGCCGGCTTCGTCTCCCATCTCAAGCTGCCGCACTACGTCGACTTCCAGGCCGAACTGGAGCTGCTCAAGCGGCTGCGACAGGAATACAGCGAGCGTCAGGAGGCCCGCGATGAGTGAAGTATTGACCGGCTATAACCTCGGTTATCTGGACGAACAGACCAAGCGCATGATCCGCCGCGCCATCCTGAAGGCGGTGGCGATCCCCGGCTATCAGGTGCCGTTTGGCGGCCGCGAGATGCCGATGCCCTACGGCTGGGGCACCGGCGGCATTCAGCTCACCGCCAGCGTCATCGGCCGCGCCGACGTGCTGAAGGTGATCGACCAGGGCGCCGACGACACCACCAACGCGGTGTCGATCCGCCGCTTCTTCCAGCGCGTCGCCGGGGTGGAAACCACCGAACGCACGCCGGAGGCCACGCTGATCCAAACCCGTCACCGCATTCCGGAAACCGCGCTGCGCGAAGACCAGATCCTGATCTATCAGGTGCCGATCCCGGAGCCGCTGCGCTTTATCGAACCGCGCGAAACCGAGACCCGCAAGATGCACGCGCTGGAGGAGTACGGCGTGATGCAGGTGAAGCTGTATGAGGACATCGCGCGCTACGGCCATATCGCCACCACCTACGCCTATCCGGTGAAGGTCAACGATCGCTATGTGATGGATCCGTCGCCGATCCCGAAATTCGACAACCCGAAAATGCACATGATGCCGGCGCTGCAGCTGTTCGGCGCCGGGCGCGAGAAACGCATCTACGCCCTGCCGCCGTTCACCAAGGTGGAGAGCCTGGACTTCGACGACCATCCGTTCAGCGTGCAGCAGTGGGACGAACCCTGCGCGCTGTGCGGCTCGCGCCACAGCTATCTCGACGAGGTGGTGCTCGACGATCGGGGCAACCGCATGTTCGTCTGTTCGGACACCGACTACTGCCGGCAGCAGCTGGCGCAATCTTCGCAAGAGGCGCAGCACTGATGACTTCCACCCCTTTGAGCACCACCCCGCTGCTGTCGGTGAACCGGCTCACCCACCTGTACGCCCCCGGCAAGGGCTTCAGCGACGTGTCGTTCGATATCTACCCCGGTGAAGTGCTGGGCATCGTCGGCGAATCCGGCTCCGGCAAAACCACGCTGCTAAAGTCGATCTCGGCGCGGCTGGCGCCGCAGCGCGGGCAGATCCTTTACCGCCCGCAGGCGGACCAGGAACACGACCTGTACGCCATGGCGGAGAGCGATCGCCGCCGCCTGCTGCGCACCGACTGGGGCGTGGTGCACCAGCACCCGCTCGACGGGCTGCGGCCGCAGGTCTCCGCCGGCGGCAACATCGGCGAGCGGCTGATGGCCATCGGCCAGCGCCACTATGGCGACATTCGCCGTCAGGCCGGCCAGTGGCTGGAAGACGTCGAAATCCCGCTGTCGCGCCTCGACGATCTGCCGACCACCTTCTCCGGCGGCATGCAGCAGCGGCTGCAGATCGCCCGCAATCTGGTCACTCACCCCAAGCTGGTGTTTATGGACGAGCCGACCGGCGGGCTGGACGTGTCGGTGCAGGCGCGCCTGCTCGATCTGCTGCGCAACCTGGTGGTGGAGATGCAGCTGGCGGCAGTGATCGTCACTCACGATCTCGGCGTGGCGCGGCTGCTGGCCCACCGCCTGCTGGTGATGAAACAGGGCGAAGTGGTGGAGAGCGGCCTGACCGATCGGGTGCTGGACGATCCTCACCATCCTTACACCCAGCTGCTGGTTTCTTCGGTGCTGTCGTAACCCAAGGCGATAACAGATGACTATGCAAATTCGAGTTGAACATCTCAGTAAAACCTTTGTGCTGCACCAGCAGTACGGCACCCGCCTGCCGGTGCTGCACGACGCCAACCTGACGGTCCACGCCGGCGAATGCGTGGTGCTGCACGGCCACTCCGGCAGCGGCAAATCCACCCTGCTGCGCTCGCTGTACGCCAACTACCTGCCGGACAGCGGCCATATCTGGATCAACCACCAGGGCGACTGGCTGGACATGGTCAGCGCCGACGCGCGCCAGATTCTGGCGGTGCGCCGCCATACGCTGGGCTGGGTCAGCCAGTTCCTGCGGGTGATCCCGCGCATCAGCGCGCTGGAGGTGGTGATGCAGCCGCTGCTGGAACAGGGCGTCGAGCGCCCCGAATGCCGCGAACGCGCCGAAGCGCTGCTCGCCGCGCTCAACGTGCCGCAGCGCCTGTGGCCGCTGGCGCCGTCCACCTTCTCCGGCGGCGAACAGCAGCGGGTGAACATCGCGCGCGGCTTTATCGTCGATTACCCGATCCTGTTGCTGGATGAACCGACCGCCTCGCTCGACAGCCGCAACAGCGCGGCGGTGGTGCAGCTTATCGAACGCGCCAAGGCGCGCGGCGCGGCGATCGTCGGCATTTTCCATGATGAAGGCGTCCGCCAACAGGTCGCCGACCGGCTTTATGATATGCAGGCGCCGCAGGCGCTGGAGGCCCTCTGATGATCGTCAATAACGTTAAGCTGGTGCTGGATGACCAGGTGGTGCAAGGCTCGCTGGAGATGCAGGACGGCGTGATCCGCAGCTTCGCCGACGGCCCGAGCCGGCTGCCGCAGGCGCTGGACGGCGACGGCGGCTGGCTGCTGCCGGGGCTGATCGAGCTGCATACCGACAACCTGGACAAGTTTTTCACCCCGCGCCCGAACGTCGACTGGCCGGCCCATTCGGCGATGAGCAGCCACGACGCGCTGATGGTGGCCAACGGCATCACCACGGTGCTGGACGCAGTGGCGATCGGCGACGTGCGCGACGGCGGCCACCGGCTGGAAAACCTGCAGAAGATGATCGACGCGGTGATCCACAGCCAGCGCGCCGGAGTGAACCGCGCCGAGCACCGGCTGCACCTGCGCTGCGAGCTGCCACACGAGAGCACGCTGCCGCTGTTCGAACAGCTGATGGACAAGCCGGGCGTGTCGCTGGTGTCGCTGATGGACCACTCGCCGGGCCAGCGCCAGTTCGCCTCGCGCGAAAAGTACCGCGAATATTATCAGGGCAAATACCACCTCAACGATCAGCAGATGAGCGAGTACGAGGAAGAGCAGGTCGCCCTGTCCGCCCGCTGGGCCGCGCCGAACCGCGAGGCGATCGCCGCCCACTGCCGCGCGCGCCGCATCTCGCTGGCCAGCCATGACGACGCCACCGCCGCGCACGTGGCCGAATCCTGCGCGCTGGGCAGCGCCATCGCCGAGTTCCCCACCACCGAGGCGGCTGCCCGCGCTTCGCACCAGCAGGGCCTGCAGGTGCTGATGGGCGCGCCGAACATCGTGCGCGGCGGTTCTCACTCCGGCAACGTGGCGGCGCACCACCTGGCGGCGCTGGGGGTGCTGGATATCCTCTCTTCCGATTATTACCCGGCCAGCCTGCTGGATGCGGCGTTTCGCCTCGCGGCGGACGAGCGCAACGCCTACGATCTGCCCCAGGCGGTGCGCATGATCACCCGTAACCCGGCGCGGGCGCTGGATCTGCAGGATCGCGGCACCCTCGCCGAAGGATTGCGGGCGGATCTGGTGCTGGCACGGCCGCACGGCGAGCACGTTTACGTGCAGAACGTGTGGCGCCAGGGCAGGCAGGTGTTCTGATGGCGCGGCTCATCTATCTGATGGGGCCTTCCGGCGCAGGCAAGGACAGCCTGCTGGCCGCGCTGCGGGCCGACGCCGACCGCGCGCCGCTGGTGGCGCACCGCTATATCACCCGGCCGGCGGACGCCGGCTGCGAGAATCACATCGCGCTGAGCGAACCCGAATTTCTGCGTCGCCGCGCCAAGGGGCTGTTCGCGCTCGACTGGCAGGCGCACCAGCAGCGCTACGCGTTTGGGATCGAGGTGGATCTTTGGCTGCTGCAGGGGATCGACGTGGCGGTCAACGGTTCACGCGCCCACCTGCCGCAGGCGCAGCAGCGCTACGGTGCGCAGCTGCTGCCGGTGTGCCTGCAGGTCAGCGCCGCAATCCTGCGCCAACGCCTGCAGGATCGCGGGCGAGAAGGCGCCGAGCAGATCGAGCAGCGGCTGGCGCGGGCGGCGGAATATCAGCAGAGCCTGCCCGCCGGCTGCCGGGTGCTGCACAACGACGGCCCACTCGACGACACCCTGGCGGCGCTGCTGGCGCTGCTGCCGACTTCTACCCGACAAACTCAGGACGCGACGCCATGAACGACTTCGCCCAGCCGAAAATCGGCGACAACGTGACTCTTAACCGCACCCGGCTCGGCCAGTATGTGCACCTGGCCGACGATGCGATCCTGGAAGAGGTGGAGATGGGGGACTACTCCTACACCGCCGGGCACAACCAGATCTTTTACGCCACCATCGGCAAGTTCGTCTCCATCGCCTCCTATGCGCGCATCAATCCCGGCAACCACCCGACCTACCAGCGCATCGCGCAGCACCACTTCACCTACCGCGCTTCCGAATACGGGCTGGGGGAAGACGACGCGGCGTTCTTCGACTGGCGGCGCGAGCACCACGTCACCGTCGGCCACGACGTGTGGATCGGCCATAACGCCATCCTGATGCCGGGCGTCAGCGTCGGCAACGGCGCGGTGATCGGCAGCGCGGCGGTGGTCACCAAGGACGTGGAGCCTTACAGCATCGTCGCCGGCGTGGCGGCCAAAAAGATCGGCATGCGCTTCGACGATGCGCTGATAGAGCGTATCGAACGCAGCCAGTGGTGGCACTGGGATCACGCTACGCTGCAGGCGCGGCTGGCGGATTTTCGCGACATCAACCGCTTTGCGCAGAAGTACCTTTAACGGAGGGGAGCGATGCAACTGACCTTTCTCGGCACCGGCGGCGCGCAGCAGGTGCCGGTGTTCGGCTGCGACTGTTTGATCTGCCAACGGGCGCGGCGCGAGCCGGCATTTCGGCGGCGAGCGTGTAGCGCCATGCTCAACTATCAGGGGGAAACGACCTTATTGGATGCGGGATTACCGGCTTTGGAGCGGCGATTTTCGGCGGGGCAAATTCAACGTTTTTTACTGACACATTACCACATGGATCACGTTCAGGGGTTATTTCCTTTGCGTTGGGGGTGCGGAAATTCCATTCCGGTATATGGCCCGCCGGATGAACAGGGCTGCGACGACCTGTTCAAACACCCCGGCATTCTGGCGTTTCAGCCGCCGCTGGCGCCCTTCGCCACCGTCGAGCTGGGCGGCATGCGCATCACCCCGCTGCCGCTGCAACACTCCAAACTGACCCACGGCTATCTGATCCAGGCGGCGGGCGCTGCGCTGGCCTACCTGACCGACACCGTCGGCCTGCCGCCGGCCACCGCCGACTATCTGCAGAACGTGCCGCTGGATCTGCTGGTGCTCGACTGCAGCCTGCCGCCTCAGCCGCAGACGCCGCGCAACCACAACGATCTGACCCGCGCGCAGGAGACGCAGCGCTTGCTGCAGCCCAAACGCACGCTGCTGACGCACATCAGCCATCATCTCGATCGGTGGCTGCTGGACAACGAACTGCCCGCCGGGCTGGAGCTGGCGTTCGATCACCTCAGCGTCAGTCTCGGTAGCAGTGCAGCCGATCCGATTCCAGCACCCTGACCCCTTCGCCCGGCGTGAACGCCTGCTGCAGCAGCGTCTGCGCCACGTCTTTGGCGGCGACGGCGCGCCATTTGCCGGGCAGCAGCCTGAACAGCGGCAGCGTGAGGCGCTCCATCAGGCGCGGCGCAGGGCGATCCCCCACCAGCATGGAAGGCCGCACCAGCGTCAGGCGCGGCCAGCGCTGTTCGCGCAGCGCCTGCTCCATCTCGCCTTTGGTGCGGTTATACAGGAAGGTGGAATGCGCATTGGCGCCCAACGCACTCACCACCAGACAGTGCTGTGCCCCCAACCGGCGGCCGGTCAGCGCGCTCTCCACCACCAGTTGGTAATCGACGTAGCGGAAGGCATCGGCGCTGCCCGCCGCCTGGCGGGTGGTGCCCAGGCAGCAGAACACCAGATCGACCGGCTGCTGCAGGCCGCTCAGCAGCTCGAACAGCGCATCGCCGACCGGGTTGGTCAGCTTGCCGTGCGGCGGCAGCGGCGTGCGCGTCGGCGCCACGATGGCCGTTACCTGCGGATCGCTTTGCAACAGCTGCAGCAACTCGCGCCCCACCAGCCCGGTTGCGCCGACTAACAGTGCTCGCGCCATGCAATCTCCCGTTGTAATCAATACGTCGACTTAAAGTATAGACCGCGCCCAATGCAGCTTCTTGCCGAAGCCGAGGGTGTTGTCGGTCATCTTCACCTCGTGCAGATCCAGCCGCCATACCGAGGCCTTCAGCGCCCTGGCGATCGGGAAGCGCTTGCAGTAACGCGCGCGCGCCGCCTCGGCCTCTTCGCCGCTCAGCAGCACCGCCTCGGCGCGGTACTGCACGCCGCGGATCAGCGCGATGCTTTTCGGTTTCGGCGCGATGGTGCCGACCACCCGGCCGTTGTTCAGCATCAGCCCGCCGTGGCGGGTGTGCGGTTCGGTCATCAGCCACAGCGCCATCGTCGCGGCGTCGAACACGTAAAAACAGTTGGCGCACCACATGTCGAGGCCGTCGCCGGCGCACAGCGTCAAGACATGTTGCTTGCCGATGAAATCCGCAATCTGTTGCCGTTGTTCTGGGGTATTCAAGGTTACTCGCCTCCCGGTTCACTCACTTCATCTTACCCTGCGTTGTTGAAGCGAGTCACAAATAACGATAATCATCAAAAACCACGCATGAATACAAATACATCAATTGTGAATTTTTATTTATTTTTCACATAAATCAGATTGATAACATAAAAAATACAAGACGGATTTATTTGATCGTTATGTAGCCGGTTATTTGGCCGCTTTTTTTATTCCTTTCAGAGCGGCATTGAAATTAAGCGATTAAGGCCCGCGAGCATTAGCAATTCATTTACATGCCAATCTCTGCGCCAGGATGATAGTTATGCAACATATTGCATAACCGGTGAATAGTTATTTATCAAAACCGGCATTTATGTGACTATCATCACAATTTTTGGCGCATCTTGCGTTAAAATAGCGCCATCTTTTCACTCAGCAAGGTGGATTAGAAAATGGAAAACAATAACCGAAAAATGGCGCACATCAGGCGCACAACCCATATTATGATGATGGCTCATCGCAGCTGCTTTAGCTTCGCATTCTTCAACTACAGATAACCCTCACCCCTCGCTCTTACGCCGTTGTTAAGAGTGTCTTTGCGTTTCACTTTATTCTCCGCACTCCGGTGATAATGTCTTTCCCTCGCAAACCGGGAAGGGCGCGCAATACATTTTTAATACCGTCAAAGAGCCTCCAAGAAAAATAAAACAAAGAACACAGTTAATGTCTTAGGGCATCGCTGGGTTCTCGTACACCTTTATTTTCGTGAGGGCGTTAGCGGCAAATGGAATTATTTGCCGACGGCGCGCCTTTGCCTGAAGAATGAGAAAAATGAAAAAATTAAAAATTGCCGCCAACACCCAAACCCTCGGCTGCTTTGAAACTGAACGCGACATCGTCGATGTGCACCACAGCGATTTCAATGACGTCGCCGCCATCGTGCTGTCGGTAGAAGACGTCGCGCAAGGCATGGTGGCGCGCATCGAAGAGCACGGCCTGAACATTCCGCTGTTCGTCGCCGTCTGCTGCGAAGAAGAGCTGGATAACGCCGTCTTGCCGGCGCTGCACGGCGTGTTTGAACTGTGCGGCAAGAATACCCAGTTCTACGGCAAACAGCTGGAGGCCGCCGCCGCCAAATATGAGAGCGAGCTGCTGCCGCCGTTCTTCAACACGCTGACGCAGTACGTGGAAATGGGCAACGCCACTTTCGCCTGCCCCGGCCACCAGGGCGGCGAGTTCTTCCGCAAACATCCGGCGGGCCGCCAGTTCTTCGACTTCTACGGCGAAACGCTTTTCCGCTCCGACATGTGCAACGCCGACGTCAAACTGGGCGATCTGTTGATCCACGAAGGCGCGCCTTGCGCGGCGCAGCAGCACGCCGCCAAGGTGTTCAACGCCGACAAGACCTACTTCGTGCTCAACGGCACCTCGGCCTCGAACAAGGTGGCGACCAACGCCCTGCTGACGCGCGGCGATCTGGTGCTGTTTGACCGCAACAACCATAAATCCAACCACCACGGCGCATTGATCCAGGCCGGCGCCACGCCGGTGTATCTGGAAACCGCGCGCAACCCGTTCGGCTTTATCGGCGGCATCGACGCGCACTGCTTCGACGAGCGCTACCTGCGCCAGCAGATCCGCGAAGTGGCGCCGGAACGCGCCAACGAAGCCCGCCCGTTCCGCCTGGCGATCATCCAGCTCGGCACCTACGACGGCACTATCTACAACGCCCGTCAGGTGGTCGACAAGATTGGCCACCTGTGCGATTACATCCTGTTCGACTCCGCCTGGGTGGGCTATGAGCAGTTCATTCCGATGATGAAAGACTGCTCGCCGCTGCTGCTGGAGCTGAACGAGAACGATCCCGGCATCATCGTCACCCAGTCGGTGCACAAGCAGCAGGCCGGTTTCTCGCAGACCTCGCAGATCCACAAAAAAGACAAGCATATCAAGGGCCAGAGCCGCTACTGCAACCACAAGCGCTTCAACAACGCCTTTATGCTGCACGCCTCCACCAGCCCGTTCTATCCGCTGTTCGCCGCGCTGGACGTCAACGCCAAGATGCACGAGGGCAAGAGCGGCCAGCGCCTGTGGCAAGAATGTGTACGCGTGGGCATCGAAGCGCGCAAAATGCTGCTGGATACCTGCACGATGATCAAACCGTTCGTGCCGGATCAGATCGACGGCAAGCCGTGGCAAGCCTATGACACCGCGGCGATGGCCAACGATCTGCGCTTCTTCAACTTCGTGCCCGGCGAGAAATGGCATGCCTTTGAAGGTTATGCCGAATCGCAGTATTTCGTCGATCCGTGCAAACTGCTGCTCACCACGCCGGGCATCGATACCGCGACCGGTAGCTACAGCGAGTTCGGCATCCCGGCGACCATTCTGGCCAACTACCTGCGCGAAAACGGCATCGTGCCGGAAAAATGCGATCTCAACTCGATCCTGTTCCTGCTGACGCCGGCGGAAGACATCGCCAAGATGCAACACCTGGTGGCCCTGATCGCCCGCTTCGAGAAGCACATCGATCAAAACTCCCTGCTCAGCGAGGTGCTGCCTGCGGTCTATAAAAACCACCAGCAGCGCTACAAAAACTACACCATCCGCCAGCTGTGCCAGGAAATGCACGACCTTTACGTCAGCTACGACGTTAAAGAACTGCAAAAAGAGATGTTCCGCAAAAGTTATTTCCCGCGCGTGGTGATGAATCCACAGGACGCCAATACCGAGTTCGTGCGCGGCAACGTGGAATTGGTCTCGCTGGCCAAGGCCGAGGGCCGCATCGCCGCCGAAGGCGCCCTGCCTTACCCTCCTGGCGTGCTGTGCGTCGTGCCCGGTGAAATTTGGGGCGGCGCCGCGCAGCGTTATTTCCTGGCATTGGAAGAAGGCATCAACTTATTGCCGGGATTCGCGCCGGAATTGCAGGGCGTTTATATCCAACAGGATGAGGACGGCTGGAACCGCGCTTACGGCTACGTCATGAAAAATTAATCACCTTACGGGGCGGCGATTATTCTCGCCGCCCGGATCGCATCCTAAAAGAGAAAATGATCATGAGTAAGTCCAACAATAAAATGGGGGTCGTGCAATTAACGATCCTGACCGCCGTGAATATGATGGGTTCCGGCATAATTATGCTGCCGACCAAGCTGGCCGAAGTGGGCACGATTTCGATCGTTTCCTGGCTGGTGACCGCCGTCGGCTCGATGGCGCTGGCCTACGCCTTCGCCAAATGCGGCATGTTCAGCCGTAAATCCGGCGGCATGGGCGGCTACGCCGAATACGCCTTCGGTAAATCAGGCAACTTCATGGCGAACTACACCTATGGCGTTTCGCTGCTGATCGCCAACATCGCCATCGCCATTTCCGCCGTCGGCTACGGCACCGAGCTGTTCGACACCACGCTCAGCCCGCTCGGTATCTGTATCGCCACCATCGGCGTGCTGTGGCTGGCGACCGTCGCTAACTTCGGCGGCGCGCGCATCACCGGCAAAATCAGCGGCATCACCGTCTGGGGCGTGATCATTCCGGTGGTGGGCATCTCGGTCATCGGCTGGTACTGGTTCAGCGGCAGCGCCTACGTCGCCGCCTGGAACCCGCATCAGGTGCCGACCTTCGAAGCCATCGGCGCCTCGATCTCGATGACCTTGTGGGCATTCCTGGGGCTGGAATCCGCCTGCGCCAACACCGACGTGGTGGAAAATCCGGAGCGCAACGTGCCGATCGCCGTACTGGGCGGCACCCTCAGCGCGGCGGTGATCTATATCGTTTCGACCAACGTGATCGCCGGCATCGTGCCGAACATGGATCTGGCCAACTCCACCGCCCCGTTCGGGCTGGCGTTCTCCCACATGTTCAATCCGACGGTCGGCAAGATCATCATGGCGTTGATGGTGATGTCCTGCGTCGGCTCGCTGCTCGGTTGGCAGTTCACCATCGCCCAGGTGTTCAAATCCTCCGCCGACAGCGGCTTCTTCCCGAAAATCTTCTCCAGGCTGAGCAAGGCCGACGCGCCGGTTAAAGGCATGCTGACCATCGTCGTCATCCAGAGCGGTTTGTCTCTGATGACCATCAGCCCGTCGCTGAACAAGCAGTTCAACGTGCTGGTGAACCTGGCGGTGGTGACCAACATCATCCCTTACATCCTGTCGATGGCGGCGCTGGTCATTATTCAAAAAGTGGCGAAGGTGCCGGACAACAAGGCGCGCATCGCCAATATCATCGCCGGCATCGGCGCGCTGTACAGCTTCTATGCGCTTTACAGCTCCGGTGAGGAAGCGATGATGTGGGGCGCCATCGCCACCTTCCTCGGCTGGACGCTGTACGGCATCGTCTCGCCGCGCTTCGAGCTGGCGGGAAAAAAGGGGTAAAGCGGTAAGGCTCCGGCGGCCGGGGATGGGATTGTGACGGCGAACATGCCATCATACGCCGACCCTGGCCACCGAAACGGCGTACGATGACCGACACTACCCCCACTCCCTGGCACCTCTACATGCTGCGTTTACCGAGCGGCATGCTGTATACCGGCATCACCACCGACGTGGCGCGCCGCCTGGCGCAACATCAAGCCGGCAAAGGCGCCAAGGCGCTGCGCGGCAAAGGGGAGCTGACGCTGGCGTTTCACTGCCAGGTGGGGGATCGCTCAACGGCGCTGAAGCTGGAATACCGCGTCAAACAGCTGAGCAAAATACAAAAAGAGCGGCTGGTGAATCACCCGCCGCTGTCGTTGGCGTATCTATTGCCGGTGGTTAAAAGCGATTAAACGGCGCCGAAAAAGCCACTTCGCCGCTGACGCCATTCAGAGCGTCTTGCGCCAGCGGATACACCTGGAATGCGCTTTCCGTGTCAGGCCAGCGACAATTCAGGCCATAGGCGGCGGCCGGTTTGAAACCGAAGCGGCCGTAATAGGCCGGATCGCCCAGCACCACCACCGCGGCGTAGCTGAATTCGTTCAGCGAATCCAACCCCTCGTACACCAGCTTTTCAGCCAGCCCCTGACGGCGCAGGCTTTCATCTACCGCCAGCGGCGCCAGCGCCACCCATTGGCGATCTTCGCCGGCCACATCCACCGGGCTGAACGCGGCATAACCCACTACGCCGCCTTCGTCGTCAGTGGCGACCACGCCCAGCGTCAGCAGGCCGTCTTCGCGCAGCTGCTGCACCAGGTCGGCTTCGTCGTCGCGGCCAAAGGCGCGGCGCAGCAAGGCATCGATGCCCGCCGCGTCTACCGGGATCTCTACGCGGATCAGCATGATGCCGCCACACGGGAAGCCGACGCCGTGCCCTCCTGCAGCCCTGCTTCGACAAAATCAGCCAACTGCAACAGCCCCATGCGCAGCGGCGCAGGCATGCTTTCCAGCTCAATGGCGTCCATCAAATTTTTCACATACAGGCCCAATTCGGTATCCCCTTCAATCTGCAGCCGACGCTGAAAGAACAGCGTATCCGGATCTTGCTTACGCGCCGCGATCAGGATCAGATCGTTGGCGTCGCCGCTGAAGCTGACGTCCGCTTCGGCGTGCTGGCTGACCACCAGTTTGTCGTTTTCTACCGTCATAAACCATTGTAGCGCCAGATCGCGAACTTCGATCTTTAACCAGCGCGATTCGAGAAATTCCAGATCGCCATCCGCCAATGCCTGGCGGAACTGCCAGCTCAGCACCTGTTGCAGCAGTTGACGCTGCAGAGCGAACGGCGTGAATTTCAGCGGGATGCGCAGCAGCGACGGCCCCTGGCGCACAAGACGTGCTCGTAGTTGTTCCAACACGGTCATCCACTCCTTTCAATACGGACTACCGCTATTTTGCCACACTGACGCGCGGCTTCAGCGGTCTATATCAACAAATAGTGCATTTCACCGCCATGTTTATCAATACGCCATAAGCTGCCTCAAATCAAAACCCGTGCGCGCCCCTTTGCCTAAAATGGCCTCCCCAAATCGCGTTTGCCGGCGGAACACCGCCGTCGGCAACCTTTAAAGACAGCGTGCGCCCGGCCGGGCGTACGGCTAAGCCAGGATAAATCTATGGAGCTGCTTTGTCCCGCCGGCAACCTGCCGGCCCTGAAGGCCGCGGTGGATAACGGCGCCGATGCCGTTTACATCGGGCTGAAAGACGATACCAACGCGCGCCACTTCGCCGGCCTCAACTTCACCGAGAAAAAGCTGCAGGAAGCGGTCGATTACGTGCATCGCCACGGCCGCAAACTGCATATCGCCATCAACACCTTCGCCCATCCCGACGGCTACGCCCGCTGGCAGCGCGCGGTGGATATGGCCGCCCAACTGGGCGCCGACGCGTTGATTCTGGCGGATCTGGCGATGTTGGAATACGCCGCCCAGCGCTACCCGCAGCTGGAGCGCCACGTTTCGGTGCAGGCTTCCGCCACCAATGAGGAGGCGATCCGTTTCTACCAGCGCAACTTCGAGGTCGGCCGGGTGGTGCTGCCGCGGGTGCTGTCGATGCACCAGGTGAAACAGCTGGCGCGCACCAGCCCGGTGCCGCTGGAAGTGTTCGCCTTCGGCAGCCTGTGTATCATGGCCGAGGGACGCTGCTACCTCTCCTCCTACCTGACCGGCGAGTCGCCGAACACCGTCGGCGCCTGTTCGCCGGCGCGTTTCGTGCGCTGGCAGCAAACCGCACAGGGCATGGAGTCGCGCCTGAACGACGTGCTGATCGACCGCTATCAGGACCACGAAAACGCCGGTTACCCGACGCTGTGCAAGGGCCGCTATCTGGTGGACGACGTGCGCTACCACGCGCTGGAAGAACCCACCAGCCTCAATACCCTGGAGCTGCTGCCGGCGCTGCTGGCCGCCAACATCGCTTCGGTGAAGATCGAAGGCCGCCAGCGCAGCCCGGCTTACGTCAGCCAGGTGGCGCGCGTCTGGCGCCAGGCGATCGACCGTTGCCAGGCCGATCCGGCCGCCTACCGCGCCGACGCCGCCTGGATGGAGACGCTGGGCGCGATGTCCGAAGGCACCCAAACCACGCTGGGCGCCTATCACCGCAAATGGCAGTAGCCGGAGGAAACATGAAATACGCACTCGGGCCGGTACTCTACTACTGGCCGAAAAACGACATCGCAACGTTCTATCAACAGGCGGCGGACAGCAGCGCCGACATCATTTATCTCGGCGAGAGCGTCTGCGCCAAGCGCCGCGAGATGAAGGTCGGCGATTGGCTGGCGCTGGCGCGCGAAATCGCCCGCAGCGGCAAACAGGTGGTGATCTCCACGCTGGCGCTGCTGCAGGCGCCGTCCGAACTGAATGAGCTGAAACGCTATGTGGAAAACGGCGAGTTCCTGTTTGAAGCCAACGATCTGGGCGCGGTCAACATGGCGGCGGAGCGCGGCCTGCCGTTCGTCGCCGGCCATGCGCTGAACTGTTACAACGCCTATACCCTGCGCCTGCTGCGCCGTCAGGGCATGATCCGCTGGTGCATGCCGGTCGAGCTGTCGCGCGACTGGCTGGCCAATCTGCTGACGCAGTGCGACGAGCTGGGCTTCCGCCACGACTTCGAGGTGGAGGTGCTGAGCTACGGCCATCTGCCGCTGGCCTATTCGGCGCGCTGCTTCACCGCCCGCTCGGAGAACCGCGGCAAGGACGAGTGCGAAACCTGCTGCATCAAGTATCCGCAGGGCCGCATGATGCGTTCGCAGGAACAACAGCAGGTGTTCGTACTCAACGGCATCCAGACGATGAGCGGTTACTGCTATAACCTCGGCAACGAGCTGCCGAACATGCAGGGGCTGGTGGACATCGTGCGGCTGTCGCCGCAGGGCGCCGAGACGCTGGCGCAGATCGATGCCTTCCGCGCCAACGAGCGCGGCGAACAGCCGCTGGCCTTGACCGACCATGCCGACTGCAACGGCTACTGGCGCCGCGTGGCGGGGTTGGAATTGGTGGGATGATGGAGGCCGCCGCCGGGCTTTCCCTCGCCTGAGGGGCCTTTCGCGCCATTATTCAGCTGGCCTCCCGCGAGGAGAATGCGCCCGAAACCACACATCGGGCGCATTCAGCCAGAACAACGGCAGGCGATTACCCTTTCAACGCAATTCGCTGTAATGACTGCCACAGGCGTTCTTTATCGCCAACTTTCAGCTGGGTTTGTTCCAGGGATTTCATAAAAACAAACCTGTCGTTAAAGCGCTCGCCTTTCTTCAATTTATTGCTGACGCTGGTCAAAATCTGGGTATTCAACCGGCTGATTTTCGCCCTCACACTGACCAGCGATTCAGGCTGCCAGCCGTTTTCCGGTGCCGCCAGCCAGTCTGCCCGGTAGCGATACTGAATCGCTTTGGCCGCATCCATTTGCGCCTGTATAAAAGGAGCCACCGACTTGCCATCCAATCCCAATGCTTCCGCCTCGCGGACTGAGTTGGCCAATACGTTGGCCTCCTGAGGCAAGTCCTCAATGGCCAGATGGTTGTTTGCCTTATACCCGGCAACGTCTTTCATGTAAGACAATCGCTGGTTAATCAATGAGGCGGTCTCCTCGGTTTGAATAGGCTTTGCCACCGCCGTGATAGATAAAAATAATCCAGCCAAAAGCAGCAACCCTCTCGTCACTTTAAAATCCATTTAATCTCTCCTGTCACAGCCCGGTTGGCAGTGGTTTTTGGCTCGCAACGAAATTCGCTATGCGTGCATAATCTTTTGCCACCGCCGGATGTTTGCGCCCGGGAAGAAACTCGAAGCTGCAGCGCTCGCCGTCTTTCACTAACTGCGACGCCAGATTCCTGACATTCAACCTTGGGTTATCCTCTATGCGCTGGAAGATCTCTTTCTCAAGATCGGTACTGTCTGGCTCTGCCCGCTCCTCGCGGCTGCCTAATAGCAGCGACAACCAATCAATACCGTTGGCGAGCCTGACGTCGCCTTCGGGCAGCACCGCGCCATTCGCCCACCAGAGCGAAGGGCTGGCGGCAACATAACGCTGAAAAGCCGTATGATGATTAAATGCCACATACAGGGTGAAATGTCCGCCAAACGAATGTCCCGCCAGCGTTTGCATTTGCTTATTGACCTTAAAACGACATTCGACCCACGGTTTGACGACATCCTGAATAAATCGATAAAATTGCTCCGCTCCGCCCCCGTCTTTAAAGCGCTCGCTGCCATCGCTCACCGTATAGTCAAATGTGCGAGCCGCCTTAATATCTATCCCCTCCTGATAACCGATGCCAATATAAAGCACAGGGGATACATCATCACCGTGACAACCCGCCTTAATGAGGGTCTCAAAGTGTCTGTTGGCATCTAAAAAATACAACGGATTTAATTCGTTGCACCCAACATGCCGTTTATCGCATGCCAGGAAGACCTTATATTTTTGTCCATGATATTCAAACAGAACCGTTTGAACGCTTAATTTACCCGTCATACATCATGCTCCTTCATATTTACTACATAACGGTACCTATCTGAAACATCCCGTTTACAGACCAATCTCATGACCATGCGCGATCAATCCATTTAATTATCCTGCAATTAATGATTTCCGCACGCTAAGATCGTAAATCCCGAGGAGTTCATCACACACAAAAACAATTAAGAAAACCTAATCATTTCGGGCGAAATAGAAATATAACAATTAAAATTGGATAAGCAATGTTATATCCCGGCAAATATCACTTTTGGCTAAATAGTCGAATGGTTATTTTTTAGGGATGATAAGTTTGAAAGAATTAGGAATAGCCTTATCAAAAAGAGCACATAACACTGCAACACAAACAGGCGTGATTGAAGGTGTGCGTGATTGTGGCGGGCCAGACCGAATATCAAGAAGGGGTTGCTGCGTGCCGTTAGCGAGTAGAGTTTATGCGCGGCCGAAACCAGATTGCCGGGTTGTGGTCGCTTTGCGTTATCCCCGCCGGCCGCAGGGATAACGCAATAACCCATTGGATTAATTATCTTTTGACGTCACCGGGAAAGGCATCAATGCCTCCCCCTTACGCCCGCCGCTTCCTGAACATCCCGCGCAGCGCCACGCTGTTGCGCAAGAAGGCCACGCCGAAGCCCAGCAGGGTGTAGACCACGCCGAGTATCAGCATCATCACCACGTCGCCCCACACTTCATTCAGCGACAGCCCCATCTGGTTGACGCCGGCGATCGCCTTGGTGCCCCAGGTGGAGGGAATGCTGTACGAGATGGCGCGCACCCAGGCCGGCATCGACTGCAGCGGCCAGATGGTGCCGGACAGGTAGAAGACCGGCGTAGTGATGAACGCCAGCGTCAGGTAGATCATCTCGACGCTGCGCAGGCACTCGGTCACCAGCTTGCCCAGCCCCAATACCGCCAGCAGGAACGGGAAGGTCAGCAGCAGCAGTTCGGCGATGTTCGCCGTCTGCCGATAACCCAATACCCACGGCCACAGCACGAACAGCACGATCGACAGGAACAGCCAGATCGGCAGCAGCGCCGTCAGCCCGCCGAGGTGCGCCGCCAGCGGCGCTTTGCCGCCGGGCATGCTCTTCATGGCGATATTGACGCGGATACAGGCGATCAGCAGCGAGTGCTGCAACAGCATCACCAGCAGGCCGGGGAAGATGATCGCCGCAAAGCTGATGCCGGGGTTGAACACGTCCAGCGTTTGTCCCAGTATCGGCGTCAGCAGTATCTGCGCCTGCCGTTCGCTGAAGCCGCTGCGCAGCAGCAGCCCGTTGTTGTACTCCGTCAGCAGTTGCTGATAGGCCGCCACCACGTCTTGTTGGATCTGGCCGTTGGCCAGGCGGTTGGTGGCGTCGCCGTAGACCGGCACCACGATGTTCTGCCCGCTGAGGATCTTCTTCTCCAGATCCACCGGCATGATGATCACCGCAAACAGCTTGCGCCAGCTGAGATCGCGCTGCGCCTGTTCCAGGCTGTCGTAGGTTTCAATCGCTATCTTGGAGGTGGCGTCCAGCTGGCGGATCAGCTGCCGGCTGGCGGTGCTGTGATCCTGATCGACCACCCCCACCGGCAGATCCCAGACCGTGCGGTTGGCATACACCAGGCTCATGATGCACAGCGACAGGATCAGCATCAGCCACACCGGCCGCTCCAGCATGCCAAGCAACACTTTAACGAAGGTTTGCCAATAGAGCTTCATCCGGCGTTCCCCTCTTTTGCCAGCCGCGCCGGCAGGCGATTGCGCACCAGCAGCGCGGCCACCAGCGGATAGACCGCCAGCAGCGCGCACACGCTGAAGATGGCGCTGGCGTGCACCTGGCGCAGGAACACGTCAAACATCGCGTACAGCGCGTGGGTCAGCGGTTCGATGTTGGAAATGATGCGCGCCGGCAGCGGCATCGACAGCTCAGGCACCGCCATGCCAGAGAAGGTCATCGCGATACTGACCAAAATACCGATCAGGCTGTACGCGGTGATGGTGCTGCCAGTAAAGGTGTACAGCAGCAGGCCGATGCTCTGCGCCGCCATCACGTAGAACAGGCCGATCATCAGCATAAACAGGGGATTGCCGCTGACGCGGGCGTCAAAGATGCCCACCAGCGCCGCGATCTCGACCATCAGCAGGGTGGTGAAACACAGCGTGTACGGCGCCAGCTTGCCGAGCAGCGCCAGGCTGAACGGCTTGGCCTGCAGCAGCGACTTGCTGCGCGCCAGCACGTAGATCATGCAGGTCACCGCGAACAGCTGCAGCAGATGGATGGTGGCGGCGAACTGCTGGTAATAGATATAGCTGCCGCTGGCGTTGAACAGGCTGCCGTAGGAGAGCGTCACGTCCGCCAACGGCGGCAGCGTCTTGCCCATCTCGGTGGCGATGATGCTGCGGGTGCTGGCGTTGATTTCGTTCATCAGGCCGCCAAAGTCCTGGGTGGAGTACAGCCCGGCGCCGTAGAACAACGCATTGTAGTACATCACCACGCTCGGCTGTTTGCCCGACAGCGCGTTGGCCTCAAGATCCGGCGGGATATACAGCAACGCGTAATCCTGCGCGCTGCGCAGGCGGCTCAGCGACTCCGGCAACCCGCCGCCGTAAGCCTCGACGTGGGCGTGCGAACCGGCGTCCAGCCGCCGCGTCAGCGATTTGGACAGCGGGCTGTGATCGCTGTCCACCACCGAGACCGGCAGATCGAGCAGCGTGCCTTCGGAGAAGTTGCTGCTGATCAGCGCAAACAGGATCAGCGGAAAGATCCAGCTCAGCCAGTGCACCACCGGGCTGCGAAAGGCGACGCGACACTCTTTGTCGAACGCGTGACTGAAGCAGCGCCAGCCGGCCCTTACTCTTTCCATTGCCATAAGGTGCTCATCCCCGGACGCAGGCCGTCCACCGGCTGTGACGGATACAGGCGCACTTCGAAGGTTTTCAGGTCGAAGTCGCCGGTGGCGCGGGTGGCGCGTTTGGTGGCGTAATCCCCCAGCGGCGCGATGTAACGCACCTCGGTGTCGATCATTTTGTCCTTCAGCGCCGGCACCCGCAGCTTGACCTTGTCGCCTTTGCGCACGTGGGCCAGGATGTCTTCACGCAGGTTAAACACGAAGTAGGCGTCCGGCACCCGGATCAACGTCACCAGCGGGCTGCCGGCGTTCAGCAATTCGCCCACTTCGGCCGGGATCGGCCCCACTTCGCCGTCTACCGGCGCTTTTACCTGCAGATCGTCACTCTGCGCCTGGATCTGCAGCAGGTTCTCTTCCGCCGCCCGCAGCGCCGCCGCATATTGCTGCCGCTGCTCGACGCGATCGCCGTTGATGCCTTCATCCAGATTGGCCTTGGCGGCCTGCACCTGTTGGAAGGCGGTGTCGCGCGACCGGCGCGAAGCGTCCAGTTCGGACTTCGAGATATAGCCCTTGCCGGCCACGCTCAGGTTACGGTTGTAGTCGTTTTGCGCATTGCGGTACTGCGCCTCGGCCTGCGCCAGGTTGGCGCGCAGGTTGCGGATGCTCTCTTCACGGGTGCCGTGCAGCGACAGCTCAAGCTGCGCCTTGGCCTCGTCGCGCGTCGCCTGTGCGGAACGCAGCTGCGCCATCAGTTCGGGGCTATCAAGTTGAATGATCAGTTGGCCGCTTTTCACGTCGTCGCCGCGTTCAATCAGGCGTTCAACGACCCGACCTTTCGCCTTGGATGCAACGATCACTTCGGGGGCATCCACTTCACCCTGCAGCAACAGATCCTGATTGTGCGCGCGGAACAGGATCGCCAATGCGATCGCCGCCAACATCAGCAACAGGGTAAACAGCGTCTTTTTTTTCATTATGTCAGCTCCCGGAACGGTAAGCGGCGGGCGGGGATAATCATTTCCATGTCTCAAATTGCTCCAAAAAACACCATTGCACTCATGAGGATATCACAAGCACATATCTCCTCTTTTATAACTATAAATTGGATTATGCTTTTAACACTAAAAAGCATCTTTTTTCGGCCTTTTAGTATGCAGAATCCTGCAATCGCCCTTTAAGCGATCCACTCTCTGATGGACGATGTCATGACTGAACACACTGCCGTACCGCTTTCGGTACTGGATTTATCGCCAATCCCGCAAGGGGCCAAGGCGCGCGATGCTTTCCACTGTTCGCTGGATTTGGCGCAGCACGCCGAACGCTGGGGCTACCAGCGCTACTGGCTGGCCGAACACCACAACATGACCGGCATCGGCAGCGCCGCCACCTCGGTGCTGCTGGGCTATCTGGCCGCCGGCACCCAGAGCATTCGCCTCGGCTCCGGCGGCGTGATGCTGCCGAACCATGCGCCGCTGGTGATCGCCGAGCAGTTCGGCACGCTGGAGTCGCTCTACCCCGGCCGCATCGATTTGGGATTGGGCCGCGCGCCCGGCACCGATCAGCGCACCATGATGGCGCTGCGCCGCCACCTGTCCGGCGACGTGGATACCTTCCCGCGCGACGTGCAGGAACTGCAAAACTACTTCTGCGATGCGCAGCCCGGCCAGCCGGTGCAGGCGGTGCCGGGCCAGGGGCTGCATGTGCCGCTCTGGCTGCTCGGTTCCAGCGTCTACAGCGCACAGCTGGCGGCGCAGCTCGGCCTGCCGTTCGCCTTCGCTTCGCACTTCGCCCCGGATATGCTGTTCCAGGCGCTGCAGCTGTACCGCGAGAACTTCAAACCGTCCAAACAGCTGGCGCAGCCGCACGCCATGGTCTGCGTCAACGTGATCGCCGCCGACAGCGACCGCGATGCGCGCTTCCTGTTCAGCTCGATGCAGCAGCAGTTCATCAATCTGCGCCGCGGTTCGCCCGGCCCGCTGCCGCCGCCGGTGGATAACATTCACGCGTTGTGGACCGCCGGCGAGCAATACGGCGTCGAGCAGGCGCTGCGGATGTCGATCGTCGGCGATGAAAAAACGGTGCGCCACGGGCTGCAAACGCTGCTGCGTGAAACCGATGCCGACGAGATCATGGTCAACGGCCAGATTTTCGATCATCAGGCGCGGCTGCGTTCGTTCGAGATCGTCGCCAGCGTGAAGGGCGACATCGTGAAGGGCTAAAAAGCGAAAAGGCGGTGGGAACCACCGCCTTGGCGTTAACGCTGGATCAGATAGCGGATGGTCGGCCCGTCCTGCTGGATATCCAGCACCTTGTAGCCGTGGTTGCGCGCATCGAGCGGGATGTTGTTGATCGACTGCGGGCAATCGCTGATCACCTCCAGGATTTCCCCCGGCTTCAGCTGCGGCATCGCCTCCAGCGTCGCCACCGCCGGGTACGGGCAAGGCTCGCCCAGCATGTCCAGCCGGTAGTCCGGCACTATCGTCGTCGCTTTCATGGCATGCTCCTCAAATTCACCACCTGCGCCTCAGGCCGGGCGCGGAAAAAGCGTTTCTCCCACCACAGCATGGCGGCGAAGGCCAGCGCCAGCAGCAGGTAAGTCACCAGCAGGCCGCCGATCGGGCCGAAGGTATCGAGCAGGTTGATCTTGTCGTAGTCAGTCGCCAACGCCGGCGCCAGGTCGTCCCAGTAATAGGCCAGCAGCGTGGCGCCGATGATGTTGCCCAGCCCCACCCACCAGTAGTGCACCTGCCCTTCCACGGCGCGGTACATCCAGCCGGTCTCGCAGCCGCCGGCCAGCACGATGCCGAAGCCGAACAGCAAACCGCCCAGCACCGCATTCGGGCCGGCCCACATGATCTTCGGCGCCACGCCGAGCTGCACGTAGCTGAAGATGCCGATGGCGCTCACCGCCATGCCGATGATGATGGCTTTCGCCATATGGGTGCGGCCGGTGATCCACAGATCGCGGAACGCCGAGGTGAAGCAGATCTGCGCGCGTTCGATCAGCAAACCGAAACCGATGCCGAACAGCATGGCGATGCCGAGCTTCGGCGCATCGAACAGTGTCCACAGCGACCAGGCCACCGCCAGGCCGAAGACGGCCATGCCCAGCCGGAAGCGGCGGCGCGCCTGCTCAGGCTTCTGCGTCAGCGGCGCGGCGGCCTTCACCTTTTGCAATTTGACCGGGATGCGGAACATCGGCAGCAGCGTGAATTTGGCGCCGAAGTAAGAGCCGGCGGCGGTCGCCAGCGCGAAAAACCAGGCGTGCAACGAGAACTGAGGGATGCCGGTGAAGAATGCCGCCAGGTTGCACCCCATCGCCAGCCGCGCGCCGAAACCGGCGATGATGCCGCCCAGCAGCGCCTGCACGATGCGAATGCGGTGCTGCGGTTGACGCAGCTTGATGTTGTTGGCCCACAACGCGGCGGCGATGCAGCCGGCGAACATGCCGATGATCATGCGCCCGTCGATGCGCTCCAGCGGCGTGCCATGCAAACCGATCACCTTGAAATAGCCCCACTGCTCAGGGTGCAGACCGAACCACTGCAGCACATGCCCGCCCCAGCGCGTGAATTCGCCGGTCACCGCCCAGAAGGTGCCGGTCATGCCGAAGTAGTAGGTAGAGAGGATCCCGGCGGCGATCACCGCCGGCAGCGGCGCCCAAAAGCGCACCAGGTATTGAGATTTGAACTGCTGCCAACTCATGGCATCTCCCGTGCATATCATCCGTAAGAAAAAACCTTATGAATGATACGCCATTCAGGGGCGTTTGACGGCAATTTTCAGGCATAAAAAAACCAGCCCGCAGGCTGGTTTTTCAGAGCGCTCACCGCGAACGGTGAATCAGCGATTACGCGTCGCCGAAACGACGACGTGGTGCCGCCGGAGCGCCGTCATCACGGCGTGGCGCCGGCTTGCCGTCACGGTTGTAGTTACCGCCACGACGCTCGCCGCCGTTACCGCCTTCACGACGTTCGCCGAAGGAACGACGTGGGCCGCCTTCGCGACGTTCGCCGTTGAACGGACGACCGTTGCCGCGACGCTCGCCACCGTTGCCACCGTCACGACGCTCGCGACGTTCGAACGGCTGTGCATCGCCCAGCAGCTGCATGTTCATCGGCTTGTTCAGGATGCGAGTGCGAGTGAAGTGATTCAGGATCTCGCCCGGCATGCCTTTTGGCAGCTCGATGGTGGAGTGGGAAGCGAACAGCTTGATGTTACCGATGTAACGGCTGCTGATGTCGCCTTCGTTAGCGATGGCGCCAACGATGTGACGAACTTCAACGCCATCGTCACGGCCCACTTCGATGCGGTACAGCTGCATTTCGCCAACGTCACGACGTTCGCGACGCGGACGATCGCCGTCACGGCTGTCGCGGCTGTCACGACGGTCGCCGCGGCGATCGTCACGGTCGTTGAACTCACGACGCTGACGCGGCTTGAAGACTGGATCCGGCGGCAGGATCAGCGGACGCTCGCCCTGAGCCATTTTCAGCAGCGCTGCGGCCAGGGTTTCCATATCCAGCTCTTCTTCCGGCTGCAGTTTGGTCAGCAGTGCGCGGTACAGATCCAGATCGCTGCTTTCCAGCTGCTGCTGAACTTTCGCGGCGAACTTGGCCAGACGACGCTCGCCCAGCAGTTCTGCGTTCGGCAGCTCCACTTCCGGGATAGTCAGCTTCATGGTGCGTTCGATGTTGCGCAGCAGGCGGCGTTCGCGGTTTTCCACGAACAGCAGCGCGCGGCCGGCGCGGCCCGCACGACCGGTACGGCCGATACGGTGAACGTAAGACTCGGAGTCCATCGGAATGTCGTAGTTGACAACCAGGCTGATGCGCTCAACGTCCAGGCCACGGGCCGCAACGTCGGTGGCGATCAGGATATCCAGACGACCGTCTTTCAAGCGCTCCAGGGTCTGCTCACGCAGCGCCTGGTTCATGTCGCCGTTCAGCGCGGCGCTGCTGTAACCGCTGCGCTCCAGCGCTTCGGCCACTTCCAGGGTCGCGTTCTTGGTACGAACGAAGATGATCGCCGCGTCAAAGTCTTCGGCTTCCAGGAAACGCACCAGCGCTTCGTTTTTACGCATGCCGTATACCGACCAGTAGCTCTGGCTGATGTCCGGACGGGTAGTCACGCTGGACTGGATGCGCACTTCCTGCGGCTCTTTCATGAAGCGGCGGGTGATGCGACGGATCGCTTCCGGCATGGTGGCGGAGAACAGCGCGGTCTGATGTTCAGCCGGGATCTCAGCCATGATGGTTTCTACGTCTTCGATAAAGCCCATGCGCAGCATTTCGTCGGCTTCATCCAGCACCAGACCGCTCAGGTTGGAGAGGTTCAGGGTGCCGCGCTTCAGGTGATCCAGCAGACGACCTGGGGTACCCACAACGATTTGCGGGCCCTGGCGCAGAGCGCGCAGCTGCACGTCGTAACGCTGGCCGCCGTACAGGGCTACCACGTTAACGCCGTTCATATGTTTGGAGAAATCGGTCATCGCTTCGGCAACCTGAACCGCCAGTTCGCGGGTCGGTGCCAGCACCAGGATCTGAGGTGCTTTCAGGTCTGCCTGCAGGTTGTGCAGCAGCGGCAGCGAGAACGCTGCAGTTTTACCACTACCGGTCTGCGCCATGCCCAGCACGTCGCGGCCGTTCAACAGGTGAGGAATACACTCAGCCTGGATCGGAGATGGTTTTTCATAGCCCAGATCGTTCAGGGCGGAAATGATTGGAGCAGACAGCCCCAGATCGGCAAAAGAGGTTTCAAACTCAGTCGTCATGTACACGTGCCTCATTAATAATGGCAGCCAGTCTACATAACTCGTCGAGAAAATTTTCAGTCATTTTCATTGAAAAGTGTGAACCGGCTCAAATTAGATTATAAAACGAACAAAAAAGCCCTCGCCCGTGAAGGCGATAACTTTGGTTAAAAACCAATGTCCATCAGGCTGATAGGTGTTCGTCAGCTATTGCTGGTCCGATTCCGATAGGTCGTCTTGCTCTTGGCCCAAAAGCGCCAATTCCAACAATGCATAGCGGTGCTCAACGAAGTTGTGAACGTTGTTAGACACCGTCAGTTTGAACAGCGCCGAAGCGGTGTCCTTGTCCCCCAGACTCAGGTAGTGTTTACCCAAATAGAAGTCAGTTTCACTGAGATGCTCAGCGAGCGAAGTGTTATCCGTTGCATCTGCCTTGAGGCGTTCCATCAGCGTTTTTTCGCTGATCTTGCCCAGGTAGAATTCGACAATATTCCATCCCCATTGCCCTCTGTCCGCTTTGTCATAGCGCTGCTGAAGCGCTACCTCGGCCTTCTTGGGATCGATTTCTCGCTCCACCAGATACAGCCATAACGAACGGAAGGGATCGTTTGGGTCGTCTTGATAAAACGCCTGCAGATCATCCTGCGCCAACGGGAAGCGGCCGCCATAGTACAGTGCGATGCCCCGGTTTAAACGCGCGTAATTGTAAGTTGGATCAAGCTCTAGTACAGAATCAAACGCTTCATAGGCAGCATCAAAATTGCCTGCCTGCGTTAAGTAAATGCCCAGGTAGTTGAAAACTTCCGGCATGTCGGGACGTATCGCCAGCGCCTGCGAGAAATCATTGCGCGCTAACGCACGTAACCCGAGGCTATCATACAGCACACCGCGCTCATATAAAAGCTGTGCGCGTTCGTCATCCGTCAGTGCCCGGCTGGCAAGAATTTGTTCCATGCGCGCCAGGATCACTTCCTGCTGCAACGTTGGCTGCAACGGGATTGCCAAAACTTCGTCTTTACGCCAATCATGGTTGCTGCATCCTGCCAGCATGAGTGCTGTCGCAACGTAACACCAGCGCAAGAAAGGCTTCATTTCCCACTCCCGAAGACAAACATTGGATGAACGTCCTGTCCTCCGTTTGCTAAAACGCGGGCATCCTACCCGCGCGATACGAACAGCTCCCAACCCCGTGGCGGGGAGCTGTAAAACTATCTATACAGTTATTCTGCTTCAGGCGCAGGTGAACCTGCTTCCGGCGCCATCGCTTCTTTGATGCTCAGACGCACGCGGCCCTGACGGTCAACTTCCAGTACCTTAACCGGCACTTCCTGACCCATCTGCAGATAGTCGGTCACTTTCTCAACGCGCTTGTCGGCGATCTGAGAAATGTGCACCAGGCCTTCTTTACCACCGCCGATAGCGACGAATGCGCCGAAATCAACGATACGGGTCACTTTACCCTGGTAGATACGGCCCACTTCGATCTCTGCCGTGATCTCTTCGATGCGACGGATAGCGAATTTCGCTTTCTCACCGTCGGTCGCAGCGATTTTAACTGTACCATCATCTTCAATTTCGATGGTAGTGCCAGTCTCTTCGGTCAGCGCGCGGATAACGGAACCGCCCTTACCGATCACGTCTTTGATTTTATCCGGGTTGATGCGGATAGTATGAATACGCGGTGCGAATTCGGAGATATCGCCGCGCGGGGTGCTGATAGCCTGTTCCATTACGCCCAGGATGTGCAGACGCGCGCCCTTGGCCTGGTTCAGAGCCACCTGCATGATTTCGCGGGTGATGCCTTCGATTTTGATGTCCATCTGCAGCGCGGTGATACCGTCGCGGCTACCGGCCACTTTGAAGTCCATGTCGCCCAGGTGATCTTCGTCACCCAGAATGTCGGACAGAACCACGTAGTTGTCGGCTTCTTTCACCAGGCCCATCGCGATACCCGCAACGGCAGCCTTGATTGGCACGCCGGCGTCCATCAGCGCCAGAGACGCGCCGCACACGGAAGCCATGGAAGAAGAACCGTTGGATTCGGTGATTTCAGACACCACGCGAACGGTATACGGGAAATCTTCCGGTTTAGGCATCATAGCCAATACGCCGCGTTTCGCCAGGCGACCGTGACCGATTTCACGACGCTTAGGAGAACCGACCATGCCGGTTTCGCCTACGGAGTACGGAGGGAAGTTGTAGTGGAACAGGAAGCTGTCGGTCTTCTCGCCCATCAGCTCGTCCAGGTTCTGTGCGTCCCGCGCGGTGCCCAGGGTCGCGGTAACCAGCGCCTGAGTTTCGCCACGGGTGAACAGCGCGGAACCGTGGGTGCGCGGCAGTACGCCGGTGCGCACGTCCAGGCCACGGATCATGTCTTTTTCACGGCCGTCGATACGCGGCTCGCCACGCAGTACGCGGCTGCGCACCACGTTCTTCTCGACGGTGCCCAAGATGTCCTGGATTTCGCCGGCGTCCAGCGTTTCGTCCTGCGCCAGCAGGGCTTCAACCACGCTGTCTTTGATTGCGTCAACCTGAGCGTAACGCTCTTGTTTTTCGGTAATGTGGTAAGCGTCGCCCAGGCGAGCTTCGGCCAGTTCAGCCACGCGCGCGTGCAGCGCTTCGTTGACCGCAGGCGCCTGCCAATCCCACTTCGGTTTGCCGGCTTCGGCAACCAGCGCGTTGATGTTCTCGATAACCACTTGCTGCTGGTCGTGGCCGAACACCACGGCGCCCAGCATCTGATCTTCGCTCAGCACGTCCGCTTCGGATTCAACCATCAGCACCGCACCGGCAGTACCGGCAACCACCAGGTCCAGACGGCTTTCTTTCAGCTCGTCGGTCGTCGGGTTCAGCACGTACTGATCGTTGATGTAACCAACGCGCGCGGCGCCGATTGGGCCGTTGAACGGAATACCGGACAGGCTCAGGGCGGCAGAGGCACCGATCATCGCAACGATGTCCGGGTTCACCTGCGGGTTAACGGAAACCACGGTCGCGATCACCTGAACTTCGTTCAGGAAGTTGTCCGGGAACAGTGGACGGATCGGACGGTCAATCAGACGGGAAGTCAGGGTCTCGCCTTCGCTCGGACGGCCTTCGCGACGGAAGAAGCTGCCCGGGATGCGGCCGGCGGCGTAGGTACGCTCTTGGTAGTTCACCGTCAACGGGAAGAAGCTCTGGCCCGGCTTGGCTTTTTTCTGGCCAACGACGGTAACGAATACGGCGGTGTCATCCATGCTCACCATAACGGCGGCGGTGGCCTGACGCGCCATCATACCGGTTTCGATAGTGACGGTATGCTGGCCATACTGGAATTTGCGAATGATCGGTGTCAGCAAAATTATATCCTTGATTAACGGCGCGCAATCGCATTGACGACTCGACACGCCTGTGACTCGATTTGCCTTCTCACTACATCCTCGCGACTAATGACAATCCTTATCTCAGGCGGGAGATAAAGCCTCTCATTAGCCGCGCGAACCTCTGTAACGGAAGAACCTGTTTGGAAACATCAGTAATACATTAACCTGATTTGCTTATGCTTCCTAGAAGAAAGGGGCCAAAATAGGCCCCTTTCCACTGAAACTTGCTAGATTAGCGACGCAGACCCAGACGCTCGATCAGGCTGGTGTAACGTGCTACATCTTTACGCTTCAGGTAGTCCAGCAGCTTACGACGCTGAGAAACCATACGCAGCAGACCACGACGGCTGTGGTGATCTTTTTTGTGCTCGGAGAAGTGGCCTTGCAGATGGTTGATCTGCGCAGTCAGCAGGGCAACCTGAACTTCGGTAGAACCGCTGTCGTTAGTACCACGACCGAAATCAGCTACGATTTGAGCTTTAGCTTCAACACTTAGAGACATTGTAATACTCCAGATTATAGATAATAAAAACAGGCGCCGATCTCTAATTCAGCAACCCAATGCATAAGCTGCGCCATTCTACTCTTAGCGCAGTGCGATCGCAAGGCGACGCAGTGCCCCGCCGTCAGTCGAAATGCTCGACCACCAGGCGGCGCGGCGCCACGCGACCATCCTCGGCGATGTCGCCAACGCCGATGAATTTCCGCTCTTCACCCTCGGTGATACGCACCATGCCGGAGGCCGGCGCGCCGGCCACCTGCACCGGTTGCCCCTGCTTGACGTAACCCGCCACCACCGGCAGCAAATTCACTTCCGGATAGTTCTCAACCGGGCTGTCCATCGGCATCAGCAGCGGATCGAGCAGCTCGCCGGGGGCAATCGCTTGTTCCTGCGCCTGCGCCACCAAGGCGTTCAGCTGTTCCAGCGTCACCATGCGCGCGATCGGGTAAGTCGCCACCTGCAGGCGACGCAGATAGATCACGTGCGCGCCGCAGCCCAGCAGCTCGCCGAGATCGTCGGTGATGGTGCGGATGTAGGTGCCTTTCGAGCAGTGGATCTCCAGTTCCAGCTCATCCCCTTCCCAGCGGATAAACTGCAGCTCGTACACCGTGATGCTGCGCGCTTCGCGCGGCACTTCAATCCCCTGGCGCGCATACTCGTAGAGTTTCTTGCCCTGGTACTTCAGCGCCGAATACATCGACGGCACCTGCTGGATGTCGCCGCGGAAGGTGTCCAGCGCCGCGTCGAGCTGCGTCTGGGTGAAGTTCACCGGGCGCTCCTGCACGATCTGACCGTCGGCGTCGGAGGTATCGGTACGCTGCCCCAGCTTGGCGATCACCCGATAGCGCTTGTCGGAATCGAGCAGGTATTGCGAAAACTTGGTCGCTTCGCCCAGGCAGATAGGCAGCATGCCGGTCGCCAACGGATCGAGCGCGCCGGTATGGCCCGCTCGGTTGGCGTTGTACAGACGTTTTACTTTTTGCAGCGCATCGTTGGACGACAACCCCTGTGGCTTGTCCAGCAACAGCACGCCGTGGATGTCACGGCCGCGGCGACGAGGGCGACTCATTAATCCTCCTTGTCATCGCCTGAGGCGGAACGGCGCTCGGCGTCGTTCTTCACCACGTTGGTCACCAGGTTGGACATGCGCATGCCTTCCACCAGGGAGTTGTCGTAGGCGAAGGTCAGCTCCGGCACCACGCGCAGGCGCATCGCTTTGCCCAGCAGGGTGCGGATATAGCCGGAAGCGTCCTGCAACGCTTTGATGCCGTTGGTGACCAGATCCGGATCGTGGTTCTCGGTCAGCACGTTCAGGAAGGTGACGTAAACCTTGGCATACGCCAGGTCGCGGGACACTTCCACGCCGGAAACGGTCGCCATGCCGACGCGCGGATCTTTCACTTCACGCTGCAGAATGATCGCAATCTCTTTCTGCATCTCTTGCGCCACGCGTTGACCGCGGCTGAATTCTTTTGCCATTTTGGATTCTCCAGACAAATCGGGGGGCACAAAGGCCCCCCGTAAACAGATATAAGCAGATGTGCAATCGTTAAGCGATGGTGCGTTGGATCTCAATGACTTCGAACACTTCGATCATGTCGCCGACGCGCACGTCGTTATAGTTCTTAACGCCGATACCACATTCCATGCCGTTACGGACTTCGTTAACGTCATCTTTGAAGCGACGCAGGGATTCCAGCTCGCCTTCATAGATAACCACGTTGTCGCGCAGTACGCGGATTGGGTTATGACGCTTGATGGTTCCTTCGGTCACCATACAGCCGGCGATAGCGCCGAACTTAGGCGATTTGAACACGTCGCGCACTTCGGCCAGGCCGATGATCTGCTGCTTGTATTCCGGCGCCAGCATGCCGCTCATCGCCTGCTTCACTTCGTCGATCAGGTTATAGATCACGGAGTAGTAACGCAGATCCAGGCTTTCCGCTTCGATCACGCGGCGCGCAGAAGCGTCGGCACGCACGTTGAAGCCCAGGATGATGGCGTTGGAAGCCGCAGCCAGCGTCGCGTCGGTTTCGGTGATACCGCCTACGCCGGAGCCGACAATCTTCACCTTCACTTCGTCGGTGGAGAGTTTCAGCAGCGAGTCGCTGATCGCTTCGCAAGAACCCTGAACGTCGGATTTCAGTACGATGTTCAGCTCGGACACTTCGCCGTCGGTCATGTTGGCGAACATGTTTTCCAGCTTGGACTTCTGCTGACGCGCCAGTTTGACTTCGCGGAACTTGCCCTGACGGTACAGCGCCACTTCACGCGCTTTCTTCTCGTCACGCACCACGGTCGCTTCGTCACCCGCTGCAGGCACGCTGGACAGACCCAGGATTTCCACAGGGATAGACGGACCGGCGGAGGTCACTTCACGGCCCAATTCGTCGCGCATCGCACGCACGCGGCCGTATTCGAAGCCGCACAGGACGATGTCGCCCTTGTTCAGCGTACCTTCCTGAACCAGCACGGTGGCAACCGGGCCACGGCCTTTATCCAGGAAGGACTCGATCACTACGCCGCTCGCCATGCCGCTGCGTACCGCTTTCAGTTCCAGAACTTCGGCCTGCAGCAGGATAGCCTGCAGCAGTTCGTCGATACCGGTACCGGCTTTCGCGGACACGTGTACGAACTGTGCTTCGCCGCCCCACTCTTCCGGCATAACGCCGTACTGGGACAGTTCCTGCTTAACGCGGTCCGGATCGGCTTCCGGTTTGTCGATTTTGTTCACCGCAACCACCAATGGCACCTGCGCCGCTTTCGCGTGCTGGATAGCTTCGATGGTTTGTGGCATCACGCCGTCGTCGGCCGCCACCACCAGAACCACGATGTCAGTCGCCTGAGCACCGCGAGCACGCATCGAGGTAAACGCGGCGTGGCCCGGGGTATCCAGGAAGGTGATCATGCCGTTCTCGGTTTCTACGTGGTAGGCACCGATATGCTGGGTAATGCCGCCGGCTTCGCCCGCCGCCACTTTGGTGGAGCGGATGTAGTCCAGCAGAGAGGTTTTACCGTGGTCAACGTGGCCCATGATGGTCACGACCGGCGCGCGCGGCTCGGCCGCAGCGCCCGTATCACGGTCGCTCATCAGCGCTTCTTCCAGCTCGTTTTCACGACGCAGGATAACTTTGTGGCCCATCTCTTCGGCAACCAGCTGTGCGGTTTCCTGGTCGATAACCTGGTTGATGGTGGCCATAGCGCCCAGTTTCATCATCACTTTGATGACCTGAGAACCTTTAACCGCCATCTTGTTGGCCAGCTCGGCCACGGTGATGGTTTCACCGATCACCACGTCGCGGTTAACCACCTGCGCCGGCTTGTTGAAGCCCTGCTGCAGAGCGCTAGGCTTGCGTTTGCCGCCTTTGCCGCCACGGGTAACGGCACGCGCTTCTTCGCGATCCGCTTTGGATTCGGACAGCTTGTTGCCTTTCTTCTGCTTGGTGGCTTTGCCGCCGCGGGTGCGGCTGCGACGATCGCCTTCAACTTTGGCGTCGTTTTCATCTTCAGCGGCACGGGCGTGCTGAGAGGTGGTCACGTGATAGTCGGCGCTTTCAACCGCAGCGCTAGCCGCGTCGGCCTGAGCCCACTTCTCGCCGTTCTCTTCGGCCATGCGACGGGCTTCTTCCGCCACGCGCTTGGCTTCCTCTTCAACCTTGCGGCGCACTTCCTCTTCCGCTTTACGTTTCAGTTCAGCGGCTTCGGCTTCACGGCGTGCTTTTTCCGCCTGAGCTGGCTTGGTCATTTCGTCGGTATGTTGATTGGTCACTTTTTCTTTTTCCGCTGAATTACGCTTAGCAATCTCCGCGGCCTCACGTTTGGCTTGCTCTTCGGCTGCGCGCTTCGCTTCCGCTTCGCGTTTTGCGAGCTCTTCCGCTTCGCGCCGTGCCTGCTCTTCCGCTTCACGCTGTGCCTGCTCTGCCGCTTCAGCCAACTGGGCTTCTTGCGTATCGCGATTTACATAAGTGCGTTTCTTGCGGACCTCAATTTGCACCGATTTACTTTTACCGCCGGTGCTCGGGATATTCAAGGTGCTGCGCGTTTTGCGCTGCAAAGTGAGTTTACCCGGCGCGCTGCCGTGTTCACGGTTCAGGTGCGCCAGTAATGTTTCTTTTTCTTGCTGGGTAACAGAGTCCGACTCGGACTTGTTGATCCCTGCATCAGCAAACTGCTGTACCAGGCGATCAACCGGAGTCTGAATCTCTGCTGCCAGCGATTTTACGGTTACATCTGTCGTCATGCTGTTCCTTCCTGCTACAGTTATTACGCGTTGTCGCCAAACCAACAGATATTGCGTGCAGCCATGATCAGCTCGCCGGCTTGCTCATCGCTAAGCCCTTCAATATCAGCCAGATCGTCAACACCCTGCTCGGCAAGATCTTCCAGCGTACAAACCCCACGCGCGGCCAGTTTAAAGGCCATGCTGCGCTCAAGACCCGGCAGGTTGAGCAAATCGTCGGCCGGTTTGTTGTCGCCCAGGCTTTCTTCTTGTGCCAGGGCCAGCGTGGTCAATGCAGCTTTGGCGCGTTCGCGCAATGCTTCAACCGTATCTTCATCCAGACCGTCGATTTCCAACAGCTCTTTGATCGGCACGTAGGCCAGCTCTTCCAGCGTGGAGAAGCCTTCTTCAACCAGTACGGTGGCGAAATCTTCGTCGATATCAAGATACTTGGTGAAGGTATCAATAGCGGCATGAGCCTCGGCCTGGTGCTTGGCCTGCAGGTCGTCCGCCGTCATCACGTTCAGTTCCCAACGATCGTCGCCGCGGTGTTGTTTCAGCAGCTGGGAAGCCAAACGCACGTTTTGGCCGTTACGGCCGATCGCCTGCGCCAGGTTGCTGGCTTCAACGGCGATATCCATGGTGCAGTTATCTTCGTCTACCACGATCGACGCGACGTCGGCCGGCGCCATGGCGTTGATGACGAATTGCGCTGGGTTATCATCCCACAGGATGATATCGATGCGTTCGCCGCCGAGCTCGCTCGACACAGCCTGAACGCGCGCACCGCGCATACCTACGCAGGCGCCGACCGGATCGATGCGCTTGTCGTTGGTTTTCACTGCAATTTTCGCACGGGAGCCTGGATCGCGGGCTGCCGCTTTAATCTCGATCACTTCTTCGCCGATTTCCGGCACTTCGATGCGGAACAGCTCTTTCAGCATTTCCGGGCTGGAACGGCTGACGAACAGCTGCGCGCCGCGAGCTTCGGGACGTACGGCATACAGCACGCCGCGAATGCGGTCGCCCGGACGGAAGTTTTCGCGCGGCAGCATGTCTTCACGGCCAATGACCGCTTCGGCGTTGTTGCCCAGATCCAGCGCGATGCTGTCACGGTTCACTTTCTTCACCACGCCGGTGACGATCTCACCTTCGTGTTCACGGAAAGCGTCGACCACCATCGCGCGCTCCGCCTCGCGCACTTTCTGCACGATAACCTGCTTGGCGGTTTGGGTGGTGATGCGGTCGAAGGTCACGGATTCGATCTGATCTTCGACGTATCCGCCGAGCTCGATGCTCGGATCTTCAAACTGAGCGGCTTCCAGCGTGATTTCACGCGTCGGCTGAGTCACTTCGTCTACGGCGACCCAACGGCGGAAGGTATCGAAATCGCCGGTTCTGCGGTCAATGCTGACGCGCACGTCGATTTCCTGCTCGTATTTTTTCTTGGTTGCGGTGGCTAATGCAGTTTCCAGCGCTTCGAAAATCTTCTCGCGCGGAAGGGATTTTTCATTGGAAACTGCTTCAACAACAGCCAGAATCTCTTTGTTCATCCTAGTTGCCTCTTCCAAACTTTAAAAGTGGGGTACCAGGTTCGCTTTCTGGATGTTGCTCAGCGCGAACACTTCATCTTTCCCTTCCACAGTAACCGTGATCATCTCGCCTTCGACAGACTTGATAATACCCTGCCACTTGCGACGGTTCTGTACCGCCATGCGCAGGACCAGGCTGACTTCTTCACCGAGGTAACGCGTATAGTGTTCTGCGGTGAACATCGGGCGATCAAGGCCAGGAGAGGAGACTTCCAAGTTGTAAGCGACCGTGATTGGATCTTCGACGTCCAATACAGCGCTGACCTGGTGGCTGACATCAGCGCAATCATCAACATTGATGCCGTTATCACTATCAATATAGATGCGGAGCGTCGATTGGCGCGCACGAATGAATTCGATGCCTACAAGCTCAAAGCCCAACGCTTCTACCGGTGCCGAAAGCATCTCTGTTAACTTTTGCTCTAATGTGGACAAGCCCACCCCCAAGACATAAAAAAAGGGCTAAATAGCCCAGTGATTCTGTTGCCAAATAACAAAAAACCCCGAAAAATCGGGGCTTTATGCAACTGGACCCTGTTTGCCGCTAGGCGGCCTCGGTACAACTTTCGAGCAAGTGTCATTTTCAAATGTTGATCGAGAAAAGCGGGTTTCAATCGAAAAGTGTATTTGAAAATAAACACTTAAAGGAAAGTGGTTGCGGGGGCCGGATTTGAACCGACGACCTTCGGGTTATGAGCCCGACGAGCTACCAGGCTGCTCCACCCCGCGTCCGAAAACGTGGCAAATACTACGCCGATAATCGCAAAATTGCAAGTTATCTCTGGGATTTGGTACCGAGGATGGGACTCGAACCCACAAGCCCGTTAGGGCACTACCACCTCAAGGTAGCGTGTCTACCAATTCCACCACCTCGGTACTGATTCTTACTGCTAACGGCCGTTGTTCTTTCGAGTTCACAACCACCGTTTTCAAAATTTGTTGCGGCTTACTGTGGGATATCGCTGCTCGGCTTGGCTGGTGCCGCCGGCGCGGTCGTCTGCTCAGTTTTCACTGGCTGACCCAGGTTTTCCCACTCGCTGCCTTTCTTGCTCTGGTTGCTGCTGAGGTTGCCCAGAATCAGGCTGATGACGAAGAACAGCGTCGCCAGCACAGCAGTCATGCGGGTCATAAAGTTACCGGAACCACTCGAACCGAACAATGTGCCTGATGCACCTGCTCCGAAAGAGGCTCCCATATCAGCGCCTTTACCTTGCTGCAACATAATCAGAGCAACCAGCCCGATTGAGATCAGCAGGAAAATTACCAGAAGAGCTTCGTACATAGTAGTACCCGTATCCTTGCGGCCTTACCGCATGCCAAATGCTTCACACTCATCAAGCAGGCGTTTTTATAAACTGCCTACTGAAGCGGGTGTGAATACTAACCAAAGCCGCCAACCCGCGCAAGGGCAATTTGCAGCCGCCGGCGCGTTTGCGGAAAAAAACGCCAACAATCGCCTGTTCGGGCTCAGCGATGCCAAGCCCGGCGGCTAACTGTCTGTTTTAACCTGCGGATTTCACCGCGTCGGCGATGCGATGCGCCAGCGCGGTCACCTGCTGCTCGTCTTCGCCTTCCACCATCACGCGGATCAGCGGCTCGGTGCCCGATTTGCGCAGCAGCACCCGGCCGCGGCCGGCCAGCTCGGCCTCCACCTGCTCGGTGATTTTGCGCACCGCGTCGGACTCCAGCGGGTTGTGCTCGCCGGCGAAGCGCACGTTGACCAGGATCTGCGGCAGCAGCTTCATGCCGCTGCACAGGTCATGCAGGCTCATGTGGTTGCGCACCATGGCGGTCAGCACCTGCAGCCCGGCCACGATACCGTCGCCGGTAGTGGTTTTGTCCAGCAGGATCACATGGCCGGAGTTTTCCGCGCCGATGCGCCAGCCCAACTCCTGCAGCTTCTCCAGCACGTAGCGGTCGCCCACTTTGGCGCGAGCGAACGGAATGCCCAGCTGTTTCAGCGCCAGCTCCAACCCCATATTGCTCATCAGGGTGCCGACCGCGCCGCCGCGCAGCTGGCCCTGACGCAGGCCTTCACGGGCGATGATGTACAGGATCTGGTCGCCGTCCACCTTGTTGCCCAGGTGATCCACCATCATCACGCGGTCGCCGTCGCCGTCGAACGCCAGGCCGACGTGCGCTTTTTCCTGCAACACGCGCTCCTGCAGCTGACGCACATCGGTAGCGCCGCATTTTTCGTTGATGTTCATCCCGTCCGGCTCAACGCCGATGGCGATCACCGTAGCGCCCAGCTCGCGCAGCACGCTCGGCGCGATGTGGTAAGTCGCACCGTTGGCGCAGTCAACCACGATTTTCAGCCCCTTCAGGCTCAGCTCGCTCGGGAAGGTGCCTTTGCAGAATTCGATATAGCGGCCGGCGGCGTCGATGATACGGCTGGCTTTACCCAGCTCCGCGGACTCCACGCAGGTCAGCGGTTTTTCCATTTCGGCTTCGATCGCCTCTTCGACGTTGTCCGGCAATTTGGCGCCGTCGATCGAGAAGAACTTGATGCCGTTGTCATAGAACGGGTTGTGCGAAGCGGAGATGACAATGCCCGCTTCCGCGCGGAAGGTGCGCGTCAGGTAGGCCACCGCCGGCGTGGGCATCGGCCCGGTGAAGGAGGCGGACAATCCGGCGGCCGCCAGGCCGGCTTCCAGCGCAGACTCCAGCATATATCCGGAGATGCGCGTATCCTTACCGATGATGATCTTGCGGGAACCGTGACGCGCCAGCACTTTACCGGCCGCCCAGCCCAGCTTCAGCACGAAGTCAGGCGTGATGGGGCTGTCCCCGACCTTGCCACGGATGCCGTCGGTGCCAAAATATTTGCGCTCGCTCATGTCTCTACTGTCCCTTAGCTGAAAGTGTTGCCTCGACGACACGCATCGCCTCGACGGTTTCTTTAACGTCATGCACTCTGACAATCTGCGCACCCTGCATCGCCGCGATCACCGCGCAGGCCACGCTGCCGATAACCCGTTGATCCGGCGGCACGTTCAGCAGTTGTCCAATCATCGATTTGCGCGACATGCCGACCAACAGCGGCAAACCGAAACGATGAAATTCCGACAACCGGGCCAGAAGCTGATAGTTGTGCGCCAAATTTTTACCGAAACCGAAGCCTGGGTCGAGCAGCAATTTCTGATTTGTTATCCCCGCCTCGTTACAGCGCCGGATATGGTGCTCGAAAAACGTCTGAACGTCGGCGATCAGATCGTCGTAGTGCGGCGCCTGCTGCATGGTGCGCGGCTGCCCCTGCATGTGCATCAGGCAGACCGGCAAACCGCTTTCCGCCGCCGCCGCCAGAGCGCCCGGCTCCTGCAGCGAGCGGATGTCGTTGATCAAGTGTGCGCCGGCGTGCGCCGATTCGCGGATCACGCCCGCTTTCGAGGTATCGACCGAGATAAAGACTTCAAAGCGCTGCGCCAGCGCTTCCACCACCGGCACGACCCGCTCAAGCTCCTCTTCTTCGCTCACTTCCGCCGCCCCCGGCCTTGTCGATTCGCCGCCGATATCAATCATCGTGGCGCCGGCCGAAATCAGCGCATGCGCATGCACCAGCGCCTGATTCAGGGTGTTGTGGCGGCCGCCGTCGGAAAACGAATCCGGCGTCACGTTGAGGATGCCCATCACCTGCGGATGGGAGAGATTGAGCGTCATGTCGCGCACGGTTAACTGCATGGTTGGTCCACCTTACTGTTGCCTGGTTCACTGCCCGCCGGGCAAAAAAAACCCCGGCATGCCGGGGTTTGATGTTATTACACAGCCGCTGTTACTTGTCGAGCTGTTCGGACATGGTGTTGCCCGGCGTTGGGGTGCGCGGCTCATCTACCGGCGTCGGGGCTTTTGGGGTGCCGCCGTTGTCGGAGCTGTTGCCTTTGTTCGCATCGTCCCAGCCCGCCGGCGGACGCACGTCTTTGCGGTTCATCAGATCGTCGATCTGCGGCGCATCGATGGTTTCATACTTCATCAACGCATCCTTCATCGAGTGCAGGATGTCCATGTTTTCCATCAGCAGCGAGCGAGCACGCGTGTAGTTGCGTTCGATCAGCGACTTCACTTCCTGGTCGATGATACGCGCGGTTTCATCCGACATGTGCTTCGCCTTGGCCACGGAACGGCCCAGGAACACCTCGCCCTCTTCTTCCGCATACAACAGCGGCCCCAGCTTCTCGGAGAAGCCCCATTGGGTCACCATGTTGCGGGCGATGGAGGTCGCCACTTTGATATCGTTCGACGCACCGGTAGAGACTTTTTCCGGCCCGTAGATGATCTCTTCCGCCAGACGACCGCCGTACAGGGTGGAGATTTGGCTCTCCAGCTTCTGACGACTGGCGCTGATCGCATCCCCTTCCGGCAGGAAGAAGGTCACGCCGAGCGCCCGACCACGAGGAATGATGGTGACCTTGTGCACCGGATCGTGTTCAGGAACCAGGCGGCCAATGATGGCGTGGCCCGCTTCGTGGTACGCGGTCGACTCTTTCTGCGCTTCAGTCATCACCATGGAGCGGCGTTCCGCACCCATCATGATCTTGTCTTTGGCTTTCTCGAACTCCACCATCGACACCACGCGCTTGTTGCCGCGGGCGGCGAACAGCGCCGCTTCGTTGACCAGGTTGGCCAGATCGGCACCGGAGAAGCCCGGCGTACCGCGCGCAATGACGGAGGCGTCGATGTCGGCCGCCAACGGCACGCGGCGCATGTGCACCTTCAGGATCTGCTCGCGGCCACGCACGTCCGGCAGCCCGACCACGACCTGACGGTCGAAACGGCCTGGGCGCAGCAGCGCGGGGTCAAGCACGTCCGGACGGTTGGTCGCCGCGATGACGATGATGCCCTCGTTGCCTTCGAAACCGTCCATCTCAACCAGCATCTGGTTCAGGGTCTGCTCACGCTCATCGTGACCGCCACCCAGGCCGGCGCCACGCTGGCGACCGACGGCGTCGATTTCATCGATGAAGATGATGCACGGCGCGGCTTTCTTCGCTTGTTCGAACATGTCGCGCACGCGGGATGCACCCACGCCGACGAACATTTCGACGAAGTCGGAACCGGAAATGGTGAAGAACGGTACCTTCGCTTCGCCGGCGATCGCTTTCGCCAACAGCGTTTTACCGGTCCCCGGCGGGCCAACCATCAGCACGCCTTTCGGGATCTTGCCGCCCAGCTTCTGGAAACGGCTCGGTTCGCGCAGGTATTCCACCAGTTCGCTCACCTCTTCTTTCGCTTCGTCACACCCGGCAACATCGGCGAAAGTGGTCTTGATCTGGTCTTCCGTCAGCATGCGGGCCTTGCTCTTGCCGAAGGACATCGCGCCCTTGCCGCCGCCGCCCTGCATTTGCCGCATAAAGAAGATCCAGACCCCGATCAGCAACAGCATCGGGAACCAAGAGATAAAGATAGAAGCCAGCAGGCTCGGCTCTTCAGGCGGCTCGCCGACAACTTTCACATTCTTCGTTAACAACGTATCCAGCAACTTAGGATCGTTGACAGGGATGTAGGTCGTGTATTTGTTACTGTCTTTCTTGGTAACGTTAATTTCACGTCCGTTGATTCGCGCTTCGCGAACCTGGTCCTGGGTCAGTTCGGACATGAAGGTAGAGTAATCCACCCTACGGCCATTCGACTCGCTGGGCCCAAAGCTCTGGAATACAGACATCAACACTACCGCGATGACTAACCAGAGAATTAGGTTTTTCGCCATGTCACTCAAGGGATTAACCTCATCTTACAACTGTGTTAACAAACAGCGTTAGGGTACTACAGTTTGCGCCCTGTCGCTACAATGTACACTTCGCGCGAACGGGCGCGGGAAGCGTCTGGCTTACGAATCTTAACCTTCGTAAACAGGGAGCGAATTTCCCGTAGGTACTCGTCAAAGCCATCTCCCTGGAACACCTTCACCAGGAAACTTCCGCCTGGTGCGAGGACATCACGACACATATCCAGCGCCAACTCCACCAGATACATCGACCTTGGAATATCGACCGCCGGGGTGCCACTCATATTCGGGGCCATATCGGACATGACCACCTGAACCTTACTCTCGCCTACTCGTTCCAACAGTGCCTTCAGCACCAGTTCATCACGAAAATCGCCCTGAAGGAAATCGACGCCAACGATAGGATCCATTGGCAAAATATCACAGGCGATGATGCGCCCGGTACCGCCGATTTGGGTGACCACATACTGCGACCAGCCGCCCGGTGCGGCGCCCAGGTCAACCACGGTCATGCCCGGTTTGAACAGTTTGTCGCTCTGCTGTATTTCATCAAGTTTAAACCAGGCACGGGAACGCAGTCCCTTTTTCTGCGCCTGCTGTACATATTTATCGCTAAAGTGTTCTTGTAACCAGCGACTGGAGCTAGCCGAACGCTTTTTATTAGCCATCTCGTTTTCCAACTATCATAAAAAGAGTCTTATGTCAGGGTCGCTGCTCACGTAGACTCACACCGGTGAAGACCGATTTGGTGATATACATGAGATGGCGGTAGAATGTACCGTTTTCAATCCCAACTTAAGCAAAAAAGACAATGAATCTGAATAATAAACAAAAACAGCACCTGAAAGGCCTGGCGCATCCGTTAAAACCGGTGGTGATGCTGGGCAATAACGGTCTTACCGAAGGGGTGCTGGCTGAAATTGAACAGGCTCTGGAGCATCATGAGCTGATCAAGGTAAAAATCGCCGCTGAAGATCGCGAAACCAAGACCCTGATCGCCGACGCTATCGTGCGTGAAACGGGCGCCTGCAATGTGCAAGTTATCGGCAGTACGCTTATTCTTTACCGCCCGTCGAAAGAGCGCAAGATCAGTCTACCGCGTTAATAACCATCAGGTTAACGAAAAGGTGCCATGCGCCTGACCAAGATAAAAGGCCGCTTGCGGCCTTTTTCCTATCTTTACAAAACGTTGGCGCATTAATGACCAACGGTCCCGATCAGAGATACTCGACCTTCAGGATCTCGTATTCCACGTCGCCGCCTGGGGTTTTGATCACCACCACATCGTCTTGCTCTTTGCCGATCAGGCCGCGCGCCATCGGCGAGTTTACCGAAATCAGATTTTTCTTGAAATCGGCCTCATCGTCGCCAACGATGCGGTAAGTCACTTCTTCTTCGCTATCCAGATTCATCACCGATACGGTGGCGCCGAAGATCACCCGACCGGTGTTCGGCATCTTGGTGATGTCGATCACCTGAGCATTGGACAGCTTGGCTTCGATTTCCTGAATGCGGCCTTCACAGAAACCCTGCTGTTCGCGGGCGGCATGGTACTCGGCATTTTCTTTCAAGTCGCCGTGTTCACGCGCTTCAGCGATATCCGCAATGATTTTCGGGCGGCGCACGCTTTTCAGATATTCGAGCTCTTCGCGCAGTTTTTCAGCGCCAAACAAGGTCATCGGAATTTGGTTCATCGTATAAATACCTCTAAATCTTTCCTGTTCAAATAACCGTCATCCTGACGTATTCGTATGAAAACACGGTTGGCATACCGCCCCCCGCCTCCAGGCGACAAACAAAAGAAACCTGACTCGGAACGGAGCCCAAGCCAAGATCGGTTTTGCATTTTGATACGCATTTTAGCCTAGAGTTCCTTGAGGGTCATCGTTTACTTTTTCCCTGATTGCACCGTAGTATGACGGCACGTTATCCAGCTGTTATCCCGAGATTATGCGTTTTTCACGAATTGTCAGTGCATTGGCTTGCGCATTTGTTCTGAATGCGAATGCGGCCCCGGTTGAAGAGTACACACAATATCTGCCTGATGGGGCCAACCTTGCCCTGGTCGTTCAGAAGATCGGCGCCGGCTCGCCGACGATCGATTACCACTCTCAGCAAATGGCGCTGCCGGCCAGTACCCAAAAAGTGCTGACGGCGCTGGCGGCATTGCTGCAACTCGGGCCCGATTACCGTTTCACCACCACGCTGGAGAGCCAGGGCGATATCCGCGACGGCGTGCTGCGCGGCAACCTGATCGCTCGTTTCAGCGGCGATCCGACCTTCAAACGCCAGAGCCTGCGCAATATGGTGGCCGTCCTGAAAAAGCAGGGCGTGCGCCAAATCAGCGGCGACGTGCTGGTCGATACCTCGGTCTTCGCCAGCCATGACAAAGCGCCCGGTTGGCCGTGGAACGATCTGACGCAGTGCTTCAGCGCGCCGCCGGCCGCCGCCATCGTCGATCGCAACTGTTTCTCGGTCTCGCTGTACAGCGCGCCGAACCCGGGCGACATGGCGTTTATCCGCGTCGCCTCCTATTATCCGGTTAATATGTTTAGCCAGGTACGCACCCTGGCGCGCGGCTCGGCAGACGCGCAGTACTGCGAGCTGGACGTGGTGCCGGGCGAGCTGAACCGCTTTACCCTGACCGGCTGCCTGACGCAGCGCAGCGAGCCGTTGCCGCTGGCCTTCGCCATCCAGGACGGCGCCAGCTATGCGGGCGCCATCTTGAAAGACGAGCTGACGCAGGCCGGCATCCAGATCGACGGGCATTTGAAACGCCAGACGCGTCCCGGCATTACCGGCACGGTGATCGCGCAAACCCAGTCGGCACCGCTGCACGATCTGTTGAAGATCATGCTGAAGAAGTCGGACAACATGATTGCCGATACCGTCTTCCGCACCATCGGTCATGAGCGCTTCGGCGTGCCGGGCACCTGGCGAGCGGGCTCCGATGCGGTGCGCCAGGTGCTGCGCCAAAAGGCCGGCATCGATCTGGGCAATACCATCATCGCCGACGGTTCCGGCCTGTCGCGCCACAACCTGCTGGCCCCGGCGACCATGATGCAAGCGCTGCAGTACATCGCGCAGCACGACAACGAGCTGAACTTTATCTCGATGCTGCCGCTGTCCGGCTATGACGGCACCCTGCGCTACCGCGGCGGCCTGCATGAAGCCGGCGTCGACGGCAAGGTGTCGGCCAAGACCGGCGCGCTGCAGGGCGTCTACAACCTGGCTGGCTTCATCACGACCGCCAGCGGCCAGCGCATGGCCTTCGTGCAATATCTCTCCGGCTACGCCGTGCCGCCGGAAGATCAGAAACAGCGCCGCGCGCCGCTGGTGCGCTTCGAAAGCCGCCTGTATCGGGATATTTACCAAAACAACTGAGGGTCGTCATGAAGCTGCTGGTCGTTGAAGATGATGAACTGCTGCAACAGGGGCTGGCGTTGGCGCTGACCGGCGAGGGTTACGTCTGCGACTGCGCCGCCACGGCGGCGGAGGCCAACAGCCTGCTCATCACCAGCCAATACAGCATGGTGATCCTGGATCTCGGCCTGCCGGACATGGACGGCGCGGCGCTGCTGCGGCAGTGGCGCCGCCAGCAGATCGATCTGCCGGTGCTGATCCTGACCGCCCGCGACGCCCTGGAAGATCGCGTCGACGGGCTGGACGCCGGCGCCGACGACTACCTGATCAAACCCTTCGCGCTGGTTGAGCTGCAGGCGCGCGTGCGCGCCCTCCTGCGGCGCTACCAGGGTCACAGCGACAATCTAATGCAGGTGGATGACCTGCAGTTGAACCTCTCCAGCCAGCAGGTCTACCTGCAGCAACAGCCGGTGGAAGTCACGCCAAAAGAGTTCGCCATTCTGTCGCGCCTGATCATGCGCGCCGGGCAGACGGTCAACCGTGAGCTCCTGCAACAAGATCTCTACACCTGGCAAGACGATCTGGGCTCTAACACGCTGGAAGTGCACATCCACAACCTGCGTCGCAAACTGGGCAAGGATCGCATCCGCACCGTGCGCGGCATCGGCTACCGCCTGGAACCTTCCTCATGATCAGCATGCGCCGCCGCCTACTGCTGATGTTGGCGCTGATCCTGTTGGTCACGCAGCTCATCAGCGCCTTCTGGCTGTGGCACGAAAGCCAGGAACAGATCAGCTTCCTGGTGGACGAAACCCTGTCCGCCAAAGTGCGCAGCGAGCGCGTCGATACCGAGATCGCCGAAGCCATCGCCTCGCTGTTGGCGCCTTCGCTGATCATGATGATCGTGACCCTGCTGGCGTCTTTCTGGGCCATCAGCTGGATCACCCGCCCGCTCAACCAATTGCAGCAGCGGCTGGAAAAGCGCTCTGCCGATAACCTGACGCCGCTGCCGATCACCAGCGACAGCCAGGAAATGGTGGCGGTCACCAATGCGCTTAATCAGCTATTCTCGCGGCTGGACAACACCATTCAGCAGGAACGTCTGTTCACCGCCGACGCCGCCCACGAGCTGCGCACGCCGCTGGCCGGCATCCGCCTGCATCTGGAACTGATGGAAAAACAGGGCGTCAAGGGCAGTCAGGCGCTGATCGCCCGCATCGATCAGCTGATGCACACCGTCGAGCAGTTGCTGATGCTGTCGCGCGCCGGGCAAGACTTTGCCAGCGGCCATTACCAGCATTTCGATTGGGTAGCCGATGTGATCCAGCCGCTGCGTGAAGAGCTCGACGAAATGACCGCCCAACGCGGGCAAACGCTGGCCTGGCAATTGCCGGCCGCCGCCGCGGTGAACGGCGATCCGGTGCTGCTGCGGCTGCTGCTGCGCAACCTGGTCGAAAACGCCCACCGATACGGCCCGGAAGGCGGCGCGATACAGGTGCAGTTAACGCCGCAGGACCGCGGTTATCTGCTGCAGGTCATCGACGATGGCCCGGGGATCAAGGAAGAGATGGTCGGGGAGCTGACGCAGGCGTTTCGCCGCATGGATCAACGCTATGGCGGCAGCGGACTGGGCTTGAATATCGTGATCCGCATCGTGCAGCTGCACCAGGGGCGCTTGACGCTGGAAAACCGCCGCGATGCGCGCGGCCTGAATGCCCAGTGTTGGCTGCCGGAAAAGGCGCTCAAATAATAAGGGCCCAGCGTTGCTGAGCCCTTTCACCGAATTACTTCTGGTAAATGATTTCGACGCCTTCGTCGTCGTCTTCGTCCCAGTCGTCATCCCAGTCGTCATCCGCTTCCGATTCCATCTCCGCCAGCTGTTCGCGGTGATAGTCGTCCCACATGAATTCGACTTTTTCCGGCGCGCTTTCTTCGATCGCCATCGCTTTCGGCTGGGTGTTGATGAAGTTCATCACGTCCCAGCACAGCGCGTTGACGCCTTCGCGGTTGGCGGCGGAGATCATGTAGTACTTTCCTTCCCAGCCCATGCCTTCCACAATCGCCTTGGCGCGTTCGGCGGCTTCTTCCTCACCAATCACATCAATTTTGTTGAACACCAGCCAGCGTGGCTTCTGCGCCAGATTTTCGCTGTATTGGTTCAACTCGTTGATGATGACTTTGGCGTTTTCCACCGGATCGGATTCGTCGATCGGCGCAATGTCCACCAGGTGCAGCAGCACGCGGCAACGCTCCAGGTGTTTCAGGAAGCGAATGCCGAGGCCCGCGCCTTCGGAGGCGCCCTCGATCAGCCCCGGAATGTCGGCGACCACAAAGCTCTGCTCGTGGTCCATGCGCACTACGCCCAGGCTTGGCACCAGCGTGGTAAACGGATAATCGGCCACCTTCGGCTTGGCGGCGGACACCGCGCGGATGAAGGTCGATTTGCCGGCGTTCGGCAGCCCCAGCATGCCCACATCGGCCAGCAGCAACAGCTCCAGCAACAGATCGCGCGCTTCGCCGGCGGTGCCCAGCGTCTTCTGACGCGGCGCACGGTTGACCGATGATTTGAAACGGGTGTTGCCCAGACCGTGCCAGCCGCCCTTGGCGACCATCAGTTTCTGCTCGTGACGGGTCATGTCGCCGAGGATCTCGCCGGTGCCCTGATCCTTCACGCGCGTGCCGACCGGCACCTTGATGATGACGTCTTTACCGCGTTTACCGGTACAGTCGCGGCTCTGGCCATTCTGACCGCGCTCGGCGCGGAAAGACTTCTCAAAGCGGTAGTCGATCAGAGTATTGAGGTTCTCGTCCGCCAGCAGGTAGACGTCGCCGCCGTCGCCGCCGTCGCCGCCGTCAGGCCCGCCGTTAGGGATATATTTTTCGCGGCGGAAGCTGACGCATCCGTTGCCGCCATCGCCTGCAACGACCAGAATCGCTGCTTCATCTACAAACTTCATTTACCGTCTCCGTAAATCATTCACCGGGCTGCTTCAAAGGAGCAACCTGGGGGGGTTCTGCCCGTCGCGGCCACCACCGGTGACCAATTGCGGAAAACATAGCGCCCGCCACTACCACAAACGCGCCAACATAGCCGACGAGGTTCAACGTCGGCGCGGCGAACGCCTGAGGCCAGGCCAGCGCCAATAAATCTGAAAACAGCAGGGTAAACAGCGGGGTCAGCGTCACTAACGCACTCACCTGCGCCGCCTGCCAGCGCGCCATCGCTTCCGCCAGCGCGCCATAGCCGATCAACGTGTTGGCGCCGCAAAACAGCAGACACGCCAATTGCCAGCCACTAAGCTGGAAAATCACCTCGGGTTTGGCCAGAGGGAACAACGCTATCGCACATAAAGTGTACAACATAACCAGGATCTGCGGCGAAGCCAGCCGTCGCAGCAATACCTTCTGCGCCACGCCGTAGCTCACCCAGACCATCGCCGCACACACGCCCAGCATGACGCCCAGCGTGTAGTCCGTCAGCCGGGTAAAGATCTCTATCAGACTGACGTTGAAAAACAACATCAGTCCACAAATCAGCATCAAGGCGCCAATGACCTGGGTGATGCGCATGCGCTCTTTTAAAATCAGCACGCTGGCGAACATCATGCCCACCGGCGACAGCTGGCCAATCACCTGCGACGCCGTCGGGCTCAGGTATTGCAGCGAGGAACTGAAGAACACAAAGTTGCCCAACAGCCCCGCCGTGGCGATCGCCAACAGCAGCAGCCAACGCGGTTGACGGAACATCTTCAGCGGCGGCAGCTTGCCGCGTACCGCGAGGATCACGCCCAAACCGATGGCGGCCATGGTAAAGCGATACCAAACGACGGTAAACGGCTCCATCACCGCCAACACTTCTTTCATTGCGATCGGCAACGCGCCCCAGCAAACCGCCGTGGTTAACGCCAGGGAAATACCCACGCCGACCTGCTGCTTCGTATCCATATTACCTTCGCCAACGCTGACGGGGCTGCCCGCAGGCAACCCATAAATGTAAAAAGCCCCGCAACGAATTGCGGGGCTTACATCTATTTCGTAAGGCTCGAAAAATTATTCAGCTTCGATGCTGATGAATTTACGATTGCTCGGGCCTTTAACTTCGAATTTGACTTTACCGTCTTTCAAAGCAAACAGAGTGTGGTCTTTGCCGCAACCCACGTTGGTACCAGCGTGGAATTTGGTGCCGCGCTGACGAACGATGATGCTGCCTGCCAGTACTGCTTCGCCGCCAAAGCGTTTTACGCCCAGACGTTTAGCTTCTGAATCGCGACCGTTACGAGTCGAGCCGCCAGCCTTTTTGTGTGCCATTAATCCGCTCTCCTAACTTAAGCGCTGATGCCGGTGATTTTAACGTCAGTGAACCACTGACGGTGGCCCTGCTGCTTACGGTGGTGTTTACGACGACGAAACTTAACAATCTTAATTTTCTCGCCACGACCGTGAGCAACGACTTCAGCTTTGATCTTGCCGCCATCGACGAAAGGAACGCCGATTTTGATATCTTCGCCATTAGCGATCATCAGAATCTGGTCAAACTCAACCGCTTCACCAGTTGCGATGTCCAGCTTTTCCAAGCGAACGGTCTGACCTTCGCTTACTCGGTGTTGTTTACCACCACTTTGGAAAACCGCGTACATATAAAACTCCGCTTTCCGCGTGCCCGACTGTGTTAGTTCAGAGCGCGCTATAAATATTCACAATAGGGCGCGAATTCTACGCAAAAAAGCGGCGCATGACAAGAGCAGAATAAGACCAGATGTACAAAAAAGAAGAAAAAAAACACAGTTTCTTTCGTGGCGTTTATCTGAACCGTTTTTCAAGTACAATCATAGGGACAGTTACCGCCATGTACCGATGTGAGCAGCGATCTCAACGCGGTGAAGAGAAACACAGCTGAAAAAAACACAATGAACCTAGAGCAAATTACCGAGTTAACCGCGCAAGATATGGCGGCCGTGAACGCAACAATTCTCGAACAGCTGAATTCCGATGTCACGCTCATCAATCAGCTTGGCTATTACATTATCAGCGGTGGCGGTAAACGCATCCGGCCGATGATCGCCGTTCTGGCGGCGCGAGCGTTGGGCTATGAAGGCAACAAGCACGTCACCGTCGCCGCCCTGATCGAATTCATCCATACCGCCACGCTGCTGCATGACGACGTCGTCGACGAATCGGACATGCGCCGCGGCAAAGCCACCGCCAACGCCGCGTTCGGCAACGCCGCCAGCGTGCTGGTCGGCGACTTTATCTATACCCGCGCCTTCCAGATGATGACCAGCCTGGAATCGCTGCGCGTGCTGGCGCTGATGTCGGAGGCGGTCAACGTCATCGCCGAAGGCGAAGTGCTGCAGTTGATGAACGTGCACGATCCTGACATCAGCGAAGAAAGCTACATGCGGGTGATCTACAGCAAAACCGCCCGTCTGTTTGAGGCGGCGGCGCAATCGTCGGCGATCCTGTCCGGCGCCAACGCCGAGCAAGAGAAGGCGCTGCAAGATTATGGCCGCTACCTCGGCACCGCTTTCCAGCTGATCGACGATCTGCTCGACTACAGCGCCGACGGCAGCACCCTGGGCAAAAACACCGGTGACGATCTGAATGAAGGGAAACCGACCCTGCCGCTGCTGCACGCGATGCACAACGGCGACGACGCACAGCGTGAGATGATCCGCGGCGCGATTGAGCAAGGCAACGGTCGTCACCTGCTGGAGCCGGTATTGCAGGCGATGCAACAATGCGGTTCGCTGGAATACACTCGCCAACGCGCCGAGGAAGAGGCCGACAAGGCGATCGCCGCGCTGCAGATCTTGCCGGCCTCGGAGCACCGCACGGCGCTGGAAGGCCTGGCGCATCTGGCAGTGCAACGCGACTTTTAAGAAACAAAAGTTTCTTAACGTTCTTATCAGGCCCGCTGATGCGGGCCTGTCTAGGTATTGTTCTCTTCGTCAATGCGCGCCAGCAGGCCGCCTATCCCTTCCCGCATCAGGAAAGCCACCATTTTATCGCGCTCGCTCTCCGTCAAATGGTAGTAATACTCGATCCATACCGCTAACGGATCCTGGCGTTCTACGTCATACGCCGCCCCATCTTCTTTCAGCATCAGCAGGTTGCGCGCGCCAGGCGGCAGGCTGTCGATATGATACTCCAACGCTTTTCCCTGCACGCCTTTACGCCTGCGGCTTATCCAGCCTTCGCGCCGGGCCATCAGATTGATTCCCTGTGGTGAGGAAGGTAATCCTGCGATGCCTGTCAGTTCCTTGGCGGCAAACCACTCGTTTTTCATAGCCATCATCTCTGGGCAATAGTGGGCAAAGTCATTTTTGGAAATTACTTGGGTATTTTTTAGGAAATTTAATGGTATTCTTGTTTCCGAATAAGCGTTTCACGTTGTTCAAACGCCTAACCCTGATCCGTTAGTTATACCACTAACGCAACTTTGGCTAATCAGAAAAGGAATGTAAACATGAATTCAAGGAACCCAGATTGGCATCCGGCAGATATCATCGCGGCGTTACGCAAACAGGGCACCACGCTGGCGGCGGTGTCGCGCAAGGCCGGATTAAGCTCATCAACGCTGGCCAACGCGCTGTCGCGTCCCTGGCCGAAGGGGGAATGGCTGATCGCCGAAGCAATCGGCATCCACCCATCGGAGATCTGGCCAAGCCGCTATTATGATCCGCATAGCGATTGCCTGCTGGATCGAAAAGCCCGCATCAAATCGTGAACGCGGGGCAAAAAAAACCGCCGGAACAGCGTCCGGCGGCGTTTATCGGCTGACTATCGGCGACGATCAGTTATTGATGAACTTCTCGCCCAGTTCGATATCTTTGTGCAGCACGTCCAGCATCTCATTCAGCGCTTTCTGTTCGAAGGCGCTCAGCGTGCCGATATCCTTGCGCTCTTCAACGCCGTTTTTACCCAGCACCAACGGCTGTGCGAAGAAGCGGGCGTATTTGCCGTCGCCTTCAACGTAAGCGCATTCCACAACGCCTTTCTCGCCCTGCAGTGCGCGCACCAGAGACAGACCGAAACGCGCGGCCGCCTGGCCCATGGACAGCGTAGCAGACCCGCCACCGGCTTTGGCTTCCACCACTTCGGTGCCGGCGTTCTGAATGCGTTTGGTCAGATCCGCCACTTCCTGATCGGTGAAGCTCACGCCAGGGATCTGCGACAGCAGAGGCAGGATAGTCACGCCAGAGTGGCCGCCGATCACCGGCACGTTCAGCTCTTCCGGCTGCTTGCCTTTCAGCTCGGCCACGAAGGTGTTGGAACGGATGATATCCAGCGAAGTCACGCCGAACAGTTTGTTCTTGTCGTAAACGCCGGCTTTTTTCAGCACTTCCGCCGCGATGGCGACCGTGGTGTTAACCGGGTTGGTGATGATGCCGATGCAGGCTTTCGGGCAGGTTTTCGCCACTTGCTCAATCAGGTTGCGCACGATGCCGGCGTTAACGTTGAACAGGTCAGAGCGATCCATGCCTGGCTTACGAGCCACGCCGGCGGAAATCAGCACCACGTCCGCACCCTGCAGAGCCGGGGTCGCGTCTTCGCCGCTGAAGCCTTTGATTTTAACTGCGGTTGGGATGTGGCTTAAGTCGACGGCAACGCCTGGGGTAACGGGGGCAATGTCGTAGAGAGAGAGTTCAGAACCTGAAGGAAGCTGGGTTTTGAGTAGAAGGGCGAGGGCCTGGCCGATACCGCCAGCAGCACCGAGAACTGCAACTTTCATCCTATACTCCTTTATTGTCTTAAATATATAAAGCGCCGTGAATGTGTTGGTGACGGACCTTAAATTATTACACCTTTAAAAACAATAAATTAGCTAATTGTTGCCTGCAGGTGCAATAAAATGACCGCTGTCGCGCCCATTTTAGATTAAATCGCTTACGCATGAAGGGCATAGCGCACACTAATCAAAAATAGTGCGAGGTTATTCACGAGCAAGTTAACCGGCCGTTACATTACACCCTTACGCAACATCAGAACAACATCATTTTAATAACATTTTATTTACCAGCGCAGGCCGATTTTCCGACGTCAAAAGGGCATATTCATCACGGCCGGATTTTGTTAAAATGCCGCCCTTTCCTCGCCGCCCGGTCATGTTTATTTTCTTTGGGTCGGCCCTTGTTGCATAAAAATTCATCTATATGCATAATCATGACTTCCATTATCAACATTCCACGGTGCAAAATGCGTAATCCCGCAAAACAGGAAGATCTGATCAAGACGTTCAAAGCGTTATTGAAAGAAGAAAAATTCAGTTCTCAAGGCGAGATCGTTTTGGCGCTGCAAGAAGAAGGCTTCGAAAACATTAACCAATCCAAAGTATCGCGCATGCTGACCAAGTTCGGTGCGGTACGTACGCGCAATGCCAAAATGGAAATGGTGTATTGCCTTCCTGCCGAACTCGGCGTGCCGACCACCACCAGCCCGCTGAAGAACCTGGTGCTGGACGTCGACCATAACGACGCCGTCGTGGTGATCCACACCAGTCCGGGCGCCGCACAGCTGATCGCCCGCCTGCTTGACTCCTTGGGCAAATCCCAAGGCATCCTCGGCACTATCGCCGGCGACGACACGATTTTCGTCACCCCGTCCAGCGGCTTTACCGCTCAGAAGCTGCATGAAGCGATCCTGGGCGTGTTCGAGCAAGAGCTGTGAAACCTGGCGCTAACAAAGTGCGGCTACCGCCCGCATTTTGTTAGCGCTTCTTTAACCCTCGCGTTACCTTTCCGGCCTTCAACCGCGTTTAACACTGCTTTTTTATCCCGCAACAACACATTTCCATGACATATCCATGTAACCAGCAGTACCCACTGTGATCTTCCGCACTTTTGGTCAAAAGCACTTACCTTATTGAAATTACATAAATTTAACATCAAAAGATCGTTTTATGAGCGTTTTTTATTCCTTGTAGTTATAAAAAATAAGGTTCATCGGTTTAAAGTTTCACTAGCAACTGTTAGCGAACTATTAATTTTTCGAGTTACTAGCTGTATACTCATTTCCGTGAACTAAGTCACAGTTCGTTGGAACTGATAAAAGAATACGATGAGGTGAGATGATGAAAATTAAAGCTACCGTTGCAACCCTGAGCGTTCTGTCCATGCTTTCCTTCGGCGCATTCGCAGCACAATCTGTTGATGCAACCCAGGCCGCAAAACTGCAGCCCGCCGGCGTGATCACTGTGAGCGGCGTCGCCGCGGCACCTTCCGACATTCGTCAGGCGCTGTCCGATAAAGCCGACGCCAAAGGGGCGACCGCTTACCGCGTGATCGAAGCGCGCAACGACGGCAACTTCCACGCGACCGCTGAAATCTACAAATAAGTACCGGCATTACCCGGCAACGGGCAATACATCTCTGGAATCAAACGCTGTCATAACGGCCTTCAAGAATAAAAATCGCTGCCAAGCCCTTCCAGGCTGTTATGACCAAGGATCGCTATCATGAACATGAAAACTACTCTCGCTGCACTCGGTTTGCTGTCCGTCATCTCCTTCGGCGCGTCTGCCGCCCAGTTGGTGACTAACGATCAGACCGCCAATCTGCAATCTATCGGCACCATTACCGTCAGCGGCATCGACGGCGCACCGACCGACATACGCCAGGCGCTGTCGGAGAAAGCCGACGCGAAAGGCGCGACCGCCTACCGCGTGATCGAAGCGCGTAACGAAGGCAACTATCACGCCACCGCCGAGATTTACAAATAACAACTCTGGGAACGGTTTTGCAGAGCTGATTACCCTCGTCACTGCCACTGCCGAGTTCTGACGCAAACGCCGATTTCCCAGAGACCCTCTCGTCGTCCTATCCGACGAACCCCGTTGCCCTCGCTCGCGAGGGCTTTTTTATGGGCGTAAAAAAGGCCGCGAATGCGGCCCTTAGGTTGGCTTATGCGGCTGAACGATCAGTAGGTCACCTTCGGTTCCTGCTTTTTCGCCAACGCGTTCAACAGGCGATCGTGAATGCCGCCGAAACCGCCGTTGCTCATCACCAGAATGTGGTCGCCCGGCTGTGCGGTTTTCACCACCATCTCCACCAGCGTGTCGAGATCCGCGCTCCAGTGCGCCGGCTGCACGCAGGCATCCGCCACTTCCGCAACCTGCCACGGAATGTGATGCGGCTGGAACAGGAACACTTCATCGGCGCGGCCGAGCGAAGGCGCCAGATCGTTTTTGCTGATGCCCATTTTCATGGTGTTGGATCGCGGCTCCAGCACCGCCAGAATGCGCGCCGTGCCGCCTACCTTGCCGCGCAGCGCGGCCAGGGTGGCCAGGATCGCCGTCGGGTGGTGTGCGAAGTCGTCGTAAACAGTGACGCCGTTGGCTTCGCCGCGCAGCTCCAGGCGGCGGCGGGCATTGATGAAATCGCCCAATGCGCGGCAGGCGTCCGCCGGCTGCACGCCGACGTGACGGGTCGCCGCGATGGCCATCAGGCCGTTATGCATGTTGTGCTCGCCCACCAGCGCCCAGTTCACTTCGCCAACCTGCTCGCCGTCGAGGAACACCGCGTAATGGCTAGCGTCCGGCGTCAGCTTCTGCGCGCGCCAGGTGCCCTCTTCGCCCACCAGCTCCTGCTCGCTCCAGCAGCCCATCGCCATCACCTGCTTCAGGTGGCTGTCGTTGTCCGGCAGGATGATCTTGCCTTTGCCCGGCACCAGACGCACCAGGTGGTGGAATTGTTTCTGAATGGCTTTCAGATCGTCGAAGATATCGGCGTGGTCGAACTCCAGGTTGTTCATGATCAGCGTGCGCGGGCTGTAGTGCACGAACTTGGAGCGCTTGTCGAAGAACGCGCAGTCATACTCGTCGGCCTCGATCACGAAGAACGGGCTGCCGCCGAGGCGAGCCGAGACGTCGAAGTTGCCCGGCACGCCGCCGATGACGAAGCCGGGCTGGTAGCCGCAGGCCTCGAGGATCCAGGTCGCCATGCCGGCGGTGGTGGTTTTACCGTGGGTGCCGGCGACCGCCAATACCCAGCGATCGCGCAACACGGCGTCGTGCAGCCACTGCGGACCGGAAACGTAAGGGATGCCACGCTCCAGCACCGCCTCCACGCACGGGTTGCCGCGCGTCATGGCGTTGCCGATGATCACCAGATCCGGTGCCGGATCCAGCTGGGCTGGATCATAACCCTGAATAAGATCGATCCCCTGGTTCTCCAGCAGCGTGCTCATCGGCGGATAGACGTTGGCGTCCGAACCGGTGACGTCATGCCCCAGTGAGCGCGCCAGCATCGCCAGCCCGCCCATAAAGGTGCCACAGATCCCAAGAATGTGAATGCGCATAGGTTTCTCATGTGAGTGCATCGAATGTCGGCATATTCTAACGCTCAGAATCGTCCAGAAGAAATGGATTTGCCTATGAATGGCGCGCATCTTTGGGCTACACTGCTCGCGAAAACGTTGGCGGTTTGTTAACAGGCCGCTATCCATCCGTAGATTCAGGGATTGTGTCATGAAAACGTTAGGCGAATTTATCGTCGAGAAACAGCACGACTTCTCGCACGCCACCGGCGAGCTGACCGCGTTACTTTCTGCCATTAAACTGGGCGCCAAAATCATCCACCGCGACATCAACAAGGCCGGCCTGGTTGATATTCTGGGGACCAGCGGGGTGTCCAACGTACAGGGCGAAGTTCAGATGAAACTGGACCTGTACGCGAACGAAAAACTGAAAGCGGCGTTGAAAGCGCGCGGTGAAGTTGCGGGTATCGCTTCCGAAGAAGAAGATGAAATCGTGATATTCGACGGCGAGCGTGCTGAAAATGCCAAGTATGTCGTATTGATGGATCCGTTGGACGGTTCGTCCAACATCGATGTCAACGTCTCGGTCGGTACGATTTTCTCTATCTATCGTCGCATCACGCCGGTCGGCACGCCGGTGACCGAAGAAGACTTCCTGCAGCCGGGCAGCGCCCAGGTCGCAGCGGGTTACGTGGTTTACGGGTCGTCCACCATGCTGGTGTACACCACCGGTTACGGCGTCCACGCCTTCACGTACGATCCGTCTCTGGGCGTGTTCTGTCTCTCTCACGAGAAAGTGCGCTTCCCGGCGAGCGGCAACATGTATTCCATCAACGAAGGCAACTACATCAAGTTCCCTCTCGGCGTGAAGAAATACATCAAGTACTGCCAGGAGCAGGACGAAGCGACGCAGCGCCCTTATACCTCGCGCTACATCGGTTCTCTGGTGGCGGACTTCCACCGCAACCTGCTGAAAGGCGGCATCTACATCTACCCAAGCACCGCCAGCCACCCACAAGGCAAGCTGCGCCTGCTGTACGAATGCAACCCGATGGCGTTCCTGGCCGAACAGGCCGGCGGCAAGGCCAGCGACGGCAAAAACCGCATTCTGGACATCACGCCGGTGAAACTGCACCAGCGCGCGCCATTCTTCGTCGGCACCAAGTCGATGGTGGAAGACGCAGAACGCTTCATCGCCGAAAACCCGGACGAGTAACGCGTTCTTTGCCAGGGTTCGGCGCCTTGCCGAACCCTTATTGCCTTACAGCTTGAAGGCCGCCATGCTCTGCGCCAGCAGCTGAGCCTGATCTTCCAGCGAGCGCGTCGCCGCCGCAGACTCCTCCACCAGCGCCGCATTCTGTTGCGCCACCTGATCCATCTGCGCCACCGCCAGGTTCACCTGTTCGATACCGCTGCTTTGTTCGCGCGTCGCCGCCGAGATCTCACGCATCAACGCCGTCACCCGGCCCACTTCACCGGTGATGCCGCTCATGGTCTGCGCCGCCGACTCCACCATCTGTTCGCCTTCCTGCACCCGGTTTTGCGACGCTTCGATCAGCCCTTTGATCTCTTTCGCCGACTGGGCGCTGCGCTGCGCCAGGTTGCGCACTTCACCGGCCACCACCGCGAAACCGCGGCCCTGTTCACCGGCGCGCGCCGCTTCCACCGCCGCGTTCAGCGCCAGAATATTAGTCTGGAAGGCGATACCGTCCATCACGCTGATGATATCGGCGATGCGGCGTGAACTGTCGGTGATCGCCTGCATCTTGCTCATCACCTGGCTGACCACCTCGCTGCCCTGGTTGGCGATATCGGACACGCTCAGCGCCAGCTGGTTGGCCTGTTCACAGTTCTCGGCGTTCATTTTCACCGTCGAGGTCAGTTGCTCCATGCTGGCGGCGGTCTCTTCCAGCGAGGCGGCCGATTCTTCGGTGCGCTGCGCCAAATGCAGGTTGCCGGCCGCCAGTTCGCGTGAACCGGTGTCGATCTGGCTGCTGGCGTCGCGCACTTTGCTGACCGAACTGGCCAACGCCTGCTGCATGCGCTGCATCGCGCGTATCAGGCGCCCCATTTCGGTATCGCCCTCGCCGCGGATCTCGTGGGTCAGATCGCCGCCGGCGATGTGTTCCAGCTGCGCGATGGACTCGTCCAGCGGGCGCAGAATGATCACTCGCAGCGCGAACCAGGCCAGCACCGCCAGCAGCACACTCAGCATGCCCGCCACCACGATCAGCGAGATCTTGGTGCTGGCGTTGCTTTCCGCGTCATGCACCTGTTGGGCGCCGAGCTTCATGGCGAAGCTGCGGAAATCGGTGAGATCCTTTTCAAACGCGATGCTCAATGCGGAGATGCGCGTCTCCTGGATATGGTAATACTCATCGATCTTGCCGGCCTTGATGGCGGCGGCCATCGGCTTCACGCCCTGTTCCAGATAGGCGCGATAGCTGTTTTGCAGGCGGCTGGAGAGTTCGCGGCCGCGATCGGTCACGGTGCCGACGCCGACAAAGCGCGCCATTTCCTGGTTCGACTGCTCGAGGTAGCCGTAGATGCGGCCCACGGTGGCATCGGCGACATCAGTCTGGCCGATCTCCCGTTGGCGCACCGCCAGCGAGGCGGCGGTTCGGGCGCGCAGCGTCAGGTTGGAGCTGTTGGCCAGCGAGCCCAGCTCTTCGCCGAGGATCTGATTTAAGGTATGGATCGAGCGCGATCCTTCGTTAATCGCGTTGACGCCAATAACGCTGACCATGATCAGCAGCATGGTCATCAGGCTCAGCAGGGCGATCAGCCCAGCCTTCACCGTAATCTTTTTTAGCATGAGTTCTTCCCGGCTTCAGAATAGTGAGATCAGACGTAGTAGGGGTGGCAAAACGCGGAGCCAGCTTTGCTGGCTCATTATTGTTTGTTGAAGTTATCGGCAGGCGGAGGCAAAACTTCATGCCGCGGCGGGATTAATCTGGAAATTCTCCGCGCGCAGAGACACAGGGTTTTCGACGATGAAAAGGGCAGGAAATCGCAAAAGAGTCCGCTATAATAGCCGCCACTCCATTTCTGGTTTGATGATTAAAGGAAACCGACATGAGCTTGAATCTGGTCCCAGCTGGCAAAGACCTGCCGGAAGACATCTACGTAGTAATCGAAATCCCGGCCAACGCCGATCCAATCAAATACGAAATCGACAAAGAAACCGGCGCACTGTTCGTTGACCGTTTCATGTCCACCGCGATGTTCTACCCGTGCAACTACGGCTACATCAACCACACCCTGTCTCTGGACGGTGACCCGGTTGACGTGCTGGTTCCAACCCCATACCCGCTGCAGCCGGGCTCCGTGATCCGCTGCCGTCCGGTTGGCGTGCTGAAAATGACCGACGAAGCCGGTGAAGACGCCAAGCTGGTTGCGGTGCCGCACAGCAAGCTGACCAAAGAGTACGATCACGTGAAAGACGTGAACGACCTGCCGGAACTGCTGAAAGCCCAGATCGCTCACTTCTTCGAGCACTACAAAGATCTGGAAAAAGGCAAATGGGTGAAAGTGGAAGGCTGGGCAGACGCTGCCGCAGCTAAAGCGGAAATCATCGCCTCCTTCGAACGCGCTGCCAAGAAGTAATTCCAGCCGCCGTCCGATGAAAAAACACCGCTCATTGAGCGGTGTTTTTTTTCTTACTGTTCTTCGAGACGCTTCAGCCAGTCACCGCTGGTAATTCGCGGGTAACCGTCCACGCTGTGTTTGTACAGGTAGATCCACGCACTCCCATAAGGCGTCTGAATCAGCTCGCGCTTATAGTCCTTGGTGTTGCTTTTCAGTTCGTCCAGCTCTGCCAGAATCGATGAGTTAATACGATACACCTCGCAATGTATCGTGCCCTCTCCAGGGATCGCCGCCGGGTAATGGCCCAGATTATAAATCTGATAGCCTTCGAGCTCGTGCTCGCCGAGCCATTGGGCGTTGGTCATCCAATGGCTGTTTCCCTGTTTGCGCCGTAAACTGCCGTAGACAATTATTCGCATCGCTAAAACTCAAACTGATAGAGCAAATCTAATGCCTGGTCGAGACCAGACACCGCTTCAAGATACAACTTAGGCATCAGGCGATAACGCAACGTCAGCGTGGCCAGTGAGTCGAAAATGCCCACCCCATATTTTACTTGTAAGCCTGGGAGGACATAGCCGCTCACGACAACCTGAGAATTGTCGCCAACCCCCTGAGTGTCCAGAGCCAAATTACTCACGCCGAATGCCTCGCCGATTTTACCCACAAGTTGACCACTTTGTGCAACCCCCATGCCGATTAACATCGACGTCATGGCGTTGCCGTCGGCGCCTGAGCTGTTCAAGCCCTGGCCACGCAGCAGATAAGACAGGGCTTCCTGTTGCGATTTGGCCGGATCGGAGAACACTTCCAGCTTCGGCGCATCCGCCAGGCCGGTCACGCGCACGCCGGCGGTCACGTCGTCCTCGGTGGATTCCGGGTTGCGGATTGCTTCGATATTGAGCAGCGGCTGATCCGGCGGGCCGGAGAACATCAGCTGCCCTTTACGCACGATCAAATCCTGACCATAAGCATGGAAGCGACCGGAAGGGATGTCAATCTGGCCATTGAGGCCCAGCCCTTTCTTGTCCTGCACCACTTTCAAATCGCCCTTCAAGCGGGCTTTGAGGCCGAAGGCGTCCAGCCGCACGTCGTTGCCGACGTGGATCATCAGGTTGCTGTTAATGGGGATCGACGCCGTCTTCGGTTGAATCGGCTTCAGCTGATCGTCCAGCATCACCTCGTCGGAAGAGACGCCTACCGCGCTTTCCGGCAGCTCCTGCACCGTGATGCGCGCCCAGGGAATATCGACCTTGCCGTTGAGCGAGAACAGCTGCGGCGTGGCTTCGAACACCAGATCCGGCGACACGTCGATGCGGATCATCGGTGGCACCGTCACCCGCAGCTTGTCGCCCTTGGCGGCGATGCGTGCGCGCCAGGCGTTGATGTCACGCCAGTCGGCATCGCCCGCCAGATTCAGCTGGCCGCGCGTGGTGCTGAGCAGCCCTTCCAGCGTCGAGGTCATGCCGTTGAAATTCACCGCCAGCCGCGCGTCGGTCATATCGAACGGCATCCAGTGCCCCTGCACCTTCGCCCGATCCAACGCCAGGCGGCCGAACACCAGCGGCTTCTGCGCGCTGCCGCCCAGGCGCAGGTTGGCGTTCAGCATGCCCGCCGCGCTTTCGCCCTTCATCAGCGCCGGGTTGATCAGCGCCAGCGAGATGTTGGTGATATTGACGTTGCCGCTGATGGTGCGCCGCACCTGCGGATCCACCACCTGGATGTTGCCGTCGAACTGGCCGTTGTTGGTCAGTTTGATCCGCCAGTCAGCCTGCGCGCGGCCGTTGTTCAGACCGGCGTTGAGGGTCAGCGTATCGAAGGCGATCGGCAGCGCGTTGCCCTGCACCTGCTGTACCACCTTGACGCCGTTGCCGGCCAACGTGACCTTCGCCTCCGGCAGCGCGCCGCCCGGTTTCCAGCTGACGTCGGCCCGGCCGGTGAACACGCCGCTCAGGGCGGTTTCCGGGCCGAGGAACGGCTTGATCATCGCCAGATCGAAGCGGTTGAGCACCACGCTGGCCTGGCCGCTCTGGCCGGCTTCGATGGTCTTCGGCACGCAAAGCTCGGCGTTCGGGTTCTGCCAACAGTGCGGCCCGATGCTGATTTTCTGTGCGGTGTTCAGGTAGTCCAGCGCGATGGCGCGCGTCAGGCGCCACTCCCCCACCGGCGTATCGAAGCGGGTATTGTTCAGATTGCCGCGCCAGCGCTGCTGCTGACGATCGAAGCTGCCCTGCAGCGCCAGCTGGCCGGAGACCGGCTTACCGTCGATCTTCAGCTGCAGCTGATGCTGCTTCTCGCTGCCTTTGGCGTCGAGGGTCAGCAAGCTGACTTCCAGCGCGTCCTGCTTCAGCTGCTCGACGCGTACCGCCAACTGCCCCTGGATCTGATCCGTGGAGCGCACGTCGCCGTCGATTTTCACGCGGTTGATGCGCAGCGCCTGCCACTGCAAACCGGAAGCGGTCAAATCCGCCAGCAGCTGAGGCGCCTGCAGATTGCCGCGCAGCTTCAGCAGCCCTTTGGCGGTGCCGCCCAGGCCCGGCAGCGCGCCGTCCAGACGCGGCGCGTCGATGTTGGCGTCCAGGTTCCAGCTCTTCTCGTCCAGCTGTCCTTTAACGTTCAGCTGGTTGCGCCCCAACGTCAGATCGATGCCGGGGATTTTCCACTGCCCGGCGGCGTTGCCGCTCAGCGTGCCGCGCGCCGTGACCTTGTTCTGCTTCACGTTGCCGTCAAGCTGCAGCACCGGCACCTGCAGCTGCCAGCTGCCGCCGTGCAGGCTGCCGCGCGTAGCTATCTTGCCGTCGAGTTTCGCTGGCCATTCCGGCCACTGCTTGGCGGTATTGATGCCGCTCAGCGTCAATTGCGAGTTCCAGCTGATGGCCTTGCTCCAGTCCACCAGCGCAGTGAGATCGGTATTGCCCTGCAGCGCCGCCAGGCGCAGGCGCTCCAGCTTGAACTGCTCGACGTTGCCTTTGCCGTCCAGCGTCAACACCGCTGGCGGCAGATCCTGGCCTTTCAGATTGGCGCGCGTCGACAGCGCGTAGTCGGTCGCCTTGCCGTTAAAGCGCAGGCGGAAATCGTTAACCTGGTACTGCGCCTCGCCGCTCAGCGGCCATTTGAGCTGTTTGCTCTGCAGCGTCAGCGCCAGCGGCAGGCCGGCTTCGGCCAGCCGGGTTTGCACATCGAGCTGGGCGCCGACCGGGCCGGACAGGTTCAGCGCGACCTTCAGCTCATCACGCAACCCACCGCCGATGTTCAGCTTCACTTTCTCACCCTTCAGCGGGTCGATGTTCAACGCGCTGTTGGCGGTCAGGGCCACCGGCCAATCGCCGGTCAGGGTCGCCTGTCCCTGCACCGACAGCGTGCCCTGCGGCGACTTCACGTCGAAGTTGTCCAGTTGGATATGCTGATCCTGCGTGCTGGCCTGCAGCAACAGACTCGTGATCAGCACGTCGGTATCGCCGGTCAAGCGCAGCTGTTCGCCGCTGATCTCTTTGACGGTGATATCCAGCGGCAGGCGGATGTCCGGCAGATCCGGCAACAGCGGTTTGGCGAACAGTTCCTTCAGCGTTTCGCCGAGCGGCTTCTCCTCCGGCTGCGGCGCCGGTTTCGCCGCGTCGGTAACCTGCTCACCGACCTTTTTCGCCACCTCGACCGCCGGTTGCACCGCTTCCGGCAACGGATTTTGCGGCGTTTTCGGCAAGGCGATCAGCAACGAGCCGATCTTGGTCGGCATCAGCGTCAGCGCGCGCTCTTGCCACTGCGCGCCGGTGCGGAACTCGGCCAGAGAGATGGCGGTGTCGTCGACGGTGACCTTGACGTTGTTCAGCGCCAGCAGGCGCAGGGTGATCGGATAAGGCGTACTGAGATTGGTGGTCGGCTCACTGCTCTCCTCCACCGGCGCGGAAGGCGCCATCTCTTTGGTGTTCACCGCCACGTCCACGTCCTGAGCGGTCAAGGCGTTGACGCACAGCGAGCTGCGTTTAAAGCAGGAGAGATCGAGGGACAGATGGAATTGCCCGGCGTTGACCGTCACGCCCGGCATCTGATACTTCACGCCCTTCAGCGTCAGATCGCGCCAGCCGCCGCTGACGCCGGCGATCTCCAGCCCCGGCACCCAGCGCGCCGCGCCGTTGATGACCATATGCAAACCGGTGGTGGTCCCCACCAGAAAGGCCAGCCCGCCGATCAGCAGCAGCAGAACGACCAGAAATCCGAGACAAATCTTTTTAACCAGGCTCATAGTTCAGGCCCCAAACCGATGTAGAACTGCATCCCGTGAGTGTCCTTGTCTCCCACGGGCGCGGCGATATCCAGCTTCACCGGCCCCACCGGCGACTGCCAGCGCACGCCTACGCCGGCGCCGGTCTTGAAGTTGCTCTGCTTGATATCGTTCACCGCTTCACCGGAATCGACGAACATCGCCCCCCACCATTTGCCGGTCACGTTGTATTGATACTCCAGCGAGCCGGTCAGCATCTTGGAGGCGCCGGTCAGCTTGCCGTCGTCGCCGCGCGGCGAAATGTCTTTGTACTTGTAGCCACGAATGCTGCGGTCACCGCCGGCGAAGAAGCGCAAATCCGGCGGCACCTTGTCGAAGTCGTTGGTTTCGATCCATCCCACCTGCCCGCGCGCCACGAAACGATGCTTGTCGGCCAGCGTGCGGATCCAGACGTTCTGCGCCTGCATCAGCGCAAAGTCCACGCCCGAGCCCCAGGTGGTGTCGGACACGTCGATGGAGTAGCGCTGGCTGTCGCCCCAGGTCGGCATCAGGCCGCCGCGCGAGCGGGTGCGGTTGAAGCTGACGCCGGGGTACAGCAGCATGGTGGTGTTGCTGACGTTGCCCTGGGTAAAGTTATCCCAGCGCCAGGTCAGGTTGATCGCCCGCTGCCAGCCGCTGGAGAGATCCCAGTTGCGCGAAGCCACCACTTTGGAGGTCACGGATTTAGTGTCGTTAAGGTCGACGTTCTTGAGCCCGCCCTGCAGCAGGTAATACTGCTCCAGCGGATTCTTCAGCAGCGGGATCTTATAGGTCAGATCCAGCTGCTGCTCCGGCGCCGACACGCTGGCGCTGGTTTCCAGGCTGTGGCCGCGATCGTTGAGCCAGGGCTTTTTCCAGGTGCCTTTCACCCGCGGGCCGACGTCGGTGGAGTAACCGATACCGGTTTCGATGGTATTGCGCGTACGCGGCGTTACCAGCGCGTCCAACGGCAAAATCTTGTTCTCTTTGGCATCGTTGAAATCAGGGGACACCACCACCGAGTTGAACCAGTTGGTGGCGGACAAACGGCGGTTCAGCTCGGCCAAATCCTCCGAACTGTAGTAATCCCCCTGATGAAAGGGCACCAGATTTTGCAGATAGTCTTCGCGGATTTGCGAACCGGTGAATTTCACCTTGCCGAAGCGGTAACGTTCGCCGCTGTTGAAATCGATATCCCAAAACGCCTTGTGCAGATCTTCGGCTACGCCGAGTTGGCTTTTGGTCATGTCGGCGTCGAAGTAGCCTTTGCGCAGCGCCAGGCCGGTCAGCGAGCCTTTGAAACTGTCATACTTGCCGTGGTTGAGGATCTCGCCGATGGTCGGCCGATCCTTCTTTACCAGCGCCAGGTAGTCCTCATCGGTCTTCGCGCCGCCTTCCAGCACGATGTTGGCGCCGGCGATGCGCACCGGTTCGCCCGGATTGACCTTGGCATGCAGCACCGGACGCGACATCCCCGGCCGATCGTCCAGCGTAAACTCGATGGTCGGCTGGTAATAGCCGAGCGCGCGCAGCCCCTGGCGCACCGCCTCATCCACCCGTGCGCGGAAGCGACCGTCGGTGCCGACCTCTTCAGGCGTGATCGACGACAGCCGCACCCGGACGTTTTTTTCCAACTCTCCGCTTAACCCCTCCACCTGCAGCCGCACGTTGGCCGCATAGGCTGCAGGTGCCGCAAGCAACACAGATATCAAGCACATGACCGGGTACTTTGGCACGTGTTCTCCTTATTGATTTTACTTTCCTGTTATGGTGTTCGCTCCGGGGCCAGGGCAGACTCCGCGCTATCATGACGGCAGCCCTCTTCAACCTTCTTCCGGACGCCGCCCGCCGCGCTTTGCCGCCGCGCAACAGGCGAATTCTTCACTTTTGGCGCTCAAAATACTGCGTTAAGCTTATACAAAATCCCACTTGCCGCTTATTGTGGGCAAAGACGCGGTGAGATACAACCGAACCGCCGCCATGTAGGGTCAATTCTTACTGTGACAACAGGAGTCAACCGTGGTGCCATTTTTTGATAAATCACAAACCGTCGATAAGGCAAGCGCGCTGCCTGGCCGCACCACGCCAATGCCTGTCGCAACGCTCAACGTCGTCACCGAACACTCGATGACTCAGGTGCCGGCCGGCATGGAAGTGGCGATCTTCGCCATGGGCTGTTTCTGGGGCGTTGAGCGTCTGTTCTGGCAACAGCCGGGCGTCTACAGCACCGCCGCCGGCTACAGCGGCGGCTACACGCCGAACCCGACCTACCGCGAAGTGTGCAGCGGCCAGACCGGCCACGCCGAAGTGGTGCGCGTGGTGTTCGATCCGCAGGTCGTCAGCTACAAGCAGCTGCTGCAGGTGTTCTGGGAAAATCACGATCCGGCGCAGGGCATGCGCCAGGGCGGCGACGTCGGCACGCAGTACCGCTCGGCGATTTACACGCTGAGCCCAGAGCAGCAGGCCGAGGCGGAAAGCAGCCTGCAACGCTTCCAGCAGGCGATGGCGGCGGCGGGCGACAAGCGCGTCATCACCACCGAGATCGCGCCGGCGCTGCCGTTCTATTATGCGGAAGACGATCACCAGCAGTACCTGTTCAAAAACCCGGAGGGCTACTGCGGGCTGGGCGGCATCGGCGTTTGCCTGCCGCCGCAGGGCTGATCCGATGCCGGCCGGCGGCACTTTTTTAACCGCTGGCGGCCCCTGTGGGGCAACTGCTATACTGTGCGGGCCGCTTCTGCGGCCCGATAGCTTCCCTTCTGGTTGTTATCGCTGCTTTTTTTACTATGTACTACCCTTCCTCAAGAGCGCCGGCATCCCGTCGGCACGTATGGATAGATTATGTTAAACAGTATTTTACTGATTCTTTTTCTGATCGCGGTGAGTGCGTTTTTCTCACTGTCGGAAATCTCTCTGGCCGCCTCGCGCAAGATCAAACTGAAACTGATGGCGGACGAAGGCAACGTCAACGCCGCCAGAGTGCTTAAACTGCAAGAAACCCCGGGCATCTTCTTCACCGTGGTGCAGATCGGCCTGAACGCCGTGGCCATCCTCGGCGGTATCGTCGGCGACGCGGCTTTCTCGCCTTACTTCAAAGTGTTATTCGACCGTTTCCTCTCGCCCGAGCTGGCGGAACAGGTCAGCTTCATCTGCTCCTTCGTGCTGGTGACCAGCCTGTTTATCCTGTTCGCCGATTTGACCCCGAAGCGCATCGGTATGATTGCACCAGAGACGGTCGCCGTCCGGATCATCAACCCGATGCGTTTCTCCATCATGATCTTCCGCCCGCTGGTGTGGTTCTTCAACGGCATGGCCAACCTGATCTTCCGCATGTTCAAGCTGCCGATGGTGCGTAAAGACGACATCACCTCCGATGACATCTACGCGGTGGTGGAAGCCGGTGCCCTGGCGGGCGTGCTGCGCAAGCAGGAGCACGAGCTGATTGAAAACGTGTTCGAACTGGAATCGCGCACCGTGCCGTCTTCGATGACCTCGCGCGAAAGCGTGGTGTACTTCGATCTGCGCGAAAGTGAAGAGAGCATCAAGGAGAAGGTCTCGACCCATCCGCACTCCAAGTTCCTGGTATGCGACGGCCATATCGATCAGGTGGTGGGTTATGTCGATTCCAAAGACCTGCTGAACCGCGTGCTGGGCAACCAAAGCCTGGTGCTGAGCAGCGGCGTGCAGATCCGCTCGGCGCTGATCGTGCCGGACACGTTGACGCTGTCCGAAGCGCTGGAAAGCTTCAAAACCGCCGGCGAAGACTTCGCGGTGATCCTCAATGAATATGCGTTGGTGGTGGGCATCATCACCCTTAACGACGTGATGACCACGCTGATGGGCGATCTGGTCGGCCAGGGCCAGGAAGAGCAGATCGTGGCGCGCGACGAAAGCTCATGGCTGATTGAAGGCGGCACGCCGATCGACGACGTGATGCGCGTGCTGGATATCGACGAGTTCCCGCAGGCGGGCAACTACGAAACCATTGGCGGCTTTATGATGTACATGCTGCGCAAGATCCCGAAACGCACCGACTTCGTCAAATACGCCGGCTACAAGTTCGAAGTGGTGGATATCGACAGCTACAAGATAGATCAGCTGCTGGTCACCCGGCTGAGCGACAAACCGGCGGCGGTGCTGCCGAAAGCGCCGGACGACACGCCTGCGGCCTGACGGCGCGAAGGACAAAAACATCAGCGGCCCCATCGGGGCCGCATTTTTTTACCGCTGTCAGCGCCGTGTTCAGCCGACCTCGGCCTGCAGCAGCAGCACCTGGCGGTTCACTTCGGACATCACGCTGAAATGGCGCTTATCGCGAATCTTCGGCGGCAGGATTTTCCCCTCGTCGAATTCAAATGCGCCCACGTCCTTGATATACAGCCTTCCGCGAAACAGGGTCTTAACGTACTTCGCCACTTTCAAAGGGTTATAACGCTGGAAGATTCTCATTCTTTTACGCTCCTCCCGTTGATCCATGCGCTCAGCGAGCCGCCAAAGGTGGCAGCCTCGAAATTCAGAACGCAACTTGATTGCATGTAGTAGACCCAGTAAAGACCAGATCGTTCACTTCCGCCCGGTGATCTGCACTGGATTTACACTTTTTGACAGAATTGTATATGATGATTTATAACGTTTTCAGGATATCCCTTCAAAATCTGATGATTAGCGAACCAAGGGAAAAACTGCGATCCGGTTAACAGGACAGACCTCTTATCACATCCTATGCTTTAGGCTGTCGAAGTGCTGTCGCACAAATTCCCCCATTTACAAGGAGAAAGCATGAAAACAAGTCGCATGCTGATGGTATCCCTGCTGCTCGCCCCGCTTTTCGCTTCCGCGCACAACTTCCAGCTCCAGCAGCGCGTGGCGCCGGTTGGCGTCAGCGATAAAGGAGAGCTCAATTACGCTGACGGTAATTTTAGCTACCAGAATTGGAACAGCGCGCAGCTCAGTGGAAAAGTGCGGGTGATACAGCACATTGCCGGCCGCAGCTCCTCCAAAGACATGAACGACCCACTGATTGAAGCGATTAAGAAGGCGAAGCTACCACACGATCGTTACCAAACGACGACAATCGTCAACACCGACGATGCCCTGATGGGCACCGCCATGTTCGTGCGCAGCAGCATCGAAGACAGCAAGAAAGAGTTCCCGTGGTCGCAGTTTATCGTCGACAGCGACGGCAACGTACGCAAAGCCTGGGATCTGCAGCCGAAAGGTTCCGCTATCGTGGTGCTGGATAAGCAAGGGCGCATTCAGTTCGCCAAAGACGGCGCGCTGACGCCGGAAGAGGTGCAGCAGGTGATGTCCAAGCTGCACCAGCTGTTGGCGAACTGATTCAGAACAGCGAAACCCGGAAGCCGGGGTTGAGGAAAGATTCACGCGGGGTGTAAAGCAACGGCTTGCCCTGCCAATCGTGAATTTGCGCCCCGGCGGCCACCGCCACCGCATGTCCTGCGGCGGTATCCCAAATATTGGTTGGCCCGAAGCGCGGATAGAGCTGCGCCTTGCCTTCCGCCACCAGGCAGAACTTCAGCGAGGAACCGACGGACACGGTCTGGTGCTCGCCCAGCTGCTGCAAATAGTCTTTCAATTCGTCGTCGATATGCGAGCGGCTCACCACCACCAGCGGCGGATGCGCGTTGCTGACGCCGATCGCCTGCCGCACGCCCTTCTCTTCTTTCCAGGCCTTGCCGCGCTCCGCCAGATACAACACGTCGATCGCCGGGGCGTACACCACGCCCATCACCGCCTGCCCGTCTTCAATCAGGGCGATATTGACCGTGAACTCGCCATTGCGATGCAAGAACTCTTTGGTGCCGTCCAGCGGATCGACCAGCCAGTAGCGCGTCCAGCTGCGGCGCTCTTCCCACGCCGGCGGATCCTCTTCCGACAGCAGCGGCACCTCCGGCGTCAGGGCCGCCAGGCCGCGCTTGATGATGTGATGCGCCGCCAGATCGGCCGCCGTCACCGGTGAGTCATCTTTTTTCTGTGCGACATCAAGCGGTTGTTCACCGTCGTACACCGCCATGATCGCCGCCCCCGCCTCGCGGGACAGTTGGCAAATTCGCTCTAACATCATGCACCTCAACTCTGCATCTCCGTGGGAAATTTCCCTCTGTCTCTGCTAGCAGACTAGTTTTTTTTACGCCGAATATCCATCTCAACCGGCTAAGCCACGGGAATTCCTCAGATCCTGTTGGGCACAACTGTGAACTTCCCCGCGTTACCCGCCGCCGTTTTCTGCCACACTTCACAGTTTACTGTGGCAAGCAGTGTTAATTACATTTCCCTCTGCGATAACACTCGAATAATGGAATGGAGAGAACCCCAAATGATGAAGCATCCACTGACGCTGTCCGCGCTTGCGCTGCTGGTATGCGCCTCGGCGCAGGCGGCCACCGTCGATCTGCGCGTGCTGGAAACCACCGATCTGCACAGCAACATGATGGACTTCGATTACTACAAGGACACGCCGACCGACAAGTTCGGCCTGGTGCGCACCGCCAGCCTGATCCAACAGGCGCGCCAGCAGGCCGCCAACGCGGTGTTGGTGGATAACGGCGACATCATTCAGGGCAGCCCGCTCGGCGATTACATGGCGGCCAAGGGGCTGAAACCGGGCGACGTGCACCCGGTCTATAAGGCGATGAACACGCTGGACTACGTCGTCGGCAACATCGGCAACCACGAGTTCAACTATGGGCTGGACTACCTGAAGAACGCTATCGCGGGCGCCAAATTCCCGTATATCAACGCCAACGTCATCGACGCCAAAACGCAAAAACCGCTGTTCACGCCGTACATCATCGTCGATACGCCGGTGAAAGATCGCGACGGCAAGGCGCATACGCTGCGCATCGGCTACATCGGCTTCGTGCCGCCACAGATCCTGGTGTGGGACAAGGCCAACCTGCAGGGCAAAGTGACGGTGGACGACATCACCGCCACCGCCAAGCGCTACGTGCCGCAGATGCGTAAAGAGGGCGCCGATCTGGTGGTGGCGATCCCGCATTCCGGGCTGTCCAGCGAGCCTTACAAGGCGATGGCGGAAAACTCGGTCTATTACCTCAGCCAGGTGCCGGGCATCGACGCCATCATGTTCGGCCACGCCCATGCGGTGTTCCCGAGCAAGGACTTTGCCAACATCAAAGGCGCGGATATAGACAAAGGCCTGCTGAACGGCGTGCCGGCGGTGATGCCGGGCCAATGGGGCGATCATCTCGGCGTGGTCGATCTGCAGCTCAACAACGATGGCGGCAGTTGGAAAGTGACCGCCGCCAAAGCGGAAGCGCGGCCGATCTACGACAAAGAGAACAAGAAATCGCTGGCGGCGGAAGATGCCGCGCTGGTGAAGGTGTTGGCGGACGATCACAAAGGCACGCGCGAGTTCGTCAGCCAGCCGATCGGTAAATCCGACGGCAACATGTACAGCTACCTGGCGCTGGTGCAGGACGATCCGACGGTGCAGATCGTCAACAATGCGCAGAAGGCCTACGTCGAACATTACATCCAGGGCGACCCGGACCTGGCCGATCTGCCGGTGCTGTCGGCGGCGGCCCCGTTCAAGGTCGGCGGCCGCAAGAACGACCCCGCCAGCTTCGTCGAAGTGGAAAAAGGCCAGCTCACCTTCCGCAACGCCGCCGATCTCTATCTCTATCCCAATACGCTGGTGGTGGTGAAGGCCAGCGGCAAAGAGGTGAAAGAGTGGCTGGAGTGCTCCGCCGGCCAGTTCAACCAAATCGACGTCAACAGCGCCAAGCCGCAGGGCTTGATCAACTGGGACGGCTTCCGCACCTACAACTTCGACGTGATCGACGGCGTCAACTACCAGATCGACGTCAGTCAGCCGGCGCGCTACGACGGCGAATGCCAGCTGATCAACGCTAAGGCGGAGCGCATCAAGCAGCTGACCTTCAACGGCAAGCCGATCGATCCGAACGCCACCTTCCTGGTCGCCACCAACAACTATCGCGCCTACGGCGGCAAGTTTGCCGGCACCGGCGACAAACATATCGCCTTCGCTTCGCCGGATGAAAACCGCTCGGTGCTGGCGGCCTACATCAGCGCCGAAACCCAGCGGCATGGCGCGGTGCGCCCGCAGGCGGACAACAATTGGCGTTTGGCTAACTTCAGCAGCACGCAGCCGCTGGATATCCGCTTCGAGACCTCGCCTTCGGACAAAGCGACGAAGTTTATCAAAGAGCACGCCCAATACCCGATGAGCGCCGCAGGCAGCGACAGCATCGGCTTCGCGGTTTATCGCATCGATTTAAGCGGTAAGTAACACGGTTTATGGCCGGCTCGCCCGGCCATTCATCGCCCGTCTGCGCGGCGCATAAAATAAGGGCGCCACGAAGGCGCCCAGAGTAATCCTCTGTGGGATTACAGGATTTCCAGCAGCTCGACGTCGAACACCAGCGCGCTGAACGGCGGGATGGACGCGCCTGCGCCACGCTCGCCGTAGGCCAGGTTGTGCGGGATATACAGCTGCCATTTGGAACCGACCGGCATCAGGGTCAGCGCTTCGATCCAGCCTGGGATCACGCCGCTGACCGGGAATTCTGCCGGCTGGCCGCGTTCAACCGAGCTGTCGAACACGTCGCCGTTGATCAGACGGCCGGTGTAGTGCACACGCACGCGATCCTGACGGGACGGGATTGGGCCATTGCCCTGCTCCAGTACGGAGAACTGCAGGCCAGACTCGGTCAGCGTCACGTCGTCGCGCTTGGCGTTGTCGTCCAGGAACTTCTGGCCTTCAACGGCCATCGCCTGCTGGCGCTCGCGGCGCACCGCATCCGCACGCTCGTGGATTTCACGCAGCGCACGGTGCACCACGTCTACCGGAACCGCCGGGGCATTCCCTTCCAGCGCGTCGCGCAGACCCGCCAGCAAAGCTTCCGGTTGCAAACCTTCCAGCCCGGACTCTTGCAGCTGCTGGCCGACCTGTAAACCAATCCCGTAACTTGCTTGCGCTTCAACGCTGTCAAAAGAAGGGGTTGTCATGGGGTTTTCCTTAAGTCTGTAAAAAGTCGAAAGCGCAGCATAACAGCGCGTCAATGCCGGGTAAAATCTTGTGTGGAGAATGATGACTTTTGTCGTAGAAAAAGAAACAATAACCTTCTGTTAACGCCCGCAGCCGCAAACCCCGGCCCTGCTGCTCAGCCGCCTTTCACTTCAATCAGTTAGCGGACTATACTGAAAGCAGGATATCGGGCAGGCGACGCGCTTGCCGCGCCGCGCTTATTATTACGCCGTCGAAGAGAGGTCACCATGGGCAGAATCGCGCCCAGGAGAAGGAAAACCACCCGCATCTACCAGCCGCTGCTGCGCACCTGGCTGAACATCAGCCAGCGCCTGAAACCCGGCGCCGCCCCCACGCAGGAAGACGCGGAGTCGCCATCGGAACCGTCGTCGGCCAACGACAAGATGCAGCGGGTCAAAGCGCTGCTGACCAAAGTCTGGCATCTGCCGGACGGCTTCCATTGGATGGAACCACTGCCCTACTTTCACCGCCGCTGGGTGCTGATCTTCGGCATCATTCTGCTGCTGGCGTTGCTGTGGCCCTACTCGCCCGAAAGACAGCCGTTCCCGGTCTCTCAGCAGGAAACCAGCGTGCCGCTGCAGGCTGAGCTGCAAAACGGCGGTGGCGCCGCCACGCCGGCCAACGAACCGACGCCGGCGGGCAACTGGCAGCGTTATCAGATCCAGCCCGGCCAGACGCTGGCCCAGCTGTTTCGCGACAACAATCTGCCGGTGAATGAGGTGTTCGCCATGGCGCAGGTGGAAGGCGGCGACAAGCCGCTGAGCAACATGAAAGCCGGTCAGGAAGTGCGCATCGAACGCGACGCCAACGGCGTGATTAACGCGCTGTCGGTCACCACCGTGGACAACAGCCAGGCGCTGTTCCGCCGCCAGGCCGACGGCAGCTACCGCCGGGAACGTTAATCGCTAAAGCTGCGCCAGCAGAAACTCGCGCAGCACCACGCCCTGGTTGTGCGCGGTATCTTTGCTGCCATACAGCAGCGTCAGCGCCTCCCCCTGCCGCAACAGCGCCACCAGCGGCTGCCAGGCGTCGTTGGCCGCCAGCTGTTGGCGGTAACGCGCCTCGAAGGCTTCCCACTGGTCGGTATGCTGATGGAACCACTTGCGCAGCTCATCATCCGGCGCCACCTGTTTCAACCACTGCACGCCCGCCAGCCTCTCCTTGCTGATGCCGCGCGGCCATAGCCTGTCTATCAGATAGCAATGCGCCGGCGCCGGCGCGCTGAAGTCGTAAACCCGCTGTAGCGTAATCGTTGCCATCGCACGCTCTCCCTTTTCATCCCGTCTTCAAGCGTAGCGCGTTTTGCCGGGCGCAGAAAAGCAAAACGCCAGCGCGAGGCTGGCGTTTTAACCGGGTTAACAGCAGCGTAAATTACGCTTCTGCAACCACAACTACATTCAGCTGTGCGAACACGTCGCTGTGTACCTGGAAGTGCACTTCGTGCTCACCAGTGGTACGCAGAACGCCGTTCGGCAGACGAACTTCGCTCTTGGCAACTTCAACGCCTGCCGCAGTCACTGCGTCAGCGATGTCGCGGGTGCCGATAGAGCCGAACAGTTTACCTTCGTCGCCAGATTTGGAAGCGATGGTCACTGAACCCAGTTCGTTGATCTTGGTTGCGCGAGCTTCAGCAGCAGCCAGAACGTCAGCCAGTTTGGCTTCCAGTTCAGCGCGGCGTGCTTCGAAGAACTCAACGTTTTTCTTGGTAGCAGGAACAGCTTTGCCCTGTGGTACCAGGAAGTTACGAGCGTAGCCCGCTTTAACGTTAACTTGATCACCCAGGCTGCCCAGGTTTGCTACTTTATCAAGCAGAATAACTTGCATTACCTTATCCTCTCAAAGTCGTTAATGGACAGTGGCCGATTACTGATGACGATCAGTGTACGGCAACAAAGACAGGTAGCGCGCGCGCTTGATAGCACGGGCCAGCTGGCGCTGATATTTTGCACGAGTACCGGTGATACGGCTCGGTACAATTTTACCACTTTCGGTGATGTAGTTTTTCAGCGTAGCGATGTCTTTATAGTCAATCTCTTGAACGCCTTCCGCGGTGAAACGGCAGAACTTGCGACGACGGAAATAACGTGCCATTTGGCTAGTCTCCAGAATCTATCAATTCAATCTGCTCGGCATGCAGAACCAATTTGCTCAGCCCGTTGCGCCCTTGATGGCAGCTTACAAAGCCTTGCACGGTAATCTGACTGCCGACCGTTAATCTTTGAGTTAGTGCTTGTGACTGTTGTCCGCTGACAACCACGGGCATTCGGCACCATGCTTGTCTGCTGAATCCGGCTTCCATCTGCTGCGAACGGTGCTCTAGCACAAATTGGCAGTGCGGTATCCCGGAAGGACTCACTTTTCGAACCGGTGCCTTGCACACAGTGCCCGACAAAACCAGACGATTAGCCGTCACGGCGGCAATTACTCTTCAGAATCCCCAGCATCTGCATCATCTGCGGTTTCGTTAGCGAAGTCTTCGCGGCGATCGCCACGACGTTCGTCTTTCGCTTTAACCATCGGAGATGCTTCAGTTACCGCGTGCTTAACGCGCATAACCATGCTGCGGATAACGGCGTCGTTGAAGCGGAAGTTAGTTTCCAGCTCATCGATCGCTTCCTGCGGCGCTTCAACGTTCAGCAGAACGTAGTGAGCTTTGTGCAGTTTATTGATCGGATAAGCCAGCTGACGGCGGCCCCAGTCTTCCAGACGGTGAATCTGACCTTGCGCGTTAGTGATGGTAGCACTGTAACGCTCGATCATGCCCGGAACCTGTTCGCTTTGGTCAGGATGGACCATAAAAACGATTTCGTAATGACGCATCGAATTGCTCCTTACGGATTATTCAGCCTCCTGTCAGGGTCAACCGCGGCCCATGGAAGCAAGGAACGTGTTTAGTGTGCGGCTGAAAAATGACGCGTAATCATACTGACGCAGGGCGGGAAACTCAAGGACTGCGTGGGTTTTATTCGCATTATTGAGAGGGGGTATGGGAAATAGCACGATTTGCTGGCGAGGAAACCTATGTACGCCGATCCATCAGTTTCAAAAATCTTTCAATGAAATCAGCGCTGAGTCACAAATCTATTTCATTTTTTTTGAAAGAGGTCATCAAAACACCCGGCTTTTTAATCCGCCGCAACCGACTAAAATTAACCTTATCCGCCGCAGACAGCGCGACGAAAAAGACCCCAGGTTATTCAATGCAGATAAATGACTTTTTGCCGCAGCGACACTCGCTGTCAAGCCGTAACGGCAAAAAGTAAGAGAGGCACTATGAAACGCATCCTTCTCGCGACGGCGCTTGCCGCCCTGTTCTCCGCCAACGTGATGGCCGCGACGGAGATCTCCTCGCACCAGGCCGATCAACGCCAGAGCGTCGGCTTCGTCACCCTGAACCAGAACGTGGTCTCGCCGGATGACGCCAGCAGCCAGGTCAGTAAAATCGCCGATCAACGCGGTGCAAGCTCTTATCGCATCATCGCCCTGCACGAACCGAGCGACAACAGCACGATGCACGTTAGCGCCGAGCTGTACCGTTAAAAAGACGCGCCACGCCAGGGAAATCCCCAGGGCTTCATCAGAAAGCCCGTTCAGTCCGCACCGGAGCGCCGCCTGTCGGGCGCTCCACTTCCTCACCCATCACAGTTTGAGCAACGTCGGCGCGCTGAACGCCTTGCCCGGATTGTGCAATTGCAGCGCCATCCGCAGATAGTTTGTCCGTACCTGCAGCAGTTCGGCGCTTTCCTCCAGCGTCGCCCGCTGCTCGAAGGAGAGCGAGCCGGCCTTCACGGTTTGCGCGGCCGCCGCTTTCGGCGCAGAGGCGAACAGCGCCGTCATGTTTTGCACCGTCTGCGCGGTGATGCGCGACAGCGGATTCGCCTTGTTTTGCCGCGCCTTGCCGTCGGCGGCGCCCAACAGCTCGCTGAAGGCCGCTGAGTTAAGATCGGCGCGCGCTTTTATCGTTCCCATCAAACTGCGATCGGCCTCGGCCGTCTTGCTGATACCCTTTATCATGCTCTGCTCCTTGCCGCCCCTGAAAGAATTCACGCTGACATTCTCCCCTTCGAGCGGCCAAACGATGGCCGAAATAGCCTGCGCAGAGCGCTGTAATTCCACGCATCGCGCCCGGAGGCGCATTACAATTCGCGGCGGAAGAAATCGGTGGTGGCGGACAGCGCCAACGGCGTGATGCGGTGCTTCACGCCCGGCTCGACGAGCGATGTCAAACGGCCGTCCGCACCTTGCTGCCGCAGTTCAGCCGCCAAACGCAGGCTGTCCGCCGCCGGCACCACGTCGTCCGTCTCGCCGTGCCACAGCAGCAGCGGCCGCCCGGCGATCTGCGCCAAACGTCCTTCCAGCTCATACTCCGCCAGCACGGCGGTTCGCGCCGCAAACGCGGCCGGCGAGAGCGCCTCGCCCGTCTCGCCCAACGGCGGATACAGCGTTTGCGCCAGCGCACGGTAATAGCCGGAGCCCATCAGGCTGGCGGCCGCCCGGATCCACGGGAAGCGCGCGAAGGCACCGAGCGCGGTCATGCCGCCCATTGAGGCGCCGGCGACGCCGATGCGGCCGTCGGCGATCAGGCCGAGCCGCTCGAAATGCGCCTTGATCTGCGGCAGTTCGTCGATATTGCTGCGCAGGATCTCCCAGAACGACGCCAGGCGCCGCGCCTCATCGCCGTCGAACCGCTCGCCGTGCCGATCGGCATCCGGCAGCACCGCCCGAAAACCGGCGCGCGCCAGCGCATAGGCGAAGTAGGCGTACACCTCTTTCGACGAGGTATAGCCATGGCAGAAGAACACCGTCGGCAGCGGCCGATGATACTGCCCCGCCGGCACCGCATGGATCACCGCAATATCGCCCGCCCGCTCGTCATGAATTTCGATCATCCGTTCATCCTCAACTCACCTGTTGGCATTCATCATGACAAACTTGCGCGAAGCAGCGATAGCTCAATCTGTTACAGCTTATATTGCGTTACACTGAAGCCATCGCACCGGCGCTTCCGAGGTCACCATGACGATTGTCCGCACACTCATTACCCTGACGCTGGCCGCACAGCTTTCCGCCTGCGGCATCATGACCACCACGCCGAAACCGCCGCCGCCCCCCACCACTCAGGCGCAGGAGATCGTTCGCGCGCAAACCGCCGAGCTGGTGAAAATCGGCACCGTCACCGCCGTGGTACGCGGCAGCCCGATGGACGTGGAAGCGGAGATCCAGCGCAAGGCCACCGCCGCCGGCGCCCGTTATTACGTGATCATCATGAACAGCGAGACCGTCGTGCCGGGCCAATGGTATTCCCAGGCGATCCTGTATCGCTAAGGCGGGGATTTTTTAAGCAGATTTACACTGGCTTTGCACTGGCTGAAGCAGGGTGTTGCACACTGAGGGACAGCATGCCGCATGTTGCGGGTGTCGAATCAGGATCTGACGAAGGGGAACGCCATGAAACGCTCCACCGCACTCACCTCCCTCTTGCTTTCCATGGGGTTGCTCAGCACCGGCGCACAGTCCGCCGAGCTGGCGCCCGCCGATCGCGTGACGCCGCTCAGTGAAATCGCCGAGATCACCTTCAACGATCTGCCCGGCTCACCGCAGGAGGCGGAACTGGCCATCGCCCGCACCGCCGACCAACACGGCGCCAGCTATTACCGCATCCTGCGCATGGAAGAGCAGGCGCACCCGCCTGGCTGGCGCGCCTCGGCGATCTTATACCTTTAGTAGCTCATGCAAGCCGCATTCAACACGCCGCCGCTGACGGAGACGCCCCCCAGGAAAATCCCGGCGGCCAGGTGATTCGCTTCTATCTTGTCGCTGATGCGCGGCATGTAGATCTTCACGGCCGCGAACAGCAGCAGTTGCACCACCAGCGCCACCACGCCCCACAGCAGGTAATCCAGCAGGCTGATCGAGTTGATCGCCGCGCTGGCCAACGGGATCACATACCCCAGGCAGGCGCCGATGAAAGCAAAGGCGGCGGATTGATTATCGGCCTTGATCAGCGCCCATTCGTCGTGCGGGGTGATGCGGGTATAGACGAACAGAAACACCAAAATCATGGCGAAGCCGCTGAAGAAGTAAGAGGCGAACGCCGCCAACGCGCTGAGAATATCCATGTGCATTTTCCTGTCAGAGTGAGGCTGAATTAAAAAGGTTTTCGCCGCCGGGCGCCACCCTTTTCCCTAACCGCCGATGGCGCGGTTCAACAACAGCTCGCACACCTCGGCCGACAGCAGGCTCTCACCGCGGTGATCCAGCGTCAGGTGACACCAGGCGTCGGCGATCTGCGGGCTGGCGTGCTGCAACAGCTGCGCGGCGCAGCACAGATCGAACAGCTGCTGGGTCAGCAACCGCCCCATCTCCTCGCTCGGTTGCCGGGCACGCTGCTGCCACTGCCGCCAGGCGTGATCGAACAACCGATTCTGGCCGCGCACCGGCTGCAGCTCGAACTGCAACATCTCGAGCGCGCCCGGCAGTTTATGCAAACTGCGCAACACGTCCAGGCACATGATGTTGCCGGAGCCTTCCCAGATGCTGTTCACCGGCATCTCACGGTACAGGCGCGGCAGTTCGCTCTCCTCGCAGTAACCAATGCCGCCCAGCACCTCCATCGCCTCGGCGATGAACGGCATGCCCTGCCGGCAGATGCTGTATTTGGCCGCCGGCGTCAGCAGGCGGCTGTAGATCAGTTCGCCTTCATTGCTGCGGCTCTCCCAGGCGCGGGCCAGCCGGAACAGCAACGCGGTATGCCCTTCCAGCCGCAGCGCCATGCGCGCCAAGACCTGGCGCATCAGCGGTTGTTCTATCAACAACTTGCCGAACGCCTGCCGCTGCAGCGCATGATACAGCGCCACCGACAGCCCGCGGCGCATCAGGCCGTGGCTGCCCAGCGAACAGTCGAAACGGGTCAGGCCGCCCATCTTCAGGATATGCCGCACCCCGTCGCCCTCATCGCCCAGCAGCCAGGCCGTGGCGTCCTGAAACTCCACCTCGCTGCTGGCGTTGGAGCGGTTGCCCAGCTTATCTTTCAACCGCTCAAGGCGAATGGCGTTGCGGCTGCCGTCCGGCAAAATGCGCGGCAGGAAAAAGCAGGACAGCCCGCCTTCGGCCTGCGCCAGCACCAGGTGCGCATCGCTTTGCGGCACCGAGAAGAACCACTTGTGCCCCACCAGCCGGTAGGCTTCGCCCGGCCCGCGCGCGCCGAGCGGCGTGGCGGTGGTGGTATTGCTCAAGACATCGGAGCCGCCCTGTTTCTCCGTCATGCCCATGCCGATCAGCAGGCCGCGCTTTTGCCCGCCCGGCAGCAGATGAGCGTCATAACGATCCGACAGCAGCGGCGTCAGCCAGGCGCGAAACTCGGCCGGTAACGCCTGCAGCAGCAGCGGCGTGGCGCCGAAGGTCATGGTCACCGGGCAGAGCGTGCCGGCCTCGACCTGCGCATGCAGCATAAAGCGCGCGGCGCGCGCCACGAAGGAACCGATGCGCGCATCCTCCTGCCAGGGCAGGTTGTGCACCCGGTTGGCGATCAGCCCCTGCATCAGGATATGCCAGGCAGGGTGAAAGCGAACGTCGTCCAGCCGCTGGCCGGTGGCGTCGTAGCGCAGCAGCTCCGGCGGGTTGGCGTTGGCCAGCCGCCCCAGCTCCAGCGACTCCTGCGTGCCGAGCTGCTGGCCCAGCGAAGCCAATACCTCGGCGTCCCAACCGCCTTGCTCGCGCTGCAACGCTTCGCGCAGCGGCGTATCGGAGAGAAACAGGTTGCTGTTGCCCAGCGGCTTGGGTTGGTTAAAAACGGTGTGCGTAGTCCAGACCATGAGAGTGCTCCCTGAAAAAAGCGTCAGGGGTAAGTATGGTCGGCGCAGAGATTTCTGCCGCAGGCGGGATCACAAGAGGGGGAATTAACGGGAGCACGGCGCTCCCGTCAGAAGAATCAGCCGCGCTGGCGCACCGCTTCAAACAGACAGATGCCGGTGGCGACCGACACGTTCAGTGAAGAGACGGTACCGGCCATCGGGATGCTGATCAGCTCATCGCAGTGTTCGCGGGTCAGGCGGCGCATGCCTTCGCCTTCCGCGCCCATCACCAGCGCCATCGGGCCGGTCATTTTGCTCTGATACAACGTATGGTCGGCTTCGCCGGCGGTGCCGACGACCCAGACATTCATCTCTTGCAGCAGACGCAGCGTGCGCGCCAGGTTGGTCACGCGGATCAGCGGCACGTTTTCAGCCGCGCCGCAGGCCACTTTCTTGGCGGTGGCGTTCAGCTGGGCGGAACGGTCACGCGGCACGATCACCGCGTGCACGCCGGCCGCATCGGCGCTGCGCAGGCAGGCGCCGAGGTTATGCGGGTCGGTCACGCCGTCCAGCACCAGCAGGAATGGCGTTTCCACGCTCTCCAACAGGCCCGGCAGATCGTTCTCCTGATACTGACGCCCTTCGCGCACCCGGGCGATGATCCCCTGGTGCACCGCGCCTTCAACCTTGTCATCCAGCCATTGGCGGTTCGCCACCTGGATCACGATGCCGGTCGCTTCCAGCTCGGCGATCAGCGGCTGCAGGCGGCGATCTTCGCGGCCTTTCAGGATGAACACTTCCAGGAAGCGTTGCGGATCGCGCTCTAACAGGGCTTTGACGGCGTGGATGCCGTAAATAATTTCGCTCATGATGCTCTTTTAAAGTCGTGCGGCCGGCGATAACCGGCCGATGGTAACGATGTGCGGCAGGTTAAGCCTGCTCGGCACCTTTCTTCTTGGCTGCGCGTTTGGCTTTGGTCGCCGCCGCGATTTTCCGCGTTTTGTCGGACGCTTTCTTGGCTTTCTTTTTCGCCTTCTTCACGTTGTCCACGGGCTTGGCGTCATCCTGCTTACGGAAGGCGCTGTCCGGCTCGAAGTTGGCCGGCGGTTTGCCGCCGCGGCGCTTGCCGCGCCCCGCATTGCCGCTGTCGCGCAGCGTGCGCTGGCCGCCCTTCTTGGCGCGATCGCGCTCGGTTTTGCCTTCACCGCGCGCTTTGCGGGTGCTGGACACCAGCGCGAAGTCGATCTTGCGCTCGTCCATGTGCACCGCGTCCACGCGGATCTCCACCGTATCCCCCAGGCGATAGACCGTGCCGGAAGATTCGCCGATCAGGCGCTGGCCGATATTATCGTAGCGATAGTAATCATTATCCAGCGTTGATACGTGCACCAGCCCGTCGATGAACAGATCGTTCAGGCGCACGAAGAAGCCGAAGCCGGTCACGCTGGAGATGATGCCGCTGAACACCTCACCGACGTGATCCTGCATGAAGTCGCACTTCAGCCAGTCGGCAACGTTGCGCGTCGCTTCGTCCGCGCGGCGCTCGGTCATCGAGCAGTGTTCGCCCAGCTGCAGCATCTCTTCGAACTCGCTGTGCCAGCCGCCGGTCGGCGTCCAGCGTTCTTTCTGCTCGCCGTGTTCTTTGGCCAACTGATATTTGATCGCACGGTGCAGCGCCAGATCCGGATAACGGCGGATCGGCGAGGTGAAGTGGCCATAAGACGCCAGCGCCAGGCCGAAGTGGCCGCGGTTTTCCGGATCGTAAATCGCCTGCTTCATCGAACGCAGCAACATGGTTTGCAGCATTTCGTGGTCAGGGCGCTCGGACACTTCATCCATCAGCACCGCATAGTCCTTCGGCTGCGGTTTGTTGCCGCCGCCCAGCGTCAGCCCCAGCTCGCTCAGCACGCTGCGCAGCGCGGAGATGTGGTCATCGCTCGGACGATCGTGCACGCGGTACAGCGCCGGCTCGTTGCGTTTCTCGACGAAGCGCGCGGCCGCCACGTTGGCCATGATCATGCACTCTTCGATCAGCTTGTGGGCGTCGTTGCGCACCGTCGGCTCCACGCGCTCGATGCGGCGTTCGGCGTTGAAGATGAATTTGGCTTCTTCGGTTTCAAACGCGATGCCGCCGCGCTCGGCGCGCGCCTTATCCAGCACCTTGTACATGGCGTGCAGCTCTTCCAGGTGCTTGACCAGCGGGTGGTAATGCTCGCGCAGCTCCTGATCGCCCTGCAGAATGTGCCACACCTTGTTGTAGGTCAGGCGAGCGTGGGAGCTCATCACCGCCTCGTAGAACTTGGCCGTGGACAGGCGCCCCTGGGCGGAGATGGTCATCTCGCACACCATACACAGGCGATCGACTTGCGGGTTCAGGGAGCACAGCCCGTTGGACAGCACTTCCGGCAGCATCGGGATCACCTGCGACGGGAAGTAGACCGAGTTGCCGCGGCTGCGCGCTTCGTCATCCAGCGCGGTGCGTGGACGCACGTAGTAGCTGACGTCGGCGATCGCTACCCACAGGCGCCAGCCGCCGCCGCGTTTTTTCTCGCAGTACACGGCATCATCGAAGTCGCGCGCGTCTTCACCGTCGATGGTGACCAACGGCAGCTTGCGCAGATCGACGCGGCCCTTCTTGGCCGCTTCCGGCACCTGTTCGCTGAGATCGGCCACCTGCTTTTCCACCTGCGGCGGCCAGGTATGCGGGATCTCATGGGTGCGCAGCGCGATATCCACCGCCATGCTGGTGCCCATTTTGTCGCCGAGGATCTCGACGATCTTGCCGACCGCTTTGGTGCGGCGGGTTGGGCGCTGAGTCAGCTCCACCACCACCATGTACCCCATGCGCGCGCCGCTGACGCTGTCCGCCGGGATCAGAATATCGAAGCTCAGACGGCTGTCGTCCGGCACCACGAAGCCGGTACCGGCATCCATGAAGAAGCGGCCGACGATCTGGCTGGTTTTCGGCACCAGCACGCGCACGATGCGCGCTTCGCGACGCCCTTTGCGATCCGCGCCCAGCGCCTGCGCCAGCACCACGTCACCGTGGATCGCCATTTTCATCTGTTCGGCGGACAGATAGAGATCGTCTTTGCTGCCTTCAACGCGCAGGAAGCCGTAGCCGTCGCGATGGCCGATCACCGTGCCGCGCAGCAGGTCCAAACGCTCCGGCAGCGCGTAGCACTGGCGGCGGGTAAACACTAACTGGCCATCGCGCTCCATGGCGCGCAGGCGGCGGCGCAGCGCTTCCAGCTGTTCTTCGCCGCTGAGGCCCAATTCGTTGCCCAGTTCTTCGCGGCTGGCCGGCGTTTCTCGTTTCGCCAAATGGGCCAGGATATATTCACGGCTGGGGATGGGAGATTCGTATTTTTCTGCTTCTCGTTCCAGGAATGGATCTTGTGACATTGCGGTTCCTCCGTTGTCATCAGCAGGATGACGTTGAGCCTTGTCTTCTCAACGTCGTTTTATTCGACAAGCAATAGCTTGTAGAGCGGCGGATTGTCTTCGACCATGTCGGCCAACGTATGCTTATCCAGCTCTTCAAGGAAATTCTGTACGCCCTGTTGGAGCACCTGCTTCAATCGGCAGGCAGGGGTGATGTGGCAAAACTCGCTGCTGCAGTTAACCAGCGCAAGCGGCTCCAGCGCCCGCACGACATCGCCGAGGCGAATGCTCTCGGCCGGTTTGCCCAAACGGATGCCGCCATGCTTGCCGCGCACCGCCGTGACAAAACCGACCCGGCTCAACTGATTGATGATCTTCACCATATGGTTGCGAGACACGCCATACACCTCGGTCACTTCCGAGATACTGGTCATCTTGTCCTGCGGCAACGAGGCCATGTAGATCAACGCCCGCAGACCATAATCAGTAAAACTTGTTAACTGCACATCTTACCTCTGGGTATGACTTTACCCGTCTGATACGCCGCTTTTCGGCGCTATTCAAAAGATTACTCATTGGATAATAAACCAGCCGGAGAGTTCGTCGCTAATTATTTAGCGAATCCCGCGCCCTAAGGCGGGTTTATGAAAGGATTTTTTGACGTGAAACCGCAATCGGAGGGAGTCAGGATAAAAACAAACCGGGACGCGCCCGGTTTGTTTAGTGCCGCAAAGCCTGATTATGCGTCGAACGGGTCGCGCAGGATCATGGTTTCGCTGCGATCCGGGCCGGTAGAGATGATGTCTACCGGTACGCCGGTCACTTCTTCGATGCGCTTGATGTAGTTCAGCGCAGCTTGAGGCAGCTTGCTGTGCTCTTTCACGCCAAAGGTGGTTTCGCTCCAGCCCGGCATGGTTTCGTAGATAGGCTCAATGCCTTCCCAGCCTTCAGCCGCCAGCGGAGTGGTGTCCACTTCACGGCCGTCCGGCATGCGGTAACCCACGCAGATCTTCACTTCTTTCAGGCCGTCCAGGACGTCCAGTTTGGTCAGGCAGAAGCCAGACAGGGAGTTGATCTGCACCGCGCGACGCACCGCTACCGCGTCCAGCCAACCGGTACGACGACGACGGCCGGTGGTGGCGCCGAACTCGTTACCCTGCTTGCACAGGTACTCGCCGGTTTCATCGAACAGTTCGGTTGGGAACGGGCCTGCACCCACGCGAGTGGAGTAGGCTTTCACGATGCCCAGCACGTAGTCCACATAACGCGGGCCGATGCCGGAACCGGTAGCCACGCCGCCGGCGGTGGTGTTGGAAGAGGTCACATACGGGTAAGTACCGTGGTCGATATCCAGCAGGGTACCCTGAGCGCCTTCGAACATGATCAGATCGCCACGCTTGCGCGCGCCGTCCAGCAGTTCGGAAACGTCAACCACCATCGCGGTCAGGATATCGGCGATAGACAGCACGTAGTCCAGCGTCGCCTGATAATCGACGGCTTCAACTTTGTAGTAGTTGACCAGTTGGAAGTTGTGGTAATCGACGATCTCTTTCAGCTTAACGGCGAAGGTTTCTTTGTTGAACAGATCGCCGACGCGCAGACCGCGACGAGCCACTTTATCTTCGTAAGCCGGGCCGATGCCGCGACCGGTGGTGCCGATCGCTTTCGCGCCGCGCGCTTTCTCACGCGCGTTATCCAACGCAACGTGGTAAGGCAGGATCAACGGGCAAGCTTCAGAGAGTAACAGACGTTCGCGTACCGGGATGCCACGCGCTTCGAGTTCACCCATTTCTTTCATCAATGCGTCCGGCGCCAGAACAACACCGTTGCCGATGATGCTGGTGACGTTTTCACGCAGAATACCTGAAGGAATTAAATGAAGAACGGTTTTTTCACCGTTGATTACCAGAGTGTGGCCAGCGTTATGGCCACCTTGGTAGCGCACAACATATTGAGCCCGTTCAGTCAGCAGGTCTACAACCTTGCCTTTACCTTCGTCACCCCATTGGGTGCCCAGTACGACGACGTTCTTACCCATTTTTCAAAATCACCGATTGCTTAAAAATGGATTCTACCACCGTAATTTTCGATTTTCAGCACTTTTAGCATACGATTGCATAAATTTTGGGCTAGACTTTAAAGACCCGTGCGGCCGCTCAACATGTAGTAGATCACGCAGCCCGCAACCACTATTCCACCGCCAAATCGCCGCAGCGTCGCGTCCGGCAGCTGCGACATCGCCACAATCATTTTGCGCCAGGCCTGCGGAAACAGCATCGGCCCCAGTCCTTCCAGCACCAGGACCAGCCCGAGCGCCAGCCAAATCGTTGAATTCATGCATCCCCCAAAAACGAGAAAGGGCCCGCGAAAACGGGCCCTCGATCAGATTGCCTGCCGCGCTTATTTGCGCAGGGTATCAGGCGACTTCATGTAGCGGAAGAAATCGCTGTCCGGGCTCAGTACCAGCACGTCCTGGTTGTCCTTGAAGCTGGCTTCATAGGCACGCAGGCTGCGGATAAAGGCATAGAAGTCCGGATCCTGGCTGAACGCGTTGGCGAACAGCTTGGCTGCTTCAGCATCGCCTTCACCACGGGTGATGCGCGCCTGACGCTCGGCTTCCGCCAGGGTACGGGTCACTTCGTAGTCCGCGCTGGCGCGCAGTTTCTCGGCTTCTTCCTGGCCCTGCGAGCGCAGGCGACGGGCTACCGCTTCACGCTCGGCGCGCATACGCTGGTAGATGGCGTCGGAGACTTCGGCCGGCAGGTTGATCTGCTTGATACGCACGTCGATCACTTCGATGCCCAACGCCGCCATGCTGTTCGGGTTCACCTGCGGCTGTTTGCCGGTGGTTTCCCGCTCAACGCGCGCCGCCGCAGAGGCGATAGCGTCATCGGCTTCGGTGGTCGCCACTTCTTCGCCGTCACCCACGGTGCCGGTGTTCAGCGCGTCACGCACGTCAGACATCAGCTTGCCGCGCGAGTCGGTCACGATGTCTTTCACGTCCAGACGGCCGATTTCGGAACGCAGACGGTCGCTGAACTTACGCTTCAGCAGCACTTCGGCCTGGGAGACGTCGCCGCCGCCGGTCGCCAGATAGTAGCGGCTGAAGTCGCTGATGCGCCACTTCAGATAGGAGTCAACGATCAGGTCTTTCTTCTCGCTGGTCACGAAGCGATCGGCCTGGTTGTCCATGGTCTGGATACGCGCATCCAGGTTCTTCACGGTCTCAATGAACGGGATCTTGAGGTGCAGACCCGGCGCATACACCAGCGGCTTGTTTTCGCCGTCGCGCAGTACTTTGCCGAAGCGCAGCACGATGCCGCGCTGGCCTTCCTGCACCACGAACAGCGAAGCGTACAGCACCACCAGCACCGCGAGGACAATAACTACAAAAGACTTACGCATTGATTACTCTCTCCCTACGCGAGTGGTGTCGTCACGCTGCGCATTCGCCCGGCGCTGATCCATAACCGATCCGCTGCTGGTGCGCGGGGTGCTGCTGTTGGCAGCCGGCGCTGGATTCGGATTGAGGCGAATCAGGCTGGTATCCTTGTTGCCGCTCTCCGTCGCCGCGCCTTGGCCGCGCAGCATCTGATCCAGCGGCAGCACCATCAGGTTGTTGCCTTTGTCGCTCACCAACACCTTACGGGTATGGCCCAGCACTTTTTCCATGGTTTCGATATACAGACGCTCGCGGGTGATCTGCGGTGCGGACTTGTATTCCGGCAACAGCTTGGCAAAGCGCGCCACCTCACCCTGAGCTTCCAGGACGGTGCGGTCTTTATAAGCCTTGGCGTCTTCCAGCAGACGCTGCGCCTGGCCGTTCGCACGCGGCTGAACTTCGTTGGCGTAAGCTTCCGCTTCACGGATGTATTGCTGCTCGTTCTCACGCGCGGCGATCGCATCGTCGAACGACGCCTTCACCTCTTCCGGCGGACGCGCCGCCTGGAAGTTGACGTCCAGCAGCGTGATGCCCATGTTGTAAGGACGAATGGTCTCTTCCAGCATGCGCTGCGTATCGTTACGCACCACGGTACGGCCTTCGGTCAGGATGCGATCCATCGAGTATTTGCCGATCACGCCGCGCAGGGCGCTGTCGGTCGCCTGGCTCAGGCTGTCGTCGGCATTGACGACGCTGAACAGATACGCTTCCGGGTTGGTCACGCGGTACTGCACGTTCATTTCCACGCGCACCACGTTTTCATCGGAGGTCAGCATCACGCCGGACGCCGCCAGCTCACGCACGGATTCTACGTTCACCGGACGCACGTCGTCGATGAAGGTCGGCTTCCAGTTCAGACCCGGCTGCACCAGATGGCTGAACTTACCGAAACGCGTCACGACACCGCGCTCGGCTTCCTTGATGGTGTAGAAGCCGCTGGCGGCCCAGATCACCACCACGGCAACCGCCGCGATACCGATAATGCGGCCGCTGAAGCCCGGGCCGGAGGCCCCGGTGCCGCCGCTATTGCTGTTGGAGCCTTTGCCCCCGCCAAAACCGCTCAATTTCTTGCTCAGTTTGCGGAAGATATCATCCAAATCAGGTGGCCCTTGATCACGACCGCCTTTGTTGTTACCGCCAGAGTTGCCGCCATTGTTATTGCTGCTCCCCCACGGGTCGCGGTCCTGTCCGTTATTACCGGGCTGATTCCACGCCATGTTTTAGCTCCATATTCTGTGATTGGGTACTTCAGGCTTTCGCGAAGCATAAATGTAACAGGATATGATCATACGATAAAGTCAATCAGGTCCTGTTCTTGCTTGCAGAGACGACGCCATTCGACGATCGGCATTCGCACCACCACGCCAATGCTGCCGTCCTCTTCGTTCCACTCTTTTTCAATCGCCTGAAGCTGGTAAAAACGGCTGCGAAGACGGCCTGCCCGTGGCGGTAAGCGCAATTCGTAATGCGCGATCTCCCCCGATAAGCGCTCCGTCAACGCCTGATACAGCAACGGAATACCCTCTCCGCTGGCGGCGGACAGCCACACCCGGATCGGCAGGTTTTCATCGTTGCGGTCGATACGCGGCACAAAATCGTCCAGCATATCTATTTTGTTCATCACTAACAGTGTAGGGATTTCATCCGAGTCTATCTCCGCCAGCACGGTGTTCACCGCGTCGATGTTCTCGTCGACGCGCGGATCCGCCGCGTCGATGACGTGCAGCAGCAAAGAGGCCTGGCGCGTCTCCTGCAGCGTCGCCTTGAAGGCGGCCACCAGATCGTGCGGCAGGTGCCGGATAAAGCCTACGGTATCCGCCAACACGGTATCCCCCACGTCCGGCACGCCAATGCGCCGCAACGTAGGATCCAGGGTGGCAAATAGCTGGTCCGCCGCATACACCTCGGCAGACGTTATTCGGTTAAACAGGGTGGATTTGCCGGCGTTGGTATAGCCCACCAGCGATACGGTCGGCACATCGGCGCGGGTTCGCGCGCGTCGGCCTTGTTCACGCTGCTTCTCTACCCGCTCCAGGCGGCGCAGAATCAAGCTGATACGATCGCGTAACAGGCGACGGTCGGTCTCAAGCTGGGTTTCCCCCGGCCCGCGCAGGCCTATCCCCCCTTTTTGCCGCTCCAGGTGCGTCCAGCCGCGTACCAGACGCGTGGCGATGTGACGCAGCTGCGCCAGCTCCACCTGCAGCTTACCTTCATGGGTGCGGGCACGCTGGGCGAAAATGTCTAAAATCAGCCCGGTGCGATCGATCACCCGGCATTCGCACAGGCGCTCGAGGTTTCTTTCCTGCGCCGGGGAAAGGGAATGATCAAACAGGACAACAGACGCGCCGCTGGCTTTCACCGCATCTGCAATTTCTTCGGCCTTTCCTTCGCCGACAAAGTACTTCGGATGCGGGGCTTTGCGGCTACCAGTCACCACTTGCAAAGCTTCGACACCGGCTGAGGAGACCAGCGATTCGAACTCGCTGAGGTCTTCCGTATCTTTGTCTTGCGAGAAATAGATATGAACCAGTACGGCCTGCTCACCGGCTTCATAACGGTCAAACAAGCGTGCAACCTCTCAAACGGACACTCACCGTGAGTTTGGGGGACATAAACAGCACGCGGCTGCTTATGCTCCCCGTCATGGTTGACTTGCAACGCGCTTTATTCAGCGTCATCGCTTTCCTGCTGCGGCTGTTGCTGCGCAGACGGATTGTTACCATGGTGATAGTTGCTTGAACCGCCGCTCGGATTGTTGCTGTGATGCGAGACCGGGCGTGACGGGACAACGGTAGAGATAGCGTGCTTGTACACCATCTGGCTAACCGTGTTCTTCAACAGGATGACAAACTGGTCAAAAGACTCAATCTGGCCTTGCAGCTTAATACCATTCACCAAATAAATAGAAACCGGAACACGTTCACGACGCAATGCGTTCAGGAACGGATCTTGCAAAGGTTGCCCCTTAGCCATTCTATCTTTTCCTTATTTGCTTGTTGTTTGTAACTAAGAACCTGTCGGCTCTAAAATAAACGACGTAAAAAATTTGCGCGCTGAATACTCAGCAATTGTACACAATCACCCAACCTATGCACTAACAACCTGTGTCACCGAGTCCAAAGCCTCTCCCGGCTTTTCACTGTCCAACCAATGGACCGACTCCCAACCCCGTAACCAGGTCATCTGGCGTTTAGCCAACTGACGTGTTGCGCAAATACCACGATAAACCATCTCATCGTAACTAATTTCACCAGACAAGTATGACCACATCTGGCGGTAACCGACACAGCGAATGGAGGGCAAGTCCGTATGCAAATCACCCCGTGCGAAAAGTGCACGCGCTTCCGTCTCAAAACCCGCCGCCAACATTTGATGGTACCGCAGCTCGATGCGTTGATGGATCAACTCACGGCTGGTCGGCGCTATCGCAAATTGGTGAACTTGATACGGTAACGATTCACCCGAAATTTTAGTCAGTTCCGTTAAAGTTTTACCCGAAATAAAAAAAACTTCCAGTGCTCTGGACAGTCTCTGCGGATCATTCGGATGAATTCTCACTGCCGCGACCGGATCGATCGCCTGTAACTGACGGTGCAGCGCCTCCCAGCCCTGCTCCGCCGCTTGCCGTTCGATGCGCTCGCGCACCGCGGGATCGGCGGACGGCAACGGCGACAATCCTTCCAGCAACGCCTTGAAATACAACATGGTGCCGCCCACCAACAGCGGAATACGGCCGGCGGCGGTGATGTCGGCCATCTCTTTCAGCGCATCGGCGCGGAACTCCGCAGCCGAGTAAGCTTCAGCGGGATCGCGAATATCGATCAGCCGATGCGGCGCCTGCGCCAATTCTTCGGCGCTCGGCTTGGCGGTGCCGATATCCATGCCGCGATAAATCAGCGCGGAATCGACGCTGATCAGTTCCACCGGCAGGCGCTCGCGCAGCGCGATCGCCAGCGCGGTCTTGCCCGAGGCGGTCGGCCCCATAATGAAAATAGCCGGGGGACGTGATGTCATTTCAGTGTTAGTCATGCTTGAGGGCCGCCAGTGCGGCCTGTAAATCAACAGGTTGTAAAAGTCCGCTCGGTGGCGATTTGACCAGCTGCGGGCAAAGTCGTTCAACGTCGGTCAGCAATTGTATCGCTTGCGAGGTGTTCCACTGTTCATGTTCACTGCCGAGATGGCGAGCGAGCCAGGTGGCCAACACCGCGGGCGACATCTCCTGATGCTCGGCCAGATAGCCTAACAGTTCGGGTATCAGTTTTTGTAAATTTTGTTGGCGTAATGGTAAAGGCACTGCGCGCAACGTCACACGGCCGTGATCCGTCTGCAAATCCAGCCCCATCATCGTCAGCAGCGCCTGATGCCGCGCGATGGCCGCCGCTTCGTTCTTGTCCAACGTCAGCTTGACTGGGATCAGCAGCGGCTGCGGCCGCAGCCCTTCCGTCGGCGGATTGAGCTGCGCCTGGCGCAGCCAGCGCTCGGCCACCGTCAGGTTGAGCAACGCCGGCTGCTGACGCTGTTCAATCAGTGCGTAGCACGGCGGATGGATCATCAGCACCCGGCCAAAGCTGTGTTGCCCGCTCGCCAACGGCGTTTCCACGGCGGCTTTCACCGACGGGAACAGCGGCGGCCGACTCGGGGCTTCCGGCGCGGCCTCAGCCTGCGGCTCGGCGGCAGGCCGCATCAGTTTGCCATACAGCTCGCCTTCGCGTTTCTGGTAACCGCCCGCCGTTTGCCAGCCCTGCTGGGGGGGGCGCTCGCGGGCAGCGCCGGCCGGTGGCGGCGTTTCGCGACGCGGCGCAGGCTGAGAAAAATGGTTGCCGCCGGCGGCGACGCGGTTTTCCTGCTGCCAGACCGGCGCAGGCGCCTCGTCAGGCGTTTCCGCCAGCGGCAGCGACGGCGTCTGCCCGGCCTGTTGCAGCACCGTGGTCACCGCCTGGTAGATAAAATCGTGCACCAGCCGCGCCTGATGGAAACGCACCTCGTGCTTGGCGGGATGAACGTTGACGTCCACCTGGTGCGGATCCACCTCCAGATACAACACGTAAGCGGGCTGCTGATCGTCTTTCAGCTGATCCTGATAGGCCTGACGAATGGCGTGGTTGATCAAGCGATCGCGCATCATGCGGCTGTTGACGTAGCAATACTGCATTTCACCCAGCTGGCGCGCCCCGTCCGGATCCGCCACCCAACCGCGGATGTTCAGATCGCCATGCTGCCAGTCGATGTTCAGCGCATGCTGCAAAAACGCCGGGCCGCAGATGCTGCCCAAACGGCGCTCGTGCTGGCTTTCTTCCTTCGCCGCCCGATATTGGCGGATCAGTTTGCCGTTATGGCTAAGGTTGATCGCCACATCGAAGCGCGCCAGCGCGATGCGCCGCACCACTTCATCGATATGGCCGAATTCGGTTTTCTCGGTGCGCATGAACTTGCGGCGCGCCGGCGTGTTGTAAAACAAATCCAGCACTTCCAGCGTGCTGCCGACCGGGTGCGCAGCGGGTTTGATCGTCACCGCCTGTTCGCGCCCTTCGGCATAGGCTTGCCACGCTTCGCTCTGGTCTGCGGTGCGCGACGTCAGGGTCAAACGGGAAACCGAGCTAATGCTGGCCAGCGCTTCGCCGCGAAAACCGAGGCTGACGATCGCCTCCAGGTCGTCGAGCGTGCTGATTTTACTGGTGGCGTGCCGCGCCAGCGCCAGCGCCAGATCGTCCTTGCCGATACCGCAGCCGTTGTCGCGAATGCGGATCAGCTTGGCGCCGCCGCGTTCGATATCGATATCGATGCGCGTCGCACCGGCGTCCAGGCTGTTTTCCACCAGCTCTTTGACGACCGACGCGGGGCGTTCGACCACCTCTCCGGCGGCGATCTGGTTGGCGAGCTGTGGCGGTAACACCTGGATAGGCATTCTGACTCCTGTAGCGGTGGCGCTAGGCCTGCGGAATGGTCAGCGTCCGATCCAACGGCGCGACGTCCGACTTCAGATTATTGACCCGTTTCAGATCGCCGACGCTGACCCCATAACGAGAAGCGATAGAGGACAGCGTGTCCCCACGGGCCACTTTATGTTTAGACGGCTTCTTCGCCGGCGTTTTCGCTTTGGCGACGGCGGTGACGGCGGCGGTTTTCCCCGCCGGCACCTTCAGGCGTTGCCCGACCCACACGCCGTCTTTCTTCAGTTTGTTCAGATCCCGCAGCGCCGCCATGGTCGTGCCGTAGCTGTCGGCGATGCCGGAAAGCGTCTCCGCCCGTTTAACCACGTGGATCTGGGTCTTGCCGCTTACGCTGCGGCTCGCGCCGGCCGAGTTGACGATAGGCTCAGGCTGGCGCACGTCTGGTGTTGAGGTGTTAACCGCCGCTGCGACGTCCAGCGGTCGGTTTTCCACCTTTGGGTCGGCTTGCAGCGGATGCGCCAGGAAGTAGCTGCGCAGGCCGTTATGAATGGCCTTGGCAATCTTCTCCTGATACGCGCTACTGCCCAGCAGCCGCTCCTCCGTGCTATTACTGATAAATCCTGTTTCCACCAGCAGCGATGGAATATCCGGCGAACGCAGCACGCCCAGGCTGGCGTGTTCCGGCCGGCGTTTATGCAACGATCCGACGCTCTGCAGCTGCTGCAGCACCTTCACCGCCACATCGTAGCCAACGCGCTGCGAGTGGCCGAACTGCAGATCCAGCACCGCCTGGCTCAGATAAGGGTCGGCCTGGCTGTTGGCCAGCAAGTCGCCGGCACCGCCGAGCAGCTCGGACTGCTTCTCATGCTGTTCGAGCCAGCCGGCCATTTCGCTGTTGGCGCGGCGATTGGACAGCACCCAAACGGAAGCCCCGCTGGCGCTGCGGTTTGGCGCGGCGTCGGCGTGGATGGAGACCAGTACGTTGGCGCCCTGTTTACGCGCAACGTCGGAACGCCCCATCACCGAAATAAAATAGTCGCCGTTACGCGTCAGCACCGGCTTGAACTGCGGATCGGCGTCCAGCATCGCCTGCAGGCGACGCGCGATGGCGATAGTGACATTCTTCTCCTTCAACCCGCTCGGGCCGATGGCGCCCGGATCCTGGCCGCCGTGGCCGGCGTCGATCGCCACCACCACCCGATCGCCGGAACCGGCGGAAACACGGCTGCTGCGCGGCGTCACCTCAGTGGCGGTGCCCGCGACTACGCTCTGTTTATTGGTAAAGGGATTCGATCCCGTCGGCGCTTTGCGCAGCGGCGGCTCCGGCGCTTCACGCACCGCGACCGGCGCCTGACGCGGCGGTTGGCTGACGGCGACCGGCGCAGGCGTTTGGACCGGCGCTTTACGCGCCACGGTATTGGCGCCGCCTTCGGCCGTAAGGGTGAATACCACGGTGTGCACGCCGCCGTTCTGGCGGGTGGAGACGCGGGTTTTGGCGCGCTGAGTCAGATCAAACACCAGACGCACGCTCTGAGCGTCTTTCGGCGCGCTGGAGCGAATGCTTTTCACCAGGTTTTGGCCGCTGAAATTGAGCGGCAGCCCGCCGACCTTGCCTTTCTGGTTGACGTCCAGCACCACGCGCTCCGGGCCGTGCAGCGGGAAAAACGCGTAGTCCGGCGGGCCATTGAAGCTCACCGACACCGTCGCTTCGCGCTGGGCGTTGGACACTTTGATATCGGACAGCGAGGACGCCGCCAGCGCGTTCAACGCGCCGAGCGGCCCCAGCACGGCGATCAGCATGATGACCGCAAATTTTTTCAACGCATGCGTCATTGCAGCATCATCCCTGTGATCCATGAATACGGTCTAACAGCTGGCTGCCGTAAGCAGAAATCGCCTCGATCTTCGCCTCTCGTCCCTCGCCCTGATAGCTGAGGTGCAGCGCCAGATCCGGCTCCGGCAGCACGCCGGTGCCCTGCTGCGGCCATTCGACCAGGCAGATGGCGTCTTGCGCGAAGTAATCGCGAATGCCCATAAATTCAAGCTCTTCCGGATCGGCCAGGCGATACAGATCGAAGTGATATACCGCCAAGGGCTGCAAGGCATAGGGCTCCACCAGCGTGTAGGTCGGGCTTTTGACATTGCCCTGATGCCCCAACGCCTGCAGGAAGCCACGGCTGAAGGTGGTTTTACCGGCGCCCAGGTCGCCGTAGAGATAGATGACGCTGGCGCGATCGCAGGCCTTGGCCAAAGTGGTACCCAAAGCGACAGTCGCTGCCTCGTCCGGCAGAGGTAAAACGAGTTCTTTCATTCGATAAAGTCTATTTTGCCCACTCAGGGTTAACGAAATGAAGGATGTCCGGCAGTAAATCGGTCGCCAACATGCCTCTTGTTCCTTGTCTTTCCGCTACGCGATCGCCGGCCGCACCGTGTACGACGCAGCCCGCACAGGCGGCATCATACAGCGAGAGCTTTTGCGCCAGCAAACCGCCGATGATGCCCGACAGCACATCGCCCATGCCGCCGGAGGCCATGCCGGCGTTGCCGACGTCGGCGATCGCCATCTGGCCCTGCTCATCGGCGATCAGCGTGCCGGCGCCTTTCAGCACCGCCACGCCGCCGTAGCGCGCCGTCAGGTTACGCACGGCAAGTAAGCGATCACTTTCGATGTCGGCACTGCTGCAGCTCAACAGCCGCGCCGCCTCTCCGGGATGCGGAGTCATCACGCGATTCTGCCGTTTCTCGGGATTTAATGCCAGCAAGTTCAGCGCATCGGCATCCCACAAGGCCGGTTTATCGCTGGTTTGCAGCACGTTCAAGGCGTTTTTGCCCCACTCAGCCTGCCCCAGCCCCGGGCCAATCACCAGCACGTCCGCCCATTGCATCGCCTGCCGCAAAGTCGTCTCGTCCAGCGCCTGCACCATCAACTCCGGCCTGGCCGCCAGCAGCGGCGCGACGTGCTCAATGTGAGTAAGCACTCGCACCAATCCAGCCCCGCTGCGCAGCGCCGCTTCCGCCGCCATGCGAATGGCGCCGCCGAATCCGCGGTCGCCGCCCACCAGCAGCAGACGACCATGTTCGCCCTTATGGGCGCAGGGGCGCCGCGGATGCAGCCAGCGCGGCAACGCCTCGGCGGTAAGCCGCTGAATCTGCACCGGTTGCTTCGCCAGCCAATCCGATAAGCCTAGCGTATCCTGATGAAGTTGCCCGACCCAGTCGCGCGCCTGGCCGGTCAGCAACCCCGGCTTGAGGCCGATAAATGTGACGGTGTGCGCGGCACGTACAACCGCGCCCGGCGCCGCGCCGCTTTCCGCCAGCAGCCCGGACGGGATATCGAGCGCCACCACCGGCGCCGAATGGCGGTTGGCGGCCTCAATCAGCGCATCAAAAGGCGCGCGCGGCACGCTGGCGAGGCCGGTGCCTAACAGACCGTCGATAATAAGAGAGACGGACGCCGGCCAGCGGCTGTTCGCCGGCAGAATATCGCCGCCGGCGGCCAGCCAGGCCTCGCGGGCCGCTGCGGCCTCCGGCGGCAAAGGGCGTGCGCCTTCACAGGCGATCACCGTCACCTGCACGCCCGCCGCCTTCGCCAAACGCGCCACCACATAGCCGTCGCCGCCGTTGTTGCCGTGGCCACAGAGCACCAGCCAGTGGTTGCAGCAGGGATAAGTGCCGCGCGCCAGTACGTAGGCCGCCTGACCGGCGCGCAGCATTAAATCGTAAAGAGAAAGACCGAGCGAGGCCGCCGCCGCAGGTTCCGAACGACGGATCCAATCCGCAGGCCAGACAGAGTGTGATAAACTGTCGGCGTATGCTTTTTCACTGTGGCCCGTCATGACGCACCCCCTCGATCTCCATCAACTCGCCCAACATATCAAGCAATGGGGGCAATCGCTAGGATTCCAGCAGGTTGGCATCTGCGATACCGATCTCAGCCTGGAAGAGCCGAAGTTGCAGGCCTGGCTCGACAAACAGTACCACGGCGAGATGGAGTGGATGGCGCGCCACGGCATGCTGCGCGCGCGCCCCCACGAGCTGTTGCCGGGCACGCTGCGGGTGATCAGCGTACGCATGAACTACCTGCCGGCCAAGGCGGCATTCGCCAGCACCCTGCAGAACCCGCAATTGGGCTACGTCAGCCGCTATGCGCTGGGGCGCGATTATCACAAGCTGTTGCGTCAGCGCCTGAAAAAGTTGGGCGATCAGATCCAGGCCTACTGCGGCGAACTAAATTTCCGCCCCTTTGTCGACTCGGCGCCGGTCATGGAGCGCGCGCTGGCCGCCAAGGCGGGCATCGGCTGGGTTGGTAAACACTCACTAATTCTTAACCGCGAAGCCGGATCCTGGTTTTTCCTCGGCGAACTGCTGATCGACCTGCCGCTGCCGGTGGATCAGCCGCAGGAAGAGCAGTGCGGCCGCTGCGTCGCCTGCATCACCACTTGCCCGACCGGGGCCATCGTCGCGCCCTACACCGTCGATGCCCGGCGCTGCATTTCCTACCTGACCATCGAGCTGGAAGGCGCGATCCCGGAGGAATTCCGGCCGCTGCTCGGCAACCGTATCTACGGCTGCGACGACTGCCAGCTGATCTGCCCGTGGAACCGCTTTTCACAACTCACCGACGAAGACGATTTCAGCCCGCGCGCCGCGTTGCATGCGCCGCAGCTGATCGATCTGTTCAGTTGGACGGAAGAAAAATTCCTGCGCATCACCGAAGGCTCGGCGATACGCCGCATCGGTCACCTGCGCTGGCTGCGCAATATCGCCGTGGCGCTGGGCAATGCACCTTATGAGGACAGCATCGTGCTCGCGCTGCGCACGCGCTTGGGCCAAGACGCCATGCTGGACGAACATATCCACTGGGCGCTGGCGCAACAGCTCGCTCGCCGTGAAGCGCAGGGCATCGAGGTGCAAACGGCGCAGAAAAAACGGTTGATACGGGCTGTGGAAAAAGGTTTGCCAAGGGATGCCTGACGGGGTGCGCCGCGCGGGCGTATCGCCCGAAATCTCACTCTGTGGATTTGTGCATAAAAATAAAAACACGTTGTCTTTCAACTGCAACAAAAAGAGCAAGTGATCGGCATAACGTTTTGGGATAAATAAATAAGCTTATAAATCAAATGTATAAATATTTAATTTGTATGACGTTGATTTTTCAGGCTGGTGGGTTTATGTACAGAGGCTGTGGATAACTCTGTTCACAACGTTTTTAGCAGGTGTGTAAAACAGGACAAAAACCCGCGCCGGATAAGGCGTTGGATTTGAGTTTGAAACGAAGAGAAAATTGGAGCGGGAAACGAGACTCGAACTCGCGACCCCGACCTTGGCAAGGTCGTGCTCTACCAACTGAGCTATTCCCGCATTGAGATGCTTTTGGCATCCGGTCACCAAACACTGGCGTGACCTTTGAATTTTTGGAGCGGGAAACGAGGCTCGAACTCGCGACCTCAACCTTGGCAAGGTTGCGCTCTACCAACTGAGCTATTCCCGCGTCGCATAGGTACTGCTTGATACTGCTTTATTTATTCATCATGCCGCATCGCGACATTGTTGAATTTGGAGCGGGAAACGAGACTCGAACTCGCGACCCCGACCTTGGCAAGGTCGTGCTCTACCAACTGAGCTATTCCCGCCCGGCGTATCGATGGTGGAACTTTACGAAATTCTTCATCGGTACGGGGTGCGCATTATACGAGAAATCCTTTTTGTCGCAAGCCCCTGAAAGCAAAAAAACGCGATTTTTGTTTGATTGCCGATTAAAGCGCCAGATTGGCGAATTAAGCGCCTAAAAACGGCGTTTTTTCCCCGCAGAGGCCGCCATCGCCTTAAAGCTGAATGAAATGTTCGCGGTAATAAGCCAGTTCGGCCACCGATTCGCGGATGTCATCCAGCGCCTGATGGGTGCCCTGCTTCTTAAAGCCGCCGAGAATTTCCGGCTTCCAACGGCGCGCCAGTTCCTTCAGCGTGCTGACGTCCAGGTAGCGGTAATGGAAGTAGGCCTCCAGCTCCGGCATGTAGCGGAACAAGAAACGGCGATCCTGGCCCACGCTGTTGCCGCAGATCGGCGATTTGCCGGCCGGCACCCATTGCTGCAGGAAGGCGATGGTTTCCAGCTCGGCGGCGCGATCGTCCTGCCGACTGGCTTTCACCCGCTCCACCAGCCCGCTGCCGGTATGGGTGCGCACGTTCCACTCGTCCATCAAGGCCAGCTGCTCGTCGGATTGGTGCACGGCGATCACCGGCCCTTCCGCCAGGATGTTCAGATTGGCGTCGGTGACCAGCGTGGCGATCTCGATAATGCGGTCACGCTCGGGATCCAGCCCGGTCATCTCCAAATCGATCCAAATCAGGTTATTTTCGTTTGCTGTCATGATGTTTCCTGCCTAAAAGCCGAGAGAAAAACGCTGTACGGACGAGACGACGGCCGCCGCCGATGGCGACACGCCGCAGCCGGCGGCTAACAACGGTTATTTAATATAAAATAGCGTGTATCATAGTCTTTTTGGTCGCCATGGGCGACATATACCCTGACGGGTTCAAGGCTGCGCCCGGGGCAAGTCCCCCGCCGCGGCTGTGCGTATACGTAAAGGTATAAAACCGATTCAAGTGAGGCGCAGTGAGTAAGAACAAACTGTCCAAAGGTCAGCAACGCCGCGTGCAGGCGAACCATCAGCGCCGTCTGAAGCGCGCTGACAACAAACCGGAACCTGATGATTCCCAACTGGGCGAGCCGCAGGAAGGCGTCGTCATCAGCCGTTTCGGCATGCACGCCGACGTTGAGGCGCCGGATGGCACTCAGCACCGCTGCAACATCCGCCGCACGCTGCGTTCGCTGGTCACCGGCGATCGCGTGGTATGGCGCCCCGGTCTGGGTGCCCATGAAGGGGTAAAAGGCATTGTGGAAGCGGTGCACGAACGCACCTCGGTGCTGACGCGCCCGGACTTCTACGACGGCGTGAAGCCGATCGCCGCCAATATCAATCAGATCGTCATCGTGTCGGCGATCCTGCCCGAGCTGTCGCTGAACATCATCGACCGTTATCTGGTGGCCTGCGAAACGCTCGAAGTCGAGCCGCTGATCGTGCTCAACAAAATTGACCTGCTGGACGCCGAAGCGCGCAAGCTGGTCGACGGCATGATGGATATCTATCGCAAGATTGGCTACCGGGTGCTGGAAGTCTCCAGCCAAACGCGGGAAGGCATGGCGGAGTTCGAACAGGCGCTGGCCGGGCGTATCAGCATCTTCGCCGGTCAGTCCGGGGTCGGCAAGTCCAGCTTGCTGAACGCGCTGCTGCCGCCGTCTGAAGAGCAAATTCTGGTAAATCAGGTTTCCGACGTCTCGGGCCTCGGGCAACATACCACCACCGCCGCGCGGCTGTACCATTTCCAGCACGGCGGCGACGTGATCGACTCCCCGGGAGTGCGCGAGTTTGGCCTGTGGCACCTGGAGCCGGAACAAATCACCCGCGGCTTTGTCGAATTCCGTGATTATTTAGGCGGTTGCAAATTCCGCGACTGCCGCCACGATACCGATCCCGGCTGCGCCATTCGCGCGGCGATGGAGAAAGGCGATATCGCGCAAGAGCGGTTCGACAACTACCACCGCATTCTGGAAAGCATGGCGCAGGTGAAGGTTCGCAAGAACTTCACGGACGCCGCAGACTGACACTGACGAGCGGGCATTGACGACGGCGGAGCCCTCGTTACAATGCGCGCCCTTTACCCTGATTCACGAGGTTAACGTGCTGGATAGCATCAAGATTAAACTGCAATATTGGCTGCCGAAGCTGGCGCTGACCCGCCTGGCGGGCTGGGGCGCCGACAAACGGGCCGGCTGGCTGACCCAACTGGTGGTCAAAACCTTCGCCCGCTACTACCGCGTGGACATGCAGGAAGCGCAAAATCCGGACCTGGCGTCTTACGCCACCTTCAACGATTTCTTCGTGCGCCCGCTGCGCGACGGCGCGCGCCCGATCGTCGCCGACGCCAACTGGCTGGCGCTGCCCGCCGATGGCGCCATCAGCCAGCTCGGCCCGATCCGCGAGGATCAAATCTTCCAGGCCAAAGGCCACCACTACAGCCTCGAAGCGCTGCTGGCCGGCAACTATCTGTTGGCCGAGCCGTTCCGCAACGGCCTGTTCGCCACCACCTATCTGGCGCCGCGCGACTATCACCGCGTACACATGCCGTGCGCCGGCGTGCTGCGCGAAATGATCTATGTGCCGGGCGATCTGTTCTCGGTCAACCCGCTCACCGCCGCCAACGTGCCTAATCTGTTCGCGCGCAACGAGCGTGTGATCTGCGTATTCGACACCGACATTGGGCCGATGGTGCAAATCCTGGTCGGCGCCACCATCGTCGGCAGCATCGAAACCGTCTGGGCCGGCACCGTCACGCCGCCGCGCGAAGGCATCATCAAGCGCTGGACCTACCCAGCCGCCGGTGAAGAAGGCGCCATCGCGATGGAAAAAGGCGCCGAGATGGGCCGTTTCAAACTCGGCTCCACGGTGATCAACCTGTTTACCGCAGGCAGCGTGCAGTTTGCGCCGCAGCTGCATAACGGCACCGTCACCCGCATGGGTGAAGCCTTCGCCGAAATCCCGGCCGCCGCTGAAACGCCACAGACCCCGCTCTAAAGGAATCGACGCCGTGCGCCTTTTCATCACGCTTTTGCTCGGTTGCCTGCTGTGGCAACCGGCGCTGGCCGCCCCCGTGCCGACCGAGAGCCAGCTCAAACAGGAGCTGAAGCAGGCGGAAAGCAGCAAAAACGCGCCGAATCAGGCGGAAACCACCGAGGCGCTGCAAAGCGCCCTCAACTGGCTGACGGAGCGCAAAGAGTCGCAGACTCGCTCCGAGCAGTATCAGAGGGTGATCGACGATTTTCCGAAGATGACGCAGGAGCTGCGCCGTCAGCTGGTGCTGGAAAGCAACAAGATCCTGCCTAACGGCGACGATTTGCCGGCCGCCGAGCTGGAACAGCAGATCCTGCAAACCAGCAGCCTGCTGCTGGAACAGGCGCGACTGCTACAGCAAGAACAGGATCGCACGCGGGAGATCAGCGATTCGCTCGGCCAGTTGCCGCAGCAGCAGACCGACGCCCGCCGTGCGCTGACGGAAGTGCAGCGCCGCCTGCAGGCGCAGCCCGCCAACCCGACCACGCCGTATGCGCAGGCCGCCCTGGCCCTGCTGCAGGCCGAAGCCGCGGCGCGCAAAGCCAAAGTGGACGAACTGGAACTGGCGCAGCTGTCGGCCAACAACCGTCAGGAGCTGGCGCGCATGCGCGCCGAGGTCTATAAAAAGCGCCACGAGAAAATAGACGTTCAGCTGCAGGCGCTGCGCAACAACCTCAACGCCCAACGCCAACGCGAAGCGGAGCTGGCGCTGGAAAAAACCGAGCAGTTGGCCGAGCAGAACGGCGATTTGCCAAAAAGCATCAGCCAGCAGCTGCAGATCAACCGCGAACTGTCCGCCGCGCTGAACAGCCAGGCGCAGCGCATGGATCTGATTTCATCGCAGCAGCGGCAGGCGGCGGCGCAGACGCTGCAAGTGCGCCAGGCGCTGAGCACCATCATCGAGCAGGCCCAGTGGCTCGGTTCGTCGTCGGCGCTGGGGGAAACCCTGCGCGCCCAGGTGGCGACACTGCCGGAAATGCCCAAGCCGCAACAGCTGGACGGCGACATGGCTCAGCTGCGCGTGCAGCGCCTGCAGTTTGAAAATCAGCTGGAAAAACTGTCGCAGCGCGAATTCAAACGCGACGACGGCAGCGCGCTGACCAACCAGGAGCAACGCATCGTCGATGCCCAGCTGCGCACCCAGCGCGAGCTGCTCAACTCGTTGTTGTCCGGGTGCGACACCCAAATCCTCGAGTTGACCAAGCTGAAGGTGGCCAACACCCAGCTGATCGAAGCGTTGAACGAAATTCGCGACGCCACCCACCGCTACCTGTTCTGGGTACCGGACGTCAATCCGATCAACTTCTCCTACCCGCTCAACGTGGCGCACGATCTGACACGCGTCCTGTCGCTGGACACGCTGTCGCAGCTCGGCGGCGCCTTCATGATGATGGTGACCAGCCGCGAAACGCTGATCCCGATCTTCGGCGCCCTGCTGCTGGTGATTTTCAGCATCAGCTCGCGCAAGCACTATCACGCCTTCCTCGAGCGCGCCAGCAGCCGCGTCGGCAAGGTGACGCAGGATGAATTCTTCCTGACGGTGCGCACCGTGTTCTGGTCGATTCTGGTGGCGCTGCCTCTGCCGGTACTGTGGGCCGCGCTCGGCTACGGCCTGCAAAGCGCCTGGAACTACCCAGTGGCGGAAGCGATCGGCAAAGGGGTAACCGCCACGCTGCCGATCCTGTGGATCTGTATGATCTGCGCCGCCTTCGCCCACCCGCAGGGGCTGTTCATCGTGCACTTCCGCTGGCCGGCGAAGCAGGTTTCGCGCGCCATGCGCTACTACAAGATGTCGATCTGGCTGATCGTGCCGCTGATCATGGCGCTGATCACCTTCGATAGCCTGAAAGAACGTGAGTTCGCCAACACCCTGGGGCGGCTGTGCTTCATCCTGCTGTGTCTGGCGCTGGCGCTGGTCACCCACAGCCTGAAACGCGCCGGCATTCCGCTGTATCTGGATAAAAACGGCTCCGGCGACAACATGCTCAACAGCGCCTTCTGGGGGCTGCTGCTGTCGGCGCCGCTGCTGGCGGCGCTGGCGTCGACCGTCGGTTACCTCACCACCGCGCAGGCGCTGTTGGCGCGTCTGGAAACCTCGGTGGCGATCTGGTTCCTGCTGCTGGTCGTCTACCACATCATCCGCCGTTGGATGCTGATCCAACGGCGGCGCATCGCCTTCGATCGCGCCAAACAGCGCCGTGCCGACATCCTGGCACAGCGTGCCCGCGGCGAAGACGAAACTTCGCACACCCCGAACAGCACCGAAGGATCCATCGATCCGGACGATTCGGATTTCGATCTGGACACCATCAGCGCCCAGTCGCTGCGGCTGGTGCGTTCGATCCTGACGCTGATCGCACTGGTGTCGGTGATCGTGCTGTGGTCGGAGATCCACTCCGCGTTCGCCTTCCTGGAAAACATCTCGCTGTGGGACGTGACCTCGACGGTGAACGGCGTGGAAACCGCCCATCCGATCACCCTCGGCGCGGTTCTGATTGCCATTCTGGTGTTGATCATCACCATGCAGCTGGTGCGCAACCTGCCGGCGCTGCTGGAGCTGGCGGTATTGCAGCACCTCGATCTGTCGCCGGGCACCGGCTACGCCATCACCACCATCACCAAGTACCTGCTGCTGCTGTTCGGCGCGGTGCTCAGCTTCGCCTGGATCGGCATCGAATGGTCGAAACTGCAGTGGGTGGTTACCGCGCTCAGTCTGGGGTTGGGCTTCGGCATGCAGGAGATCTTCTCCAACTTCATCTCCGGCTTGATCATCCTGTTCGAGAAACCGATCCGCATCGGCGACACCGTGACGATCCGCAACCTGACCGGCACCGTCACCAAGATCAATACCCGCGCCACCACCATCTCGGACTGGGACCGCAAAGAGATCATCGTGCCGAACAAAGCGTTCATCACCGAGCAGTTCGTCAACTGGTCGCTATCCGACACCCTGACCCGTGTGGTGCTGACCGTACCAGCGCCGGGCGAGGCCAACAGCGAAGAAGTGACCAAGATCCTGATGAACGCCGCCGAGCGCTGCGCGCTGGTGCTGGATAACCCGGCGCCGGAGGTCTATCTGGTCGATCTGCAGCAAGGCATTCAGATCTTCGAGATGCGTATTTACGCCGCCGAGATGGGCCACCGTATGCCGCTGCGCCATGAGATCCACCAGCTGATCCTGGCGGGCTACCGCGAGCACGGCATCACGCTGCCGTACCCGCCATTCCAGGTACGTACCGAGACGCTGTCGCGACTGACCAACAACGGCCGCACGCCGCCGTCCACGCCGGCGCCGAACACCAAGCGCGACGCCGGGGGGCTGTAAGCGTTTCTCGCGATAAAAAAAGGGCCGGCAAATGCCGACCCTTTTGCTTTTCTTACCGCCTGAAACGTCAGGCGATCCCAACCGGGAAGGCCAGTACGTCGCTCAGGCTCTCGGCGCCCAGCGCCAGCATCACCAGACGATCCACGCCCAGCGCCACGCCGGAACACTCCGGCATGCCGTGTTGCAACGCCGCCAACAGGTTGTAGTCGATCGGTTGCTGCGGCAGGCCGCGCTCCGCGCGTTTGCGGTTGTCCTGCTCGAAGCGCTGCTGTTGTTCACGGCCGTCGGTCAGCTCGCGGAAACCGTTCGCCAGCTCAATGCCCTTGAAGTACACCTCGAAACGCTCCGCCACGCGGTGGTCTTCGGTGCTGATCTCCGCCAACGCCGCCTGGCTGGCCGGGAAGTGGTACACGAACGCCGGTTTTTCACGGCCGATATGCGGCTCCACCCCCACGGTGAACAGCAGCTGCAGCAGCGTATCGCGATCTTCTTCGGTATCGGCGATGTTGCTCAGATCGAGTTTGGCCGCCGCTTCGCGCAGCTGCGCCTTCTCCGCCGACAGCGGATCGATGTCCAGATGGCGCAGGAACGCCTGCTGATAGGACAGAGTCTCCGCGCTCTCGCAGTCCAGCACCTGTTGCAGCAGATCGTCCACCTCATTCATCAGGCGGTACATGTCGTAGTGCGGACGGTACCACTCCAGCATGGTGAATTCGGGGTTATGGTGCCGCCCGGCTTCTTCATTGCGGAAGCTGCGCCCCATTTGGTAGATCGGGCCGCTGCCCGCCGCCAGCAGGCGCTTCATGTGATATTCCGGGCTGGTCATCATGTATAGCGTCAGGCCTTCCGCCGCCCCCGGCCCGACGAAACGCGTTTCGAACGGGAACAGGTGAACGTCGGTGACCGTCGCCTGGCTCATGGTGGGCGTCTCAACTTCCAGCACGCCACGATCGGCGAAGAAACGCCGGATCTCAGCCAGAATCGCTGCGCGTTTCAACAAATTGGCGATGGGTGCACTAGGCTGCCAGCTTGCCGTTTCGCTCATGGTAATTAACTCCGAAATCAAACAGGGGATGCAGTCTACTCGCATCCTTGCAGCCAAACAAATTCTTCACGATGCGCAACCGGCGATAACGCCAATTTCCGATAAATAGGCGGCAAAAGCGCGTTAAAAAGGGTAAAGCACGCCGAACACGCGAAAAGGCAGACAGGCCTGTTGAGCGAGCGTTAATCGACAAAACAATCGATCACATCAAATTTCCACTACTTAACTTTAGGTATAGTTAATTCCCCATTATTGGTGGGAGATATCTATCCTTAACCTTTAAGCAACATTAATCGGTTCAATTAGTTAGCACCCGAAGAGTTCGCTAAATTTTAAGCATAGATATTTAACTTGCCGTTCTTGATAAGAACATTGGAGGAATGCAGTGCAAACCTTTAACGCCGATCTTGCCATTATTGGGGCCGGGGGCGCTGGTTTACGTGCAGCAATAGCCGCAGCGGAAGCCAATCCCCAACTGAAAATCGCGCTGATCTCTAAGGTCTACCCGATGCGCAGCCACACGGTCGCCGCCGAGGGGGGCTCCGCCGCCGTCACCCAGGATCACGATACCTTCGACTATCACTTCCACGACACCGTCGCCGGCGGCGACTGGCTGTGCGAGCAGGACGTGGTCGATCACTTCGTGCATCAGTGCCCGCGCGAGATGACCCAGCTTGAGCAGTGGGGCTGCCCGTGGAGCCGCAAACCGGACGGTTCGGTCAACGTGCGGCGCTTCGGCGGCATGAAGATCGAACGCACCTGGTTCGCCGCCGACAAGACCGGCTTCCACATGCTGCACACCCTGTTCCAGACCTCGCTGAAATACCCGCAGATCCAACGCTTCGACGAGCACTTCGTGCTGGATATCCTGGTGGATAACGGTCAGGCGCGCGGCCTGGTGGCGCTCAACATGATGGAAGGCACCCGCGTGCAGATCCGCGCCAACGCGGTGGTGATGGCCACCGGCGGCGCCGGGCGCGTTTATCGCTACAACACCAACGGCGGCATCGTCACCGGCGACGGCATGGGCATGGCGTTCCACCACGGCGTACCGCTGCGCGACATGGAGTTCGTGCAGTATCACCCGACCGGCCTGCCCGGTTCCGGCATCCTGATGACCGAGGGCTGCCGCGGCGAAGGTGGCATTCTGGTGAACAAAGACGGCTACCGTTACCTGCAAGACTACGGCATGGGCCCGGAAACCCCGCTGGGCGAGCCGAAGAACAAATACATGGAGCTGGGCCCGCGCGATAAAGTGTCCCAGGCCTTCTGGCACGAATGGCGCGCCGGCCGCACCATCGCCACCCCGCGCGGCGACGTGGTCTACCTCGATCTGCGCCACCTGGGCGAGAAAAAGCTGCTGGAACGGCTGCCGTTCATCTGTGAACTGGCCAAGGCCTACGTCGGCGTCGATCCGGTGAAAGATCCGATCCCGGTGCGCCCTACCGCGCACTACACCATGGGCGGCATTGAAACCGACCAGAACTGCGAAACCCGCATCAAGGGGCTGTTCGCGGTCGGCGAATGTTCCTCCGTCGGCTTGCACGGCGCCAACCGTCTCGGCTCCAACTCGCTGGCGGAACTGGTGGTATTCGGCCGCGTCGCCGGTGAACACGCCGCGCGCCGCGCGCTGGAAACCGCGCCGGCCAACGGCAGCGCGCTGGATGCGCAAACCCGCGACGTCGAAACCCGCCTGAGCAACCTGATGAAGCAGGAAGGCAACGAAAACTGGGCGAAGATCCGCGACGAGATGGGGCTGTCGATGGAAGAAGGCTGCGGCATCTACCGTACACCGGAGCTGATGCAAAAAACCATCGATAAGCTGGCCGAGCTGAAAGAACGTTTCAAGCGCGTCAACATCACCGACAACTCCAGCGTGTTCAATACCGATCTGCTGTACACCATCGAGCTGGGCTACGGTCTGGACGTCGCCGAGTGTATGGCGCATTCGGCGTTTAACCGCAAAGAATCGCGCGGTGCCCACCAGCGCCTGGACGAAGGCTGCACCGAGCGTGACGACGTCAACTTCCTCAAGCATACGCTGGCGTTCCACAATCCGCAGGGCGCGCCGCGTCTTGAATACAGCGACGTGAAAATCACCAAGCTGCCGCCGGCCAAACGCGTCTACGGCGCAGAAGCCGAAGCGCAGGAGAAAAAGAATAAGGAGCAGGCAAATGGCTGAGATGCAAACCCTGAAGATCGACGTCATGCGCTATAACCCGGAAAGCGACGCCGAGCCGCATTTCGTCACTTACGCCGTGCCTTACGACGAACAAACCTCGCTGCTCGACGCGCTGGGCTACATCAAGGATAACCTGGCGCCGGATCTCTCCTACCGCTGGTCGTGCCGCATGGCGATCTGCGGCTCCTGCGGCATGATGGTCAACCGCGTGCCGAAGCTGGCGTGCAAAACCTTCCTGCGCGACTACGTCGGCGGCATGAAGGTCGAAGCGCTGGGCAACTTCCCGATCGAGCGCGATCTGGTGGTCGACATGACCCACTTCATCGAAAGCCTGGAGGCGATCAAACCGTACATCATCGGCAACGATCGCAAACCGGAGGATGGCCCGAACGTGCAGACCCCGGCGCAGATGGCCAAGTACCACCAGTTCTCCGGCTGCATCAACTGCGGCCTGTGCTACGCCGCGTGCCCGCAGTTCGGCCTCAACCCCGAGTTTATCGGCCCGGCGGCGATCACGCTGGCGCACCGCTATAACCTGGACAACCGCGACCACGGCAAGAAACAGCGCATGCCGCAGCTCAACGGCCAAAACGGCGTCTGGAGCTGCACCTTCGTCGGCTATTGCTCTGAAGTCTGCCCGAAACACGTCGATCCCGCCGCCGCCATCCAGCAGGGCAAGGTGGAGAGCGCCAAAGACTTCATGATCGCCATGTTGAAGCCGCAATAAGGGAGAAAAATTGCCATGACAACTCAACGTAAGCCCTATGTGCGCACCATGACGCCCACCTGGTGGCAAAAGCTCGGCTTCTACCGTTTCTACATGCTGCGCGAAGGCACCTCGGTGCTGGCGGTGTGGTTCAGCATCGTGCTGCTCTACGGCGTGTTCGCGCTGAAGGGCGGCGCCGAAAGCTGGGCCGGCTTCGTCGGTTTCTTGCAGAATCCGCTGGTGCTGTTGATCAACGTCGTCGCCCTGCTGGCGGCGGCGCTGCATACCAAAACCTGGTTCGATCTGGCGCCGAAGGCCGCCAATATCGTGGTCAACAGCGAGAAAATGGGGCCGGGCCCCATCGTGAAAGGGCTGTGGGCCGTCACCATCGTCGTCAGCGTGGTCATCCTGGCCGTGGCCCTGATCTAATCCGGAGGAAACATGATAAATCAAGCACCTAAACGCTCCGACGAGCCGGTTTTCTGGGGATTGTTCGGCGCCGGCGGCATGTGGGGCGCGATCGTCGCGCCGGCCATCGTGCTGCTGGTCGGCATTCTGCTGCCGCTGGGGCTGTTCCCCGGTGAAGCGCTGGGTTACGAGCGCGTGCTGGCGTTCTGCCAGAGCCTGATCGGCCGCCTGTTCCTGCTGCTGATGATCATTCTGCCGCTGTGGTGCGGCCTGCACCGCATCCACCATGCGATGCACGATCTGAAGATCCACGTGCCGGCCGGCAAGTGGGTGTTCTACGGTCTGGCAGCAATCCTCAGCGTGGTCACCGTCATCGGCGTCGTCACGCTGTAAACCGCTCGGGTGGCCAACGCCCGTTGGCCGCCCTTTTCTCATCGGCTACACTGTCTACTCGCCCCCGGTAAACAGGAGTCACCGATGCGTTTATGGTCAAAGCTTTGCGTCATGCTTTCCGCCCTGCTCTCCGTCGCCTGCAGCGTCTCCCCGCCTAAAGACATCAAGGTCGTGAACAATTTCGACAGCCAACGCTATCTCGGCACCTGGTATGAGATCGCGCGTCTGGATCATCGTTTTGAACGCGGTTTGCAGCAGGTGACCGCCCATTACAGCCCGCGCGCCGACGGCGGACTGAAAGTCATCAATCGCGGCTTCAATCCGCAAAAACAGCAATGGCAAGAAAGCGAAGGCAAAGCCTACTTTATCGGTTCACCGCAGGTCGCGGCGCTGAAAGTGTCGTTCTTCGGCCCCTTCTATGGCGGCTACAACGTGATTGCCCTGGATCCGGACTATCGCTACGCGCTGGTTTGCGGCCCAAACCGCGACTATCTATGGATCCTGTCGCGCACGCCGACGCTTGACGCCGCCGTGCGCGACCGCTTATTGCAGACAGCCAAAGGCTACGGTTTCGCCACCGATAAGCTGATCTGGGTGCAGCAGTCCGCCGATCAGTGACTGCTGAACTTCAGCCCGAGTATGCCGACCACGATCAGGCACAGGCTGATGATGCGCGCGATATTGGTCGATTCGCCCAACAGCACCATGCCCATGATCGCCGCGCCCACCGCGCCGATGCCGGTCCACACCGCATAAGCGGTGCCGGCGGGCAGCGTTTTCATGGCGTTGGCCAACAGCAACATGCTGACCACCATCGCGGCGATGGTGATGATGCTCGGCGTCAGCCGGGTAAAACCGTGGGTGTATTTCAGACCGATAGCCCAAACCACTTCGAGCAAACCGGCGATAAGCAGAATAATCCAGGCCATGAGACGGCCTCCCTACCACTGGGGTCGTCCCCGATAAAATGACGCGTAAACGGGTCGTCCCGTTTAGCGAGGTGATGCATGACGGGTAACCTCACCCGCACTGCGGCAGGATAGCAGCAGCGTTAACGCTCAGGCAAGGGATAGAAATGTGGCGGCTCTCCGCAGCCGGAATGCCGCCGGGTGGAATGCGGATTATTCCGCGCTGCGCTGAATAGCCTTGCCGCCGGCCTGAATGTCTTCACCCACACCGCGGGTGGTATTACAGGCGGTCAGCGAGCTCAAAATCATCAAAGAGAAGATCGCGATAATACTTTTCTTCAGCATAAGAAAGTCCTTATTGGTCGTTGATGAAAAAGTACGGCTTTCTAAGCGTAGTCAAAATTGACGGAGGGTGTGGGATCGTGACCGGCTTTGTGGCGCAAATACATCGGGTTAAAGGCGGGATCAGCTGGCCGTGCGGGAGATGGCGCCGCCGAGATGCTGAACGTCTTCGCCGAAACCGCGAAACGTATTGCAACTGCTGAGGGAGAAAAGGAACAACAGGGAGAGCACGGCCAACAGCGTTTTCTTGAACATGCGGATTTTCTGCCAACGAACGGGGATGGGATAAAACAGAGGAACCGCGGAGGTTCCTCTGTTTTAAAACTTACTTGACGCGAGAGACGTATTCGCCAGAGCGAGTGTCAACCTTGATCACTTCGCCGATCTGGACGAACAACGGCACTTTTACCACGGCGCCGGTGCTCAGGGTAGCCGGCTTGCCGCCAGTCCCTGCGGTATCGCCTTTCAGGCCAGGATCGGTATCGGTGATTTCCGCTTCGATGAAGTTCGGCGGCTGAACGGCGATTGGACGGCCATCCCACAGGGTGATGATGCACTCTGCGTTATCCTGCAGCCATTTGGCCGCGTCGCCGACGGTTTTGCCGTCAACCTGATGCTGTTCGAAAGACTCAGGGTGCATGAAGTGGTAGAACTCACCGTCGCTGTACAGGTAGTTCATGTTGGTGTCCATCACGTCTGCGCCTTCGCAAGAATCGGTAGACTTGAAGGTTTTTTCCACGCGGGTGCCGGTCAGCAGACGGCGCATTTTCACGCGCGCGAACGCCTGGCCTTTGCCCGGCTTAACGAACTCACTGGCTTCGACGGCGTAAGGTTCGCCCTCGAACATGATTTTAAGACCCGGACGGAAATCGTTGCTAGAATAAGTCGCCATGATGGCCCTCTGAATATTTGAACTGGTAGCTTAGCCAAAAAAATGGCACACATTATAACCCAAAGTACGGCACATAGAGAAGATTGGTTGCATCAACTCGCCGATGTTATTACCGATCCCGATGAATTACTGCAGCTTTTGTCACTGAATACGCATCCGGAACTGCCGCAGGGGCGCGATGCCCGTCGGCTGTTTGCCCTGCGCGTGCCGCGCGCCTTCGCTGCGCGCATGCGCCCCGGCGATGCCAACGACCCGCTGCTGCGCCAGGTGCTGACCGCCAGAGAGGAGTTCATCAACGCCCCAGGGTTCACCACCGATCCGCTGGATGAACAGCGCAGCGTGGTGCCGGGCCTGCTGCACAAATACCGCAATCGCGCGCTGCTGCTGGTCAAAGGCGGCTGTGCGGTCAACTGCCGTTACTGTTTCCGCCGTCACTTCCCCTATCAGGATAATCAGGGCAACAAGAACAACTGGCGGCAGGCGCTGGATTATATCCGCCAACACCCGGAACTGGACGAGATCATTTTTTCCGGCGGCGATCCGCTGATGGCCAAAGACAGCGAGCTGGAGTGGCTGGTCGGCGAGCTGGAGGCCATCCCGCACCTGAAACGCCTGCGCATTCACACCCGTCTGCCGGTGGTGATCCCGGCGCGCATTACGCCGGCGCTGTGCCGCCTGCTGTCGGCCTCGCGCCTGCAGGTGCTGATGGTCACGCATATCAACCACGCCAACGAAATCGACCGCGAGCTGCAGAGTGCCATGGCTCAGCTGCGCCTCGCCGGCGTCACGCTGCTCAATCAAAGCGTGCTGCTGCGCGACGTCAACGATGACGCCGACACGCTGGCCGCGCTCAGCAACGCGCTGTTCGACGCCGGCATCCTACCCTACTACATTCACGTGCTGGACAAGGTGCAGGGCGCGGCGCATTTCATGGTCAGCGACGATGAAGCGCGCGTCATCATGCAGGCGCTGCTGAGCAAGGTGTCCGGTTATCTGGTGCCGCGCCTGACGCGTGAAGTGGGCGGCGAACCGAGCAAAACACCGATCGACCTGCGCCTGATGCAGGGGTGATGCGCGCCACATGGCCTGATGGAACGAAAAGAGGAATGCCGTGGCATTCCTCTTTTTTTATCTCTTCGCGGCGTTTGGCCTCAGCGCCTTACGGGCACTTGTAAACCTGGCCGACCATTTTGCTGTCCAGCGGCGCGAAGCTGGAGAGCAGGTTCTGGCTTGGGCTGTTGGCGCCGTAAATGACGTTGCCGCCCATCGCCGCTGCCTTGTTGCGCAGATCGTTGGCCGCACCGCGCATGGAGCTGCCTTCACCGCCGTTGCCGGACAGCCAGTTGCTCTGGGTGCCGGTCACTTCCCCCAGCAGCTGGCATTCCGCCGCCGGCTTGCTGTCGGTGAACTTGATCTGCTGACCCGCAGCGGTCAGTTCATGAGTGGTGCTGCAACCCGCCAGCAGCATCGCTGCCGAAAGACCCAGTAAGGCTTTAATCCGCATCTTGTTCCCCATTCGATGTTGAGAATTACGCAAAAGCTTATCAGAAAGCGATGCCATCTCTTAAGCATCCGTTGCCACGCGAGCGGGCCAACGTCTTGAGCGACAGCTGATGACTTACCAGTTTACCAGCTAAATCGCCCCGGGCGGCAAAAATATCATCAAATACAGTGCGGCGGCGTTATGCCCAACCGGCGGCCGCCGTCGGTACCTCCACTTCGCCCTGGCGCGGTTCCTCCTCCGCCAGTTGGAAAGTCGCCACCGCCTGCGCCAGCAGGGCCGCCTGTTCCTCCACGCCGACGGCGGTGGTCGCCACCTCCTCCACCAGCGCGGCGTTCTGCTGAGTCACCTGATCCATCTGGGTTACCGCAATCCCGACCTGCTCAACGCCCTTGCTTTGCTCTTGCGACGCATAGGAGATGTTATCCATCAGCGACGTCACCTGGTTCACCGAGCCGACGATGGCATTCATCGTCTCGCCCGCCTGCTCCACCAGCCGCACGCCGGCGGCGATATCGCCGGTCACGCCGTCGACCAGGCTGCTGATCTCCTTGGCCGAAGTCGCGCAGCGCTGCGCCAGATTGCGCACTTCGCCTGCCACCACCGCAAAACCCCGCCCCTGTTCACCGGCGCGCGCGGCCTCGACGGCGGCGTTCAGCGCCAGGATATTGGTCTGGAAGGCGATGCCGTCGATCACGCCGGTGATATCCCCCACCTGACGCGCACTGTCGTTGATCGCCCGCATCTTGTCGACTGCGCTGGCCATCAGCGTTTCGCCGTTGCGGGCAATGCCGGCAGTCTGATTGACCATGCCGGCGGCCTGATTGGCGTTATCGGCGTTTTGCCGCACCGTGGCGGTAATCTGTTCCATGCTGGCGGCGGTTTCCGTCAGCGCGCTGGCCTGTTCTTCGGTGCGGCTGGAGAGATCGGCGTTGCCGACGGCGATCTCGTGCGTACCCTGGTTGATCGACTCCACGCCATCACGCACCTGCTGCACGGTGGCGCTCAGCTCCAGCTGCATCGTTCGCAGGCTGGCGAACAGCATGCCGATCTCATTGTTGTTGCGTACCGCGATCTCGCTGCGCAGATCGCCGCGCCCAACCTTTTGCAAGTGTGCGGCGATCTCGCGCAGCGGCAGGATCAAGCGCCGGCGGAAATCACGCTGCACGGCGACCAGCAGCAGCAGGATCGCCGCCAGGGTGCCGCTCAGCAGACGGGCGAAGACTTTTTGGGTCTGCTCCGCCTCTTCCACTGCCAGACGGTGGGCAGCCACCGTGGCCCGCATGTAGTCAGCAAACTGGTTATCCAGCCGCTGGCGCACCTGGCGCTTCTCTGCCGCCATGGCGTGCAGCCGCTCGATCAGCGCCGCCTGCGGCGTGTCGGCCAACAGCGTCAGTTCTTGCTTCAGCACCGCCTGCTGCGCCAGGTAGACCTTTTTCATCGCCTCGCCCAGATCCGGGCGCGATACCGTCAGGCCCGGCGTCTCCCAAAACAGGTTGAACGCGACGTCGGCGCTGCGCAGCTCACCGCGCGCCTCATCGATACCCTGTTGAATATCGGCTCTGCTGGTCTGCGCCATACGCTCGAACGCCATGTTGTCGATCAGCGTCTGCGTTTGCAGCAGAGCACGCCAACTGCGGTTCAGCGCGGCTTCCTCGTCGGAAAAAGTGCTCATCCTGCCGATGCTGTTGCCGTTTTGCTGCATGAAATAGAAGGCGATGGCGCCGGTTCCCATGGGCATCAAGCCCAACAGCAACAGCATCAACATCAGCCAGGTGGCTATTTTCATATTTTTCAGCATAAGTCGTCTCCGTTGACAGTCACACCGGCGAGGGAAAATTCCCCGCCTGGTAGGGGCTATATCGGTACGAAACGACAACGGTTTAGGGCAAAAACAAAATAATGCAATAATTCATTCAATAAACTAATAACAAGCTAAACAAACATTCTTTTTATTGATTTTTAAGCTAAAAAAAACCCCGGTCATTTGACCGGGGTTCTCAGCACACAAGCGTGTGGGGGATGATTACATCATGCCGCCCATGCCGCCCATGCCACCCATGCCGCCTGCTGCGCCCAGATCCGGTGCGTCAGCCTTCGGCAGGTCGGTGACCATGCATTCGGTGGTGATCATCAGGCCAGCCACGGAAGCCGCGTACTGCAGAGCAGAACGGGTCACTTTGGTTGGATCCAGAATACCCATCGCGATCATGTCGCCGTATTCTTCAGAGTAAGCGTTGTAGCCGTAGCTGCCTTCGCCCGCTTTCACCTGGTTGGCGATAACGGAAGCTTCTTCACCGGCGTTGATCACGATCTGACGCAGAGGGGCTTCCATTGCGCGCAGCGCAACTTTGATACCCACGTTCTGGTCTTCGTTGTCGCCTTTCAGCGCGGCGATTTTGCCTGCAACGCGGATCAGCGCTACGCCGCCGCCGGCCACCACGCCTTCTTCCACTGCGGCGCGGGTCGCGTGCAGGGCGTCTTCAACGCGGGCTTTCTTCTCTTTCATTTCAACTTCAGTGGCTGCGCCAACCTTGATAACGGCAACGCCGCCGGCCAGTTTCGCTACGCGCTCCTGCAGTTTTTCACGATCGTAGTCAGAGGTCGCTTCTTCGATCTGCTGACGAATTTGAGCAACGCGGCCCTGGATGGTCGCTTCGTCGCCCACGCCATCGATGATGATGGTGGTGTCTTTGTTGATCACAACGCGTTTCGCCTGACCCAGGTCTTCCAGGGTGGCTTTTTCCAGCTCCAGACCGATCTCTTCAGAGATAACGGTACCGGCAGTCAGGGTCGCGATGTCCTGCAGCATGGCTTTACGACGGTCGCCGAAGCCAGGCGCCTTAACGGCAGCCACTTTCACGATGCCGCGCATGGTGTTGACCACCAGGGTCGCCAGCGCTTCACCTTCTACGTCTTCAGCGATGATCAGCAGCGGTTTGCCTGCTTTGGCAACGGCTTCCAGCACCGGCAGCATTTCGCGGATGTTGGAGATCTTCTTGTCAGCCAGCAGGATGAACGGGCTTTCCAGCTCAACAGAACCGGTTTCCGGCTTGTTGATGAAGTATGGGGACAGGTAACCGCGGTCGAACTGCATACCTTCAACCACGTCCAACTCGTCTTGCAGGCCGGTGCCTTCTTCAACGGTGATGACGCCTTCTTTGCCCACTTTCTCCATCGCTTCCGCGATCAGTTTACCCACGGTTTCGTCGGAGTTGGCGGAGATGGTGCCGACCTGAGCGATAGCTTTGGAGTCGGAGCAAGGTACGGACAGTTTTTTCAGTTCTTCAACCGCAGCGACAACCGCTTTGTCGATGCCGCGCTTCAGATCCATCGGGTTCATGCCTGCAGCAACCGCTTTCAGGCCTTCGGTGATGATGGATTGAGCCAGTACGGTTGCAGTGGTGGTGCCGTCGCCCGCCGCGTCGTTCGCTTTGGAGGCCACTTCTTTCACCATCTGTGCGCCCATGTTCTCGAACTTGTCTTCCAGTTCGATTTCACGCGCAACGGAAACGCCGTCTTTGGTGATGGTCGGTGCGCCGAAAGATTTATCCAGCACTACGTTGCGGCCTTTCGGGCCCAGGGTCACTTTTACTGCATCAGCGAGAACATTCACGCCGCGGAGCATTTTCACGCGAGCGTCATTGCCGAATTTTACGTCTTTAGCTGCCATTGGTATTTCCCTTCAACTCGTTCAGTTCAGAAGATAAAGCGCAATTACGCTTCAACAATTGCCAGAATGTCGCTTTCGGACATGATCAACACTTCTTCATTGTCGATCTTCTCTGCTTTCACGCCGTAGCCGTCGTTGAAAATCACGATATCGCCAACTTTCACATCCAGCGGTTGGATGTTGCCGTTTTCCAGCACACGCCCTTTACCCACTGCAACCACTTCACCGCGAGTGGATTTACCCGCAGCAGAGCCAGTCAGGACGATGCCGCCAGCAGATTTTGATTCAACTTCTTTGCGCTTGACGATAACGCGGTCATGCAATGGACGAATACTCATTGAACGCTCTCCTGTAAGAAGGTCTCTATCAGATTTAGGGTTGTACACCGGATGGTTGTTATTACCGGCCTCGTGGCATTTGAGATGGGGGCGTTCCAGCCCCCTTCAAGGGGGCGAACAAAAAAAATTTCGCATTTTTGGTCCGACGAGTGCCGCAGAGATGAAAAACGCGGCCTGAGCCGCGTTTGCTTAACGATCGTGAGGTTTGCGATCCTCGTCCGGGCGATGTTCCAGCACCGGGCGTTCATCGTCCTTGCGCTGGAATTCGCCGTCGAAGGTATTGCCGTTGGCGGCGTCGCCGCCCGTCCAACCGCCGGGGCGATACACCGACAGGTGCGGCATCAGCTTCAGCGTCAGCGATTTTTGCACCGGCGGCAGCAGCAGCAACAGGCCGAGGAAATCGGTGAAGAAGCCCGGTATCAGCAGCAGGAAGCCCGCCAGCACCAGCGAAACGCTTTTCACCATTTCCGCCGCCGGGCTTTCACCGGCCGCCAGTTTTTGCTGCATCTGCACGAAGGTTTTCATGCCCTGATTGCGCACCAGCGAAATGCCGACGCAGGAGCTGAACACCACCAGCAGCAGGGTGACAGCCACGCCGAGCACGGCGGCGACTTTGATAAAGATGGATATTTCTATGTAAGCCAGCAGAAATATCAGCAGTAGCGGTAACCAGCGCACCTGGTTCTCCTATCGGTAGGTAAGGCACGGCCGCCACGGGGCGACGGCGCGAAAAAAGAGGCCGTAAACGGCCGACACCATTACAATGAGGGCATCCCCCCACCATTTCAACCGAGAGCCGGTTTTTATTGCTAAAGTTCACAAACGTGAAAGAAGTCACAGAACCGAAAAAGGGCATATCCTTAAACACCATAAGGTGATCTGGATTCAGTCATTTCTTATCAACCAGCATATGATCTGGGCAGCAACGGGCGATTTGGTTAATCGTTTCACGCCCCAAGCCTTCGGCAACATTAATTTAGGCTGTGCCCTTACTAGCCTTGACCTGACAAATTATTAATTCGGCAGCAACACATAGAGAAGGTTCTCATGTCAAACAACATTCGTATCGAAGAAGACCTGTTAGGAACACGTGAAGTCCCCGCAGACGCTTACTACGGAGTTCACACTCTGCGTGCGATTGAAAACTTCTACATCAGCAACAGCAAAATCAGCGATGTCCCCGAGTTCGTTCGCGGCATGGTGATGGTGAAAAAGGCCGCGGCGATGGCCAACAAAGAACTCAAAACCATCCCGCGCAAAATCGCCGACGTGATCATCCAGGCCTGCGACGAGGTGCTGGATAAAGGCAAGTGCATGGATCAGTTCCCGGTGGACGTATTCCAGGGCGGCGCGGGCACCTCGCTGAACATGAACACCAACGAAGTGCTGGCGAACATCGGCCTGGAGCTGATGGGCCATCAAAAAGGCGAATACCAGTACCTGAACCCGAACGATCACCTCAATAAGTGTCAGTCCACCAACGACGCCTACCCGACCGGGTTCCGCATCGCGGTGTACGCCTCCAACCAGAAACTGATCGACGCCATCAACCAGCTGCGCGAAGGCTTCGATCGCAAGGCGAAAGAGTTCGAAACCATCCTGAAAATGGGCCGCACCCAGCTGCAGGACGCGGTGCCGATGACTCTCGGCCAGGAATTCCACGCCTTCAGCGTGCTGCTGAACGAAGAGACCCGCAACCTGCACCGCACCGCGGAGCTGCTGCTGGAAGTGAACCTCGGCGCCACCGCCATCGGCACCGCGCTCAACACCCCGGAAGGCTACCAGCCGCTGGCGGTGCAAAAACTGGCGGAAGTCAGCGGCCTGCCGGTGGTGCCGGCGGAAGACCTGATCGAAGCCACCTCCGACTGCGGCGCCTACGTGATGGTACACAGCGCGCTCAAACGCCTGGCGGTGAAACTGTCCAAAATCTGTAACGACCTGCGCCTGCTCTCCTCGGGCCCGCGCGCCGGCCTGAACGAAATCAACCTGCCGGAGCTGCAGGCAGGATCGTCCATCATGCCGGCCAAAGTGAATCCGGTGGTGCCGGAAGTGGTCAATCAGGTGTGTTTCAAGGTGATTGGCAACGACACTTGCGTTACCATGGCGGCTGAAGCGGGCCAGCTGCAGCTGAACGTGATGGAGCCGGTGATCGGCCAGGCGATGTTCGAGTCGATCCACATCCTGACCAACGCCTGCTACAACCTGCTGGAAAAATGCATTAACGGCATCACCGCGAATAAAGAAGTCTGCGAACACTACGTCTTCAACTCGATCGGTATCGTCACCTATCTGAACCCGTTCATCGGCCACCACAACGGTGACATCGTCGGGAAGATCTGCGCCGAAACCGGCAAGAGCGTGCGTGAAGTGGTGCTGGAACGCGGCCTGCTGACCGAAGCCGAGCTGGATGACATCTTCTCCGTGGAGAACCTGATGCACCCGGCCTATAAAGCCAAACGCTATACGGATGAAAATGAACAATAACAGACCTACCCGGTAGCCCTGAAAGGCACGCTAAATCCTCTGGATAGCGTGCCTTTTTACTTTTAGGCGCCCACAAAATTTTAACGTTTGATTTTCAATTTCTCTCATTTTAAGGAGTAAACACTATGCTAGCCGTAGAATTGGTTATCGTTCTGCTGGCCATCTTTTTAGGGGCCAGATTGGGCGGTATCGGTATCGGGTTCGCGGGGGGACTGGGCGTATTGGCGCTGGCGCTGATCGGCGTCAAACCGGGCAACATTCCCTTCGACGTCATCTCCATCATCATGGCGGTGATCGCGGCGATCTCCGCCATGCAGGTCGCCGGGGGGATGGACTACCTGGTGCAACAGACCGAAAAACTGCTGCGCAAGAACCCCAAGCACATCACCATTCTCGCCCCTATCGTCACCTACTTTCTGACCATCTTCGCCGGCACCGGCAATATCTCACTCTCGGCGCTGCCGGTGATCGCCGAGGTGGCGAAAGAACAGGGCATCAAGCCTTGCCGCCCGCTGTCGACCGCCGTGGTCTCCGCCCAGATCGCCATCACCGCCTCGCCAATCTCCGCCGCGGTGGTGTACATGTCTTCGGTGATGGAGGGCCACGGCGTCAGCTACCTGCACCTGCTGATGGTGGTGATCCCGTCCACCTTCTGCGCGGTGCTGGTGATGTCGCTGCTGGTGACCTGGCTGTTCGATTCCAAGCTGTCTAACGATCCGGTGTACCTGAAACGCATGGAAGAAGGCCTGATCACCCTGCGCGGCAACAACGCGCTGGCGATCAAACCGCGCGCCAAAGCCTCGGTGCTGCTGTTCCTGCTCGGCGTGCTGTGCGTGGTGGCCTACGCCATCATCAACAGCCCGGGCCTGGGCCTGGTGGCCAAGCCGCTGATGAACACCACCAACGCCATTCTGATCATCATGCTGAGCGTCGCCACGCTGACCACCCTGCTGTGCCGCGTCGACACCGACATGGTGCTGAACTCCAGCACCTTCAAGGCCGGCATGAGCGCCTGTATCTGTATCCTCGGCGTCGCCTGGCTGGGCGATACTTTCGTCCAGGCCAACATCGATTGGATCAAAGAGACGGCCGGCAGCGTCATTCAGGCGCACCCGTGGTTGCTGGCGGTGATCTTCTTCTTCTGCTCGGCGCTGCTGTACTCGCAGGCCGCCACCGCCAAGGCGCTGATGCCGATGGCGCTGGCGCTGAACGTGTCGCCGCTGACCGCCGTCGCCTCCTTCGCCGCCGTTTCCGGCCTGTTCATCCTGCCGACCTACCCAACATTGGTCGCCGCGGTGCAGATGGACGATACCGGCACCACGCGCATCGGCCGCTTCGTGTTCAACCATCCGTTCTTCATTCCCGGCACCATGGGCGTGATCTTCGCGGTGGTATTCGGCTTCCTGCTCGGCAGCGTCATGCTGTAACGCTTCGACCGGGGCTGCGGCCCCGGTTTTCCTTCTGGCGATAAACTCGCCTTCTAGCCAATCCGCCTTCAGGGTATAGTGCCCATTCGAACCGATGAGAGGGCTGAAGATGTCTGATTGCGAAGCTGTCGTCATACTCTGTACCGCACCCGATGAAGCCAGCGCCCAGGAACTGGCGGCGCGGGTCCTGGGCGATAAGCTGGCGGCCTGCGCCACGCTGCTGCCCGGTGCCACCTCGCTCTATTACTGGGAAGGGAAACTGGAACAGGAATACGAAGTGCAGATGCTGTTCAAAAGCGATCGCCGCCGTCAGCAGGCCCTGCTCGACACCCTGAAACAACATCACCCTTACCAGACGCCTGAGCTGCTGGTCTTGCCGGTGATGGCCGGAGATAAAGACTACCTGTTATGGATCCACGCTTCATTAAACTGATTTTGCTGCTGTGCAGCCTGTGCTTCCTGCCGCAGGCGGCGCAGGCTTCACTGTTCGCGCCGACGGGCGGCAGCCAGTTCGTGCCCGTCGATCGGGCCTTCGCTTTCGATTTCAAACAGCAAGGCAACCAGGTAACGCTGAACTGGCAGATCCGCCCCGGCTATTACCTGTATCGTCAGCAGATCAAACTGGTGCCGCAACAGGCGACGCTCGGCGCCTTTACCCTGCCGGAAGGTTTGAGCCACAAGGACGAGTTCTTCGGCGAAGTGGCGATTTTCAAACAGCAGCTTAATCTGCAGGTGCCGCTGCAACAGGCGGCGGCCAACGCCAGCCTCAGCGTCACCTATCAGGGTTGCGCCGAGGCCGGCTTCTGCTATCCGCCGGAAACCCGGGTGATCCCGTTGGACGCGGTCAGCGCCGCAGCAGCCGCGCCGCTCCCGGCGGCTGCCTCTGAGCCAGCCGAACAATCCGCAACACCGGCCAGCCTGCCGTTCTCGCCGCTGTGGGCATTGCTGATCGGCATCGGTATCGCCTTCACGCCGTGCGTGCTGCCGATGTACCCGCTGATCTCCGGCATCATTCTCGGCCGCGACCGGCCGCAAAGCAGCGGCCGCATTCTGGCGCTGGCGGTGGTTTACGTGCAGGGCATGGCGCTGACCTATACCCTGCTGGGGCTGGTGGTGGCCGCCGCCGGGCTGCAATTCCAGGCGGCGCTGCAGCATCCTTACGTACTGATTGGCCTGTCGGCGCTGTTCATCGCGCTGGCGCTGTCGATGTTCGGCCTCTATTCCCTGCAGCTGCCCTCGGCGCTGCAAACCCGGCTGGCGAACTGGAGCAACACCCAGCGCGGCGGCTCGCTGACCGGCGTGTTCCTGATGGGCGCGCTGGCCGGGCTGATTTGTTCCCCCTGCACCACCGCGCCGCTCAGCGCCATCCTGCTGTATATCGCCCAGAGCGGTAATCTGTGGGCCGGTGGCGGCACGCTGTACCTGTACGCGCTGGGGATGGGCATTCCGCTGGTGATCGTCACCCTGTTCGGCAACCGCCTGCTGCCGCGCAGCGGCCCATGGATGCAGTACGTGAAAGAGGCCTTCGGCTTCGTCATTCTGGCGCTGCCGGTGTTCCTGCTGGAGCGGGTGATCGGCGATCTGTGGGGCATGCGCCTGTGGAGCCTGCTCGGCCTGGCGTTCTTCGGCTGGGCCTTCGCCCTGAGCCTGAGAAGCGCACGCGGCTGGGCGCGCGCCCTGCAACTGCTGCTGCTGGCAGCGGCGGTGATCGCCGCGCGGCCGCTGCAGGACTGGACTTTCGGCGCCGACCAGGCGCAGCAAGCGGCTCAGCCGCACCTGGCCTTTACCCGCATCAACAACGTCGAACAGCTCGATCTCGCGCTGCAACAGGCGCGGGGCAAGCCGGTGATGCTGGATCTGTACGCCGACTGGTGCGTGGCCTGTAAAGAGTTCGAAAAATACACCTTCAGCGACGCCGCGGTGCAGGCAAGCCTGGCCAACGCGGTGCTGCTGCAGGCGGATGTGACCGTCAACGGTGCGGAACAGGCGGCGCTGCTGAAGCACCTGCAGGTGCTGGGGCTGCCGACGATCCTGTTCTTCGATCCGGCAGGCCGCGAGCTGACGGCCGAGCGGGTCACCGGTTTTATGAAGGCGGAAGCCTTCAACGCGCATTTGCAGAAAGTGATGCGATAACTGACACTGAAGATCGGAAGCGAATGGGAGGAAGCACAAGTGCAACGTGAACACGTCCTTGATACCGCGCTGGGCCTGTTGGAACAACAGGGCCTGGCGACCGCCACATTAGAGATGCTGGCGGAAAAACTCGACGTTCAGCCCGGCGATCTCAAACGGTTCTGGCCGGATCGCGAAGCGCTGCTGTACGACTGCCTGCGCTACCACGGCCAACAGATTGACACCTGGCGCCGCCAGCTGCTGCTGGACGAAAGCCTGAGCCCGCAGCAAAAACTGCTGGCGCGCTATGACGTGCTGGCGGAATACGTGCAGCAAGACCGCTACCCCGGCTGCCTGTTTATCGCCGCCTGCAGCTTCTTCCCGGAAACGGATCACCCGATCCACCAACTGGCGGAGCAGCAAAAGCTGACTTCGCTGGAGCTGACCCGCGAACTGCTGCGCGACATGGACGCCGACGACGCCGACATGGTGGCGCAGCAAATGGAGCTGATTCAGGAAGGTTGCCTGAGCAAACTGCTGGTAAAACGCCAGCTCCAGGACGTATCGGTCGCCAAACGGCTGGCGGAAGACATCTTGCAGGTGGCGCAATGCCGCCGTAACGGGGCGCTGAGCTGAATCGGCAGGGTCGGCGGTGCAGCCAACCCAAGGTGCGCTCCCCGGCAGGCGCATTTTTTGCGCCCTTTGCCTGAAAAGCCAGCAACCGGAGGCATTTTCGCGTATTTCACGCATAAAGCCGTTGACGGCTTTCGGCCAATACGGTTTAATGCTGCCCGTTGCCCGGATAGCTCAGTCGGTAGAGCAGGGGATTGAAAATCCCCGTGTCCTTGGTTCGATTCCGAGTCCGGGCACCATATTTAGAGAACCCAGCCTATGGCTGGGTTTTTGCTTTTCAGGGACAGGACTCTCCATCGAACTGCGTTCGATTATTCGGCCAAGGGCCTCACCCTGCGGGCCAGCGCTGAAGCGCTGTTCAACGCGGCGCCAGCGCCGGTTGTCCGAGTCCGGGCACCATATTCAGAAGAACCCGCCTATGCGGGTTTTTCGCTTTCTGGGGTACGGACTCTCCATCGAACTGCGTTCGATTATTCGGCCAGAGGCCTCACCCTGCGGGCCAGCGCTGAAGCGCTGTTCAACGCGGCGCCAGCGCCGGTTGTCCGAGTCCGGGCACCATCTTCAGAAGAACCCGCCTATGGCGGGTTTTTCGCTTTCTGGGATACGGACTCTCCATCGAACTGCGTTCGATTATTCGGTCTTCCGCTTCCTCGGTGGGATCAGCCCAATCAGCGCCAGCACACAGGATTTGGCGGCCAGCACCAGATTGAGATGCCCGGGGAAAGCGACGTTGATGAACCAAAAGGCCAGGAAGATCGCCAGAGAAACCGGCCAGGCGAGCACGAAGAACCGGGTATCGCATAACCGCTGGGCGCAAAACAGCAGCGTCAGCACGATCGCCAACACCCCGAAAGGAAGATACAGAATCAGCCTCAGATAAGAGGCGATGACATCGGCGAACGAAACGTTATTGATGACGGAAATCGTCAATTTCTGAAAGAATAATGCGTCGTTGTTATAGAGCTCTAAAAGATTTAACCACGCAAAGCTGAACCCTATCGTTAACGACATCCATACTGCGTATTCTTTGCGGGATAGGGGATTGGTGATCAAACTCAGTCTCTCGTTCAGCCAGCGGTTCCGAACAAAGGATATAGCATAAAAACGCTGAACCGACGGTAAACGGCAGTTCAGCGTTGTTGTTCAACTCGTCTGAACAGCCCCTCTTTTTCTCACTCCTCCATCGTCTCCGTACGCGCGAAATGAATAAACTCAGGCGCCGCAATACGCAGATAATCCTGCGCATTGAGCACCACGGAGCGTTGCAGATCGCCGGCGTTAAACGCAATTTCATCGTAGCGCTCAAACAGCTCCGGATCGGCGACCAGTCTGAGCTGCGGGTGGAAGCTGAACGGCGGGATCGCCCCCGGCACGCAGGCCGTCAGGGTCGTGATTTCCGCCGGGCTGACCAACGACGCCTTTTTACCGCCCAACTCGGACGCCAACCGCTGCAGATCCGCCTGACGGTCTGCCGCCAGCACCGCCAAAATGTAATGCTTGGTTCCGTCGATGCGCGTTTGGCACACCAGTGCCTTGGCGCCCTGCCCCTGTTCGGTGCCGCGCAATGCCGCTACCGCTTCGCAGCGCCCCTCCGCCGGATGTTCTATCACCCGGAATGCGGCCTCTCCGGCGCTCAGCAGCGCCACGACCTGCTCAAATACCGTCTTGTCTGTCACCATGGTTCTCTCTCGTCATCCGCCTGTTTCTATTGACCTGCCAGCAACTCGCCGTAGCGGCGAATGTCGACGTTGCCACCGCTGATGATCACACCGACGCGTTTTCCCCGCAGCATCGATTTCTGCGCGCAGGCGGCGGCAAACCCCAGGCAGCCGGTTGGCTCCACCACCATTTTCATCCGTTCGGCGAAAAAGCGCATAGCGGTAATCAGCTCATCGTCGGTCACCGTCAGAATGTCGTCAACGTCGCGACGGATCATCGGGAAAGTATATTGGCCCAGGTGCTGCGTCTGCGCGCCATCGGCGAGGGTCTGCGGCGTCTCAATGTGAACGATGCGGCCGGTGCGGAAGGATTGCTGCCCGTCATTGCCCGCCAAAGGCTCTACGCCATAGACTCGGCAACCCGGCGACAGCCGACGCGCGGCGAGCGCAGAACCGGCCAGCAACCCGCCGCCGCCCAGACAAACGAACAGCGCGTCCAGTTCGCCGACCTCGTCGAACAGCTCTTTAGCCGCGCTGCCCTGCCCGGCGATCACCTGCGGATGATCGTAAGGCGGGATCAGCGTTAATCCCTGTTGCTGCGCCAGATCCCGGCCGATCTGCTCGCGATCCTCATGATAACGGTTGTACTCCACCACTGTGCCGCCATAGCCGCGCGTCGCAGCCACTTTGGCCGCCGGCGCGTCGTGCGGCATGACGATCGTGGCGGGAATGTCGAGCAGCCTGGCGGCCAGCGCGATCGCCTGCGCATGATTACCGGAAGAAAAGGCCACTACTCCGGCCTTGCGCTGCGCCGGAGAAAACTGCAGCAAGGCATTCATCGCACCGCGAAATTTAAAGGCGCCCATGCGCTGCAGGTTCTCGCATTTGAAAAATACGCTGGCGCCGAAATCGTCGTCAACCGTGCGTGAAGTCTGCACCGGCGTGCGGTGAGCATAATCCTTGATACGCGCGGCAGCGGCGGCCACGTCGTCATAAACGGGTAAAATCAAATCGGTCATAGCGTTACCTGTCAGTAAGGGTTAAAGGGCGGCCAACGCGACAGCTTCCACTTCCACGGCGGCGCCATAATGCAGTTGCGATACGCCGGCCACCGCGCGCGCAGGGCGAAACTCGCCGATCCATTCGGCATACAGCGCATTGAAGGTCGGCCACAAATCGATATCCGTCAGATAGACGCGGACTTGAACCAGCTGCGCGCGGCCGACGCCAGCCCCTGCCAGGCAGGCATCCAGATTGTCCAGCACCTGACGGACTTGCCGCGCGAAAGGTTCGTCGGCAAGGCTCTCACCGGAAAAGGCGATCGGCAATTGGCCAGAGATATAGACCGTCCCATTGGCCGTGCAGCTGGGCGAATAATGACCGGCGGGAGGAAAGCCGCCGGCGGCGTTGTAAACCACATCATGCTTCATATTTAATCCTTGCACAGGTTCGAAAAGCCCTGCGGCAACCGCGCAGGGCGGCATTCAGACGGGTTTGCGCACGGCAGCTTCAGGCAGCCTCGCCTGAAAACCCACGCGCTCTTTCTGCCAGTAAGAAATCGCCATGGTCGCCACGCCGTTGCCGGCCACGTTGGTCAACGTACGCATGGTATCCATCAAGCGATCCACGCCGAGAATCAGCGCCAGCCCCTCCATCGGTATCTCTGGAAACATCAACAGCGAAGCGGACAGCGTGACGAAAGCGCCGCCCGTCACGCCGGCTACGCCTTTCGAGGTCAGCAGAAACACCATCAATAGACCGGCCTGTTGCGCCAGGCTCAGCTCCAAACCGGCGGCCTGAGCGATAAACAGCGCCGCTAACGTCATGTAGATTGAAGAGCCGTCCAGATTCAAGGAGTAACCGGTCGGCACGACAAAACCGACGGTGGCTTTACTGCAGCCGGCCAATTCAAGTTTTTTCATCAGGCCCGGCAAAGCGGCTTCCGATGAGGTGGTGGTAAAGGCGATGATCAGCTCTTCCCTGATGAGTTTTAAGAAACCGAACAGGCTAAAACGGGTCAACCAGGCCACCACGGAAAACACCACCACAATGAGGAACAGACACCCCAGATAGACCAGCCCCACCAATTTCATCACCGGCATCAGCGCGCCAATGCCGTATTTGCCCAGCATGAACGCCGCCGCGCCAAATACGCCAACGGGCGCCAGTTTGAGGATGATATTGACCACTTTGAAGGTGGCGTCGGTAAACAGATTCACCAAATCAACCACCGGTTTGCTTTTATCGCCCATCGCGTACAGCGCATAGCCAAACAGCAGAGCCACCAACAAGATTTGCAGCATGACGCCGCCGGCCAACGCATCAACCACCGTTTTCGGGATGATGCTCATCACGAAATCCACGCCTTGCAGGGGCTCCGCCGGTTTAAGCGCCGTGGCAGCATCAACATGCAAGGCCAGCCCCTTGCCCGGCTCAAACAGATTGCCCATCACCAGGCCGATCAGCAGTGCCAACGTGCTGACCGCTTCGAAATAACAGACCGAGATCATGCCCAGGCGACCAACGCCGGCACCGCGTTTAACCTGCGCAAAACCGGCCACCACGGTAAGAAACACAATCAGGCCGGCCACCATTTTGATCAGCTTGACGAAGGCCGCCGCCAGCGGATTGAGCTGAGCGCCAATTTGCGGCCACAACAGGCCCAGCGCGCCACCGGCCGCCAGCCCTACCACTAACTGAAAGGTCAGCGTGGAGTAAAAAGGTTTTCGTGCAGAACCGACGACTGAAGTTGCAGACATTGTTGTTCTCCATGCCCTTGCGGGCCGTTGAAACTAGCGCTGAAAAACCCCGGTGTGTGCGATACGGCTTTTAACGCACGAACATTGTCATACTCAAAACAAATAATCTAAAATTAGAAAATAAGTCCAATAATGATGTTATATACCTGCGCGACAGTCAAATGCCAAGCGGGAAGTGCAGAATTGGGAGCAGGATCATTTTTAGTGTCGCCAGGCGCCAGATGAAAACCGCCGTGCGCCGCACTTGTGGTATGTTCTTCATCTGGCTCGAAATGAGCCAACGCCGCCAAGAGAGTGATCGGAGTGCCCTATGCCTGAAGTGCCGGAAAATTTACTGTTATCCCAGTTGAATGTGATTGCCGAGGGGCTGAGCGCCACCTTCGCGCCGTTTTGCGAAGTGGTGGTTCACGATCTGCAAAATCCCGAACACGCCATTTTGGCGATCCACAACAACCTGTCCGGACGAGAAGTCGGCCAAGCGGCGACGGAACTTGGCCTGGCTCGCATCGCTTCGGCGGAGTTTCCCAGCGTGATCGCCAACTACGGCAACCAGTTCGCCGACGGTCGCCCGGCGAAAAGCACCTCGATCGGCATCAAGAATGCACAGGGTGACTACGTCGCCGCACTCTGTTTGAACGTTGATATGACGCTGTTCCGCGGCATGCAAAGCGCGCTGGCGCAGTTCACGCAAACGGCGGCCGGCGCGGTGACGGAACACCTGGAGCCCAGCGGCGCGGAGGCCATCCGCAACCGTATCGATCGCTTCGCCGCACGCCACGCCACCACGCCGCGCGCGCTGAAAACGCCGGAGAGAAAGCGGTTGATTCAAGAACTGAGGGAGCAAGGTCTGCTCGAGGTGAAAAAGGCGATGGAAATCGTGGCACAGCACCTTGGCGTTTCCCGCGCTTCGGTGTATCTCTATGCGAAAGAAGAGTGAAAAGGCGGCGCCTTTCAGCCCCGCCTGGTTACTTTACGTTTTTTTCATAGAAAACCCGCCATACGGCGGGCTATTGCTATGTGATCATTTGAGGTTTATCAGCCTAAGCGAACGATTTGCCGATCCTGCCAGCGCCCAAACAGCAACAGGCCGCACATCGCCCCGAGCAGCGCGCAGAACATGTCGGACTGGGTGTCCCACGGGTCGCCCTGGGTGCCGAGAAACTCGTCGGCGCCCTGGCCCAGCGCCAGCGCCGCCCACCATTCGATCAGCTCATACAGGGCGCTGATCGCCAGCGCGATGCAGCACACCACGAAGCCCAGCATCTTGCGCCCCTGTACATAGCCGCCGCGCAGCAGGATCTCGCGCGCCGCCAGCGCCGGCACCAGCCCCTGGAAGAAATGCCCCAGTTTGTCGTACGGGTTGCGGCCAAGACCCAGCCACTGCTGCACCTCAAACCCCAGCGGCACGCGGGCGTAGCTGTACATGCCGCCGAAAATCAGAATCAGCGCGTGGAAGAAAATCAGCGTATAGAGCAGCGGCGTCAGCGGGTAACGGCGATGGGTCAGCCACAGCAGCGGCAAAACAATCAAGACCGGCGCCACCTCCATCAACCAGGTGGTGCGATCGTAAGGGCTGATGCCGCTGTGGATCAGCGCGGCCAGCAGCAGCAGAGTGATAACGGACAACAACCGCGGTGTGCGTGAGGCAGGCATAACCAACGTTCCTTCGGATAATAAGGCAATCCACACTTTATACCGCAGATCGCACGGCAAAAAAAAACAGGCGGAGCGTCGCCGCTTCGCCTGTTCGAGGAGGGTTATTCTGCGCGGGATTACTTCAGCGCGACGCGGATCACGTCGTCCGGCGCGGTCGCCTCTTTTTCGCGGCTGGAAGCCTGTTTGACGCTGACGTACAGCGTCTGGCCATCCGGTGACAGCGCCAGGCTGTTCGGATGGGTCGGCGTCTTAATGGTGTTCAGCACCTTGTAGCTCTTGGCGTCAATCACGCTCACTTCGCCCGCCTGGCGGTGGGTGACGTAAACTTCATTGCGCGCCGGGTTGAACAGCACCGCCAGCGATTCCGGCACCTCGATCTTGCTCAGGATGTTGCCGTTGCGGGTATCCACCACCAGCACCTGCGGCTGCTTGGAATCGGTGATGAAGGCGCGGTGAGTGGCGGTATCCAGGCTGATGTTCAGGAAGAAGTGCTCTTTAGACTCATCCAGCTTCTTGCGCGACAGCACCTTGTTGCTCTGGGTATCGATGGTCACCAGCTCGCCGTCGGCGTTGGTGACGAACAGGCGCTTGGCGGCGGCGTCCAGCGCCAGACCGGTGCCGTATTTGCCGGTGTCGGCCACGGTGGCGCGCAGGGTCAGATCCTTGCCGTCCACCACCCACACCACGCTGGAATCCCCCAGCCCGGTGATGTACAGCGTGTCGCTGTCGGCATCCGCCACCAGCTCGCGCGGCGCCAGCGGCTTGACGGTTTCGGAGCGCTGGCGCGCGTCCAGCACCAGGCGGCCTTTCACGTCACCGGTTTTGGCGTCGATGGCGGTTACCGAGTTATTGACGGTGTTGCCGAAGAACAGCGTACCGCTCTTGGCGTTGATGGCGGCGCCAAACGGCTTGATGTCGTTATGAATAATCTGGGTCACGTCCAGCGTGGTTGGATCCAGGCGGTAGACGATGCCGCCCTTATCCAGCTTGCGGCTCTGCGAGGTCGCCAGGTAGAGCGCGTTTTCGCTCGGGCTGTAGGCCATTTCATAAGCGCCTTTGCCGACCGGTTTGCGCAGCACGTCCGGCGCGGTCTGCGCCTGCAAGGTGTTGGAGAACAGCAGCGTAGACAGCAGCATCAGCGGGAATGCTGCACGTTTTCCCTTGGTGATCAAAGCATTCATCGAGATTTCCTTATAGAGCTAACGGGGCGACCGCGCGGCCGCCCTCTTTTCATTATTAAAATCAGGCTTTCTCTTCGGAAAGCAGCGCCCACCAGCTGTCGATGGTCGGGTTGCGCGCCAGCGCGATAAAGTCGATATCGCCGCGGATCTTGCGCCAGCGGGTCGCCAGCTCCATGATGCGCACCGAATCCAGACCGTAATCGATCAGGTTTTCATCGTTGCCCATGTCTTCGCTGTCTTCATCCAGCAGCGGCAGGATCTGCTGACGCAACGCGTCGATGCTGGCGATGCCGGCCGCCGGCAGCAGAGACGCGGTGGTCACCACCCGGCCGCAGCGGCCGGCGGTGTAGCGCAGCGCCATCAGGTGCTCGTCACGCGAGAAGTCCGCCAGGCCGTCGGCCACCATGAACGGCTGGATATTGCGCATGAAGGCGTCGATGGCGGTGGTCAGGCAGCCGATGTGCGCATACACGCCGCAGATGATCAGCTGATCGCGGCCGGACTCCTGCAGGATCTCCTGCAGCGGCGAGCGGTGGAAAGCGCTGTAGCGCCATTTCACCAGCACCGTGTCGTCTTCGTCCGGCGCCAGCGCGGCGGTCACCGCCTGCTGCTCAGGGTGCTTGTTCAGGCCCGGCCCCCACATGTCGTTCAACAGCGCGCGATCTTCATCGCTCTGCTGGTTCGGCTGCGCGGTATAGAACACCGGAATGCCCTGCTGTTTGCAGTAGCGACGCAGGTTGGCGATGTTCTCCACCACCTGTTTGATCAGCGCGCTGTCTTCGCCCCAGAAATTGAGGAAATACTGCTGCATATCGTGGATCAGCAGCGCGGCGCGCTGCGGTTCTACCTGCCAGGTGACTTTATTTTGCGGCAGTTCGTCCGCCGTCGGCAGCGCGTAATCATTAAGTTTTGGAATGGCCATCAATTAATCTCCCTGAGCCTGAGTCTGTAGTTGCGCGTCGAGCTGCTGGCGCAGCCGTTTTTTGTCCACTTTGCCGACCGGAGTCAGCGGCAGGCTGTCCACCTGAATAAAGCGATCCGGCAGTTTGAAGTCCGCCACGCCCTGTTCGCGCAGGTGGCGACGCAGCACTACCGGCTTCAGCGGCGCGTTGGCGATGATATAGGCGCAGCTCTTCTCCCCCATCAGTGCGTCCGGCATCGATACCAGCGCGGCGTTGATCACGTCCGAATGACGCAGCAGCAGGTTCTCGATCTCCTCGGCGGCGATCTTCTCTCCGCCGCGGTTGATCTGGTCTTTTTGCCGCCCCTGCACGGTGATGTAACCGTCTTCGCTAATGCTGATCAGATCGCCGGAGCAGTAGAAACCGTCGGCGTCGAAGGCGTCGGCGTTGTGCGCCGGGCTCTGGTAGTAACCGCGAAAGGTGTAAGGCCCGCGCGTCATCAACCGCCCGATCTCACCCGCCGGCAACGGATTGCCGTCGTCGTCCGCCACCCACACTTCGTCGTCCGGCGACATCGGCCGCCCTTGCGTCGTCAGGATGTGGCGTTCGTCGTCGTCCAGCCGGGTGTAGTTCACCAGCCCTTCCGCCATGCCGAACACCTGCTGCAGTTGGCAGCCGATTTCGTTCTGAATGCGCGCCGCCAGCGTTTCGCCCAGCTTGGCGCCGCCCACCTGCAGCAGTTTCAGGCTGGCGAGCTGGGCATTGCCGCCCCACTCTTCGATCGCCTGCAGCCACAGCGTGACCGCCGGCGGCACCAGCGCCGTCACGTTGATTTGATGCTGTTCGATCAGGCGGAAGCACTGCGCGGCGTCCGGATCGGCGGCGAACACCACCAGTCCGGCGCCATAAAACACGCCCAGCACGCCCGGCGAACTCATCGGGTAGTTGTGCGCCACCGGCAGCGCGCACAGATAGCGGGTCTGCGCGTCGAAACGGCAGATCTCCACGCTGCGGCGAATGCTGTAGTAGTAATCGTTGTGGGTGCGCGGGATCAGCTTCGGCGTGCCGGTGCTGCCGCCGGAAAGCTGGAAGAACGCCACCCGATCGGCCGCGGAAGGCTGCGCGACGAAACCGTCGCTCGCTTCGTCCAGCCAGGCGGCCAGCGCCAGCTCGCCCTCGGCCTGGCTGCGCAGCGCCACGACGCGCAGCGAAGGATGCGCATCGCGGAAGGCGTTCAGGAATTGATCGTCGGCAAACAGCGCGTGCTGGCGATCGGCGATCAGCAGCGCCGGTTTGATCTGCTCGGCATAGGCGTTCAGCTCACTGCGCTGATGGCTGAACAGCGCGTTTACTGGCGCCACGCCAATTTTCAGCAGCGCGAAGAACACGATATAGAACTCCGCCACGTTGCCCAGCTGCACCAGCGCGGTGTCGCCGGATTTTACGCCGCGGCGCAGCAAAGCGGCCGCCAGGCGATCGGAGCGCTGCTGCAGCTCGCGGTAGGTCAGGCTGCCCTGGGCGTCGATAATCGCCGGAGCGTCGTTGTTGGCCTGGCGGTCGAGGATCTCGGTCAGCGGCTTGTCAATCCAATAGCCGCGCTCGCGATAGCGGCTGGCGAACTCCGCCGGCCAGGGGGTAAAGGCAATGCTCATCTTGTCGTTATCCTTGATTCATACCAAAGGCACGCAGAATGGTGCTGAGTTTGGTACCTGTTTCATGCCATTCAGATTCGGGTGAAGAGTCTTCCACGATGCCGGCGCCGGCGAACAGCCGTACCCGGTTGCCGTCAACGGTGCCACAGCGGATAGTCACTACCCACTCGCCGTTGCCTTCGTCGTCGCACCAGCCGACGATGCCGCCGAACAGGCCGCGATCGAACGGCTCCAGCTTGCCGATCAGGGCGTGCGCCTGGGCCGTCGGCATGCCGCACAGCGCCGGCGTCGGGTGCAACAGGCAAGCCAGCGACAGGGCGTTTTCGTCCGGAGATGCCGCCTCGCCGTCGATCGGCGTGGAGAGATGCCACAGCGTGGTGGTGGTCAGCAGTTCAGGGGTGTGCGGCACGTTCAGATAGCGGCAGCGGCCGGCCAACACGTCGCGCATGCTTTCAGTGACGATGCGGTGCTCGTGGCGATCTTTCGCCGAGGCCATCAGCCGCTCCCCCACTTCGCGATCGCGCTGCGGATCGGCCTCGCGCCGGGCGGAACCGGCCAGCGGGTTGGAATAGAAACGGCCGCCGTCCTGGCGCAGCAGCAACTCCGGGCTGGCGCCCAACAGCGCGCCCTGCTCCAGCGGCACATGGAAGTGGAAACCGTGCGGGTTCTGGGCGATCACGCGCGCCATCAGCGCATGGCGATCCACCGGCTGGCGCGTTTCGATCTCCAGCAGGCGCGACAAGACCACTTTATCCAGCTCACCGGCCTTCATCGCGGCAACGGCGTCGCTGACCATGTTCATGAACGTCTGCTGCGGCGGCAGCTCTGTCACCCCGGCCAGTTCAGGCCCGTCCGCCGAAGGCCGAACGCCGGCCATAAAGGCGGCGCGATCGAACCAACGGCTCTGCTGCGGAATAAACAGCGCCGAAGGCTGCCGGGTATCGAACGGGATGGCGCCGCACAGCAGCGGCTTTTTGATGCCGGCCTGACGGGCCTCGGCAAACGCCTGCCGTACGCTGCGCTGGAACTCACCGTTCAGATTGGCGCCGTCTGCGGCCGGCAGGCGAATGCGGCTGAAACAACCGGTGGTGGTCAAGCTGCGGTAAGGGGAGGTAAAGAAGAAGCCCGACGCCGGAGAAAAATCAGCGGCGAACCGGTGTTCTTCGCGCTCCTGCATTTCCTTTCGATTGATGTCGTTCACGGCAGTAACCATCGCTTCGCCCTCAAGAATTTGAAGTGATAACCAATATAATAATGATTATCATTTGAGTTGATTCCGCGCTAAATTACTCGCCGATATTTGCTATGTCAATAAACGTAAGCACTTCTTTCATTTCGAAATCATGACATAAACGCTGTGGGTTTTACGCATGCCGATGATAAGCATTGCTATTTGATCCCACAGCGTTGTTTTAACGCGTTCGACTACTTTTCTGTGGCGGGCTGCGGCTCCGGTTTGTGCAGCGTAACCTGGCGCAAACCGGTCATGGCGAACAGCAACAGGATGCCGAGCAGCGCCGCGCCAAAGCCGAAACCGCTGGCGCTCATCGCCGGCAGCATAAAGGCGCCCATCGCCCCCAGCAGCAACGCGCCCAGCGCATCGCCCACCACGTTCTGCGCCGTCCACAGGCCGTTGATGCGGCCAAGGAAATTGTCCGGCGTCAGGCTCTGGATCAGGCCGTATTGCAGCAACGAGTTCAGCGCGCTCAGGTAGCCGAACGCCACCAGGCACAGCAACGCCAGGCTGTACCACGGCATCAGGCCGAACAGGCCGATGGCGGCAAACGCCGCGATCGCCGTCAGCAGCATCACCCAACCGGGGCGCGCCACGTGCGCCACGCGCCCGCTGGTGAACGCACCGATCGCCGCGCCGAGCGGCACGGCGGCGTACATATAACCGAGGTGGGCTGCGTCGATGCGCCAGCTTTCCGCCATCGCCGGGTACAACACGCGCACCGCACTGGCCATGGTCAGCAACGCGCCGATCAGCGCCACCATGCCGATCACCTTGTTCTGAAACAGGAAGGCGAAACCGCCCGCCAGCGCGCGCAGCGGATGTTCCCGCGGCTGCGGCGGCGGCATCAACTGCGGCAGGCTCAGCAGCGGCAGCAACGTCAGCAAGGTGCCGAACGCCGCCAGGCCGTAGTTCCAGGCGATGCCCATATGGGCGATCACCAGGCCGCCGATGGCCGGGGAAAGAATCGAGCCGAAGCGCACCGTCAGCATGCTGATGGCGCCCGCCTGCACGATGTTTTCGCGGCCCACCAGCGCCGGCGTGGCCGCCAGCAGCGCCGTCACCCCCACTGCGCCGAAGAAACCGTCCCACACCGCCAGCAGATAAATGGCCGCCAGCGAAGGTGACGGCAACAGGGCGTTGAGGCACAGGCCGACGAACCCGATGCCGCAAGTGGAGCGCGCGAACAGGATCAACCGGCGCCGCTCATAGCGATCGGCCAATACGCCGCCCATCAGCAGCCCGGCGAACATACCGCTGCCGGCCAGCGTCACCGCCAACCCGACCTGCAGGGTGGAACCGGTCAGCGCCTGGATCTGCACCGGGATGGCGATCGCCATCAGCCCCAGCGCCACAATGGAGATGAAACGCGCGCAGAATACCGCGCGAAAGGCCCGGTGGGTTTTCAGCAGGCTAAAATCAAGCAGGATGGAGGGTTTGCTACTCATCGGTTGTTCACCACATCTTTAAACGGGGATTCTGCAGTTGCGGAGCGCTATGCTAGCACAGATAACGAAATCAATAATGATAATAGAAATCATTGATATTCAATTGTGAGCGGACGCAAGAAACGCCGCCAAACGCGGGGCAATCCCCGTGCCTGGCGGCGAGATGACGGGCGTCATTACAGCGTGCGCAAAATCCGGTTCAGCAGCGGCCCCAGCACTTTGAACGACGCCGGCGAAACGATATCGACGTGCGCGCAGTCGAGCTCGTGCGCCTGCAGCGCATCGACGTACTGCGACCAGGTCTGCTGCACGTCCATCCCTGCCTGCAACGTGCGTTTGGCGACGAATAGCGTCGCCTGGCCGTGGAAGCGGGCGGTCCGCGTGTGCGACAGCAACCGCACCGAATCGGCGTAGTTGGCTTCGATGTTGTCGAACATCATGGTGCGCGTCTCGCCCAGCGCCGGATCGAGCGTATCCTGCGACACCGCCAGGAACTGTTCGCGCTCGCGCTGCACTTCCTTCAACACGTTGTCGTCCAGCATCACGTCCCAGTTTTGGGTCTCCGGCGGATAGGTATCCAGCAGGCCGAGAAACGCCACCTGCTCGCCGCGCGCCTGCAGCCGGGCGGCGATGCCCTGGGCCAGCGTGCCGCCGAGCGAATAACCGATGAAGTGGTACGGCCCGTGCGGCTGCACCTGCAGCACCGTCTGCAGGTGCGCCTCCACCACCTGGTCCATGTCTTCGCTCAGCGCCAGCGGGCCGTCCGGCCTCGGCGACTGGATGCCGACCAGCGACCAGTGCTGATCGAGATAGCGCGGCAATACGCTGAACTGCCAGGAGAAACCGGACGCCGGATGCAGACAGAACAGCGTCGGCCCCTCGGTGACGCGCAGCGGCAATACGCTGTCGAAGCCACTGCGATCGGCCTCTTCCTGCGTGCGATCTTCCGCCAGCAAGGCGGCCAGTTGCTCGACGCGCGACGCCACCATCACCTGGCCGACGGACACCGCCTTGCCCAGATCGCGGCGCAGCTCCGCCGCCAGGCGCATCGCCAACAGCGAATGGCCGCCCAGCGCGAAGAAATCGTCGTCGGCGAACACCTGCTCGCGCTGCAGCAGGCGGGCAAATACCGCGGCGATCTCACTTTCCAACCCGGCCTGCGGCGGCCGCCCCGCCTTGCGCTCGCCGCCCTGCGGCTGCGGCAGAGCCTTGCGATCCAGCTTGCCGTTGGCGCTCAGCGGCAAATCGCTCATTTCCACCAACGCCACCGGCACCATGTGCGGCGGCAGACGGTCGGCCAGCGCCGCGCGCAGGGCTTCCGCATCCCAGCTCGCGCCGGATTGCATCACCAGATAGCCCACCAGCTGGCGCGCATCGCCGCCGGCGTCCACCGGCGTGCCCTGCAGCACCAACGCGTGCGTCACCGCCTGGCGCACGCCCGGCAGCGACAGCAGGGCGTGGTCGATTTCACTCAGCTCGATACGCTGCCCGCGGATCTTCAGCTGATCGTCGCTGCGGCCCAAATATTCCACCGCGCCGTCCGGCAGCCAGCGCGCCACGTCGCCGGTGCGGTACATGCGCCCGCCCTCGCCGAACGGATCGGCAACAAAGCGGCTGGCGGTCAGATCCGGCCGGCCAAGGTAGCCGTGCGCCAACTGAACGCCGGTCAGATACAGATCGCCCGCCACGCCCGGCGGCACCGGCCGCAGGCGCGCGTCCAGAATGCGCAGCCCGGTGTTCCACACCGGCAGGCCAATCGGCACGTTGGCGCCGGTCACCTTCGCCAGCGCCTCGCCGTAGGCCGGATGCCAGGTCACGTCCACCGCCGCTTCGGTCGGGCCGTAGAGGTTGTGCAGCGGCACCGCCGTGCGGCTTTGCCACAGGCGGCACAGCTCCGCCGGCAACGCTTCGCCGCTGCAGAACACCTGACGCAACGCGGCGCAGCTCGCCACCGCTGCGTCGTCGTCCAGGGCAGCGACGAAGGCCGCCAGCATCGACGGCACGAAGTGCAGCGTAGTAATGCGGTGTTGTGCGATCAACTGTTGCAGCTGCTGCGGATCGCGGTGCGCCTCCGGCGGCGCCATCACCAGCCGGGCGCCGACCATCAATGGCCAGAAGAATTCCCACACCGAGACGTCGAAACTGCATGGCGTTTTCTGCAGCACCGCGTCGTCCGCCCCCAGCGGATACTGGTGTTGCATCCACAGCAGGCGGTTGACGATCGCCTGATGGCCGACCAGCACGCCTTTCGGGCGCCCGGTGGAGCCGGAGGTAAAGATGATATAGGCCGCATGGTCCGGCGTCGGGCCCGCGATCGCCACCCCGGCGGCGTGATCCGCCGCCAGCGGCGCGTCATACAGCAAGATTTCGCCCTTGTCGGCGAAACGCGCCTGCTGCGCCGGGTGAGTGATGATCAAGCGGGGCGCGGCGTCTTCCAGCATCATCGCCAGCCGCTCGTTCGGATAACCGGTGTCCAGCGGCAGGTAGGCGGCGCCCGCTTCGACGATCGCCATCAACGCCAGCGACAGGAACACCGAGCGCGGCAGCGCCACCGCCACGATGTCGCCCGGCCGCACGCCCTGCGCCACCAGCTGGCGCGCCAGCGCCGTGACCTGCTCGCGCGTTTCGCGGTAGGTGAAGCTGAAATGCGCATCCGCCAACGCCGGCGCGTCCGGCGTGGCTTGCGCCTGCTGCGCCAGCAATTGGCTCAGCGTGGTCGCCGGCACCGGATGCGCCGTGTCGTTGATCCGCGCCAGCAGCGCGCGATCGTCGGCGGTCAGCATATCGGCCTCGCCGATCGGCAACGTTGCCTGCGCGGCGAACTGCGCCAGCAGCAGCGGCAACCGCTGCAGATGCGCCAGCAGTTCCTGACGGCTGTAACGCTCGGCATTGGCCAGCAGCTCCACCTTCAATTGGTGGTGTTCATCGATAAACAGCGCAATCTCCAGATCGCGCACCGGCCCGGAGGCCAGATCGTGGGTAATGCCCTCGATGCCGGCGAAATCCAGCTGGTAATCGAACATTTTGAAGTTGAAGACCGTGCCGTACAGCGGTTCGCCGTCGCCGATGCGCCCCAGATCGCGCTGCACCTGTTCGGCGTCGTAGCGCTGATGGCGGCGCACCGTTTTCAGCTCGCGGCTGATGCGGGCGGCGGCCTCATACAGCGTGGCCTGCGGCTCGAGATGCATCTCCATCGGCAGCACGTTGATCACCGGGCCGGCGGCGCACAGGGCGGCCGAGCCGGTACGGCGCATGAAGATAAAACCGGCGCTGAAGCTCGGTTGGCCGCTCAGACGCGACACCCACAGCGCCACCAACGCCACCGCCATATCGGCGGCGTTCAGCTTCTGCTGCGCGCCACGCTGCACCAGTTCGGCGAAGGCCTGCGGATCGCAGCGCTGTTCCAGCCGGTGGATGCGCGGCGTGGGCGTTTGCCCGGCCAGCGGCTGCGGGCAGATCGTGGCCGGCGGCGGCAGCTGCCGCGCTTTTTCGCGCCAGAAATCGGCGTCGCGTTGCCAGGCCGGCGCCTGCCGGTAAGCCTGGTATTCCGCCACCACGTCGCTGAACGCCGTGAAAGGCGTCGGTTCCAGCGCGTCGCCGCGGCAAAGATGGGTATAAATCGCCGCCACGCGGCGAGCGATGGCGGTGAAGCTGAAACCGTCCACCAGCAGATGGTGATAGCGCTGATACCAGAACCAGCGATCGTCCGCCAGGCGCATCACCACATGGCGATACAGCGGTGCGCCGCTGCCGGCGCGCAGATCGCTCGCCAGATCGATGTCCATCAGCGCGCGAGCGGCGGCTTCGGGATCTGGCGACGTCGTCAGATCGACAAGTTCCGGCGCGTGCACCGCCAGTGAGTCATCCAGCCATTGCACCGGCACGCCGTCGCGTTCCGCAAAACGCAGCCGCAGCATGTCCACCTCGCCGAGACCCTGGGTGATGGCCTGCAGCAGGGGCTCCACGGCGACGGGGCCGTTGAGTTCGATGGCATGCGCCACCGCGTAAGCATTGCGATGCGGAGAGATTTGATCGGCGACCCAGATGCCGGGTTGCGCCGCGACCAGCGGCCATTCGCCCGCAAGCGCCGGGCCGCTGAGAGAGTTAGGGGTGTGTGACACTGCTTATTGCTCCCGTGATTACCAGGCGCCGGTCACGCCTTGCGTGCTGCGACCGGCAGAATATCTTGCCAATGCTGTTCCAGCCACTCGGCGCACTCGGTGCGCGCCGCCGGGCCAAATACGATCGTCCAATCGGGTGGAATGGCGCGGAAATCCGGCCACAAACTGTATTGTTGTTGTACGTTGCGCAGCACCAGGCTGCGCTGCTGTTGATCATCGAACGGATTCAGGCTTTCCATCCTGCGTTCCTTGTGCCGCCGTCGTTACCGATGCCGGATAAGCGGTGGCGAAAGCGGAAGCCCACACCGCCTGCAGCCCGTCGGTCAGGCCGCTGCGCCAGCACAGCGCGTCGTGCCCGCCTTCCACCACCCGGTAGTGCACCCGATGGCCGGCTTCGCTCAGGCGCGCCGCCATTTGCCCGCTGACCTGATGCACCAGCTTTTCCTGCGTACCGGCTTCCATAAATACCTTCAGCGCGCCGTGGTTGCCCAGGCCGTGGCGTTCGACCTGTTGCATCAGCCAGCAGGCGTCGTCGGGAATGCTCGGCAGCTGCAGCATGTCGCGCCGCGGCCACCAATAGGAGCCGGACTGGGTGATCACCGCGCCGAAACGCTGCGGCCAGCGCAGCCCGGCGTACAGAGAGGCCAGGCCACCAAAGCTTTGCCCCGCCACCACCGTCTCGGCCGGATTGTCGCTGTGCGGCGCCCATTCGGCCAGTTGCGGCATCAGTTCTTCCTGCACCGCCAGCCAGAAATCGTCCTTGCAGGTCAGCTCACGCGCCCGGTGCGGCAGATCGATAATGTCGATCAGCACATACACCGCTTCCGGCAACGCCCCCTCGCGGGTCAGTTGCATCAACGGCGCCCAGACCGGCATTTGCTTCGCCCAGAACTGGCCGTCGAGCAGGATCGCGAGCGGGCGTTCGGCCGGCTTGCTGTCGCCGGTGGTGTAGATCCAGACATCGCGGCTGTTGCCCAGACGCTCGCTCTGCCAGGTATGGCGCTGCAAACGCGCCGGCAGCGGCGGCGTGCAGCGCCCGCTGGCGATCTCATACTCATCGAACGAGCGCCACACCGGCTGCGGCGGCGCATCCGGCATGTGCAGACCGGAAACGCTGTGGCCGCTGGCGCTTTGCCAGGAGCGATAGGGGTTGAGCAGATCGGGAGTGGCGCAGGCGAACACCTGGTGCCACCAGTGACGCAGGTTGTGCATGTTGGCGTGCGCGTCGTCGTCGCTGAACGCCGGCGGCCGCTCGTCAAAACAAGGAATAAAGCAGTAGCTGCCGCGCCAGGCGCCGTTCAGCTCGGTCTGCCAGTACCATACGTCGGTACCGGCCAAACGCAGCAGGCTTTGCGGCGGATTCGGCTGATGGTGGTCGGTCAGGCAGTTGATGTTGATCCACACCCGGCGGTAGGCGGAAGTCAATTCGCATCCCTGCGGATCGCGCCAGAAAAAGGTGGTTCGCCACCGGCCGTTACCCGCCGGTTCTACCCATGGCGTACCGCGTCGTGCCACCGTCAACCACCACCCTGGACTGCCCGCATTACTGCTGGCCAATAATCTGCTGCTTTCTGACTCTAGTTCTGTATTCACAACGCCTACCCATTTTGTAGTTGGCGGCACCGGGAACGTCGACTTTTCCCTATCGCCGGCCACCGCCCGAACACACTGTAGGCCAAATACTATTGATAATAATTTGCATTTGCAATAGTGTGTAAGGCTTGGAGATCGTGCTGGTATTGCGCGCAACGGACAGGGAGCGGGGATACATCAATGGCATCCCTTGCCGCAGCCGATTTTCTATTCCGACTACACAAAAACTACAACCGCCTTTCCCCCATTCGGCGAGGGAGGGCAGCAAGGTAGGACACTCAAATGAAAAGCAAGCTATCACGTTATTCTTTGGCCACTCTTATCGGCTTGGGATTGGGCGCGTCCGCGTTCGCCAACGCCGCGCAGCAGACCGACACCCCCACCACGGAAGAAAACAGCGGCGCAGCGGATAAAAAGCCGCGCGGCGAAGACACCATCGTCGTGACCGCCGCCCGGCAGAACCTGCAGGCGCCGGGGGTATCCACTATCACCGCCGACGAGATCAAGAAACGTCCGCCGGCGCGCGACATCAGCGAGCTGATCCGCACCATGCCCGGGGTTAACCTGACCGGCAACTCCACCAGCGGCCAGCGCGGCAACAACCGCCAGATCGATATCCGCGGCATGGGCCCGGAAAACACCCTGATTCTGATCGACGGCAAACCGGCCTCCAGCCGCAACTCGGTACGTCAGGGCTGGCGCGGCGAACGCGACTCACGCGGCGATACCGCCTGGGTGCCGCCGGAAATGATCGAACGCATCGAAGTGCTGCGCGGCCCGGCTGCGGCGCGCTATGGCAACGGCGCCGCGGGCGGCGTGGTCAACATCATCACCAAGAAGGCCGGCGATGCGCTGCACGGCTCGCTGAACGGCTACTTCGACGTGCCGCAGCACAAGCAGGAAGGCGCCACCAAGCGCACCGACTTCAGCCTGTCCGGGCCGCTGAGCGATTCCCTGAGCTTCCGCCTGTTCGGCGGCTACAGCAAAACGCAGGCCGATGCCTGGGACATTAACGAATCGCACAAATCCGAACGCGTCGGCGCCTACGCCAACAGCGTGCCCGCTGGCCGCGAAGGGGTGGTCGATAAAAACATCGACGCCCTGCTGCACTGGGATTTCGCTCATCTGCAGTCGCTGGAGTTCGAATACGCCTATGGCCGCCAGGGCAACCTGTACGCCGGCGATACTCAGAACACCAACACCAACGCCCTGGTGCAGAGCAACTACGGCAAAGAGACCAACCGCATCTACCGTGAAACCTTCGGCCTGACCCACCGCGGCGCCTGGGACAACGGCGTGAGCACCAACAACTACGTGCAGTTCGAACGCACCCGCAATACCCGCCTGAACGAAGGCTTGGCCGGCGGTACCGAAGGCATCTTCGATACCAAGAACACTGGTTTCGGCACTACCAAGCTGGATGACTTCCTGGCGCACAGCGAAGTCAGCGTGCCGTTCGAGCTGGGCGTCGCGCAAACCGCTACGCTGGGTACCGAGTGGAGCCAACAACGCATGAAGGACGGCACCTCCACCAGCCAAACGCTGATGGGCGGCACCATTCCCGGCATGACGACCGGTACGCGCAGCCCTTACGCTTCCGCGCATATTTTCTCGCTGTTCGCCGAAGACAATATCGAGCTGACCGACACCACCATGCTGACGCCGGGGCTGCGTTACGATCTGCACTCCGAATCCGGCAACAACTGGAGCCCGGCGCTGAACCTGTCGCAGGAACTGGGCGACTACTTCACGCTGAAGATGGGCATCGCCCGTTCCTACAAGGCGCCGACCCTGTTCCAGACCAACGGCAACTATCTGCTGTACAGCAAAGGCCAGGGATGCGCCGGTAGCGATACCAGAAACGGCTGCTACCTGCTCGGCAACGACGATCTGAAGGCGGAAACCAGCGTCAACAAAGAGATCGGGTTGGAGTTCCATAACGACGGCTGGTTGGCCGGCGTGACCTACTTCCGCAACGATTACCACAACAAGATTGAAGCGGGTAACTCCCGCATCGCCACCAGCAGCACCGGCACGGCGGTCTATCAGTGGGAAAACGTGCCTAAGGCGGTGGTGCAAGGGCTGGAAGGCTCGTTGAACGTGCCGGTCAGCGAGACCGTCACCTGGAGCAACAACGCCACCTACATGATCGAGAACAAGAACAAGACCACCGGCGATTACCTGTCGGTGATCCCGAAGTTCACCGTCAACTCGACCCTCAGCTGGCAGGCCACGCAGGATCTGTCGATGCAGTCCACCCTGACCTGGTACGGCCGGCAGAAGCCGAAGAAGTACAACTACCAGGGTAAACCGGCCACCGGCGGCGAAACCCGCGAGGTTAGCCCTTACGCCGTCGTCGGCGCCAGCGCGACCTATGATCTGACCAAAAACGTCAGCCTCACCGCCGGCATCGACAACCTGTTCGACAAGCGACAGTTCCGCGCCGGCAACGCGCAGAACGTCGGCGACCCGAACACTGGCGCGATCAACATCGCCGGTGCGGGCGCGGCCACCTACAACGAACCGGGCCGCACCTACTACATGAGCATCAACACCCACTTCTGATGACATGAACCAACGACAAAGGGGTGCTCAGCACCCCTTTTTTTATCTTTCCATTCAGTTATTTGGTGTGTAGCTGAATGCGCACCACGCTTTCGGCTTTGCCGGCCTTGGTGGCAGCGCCGTCGTTTTTCACCGTTACGAACAGCGCATCGCCTTTCGGATCCAACGCCAGGCTGTTAGGGTGCGGCGGCAGGTCCACGGTTTGCAGACGCTTGAGGGTCTTGGCGTCGAACACCGTCAGCGTCCCGGCGCCGTGATCCACGCGCACGCCCTTGCGGTTGGCGACATACAGCCGCTGGCTGCGCTCGTCGAGCAGCAGACCGATCGGCACTTCATCCGTCAGTTCGCTGGCCAGCACCTTGCCGCTGTCCGCATCCAGCGCGAACACTCGGTGGCCGCTGCTGCGCTTCACGTAGTCGCGCCCCAGATGATGGTTGCGGTAGTCGTCGCGGTCGATGCCCTGATCGACGCCCAACAGGCGGTTGCTCGCCGGGTCATACACCAGGTTCAGCAACTGATCGGCCTGCACCTCGTGCGTGGCGGCGATCGCCAGCGTGTCGGCGTTCAGGGTGATCACCTGCCCCTGCATGTTGGAGACGAACACCCTGCGGCCCTTCTCATCCAGCGTGATGCCCACCGCGTTGTAACCGAAGCCCGGGATCACTTTCTCCAGCTTGCCGGCCTTGGTATCGACCACGTACAGCACGCTGTCGACGCCGAAGCCCAGCCCCGGCAGGAACAGGCGGCCGCTTTGCGCGTCATACTTGAGCTCGCGGAGGCGGTACAGGTAGTCCTCAGTGATCTTGAACTTCTTCAGCTCCGCCAGCAGGAAATCCAGGCGCTTGCCGCTGATGCCCGCCTGTTTGTAGGCCTGCTCCAGCACCGCTTTGTCCAGCAGCTTGATGCTGCCGAGCGCATGGTTGGTGGTGGTGTCTACCACCCCGACTTCGCCGTTGAAGGCCTGCGTCAGGTACAGGCGATTGCCCGCATCGTTCAGCGCCACGCCGAAGCCTTTCACCTTCAGCGGGATCTCCGCCTTGATCGCCAGGGTGTTGGGATCCAGCCGCAGCACGCGAGAGCGCGCCTCTTCCTTCCAGTCCGGCGCGCTGACGAACAGCGCCTGCTGCGAGGTGCTGTAGGCCATCTCCACCACCGCCGACGACAGCGTCTGGCGCTTGATGTCCTGCGGTTTGATGCCGGCATCGTCCGCCTGCGCGGCGCCGGCGACCACCAGAGAGGCCGCCACCAGCAGCGACAGTAACGCGCGCGGGGTTGCTAGGGTTCCAGACATCCTTTTATCTCCTTGAAAATCATGCTTTCGGTTAGAGTGAAACAACGTCATGCCTGCGGCCCAGGCGGCAGCGCCGCCAGAGCGATATCGCCAGCGATGTGCTGCGCAAACTGGGTAAAGACGTGCTGAACGCCATCGGCGATCAGAGTGGCCTGCTCCCTGCTGTAGTGATCCTGGCGATAGGTCATCATCACCCGCAGGGATTTCTTCCCGGCCAGATCGTCTTCCATCACCTCAAACTGCAGGCCGAGCAGCGATTCGGCTTTTTCCGGCTCCACCTGACGGTAGGCGATCGCACTGCCGTCCTGCAGCCGGAACTCGCCGTTCAGCTTGATGCGGCTGTGGATCTGGATGAACACTTCGAACATGTGGTTTTTGCGGTCGGCGTCCACGCCGAACAGCCCTTCTTCCACCAGGTCGATCGGAATGTCGGTGTACGGCAGCGAGCCATTGATGGTGTTTTTCACCTGACTGACCAACCCGGCGACCGTCAGCCCTTCGTCAAAGCGCACGCGGTGCACCACCACGGTGGTGAAGTAGCCGACGGTATCGAAGAACTCGGCGTCGTTACGGCCGGAGGTCGAGGTGCCCACCAGCAGATCCGCCGGGCCGCCCAGCAGGCGCAGCGCCGAGGTGATCCCGGCATACACTACGTTGAACAGCGAAGCGTTGTTGCGGCGAGCGAGCTGATACAGGCCTTCCGCCACGGCGGGATCGACCTCAAACTCCAGCCAGCCGCCGTTGACATCCGCCGGCGCCGGCACCGCCGGATGGGTGGACGGTTCTTGCCGGAAGATCGGCTGGCCGACCGGCGCGCCGCGCAGCGCGTCGAGCCAGTAATCCAGATGTTGCTGCTGCACCCCCGAGGCCCGCTGCTGCCGGGCGAAGGTGTGGAACTGCGGCGGTTGCCCGCTCCACTGCGGCGCCTGGCCGACGACGCGATGGCGGTAGGCGACGCCCAGCTCGTCCATCATCAGGTTGAGCGACCATTCATCCAGCACCACATGGTGGAACAGCAGCGACAGCAGCTGCTGGCCGTTGCCCGCATCGCGCAGCAGCGTGACGCGCAGCGGCAGCTCGGCGGCCAGATCGAACCGGTGCTGGCCGGCGTCGGCCAACAGGGCGGCGGCGTTGCCCGCCGGCGTTTCCTGAGAGAAGCGGAACCATTGGTAATCCGACAGTTCGGCAGCCGGTACCACCACCTGCACCACCTCCCCCTGCTGCTCGACGAAGCGTGAACGCAGCACGGTATGGCGAGTCATGACGTCGATAAACGCCTGACGCAGCGCCGTTTCATCCACCTCATCGAAGAAACGCAGAGAGAACGGCAGATTGAAGATCTCGTCATGACCAAAGGCTTCATACACCTTCCACAACGATTCCTGCGCCAACGACAGCGGCGCCTGCGCCCGATCATGATCGTCGGCGGTCACCACCGCGGCATTCGGCTGCGCGACGTTAAGGCGTTTGGCATACCCCGCCAGCCCACGCGCCGTCGGATGGCTGAACAGGTCGTTAATGTTGATCTCTAACTGATGCAGGCTCAGCAAGCGGCCGATCACCCGGGTGGCGACCAGCGAATGACCGCCGCGATCGAAGAAGTCTTCATCCAGGCTCATTTCCGGCGCCACCAGCGCCTCGCGGAACTCCTGCAAAATCAGCGGCGCAACGCTTTCGTCCGCATCGCCGTTCGCCGCGGGCGCGGTAATCGCCGGGGAAGCGGCCTCAGCCACCGGCAATGCGACGGCAATTTGCTGCCCGGCCAGGAAGGCGCTGAACTGCTCCAGCAGGAAAGGCGCGGCATGTGGGGACAAACGCGGATCGGTAACCAGCTCCAGCGTCAGCGCCTCCGCTTCCGGCAAGCCCAGCAGCAGCGCCAGTTCAAACGGCGTATGCAGCGGCGGCAGCAACAGGCGTTCGGCGTGAACGCCTTCCAACCGCCACTCTGCAGCCAGATCGTCGCGCCAGGCCACCAGCAGCTGCGCCCGCTGCGGGTCCGGCTGTTCAGCCACGGCCTGCGCCAGCAGCCGCTGCCCGACGTCGTCCTCGCCATGCTGCACGGTCAGACGCATCAGCGGCGCTGCCGTCAGGCCCAACTCCAGGCCGACGAACGCCGTCGTTTCTGCCGCCGGCACGCACAGCTGCACCGCTTGCCCGCCGGCCTGCGCGGCGATGAACTCGGCAAAACGCGCCGCCACCGCCGCCAGCAAGGCCTGCGGCGTGTCGTTGGCGGGCAACAGCGAGCGCGCAATGCGCGTGACCACGCGCCCACCCACCGGCGGCAAGGCTTCAGCACGCTGCGCCGGGCTGCGGTAATCCTGCAGCGAGACCGCCTGGCGCGCCCAAGGCAGCTGCGGCCCCGGGCTTTCCGGCGACTCGACCGGCTCCGCCGCGAAAGGCAGAGGCATCGCATCTCCGTTATAGCGGGCGGACAGCATCGCCGGCAGGTGGCGCCACGGCAGCGCTTCCGCCAGGATGTCATGCAATACTGCGCCCAACATCACGTCACCGCCCGGCGTGAGCAACAGCAAGAAGCGCAGCGGCGCTTCGCCTTCCAGTTCAAACGGCGCCGCCTGCGCCTGCAGCAGGCAATCCATGGCGTGTTGTTCATCCGCCACCTGACGCAGGCTCACCGGCAACGGCGCCGAATCGGCGGCGCGTTTAATCAGACCGTTTTCGTCATCAAAAACGTAATGCACGTTCACGCCCGGCGTTTCCCGCACCAGCGCCTGCAGCGCCGCCGTCAGTTGGGCGATATCCACCTCTCCCGTCAGGCGCCAGGCCAGCGCCCGCTGCCCGCGTGCGTCACCCTGCTGCAGATGGGCAAACCATGCCCGTTCTTCGGCTTCGCTTACCGGCCGCTCGCCGTTCGCCGCCCCCGCGCCCAGCGCCTGAAACGCGCTCTCCAGCCGCTGGGCCTCTTCATCGCTCAGAATGCTGTCAAAATCACCGATCACTGCGTTATCTCCTTTGCCCGGCCGTGCCGGGATAGCGCATAAAACGGGGGACATTCGTCCCCCGTCACCGCGATAGCGTTAGAAAGTCAGCTCAACCGCTGCGCCGACCAGACGGCCTCGCTGGAGCGTCGCCGTGTAAATGTCATTGCTTCTGACCATCTCGCGGCGGTCGGAATCAAACAGGTTTTTCGCATACAGCGTGGCGCGACCGTAGTCGAAGGTGTAAGCCAGCTGGGCATTGGCCGTCCAATAGGAGCCGATGCGCCCGCGCGAGTCGTTGTCGTATTGCGAATAGTAGGAGTCGGTAAACGCCACGTTGCTGCTCAGCTCCCACCCTTTCAGGAACTGATATTTGGCGCCCATGTTGGCGGTGTAAGCCGGCGCGCGCGCCAGCTCATGCCCTTCCACGCCGCTGCCCGAGAACTTCTTGATGTCGGTTTTCAACAGGCCGAGGTTGCCGAACAGTTCGAAATCCCAGCGCGGCTGCCAGGTGGCGCCGATTTCCGCGCCGTAGGTTTCCACCTTGTCGGCGTTGCGGATCACGCTGGAGTTCTCGCCCAGCGAGTACGGCAGCTGCATATCCTTGTAATCGTTGTAGAAGATGTTACCCGTCAGCACCACGTTGGCGTCTTTCAGGTGATGGCGGGTGTACAGCTCGTAGTTCCAGACATACTCGGAACCGTAGGTGTAGCTAACCACCGGCGTGCCGAAAGTAATCCCGCCGCCGCCGGCGTTATAGCCGCGTGCAATCTTGGCGCCGTAGGTTTGGGTATCCGTCGGCTTCCAGGCCACGTCCAGCTTCGGCAGGAACACGGTGTAGGTTTCATCGAAATCGATGCGCACCGCCTGGCTGCCGCCGTCGCGGCGACGGTGTTCGCGTTCCAGACGGCTGGCGGCGGTCACGTCCACCTGCGGCGTCAGCGCATAGGTCAGCTCGGCGAACGCCGAATGGGTATCGGTTTTATCCTTGAAGCGCGAACCGCCATAGATATTGACGTACTCATCCTGCGTGCCGTGGAAATAACGCAGCCCCGCCAGCCCGTGCAGGCGGCTGTCCGCACCGCCGAAGCGCACCACCGGTTCCACGTGAACTTCTTGGCCCTGGATATCGGCGGCATAAGGCATGTTGTAGGCAGTCGGACGGTTGATGTTGAAGTCGGTGTAGATCACGCGGTTTTCCAACGTCAGCGCATCGGACTGCTCCCAGGCCAGATCCCAGATGGTGCTGTTCATGTTGCTTTTGAATATCGGCCGACGCGACTCGTAGCGCGGGTTGGTCGGATGCGGCTGCGGGTTGAGGCTTTCGTTTTGCGGCGCGTTGCTGCCGAAGTGAGTAAAGGTCAGCTTGGTGGTCAGATCGCGCAGGCCGGCCGGGTTGAACAACAGCTTGGCGCGGGCGGTGGTGGCTTCCACTTCACGCGGATCGCCCACCGGTGCATACGACGGCATATCGACTTCGCTGCGGCGGCGCTGGCGATCGACGCTGACGCGGAACGCCAGCTGATCTTCCACCAGCGGGCCGGACGCCATGGCGGCCAACTGTGACGAGTGCTGGTTGCCGGCCCCGCCCTTGAAGGCGCTTTCCCACTCGAAGGTCGGATCCTTACTGGCCATGACGATGGCGCCGGCGATGGCGTTGCGCCCCTGGATGTAGCTTTGTGGGCCGAGGAACACTTCGACACGATCCAGATCCCACAGCGACTGCGGGCCGAACGCCTGTTCGTTATAGGTCAGCGAACGGCCGTCCAACGACAGATTGAGGCGCGGGCGGGTGCCGCTAAGGAAAGCGTTGGCGCCGACGTTCGGGCCGGAACCGTCGATGCCGCGCACGGTCGGCAGTTCGTTGCCGATGCCCAGATCCACCACGTTGGGGGTCATGCGCAGCAGATCGGGGATCTGCACCGCATCGGGCATCGAGGCGATGCGGTTGCTGTCGAACACCTGCACGCTGGAGCCAGTGTCGAAAATGGACCGTTTGATCTTCTCACCGGTGACCAGCAGCGTTTCCGCGTCCTGGTAGGTTTCGTTGCTCTTCGTTTCCGCCGCGTTGACGTTACCGATCGCCAGTGAACAAACCCCTAAAAATACGGAGGAAAATGCCCCAATGGCTTTTAACCCCGTCTTTTCCCCGTTTCCTACGCTTTCATGCCGTTGAGCCGCAAAATGCTTGCCCATAGATGTCTTCTCCTTTCATCCCAGAGGTGCACAAAATTTGATTTTTTTTACACAACCTACATCGACACTCACACAGATCATGACGCTGTGGCCTTCCCGGCCTTGCTGTTGCTTATCCCTGCGGCAAACCCATGTCTTTCGCGGCCGAACGGGCGCGGCCCCGTCCACGGCCAAGCCGCCGGCGGAGCGGCCGGCAGCTTGTATAAAAACGTAAAATAATGTTAAGAATGATAATATTTTGCATTTTCTAATGCAAATCATTATCAATAAAGGTGTGAAGCTTGACAAGATAACTGCCAGAAACCCTTATGCTTTCGCAGGAAAAACGAGCGCTGCAATAACAAGCAATCATTTCAATGCTAAGAATAATATAGATAAATTATTCACACCCAACGGCCTCTCTGCTCAGTATTGCTAAAACACCTTATAGATAGCACCCGTGCGCCAAATGGATCAAATAATAATAATTTTCATTCCTATTAACATTTGGATATATTCTTGCAGTCTCGTTGGCTGAATCAAAATGGATACCCGATGAAAGCGTTAACCACGATGCAGGCCGCCTATTGGGTTGGCCGACAGTCCGCTCCCCCTCTGGGCGGCATGGCCGCCCATCTGTATGCGGAGTTCGACGGCGGCGAGCTGGATACCGCTCGGCTCCGCCAGGCCGTAGAGATGTTGTACCTGCATCATCCGCTGCTGCGCCTGCGCATTACCGACGATGGCCGACAGACGATCGCGCCCCCCGGTCCCCGGCATACCTTGCATCTCGACGACTGGCGACACGCCGATGAAGCGACGCTGGCGGCCGCGCTCGCCGCCAAACGCCAGGCGAAAAGCACCCAGCTGCTGCCGCTGGAACAGGGCGTTCCCTGCGATATCAGCCTAAGCCTGCTGCCGGCGGGACGCAGCCGCCTGCACGTTGATCTCGACATGATCGCCGGCGATGCCATGAGCTTTCGCCTGTTGATGGAAGATCTGACAGCGTTTTATCACCAATGCCCGCCGCCCCCTGCCCATGACGCGCCGCCGGCCTATTTCGATCACCTCGAACGACGCAACGCCGACGAGGCGCTGCGCCAGCGGCGCGAACGCGGCCAGCGTTGGTGGCGTGCTCGCCTGGCGCAGGTGCCGCCGGCGCCGCGCCTGCTGCGCACGCCGGATCGCTGCCGCAGCGATCGTTTGGCCATCCAGTTGAATGCAGAAGAAAGCCGCGCGCTCGAGAGCGTGGCCAAGCGGCACCACACCTCCCTCTCGACGCTGTTTCTGGCGCTGTTCGCGCTGGCCGTCGGCCAGGGTTGGAACATGACGCGCTTCCGGCTCAACGTGCCGCTGTTCCACCGCGAGAGCGAACGGGAAGACGCGCATCGCCTCGTCGGCGACTTCTCTAATCTGGTGTTGCTCGGCGTGGAATTGAACCCGACGGAAAACCTGAACGCCTTCTGCCAACGCCTGATGGCGCAGCTGGCGGAGCTGATCGAGCATGCGGATTATCCCGGCGTCAGTGTGATGCGCGATCTGTCACGCCTGCACGGCAGCCTGCAGCCTTCGCCGGTGGTATTTACCGCCGGTTTCGGCATCCGCGGCAAGACGCTGTTTTCCGAACGGGTCGCCGACACCTTCGGTCCTCTCGGCTGGGTCATCTCTCAGGGGCCGCAGGTGGCGCTGGATGCGCAGGTCGCCCACGTCGACGACGGCATTTTGATCAACTGGGACGTGCGGCTGGACGCGTTTCCCGAGCACGTGTTGCCACGCCTGCTGGCCTGTTACCGGGCGCTGCTGCACCTGGCCGCGCGGCAAGCGGGGGTGTTCGATCGCCCACTGTCGCAGCTGCTGGCGCAATGCACGCCCGAGGCGCTGGCGCAGCAGGCACCGGTGCGCCAGGTGCTGCACCGGCTGCTGGCACGGGTGGCTCCCGAGGCCAGCTTGCACGACCACGACGATATCCACCGCTTGGCCCTGCCGGATGCTGGGGTGAACGCGCTGCTGGCGGTGCTCAACAAATATCTGGCGGCGGCGCTGACGGCGCAGGATCTGGCGGCGCATCCCTCTCCGGCGGCGCTGGCGGCATTGATCTGCCAACGATCGCCCGAGGCAGGACGGCATGCGAAAACGCTGCTCGCCGCGCTGGCGCCGCAGCACTGAGATCGGTTTCCGGGCGCGCGACGTCCGGCACGTTTTAATCGGTTAGCGACTATAGGGAAGCACCATGGAGACACCATTAACCGCACTGCAGCAGGCCTATCTTCTCGGCCGCAGCGATCGATGGCCGCTCGGCGGCGTGGCGATGCACGACTTCCGCGAATACCGCGCCCGACAGCGGGATGTGCTGCGCCTTGAAGCGCGCCTGGCCGAGCTGGTACAGCACTACCCGGCGCTTCGCACCTGCATCGATGTGCAGCGCGGCACGCAGCACGTGCGCCCGGAAATCACGCTGCATCTGGATCGCCACGACCTGCGCTCGCTGGATGACGAAGCGGCGCAGCGCCAGACGGAACAACTGCGCGAGCGTTACTCCCACCAGCGCCACGATCCGAGCCAACCGCTGTGGCGCATCGCCGTGATCCAACTTACCGAACAGCAGGATCCGACGGGATCGCCGTACGATACGCTGATCTTTACCAGCTTTGATGCCTTGATCCTCGACGGCCAGGGGATCTCCACCGTGATCGCGCGCCTGTTCGACGATCGCCCTCTGACGCCGACCGCCGCCGCGCTGCCGCCCCCTGCGGCATCGGCGGCGCAGCGCCAGGCCGATGCCGCCTATTGGCGCGACAAGCTGCAGGATGTCACCACCCCGTCGGCGTTGCCGTGGCGCGCCCCGCTCGCCAATCTCACCGCATCACGCTATCGCCGCGCCACCCTGACGCTGCCGCACGACACGGTCAAACAACTCGGCCGCCTGGGATCGCCGCATGCGCTGCTGCGCAACAGCCTGCTCTCGGCGCTGATCCTCGATACGCTGGCCCACTGGACCACCGACGGGGAGCTGTGCGTCGGGGTGCCGGTGGCGTTCCCCGCCGCCGACGGCGCGCTGGGCAACGCCTCCAGCTTCGTGGCGGTGCGCTATTCGCGCTATGGCGAAGACTTTATCCAGCGCGCGCAAGCCTTGCAGGACGACGTGCTTGGTGCGCTCGATCACCTGGCGTTTTCCGGCGTCGATCTGGCGCGGCAGTTGCTCGGCCAAAGCCAGGGCGGCCCGGCGCTGCCGGTGATCCTGACCAACTGTTTAGGTTGGGAAACGCTGCCGGCCGAGGCGCCGGTGCGCTTCCACGATGGCCTGACCCAAACGCCGCAGGTCGCCATTGATATCCGTCTGACGCTGGACAGCGAAAAAAACCTGCAGCTGTGCGTGGATTACGCCGAGCAGGCGCTGCACGGCGAGCAGGTAGCGGCCATGCTGGCGGCCTTGCAGCGGCGCATCCTGCACAGTTGCCAACGCGCCGATCTGGCGATCGCCCCGCGAGATTTCATCGATCTGGCGCATTACCGCCACAACGACAGCGAAGCGAATTACGCGCCTTATCCTTATCTGGCGCAGCTGGCCGAGCGGCTGTTCGGCGCGCATAACGGCGGCAACGCGCTGATCTGCGGCGAGCAGACGCTGACCTATCGCGAGCTGGGCCAGCGGATCGCCACGGCGATCGCCAACCTGCAGAGCCGCGGCGTACAGCCGGGCAACGTGGTGGCGCTGTATTTGCCGCGCAGCCCGGAACAGATCATCTTCAGCCTCGCCTGCGCCCTGCAGGGGGTGATCTGGGTGCCTATCGACATCAACTCGCCGCCGGAGCGCACCGCCTATCTGCTGGAGAACTGCCGGCCGACGCTGGTGGTGCACGGCGGCGATCTGGAGACGCCGATCGGCGTGACGCCGGCTACCCTGTTGACGCCGACGGATCGCGCGCCCGCGCTGCCGGATGAACAGGCGTTGATGGAACGCAGCGCCAGCCAGGCCGCGAGCTATTACCTGTATACCTCCGGCACCACCGGTAAACCCAAGTGCGTGGTGCTCAACAACCGCGCCACCGCCAACGTCGTGCACCAAACCCAACAGCGCTGGAGAGTCACCGCCGACGACGTCTTTATTTCCGTGACGCCACCGCACCATGACATGTCGATGTTCGATCTGTTCGGTTCGCTGTGCGCCGGCGCCACGCTGGTGCTGCCGGCGCCGCATCAGGAAAAAGACGCCATCAGTTGGAACCAGTTGGTGGAAAAACATCGGGTCAGCCTGTGGTGCTCGGTGCCCGCCATTCTGGAGATGCTACTCACCTGCAAGACGGCCGACAGCCTGCGCTCGCTGCGCTTGGTGGCGCAGGGCGGCGACTACATCAAGCCGGCGACGGTGCAAACCGTGTGCACCTTGCGCCCGGATCTCACTCTGTTCTCACTCGGCGGGCCGACCGAAACCACCATCTGGAGCATCTGGCACCCGATCGCCCCGCAGGAGAGCGGCACCGTGCCTTACGGCCGCCCGCTGCCGGCCAACCGCTATTTCATCTGCCATGACGACGGCAGCCACTGCCCGGCCGGCGTGGTCGGCCGCATCCATACCGCCGGGGTGAACCTGGCGTTGGGCTACCTGGAGCAGGGGGAGCTGAAGCAGCACGACTTCGTCACCCTTGCAGGGCCGGACGGGCAACCGCTGCGCGCTTTCCGCACCGGCGATCAAGGCTATTACCGTCCGGACGGCAACATCATGTTCGCCACCCGGGTGAACGGCTATGTGAAGATCCGCGGCGTGCGCGTCTCGCTGCCGGAAATCGAAGACGTGCTGCGCCGCCATCCGGCGATCCGGGATATGGTGGTGGTGGATTATCCCAGCGGAGAAAACAACGAGGCGGCGCTCGGCGCCCTGTATCTGACCCGCGACGGCAAGCCGCTGCCGCTGTCCGAGATCCGCGCCTTCGCCACCGGCTATCTGCCCTGTACCCATATTCCCACGCGCTTTATCCACGCCGAGGCGCTGCCGCTGTCTGCCAACGGCAAAACCGACCGCCATCGCATCCGCGCCGACCTGAGCCACCAGCAAACCGCGCCGGCGTTAAACGCCTGCGCAGCCCCGCCGCCGAACGCGCCTCTGGCGCGCAGCGCAGAGATCCTGACCATCTATTGGCAGGCGATCGGCGTGACGCCGCGCCCGGAATGGGGAGAAGAGACGGCATTTATCGCCATGGGGCTGAAACTGCCGCATATCAAACAGGTGGCGGAGCGCCTCAATGACGCTTTCGGCACCCGGCTGGTGAGCAGTGCGCTCTTGCCATGCAAGAATGCGCGCGAAGTGGCGGCGTTGCTGACCAGCTGAAGCCACATCACTCGGGCGGGGACATCCCCCGCCCGCATCTTATCAGGCGGGCAATGCCGTCAGGGCCGCGAGCGGTTGCTCCCAGGCTTCCCGCTGCAGCGCGCGCAGCAGAAATTCTTGCAGCGCCTCGCCATAGTCCAGCGCATCCTCCGTCGGGAACTGTTCCAGATAAATATCGATATCCACCTGCAGATCGCAGGCGTCGGTGCGGCCGCGATACGTCAGGTTGAAACCGTCGCCCGAACCGCCGGCCAATACGCGCCGGGCGCCGCGACAGCCGACAAAACGGGGCGCATCGAAGGGTTGCACGTTGATGAAGGGAGAAATAAAGAAGCGCGAGTCCGGATCCACGCCGCGATCGGCGGCCAGTTGGCGCAGACGATAGCCGGCGTGGCTGCGCAGCTCGCGCAGCTGCTGCGTCAGGGTGGTCAGAAAGCTCCCCAGCGTCTCCGTTGGCGACGGCGATACCAGCAGCGGCAGGGTATTAACCGCCAACGAAGGGACGTTGGTGGCGGCTTGCCCGCGGCGATTCATCGCCGGCATCCACATCGGCAACGCATCGCCCTGCCGGACGTGGCGCGGCATGACCTGAAACAGCCAGGCCGCCGACAGCGCTACCAGCAAGTCGGGCCAATTGATGCCACTGCGTTCCGACTGCTGCGCCAGACGTTGCGCGACTTCTGTCGGCAACCGACGGTTGACGCTCAGGCGTCGCACGCCATACTCCCCGCCACCCTTACGCACCGTCGGCAGCGCCTGCGACGGCGGCAGATAGGCCTGCCAAAAGCGCCGATCGCGCTCGCAGCGTTCAGAATTGACGTAGGCCAACTCGGCCTGTTGAAAGGGGGCGAAAGCACCCAAAGGGATGCCCGCGCTCCCCTGGCCGAGGTAGTGCGCATATAGCGCGGCGCAGCGGTGTTCGATCAGCGCCATGCCGAAACCGTCGACCAGAATATGGTGCGCACGCACGTACCAGAGGTAACGCTCCGGTCCCAGCTTCAGCAGCCAGGCGGCGGCTAACGGTTCGCGGTGCAGCGCCCGGTGCTGCGCGATATCCTCGTGCATCAGGCTTTGCGCCGCCTGCCAGGGATCGCGATGCGTTTGCAGATCGATACGTTGCAATGACGGTATGCGCTGTGGCTCGTGCCGTAGCGGCGGAGGATGGTCGCCACGCCGTTCGCCAAAGCGCAGGGCAAACGCCTGCGTCTCGGCGAGGGTGGCGGCGATCGCCCGGCAGAGCGCCGCTTCCTCTATTGCGCCGCACAGTTCGGTGCAATGGGCGACGGTGGATAAGGTCTGCCCAGGGTGCAAGGTGTATTCTTCCCAGAAATCAAGCTGCGCTGGCGCCAGCGGCAACCATTCAGAGGCCAAAGCGGTGTCCGACATGTTACCTACCTTTGATAAGCCTGAATAAAAGCGCCGAACGGGTGATACCCCGCCGTTCAACGGCCTTTGTGTGTCTCCATACATCATCAAATGAAAATGATAATAACATCTATTATCATTTCCAATAATTTGGTAACACTTTAGATTCTGTTAAGCGGGGATGCAAGCGACGCATTGGGGGCAGAGAAAAGAAAGTGGCAGGCTGAAAGGGCATAAAAACAAAACGCCCCGGGCACGGATGCCCGGGGCGATTTTCATATCCCGCTAGCCGGTGATTAGCCTTGATTGGCCGGCTTCACCTTCTGCGCCAGGAACTCCGTTTCGTAGGCCAGCGCCTTCTTGCGATCGAACTGGTGCTCCCACTTGGCGATAACCAGTACCGCCAGCGCGTTGCCCACGACGTTCAGCGCGGTGCGCGCCATATCCAGGATACGGTCCACGCCGGCGATAAACGCCAGGCCTTCCAGCGGAATGCCGACGCTGCCCAACGTCGCCAGCAGCACCACGAACGAGACGCCCGGCACGCCGGCGATCCCTTTCGAGGTCACCATCAGCGTCAGCACCAGTACGATCTCTTGCCCCAACGACAGCTCGATGCCGTACAGCTGGGCGATAAAGATGGCGGCGATGCTCTGGTACAGCGTCGAACCATCCAAATTAAAGGAGTAACCGGTCGGCACCACGAAGCTGGTGATCGACTTGGGCGCGCCGTAAGCCTCCATCTTTTCGATGATGCGCGGCAGTACCGTTTCCGAACTGGCGGTGGAATAAGCCAGGATCAGTTCGTCTTTCAGGATGCGGATCAGCGTCCAGATGCGCAGGTTGCACAGCCGAGCGACCGCCCCCAGCACCACCAGGGCGAAGAACGCGATGGCGAAGTACACCAGCACCACCAGCTTGGCCAACGGCAGCAGCGAAGCGAAACCGAAGTTCGCCACCGTGACCGCAATCAGGCCAAACACCCCGATCGGCGCATAGCGCATGATCATGTGGGTGACTTTGAACATGCTCTCGGACACTGCCTTGAAGACCTTCAGCAGCGGCTCTTTGGTCTCTTTCGGCAACGACGACAGCCCCAGACCGAACAGCACCGAGAAGAAGATAATCGGCAGCATGTCGCCCTTGGCCATCGACGAGAAGACGTTCGACGGGATCAGCGACAGAATGGTCGCCACCAGGCTGTGCGAACCGCTTTGCACCTGTTCGGTGGTTTTCTCATACTGCGAAATGTCCACCGTGGTCAGCGTCGACATATCGATGCCGTGGCCCGGTTGGAAGACGTTGGCCAAGGTGAGCCCCACCACGATGGCGACGGTGGTGATCACTTCGAAGTAAATAATGGTCTTCAATCCGATGCGGCCCAGCTTTTTCGCATCCCCCACGCCGGCAATACCGACGATCAGCGTGGAAATAACGATCGGCACCACAATCATCTTGATCAAACGAATAAAGATATCACCCGCCGGGCTGAGAATATTGCTCACCAGCCACTCACGAGATTCGGTCTGGTTGTGCAATACCGCGCCAACAATAATACCCAGCACCAACGCGATCAGGATTTGCCAAGCCAGGCTAATTTTTACACTTTTCATACCCAAAAAGTCCTCAAAGACTCTTTGCGCCGTACAAAGTCGCAACACGGCGAAAAGAATACTTAATCATTTATTACAGGCTTATGTTAATTCAGTGGAAGCGTTCACCTGCCCTGGGTGCGACGCAGTATAAATCTGTATCATCCGGGCGGCATGCTCTGCAAGCCTTGATTTGTCAGGGTTGAGCGCTGAATCGAATCACAAAAAATTCGCGTAACTATTTCAAATGGCATAATTGCTTGTTATTAAAAACATAATTTTTCATATAATGAAGCACATAACCGCGCCGGTGGCGTTTTTTTGAACGCGATTAAAATGCGTTATTTTTCGTCCATTCTGCATATTTAGTCCGCATCAAATGTTTATATTTTGTTACTCAAAAGTCAAATAAATGGGAATTAGCCGAGTGACATTTTCACCCATAAATGCAGCGCCGTTTTATATTTCGATTAAAAATCGAACGATCCCGCAGGATGAATGCCACACGGTATTTCCCGAGTTTTCATCAGGAATTAAACGTTAATAGAACGTTATTTCACGATATGCCGTCCATCGTTATATCGCGTTAATACCAACTTAGAATATTAATCGCGAAAAATAATCAAAAAAGATTTATAGCGCGAAATAATGTCGGTCTCTCCCACCCTTATTAAGCGCAAGGCAAATACCCTCGCCTTTGTTTATTCTTTTTTGTTCTTTAGATAAGTGTTTTTGGCTAAAAAAGCGGGTTTATGATGATTTAAACGCCAAAGAGATAGATACGTACTGCAAATGCGACAGAACTATTACAAATCAATATCTTTGTTGCGTGATCTGCCGCGCAAAAAAGAAACAAAGAATCGTAGCAAACTATACTTAACCTTCAGTTGACATATCATTAACAACTTCAAGGAGAAAAGCTATGAGCCAACTGCATAAACACGCTATTCCTTCTGCAATTGCAGAACGCGCCCTGATAAATCCGGCACAATACCAACAGTATTATCAACAGTCGGTTCAAGACCCAGAAGCTTTCTGGGGTGAGCATGGCAAAATCCTGGACTGGATCAAACCCTATACCAAAGTCAAAAATACCTCGTTCGATCCGGGCCACGTCAGCATCCGTTGGTTTGAAGACGGCACGTTGAACCTGGCGGCCAACTGCCTGGACCGTCATTTGGCCGAGCGCGGCGACCAGACCGCCATTATCTGGGAAGGCGATGACCCGACCCAATCCAAGAAAGTGACCTACAAACAGCTGCACCATGATGTCTGCCAATTCGCCAACGTGCTGAAAAAGCTCGGCGTGAAAAAAGGCGACGTGGTGGCTATCTATATGCCGATGGTGCCGGAAGCGGCGGTCGCCATGCTAGCCTGCGCGCGCATCGGCGCCGTACATTCGGTGATCTTCGGCGGCTTCTCGCCGGAAGCGGTCGCCGGGCGCATTATCGACTCCAACGCCAAACTGGTGATCACCGCCGATGAAGGCCTGCGCGCCGGCCGCGCCGTGCCGCTGAAAAAGAACGTCGACGATGCGCTGAAAAACCCCGGCGTGGTCAGCGTGGCCAACGTCGTGGTGTTCCAGCGCACCGGCAAACCGGGTTACTGGCAGGAAGGGCGCGATCTGTGGTGGCATGAGCTGACCCAGGGCGTTTCCGCCGATTGCCCGCCGGAAGAAGTGAACGCCGAAGATCCGCTGTTTATCCTGTACACCTCCGGCTCGACCGGCAAGCCAAAAGGCGTGCTGCACACCACCGGCGGCTACCTGGTGTACGCCGCGATGACCTTTAAGTATGTGTTCGACTATCACGACGGCGACATTTACTGGTGCACCGCCGACGTGGGCTGGGTCACCGGTCACAGCTATCTGCTGTATGGCCCGCTGGCCTGCGGCGCCACCACGCTGATGTTCGAAGGCGTACCTAACTATCCGGGCGTTAACCGCCTGTCGCAGGTGATCGACAAACACCAGGTCAATATTCTGTATACCGCGCCGACCGCCATTCGCGCCCTGATGGCCGAAGGCGACAAGGCGATCGAAGGCACCCGGCGCGATTCGCTGCGCATCATGGGCTCGGTCGGCGAACCGATCAACCCGGAAGCCTGGGAGTGGTACTACAACAAGATAGGCAACGCCAAATGCCCGATCGTCGACACCTGGTGGCAAACCGAAACCGGCGGCTTCATGATTACCCCGCTGCCGGGCGCCACCGAGCTGAAGGCCGGTTCCGCCACGCGGCCTTTCTTCGGCGTACAGCCGGCGCTGGTCGATAATGTCGGCACGCCGCAGGAAGGCGCCTGCGAAGGCAACCTGGTGATCGTCGATTCCTGGCCGGGCCAGGCGCGCACTCTGTTCGGCGATCATGACCGCTTCGAGCAAACCTACTTCTCGACCTTCAAAGGCATGTACTTCAGCGGCGACGGCGCCCGCCGCGACGAGGACGGTTACTACTGGATCACCGGCCGCGTCGACGACGTGCTGAACGTCTCCGGCCACCGTTTGGGCACCGCCGAGATCGAGTCCGCGCTGGTATCTCACCCGAAAATCGCCGAAGCGGCGGTGGTCGGCATTCCTCATAACATCAAAGGCCAGGCGATCTACGCCTATATCACGCTGAACCACGGCGAAGAACCGACGCCGGAGCTCTATGCCGAAGTGCGCAACTGGGTGCGCAAAGAGATAGGGCCGATCGCCACGCCGGACGTGCTGCACTGGACAGACTCGCTGCCCAAAACGCGCTCCGGCAAGATCATGCGGCGTATCCTGCGCAAAATTGCCGCCGGCGACACCAGCAACCTGGGGGATACCTCCACGCTGGCGGATCCGGCTGTAGTCGACAAGCTGTTGGAAGAAAAACAATCAATGAAAGTGCCGTCATAATTTACGCCGCTTCAGGCCGCTCATTCGGATAACACGCCGTTGAGCGGCCCTGGCGCGGCGTACTCTATCAATACCTACTGGAGACACTCTGATGAATGACACCATTTATCAAGGGATTGAAGAAAACCCGCGCTTTAAAGAGCTGGTGAGAAAACGCGGCCGGTTCGCCTGGCTGCTTTCGCTGATTACGCTGGCGCTGTACGTCGGCTTCATTTTGTTGATCGCCTTCGATCCCCAATGGCTCGGCACGCCGATCGCCGCCGGATCGACCATTACCCGCGGGATCCCGGTCGGCGTCGGGCTGATCGTGATCTCTTTCGTCTTGACCGGGATCTATGTGTTTCGCGCCAACGGCGAATTCGATCGCCTCACCGCAGAGATTCTGCGCGAGGTGAAACAATGAAGCGCTTATTGTCCGCCGCCGCGCTGCTGTTGCTGCCGGGCCTGGCCTGCGCCGACGCCATTAGCGGCGAGGTGCATCGTCAGCCGCTGAACATTCAGGCTATCGTGATGTTTATCCTGTTTGTCGGCGCCACGCTCTACATCACCTATTGGGCCTCCAAACGCACCCGTTCCCGTCAGGACTACTACACTGCGGGCGGACGCATCACCGGTCTGCAAAACGGGCTGGCGATCGCCGGCGACTTCATGTCCGCCGCCTCGTTCCTCGGCATCTCCGCATTGGTCTATACCTCGGGCTATGACGGCCTGATCTACTCCATCGGCTTCCTCATCGGCTGGCCGATCATTCTGTTCCTGATCGCGGAACGCCTGCGCAATCTCGGCCGCTATACCTTCGCCGATGTCGCCTCTTACCGTCTGCAGCAGAAACCGATCCGCACCCTCTCAGCCTGCGGCTCGTTGGTGGTGGTGGCGTTGTATCTGATCGCGCAGATGGTCGGCGCCGGCAAGCTGATCCAGCTGCTGTTCGGGCTCAACTACCATGTGGCGGTGATCCTGGTCGGTATCCTGATGGTGCTGTACGTGCTGTTCGGCGGCATGCTGGCCACCACCTGGGTGCAGATCATCAAAGCGGTGCTGCTACTGGCCGGCGCCAGCTTTATGGCGCTGATGGTGATGAAGTCGGTTAACTTCGACTTCAATACCCTGTTCGCCGAAGCGGTGAAGGTGCATCCGAAAGGCATCGCCATCATGAGCCCCGGCGGGCTGGTGTCCGATCCGATTTCCGCGCTGTCGCTTGGCCTGGCGCTGATGTTCGGCACCGCCGGTCTGCCGCACATCCTGATGCGTTTCTTCACCGTGAGTGACGCCAAGGAAGCGCGCAAGAGCGTGTTCTACGCCACCGGCTTTATCGGTTACTTCTATATTCTGACCTTTATCATTGGCTTCGGCGCCATCTTGCTGGTCAGCGCCAATCCGGCGTTCAAAGACGCCACCGGCGCGCTGCTGGGCGGCACCAACATGGCGGCGGTGCATCTGGCCAATGCCGTTGGCGGCAACTTCTTCCTCGGCTTTATCTCGGCGGTGGCGTTCGCCACCATTCTGGCGGTGGTGGCGGGCCTGACGTTGGCCGGCGCCTCGGCCGTGTCCCACGATCTGTACGCCAGCGTGATTAAAAACGGCAAGGCGACCGAGCGCGATGAGCTGAAGGTCTCCAAGATCACCGTCGTGGTATTAGGCCTGATCGCCATTGCCCTGGGGATTTTGTTCGAGAAGCAGAATATCGCCTTTATGGTCGGGCTGGCGTTCTCCATCGCCGCCAGCTGTAACTTCCCTATCATCATCCTGTCGATGTACTGGTCGCGTTTGACCACCCGCGGCGCGATGATTGGCGGCTGGTTAGGCCTGCTGACAGCGGTGATTCTGATGATCCTCGGCCCGACGATCTGGGTGCAGATCCTCGGCCATGATAAACCGATTTACCCGTACGAATACCCTGCGCTGTTCTCGATGATCGTGGCCTTTGTCGGCACCTGGCTGTTCTCGATCACCGACAGCTCACTGGCCGGGCAGCAAGAGCGGGAACGCTTCCGGGCGCAGTTTGTTCGTTCGCAAACCGGGCTGGGCATTTCTCAGGGCAGCTCGCATTGACCGAATAATAAGTGAAAAAAGCAAACACACCCTAATCAAAGGCCCTTCGGGGCCTTTTCTCTGGCTCGCTGACGGAGGATAAGGAGGGGAAAGCAGCGCAGCGTCGCTGCGCTTTTTTACGTTTTACGCACAGCAAAAAGCCCTGAACGTCAGTTCAGGGCTTTCGGCTTTATTTGATGCCTGGCAGTTTATGGCGGGCGTCCTGCCCGCCCCCCTTCGGGCCGTTGCTTCGCAACGTTCAAATCCGCTCCCGGCGGATTTGTCCTACACAATTCGTCTCAGGATGCCCATGCTCGAGCAGAACGCCAGATAACAGACAAAACAAAAAGCCCCATGCTTTCGCATGAGGCTTGTTGTTTTATTTGATGCCTGGCAGTGTCCTACTCTCGCATGGGGAGACCCCACACTACCATCGGCGCTACGGCGTTTCACTTCTGAGTTCGGCATGGGGTCAGGTGGGACCACCGCGCTATTGCCGCCAGGC
>NZ_JAEIOH010000003.1:0-805537 GCF_017811775.1 Serratia sp. X10 | reverse complement strand
AGCGCGATATTGCCGGTATCGAAAGATACAACGTAAAAGAATCGGTGGAGCGGTAGTTCAGTTGGTTAGAATACCTGCCTGTCACGCAGGGGGTCGCGGGTTCGAGCCCCGTCCGTTCCGCCACTTAATTGATAAGCCCTGAGTCTCTGACTCAGGGCTTTTTCATGTCTATATTTTACGCTTTCAAGGCCGGAATTGTCCTTCCTTACAGCCTTATCTCCCGATATTGTTGCCTTTAGATCAAAAGTCTTATGCCGAACCAGGCGTTTTTGATCAATAAAAAAGTTGCCATAATCTTCCTCATACCACATTTACCCGTTAATGAGAGAAAACATTATGAGCATCCCTGCATTTGGTTTAGGTACTTTCCGCCTTCAGGATCAGGTTGTTATCGATTCTGTCAGCACCGCACTTGAGCTGGGCTACCGTACTATCGATACCGCACAGATCTATGAAAACGAAGCGGCTGTTGGCCAGGCTATCGCTGCCAGCGGCGTGAAACGTGAAGGTCTGTTCATCGCCACCAAGATTTGGATCGCGAACCTGGCGAAAGGGGCGCTGATCCCAAGCCTGCAAGAAAGCCTGAAAAAACTGCAAACGTCCTACGTTGATCTGACGCTGATCCACTGGCCGTCACCCCACGACGAAGTGCCGGTTGCCGAATTTATGGCTGAGCTGCTGGAAGCGAAAAAGTTGGGGCTGACCCGTCAAATTGGCGTATCTAACTTCACCATCGATTTGATGCAGCAAGCGATTGACGCGATTGGCGCCGATGAAATCGCCACCAACCAAATCGAGCTGTCACCGTTCTTGCAGAACCGCAAGGTGGTCGAATTTGCACAGCAGCACGGCATCGCCATCACCTCTTACATGACGTTGGCCTACGGCAAAGCGCTGCAGGATGAAACGATCAAAAGCATCGCTGCTCGTCACAATGCGACCCCAGCACAGGTGGTTCTGGCTTGGGCATTGAAACTGGGTTATGCGGTGATCCCTTCCTCGACCAAGCGTGAAAACCTGGCGAGCAACCTATTGGCGCAGCAACTGACGCTGACCGACGAAGATATGGCGCAGATCGCCGCACTGGAGTGCAACGGCCGTCTGGTTAGTCCGGAAGGCCTGGCGCCAAACTGGGATTAATCATTCCTCGCCGTAGTCAGCATAAGGCGTCCATCGGGGGCGCTTTTTTATCGTTTCAGGTATTCACTCACAAAATCAATAAAGCTGCGCAGACGGTTGCTGACGGCGCTGTCGCTGTAGTAAACCGCGTTGATCGGCATGGCGACCGGCAGTGTCGCTTCCACCAGAATCGGGACTAAATCTCCACGTTTGATATCTTCGTCGCTCATAAAGTCCGACAGGCAGGCGATACCGTTGCCATGCAGGCAGAGATGGCGCTGCGTTTCTCCGCTATTGGTGGTCAAACCGGGGGTGATTTCCAACTGGCTGCCATCTGAACAAGCCAGTGGCCAGCGGTTCAAGCTGGGCAGGTCGTTGAAACCGATACAGCAGTGATGTGCAAGATCTTCTACCGTTAGCGGCGTGCCGTGCTGAGCCAGATAAGCGGGGGAGGCGAGCACATGTCGGTAGCTGGTCATCAGTTTGCGTGCTTTCAGCGTAGAATCGGTCAGCTCGCCTACGCGGATCGCGATATCCACTTTTCGCTCGATCAGATTGATAAAGTTTTCCGAAGACACCAGCGATAACGACATTTCTGGATAACGTTCGCGGAACTCGGCCACTAAAGGCGTCAGCATATGCAGCACCACCGGCGTTGCCGCGTCGACGCGCAGCAGGCCTTGCGGACGCTGGCGGCTTTCCATCAGCGCATTTTCCGCCGCGGCCATGTCGTTCAGTACCTTCTGCACCTGGCGAAAGTAATTCTCTCCTTCCTGAGTCAGGCTGATTTGGCGCGTGGTGCGGTTGAGCAACGTTACGCCCAGTTTGCTTTCCAGTTTTTTCACCGTTCGGCTGACTACGGAATTCGCTTGTTCCAGGCGTTCGGCCGCCCGGCTGAAGCTGCCGCTTTCTACGACGGTGACAAAGGTGATCAGCTCGTCAGAGTTTGCTTTCATTTTTGCTCCGATAGCAAAGTTAATTTGAAATTTTGAGCATTTTTATCATTTAAGCATAGGCCGATAATAGCCGTCATCAACTTGAATGCTATTTCGGAGTAAAAAATGCCACTCGCATTACTTGCCTTAACCATCAGCGCTTTTGCTATCGGCACGACCGAGTTCGTGATTGTCGGGTTGATCCCGACTATCGCGGAACAGCTTGGGGTGACCGTGCCGTCCGCTGGATTGCTGGTGACTATCTATGCCCTCGGCGTGGCCATTGGCGCGCCGGTGCTGACGGCCCTGACCAGCCGCATACCGCGCAAACTGCTGCTGGTTGGCCTGATGGTGCTGTTCACTCTCGGCAACCTGCTGGCCTGGCAGTCACCCAGCTATGAATCGCTGGTAGTGGCTAGGTTGTTGACCGGCCTGGCGCACGGCGTGTTCTTCTCTATCGGCTCCACTATCGCCACTAGCCTGGTGGCGAAAGAGAAGGCTGCCTCCGCCATCGCCATCATGTTTGGTGGCCTGACGGTGGCGCTGGTGACCGGCGTACCGTTGGGGACGTTCATCGGCCAGCAGTTTGGCTGGCGTGAGACCTTCCTGGCCGTTTCTCTGATTGGCGCTGTCGCCACGCTGGCCAGCGTTATTCTGGTACCGAGCAATATCAAGAACCAGGGCAGTGCAGGCGTGCGGGAACAGCTGAAAGTGCTGACTCATCCTCGTCTGCTGCTGATTTACGCGATTACCGCATTGGGGTACGGTGGGGTCTTTACGACCTTTACCTTCCTTGCGCCGATGATGCAGGAACTGGCCGGCTTCTCTGCTCCGACCGTGAGCTGGATACTGTTGGCTTATGGCGTCGCGGTGGCGGTGGGTAACATCTGGGGAGGCAAGCTGGCCGATCGTCATGGGGCCGTGTGTGCGCTGAGCTTTATCTTTGCCGCGCTGGCCGTTTTGTTGCTGGTGTTCCAGTTTACCGCCAGCCACAGTATTGCCGCTTTGCTGACGGTGATTGTGATGGGCGTGTTCGCTTTCGGCAACGTGCCGGGGCTGCAGGTGTATGTGGTGCAGAAAGCCGCGCAATACACGCCAAGTGCGGTGGATGTGGCGTCCGGTCTCAACATCGCGGCGTTCAACATCGGCATTGCGCTCGGCTCGGTGATTGGCGGCCAGACCGTTGCCTCACTGGGGCTGGCGCAGACCCCCTGGATTGGCGCGTTGATCGTGGTGGTTGCATTGTTACTGGTTAGCTTTAGCGGTCGCCTGGATAAAAAGTCTCAGCTGCAAACGGCTTAATACGTAAAACCCTTGCTGCCTGGCCCGCATTTTGCGGGCCTTTTCGCATTTTTCACCTATTACCCCTCACCTTTACACAGCTATACCGTCAGAAGATTGAAATCGCTGCAGGCGGCCCCTATAACTGAAAAGGTGATGCCCGCAAAAGCCATGCCCTCTATGCAGGGTAGGCGTATAATCAATTCATCGTTGGCGAGTGTTCATCGCCAGTTTTCATGTTAATGGGTAATAGGCGAATCGCGTGCCGAAACGAACTTATGCAATGAGGTATGTTGCAGGTCAGCCAGTTGAGCGAATCTTTCCTGGTGCCGTTAACCAGCCGTTGCCGCCAGGGGCGGCGCTGCCGACGACCGGCGCCCTGCGCGTCATGGTATGGAATATTTTCAAACAGCAGCGAGCCGACTGGCTTTCGGTGCTGAAAAACCATGGCAAAGACGCGCAGCTGGTATTGTTGCAAGAGGCGCAAACCACGCCGGAGCTGGTGAGCTATGCGACCGCCAACTATCTGGCGGCCGATCAGGTGCCAGCCTTTGTCTTGCCGCAGCATCCTTCCGGCGTGATGACGCTGGCTGCCGCTCATCCTGTTTACTGTTGCCCGCTGCGCGAGCGAGAGCCGCTGCTGCGGCTTTCCAAGTCGGCCCTGATCACCGTTTATCCGCTGTACAACGGCGAGCTGTTGATGGTGGTGAACATCCATGCGGTGAACTTTAGCCTGGGCGTCGACGTCTACAGCAAGCAGTTGGGGCCGATAGGCGAACAGATCGCCAGTCACCGGGGGCCGGTGATTATGGCGGGGGATTTCAACGCCTGGAGCCGCAAGCGCATCAATGCACTGTATGACTTTGCCGGAGAGATGGCGCTGCGCGAGGTGAGTTTCACCGACGACCATCGCCGCAAGGCCTTCGGTCGTCCACTGGATTTCGTATTTTACCGCAATCTGGGAGTGGTGGAGGCGTCGGTGCTGGTGACCAGTGCGTCGGATCACAACCCGCTGTTGGTGGAGTTTCATCCGGAAAAAGACTCGCCGGTATGGTGAATCGCAGCTAATAACAAAGCACCCCGAAGGGTGCTTTTTTTGTGCCGAACATTTAAGTATCCGGCGTCATCTTGTTACCGACAAACAGGGTCAGCTTCAGACCTGGCTGCAGGTTGCCTTTGGCGAGCGTTGAATTCCAACGCATCACGTCGTTAATATCGACGCCGTGACGACGTGCGATACTGGCGAGCGAATCACCTTTACGAACCTGGTAGGTGATACTGCTGTTACTGCCAGTATTGCTGGCCACTTGCAGGGTTTGCCCAACTTTTAAGGCGCTCTTGGCGCGTAAGTTGTTCCAACTCTGCAAATCGCTGGTCTTAACGTTCAGCCGCTTGGCTATGGCCGATAAGGTGTCGCCGGAGCGCACTTTATACGAACTGCCACCGGACAAACCGCTGTTCTTCGCCAACTGCGTCGTTGGCTGAGTCACGGCGATCTGGCCATCGGCCAGCGAGTCTTTCAGCTGATCGGCATGCCCTTTGGGAACCATGATGTAATGGGGGCCGTTGGGTGCCGTAACGCCTTTTTTGTAGCCTGGGTTATACGCTTTCATCTTGGTGACTGAAAGCCCAGCCATCTCAGCCGCCTGAGTTAGCTGGATCTGCTGCCCGACATCGATACGCGCCAGCGCACGGGTTTCATCCGTTTTCGGGAGTTTCACGCCGTACTTCTTGCTGTTCTTGATGATGTCGCTCAGCGCCAGCATTTTCGGGACATAGATTGACGTTTCACGCGGAAGCGACAATGCCCAGAAATTGGTTGGCTTACCCTGGCGTTTGTTTGCCTTCACCGCTTGCATCACGCGGCCTTCACCACTGTTATAGGCGGCTACGGTCAGTAACCAGTCGCCGTTAAACATGCGGTTCAAGCGCTGCATCATGTTAAGCGCAGCGGTTGTCGAGGCGACGACATCGCGTCGACCGTCATACCACTGATTGTTTTTCAAACCATAATTGCGACCCGTTTGCGGCACGATTTGCCATAGCCCTGCGGCGTTGGCACTTGACGTGGCGTGTGGGTCAAAAGCGCTCTCCACTATGGGTAGCAGTACCAGTTCCATCGGCATATTACGTTTCTTAATCTGCCCGACTATCCAGTACATGTACGGCTCTGCCCGTAATGTTACATCGTGGAGATAGCTCTTACTTTTTAAGTACTTTCTTTTCTGATCACGGATCCGGGAATTTTCCGGAACCTCCATCTTCAGCTCGTCGCTAATGAAGTTCCACAGGTCCTGTTGCGCGGCGGGACTGTTGTTATCCAACCACCGCGCCGAGCTCGCTCGGCCATTACCTGTGTACTCTCCTGCTTCACCATCTTGACCAGCCGAAGACAAACTCTGTGCATGCTGTTCTGGCGCCGGTGCGTCCTGCCTGGACGACTGGCAACCCACTAGCAAGACCGAGGCGAGAAATATCGCTTTAGCCTTCATGTGTGTGTCAATGTAGTTGCTTAAAAGACGAGCAATAATACTTTGCTTCGCCAAATAACACAACTAAAAGCTTAGAAGTTATCTTTCCGCAGGCGTAATTCGGAAAAAACTGAATGAAGGCTTTTTGGTGGTGAATTAAAGCCTAATTTCTTTTGTAAATCAGTGTGATGGCAACGTAAAAACAGGTTAATTTTGCGCTCTAATTGCAATGTAGTCGGCACGCTGGCTTGGCCTTTTGCCCTTAACGCTTCAACATGTTGTTGATATGTTTCAATCTCTCGATCTTCCGGCAAAATAGCCCGCGCAAACTTAAGATTTGAAAGAGTATATTCATGCGCGCAGCAAATTAAGGTGTTATCGGGAAGTTGCGCGAGTTGTTGAAATGAGTCGTACATTTGTTTGGCGGTGCCTTCAAACAGCCTGCCGCAGCCGGCGGAGAAAATGGTGTCGCCGCAGAACAGATAAGGGGCACTATAGAATGCCACATGGCCCAGCGTATGGCCGGGAACGGCGATAGTCCTGTATTGACGGCCATCGATATCAAAGGTGTCGCCGTCATGGACGATGTGGTTGGCGCCTTTGTCCGCGGTTTCCTGCGGCCCATAGACGGCCAGGCCGGGGTACTGCGCGACAATCTGCGCCACGCCGCCGACGTGATCGTGATGATGGTGGGTCAGCAGGATCGCCGCCGGCGCCAGCTGCAGGCGCTGCAACGCTTCAAGTACCGGCTGCGCTTCACCCGGATCGACGATAATGCAGCGCCCCTGTCGGTCATCCAATAACCAAATGTAATTGTCCTGGAAGGCGGGAATGCTGATAAGATTCATGGTGTACCTCTCGTTGGCAACGGCTTGAAAGAAGATAATAAATCATGAAACCAGCCCATACTCTACAAAAGCTCACCGGCCCGCAGTCCTGGGCTGAGCTGCCGTGGGGGGAGTACTATCGTGAAGCGCTCGAGCGGCAGTTGCAACCCTGGTGGCCCAAGCTGTTCGGTTTCCATCTGCTGAAGATGGGCATGCTCAGCGCCGAGCTGGCCACGGATAAATGCGCAATCTCCCATCAGGTTAACGTAGGGCTGGAGGGGGAAGGGCTGCAGGTGGTCGCCGACGCTTATCAACTGCCGTTTGCCGCCAAGTCGGTAGATGCCTGCCTGTTGGCGCATACGCTGTCCTATGCGGACGATCCGCACCGCATGCTGCGTGAGGTGGACAGGGTGTTGATCGACGACGGCTGGTTGGTCATCAGCAGTTTCAATCCGTTCAGCCTGCTGGGGTTGGGCAAGCTGGCGCCCGGGTTGCGTCGTCGCCAGCCCTATGTCAGCCGCATGTTTACCCAGATGCGGCTGCTGGATTGGCTCAGCCTGCTGAATTACGAGGTGTTGCACCAGGCGCGTTTTCACGTACTGCCGTGGCACCGCAAGGGCGGCAAATTTTTATGCACCCATTTGCCGGCGCTGGGCTGCATGAGCGTGATTGTGGCGCGTAAGCGCACCTTGCCGCTGACGCCCACGCCGATGAAACTGGGGGCGAGAAAGCCGTCTCTCAGCCGCGCGGTGGGCGCGACCAAGAGCTATCGCAAGCTGCCTTAGGCTTCCGGTTGGTAACCGACGTCTTCCTGCGTCGGTTTACCGGCCGCTTCGCGCGCCAGCACGTCGCAGCGTTCGTTCTCCGGGTGGCCGGCGTGGCCCTTGACCCATTCCCATTTCACCTCGTGGCGCTGAATGGCTTGATCCAGCCGCTGCCACAGATCGACATTCTTGACCGGTTTTTTGTCGGCGGTTTTCCAACCGCGTTTCTTCCAGTTATGGATCCAGCTGGTAATGCCCTGGCGCACGTACTGGCTGTCGGTGCTGAGCGTCACGGCGCAAGGCACCGTCAGCGCTTCCAGCGCCACGATCGCCGCCATCATTTCCATGCGGTTATTGGTGGTCAGGCGAAATCCTTCGCTGAAGGTTTTTTCCGTCTGCTTATAGCGCAGTATCGCGCCGTAGCCACCGGGGCCAGGGTTGCCAAGGCAGGAGCCGTCGGTGAAAATTTCTACCTGTTTGAGCATCTCTGGTAGACTCTTCCTATCAGTTTTATAAAAGCCAAGTCTGACATAAACGAGCGCTGTGAGCACTGCAATATGATCTCTACAACCACCAGACAGATTGTCCTCGATACCGAAACCACCGGTATGAACAAGCTTGGGGTGCACTACGAAGGGCACCGCATCATCGAAATCGGTGCGGTGGAAGTGATTAACCGCCGCCTGACCGGGCGCAACTTCCACGTATACATCAAGCCGGATCGGCTGGTGGATCCGGAAGCGTACGGCGTACACGGCATCAGCGACGACTTCCTGGCCGACAAACCGACCTTCGATCAGGTTGCCGACGAATTCCTCGACTTTATCCGCGGCGGCGAGCTGGTGATCCATAACGCGGCGTTCGATATCGGCTTTATGGATCACGAATTCCGCATGCTGCAGCAGGGGATCCCGAAGACCGAGACCTTCTGCACTATCACCGACAGCCTGATGATGGCGCGCCGCCTGTTCCCGGGCAAGCGCAACAACCTCGATGCCTTGTGCAGCCGCTATGAGATAGACAACAGCAAGCGTACGCTGCACGGCGCATTGCTCGATGCCGAGATCCTGGCGGAAGTCTATCTGGCGATGACCGGCGGTCAGACGTCGATAGCGTTCCAAATGGAAGGCGACACCCAGCAAAACGATGCCGCGCAAGAAATACAGCGTATCGTCCGCCCGGCCACGGCGATGAAAGTGGTCTACGCCAGCGACGAAGAAATGCAGGCGCACGAGGCGCGTCTGGATCTGGTGGCGAAGAAGGGGGGCAGCTGCCTGTGGCGTGGGGCGCCGGCGGAATAACGGCGTTTTTGCACGAAAAAAACGCACCGGGCGACCCTTCGTTGAAAAACTGTGCAAACGGTTCATTTGCGGAGAAAAAGGCGTTGACGGAACCGCGAGGCGTCCGTAATATGCGCCTCGTTCCCCCGCAAGAGGGAATGGCGCGGAGCGGTAGTTCAGTTGGTTAGAATACCTGCCTGTCACGCAGGGGGTCGCGGGTTCGAGCCCCGTCCGTTCCGCCACTATTCAGAAGCCCTGAGTTAGCGATAACTCAGGGCTTCGTCGTTTCCGCTCTCGGCAAAACGGTGCGGCCCAGGGAACGGGGCCGGCAGACCGGCCCCTTATCCTCAGAACAACACCGAGTAATTCAAACCGAAGGTGCGTCCGCGGCCTTTATAGCTGTAAAGCTCAGGCGAGCCGTAGGTCGGGCTGTACAGGATCGGCGCGCGTTGGCCCCAAACGGTGGTGTACTCCTTGTCCAGCAGGTTTTCCACGCTGAAGCTGACTTTCCCCACCGGCAGGGCATAGCTGCCGAGGAAATCGAGGGTGTTGTAGCCATCTATTTTGCGGCCTTGGGTGGAGTTGGCCTTGGTGTAATCGCCGTCGTCCGACACGTCGAAGGTTTGCTGCGACTGCAAGCGCAGATTCCAGTCGCCCGGCGCCCAGCCGACGTAAGCGGTGACTTTCGATGGGCTGGCGGTATCGACCACCAGCTTCTTCCATTCGCCGTTGACCTTGGTTTCAGAACGGATGAAGTTGAAGTTGGTGCCGGCGCTCCAGTCGCTGTCTTCGAAGAAGTAGTCCACCGCACCTTCCAGCCCATAGATGCGCCGCTTGTCCGCATTGACGTTAATGGTCATGTCGGTTTTGTTGATGGCGATGCTCTTGTCGGACAACGAGTAGTAGGCGGCGATTTGCGTGCGCAGGTTATCGCCGGTATAGCGCCAGCCCAGCTCGTAGGCGTTGACCTTGATGCCTTCCAGCTTGGAATCGCCGACGTTGACGCTCTTCAGTAACTGGTAATGGCCGCCGTTCAACGCGTAGGTGCCGTTGCCGTAATACTTGCCCGGATCCGGGATCTCGAAGCCCTGAGAGAAGTTGAACCAGGTTTGCTGACGCTCGGTCAAGTGCGCCAACAGACCGGCGTTGAACAACGCATTGTTGTAGTCGGTTTTCCCTCCCGGGATGGCGTCGGCAGAGGCGGCGGCGCCGGTGGCGATCGCCTGCTGCTGGTTATAGCCGACGAAATCGTCGATCTTGTTTTCGGTGTACTGGTAACGCACGCCGCCGCTCAGGGTGAAGATAGGGTTGATGTCGTAACTGGCCTGCAGGAACGACGCCAGGTTGCTGGTGGTATAGCTCGGGTAGCGGCCGGTGCCGTAAGCGTTCTCCAGCGTCATGCCGCCGGACTGTTGGGCCTTCGCCAGGTTGAAGAACTGCTGGTTGGCGTTGAAGCTTTCATGCTCGGCGTCGATGCCGTAAGTCAGCGTCAGCGCGTCGACAGGTTTGCTGTTTAACGTCAGTTTGCCGCCGTAAAAATCGGTTTTTTGCTGCGAAGCGCCAATGCTGCTGACGTAATAGTTCGGCGCTTTGCCCGCCAGCGTTGGGAATGGGTAGAAGGTCAACGTTTCGTCGCGGTAGTAGACCTGCGCCACCAGATCCTGGCCGAGGAAATCGGTGTTGGAATATTGCAGGTTGATCAGGTGGCGCTCGGTGCCGGGGATGCGATCGGAGTTTAAGTTACCGCTGTTGTACGCCTTGGCGTTGCCGGTCACCGCCGCGAAGTTTTCCCCCAGAAACAGGCCGTGATCGCCGTCGGACTGGCTTTTGTAGTATTGGGTGGTCAGCTGCAGCTGTTGATGATCGTCGATGTTGAGGGTGCCGGTGCCCATCACATCGAGGCGATTGGAATACTGCAGGCCGGTTTGAGTATTGTCGATCAGCACCTCGTTGTCTTTGCCGTCGTACCAGCCGCCGTAACGCTGGTAAGAAACGGACAGGCGCCCCGAGGCGTTGTCGTTGCCACCGCTGACCGCCGCCGCTACGTTCTCGTCGTGATCGTTATGGCCGCCGAAGCCGGTTTTGCCGCCGACCTGCAATTCGACCTGCTGCTCTTTCTGTCCTTTCTTGGTCACGATATTGATCAGGCCGCCGGTGCTGCCGCCGCCGTACAGTGCGGTCGCGCCGGAAATCACCTCAATATGGTCGATATTGAACGGGTCGATCGAATCCAACTGGCGGCTGTCGCTGCGCGACGAGTTCAGGCGTACGCCGTCGATCATCACCATCATCGAACGGCCGCGCATATTCATGCCGTAGTTGGTGCGGCCCTGGCCGCTGACGTCCATGCCGGGGATCAGCTGCGCCAACATGTCCTTGATCTCTTTGCCGCCCTGGACCTGCTGTTCGATCTCCTGACTTTCGATCACCCATGTCGTCTGCGCCATTTCTGCTGCGCTGCGGTGCGAACGGCTGGCGGAGACGACCACCTGCTCTTCGCTGCCGTTTTTCTGATCTTCTGCCCAGGCCGGCGGCGCAAGCAACGCCAGCAGACATGGGTTTAATACCCAAAGAGGTTTGCGTTTCATCGTTATTTCCCAGGTGATATTGTCGTTACGTTGTTTTTTGAGAATGCTTCTTTTATCAATAACGTTTCTTGTTATCAATAAAATCATGATATGATTTTTTGCGATGCATTAACGTAATTAATTAGTTTTATTAACATTTATCCGCTGCGCGATCGCGCGGCCACGCCGCCAACACGGCAGCCGATCGGTCATACGTAAAAGCGACAGCCGTTGCCGGAGAGTCGAGAACATGTCCGCCAGCTACAGAATTTTTGATATCACCCTGAAAAGCAAAACGCTGATTTCGCCCTCGCTGCTGCGCTGCGTATTTGAAGGTGCGGATGTTCATCGCATGAAGCTGGAAGCGCCTGACCAGCGCATCAAACTGCTGTTCCCGGCGGCGGACGGCAAGATCACGCCGTTGGCCAACGGCCCGGACTGGTACGGCGATTACATGGCGCTCCCCAAAGAACAGCGTCCGGTAATGCGCACCTATACGCTGCGTGCGCTGCGCCGCGAGCAGAATCAGATGGACGTCGAGTTCGTGCTGCATGGCGTGAACGGCCCGGCTTCAGCCTGGGCGACCCATGCCGAACCCGGAGACACGATTCAAACGGTCGCCCCCAACGGTGACTTCGACGGCGACAGCGGCGGTTACGAATGGGCGCCGCCGGCGCAGTTGCAACAGGCGTTGCTGATCGCCGATGAGACGGCGGTGCCGGCGGCGATGGCGATTCTGGAACAGCTGGCGCAGCAGGCCAATCCGCCGCGGGTGCAGGCATTTTTTGAGGTGCCGGTGGCGGCGGATTGCCTGGATTTGGCGCATTTCCCGTTCGCCGACGTTTATTGGCTGCCGCGCGACGTCGGCCGCCAGCTGGCGCACGGCACGCTGCTGGTGGAGGCGGTGCGCCAGCGGGTGGATATCCCCGCATCGGCCTGTGCGCAAGCGCAGTCCCTGGCGGAAAGCAGCCTGAGCGATGAGGTGTTGTGGGAGCGGGCTGCTGGCAGTAACGCTTTCTATGCCTGGGTGGCGGCCGAGTCTTCTGCGGTGAAAACGCTGCGGCGTTACCTGATTGGCGAACGCGATCTGGATCGCTCCACCGTCAACTTCATGGCCTATTGGTGCTGAGTCGGCCGCCGCCGTGCGCCTTCATCATGGGTTCTACCGCCTGGAGCCCTAAGACGCGTCGAGCAGGCTGACGTGCGCCGCTACGATGCGCCAGCCACAGGGCAGCTTGACCCAGGTTTGCATTTGCCGCCCCCTGCGGTTGCTGCCCGGCCGATGAAATTCCGTGCTGGCTACCGCCATATCTTCACCAAAAGTCGTGATTTGGGTGTTTTCCAACAGCCGCTCCAGCCCGTTGGCCGGGCGCCGTTGACGAAAATCGCGGATCTCGTCGATACCGTAGAGGCTTTCGGTGGCGCCATAGCGCACCGTGCGCGCGTCGTGCCAGAACAACTCGTCCAGCACATCGATGTCATTGCTGATTAACGCCTGCTCATAGCGGTAAAAGGCGGCGTTGACCTCCGCCAGCACCGCCGGCCGATCGATATGTTCACTGTTCATTGATTACTCCTGTTTGCAGACGCAAGTGGCGATGCCGGCGCATTCCAGCGCATAGGCGGCGCGCAGCGCCAAATCTTCGCGCCACGGCGGGGCGATCAGTTGCAGGCCGATCGGCAGACCGGATGCGCTTTTCAAAGGAACCGTCACGACCGGCAGGCCAAGGAAGGAAATCGGCTGCGTCAGCATGCCCATACTGGCGCGGATCGGCAGATCGACGCCGTTGATGCGCATCGTTTCCTGGCCGATCGGCGTGGCGCTGCATGGCGTCGCCGGGGCGATCAAAATGTCCCAGTGCTTGAACAGCGGCGCGGCTTGCCGGCGAAACGCGTGACGAAAGCGCTGTGCCTGCAAATACCAGGTGGCGGGGAGCATGGCGCCGGCCAGCAGTCGTTCTCGCGACAGTGGCTCGAAGCGTTCGGGTTGGCTGCGCAACTGCGGCAGATAGCGATGGCCGCCCTCTGAGGCGCTGAGGATAAAGGCCGCCGATCGGGCCAGCTCGGCCTGCGGCAGCTCGACTTCGGCGCTGGCTGCCAGCGCTTGCGCCACCTGGTTGACTGCGGCCTTGGCGTCATCATTGCACCATTGCAGGAAATAGCCGCCTAACACCGCGCAGCGCAGGTTCTGGCTGCCCTGCGCCAGCAACGCTTCGGTGCGGGAAATCGGTTGATCGCTCTGGAACGGATCCTCGGCGTCGATGCCCTGCATCGCGTCATACACCGTCGCGAGATCGTGCACCCGGCGGGCGAACGGGCCGATGTGATCCAGGCTGTCGACAAACGGCTGGCTGCCGCTGCGCGAAAGGCGGCCGAAGGTCGGTTTCAGACCATAAATGCCGCACAGCGAGGCGGGCACGCGTATAGAGCCATTGGTGTCGCTGCCGAGCGAGAAGGTCACCAGGCCGGCCGCCACCGCTGCGGCCGAGCCGCCCGAAGAGCCGCCGGCGATGCGCCCGAGGTCATGCGGGTTTCGGGTGGCACCGTAATGGCTGTTCTCGGTGGTGAAACCGTAGGCGTAGGCGTCCATGTTCAACATGCCGCAAAGCAACGCGCCTTGATCCGCCAGCCGGGAGACGCCCCAGGCGTCGCGGCCGGCCGGTGGCCGATCGCTGAACAAGCGGGCGCCGGCCAGCGTGGTTTCACCGGCGACGTCGAACAGGTTTTTTACCGCATAGGGAATGCCGGCCAAAGCGGGCAGCGTTTGCCCAAGCGCGCGCGAACGGTCGAGGCGATCGGCTTCTTTTTGCATGCGTTCCCGGGTGATGTGCGTAAAGGCGTTCAGCGCGGGATTCTGACGGTCGATGTGATCGAGCGTATGCCGGACGATCTCGCGCGCCGAGAGCGCGCCGCGTTCAAGGGCCGTACGGATCTCGGCGAGCGACAGGGCGCTTAAGGGATTCATGGGCGATATACCCCCGCGATTTCCTGGCGCGGATCCAGCGGTAAGGCCATCAGCGGTTCGGCCAGCGCGGCGATGCGTTCGATCTGTTTCAACAGTTCCCGGCGGCGGACATCGTCCAGTTCCACGGCCAGCACGGTTTCCATCTGGTGGATATAGGCCGCCCAATCGGCGGCGTGTTGATTGTTCATAAGCGATCCCGATAAATAAGAGAGTCAGAAGCCGGCGGCGCTGCCGTTGCTTCGCGGATCGAAAGCGCCTTCGAACATGCCGTTGGTGTGGCGTACGACGGCGCCGGCATGGCCGACCGTTTCGCTGAACGCCGGCAGCAGTTCAACGGCGTGGCCGCGCTGTCGCAGATAGTCGAGGGTCGCCGCGTTAAAGCGCCCCTCAAGCTTCAACGAGTCCGAACTTTCGCCCCAGGTTCGCCCCAGCAGCCAGCGCGGCGCGCTGATCGCCTGCTGCAGCGGCAGCCCTTGCACCACATGCCGCACGAATAACGCCGCTTGAGTCTGCGGCTGGCCGTCACCACCCATCGAGCCGTAGATCAGCGTGCGTCCGTCATACAGCCGGGCGGCGGCCGGGTTCAGCGTATGGAACGGCTGCTTGCCCGGCGCCAGCGCCAGCAGATGATCGGCGTCCAGGCTGAAAGAGGCGCCGCGGTTTTGCCACAGGACGCCGCTGTTCGGCAGTACCACGCCGCTGCCGAATTCGTGGTAGATGCTCTGAATGAAGGAGACCGCCAGGCCGCTGCTGTCCATCACCCCCATCCAGACCGTATCGCCGGGTCCTTTGCCCTGGCCCCAGTCGGCCGCTTTTTGGCCGTCGATGCGCCCGGCCAGCCTATCCAAATGTTCGGCCGCCAGCAGCGCCTGCGGATCCTGCGTCATGTGGCGCGGATCGGTGATGAAACGGTCGCGCAGATCGAACGCCAGCTTGGTGGCCTCGACCACGGCGTGCACCACGGCGCCTTCGCTCTGTCCGACCAGCGGCAGACGGTCGGTCAGCCCGAGGATGGCAAGCGACACCAGCCCTTGGGTCGGGGGAGCCAGATTGAATATTTCACCTTTTTGGTGTTCCAGGCGCAGCGGAGGACGGCGGCATGGCCGATAACTCGCCAGATCCTGAGCGGTAAGCGGCATGCCCAACATCGCCATGTCCGCCGCCATGCTTTCAGCCAGCGGGCCGCGATAAAAACTGTCGAGCCCGTCCTCACTCAGTGCGATCAGCGTATCGGCCAGCTGCGGTTGGCAGAATCGTTGGCCGGCAAGCGGGATCTTTCCCTGCGGCAGGTAAATGCGGGCGAAGGGGGCGAACTCCTCCAGCTCGTGGCGTTTGCTGCGCGTCGCCGCCTCTTGGGAGGCGGTGACCGGAATGCCGTCGGCGGCGTAGCGTATGGCGTCGGCGAGCAACCGCGACAGCGGCAGCGGCGTTTCGCCCAGTTCGGCCGAATAGGCCAACGCCTCCTGCCAACCGCCGACGGTGCCGGCCACGGTCAACGCCGCTTTTGGGCCGCGCTGCGGGATGCGGCTTTCTCCGGCGTACAGCGCCGGCGTCGCCAGCGAGCCGGCGGCGCCGCTGGCGTCGATGGTCAGCGGCTCGCCCTGCGGCGGCACGATCAGCCAGAAACCGTCACCGCCGATGCCGTTCATGTGCGGATAGACCACGGCGATGGTCGCGGCGGCGGCCACCATCGCCTCAATGGCGTTGCCGCCTTCGCGCAGCACCGCCAGCGCGCTTTGGCTGGCGAGATGGTGTGGAGTGACCGCCATGCCCTGTGGCGCGGTATTGCTGTTAATCATGTTTCTGCCCTTGTCTGAGGTGAGCGTTCGGGTAACAGAAGCAAGAGGCGTTCCACTTTTAATCAGGACGATTAATTGCTTGTCAGAGAGGGGCCGGGGCGTGCTATGTTCCGGTGAAACAAAAGTTACAGCGAGAGTGATGATGCAGCCCTTCGATGAACGCCTGCGCAACGAATATCCGCAATTGGCGCCGCAGGAACAGCGCGTCGCCGACTTTATCCTCGATCATTTCGACGACCTGATCAGTTACAACAGCGCCGAGCTGGCGCGCTTGAGCGGGGTTTCTAAAGCCACGGTCAGCAGGCTGTTCAAGCGGTTGGGGTATCGCAGCTACAAGGACATGCGCGCTGAGCTGCGCACCCTGCGCCAGAGCGGCATGCCGGTGACCGACGAGAGGCATGCGGTGCAGGGCAATACGCTGCTGGCGCGGCATTACAAGCAGGAAATGGCTAACCTCTCGCACTGGGTGAGCCATCTCGATGTGGAGCAATTCGGCGCGGTGATCGCCGCGCTGGCGCGGGCGCGGCGGGTCGCGCTGCTGGGGTTTCGCAACAGCTATCCGATAGCCATGCATCTGCGTCAGCAGCTGATGCAGGTGCGGGAGCGGGTGATGCTGATGCCGCAGCCCGGCCAGACGCTGGCGGAGGAGCTGGTCGATCTCGCGCCGCAGGATATGGCGGTGGTGGTGGCGTTTCGGCGCCGGCCGCGTCAGCTCAAGGCGATACTGACGCAGCTGCAGACTCGCCGGGTGCCGACGCTGTTGATCTGCGAACCGCAGGCGCAGGCGCTGATCCCGCTGGCGGACTGGCATTTGGCCGCTTCGCTGGACAGCGTCTCCGCCTTCGACAGCTATTCAGCCGCCATGAGCTTATGCAACCTGCTCAGCAACGCCCTGCTGCATGAGATGTTGGAGCAGGGGCGATCGCGTATTCATCATATTGCCGGTCTGTATCAGGATTTGGACGAACTGGAACCGCGCTAACCGGCGCTTTTTGGTGCTGATGCACATTTTTGGTGCATCTCTGGCCTGCCTGCTTTCCCTTTCTCCGTCGCCGGCTCGCTGAGGTCGGCAGGTTTTTTCTCGTTAATCAGTGCCAGTTAAGGCATGGGTTCGACGTATTTTCGATTGGCACATTAGTTGCAGAGCTTGTGGTGTAAGAATCTTTTGTTTCATCTTTTCACCATCGGGGATACGCTATGAACATCAAAAAAACGCTGTGGACGGTTTTCACCGGGATCGCCTTGCTGGCGCAGGCCGCGCCGACCATGGCGGATCAATTGCAAGAGATCCGGCAGCGCGGCGTCCTGCGCGTGGCTGTGCCGCAGGATTTCCCGCCATTCGGCTCGGTGGGCACCGATCTGCAGCCCCAGGGTTATGACATCGATATGGCGCGTTATCTGGCCGATAAGATGAAACTTAAGTTGCAGTTGGTGCCGGTCACCAGCGCCAACCGGGTGCCCTATCTGCAGACCAATAAAGTGGATCTGGTGATCTCCAGCCTGGGCAAAAATCCGGAGCGTGAAAAGACCATCGCCTTCAGCCGCGCCTATGCGCCGTTCTTCCTGGGGGTCTTTGGTCCGAAAGACGGCGCGTTGGCGAACATGGCGCAGCTCGATGGCAAGACCGTCGGCGTCACGCGCGGTGCGGTGGAGGATATGGTGCTGAGCGACGGCGCGCCTAAAGGGGCGCAGATCAAGCGTTATGAGGATAACAACACAACGCTGTCGGCCTATCTCTCCGGGCAGGTGCAGTACATCGCCACCGGTAACATGGTGGTGAGCGCCCTGGCGCGCCAGAATCCGGGCAAGGCGCCGACCGCCAAGTTCATGTTGAAAGATTCGCCGTGTTTCGTGGGGTTGCGCCAGGGAGAACCGGCCTTGAAAGCGGCGGTGGATGCGCTGATTGGACAGGCGCTGGCGGACAAGACGCTGAATGGCCTGTCGGAGAAATGGTTGAAGGCGCCGCTGCCCGATGGTTTTGGCGCATAACGGGAGCGGCGGATGACCTATCAGCTGAATTTCTCCGCGCTCTGGCCCTACATGCCTGAGCTGTTGGCGGGGTTACTGACGACGATGGCGCTGACGGCGCTGGCGACGTTGATGGGGGTTGCGCTGGGCATTTGCGGCGCGGCGATCCGCAGCGGCCGGGTCGGCGCGCTGAGCCGCCTTTGGGGCGTTTACGTCGAAGTAGTGCGCAACACGCCGTTCGTCGTGCAGTTGTTCTTCATCGTGTTCGGCCTGCCGAGCCTGGGCTGGAAACTGACGGCCGGGCAGGCGGCGCTGCTGGCGATGGTGATCAACCTTGGCGCCTACAGCACCGAAATTATTCGCGCCGGCATTCAGGTCACGCCGAAGGGGCAGTGGGAAGCGGGACGCGTGTTGGGGCTCAGCCGCAGCCAGACCTTTTTACGCATCGTACTGCCGCCGTCGCTGCAGCGTATTTATCCGGCGTTGGTGAGCCAGTGCATCATTGTGATGCTGGGATCCTCGGTGGTGTCGCAGGTCTCATTCGAAGAGCTGACCTTCGCCGCCAACCTGATCCAGTCGCGCACCTTCCTCAGCTTCGAAGTCTATCTGGTGACGGCGCTGCTTTATCTGTTGTTGTCGCTGTTGATGCGTCAACTGTTGCTGGCCGCCGGGCGGCGTTTTTTAGGGAGCCGGAACTGATGCTGACGTTTACCGATTGGGACATCGTGCGCAATCTGCTGTTGGCGGCTCGCTGGACGCTGCTGCTGTCGTTGACGGCATTTTTCGGCGGCACGCTGGTGGCGCTGCCGCTGGTGTTGATGCGCCTGAGCAAGCGCCGCTGGGCAATGCGTTTTGTCCGCGTTTACGCGGAACTGTTTCAGGGCACGCCGCTGCTGATGCAGCTGTTTTTGGCGTTTTTCGGTCTGGCGCTGTTCGGCGTCGACGTCAGCCCATGGACCGCGGCCGCGCTGGCGCTGACGCTATTCACCAGCGCTTTTCTGGTGGATATCTGGTCCGGCAGCATCGCCGCCTTGCCGAAAGGTCAGTGGGAGGCAGCCCGTTGTCTCGGGCTGAGTTTCGCGCAGACGCTGATGCGCGTCATCACGCCGCAGGCGGTGCGTATCGCCATTGCGCCGACCGTCGGTTTCTCGGTTCAGGTGATCAAGGGCACCGCCTTGGCGTCGATCATTGGCTTCGTCGAGCTGACCAAGGCCGGCACCATGCTGAACAATGTGACTTATCAGCCCTTCAAGGTGTTTGGTCTGGTCGCGTTGGGCTATTTCCTGATGTGCTATCCCTTGTCGCGTTACAGCCATTATCTGGAGAAGAAATGCCATGCCGATCATCACCATTAATCAGGTTCAAAAATATTACGGTCAGAATCATGTGTTGAAGGGCGTGGATCTGGATATCGACATGGGGCAGGTGGTCTCGATCATCGGCCGCAGCGGATCTGGTAAAAGCACGCTATTGCGCTGCATCAACGGGCTGGAAGGGTATCAGGAAGGGAGCATCAAACTGGGCGGCATGACCATCACCGATCGCGATTCGCAGGCGCGTGAAATCAGCCGCTCGATTGGCATGGTGTTTCAGAACTTCAACCTGTTCCCGCATATGACGGCGCTGGAAAACGTGATGCTGGCGCCGCGCCGGGTGCTGAAAAAAAGCGCTGCCGAGTGCCGCGAGTTGGCCGAACAGATGCTGAACAAGGTGGGATTGGGTGAACGCATGCATTACGCGCCGGCCAACCTTTCCGGCGGGCAACAGCAGCGGGTGGCGATCGCCCGGGCGCTGGCGATGAAACCGAAGGTGTTGCTGTGCGATGAGATCACCTCGGCGCTGGATCCCGAGCTGGTGGGTGAAGTCCTGAAGGTGCTGGAACAGTTAGCGCGAGAGGGCATGACGCTGATTCTGGTCACTCATGAAATGAGCTTCGCCCGCGAGGTGGGCGACCGGGTGGTATTCATGCACCAGGGCAAGGTGTGGGAGCAGGGAAATAGCCGCACGCTGTTCGCCAATCCGCAAACGCAGGAATTGAAACAGTTTATCGCTTCTGTGCGCGGGTTGTCAGAAGCCTGATTTCGGCAAATAAAATGACAAGTTATTAAGCTGGTAAGGAAATAACATGCTAACTACTCCGCAATTCGAACAGATTAACCCGCCGGCGCGCCTGCTGATGGGGCCGGGGCCGATCAACGCCGATCCGCGCGTGCTGCGCGCCATGTCGAGCCAACTGATCGGCCAGTACGATCCGGCAATGACCGGTTACATGAATCAGGTCATGGCGCTATATCGCGCGCTGTTCCGCACCGAAAACCGCTGGACGATGCTGGTGGACGGCACCTCGCGCGCCGGTATCGAGGCGCTGCTGGTTTCTGCCATTCGTCCGGGCGATAAGGTGCTGGTGCCGGTATTCGGCCGCTTTGGACATCTGCTGTGCGAAATTGCCCGCCGTTGTCGCGCCGAGGTACACACGATCGACGCGCCGTGGGGCGAGGTGTTCAGCGCCGATCGCATCGAAGACGCGATTAAGCGGGTGCGCCCGCGCCTGCTGCTGACGGTGCAGGGCGACACGTCCACCACCATGCTGCAGCCGCTGCATGAGCTGGGCGATATCTGCCGCCGCCACGGCGTGCTGTTCTATACCGATGCGACGGCGTCTTTTGGCGGGAACCCGCTGGAGACCGACGCCTGGGGGCTGGATGCGGTCTCCGCCGGGCTGCAGAAGTGCCTGGGCGGCCCTTCAGGCAGTTCGCCGATCACCCTCAGCCCGCAGTTTGAAGAGATCGTACGCCGTCGCAAATGCGTGGAGGAGGGGATCCGCACCGCCGAACATGCCGACGGCGACGACGAGATGATCTACTCCAACTATTTCGACCTCGGCATGATCATGGATTATTGGGGGCCGGAACGCCTGAATCACCATACCGAAGCCACCAGCATGTTGTTCGCGGCGCGAGAATGCGCGCGGGTGATCCTCAAGGAAGGGCTGGATCAGGCCATTGCCCGCCACCGGCTGCACGGCGCGGCGATGCTGGCGGGCATCCAAGGCATGGGGCTGGCGGTGTTCGGCGATCTCGAGCACCGCATGAATAACGTGCTCGGCGTGATGATCCCGCCGCAGGTGCACGGCGAGCAGGTGCGGCAGATGATGCTGAACGATTTCGCCATCGAAATCGGCACCTCGTTCGGCCCGCTGCAGGGCAAGATCTGGCGCATCGGCACCATGGGCTACAACGCGCGCAAAGATTGCGTGCTGCAAACGCTGGCGGCGCTGGAGGCGGTGTTGAACCGGTTGGGCTTCGCCACGCAACAGGGGGAGGCCCTCCAGGCGGCCTGGAACCTGTACGATGCAGGACGGCCAGAATGACGCCGCAGGAAGCGCAGCAGGCCGCCGCGCGGGTGATGGCGCGCTGTGATGAGCTGGCGGCGATCAGCGCGGAGCCCGGTAAACTGACGCGTCTTTATCTGTCTGCGGAACATCGGCGCGCCAACGTTCTGGTGGGCGAATGGATGCGCGAGAGCGGCATGCGGGTGTGGCAAGACAGCGTCGGCAATATCTGTGGCCGTTATGAAGGCCTCACGCCCGGCGCCCCCGCGCTGCTGCTCGGTTCGCATCTGGACACGGTGCGCAACGCCGGGCGTTATGACGGCATGCTCGGCGTGCTCACGGCGCTGGAAACGGTGGCGCAATACCACCGCCAGGGGCGCCGTTTGCCGCTGGCGCTGGAGGTGATCGGCTTTGCCGACGAAGAGGGCGCTCGCTTCGGCGTGACGTTGCTGGGCAGCCGCGGCTTGACCGGCCAATGGCCGCAGGAATGGCTGGCGCAGACTGACGCGGACGGGGTGAGCATCGCGCAGGCCATGCGCGATTTTGGGCTGGAGCCGACGGCGATCGCGCAGGCGCGCCGCGCGCCGCAGGAAATCCGCGCTTATCTGGAATTGCATATCGAACAGGGCCCATGTCTGGAGGCGGCCGACCTGGCGCTGGGGGTGGTGACGGCGATCAACGGCGCGCGTCGGCTTAACTGCGTCTTTAGCGGGGAGGCGGGCCATGCCGGTACGGTGCCGATGGGGCAGCGCAAAGACGCGCTGGCGGCCGCGGCGGAATGGATAACGGCGGTTGAAACGTTGACCCGCGCCGCCGATCCGCATCTGGTGGCCACCGTCGGCTGCATCGAGAGCCTGCCGGGCGCGGCCAACGTGATCCCGGGCGAAGTGCGATTGACGCTCGACGTGCGCGGCCCGCAGGATGCGCCGCTGGCGGCGCTGTTGGCGACGTTGCTGGCGCAGGCGCAGACGATCTGCGCACGCCGCGGAGCGCGCTTCGCCAGCGAGGAGTTTTACCGCATTGACGCCACCGCCTGCGATAGCGATCTGCAGCGCCGCTGGCAGGCGGCCGTCGAGCAGGTACAGGGGCAGAGTCTGGCGCTGCCGAGCGGCGCCGGTCATGACGCCATCGCCGTGGCGGCGCAATGGCCGGTCGGCATGCTGTTCGTGCGTTGCGCCGGCGGCGTCAGCCATCATCCGGCTGAAGCGGTGCGGCAGGCGGACGTCGCGCTGGCGATCCAGGCCTATTGCCTGACGATCGCCGGCTGGGATCGCGTTTAATCAATCAAGACGCAGAAAGCTGTCGGCATCGCGCCAGGCCGGGAAGGCGCTGCGGTAACTCTGCAGGGTTTCCAGCGACAGCTCGGCGTCCAGCCGCGCGGCTGCGCCGGGCTCGGCATCCGCCAGGATCTCGCCCTGCGGGCTGATGATCAGGCTGTCTCCGCTGTAGTTCAGGCCGTTCGGATCGTCGCCCACCCGGTTGCAGCCCGCCACATACACCTGATTTTCAATCGCCCGCGCCGCCAGCAGCGTTTGCCAGTGTTTGCTGCGTGGCGCCGGCCAGTTGGCGACGTACAGGGCCAGATCGTAATCCTGTTGGTAACGCGCCCAAACCGGGAAACGCAGGTCGTAGCAGATTTGCGGCAGGATGCGCCAGCCGCGCCACTCGAAAATTTCACGCCGGTTGCCGGCCTGGTAGTGCAGGTGTTCGCCGGCCATGCGGAACAGGTGGCGTTTGTCATAGGTGTGCACCTGGCCGCCCGGCTCCACCAGCAGGAAACGGTTGACCGCACCTTCGGCGGTTTTCAACGCCACGCTGCCGCCGATTAGCGCGTGGCTTTTCACCGCCCAACCGTGCAGCCAGTCGATCACCTGCTGTTCGGGTAGGGCGCTCTCGCCGGCATCCATGGCAAAACCGGTGGTGAACATTTCCGGCAAGACGATGAGATCGCGCCCGACGATCGGTGCCAGCAACGCGTCGAAGGCGGCCAGGTTAGCGGGGCCGTCGCGCCAGACCAGAGGTTGCTGCAACAGGGTAATTTTTAAAGTCGACATAACCGCTCCGCAGCTGCATCCAGCGTGGCGTCCTGTTTAGCGAAGCACAGCCGGATCAATTTATGGGGGAAAGGATCGGCACAGAAGACCGACAGCGGAATGGCCGCCACGCCCACGTGCTCGGTTAACCAATGGCAGAACGCCACATCGTCCAGATCGGAGATGGCGCTGTAGTCCGCCAGCAAGAAGTATGTACCGGCGCAGGGTAAAATTTCCAGTCGGCTGCTCGCCAGCGCTTGCACGAAGCGATCGCGCTTGGCGCGGTAGAATGCCGGCAGCTGTCGCCAGTGCTCCGGCTCGGCGCGCAGGCTATCCGCCAGCGCCAGCTGCGCCGGGGTGTTGACCGAAAAGGTCAGATATTGATGCACCTTGCGCACCTCGGCGCTCAGCGCGGTGGGCGCCACGCAGTAACCCACTTTCCAGCCGGTCATGTGGAAGGTTTTACCGAAGGAGGACACCGCGATCGCCCGTTGGCGCAGCTGTGGGTGGGCTAATACGCTGGCGTGCCCGCCTTTGGCGAAGCAGATGTGTTCGTAGACTTCGTCGCTGAGCACGTAGATCTCGCGTTCGGCGATGGCGTGCCACAGCTGCTGCATGTCTTCCGCCTGCCAGGCAGTGGCGGACGGATTGTGCGGCGTATTGACGATCACCAGGCGGGTGCGCGGCGACAGCGCGGCGGCGAACCGTTGCCAATCCACGGCAAACGCGGGCGGCTGCAGGGCGAGGCGTTTGAGTACGCCGCCGGCCAGCGTCACTGCCGGCGCGTAGCTGTCGTAGCTCGGATCAAAACAGACCACCTCATCGCCGGGGCGCACCAGCGCCGTGATGGCGGCGAACAGCGCTTCGGTGGCGCCGGCGGTGACGGTCACTTCGCTGCCGGCATCCGGCTGCCAGCCATATAGCTCGGCGGTTTTGTCGGCGATGGCTTCGCGCAGCGCCGCCACGCCGGTCATTGGCGCATATTGGTTGGCGCCCTGGGCGACGTGCCAGGCCAGGCGTGCTTTCAGGTAGTCCGGCCCGTCAAAATCAGGGAAGCCCTGTGACAGGTTGATCGCCTGATGCTGCTGCGCCAGCGCGCTCATCTGGGTGAAGATGGTGGTGCCCAGGGCGGGCAGTTTACTGTCGGGAATCAATGCGGAAGTGCTCATAGCAGGTGAATACTCCAGGCGCTTATATTGCCGTCAATATAACACGATGCTAGTATTTGGCAATCAAGACGCTTAGATGGCTAAATGCGAAAAAGTGCTTAGCCTGTCGCGCAGCTGGCTAAGCTTCACCTGCTGACCGCTATACCGAACGGGAAACGATAACAATGACGGAGAATCCGCAACTTAACGCATTACTGGCGGCCTGCCACTGGATTGGCGACAAAGGCTGGTGTCCGGCGACCGGTGGCAACATGTCGCTGCGCCTCGACGAACGCCAGTGCCTGGTCACCGAGTCCGGCAAAGACAAAGGGAGTCTGAGCGCCGCCGATTTTCTGCGGGTGGATATCGCTGACAATCACGTGCCGAGCGGCCGTACGCCGTCGGCGGAAACCGGGCTGCATACGCTGCTCTATCGCTTGTACCCGCACCTTGGCGCGGTGTTGCATACCCATTCCGTCAACGCCACCGTGTTGTCGCGGGTGGAACGCGGCGATGCGTTGGTGCTGCAGGGGTACGAAATGCAAAAGTCGCTCGCCGGTCAGCGCAGCCACCTGGACAGCGTGGCGATCCCCATTTTCGATAACGATCAGGACATTCCCCGGCTGGCGTCGCGCGTCGCGGCCTATGCCGAGGTCACGCCGCTGCAGTACGGTTTTCTGGTGCGCGGCCACGGTCTTTATTGCTGGGGAAGCCAGGTGGCGGAAGCCCGCCGCCATCTCGAAGGGCTGGAATTCCTGTTCCAGTGTGAACTGCAACGTCGCTTGCTGGAGGCGAAATGATCCGCGCTATCGTGACCGATATTGAAGGCACCACCAGCGATATTCGCTTCGTGCATCAGGTGCTGTTTCCCTATGCCCGCGAGCGGCTGGCGGATTTTGTACGCCGTCACGCCACGGAGAGCGAAGTCGCCGCGCCGTTGGCGGCGCTGCGCGCTGAAATTGACCAGCCGCAGGCGGATCTCGACGCGCTGATCGCCGCGCTGTATCGCTTTATGGATGAAGATCGCAAATCCACCGCGCTCAAGGCGCTGCAGGGCATCATCTGGCGCAGCGGCTATCGCGAGGGCGACTTCCGCGGACATCTTTATCCGGAGGTCGCCGGGCAATTGGCCGCCTGGCAGCGCCAGGGGCTGAAGCTTTACGTTTATTCTTCCGGTTCGGTGGAGGCGCAAAAGCTGCTGTTCGGCCACAGCGACGCCGGCGATCTGCAGCCGCTGTTCAGCGGCTATTTCGACACCCGCGTCGGCGCCAAGCGTGAAACCGCGTCGTACCGCAACATCGCGCAGGCTATCGGTATCGCGCCCGACGAACTGCTGTTCCTGTCCGATATTCACCAGGAGCTGGACGCCGCGCAGGCCGCCGGCTGGCATACCTGCCAGCTGATCCGCGATGAGGCGGACGCACAGAGCCGGCATCCGCAGGTCAGCCGTTTTGATCACATCGATTTAGGGGAGTTTGTCTCATGAGTGGATTGACCATTTTCAGTGATACAGCACCGCAGCAGCCGCTGTGGCAGAGCCGCGACGCGCAGGAAATCCAGCGCCAGCTGGCGCAGATCGGCGTGCGCTTTGAGCGTTGGCAGGCGGATCGCGAGTTGGGCGACAACCCGCAGCCGGAGGCGGTGATCGCCGCCTACCAGCATGAGATCGACCGGCTGGTGGCGGAAAAGGGCTACCAGAGTTGGGACGTGATCAGCATGCGGCCGGACCATGAGCAGCGTCAGGCGCTGCGCGAAAAATTCCTGTCCGAACACACGCACGGCGAGGATGAAGTGCGCTTTTTCGTTGAAGGGTCGGGGCTGTTTTGCCTGCATCTGGACGGCAAGATCTTCCAGATCCTGTGCGAAAAGAACGATCTGATCTCGGTGCCGGCCAACACCCGTCACTGGTTCGATATGGGCTCGGCGCCGCACTTTACCGCGATCCGGGTATTTGACAACCCGGAAGGCTGGGTGGCGCATTTCACCGGCGACACGATCGCCGATGCCTATCCGCGCCTGGACTGATCTCAACCGGCGGGCGTTAACCCAGCGCCCGCTGGAAAATCCCCGCTTCAACCTGCTGCGGCGTGATCACGCCGCTATCGAACACCCACCCGCTGATAAGCTTGGTCGGCGTGACGTCGAACGCCGGATTGCAGACCGGCGCATCGGCCGGCGCCCACTGGCAGGCGCCGAAGCTGCCTGAAACGCCGGTGACTTCGGCCGCCGCGCGTTGCTCGATCGGGATGGCGGCGCCGTCCGGACAGTGCGGATCGTGGGTGGTATGCGGGGCAGCCACGTAGAATGGAATGCCATGGTAGTGCGCCAGCACCGCCAGGCTGTAGGTGCCAATCTTGTTGGCGACGTCGCCGTTGGCGGCGATGCGATCCGCGCCGACCCACACCGCATCGACCTGGCCCTGCGCCATCAGGCTGGCGGCCATCGAATCGCAGATCAGGCGATAGGGAATACCCAGCTCGCCCAGCTCCCAGGCGGTCAGACGGCCGCCCTGCAGCAGCGGCCGGGTTTCATCGACCCATACCTGTTGCACTTTGCCCTGCTGGTGGGCGCGCAGCAGCACGCCGATGGCGGTGCCGACGCCGGCGGTGGCCAATCCACCGGTATTGCAGTGGGTCAGCAGGCGGCTGCCGGGCTTGACCAGCCCAGCGCCGTGATCGGCGATGCGATCGCACAGCTGGCGATCTTCCTCCACCAGCCGCAGCGCTTCGTTCACCATCGCCGGCGCCCAGTCAGGCTCCGCCAGCGCCAGCTTCATGCGATCCAGATTGTTCATCAGGTTGACCGCCGTCGGGCGGGCGGCGCGCAGCGTGTGCAGCGCCTGTTCCAGCTCGGCGCGCGGCACACCGCGTTCCGCCAGCAGCGCCAACAGCAGGCTGGCGGACAGCCCGATCAGCGGCGCGCCGCGCACCCGCAGGCTGTGAATGTGCCCGACCAACTCCTCCACGCTGTCGCAGGCGCGCCACCGCTTTTCCTGCGGCAGGGCTTGCTGATCGAGGATCCAAAGGCGGTTGTCCCGCAGGGACAAACTGGTGGTGTTAAGCGCTTGCATCGGCGGTTAATTCCTTGTTGCGAGGTTATTGCATCTGAAACGCTATTCTGCCAACATGACTTCCAGATGTATAGACGTCCAAATGCTTTTACGTCTAAATAAACAGAATCGCTGGGGTCAGTGAAAGAGAACAGAGGGGTTGGGGAATGTCGCTTTATCGTACGTTTACGGCTGCCGATGCCGTTGAATACGCCCGCCAATACGGGCAGGTGGCCGATCCGCAAGCGCTGGTCAGCGCCGACGAGATCGGCGACGGCAACCTGAACCTGGTGTTCAAGATCCGCGATCGCGAAGGCGTGAGCCGGGTGATCGTCAAACAGGCGTTGCCATACGTGCGCTGCGTGGGCGAATCCTGGCCGCTGACGCTGGATCGGGCGCGCATCGAAGCGGAAACGCTGTTGATCCACGGCGGTTTCTGCCCGCGACATACGGTAAAAGTCCTGCACCACGATCCCGAGTTGGCGGTGATGGTGCAAGAAGATCTCTCCGATCATCGCATCTGGCGCAGCGAACTGGTGCAGGGGAACTATCATCCGCTGGCGGCCGGTCAGCTGGCGGAATACCTGGCGCAGACGCTGTTCCACACCTCCGATTTTTATCAGTCGGCGCAGCAGAAAAAAGCGGAAGTCAGCCGCTTCACCAACCCCGAGCTGTGCCAGATCACCGAAGATCTGTTCTTTACCGATCCCTATATCGACCATGAGCGCAATCAGTTCGAGGCGGCGCTGTTGCCGCAGGTGCAGGCGCTGCGTGAGGATGCGCCGCTGAAGCTGGCGGTCGCCGGCCTGAAACACCGCTTCCTCAGCAAGGCGGAGGCGTTGTTGCACGGGGATATCCACAGCGGTTCAATTTTCGTGGCGGAAGGGCGATTGAAAGCGATCGACGCTGAATTCGGTTTCTACGGCCCGATCGGTTTTGATGTCGGCACTGCGTTAGGCAATCTGCTGCTCAACTATTGCGGCCAGCCTGGGCTGTTCGGGCCGCGCGACGCCGCCGCCGGGCGCGAGCAGCGTCTGCAGGATGTGCGCGAGTTGTGGCTGATCTTTGCCGATCGTTTCCTGGCGCTGTGCCATCAGCAAAGCCGCGATGCGGCGCTGGCGACGCCGGGTTACGCCGAGCAGTTCCTGCAGCAGGTCTGGACTGATGCGGTAGGGTACTGCGGCACCGAGCTGATTCGGCGCACTATCGGCCTGGCGCACGTCGCCGATCTGGACAGCATCGCCGACGCCGACATGCGCCTCGACTGTCAGCGTCATGCGCTGGGTTTGGGGCGCACGCTGATCGTCAATGCGCCGCAGATCGAGCATATCGACGCGCTGCTGGCGCGCATTCGTCAGCAAGGCTGAAGAGCCCGACAGTAATGAGGCAAACCCGGCTGCGGCCGGTTTTTTTTTAATAACTTATTGGCATCAGTAACAGAACAGATAAATTGTTTTTAACTAAAAAGGTATTTTCACTCGCATCTTATTTGTAAATTTAATTATATTTTTTGACCGTTGGTTACATGTCTTTAATATTAATGCCATCCATAAAGAGAGTGCTTATTTATCTGGCTTTCATGGCAGTGAGTAAAATAAAAAAACGCCATCCGTTCTTTTTTTGATCGTTTTATTGTGGGAGTGGGAAGGTGAAAAAAGACTTTTTATCGATAAAAGCTATCATGTCGTCGTTACTTTTTTAGGAAATGGGATGGCTCATGCTTGGGTTTGAATAAAGCAGCGGGTTGATTATCTCAATATTACCTCCTAGATTATTCGAGTGCCTGACAACCGTAAATAAATAACGCAAGGTTATTAATTATAAGTAACCTTTGGCCTCACTTTGTCTGATTATTTCTATCGAGATCGGAGTGCTCCATGCAATTAACGCCAAGAGAAATCGAAAAGCTGATGGTCTATACCCTGGCTGACGTCGCATTAAAACGAAAATCCAGAGGGATAAAGCTTAATTATCCCGAGGCGGTGGCCATTATTACCACCGCGGCGCTGGAAGGCGCCCGCGAGGGAAAAACGCTGGAAGAAGTCATGAACGACACGCGGCAGGTTTTGAGCCGCGATGACGTCATGGACGGCGTGGCGGACTTGATCCCGCATGTGCAGGTCGAGGCGATATTCAGCGACGGCAGCCGCCTGGTGACGGTGCACGATCCGATCCAATAAGCGCGTCCTCTGAGAGCCACGGATAAACTTTATCAGCACAGGTATTCCGATGAAAAAGCATGACAAAGAAAAGCACGTGCCGCCAGGCGGCTATATCCTGTCCGAAAATCCCATCACCTTCAATGAAGATCGCGAGACGGTTATTTTAACGGTGCGCAATACCGGAGACAGGCCTATTCAGGTCGGCTCACACTTTCATTTCTTCGAAGCCAACAAAGCGCTGCAGTTCGATCGCGCCGCCGCCTTTGGTAAACGGTTAAATATCACCGCCACGACGGCGATCCGTTTTGAACCCGGCGATGAAATCGAGGTGGCGCTTATTGCCATCGGTGGCAAGCAAACGGTTTATGGTTTTAATAATCTGGTGGACGGTTGGGCGGGCGACAGCCCGGTAGCCGCCGGTGAAAGAGTAAAGAAAACTATAGATGTAAAGCGAGCTATTGAGCTGGGTTATAAAAACCGCGACCAGGCGCCCATCAAGACGGACGAGGAATAAAGCATGCCAACGATCTCCAGGCAGGAATATGCCGGGCTGTTCGGCCCGACCACCGGCGATAAAATTCGCTTGGGCGATACGCAACTGTTTATTGAAATAGAAAAAGATCTGCGCGGTTACGGTGAGGAATCGGTCTACGGCGGCGGTAAGTCGCTGCGCGACGGCATGGGCGCCGATAACCGATTAACCAGCGATAATGTGTTGGATCTGGTCATTACCAATGTGACCATTCTGGACGCCCGGCAAGGGGTGATCAAGGCGGACGTCGGCATTAAAAACGGCCTGATCGCCGGCATTGGCAAAAGCGGCAACCCGGCGATGATGAACGGCGTCACGCCCGGCATGGTGGTGGGGGTCAGCACCGACGCCATCTCGGGCGAACACCTGATCCTGACCGCCGCCGGCATCGATACGCACATTCATTTCATTTCGCCGCAGCAGGCCGCACATGCGCTCTCCAACGGCGTGACGACCTTCTTCGGCGGCGGCGTCGGGCCGACCGACGGTTCCAACGGCACCACGGTGACCGCCGGGCCCTGGCATATCCACCGCATGCTGCGCGCCTTCGAGAACATGCCGGTCAACGTGGGGATGCTCGGCAAGGGGCACGCTTCGCACGCTGCGCCGTTGGTCGAACAAATCGCCGCCGGCGTGGCCGGACTGAAAGTGCATGAGGACTGGGGCGCCACCAACTCGGCGCTGCGCCACGCGCTGCGGGTGGCCGACGACATGGATATTCAGGTGGCGGTGCATACCGACAGCCTGAACGAGGGCGGCTACGTCGAGGACACCATCGACGCCTTCGAAGGGCGTACTATCCACACCTTCCACACCGAAGGCGCCGGCGGCGGGCACTCGCCGGATATAATCAAGGTTGCCGCGCAGATGAACGTCTTGCCGAGCTCCACCAACCCCACACTGCCGTTCGGCATCAACAGTCAGGCCGAACTGTTCGACATGATCATGGTGTGCCACAACCTCAACCCCAATGTGCCGGCCGACGTGGCGTTTTCTGAAAGCCGGGTGCGGCCGGAAACCATCGCCGCGGAAAACGTGCTGCACGACATGGGCGTGCTGTCGATGTTTTCCAGCGACTCCCAGGCGATGGGGCGGGTTGGCGAAAACTGGCTGCGGGTGATGCAGACGGCGCACGCGATGAAAGCCGCGCGCGGCAAGCTGCCGGAAGATGCGGCGGAACACGATAACTTCCGCGTGCTGCGCTACGTGGCGAAGATCACCATCAACCCGGCGATCGCGCAGGGCATCAGCCACGTGCTGGGTTCGGTCGAGGTCGGCAAGATGGCCGATCTGGTGCTGTGGGAGCCGCGCTTCTTCGGCGCCAAGCCGAAGCTGGTGATCAAGGGCGGGATGATTAACTGGGCGGTGATGGGCGATCCCAACGCGTCGTTGCCGACGCCGCAGCCCACGTTCTACCGACCGATGTTCGGCGCCATGGGCAAATCGCTGCAGGAAACCTGCGTCACCTTCGTCTCCGGCGCGGCGTTGCACGACGGCATCAAAGAGAAACTGGGGCTGGAGCGGCAGGTGATGGCAGTGCATAACTGCCGCGCGATCTCCAAACAGGACATGGTGCGCAATGCGGAAACGCCGCACATCGAGGTGGACCCCGAAACCTTCGCCGTCAAGGTCAACGGCGAACACGCCACGGTGAAACCGATCGCCACCGCCGTGCTTAATCAACGCTACTTCTTCAGCTAGGAACCGCCGCTCATGATCGTGATTGAAAAGATACTCGGCAATATCAAACGGGATGCCGACTGGCGTGAGCGCTTGCAACACGCCTCGCTGGACGTGCTGGCGCTTTCGCAGTGGGAGGCGCAGAAAAGCCGCTGCCGCAAAACCACCCGCGATGGTCAGGATCTCGGCATTTCCCTCGATCGTCACCAGGTGCTGGCCGACGGCGATGTGCTGCTTTGGGACGAAGCGAACCGCAGCGCGGTGGTGGTGCAGATGAACCTGCGCGACGTGATGGTGATCCACCTGCAGTCGCTGTTGGCGACCGATATGGCGACGGTGCTGAAGACCGCGTTCGAATTGGGGCATGCGCTGGGCAATCAGCACTGGAAGTCAGTCATCAAGGGCGATCGCATCTTTATTCCGCTGACGGTGGCGACCAAGGTGATGGATTCGGTGATGAAAACCCACGGCTTTCATGCGCTGCCTTATTCGTTCGTGAAGGGTGAAAGCATTTTGCCGCATCTGACCCAGCCGGAAGCGCGCCTGCTGTTCGGCGGCGCGGAGGATTCCGCCACCCATGTACATGTCGATAGCCCGTTTCTCGGCCAGCATGTGATCACGCTGAAATGAACGCCGTTCAGCTGATTCGCATCCTGCAATTTGCCGATTCGGTGCTGCCGGTGGGGGCGTTTGCCTTTTCCAATGGCGTCGAGTCGGCGATCCAGGCCGGCATCGTGCGCGATGTCGACACGCTGAAATCGTTCACCCGCACCGCTTTGCAACAGGCGGCGGGCGGCGACGGCCGGGCGGTTGCGGCGGCCTGCCGGGCGCTGCAGGGGGGCGATCGCGAGGCGGTTATCGGGCACGACTGGGCGCTGTTCAACCGCAAGCTGAATGAAGAAGGCCGCAGCATGGTGGTGAGGATGGGAAAGAAGCTGGCGGAAATGACGGCGGCCATCTGTGATGAGCCCCAGGTGATCTGGTGGCTTGAGCAGATCAAAACCGGCCGCGCCGCCGGCACCTATCCGGTGACGCAGGCGGTAGTGATGACGGCGCTGGGCGCGGGGCCGCGCGAGGTGGCGGTGATGCACCAGTACGGCGTAGCGATGACCATGCTCAGCGCCGCCATGCGCCTGATGCGCGTCACTCATATCGACACCCAACGCATCCTGTTTCAACTCAACCGGGACATCGACGTTTTTTGTGACGAAGCCGAACGCGGCGGCGTTGAACAAATGGCCTCTTACGCGCCGGTGACCGACGTCCTGGCCGCGCTGCACGTCGGCGCATTTACCCGACTGTTCAGCAACTAATGACAAAGGAACGAGCAGAGTGAAGAAAATTACCCGCATTGGCATCGGCGGCCCGGTAGGCTCGGGCAAGACCGCGATTATCGAAGTCATTACGCCGCGCCTGATCGAACGGGGCATCAGCCCGTTAATCATCACCAACGACATCGTCACTACCGAAGACGCCAAACAGGTCAAGCGCACGCTCAAGGGGATCCTCGACGAGGAGAAAATTCTGGGCGTGGAAACCGGCGCCTGCCCGCATACCGCGGTGCGCGAGGATCCGAGCATGAATATCGCCGCGGTGGAGGAGATGGAGGCCCGTTTCCCGGGTAGCGACGTGGTGATGATCGAGAGCGGCGGCGATAACCTGACGCTGACCTTCAGCCCGGCGCTGGCGGACTTTTACATCTACGTTATCGACGTCGCCGAAGGGGAAAAGATCCCGCGCAAAAACGGCCCGGGCCTGGTGCAGGCCGACATCCTGGTGATCAACAAAATCGATTTGGCGCCGTACGTCGGCGCCAGCCTGGCGGTGATGGAGCACGATACGCGCGTGGTGCGCGGCGAGCGGCCTTATATCCTCACCAACTGCAAAACCGGTGAAGGTATCGACGAACTGGTGGACATGATCATGCGTGATTTCCTGTTCACCCACGCGCCCTCGGCGGCGGTATGACAGCGGTCAGCGAAGCGGCGAGGCGCGTTGCGCAGCTCGGCGCCGACGCGCCGGAGTTGGCCGACTATCAGGATGAGCCGCCGCAGATGGCCAGCGGTGGCGTAGGCAAAACCGGTTATCTGCGGCTGGAGTTCGCGCTAAACGGGCATCGCAGCGTGCTGCGGCAAATGGAGCGGCGCGTGCCGTTTCTGGTGCAGCGGGCGCTGTATTGGGACGAGGCGCTGCCGCAGATGCCGTGCGTATTCGTCATCTCCACCTCGGGGTGCATCTTGCAGGGCGATCGCCTGACGCTCGAGGTGCAGGTCGCCCCCCAGGCCTGCGGGCATGTCACCACTCAATCGGCGACCAAGATCCACGCCATGGAAAATAACTACGCGGCGCAGATGCAGACGCTGACGCTCGAAGAGGGCAGCTATCTGGAGATGATGCCCGATCCGGTGATCCCTCACTGCGGCTCGCGCTTCATTACCGATACCCGCATTACGCTGCACCCCACGGCGACGCTGCTCTATGGCGAGATCCTGATGTCGGGGCGCAAACACCATCAGGCGGATCGCGGTTTCAGGTTCGACGTTTACTCTTCGCGCATCAGCGCCTGTCGCCCCGAGGGCAACACGCTGTTTGTCGAGCGCTATGTGCTGGAACCGCATAAACACCCGCTGAACGGGGTCGGCGTGATGGGGGCGTTCGATGTGTTCGGCAATGTGATCCTGCTGACGCCGCCCGAGCATCATCAGCGGATCCTCGATCGCATCGCGCCCCGCTATGACGAGGCTGAGGGGATCGCCAGCGGCGTCAGCCGGTTGCCCAATGAGTGCGGGCTGATCTTTAAGGCATTGGGCAAAGAGGCGCGCCAGGTGAAGGCGGCGGTTCGCGCTTTCTGGCGCGTCGCCCGGGAGGAGATCCTGGGCGTGACGCTGCCTGAGCCTTTTATCTGGCGCTAGTCTGCAGCGGGAAGCGGTCATGACGACAAAGTGGAGTTGGGCGGCGTTGTGCGCCCGCAGCCGAATAGCGGCGGTGACGGATGCGGTGCTGCGCGGCTGTTCGCAGGTGATGTTTCAAAATAACCCGTTGACTGGATTATTGTTTTTCATCGCCATTTTCGTGGGCACCTGGGAAGAGGGGCTGCCGCAGGTGGCCTTCGGCTGCCTGCTGGGCACGGCGGCGGCGACGCTCAGCGCGGCGTGGTTGGTGGACGAGCGCGCAGCGTTGCGCACCGGTCTCTATGGCTACAACGGCTGCCTGGTCGGCGCCGCGCTGCCGACCTTTTTGCTGCCCTCTGTCTGGCTGTGGATCGGCGTGATCTTCAGCTGCGCGATCTCGGTGATCGTCACCGTCGGCCTCAATCGGCTGCTGCGCACCTGGAAGATCGCCGCGCTGACCGCGCCTTTCGTGCTGACCACCTGGACGGTGCTGCTGGCCAGCTACCCGTTCAGCCATCTGCGGCATGTGCGGTTGCCGCCGGCTGCCATCCCGGCGGACGGCGCGGTGTTCAACCCACATCCCGACCTGGCGGAGGTGTTGAGCGGCGCGTTGCACGGTGTCTCCCAGGTCTTTTTGTGCAGCAGCGTGAGCGGCGGCGTGCTGCTGTTGCTCGGGCTGGCGGTTTCGTCGCCACGCGCGATGCTGCTGGGTTTTTTCGGCGCCCTGCTGGCGGTGATCACCGCGCTGGCGATCGGCGCCGATCCGCAGGCGGTCTTCGCCGGGCTGTATGCTTTCAGCGCGGTGCTGACGGCGGTGGCGCTGGGTTCCGTCTTCAACCCGCCCGGCCGGCGGGTGCTTATCTATACGCTGCTCGGCGTGATTTTCACGGTGCTGGTGCAGGGGGCTTTCAATACCTTGCTGGCTCCGCTGGGGATGCCGTCGCTGACCATGCCGTTCGTGATCGCGTCCTGGTTGTTTTTGAGCGCCAATCCGGCGGTGATCGCGGCGCGGCGCTAATCCATTGATTTCAACATAACGAGAAAACGGGAGTGTGGGTATGGCGGTAATTTCCGAAGGATTGCATGGCGCGGCCCGGCGGCGGGCGGTAGCCCTGCTGCTGGGGCTGGTGGCGGTCAACGTCGTTGTCTGGCTGCTGGCGCTGGCGGTGTTCAAAGACAATGCGGCGCTGATGGGCACCGCCTTGCTGGCCTACAGTTTTGGTCTGCGCCATGCGGTGGATGCCGATCACATCGCCGCGATCGACAACGTGACCCGCAAGCTGATGCAACAGGGCAAAACGCCGGTGGCGGTCGGCACCTTCTTCTCGCTCGGCCACTCGACCATCGTGGTGCTGGCCTCGGCCGCCATTGCCGCCACGGCGATGATGTTCAGCCGACAGATGGGCTGGTTTCACGAAACCGGCGGTTTGATCGGCACGCTGGTGTCCGCGCTGTTTCTGCTGACGGTGGCCTTTATCAACCTGCTGGTGCTGATCTCCGTGTGGCGCGCTTTCAGGCAGGTGAAGGCGGGCGAGCTGCCTGCGCATCAATCGCTGGATCTGTTGATGAGCGGCGGCGGTGCGCTGGCGCGCTGCTTCCGCCCGCTGTTCAGGCTGGTGAATCAGAGCTGGCACATGTACCTGGTGGGCTTCTTGTTTGGCCTGGGCTTCGACACCGCCACCGAGGTCGGGTTGCTGGGGATTTCGGCCGCCGGCGCCGGCCACGGCATGAACCTGTGGAGCATCATGCTGTTCCCGGCGCTGTTCGCCGCCGGCATGGCGCTGATCGACTCCATCGACAACTTCGTGATGATTGGCGCTTACGGCTGGGCGTTCTCCAAACCGATCCGCAAACTGTACTACAACATGACCATCACGGCGGCGTCGGTGATCATCGCGGTGTTTATCGGCGGCATCGAAGCGCTCGGGCTTATCGCCGACAAGCTGGCGCTGTCCGGCCCGCTGTGGGACGCCGTCGCGCGGCTCAACGATCATCTGGGGGAGATGGGCTATTGGGTGATCGCCGTGTTCATTTTCTGCTGGCTGGTGTCGGTGGTGAATTACCGCCTGCGCGGCTATGACAAGCTGACGGTCAGCGGCTGAAAAGGCGGGTGCTCGTGGATCCTGCCCGACACCATCAGCCAACGGGCGGGGCGAACCCCGCCGTTGGGTTGCCTTACCGTTCGGATTCGTAAGCCAAAGTGGCCGCAACCTCCGAGTCTCCCAACCTGATGCGCAGTTCGCACAGCGAACCGCGGGTTAGCCAGATGAACGCGATCAGCGTCATACAGACGATCACCAGCTTAAGCACGACCCGTTTTTGCTGCATTTTTGACCTCCCTATCCTTGCCTTGCGGCGGGTAAGAGGCTAACCTGATGTTGTTGGGCATCAGAGTGGCCTCGGGTTGATAATATCGACTCGGGGCCTTTCTCTTTCTCTCCTTTGCCAAGGCGCCGGACAGAAAGATCCAGAGCACCCGCTGCGCAGTCTACCCGAACTTCCTTCCCGTTAAATCCGCCGCTGCGCCAACCTGCGGCGCGGTGCGCAGTTTGTCATGAAAGCAAAAGAAAAAGGGGCGATGATGATCGCCCCTTGGATGCGTGAAGTGAACGTTAAGCCGCTTCGGTCTGCTGCTGGCGCTTAGACTGCGCCGCCGGCTTTTCCGGCTTGGCGGCCGCCAACGCATCCGGCGCAAAGTCGTCCACGTTGATGGAGCGCAGGCGGCTCTCTTCGGCTTTCACCAGGATCTTCGCCTCGTCGGCGCTGATCTTGCCTTCTTCCAGCGCGCGCTCCGCCAAACGATCCAGACGGGTGAACGGCAGGTTTTTGCCGACCGCCTTGCACAGGCGTTCGTGAATCGGCTCGGCGGCCATCACGTCGGCCAGCGCCGCTTCCAGCAGGCCGATTGGGTTATGCTCGCTCGGCGTCAGGTACTGGCCGCGCCCCAGACGGCTGCGGGTGGCGGAAGGCACCTGCAGGATCTTGGCCAGCTGATGATCCAGGCGATCGGACGGTGCGGTATGCACGCGGCCGAACGGGAAGACCACGAAGCGCAGCGCGCCGGCGATAAAGCGGTTCGGGAAGTTGCGCAGCAGATCATCCAGCGCCTGTTCGGCTTTATGCAGGCTGTCTTGCACGCCCCAATGCACCAGCGGCAGATCTTCTTTCTGACGGCCTTCGTCGTCAAAGCGTTTCAGCACGGCGGAAGCCAGGTACATCTGGCTGAGGATATCCCCCAGGCGAGCGGAGATGCGCTCGCGGCGCTTCAGGCTGCCGCCCAGCACGCCCATGGAAACGTCCGACAGCAACGCCAGGTTGGCGCTCAGGCGGTTCAACTGCTGATAGTAACGACGGGTCGCGTCCTTGGTCGGCGTGGCGCTGGTGCGGCCGTTGGTCAGGCCCAGCCAGAAGCTGCGTATCTTGTTGCTGCCGACGTGGCCCAGGTGGCCGAACAGCGATTTATCGAAGGCATTCAGATCGTTGTTCTGCGCCGCCGCCATTTCATCCAGCACATAAGGATGGCAGCGGATCGCGCCCTGACCGAAGATCATCATGGTGCGGGTCAGGATGTTCGCGCCTTCCACCGTGATGGCGATCGGTGCGCCCTGATAAGCGCGCGCCAGGAAGTTGGATTCGCCCAGCATGATGCCTTTACCGCCGGCGATGTCCATGGCGTCAACGATCGACTGCTGGCCGCGGTGCGTACAGTGGTATTTGACGATGGCCGACAGCACGGCCGGTTTCTCGCCCTGCACCAGTGCATAGGTGATCAATGAAGCGGCGGCGTCCATCACATAGGTGTTGCCGGCGATGCGCGCCAACGGCTCTTCGATCCCTTCCATCTTGCCGATGGAGATCTTGAACTGACGGCGAATGTGCGCGTAGGCGCCGGTCGCCAGGGCGATGGATTTCAGGCTGCCGGTGGAGTTGGACGGCAGGGTGATGCCGCGACCGACCGACAGGCATTCAACCAGCATGCGCCAGCCCTGGCCGGCCATTTTCGGGCCGCCGATGATGTAATCGATCGGCACGAACACGTCGGTGCCGCGGGTCGGGCCGTTCTGGAACGGCACGTTCAGCGGGAAGTGGCGGTTGCCGATTTCCACGCCCGGCGTGCTGGTCGGGATCAGCGCACAGGTGATGCCCGGGGATTCGTTGTCGCTCAGCAGGCGGTTCGGATCATGCAGTTTGAATGCCAAACCCAGTACGGTGGCGACCGGCGCCAGCGTGATGTAGCGCTTGTTCCAGGTCAGGCGCATGCCCAGCACCTGCTTGCCTTGCCATTCGCCCATGCACACGGTGCCCACGTCCGGGATCGCGCCGGCATCGGAACCCGCTTCCGGGCTGGTCAGCGCGAAGCAAGGGATCTCGTCGCCGCGCGCCAGGCCCGGCAGGTAGTGGTTTTTCTGTTCTTCGGTACCGTAATGCTGCAGCAGTTCGCCTGGGCCGAGGGAGTTCGGCACGCCGACGGTGATCGCCAGGATGCCGGAAACGCCGGCCAGTTTTTGCAGCACCATCGCCTGAGCGTATGGGGAGAATTCCAGACCGCCGTACTCTTTCTTGATGATCATCGCGAAGAAGCGGTGTTCTTTCAGGTACGCCCAGAGTTCAGGCGGCAGATCGGCCAGTTCGTGAGTGATCTGGAAGTCGTTGGCCATGCGGCAGGCTTCTTCCACCGGGCCATCGATAAACGCCTGCTCTTCTGCCGTCAGATGCGGTTTCGGGTAGTTGTGCAGCTTGTTCCAGTCCGGCGCGCCGCGGAACAGATCGCCTTCCCACCAGGTGGTGCCCGCGTCGATCGCTTCCTTCTCGGTGGTGGACATCGGCGGCATCACTTTGCGGAAGGCGCGCAGCGCCGGCGCGGAGAGCAGAGAGCGACGCACAGAGGAAAGGTTCAGCGGCAGTAGCACGATAGCCAACGGCAGCAACAGCCAGAAGCTCCACAGGCCGATCGCGCCCATGGCGGCGGTGTACGCCACCAGTATCAGGCTGCTGAGGGTAAGGTTCACTCGGTGGTAGAACACCACGCCGAGGAGAGCCAGGAAAACGACGATACTAAGAACCATCATAAGAAGCTCCGAAGTAGTAAGAGGTCTGACCTGTTGTGTGTATGTAATAGGTTTTAGTACAAGGCAGAATTTTTATCAATGCGTTTACAGTTTAATTACAACTCAGGTCACAAACTGACAGCACCAATCATCAAAAACCTCTCCGCTTCCTTAACCGGCGCGCTGTTTGGCTGAGAATGCTTCTCGCTGTTTCCGCGATCCGGTACACTGCGGAGCGGAAGATTTGACGATAACAAGAGGTTCCTCATGTACCACGACCTTATTCGCAGTGAACTGAACGAAGCGGCTGATACTCTGGCGAAATTTATCAATGACGACGCCAACATCGACGCCATCCAACGCGCGGCGGTGCTGCTGGCGGACTCCTTCAAAGCCGGCGGTAAAGTGATCTCCTGCGGCAACGGCGGTTCCCATTGCGACGCGATGCACTTCGCCGAAGAGCTGACCGGCCGCTACCGTGAAAACCGCCCGGGCTACCCGGCGATTGCCATCTCGGACGTGAGCCATCTGTCCTGCGTCAGCAACGACTTCGGCTATGAGTATGTGTTCTCCCGCTATGTGGAAGCGGTGGGCCGCGAAGGCGACGTGCTGCTGGGCATTTCTACCTCCGGCAACTCCGGCAACATCATCAAGGCCATCGACGCGGCGCGCGCCAAGGGGATGAAAGTGATCACCCTGACCGGCAAGGACGGCGGTAAAATGGCGGGTTCCGCCGATGTGGAAATCCGTGTGCCGCACTTCGGCTACGCCGATCGCATTCAGGAAATCCACATCAAAGCGATTCACATCTTGATTCAGCTGATCGAAAAAGAGATGGTTAAGGCTTGATAGCCTTCGGGGGGCTGCGGCTCCCCCAGAAATAAGACAGTGGGCGCCGCATGCATGCCGCGCCCGCACAGCGTATGTCAGTGTGGTTAAGGAGTGCTGGCGATGTGTGAACTGCTCGGGATGAGCGCAAACGTACCGACCGATATCTGCTTCAGCTTTACCGGCCTGGTACAGCGCGGCGGCCGCACCGGGCCGCATAAGGATGGCTGGGGCATTACCTTCTATGAAGGGAACGGTTGCCGCACATTCAAGGATCCGCAGCCGAGCTTCAACTCGCCGATCGCCCGCCTGGTGCAGGACTATCCGATCAAGTCTTGCGCGGTGGTGTCCCATATTCGCCAGGCCAACCGCGGCGAAGTGGCGCTGGAAAACACCCATCCGTTCACCCGCGAACTGTGGGGCCGCAACTGGACCTACGCGCACAACGGTCAATTGAAAGGCTATCGCCAGTTGGATACCGGCACGTTTCGCCCGGTCGGCCAGACCGACAGCGAATACGCGTTTTGCTGGCTGCTGCATCAGCTGGCGTTGAAATACCCGCGCACCCCGAGCCAGTGGCCGGCGGTGTTCCGCTATATCGGCCTGTTGGCGAGCCAGCTGCGCAAGAAAGGGGTATTTAACATGCTGTTGTCGGACGGGCGCTTCGTGATGGCCTATTGCTCCACCAACCTGTATTGGATCACGCGCCGCGCGCCGTTCGGCAAGGCGACGCTACTGGATCAGGACGTGGAGATCGATTTTCAGCAGCAGACCACACCGAACGATGTGGTCACGGTGATCGCCACCCAACCGCTGACCGCCAACGAAACCTGGCACAAGATTGAGCCAGGCGAGTTCGCGTTATTTCACTTCGGTGAGCGGCTTGTTCTGAGCGAAGGGATTGGTGTTGGGCGTCGGGCTGGCTGACGCGTACTGCGTCATCTGGCCGCTGCTCATCAACGGTTGACCCAGCACATACTGGCCGTTGTCCACGGTCATCATCGGCGGCTGGTGGTTCTTCGCGAAGTAATCATAGCCCGGCTTCAGCTGGCGCCAGAAGGCGATATAGCTGGATGACGCATGGCGTTTGAGATTCTGATCGGTCATGCGGAACGGGTAGATGCTGATGTCGACGCGGCTTTGGCCATAGGCGAAGGCGGCTTCGACGTAGCGATAGATCTCATCCATATAGGTGTTGGTCATCGCGTAACAGCCGATCGATTTACATTCGCCGTGGATCATCAGATAAGCGCCGGAATAGCCCTGCGACTTATCGTAATCATTAGGGAAACCGATATTGATCGCCCGGTAATACTTGCTGTCGGGTTTCAGATGGCGCGCGTCAACGCTATAAAAGCCTTCCGGGCTTTTAAAGTCGCCTTCACGACGTTTAGGACCCAGCCCGCCGGAGAAATTACAGATCGGGAACGTATTGACCAAGCGGAATTCATTGCCCATTTTGGCATACAATTCCAGCTTGCGTTCCTCTTTGAAGATCTGAATATAGACCGGCGACCCCAATAATTGCTGTTTAACTACCGGCGCTTCGGGTACCTGCTCGCTGGCGCTGCAGGCCGTGATCATCGGCATAGAAACAAGCATCGCAAACAACAGCGCGATTTTGCTCATTATTATTCCTGCTTATATTTATCTGCCGGCGCAATGGGATTGGCCAGCGTGCCACTGATTATTGTTTTTACTGCTGCAAAACACCGCCAGATTACCAGCGCGTTTATTTTTAGCAATACGTGATATGTATAAAAAAACGACAAAGCTCGATAAAAGTGAAATGACCGGCAGATTTTAACGATAAGTAGTGAAAAACAGGCGAAATTTAATTGCGTTTGCTTGACACAAGTCACGACGGAACGCAGAACAATGTTGCGAACAATGTTAATATTCTCTCTTCAATTTAACGCGCTGTGGCGATTGAAGCGGCAAGAGTTATTGCATATAACCCGGCCGTTTTGGTGGTTATTTGGCTACAGACCGTTAACACATCGATTGTCACGCAAACAACGGAAAGGGGGAATCAAGGGAATGCGCGTTACCCCATATATTCACTGCGAGAAAGTTCATGTTGGGCGTGCCGTCGTGCGCACTGCCCGGCAATCCTGGCATCGTCCGCACCCGCCTCTGGGGCCGGTCAGACGTGTAAACCAAACTACATCGTATAAATCCTATGATTAAGATCAGAAAAGGGTTAGATCTGCCGATAGCCGGGGCTCCGGTTCAGGCGATCCAAGACGGCCCGAACATTCAGCATGTCGCCCTGCTTGGGGAAGAGTATGTCGGAATGCGCCCCTCCATGCTGGTGCAGGAAGGCGATACCGTTAAGAAAGGCCAGGCGTTGTTCGAAGACAAGAAAAACCCCGGGGTTTTCTTCACGGCTCCCGCCAGCGGCCGCATCGCCGCGATTAACCGCGGCGAGCGGCGCGTCTTGCAATCGGTGGTGATTGCGCTGGAAAACGGCGGCGACGATCAGCTCGAGTTCGCGCACTACCCGCTGGATGAACTGGCCCAGCTGTCGCGCGAGCAGGTCGAGAGCGAACTGATCGCCAGCGGCCTTTGGACCGCGCTGCGCACCCGCCCGTTCAGCAAGACGCCGGCTCCCGGCAGCGAACCGCGCGCCATTTTCGTCACCGCGATGGATACCCAACCGTTGGCCGCCGATCCGCAGGTGATCATCGCCGAACAGCAGGCGGCGTTCAACGCCGGGCTGGTGGTCTTGGCGCGCCTGACGGCGGGTAAGGTACACGTATGCCACGCCGCCGGCGCCTCGGTTGGCCAGCAGAGCGGCCCGCAGATCGCCTACAGCGAATTTGCCGGCCCGCATCCCGCCGGGCTGGCGGGCACCCACATTCACTTCCTTGAACCGGTCAGCCTGAAGAAAACCGTTTGGCACATCGGTTACCAGGACGCGATCGCCATCGGCACCCTGTTCACCACCGGTAAGCTCGATACCCAACGGGTCGTGGCGCTGGCCGGGCCGCAGGTGGCGCAGCCGACGCTGCTGCGCACCCGCCTGGGAGCCAGCCTCGATGAGCTTACCGCCGGCCGCCTGAAAGAGGGCGAGAACCGGGTGATCTCCGGCTCGGTGCTGAACGGTATGCAGGCCGCCGGGCCGAACGCCTGGCTGGGCCGTTTCCACTCGCAGGTGTCGGTGCTGGAAGAAGGGCGCGACAAAGAGCTGTTCGGCTGGATCGTGCCGTCGCCGAACAAGTTCTCCATTACCCGCACCACGCTGGGCCACTTCCTGAAAAACAAACTGTTCGCCTTCTCGACCACCACTAACGGCGGCGAACGCGCCATGGTGCCGATCGGCAACTACGAGCGGGTGATGCCGCTGGATATTTTGCCGACGCTGCTGCTGCGCGATCTGCTGGCGGGCGACAGCGACAGTGCGCAGGCGCTGGGCTGCCTGGAGCTGGACGAGGAAGATCTGGCGTTGTGCACCTTCGTTTGCCCCGGCAAGTATGAGTACGCGCCGGTGCTGCGCGAGGTGCTGACCAAGATTGAGCAGGAAGGATAACCAATGGGCCTGAAGAATTATTTTGAGAAGATAGAGCATCACTTCACGCCGGGCGGCAAACTGGAAAAGTGGTACCCGCTGTATGAAGCGACCACCACGGTGTTTTACACCCCCGGCACGGTGACGCGCGGCGCTTCGCACGTGCGCGACGCCATCGATTTGAAACGCATGATGATCCTGGTGTGGCTGGCGGTGTTCCCGGCGATGTTCTGGGGCATGTACAACGTCGGCCAGCAGGCGATCCCGGCGCTGCACCATCTGTACAGCGGCGACGCGCTGCAACAGGTGCTGGCGGGCGACTGGCATTATCGCTTGGCGCAGTGGCTCGGCGCCTCGCTGGCGGCCGACGCCGGCTGGGTCAGCAAGATGGTGCTGGGCGCCTGTTACTTCCTGCCGATCTACGCCGTGGTGTTCGTCGTCGGCGGCTTCTGGGAAGTGCTGTTCGCCATCATCCGCAAGCATGAGGTCAACGAAGGTTTCTTCGTCACCTCTATCCTGTTCGCGCTGATCGTGCCGCCGACCCTGCCGCTGTGGCAGGCCGCGCTGGGTATCACCTTCGGCGTGGTAGTGGCCAAAGAGATCTTCGGCGGCACCGGGCGCAACTTCCTCAACCCGGCGTTGGCCGGCCGCGCTTTCCTGTTCTTCGCCTATCCGGCGCAGATCTCCGGCGACTTGGTGTGGACTTCCGCGGACGGTTTCTCCGGCGCGACGCCGCTGGCGCAGTGGAGCGCGGGCGGGGCGCACAGCCTGAGCAACGTCGCCACCGGCCAGTCCATCAGCTGGATGGACGCTTTCCTCGGCAACATTCCCGGCTCCATCGGTGAGGTGTCCACGCTGATGATCCTGATCGGCGGGGCGATTATCCTGTTCGGCCGCGTGGCCTCCTGGCGCATCGTCGCCGGCGTGATGCTCGGCATGGTGGCTTCCGCCATGCTGTTCAACGCCATCGGTTCGGACACCAACCCGATGTTCGCCATGCCGTGGTACTGGCATCTGGTGCTGGGCGGCTTCGCCTTCGGCATGATCTTTATGGCGACCGACCCGGTTTCCGCCTCCTTCACCAATAAGGGGAAATGGTGGTACGGCATTCTGATCGGCGTGATGTGCGTGCTGATCCGGGTAGTCAACCCCGCCTATCCGGAAGGTATGATGCTGGCGATCCTGTTCGCCAACCTGTTCGCACCGCTGTTCGATTACCTGGTGGTGCAGGCCAACATCAAGCGGAGAAAAGCCCGTGGCGAATGAAGCGAAAAACGACGGCATCGGTAAAACGCTGCTGGTAGTGCTGCTGCTGTGTCTGGTGTGTTCAGTGGTGGTGGCGGGCTCCGCCGTCGGCCTGAAGTCCAAACAGCAGGAGCAAAAGCTGCTCGATAAGCAGCGCAATATTCTCGACGTAGCCGGCCTGTTGCAGCCGAAAATGGAGAGCGAGCAGGTCAAGCGCCTGTACAGCGAGCGCATCGAACCGCGCCTGGTGGATCTGAACAGCGGCGAGTTTGTCGCCGGCAAGGCGGCGGCGTTCGATCTGGGCGCCGCGCTGCGCGACGACGCCAAAAGCGTGGCGCTGGCGGCGGGCGACGATCCGGCCGGCATCAAGCGCCGCAGCAACCAGGCGGAAATCTACCTGGTGCGCGATGAAAGCGGCCAGGTGAACAAGATTGTGCTGCCGGTATACGGCACCGGTCTGTGGTCGATGATGTATGCCTTTGTGGCATTGGATAACGACGGCAACACGGTCAAAGGCATCACCTACTACGACCAGGGGGAAACGCCGGGGCTGGGCGGTGAGGTCGAGAACCCGTCCTGGCGCCAGCAGTGGGTCGGCAAGCAGCTGTTCGACGACAACGGCCAGCCGGCGATCCGCGTGGTGAAAGGCGGCGCGCGCCAGGGGGATGTGCACGGGGTGGACGGCCTGTCCGGCGCCACGCTGACCTCCAACGGCGTGCAGCATACGTTTGATTTCTGGTTGGGCGAGCACGGCTTCGGCCCGTTCCTGAAAAAAGTTCGTGAAGGAGCGCTGAAAAATGGCTGATTCCAAAGAGATAAAGCGGGTCCTGCTGGGGCCGCTGTTCGACAATAACCCGATCGCCCTGCAGGTGCTGGGCGTCTGTTCGGCGCTGGCGGTGACCACCAAGCTGGAAACGGCGGTGGTGATGACCATTGCGGTGACGCTGGTGACCGCGTTCTCCAGCTTCTTCATCTCGCTGATCCGTCATCATATTCCCAACAGCGTGCGCATCATCGTGCAGATGGCGATCATCGCCTCGCTGGTGATCGTGGTCGATCAGCTGTTGCGCGCCTATGCGTTCGAGATCTCCAAGCAGCTGTCGGTGTTCGTCGGCCTTATCATCACCAACTGCATCGTGATGGGGCGCGCCGAGGCCTACGCCATGAAGTCGCCGCCGATCGAGAGCTTTATGGACGGCATCGGCAACGGGCTGGGCTACGGGGTGATCCTGGTGCTGGTCGGTTTCCTGCGCGAGCTGATCGGCTCCGGCAAGCTGTTCGGCGTTCCGGTGCTGGAAACGGTGCAGAACGGCGGCTGGTATCAGCCGAACGGCCTGTTCCTGCTGGCGCCGAGCGCGTTCTTCATCATCGGCCTGCTGATCTGGGTGTTGCGCACCCTGAAGCCGGCGCAGATCGAAAAGGAGTAAAGGCCGATGGAACACTATATCAGCCTGTTTGTGCGCGCGGTGTTCGTCGAGAACATGGCGCTGGCGTTCTTCCTCGGGATGTGTACTTTCCTGGCGGTGTCGAAGAAGGTGTCGACCGCCTTTGGCCTGGGCATCGCGGTGACCATCGTGCTCGGCATTTCAGTGCCGGTGAACAACCTGGTCTACAACCTGATCCTGCGCGACGGCGCGCTGGTGGAAGGCGTCGATCTGAGCTTCCTCAACTTCATCACCTTCATCGGCGTGATCGCAGCGCTGGTGCAGATTTTGGAGATGATCCTCGATCGCTTCTTCCCGTCGCTGTATAACGCGCTCGGCATCTTCCTGCCGCTCATCACCGTGAACTGCGCCATCTTTGGCGGCGTGTCTTTCATGGTGCAGCGCGACTACAATTTCGCCGAATCGGTGGTGTACGGCATCGGCTCCGGCACCGGCTGGATGCTGGCGATCGTCGCCATGGCGGGGATCCGCGAAAAACTCAAGTATGCCAACGTGCCGGCAGGGCTGCGCGGTCTGGGCATTACCTTTATCACCACCGGACTGATGGCGCTGGGCTTCATGTCCTTCTCCGGTGTTCAGTTGTAAAGGCGGGAAGAATTTATGGAAATTATTTTAGGCGTAGCGATGTTCACCGCCATCGTGATGGTGCTGGTGTTGCTGATCCTGTTCGCCAAATCGAAGCTGGTGAACACCGGTGACATCGCGGTGGAAATCAACGGCGATCTGGATAAGAGCTTCCATGCGCCGGCGGGCGACAAGCTGCTCAACGTGCTCTCCAGCCAGGGGATCTTCGTCTCCTCGGCCTGCGGCGGCGGCGGCTCCTGCGGCCAGTGCCGGGTGGTGATCAAAGAGGGCGGCGGCGATATCCTGCCGACCGAGCTCTCGCACATCAACAAGCGCGAAGCTAAAGAGGGTTGCCGCCTGGCGTGCCAGGTGAACGTGAAGCAGAACCTGAAGATCGAGCTGCCGGAAGAGATCTTCGGCGTGAAGAAATGGGAGTGTGAGGTTATCTCCAACGATAACAAAGCCACCTTTATCAAAGAGCTGAAGCTGAAGATCCCCGATGGCGAAGACGTGCCGTTCCGCGCGGGCGGTTTCATCCAGATCGAAGCGCCGGCGCACGACATCAGTTACGCCGACTTCGACGTGCCGCAGGAGTATCGCGGCGACTGGGACAAGTTCAACCTGTTCCGCTACCGTTCGACGGTGAACGACACCACGGTGCGCGCCTACTCGATGGCCAACTACCCGGAAGAGAAGGGCATCATCATGCTCAACGTGCGTATCGCCACGCCGCCGCCGAACAATCCGGACGTGCCGCCGGGCATCATGTCTTCCTATATCTGGTCGCTGAAGCCGGGCGACAAGGTGACCATCTCCGGGCCGTTCGGCGAGTTCTTCGCCAAGGACACCGACGCCGAAATGATCTTTATCGGCGGCGGCGCTGGCATGGCGCCGATGCGTTCGCACATCTTCGATCAGCTCAAGCGTTTAAACTCGAAACGCAAGATCACCTTCTGGTACGGCGCGCGTTCGCTGCGCGAGATGTTCTATGAAGACGACTTCAACCAGCTGCAGGCGGAGAACGAAAACTTCACCTGGCACGTGGCGCTGTCGGATCCGCAGCCGGAAGATAACTGGACCGGCTACACCGGCTTTATCCATAATGTTCTGCTGGAGAACTACCTGAAGAACCACCCGGCGCCGGAGGACTGCGAGTTTTACATGTGCGGGCCACCGATGATGAACGCCGCGGTGATCAAGATGCTCAAAGATCTGGGCGTCGAAGACGAAAACATCATGCTGGATGACTTTGGTGGCTAAATGCGCGCATTGGCGATGAAGAACTGGCTGACGGGCGTGGCGCTGAGCGCCACCCTGCTGCTGACCGGCTGCGGGCCGGAACAGGTGGACCTGACGGGTAAAACCATGGGCACCTCGTATTCGATCCGTTACGTGACCGGCGAAGATACGCCGTCGGCGCGCGAGATACAGGCGGGGATCGACAAACGGCTGGAGCAGGTGAACGATCAGATGTCCACCTACCGGCCGGATTCCGAGCTGAGCCGCTTCAACGCCAGCCGCGACATTGACCGGCCGTTCCCGGTTTCGCCGGCCACCGCCGAAGTGGTGCGCGAAGCGCTGCGCATCAACCGCGTCACCGATGGCGCGCTGGACGTGACCGTCGGGCCGCTGGTCAACCTGTGGGGCTTCGGCCCGGAAGGACGGCCGGACAAAGTGCCGAGCGAGGCGGAGCTGGAGCATCGTCGCGCCTGGACCGGCGCCGACAAACTGTCGGTGCAGGGCAGCGCGCTGGTGAAAAGCATCCCTGAGCTGTACGTCGATCTGTCGTCGATCGCCAAAGGGTATGGCGTGGACGTGGTGGCGGAATACCTGCAATCGCAGCACGTGCAAAACTACATGGTGGATATCGGCGGCGAAGTGCGCACGCGCGGGCATAACGGCGAACAAAAGCCGTGGCGCATCGCCATCGAGCGCCCGACCGCCGGTACGCAGCAGCAGGCGCAGCTGGTGATCCAACCGGGAGAGATGTCGATCGCCACCTCGGGTGACTATCGCAACTACTTCGAGCAGGACGGGGTGCGCTATTCGCACACTATCGATCCGGTTACCGGCCGGCCCATTCATCACCGTTTGGTGTCGATCACCGTGCTGAGCCCGACCTGCATGACCGCCGACGGCCTGTCCACCGGCCTGAACGTGATGGGGCCGGAGCGCGGCATGGCGCTGGCCAACCTGCTCGGCATCCCGGTGTTCATGATCGTGAAAACCGCCGACGGCTTTGAGGAGCGTTATTCAGACGCGTTCAAGCCCTATCTGAAAAAGCGTTCGTGAGGTTGCTATGTTGACGGTATTCGCCGCTACCTTCGTGTTGTTTCTGCTGATCGTCGGCGGCATGTCGCTGGGCTATGTGTTCAAACGCAAAAGCCTGCAGGGCAGCTGCGGCGGCATCACCGCGCTGGGTATGGAGAAAGTCTGCGACTGCCCGGAGCCGTGCGATGCGCGCAAAAAGCGCGAAGCCAAAGCGGCGCAGCGGCGCGAGCAGTTGGACAAGCACCGCATTCTGTAGCTGTAGCGAAAACCCGGCCTTGGCCGGGTTTTTTATTTCGCCTTGCGGAAGCTTTTCGCCTCGGCTGGGGAGTTAACCATCACGCCGTCGGCGCCCAGCGCCAGCGCCTGCTGATATTCCTGCGGCGAGTTGACCCCGAACAGGATAATGTGCGCCGGGCCCTGCGAGCGGAAACAGTCCATCGACTCTTTATCCCAGGTCAGAAACGCCTTCGAACGCCCTTCGCCGAGGGTATATTTCTCTACCACCTCCACCTCGCGCTTCAGCTCCAGCCCGTACCAGCGCGGCTGCCGGTTGTCCGGTTTGACGTCGCACTGGTGCGCCATGGTGACGTTGGCCAGCAGCGTGCGGGTCTCGTCGCGGTTTTCAAAGCGGGGGATGGCCGGCGGCAGCGCCTGCAGGTATTTGGCGTCGGTAGAGTAGACGCGGATGCGGTTCAGGCTGTCGGTGCTTTGCAACGTCGCCAGCAGCGCCTGGCCAAACTGCGCCGGATCGGCGTCCGGGGATTTGATGTCCAGATAAAAGGTGACGTGCGGAAACGCCTTCAGCACGTCGTCGAGGCGCGGAATGCCGATGCCCCGGCCGCGGAACGGGTGGGCGTCACCCTTGGCGAAGGCCCAGCCGGCATCGGTCTCGGCCAGCTGCGCGGCGGTATAGCCAGAGACCGGGCCCTGCCGGTTGGTCAACGCTTTCAGATCCGAGGGGCGATACAGCACGATGACGCCGTCTTTGGATTCTTGCAGGGTGATCCAAATGGCGTCGGCGCCGTTTTTCAACGCCGTTTCGATAGCGATGCGGGTGTTTTCCGGCGCATCGGCGGTGCCGCCGCGATGGGCGACGATCGCCGGCGCATGACCGGCGGCGGCGCTGGCCGCCAGCGCGCTCAGCGACAGCGCGGAAGCCAGCAGCCAATGAGAAAATCTGATCATGTAGAGTACCTTGTCGTTATCGTTGTGGTGAGCCGCACGGGATGGCGGAAATCATACTATTGAAAAATTAAGCTTTTTTAACAACGCGGAAATATCTGGCGGAAACGGCGCTTTCATCGAAGCCTGCGGCCTTGAGCTTTCGGTATCTGACTGTATACTTATACAGTGTTACTGGAGGGTGCGATGCGTAAAATCATTCATGTCGATATGGACTGCTTCTTCGCGGCGGTGGAAATGCGCGACGATCCCAGCCTGCGCGATATTCCGTTGGCGATTGGCGGCAGCGCCGATCGGCGCGGGGTGATCAGCACCGCCAACTATCCGGCGCGGCGCTACGGCGTACACAGCGCCATGTCCACGGCGATGGCGCTCAAGCTGTGCCCGCATCTCACCCTGCTGCCGGGGCGCATGGCGGCCTATAAAGAGGCTTCGCTGCACATCCGTGAAATCTTCGCCCGCTATACCCCGTTGATCGAGCCGTTGTCGCTTGATGAAGCCTATCTCGACGTGACAGACAGCCCGCAATGCAACGGTTCGGCGACGCTGATCGCTCAGGAGATCCGTCAGGCGATTGCCGACGAGCTGAACCTGACCGCGTCGGCCGGCGTGGCGCCGATCAAGTTTCTCGCCAAAATCGCCTCCGAGATGAACAAGCCGAACGGGCAATACGTGATCACGCCGGCGCAGGTGCCGGCGTTTTTACAGCAGCTGCCGCTCAGCAAGATCCCCGGCGTCGGCAAGGTGACCGCCAAACGGCTGGAGGAAGTGGGGCTCATCACCTGCGCCGACGTGCAGCAATACGATTTGGCGCAGCTGCTCAAGCGCTTCGGCAAGTTTGGCCGGGTGTTGTGGGAGCGGTGTCAGGGCATCGATCGGCGCGAAATCTCGGCGGAGCGGCTGCGCAAATCGGTGGGGGTGGAGCGCACGCTGGCGGAAGATATTCACGACTGGGAAGACTGCGAAACGCTGATTATCGACAAACTCTATCCCGAGCTGGAGATGCGGCTGCGCAAGGTAAAGCCGGATCTGCACATCGCCCGGCAGGGCGTGAAGCTGAAGTTTCAGGATTTTCAGCAAACCACCCAGGAGCACGTGTTCCCGGTGCTGAATCAGCAGGATTTGCTGGCGGTGGCGCGGCAGGCGTGGCGCGAGCGGCGCGAAGGGCGCGGCGTGCGGCTGGTGGGGCTGCATGTGACGCTGCTCGATCCGCAGCTGGAGCGGCAGCTGGCGCTGCCTTGGGAATAAAAAGCCGGCGAGTCGCCGGCTTTTTGCGTTAAGCGCGCAGATTACGCGCGCTCAGGGATCGCTTTCAGCAGCGAGGTCAGCAGCTTCCAATACAGACCGACGCTTTCGATATGCACTTGCTCATCCGGCGAGTGCGGGCCGGTGATGGTTGGCCCGATCGATACCATATCCATGTTTGGATACGGCTTTTTGAACAGGCCGCATTCCAGGCCGGCGTGGATCACCATGATGTTCGGCGTCTTGTTGAACAGCTCCTGATACAGCTCGCGCACCAGGTGCATCACCGGCGAGTCGGCGTCCGGCTGCCAGCCCGGGTAGCCGCCCTTCGGCGCCACGTTGGCGCCGGCCAGCTGGCCCAGCGCGGTCAGCATCTCGACCACGTAATCTTTGCCGCTGTCGATCAGAGAGCGGATCAGGCAGATGATTTCCGCTTCGTTTTCGCTGGTGGTGACCACGCCGACGTTCAGCGAGGTTTCCACTACGCCTTTGACCGCGTCGCTCATGCGGATCACGCCGTTCGGCGTGCCGTTCAGCAGCGCCAGGAAGCGTTGCTGGCTGTCGGCGCTCAGCGCCTGCGAAGCGCTGGTGACCGGCTCCAGCAGCACGGTGATGTTCTTCTCTTTGGCGGAGAGTTCGTTCTGCAGCACGGCCAGGAACTCCTGGCTCAGCGCTTTCAGCGCGTCGGCTTTGTCCGCCGGCACCGCAACTACCGCGGAGGCTTCACGCGGAATGGCGTTGCGCAGGGTGCCGCCGTTCAGGTCCAGCACGCGCAGGTTCAGCGCCGCCGCATGGGCGAACAGGAAGCGCGCCAGCAGTTTGTTGGCGTTGCCCAGCCCGACGTGGATCTCGGCGCCGGAATGGCCGCCTTTCAGGCCCTTGAGAGTCAGCTTCAGGGTTTGGTAACCGGCCGGCACCGCTTCGCGCTGCAGCGGCAGGGTAGTGATGAAGTCGATACCGCCGGCGCAACCCATGTAGATTTCGCCTTCTTCTTCGGAATCGGTATTGATCAGGATGTCCGCCTGCAGCCAGTTCGGCTGCAGCCCGAAGGCACCGTCCATCCCCGCTTCTTCGGTCATGGTCAGCAGGACTTCCAGCGGGCCGTGCTCAACGCTGTCGTCGGCCAGCACCGCCAGGGCGGAGGCCATGCCGATGCCGTTATCGGCGCCCAGCGTGGTGCCGCGCGCTTTCACCCACTCGCCGGCGATATAAGGCTGGATCGGATCCTTGGCGAAGTCGTGCACGGTGTCGTTATTCTTTTGCGGCACCATGTCCAGGTGCGCCTGCAGCGCCACCGGCTTGCGATTTTCCATGCCTTTGGTGGCCGGTTTGCGCAGCAGGATATTGCCGACCTGATCGCGCTCGGCGTGCAGGTTCTTTTCTTTGGCCCAGGTGAGGATGTGCTGCGCCAGCGCTTCTTCATGATAAGAAGGGTGTGGGATAGAACAGATCTTGGCGAAAATATCCCACAGCGGCTGTGGCGAAAGCTGAGACAATTCAGACACTATAAGTCTCCTGTGACGGCAGGCTCCGACAGGACGGGCGTGCCGCGCGGTTAAGGTGAGTGGGCATCTGTGCGTCGTGGCACGATCGTCAGAGAATATCACTTTATTTCCGGCGGTGCGCGCCCCGTATTGTGCGGTTTAAGCGCTTGATCACACGGCTTCGCGGCGGGAACGCTCGTTTTTTCAGCATCAATCACCGAAAAGCCGCCCGGCGGAAATCGCGAGGTTTTCCTCGGTACAGCTGGAATTCAACGCGGCCAGTCTCTATAATCTCGCGCAACCTTTTTTCCCCTGAACTATAAAGTAAGCCGCTTCACCAGCCGGCTGGGACACGATTCTATGAGCGAAAAATACGTTGTTACCTGGGATATGCTGCAAATACACGCACGCAAGCTGGCGCACCGCCTGCTGCCTGCCGACAAATGGACGGGCATCATTGCCGTCAGCCGCGGCGGCCTGGTGCCGGCGGGTCTGCTGGCGCGTGAGCTGGGCATCCGCTATGTGGATACCGTCTGCATTTCCAGCTATGACCATGACAACCAGCGCGAAATGAAAGTGCTCAAGCGCGCCGAAGGCGACGGTGAAGGTTTCATCGTGGTGGACGATCTGGTGGATACCGGCGGCACCGCGAAAGCGATCCGCGACATGTACCCGAAAGCGCATTTCGTCACCATCTTCGCCAAGCCGGCGGGCCGTCCGCTGGTGGACGACTACGAGGTCGACATCCCGCAGGATACCTGGATCGAACAGCCGTGGGACATGGGCGTCAGCTTCGTTCCCCCTATCGGCGGTCGCTAAGCCCAGCCAGTTCCAGCCCAACGCCCGGTTATGCCGGGCGTTTGCGTTATCTTGGTTTATCCCGCCAGAGTTAGGTACACTACCTCCAGTTAAGTAGGCCTTTTGCGGCCTATCGCCAGATTTACGGAGGCTGTTGTTACCATGGCACAGGCCAACCTTTCTGAAATTCTTTTCAAGCCCAAATTCAAACACCCTGAAACCTCGACGCTGGTGCTGCGCGCGCGCAACAAAGTGAGCGCCGCCATGCATTCCGCATTGGAAGGCGACACTACCGGCAGCTGGTATCGCATGCTGAACCCGCTGCTGTGGGCCTGGCGCGGCGTCAGCCCGATCGAAATCCACGAAGTGCTGGCGCGTATCGCCGCCTCGGACGCCGAGCGCAGCAATCCGCAGCGGCTGGATACCGTGGTGGGCTACCGCAACGGCAACTGGATCTACGAGTGGATCCATCAGGGCATGCAGTGGCAGCAGCGGGCGACGGAGCAGCAGGATCCGCTGGTCGGCGGCGAGTACTGGCTGAAGGCCGCGAGCCTGTACAGCATCGCCGGTTACCCGCACCTCAAGGGCGACGAGCTGGCCGAACAGGCGGAGATGCTGGCTAACCGCGCTTACGAAGAGGCGGCGCTGCTGTTGCCGTATCAGCTGAAAGAGCTGGAGTTTCGCATCGAAGGCGGCGGCAGCGTCACCGGTTTCCTGCACATGCCGGAGAAGGGCGAAGCGCCGTTCCCGACGGTGCTGATGTGCGGCAGCCTCGATACGCTGCAGACCGACTATCACCGTCTGTTCCGCGACTACCTGGCGCCGCACGGCATCGCCATGCTGACGCTCGACATGCCGTCGATCGGCTCCTCCTGCAAATGGAAGCTGACGCAGGATTCCAGCTACCTGCATCAGCAGGTGCTGATCCAGCTGGCCTCGGTGCCGTGGGTGGATCATCAGCGGGTCAGCGCCTTCGGCTTCCGTTTCGGCGCCAACGTGGCGGTGCGATTGGCCTATCTGGAGCCGCAGCGGCTGCGCGGCGTGGCCTGCCTGGGGCCGGTGGTGCATCGCCTGCTGTGCGACAGCAGCACCCAGCTGAACGTGCCGGACATGTATATGGACGTGCTGGCCAGCCGCATGGGCATGGCTAACGCTTCCGACAACGTGCTGAAGGTGGAGCTGAACAGCTACTCGCTGAAAATGCAGGGGCTGCTGGGGCGCCGTTGCCCGACGCCGATGATCTCCGGCTACTGGGAGCGCGATACGCTCAGCCCGAAAGAAGAGTCGCAGCTGATCGTCACCTCTTCGGTGAGCGGCAAGCTGATCGCCATCCCGCGCACCCCGGTTTACGACAGCTTCCACCGGGCGTTGCTGCAGATGTCCGGTTGGCTGAAGGATAAAATGCGTTAATTAGTTGCTAAATTTTAACAATTTGTTAAAAAGAGTGGTCTACATTGAGGAGGTTAGAGAATGACGTTACCGAGTGGTCACCCTAAAAGCCGACTAATGAAACGTTTTGCCAGCTTGGGGCCGTACCTGCGTGAAGGGCAATGTGAGAACGACCGGTTTTTCTTTGATTGTTTGGCCGTCTGCGTCAATGTAAAGCCCGCTCCGGAGAAGCGTGAGTTCTGGGGCTGGTGGATGGAGCTGCAGGCGGAAGAGGCGCGCTTCACCTATTCGTACCAATTCGGCCTGTTCGACAAGGAAGGCAACTGGACGACGCAAAACATTAAGGATGATGAAGTGAACGCCAAACTGGAAGACACCCTGCGCGACTTCCATCGCCGCCTGGGCGAACTGCTGGCGACCATGGAACTGGGGCTGGAACCCGCCGATGATTTCAAAGAAAAACTGATCAAACTCTCCGCCTGACCCCGTTTGACCACGTATTGTGCTGATTTCGCGTTGTGCCTGTTGGCATAACGCGTCTCTCCTGTTACAAAGACCTTTGCACTCTTCTTCTCATCATTACACACGGCAGAAATACTATGAACGGCAGCCAGACATTGGTTGTGAAATTGGGCACCAGCGTGTTGACTGGCGGATCGCTGCGTCTGAACCGCGCCCACATCGTCGAATTGGTGCGCCAGTGCGCGCAGCAACACGCCGCGGGCCACCGCATCGTCATCGTCACCTCCGGCGCCATCGCCGCCGGGCGCGAGCACCTGGGCTATCCCGAGCTGCCCGCCACCATCGCCTCCAAGCAGCTGCTGGCGGCGGTGGGGCAGAGCCGGCTGATCCAGCTGTGGGAACAGCTGTTCTCCATTTACGGCATCCACGTCGGGCAGATGCTGCTGACGCGCGCCGATCTGGAAGACCGCGAGCGCTTCCTCAACGCGCGCGACACCATGACGGCGCTGCTGGACAACCGCATCGTGCCGGTAATCAATGAGAACGACGCCGTCGCCACCGCCGAAATCAAGGTAGGCGACAACGATAACCTGTCGGCGCTGGCGGCCATTCTGGCCGGGGCCGATAAACTGCTGTTGCTGACCGATCAGCAGGGCCTCTACACCGCCGATCCGCGCAACAACCCGCAGGCCGAACTGATCCGTGAGGTGCACGGCATTGACGACGCGCTGCGCGCCATCGCCGGCGACAGCGTCTCCGGTCTGGGCACCGGCGGCATGGGCACCAAGCTGCAGGCGGCCGACGTGGCCTGCCGCGCCGGCATCGACGTGGTGATCGCCGCGGGCAGCAAGCCGGGCGTGGTGGCGGACGTGATCGAAGGCAAACCGGTGGGCACCCGTTTCCACGCGCTGGAAACCCCGCTGGAGAACCGAAAGCGTTGGATCTTCGGCGCGCCGCCGGCCGGCGAGATCACCGTCGACGACGGTGCGGTGGAAGCGATGATGGCGCGCGGCAGCTCGCTGCTGCCGAAAGGCATCCGCGAAGTGAAGGGCGACTTCTCGCGCGGTGAAGTGATCCGCATCCGCAACCAGGCGGGGCGCGATCTGGCACACGGCGTCAGCCGCTACAACAGCGACGCGATGCGCATGATCGCCGGGCACCACTCGCAGGAAATCAGCGAAATCCTCGGTTATGAATACGGTCCGGTGGCAGTGCACCGCGACGATATGATTGTCAGTTAAGGAGTGAGCATGCTGGAGCAGATGGGGAAGGCCGCCAAGCAGGCCTCCTGGCAGCTGGCGGTGCTGAGCACGGCGAAGAAGAATCAGGTGCTGTCGGTGATGGCCGACAGGCTGGAAGCCAACAGCGAAGCGATCCTGCTGGCGAACGAACAAGACATGGCGCAGGCGCGCGCCAGCGGCATGAGCGAAGCGCTGCTCGATCGCCTGCTGCTGACCCCGGCGCGGCTGGCGGCGATCGCCAACGACGTGCGCCAGGTATGCCGCCTGAACGATCCGGTCGGTCACGTGCTGGACGGCAACCTGCTGGACAGCGGGCTGAAGCTGGAGCGCCGCCGGGTGCCGCTCGGCGTGATCGGCGTGATTTACGAGGCGCGGCCGAACGTTACCATCGACGTCGCTAGCCTGTGCCTGAAAACCGGCAACGCGGTGATCCTGCGCGGCGGGAAAGAGACGCACAATACCAACCAGGCGACGGTGAAAGTGATCCAGCAGGCGCTGGAACAGTGCGGCCTGCCGGCGGCGGCGGTGCAGGCGATCGATAGCCCGGATCGCGCGCTGGTGAACGAACTGCTGCGCCTGGATCGCTATGTCGACATGCTGATCCCGCGCGGCGGCGCCGGCCTGCACAAGCTGTGCCGCGAGCAATCGACCATTCCGGTGATCACCGGCGGCATCGGCGTGTGCCATACCTACGTGGATGCCGACGTCGACTTCGACAAGGCGCTGACGGTGATTGAAAACGCCAAGATCCAGCGCCCGAGCGCCTGTAACTCGCTGGAGACGCTGCTGGTGAACCGCAGCATTGCCGCCGAGTTCCTGCCGGCGCTGAGCGCCAAAATGGCGGCGGCGGGCGTGACGCTGCACGCGGCGGAAAACGCGCTGCCGCTGCTGCAGGGCGGCCTGGCGACGGTGGTGCCGGTGAATGCGGAGGATTACGACGACGAATGGCTGTCGCTGGATCTGAACGTATTGCTGGTGGACGATATCGATCAGGCCATCGACCACATCCGCACCCACGGCACCAACCACTCCGACGCGATCCTCACCCGCTCGCTGAGCAGCGCCGAGCACTTCGTGCGCGCGGTGGACTCCTCGGCGGTGTACGTCAACGCCAGTACCCGCTTCACCGACGGCGGCCAGTTCGGCCTGGGCGCGGAAGTGGCGGTGAGCACCCAGAAACTGCACGCCCGCGGCCCGATGGGCCTGGACGCGCTGACCACCTACAAATGGATCGGCTACGGCGACGATCTGGTGCGTAGCTAAGGCCGCATTGCGGTCATTCATAAAGAGGTCAGGGCGCAGCATGCTGCGCCCTGATTGTTTTTGGAAAAGGGGGACTGCACGACAGTCTGGTTGCTTGTAAAACGACCAAACGCCCCGGCGGCTCTTGACTCATTTCGTGCACAGGTCTACCTTGTTCAACGCACTTCCGGCTTGCCCCGCAGGCCCGGCTCGATGCCGATATAGCTCAGTTGGTAGAGCAGCGCATTCGTAATGCGAAGGTCGTAGGTTCGACTCCTATTATCGGCACCACTCCCTCTCCAGACTCCATTTGCTTACCCTTTCGCCGGTTAAACAACCGTTTAATTAATCACTGTTATAATTACCCCTGTTGAGCCTTGATGGGTGAATGTTTTCCTCCTCAAGCATTGCGATGCGGCGCTCTGTGGAGCGGCATCCGTTTTTGGATATGCCGGTGGTTCGGTGAGAAGTAAGGAGAAGTGAACTATGAGCAGAAAAGACAAGCTCGCGGCGGCCCTGTTGGCCATCTTCCTGGGCGGACTGGGCATTCACAAGTTTTACCTGGGGATGAAGTGGTGGGGGCTGTTCTACCTGCTGTTCTGCTGGACGGGGATCCCATCGATTGTCGGCTTTATTGAAGGCATTATTTATCTGTTCCAATCGGAAGAGAAGTTCAACCAGAAATACAATTCTGGTCTGATTTAAGGCTTTTCTGACGGCGCTTCCTGTTGCGGGAAGCGCCGTTTTTCATTCCGTTACTGTTTCTTCATCATCATCTTGCCGCGCATCTCTTTGCTCATCATTTTATTCGAGCTGGAGATCACGCAGTTATATTGCTTGCCTTGGTTAATGACCATAAAGGTGCTGACCGGATCTTTAAAATTCTTGTCGATGGTGAAATAAATATACGCCTGTGGCAGCGCAGCCGGTTTAAAGGCGCCGAAGGCATACACATCCGCCAGGCCCAGCGCGGAGAGATCGACCGTCAGCTCCATCGGTTTCATGGAATCCGGCGATGGGAACATCGATTTGGCCGACATCATCATGGTGCTGCTGTTGATGGTGTAATCGGTTTTAACCTTCATGCCCATATATTTCGATTCCGGCATGGAGAGTTCTTTTTTGCAGGCGGCGTCGTGCTGCGGCGCCGGGCTGCCGTTTTCCATCACGGCGTGCACATGTTCCAGCGTCACTTCCGCGTTGCCGGTGGTAGGTTGCGCATCGGCCGCGTAAGCCGCGCCGCTGAAGGCGGCCACAGAGGTAAAGATAATGCCCGTAACGATTTTCATTGTCGGTCTCCGGAATGCTAATAATGATATTAATTGCGGTGTGTAGCCTATTGGCTTGATAAAACGCAAAGTGACCCGTTCCATGGAGATAAAGCCTCCTCGGAATATTGTTGATAAAATATTTCCTCGCCCGCTAAAAAACGGACTTTTTAATTGCTGTCAGTGTCTTTGTCCAACTGCATATAAATAGTCTGTCTAAACATAGTCAATGTTTGGAATATGCACAAATTATTGCAGTTTTTTTTCTTTGTTTGTGCCTTTTGCTTTTGGGTTGAGAGAAATATCTCATTGCGATACAGAGGGTTGTGTTTTTAACGTGAATTCTTATGTGAAACGTTATTTATGTGAAACGTTATTTATGTGAGCGGTATGGTCACATAAACGATGCGCTAAGTGATTATATATTGTCAGGCTTATTATTGACGTTATTAAAGAATAACGCGGCGAGAGCCGCGTTTAACGGTCATTCAGCAACGGCGGGATTTCCTGGTAAAAAAAGTCGATCAGCGCTTTTACCGCTGGCGGCACCCCGCGGCGCGAGGGATAAAGCAGTACCAGCTCGCCGTTTTGCGGATGCCACCCGCGCAGCACCTCTTGCAAATCGCCACGCGCAAGTGCCTGGCGGCAGGCGTAATAGGGAATGCCGCAGATGCCTTGCCCATCAAGGGCGGCGCGCAGGATCACCTGCAAATTATCGCTGCTTAAGCGGGGCGAGAAGGGCACGTTGACGATGGCGTTTTGTGGCCCGTAGAGCCGCCAGCTCGGCGCCCCCTGTTGAGGCGGGTAAAGCAAACAGGGCATATCGCTCAGATGTTGTGGCGATGACGGCGCGCCGTGTCGCGCCAGCCATGTCGGGCTGGCGGCCAACAGCCATTTAGCGGTGCCGAGCCGCCGCTGGATAAGCCCTGCGGCCTCGTTGGCGATGCCAAGCCCGCGGACAGTGAAGTCCAATCCTTCCTCCAACAGATCTATCCGTCGGGCGGTGACGTGGGTTTCTACGTTCACTTTGGGAAAGCGCGCCATAAATGCCGGCAGGAGCGGAGCGATCACTTCGTCCGCCAACAGCGGCGACGCGCTGAAACGCACGGTGCCGTTCGGTTCCGCCAGCGTGCGCAGCGCCGCCTGCTGCGCCTGATGCGCTTGCTGCATCATGGCGACACAGTGCAGATAGACCTGGTGGCCCACCTCGGTAAGCTGAATACGCCGCGAGGTTCTTTGCAGCAACCGCAGGTTGAGTTGACGTTCCAACTGCGCCACCTGACGGCTCAGACGAGAGGTCGGGATGCCCAGCGCTGTACCGGCAGCGGTAAAGCCTTTGTGCTCAACCACCTGAGTGAAAAAATACATGGCGTTGAGATCGAGTGGAAATACCGTCATCACAGACTCCATCATGATCATTTTTGCAATGATAGCTTCTATTGTCGCCTATTTAACCCTGATCGATGCGGTTTTATCCTGCAGATACACCATTGTTGAAACGAGGATAAACATCATGAAAAACCTTTACCGCACTTTGGCTCTGACTATCGCCATGGCCGGGGCGGCGCAACCGGCCTTCGCGGCGCCGGCAGCGCCACAGCCGCATACCCAGGCGCAGCCGGCGTCCGGCCCTTTGCAGCTGTTGGATCGCCACAACTCGGTGCTGCTGTTGGTCGACCATCAGATCGGTCTGATCACCGGCGTGCGCGACATGGAGAGCGCAACGCTGAAACATAACGTCGTGGCGCTCGCCAAGGCGGCCCAGGTGATGGGCATTCCGGTGATCGTGACCTCGACCGGCGCCAACGGTCCGTTCGGGCCGATCATTCCGGAACTTAAGGCCGCGCTGCCGGGGGTGAACATTATCGATCGCCACAGCGTCAACGCCTGGGACGACGCGAACGTGCGCAAAGCGGTTGAGGCCACCGGCCGCAAAAAGATCGTGATCGCCGGCGTATCGCTGGAAGTGTGCGCCGGCTTCCCGGCGATCACGGCCAAAGCGGCGGGATACGACACCTATGTGGTGATCGACGCTTCCGGCACGTTCAATCAGTCCAAACATGAGGCGGGCATGGCGCGGCTGGTGCAGGCCGGAGTGATCCCGACGGATTACGGTACGGTGGGAGTAGAGTGGCTGGGGGATAACGGCGATGCCAAAGCCGGTGAGCTGTACGGCGCGCTGGATATGCCGGCGACGACTTTGGTGAATCAGCTGTTCCAGGCCAAGGGCAAATAGCGCCTGGCCTGATAGCGATATTTTTCAACCCCACTAACCGCCTGAGCTAGAATCAGGCGGTTTTCTCGTGGAAAAGGATATCGCCATGGCCGCCTGGGCACTTTTGATCGTCGGTTGGTTATTGATTTGGCAGGATTACCCGGTTTGGGGTGTGCTGTGCATCGCGCTGTTTGCCGTGCTGCAATGGGCGAAGTACGCCGCTAAAAGCGGGCAAGAACCTGAAGAAGCGGCAGAGTGGCGCAAGACCGACTGGCGTTCGCAGCCGATTGAGATGGTGCACGCCGGCGACAGCGATCGGCAGATTGGCGGCGTGGGGGAACTGGGCATGGGCGGCCCCAACTTTTGGACGCTGCTGCTGCGCGACGGAGCGGTGGTGCATGGCGCCTGTGCCGCGCCGCAGGACGTGGATGATGGCAAGCTGCGCCTGATCCCGACCCGCAGTCGTGAGGGTGAGGGGCTGACGGTGTACGAGCCTGCCGCCCGGATGATGTACGCGCTGCCTGCGTTGACCGATCGCGAGCAGGACGCCTTGGCCGCCGGTGCCGCTGAGGCGCTGGCGCGGCTGCGGGCGAGGTGTCGGCAGGCGGAGGCCACGTCGCTGCACCTTGTGCGCGGTCTGTGGGTGCCGCAGTGGGTAGCGGATCCGGCGGATCGGCTGGAGATCACCTTGCCCAGCGGCCGCGTGCTGGCGGCGCGCTCGATGTTGCCGGCGGATCTGCGCCAGGCGGACGATCCCGCCGCGCTGCTGCACGCGCCGCCTTATGAGCTGTTGCTGGATAACAGGCCGACCGATCGCTTCGTGCGCGATCTCGAACGCGTGGCGGAATCCCCGACGGGTGACGGTTTTAGCGTCGGCGGCTGCCAGTTCCGCGGCGAGCATATCGTCGATGGCCTATACCATCTCTACTTTGCCGGCGAGTGGTTCAGCCTGCTCTCTTATGCGCATAAACCGGCGGGCGGGCGCGGTTCGGACACCACCTTTTTCGTCGAGCGGGTCGAGCCGCAAGACGGCGGGGTGTTTGTGATTGAATGGGATGCCTACAGCGTGGGGCCGGACGGGCGCGAGCCGCGCGTGCCGGCCCCGCCGGTATTGGTTATCGCGGTAAGTTGGCAGGAAACGCCGCTGCAGTTGCCAACGGCCAACAACCGCGTGACCGTGCGCTTGCCCAACGCCGCGGCGTAAGGCTTAAGGCAGCACCCTGACTTCGCCGTTGTGCAAGGTCAGCACCGCGATCGGGCTGCCGGAGAAGCACTCCCTAAAGATCCAGTCGCTGGGCCGAAACGCCGCCGCAGGCAGCCCGGCCTGCCACTCCTCCCACTGCGGGATCGGCTTATCCGGCGGTAAAGAGAAAGAGACCAGCCAACCGGCTTGGCAGTGCGCCGTTTGGCCGGTTGGACGGGTGAAGGTATGCGCACCTGCCAGCTCCATCACCGGCGGTAAAACCTCGAAGGCGATGATCGGCACGCCGGCCACGTTCTGTGGCTGAGGAAAACGCACGGCGGTCACGCCGTCCATTGTGATGGGGCTGTCTTCGGTGCCGGGCTGGCGTGGTTCCTGGCGGTTTACCCAGCTTCCCTTTGGCAGGGTGATTTCGCCGAACGGCCTGGCCGCCTCGAGCGTCAGGTAGCTGCGCTGATTCCAGCGTTCTTCCGCCCGCTGGCTCTTGATATCCTGGATGGCGATGTCGATCAGCATCAGCGCGAACGCCACCGGGTAGATCGCCAACGCCGAGGCCAACAGATAACCGCCCCAGGAAAGCGGCGGGCGCGGGCGGCGGCAGCGGGCGGCGGCGTAGCGCCAGCCCCACCAGGCGAGCAGGATGCCGGCGAGCAGCAGCGCCAACAACAGCGCCACCAGCCCCGCGACGCCGGCGCCATAGCCTAACAGCATGGCAGGTTCCTCATGTTCATGGCGTGGTGGAGCGATAGCGAACGAAGTAGGGCAGCGCCGGGGTCTCCCCGTCATCGCCATAGTGGCTTTCCGGTTCGATCACGGTTTGGCGTGCGTCGTCGCGCCCGTTGTAGCGGTACTCCAACGGCTGTCGGTAGCGCACTGAGGATGAACGCAGATCGAAAATCAGCGAAAGGCGCGCATCGCCGTTATCCGTTTGGGCGACCAGCTTGTCGTTGCCCGCCCACAGCTGATACAGCGATTTATCGCCGTTTTCCAACAGCACCGCCAACTGCCCGTCGGATTGATAGCGCAGAAGCTGATACAGCCCTCTGTCCAGCGTTTGGGCGATCAGGTAGATGCCGCCATCCGGAGCCTGCGCGCTTTCCTTGACGCGCACCGTTAGCCAATGCAGTTCGGCCACCTCGCCGGTTTTGCCGTTAACGGCGATGTGCAAGGCGCCGGAACCGAGCACCGGGTTCATCCAAAACAGCACGCGATCGCCATCAACGGCGGTAAAGATCTCGGGCATGGATTTGCGAACAGCTCTGCCGAAACGCGTCGATGACTCCTCCTCGCCGCGCTCAAAGCCCAGCAGCTGTCGCTCATCCAACAGCGCCGGCAGATCCAGCGTCTGCCGCCAATGGGCGCCAAAGTCCGGGCTGTAGAATACGCCTTCGGTGCTGATAAAATACAGCGCGCGCTTTCCCGACAGCGCCACCAGTTTGCCGCCGATCAAGAAAGGCTGGTTGTCGTCGCCCTCCGGCCAAGGGATCAGCGCCCCGATGGTGCCCTGCTGCACATCGACCAGCCGGCGTCCCTTGGAAAGAAAAAGCACGCACTCCTGCTCGACGCAAACCGCATCGTAGATTGATTCGTCGAGTTGCCCCAGCATCTGCAACCCCTTCGGGCCGGTGAATAACACCTGGCTGAAGTAGTTGGCCGCCCTGCCGTAGACGCTGTTGTAGGCGCTGGTCTCACTTCTTTTGCTGATGAGCAGCAGAGCGCCGTCCTGCGCCGGGTAGCTGTGGATGAGATCGTAACGGGCTATTGTCGGCAACGCCTCGTCGCTTTGGGTCCATTGCCACTGCGCATAGCGTTGTTCAGGAGCGAGGAAATAGGCGCCCAGCGCGCTGGCCAAAAACAGCGTCAGGATAATAAGGGGTCTTTTATAAAGCGCTAGCGTCATCATTTCAGCTCCGTCACCTGTTCCTGCCGCCATAGCCTGCGGCGCAGATTGCGCAGGTATTTGAACGTCTTAAACGTGCGGTGCTGCTCAAAAGCGTAGAGGCGGCAGATCTGGGCGAAGCCCTCGATCAGCAGCGCCAGGCCGCTGACCATCAGCATCATCAGCAGCAGAATCGGCGGCAACTCACTGCCGAGGCGCTTCAGGGTCCAGGCATCCAGGTAAAAGCCCGCTGGGGTATCGGCGTTATCCCACACGATCAGGCCGAGCATCAAACACATCATGATCGCGCCCAGGATGAAAACGACACGCGCGCTCAGGTTAAGGCCGGCTTCGGTGAAGTAGCGATTGCCGCCGATGAGATAGGTCTGGCGGTCGCGATGATTGATGATCCCGCGCACCGTCGGCAATTCGGGGACGGTGTTGTTCTCGCAGTACAACACCTGCAGCGGATCGCCCTTAGCGATGAAAAGCGGATGCTGCCGACGAAATACCGGATGCAGTTTGGTCGTGAGGACGTTGAGCGCGCGGGTCGTCACCGCGAAGTGCGTCTCGTTCTGACGCCACGTGTAAGTGTCCAAATACTGCACCTGCTGTGGGATCTCATAGTGGCTGAGTTTGTAGCTCAGGGCATTGACCGTCTCGATGCCGGAGGCCTCGACGCCGTCCGGGAGGGGAGGCGCGGTCTGCAGCGGTGCGGTCGTCGGCACGGCGTCTGCGCGGACGGCCCGGTATCTGATGCCGGGGATTTTCAGGCTGAGCGAGCCGGGCGGGGTGACGTCTTGCCCCAGCAGCACGCGATCCAGCGCCCTGAGCAGGCGCCTGCGGCCACGGTGCCCGATCAGCAGAAGCTCTGAACCGACGAACAACACCATGCCAACACCGATAAGACCGGCGATGATGGCGATAAAGAACAGGACGAGGGCCAGCCAGGAATCTTCCCGGTCCATGATGAAAACGGCGGCCGGGAAGCCGCAGGCCAGCGCCGCGCCCAGCAGCAGCAGGACGAAGTATTTCAGCTTGTATTTCAGCGTTCTGTCGGGCTCCAGCCGGCCTTTCGTGTCGTGCAGCAGCCAGTGTAGCCAGTAGCTGCCGTCCCGCAGGCGGTGAGCGCCGATCTTCACCCGATCGCCGGCGGCGAGCGTGGCCAGCAGATTTTTGCTGTCGCTGAAGTCGTCACGGTAAAAAAAGAACGTCTGGCCGGAGGCGATGATCCTCACCAGATTGTTGGGCGCCGTCTGCTGGTAGGCGCATTGTTCGACGGTCACATTAAAAAATTGGGTTTGCATGTCATTCCCTGTTAGCGGGCGGGGCCCGAAAATTCATCCCTGGCGCCGGATATTCAGCGCTTTTTCATCAACGGCAGCATGCGCACCAGCGCATTGTCCTTGACGATGTAGTGGTGGAACAGCGCGGCGGCGGCATGCAGGCCGATCAGCCAGTAGCCGAATGACGCCAGCGTTTTGTGCCAGCCGATAATCATCCGCGCCCGCGGCCGATCGGCCACCTCGGCGAACGGCATCGGCAGGCCGAACAGGTACCACTCTTTGCCGCCCAGATAGCGCGAATACACTCCCAGTACCGGCAGCGTCAACAGTAGCAGGTAAATCAGGGTATGCGTCAGGTGGGCCATGCCGGTTTGCCACTTCGGCGGTTTGGGCTCGATGGCGGGCGAGGCGTGGCGCCGGCGCAGGAGCAGGCGGGCCAGCATCAGCGCAAACACCGTCACGCCGCAGCTGAAGTGGGTGACGACCAGCGCGTACCACGGTGCGCTGCCCGGTTCGGCAAAGCCCCGCAGCTCGATGGTGACGCAGGTGATGGCCAGCAGGATCGCCACCAGCCAGTGCAGGCGAATTTGCCACGGCATGTAGGTGTTCTGCACCGGGTTACCTTTTGATGTTAAACGGGCTGTGCGCCGATGGTAACGAAATGTTACATCGGAGGAAAGCGCGTGCGCGCAATTTAGGCAAAACGCCAGGCTCAACTCACTTATTAAGCTATTGGTTTAGTGGGTTATGCGCCTGATGGCAGGGGAGGCCGTGAACGTCGTAAGGTATGAAGTTAACAGGCGGTAGATTCCGAGGCCGGCAGCTTATCAAGCGATGAGGCGGGTTGCGCCGCAGCCCTCGCTGCGGCGCCTGGGATCAGTTCAATTTGGCCTTGGCGAAATCGCTGCCATTCACGTCCACCACGTAGCCGCTCAGGTTGCTGCGGGTGGCGTAGAACACTTTGCCGGTGGCCAGCGGCAGCCACGGCGCCTGTTTGGCGAAGATCACCTGCGCCTGTTGATACAGCTTGGCGCGCGCCTGCGGCTGGTTCTCCTGGATCGCCTGCTGGATCAGTTTGTCGTAATCCTTATCGCACCAGCGCGCCACGTTGGCGCCGCTCTGCACGCCGGCGCAGCCGAGCAGGGTGGCGAAGTTATCCGGATCGCCGTTGTCCGATACCCAGCCGTACAGCGCGCTCTGCTGCTCGCCTTTGCGCAGCCCGGCCAGATACTGGCCCCACTCCCAGGTGACGATCTTGGCCTTCACGCCCACCTTCGCCCAGTCGCTCTGGATCATCTCGGCGATGCGCTTCGAGTTCGGGTTGTAAGGGCGCTGTACCGGCATCGACCAGATGTCGGTCTCAAAACCCTGCTCCAGCCCGGCCTGCTTCAACAGCTCGCGCGCCTTTTGCGGATCGTAGGCGTATTCCGGCAGCTTGTCGTTGTAGCCCAACATGCCCGGCGGCAGCAGCGAATTGGCCGGTGTGCCGCTGTCTTTGAACACCGCGGCGACGATCGCTTTCTTGTCCACCGCGTAGCTCAGCGCCTGACGTACCAGCAGATTGTCGAACGGTTTTTTCTGGGTATTGAACGCCAGATAGCCGACGTTCAGCCCGGTGATGTCGTGCAGCTGCAGGTTGCCGTCGGCCTTGATGGCGGCGAACTGTTCCGGCAGCGGCGCGGGGATGATCTGGCATTCGTTGGTTTTCAGCTTGGCCAGCCGGGTTTGCGGATCCGGCGTAATGGAGAAGATCAGGTGCTTGCTGGCCACTTCGCCCTGCCAGTAGTGCGGGTTGGCGATGTAGCGGATCAGCGAATCCTGCTTGTACTGCTGCAGCGCAAACGGCCCGGTGCCGATCGGCCAGTTGTCGACGTATTCCGGCGTGCCCTTTTTCAGCATCGCGTCGGCGTACTCGGCGGACAGGATCGAGGCGAAATCCATCGCCCAGTCGGCGACGAAGGCGGCGTTGGGCTGGCTCAGCGTGAAGCGCACGTGGTGCTCGTCCACCGCTTCCACCTTGGTGATTAGCTTATCCAGACCCATATCGGTGAAGTATTCATAGTTGCCGCCGGAGACCTTGTGATACGGGTTGGCAGGATCCTTCTGCCGCATCACGGTGAACACCACGTCTTTGGCGTTGAAGTCGCGTGTCGGAGTGAAGTATTTGTTGCTGTTGAATTTCACCCCCTGGCGCAGGGTAAAGGTGTAGGTCTTGCCGTCCGGGCTGACGCTCCACTCGGTGGCCAGCGACGGGGCAGGCGTTTTATCGCTTTCGCGCAGCGTCACCAAACGGTTGTACAGCACCTGCGAGGTGGCGATAAAGGTCGGGCCAGAACTGGAGAGCTGCGGGTTGAACGATTCCGGCGAGGCAACGGTGCAGTACACCAGCGCATCGGAAGCGGCCAGCGCGCCGCCCGCCGACAACAGGCCGCAGCCGGCCAGCGCCAGCGCGGCGATTGGGTGTTTTGAAAACGTCAAGGCAAGATCCTCAGGTGGAGTGGGCCGTTACCGGCGAATTGAATTAACTATAGATAACGGATGGCGAGACCGGGAACAAGCGTCTCACCTGCGCATTCTGTGCGCCGCGCGTTGCTTGCCAAACCGCTTTACTCGGTCTCGCGCTTGCGGTCTGCATCATAGCGCTCGCGGGCGGCGTCCAGCTCGGGGAAATGGTATTCCGCCCAGCGGTCCAGCGCCGTCAGCGTCTCGACCAGCGAGCAGGCGACGGCGCTGAGCCGATATTCCACATGTGTCTGATTCTTTTCACTTAAATCCAGCCGTTCGAGCAGCCCGTTGCGTTCCAACTGGCGCAGCGTTTGCGTCAGCACCTTCTGCGAAATGCCGTCTATGCGGCGCAGCAGTTCGCCGTTGCGCATTGGCCGCTGCGCCAGCGCAGGCAGGATCAACATCACCCACTTGCCGGAAATCAGCGCCAGCGCATCGCGCGCAGAGCACTTGCTCGAATAGACGTCGCCGGGATAAGCCATTGGGGGTTACCTTCAGGTGCGTAATTGCCAAGGGTGCGGTAAAGCCACAGCATAGCAGCACCACCATACAACGGGAGAAACAGGATGAACGTGCTGATTGTGCTGGCTCACCCCGAGCCGCATTCCTTCAATGCCCATTTGGCCGAACAGGCGCGGCAGGCCTGCCTGGCGCAGGGGCATCAGGTGAAGATGGTCGATCTGTATCAGGAGGGATTTGATCCGCGCGAGGGCGCCGGCCATTACCCCAGAAGAAAGCAGGCGGACAGATTTGATGCGATGCAGGAGCAGCGCCATCACTGGACGACTCAGGCGCTGCCGGCGGAGATCCGGCGGCATATCGAGCTGCTGCAGTGGGCGGATACGCTGGTGCTGCAGTTTCCCTTCTGGTGGTTCGGCGCGCCGGCCATCATCAAAGGCTGGATGGATCGGGTGTTCGTTTACGGCGGGATCTACGACAGCCGCCACCGCCATGAGAACGGCGTAATGCGCGGCAAACGGGCGCTGCTGACCGTCACCGCCGGCGCTTCCGCACAGGCCTGCGCGCCGAACGGGCGCGACGGTGACATGCGGCTGATGCTGTGGCCGCTCATGCATGCGCTGCACTATATCGGCTTTAGCGTGCTGGAGCCGTTCCTGGTCTATGGCGTGCGCGGCGGGTTGGCGGGCGAGGCTCTGCAGGCGCAAAACGCCGCGTTGGCGCAGGTGACGCAGGCGTACCGGGACGGTTTGAACGCGTTTTCCGCCTGGCCGGCGGTGCCGTTCAACCGCAATGAAGATTTTGACGCCGATCTGGCGCTGAAGCCCGGCGCGCCGGTGTATAGCCCGTTCGTGCGACACTGCGATTCGGATTAAAATCCGGCCTTCAGCAGTTCCTCGCGCAAGTCGTCGATAATCGCTGGTTCGATGTCGGGGAACTGCTGCTGAATATCGGCGATGGCTTCGGCCACGCTGGGGCCGGCGAAGGTGCCGGAGAAGGGCAGCAGCGGCAGGTTGGCGTCGCTGTCCGGCAGTTCACCGCGGATGGTGCCGGTGATCATGCCCGCTTTTTTTTCCGCCGTGAGGTCGTACTCTCCCACGTTTTTGTCGATCGGTTTCATTGGCCGCCTCGCTGTCGGTGAGTGTTTACCCTGTCTGTTAAAGCATAGTGTTTCAGGCAATGAATACCAATCAATGTATATAATATTAATATAAAACAATGTGATGCGCGTTTTGTCGTTTGACGTTCGCCGGGAGCCAGCGCTATGCTCTTGGCGCTAAAGGAACCTTCCTCACTGACAGGGACAGACGACATGAAAAGACTGAAAAGCGCGGCGCTGTTGCTGCCGCTGTTGGCGCTCAGCGCCTGCACCCATCACCTCAGCAGCGCCGAGCTGCATGCCAAGCACTACATTTATCAAACCCGCGACGACTTCGAGCCGGGGTTCCGCACCGATGTGAACGGCAGTATTAAGAACGCCGTGCCGATGTTCGAACAGTTCTACCAGCTGGGGAAAAAGGATCGCGCGGCAGGCGTGGCGCGCAGCGAAGCGCAGAAAAAGGCCGATTATCTGGCCAGCCCGGAATTCCAGCAGAACATGGAACACAAAACCATTTTCATCAACCGCACTTACAGCGGCTCCGACAACCCTAAACGCCGCCAGGTGCTCTCGCAGGAAGCGGTGGGCGCTTATTGGGACGGCTACGAAGGGCGCTGAACATAATCCCTCACAAATAGAAGGTAATAAAAACTGGTCTTCTGGCGGTTATTTGATTATAAAAACCGCCGCTAAGGACGATGTTCATAGATGAAACCAGGAGTGTTTATGTTGGCAAAAGTTAAGCGTTCGTTCGCCGCCGCCGTCGTATTGATGTTGGCGCTGCCCGCGGTTCAGGCCGCGGATTACCGCGCGGGCGAGCAATACACCCGGCTGGATAAGCCGGTGGCCGCCGCGCCGGCGGTGGTGGAGTTCTTCTCCTTCTACTGCGGCCCTTGTTATCAGTTCGCCGAAACTTACCGCGTGGGCAGCACCGTGGCGCAGGCGCTGCCCGCGGGCGAGAAGGTCACCAAATATCACGTCAGCCTGATGGGCAAACTGGGCAATGCGCTGACCGAAGCCTGGGCGGTGGCGACGGTGCTGGGCGTGGAAGACAAGATTGAAGGGGCGATGTTCGACGCGGTGCAGAAACAGCGCGCCGTCAACAGCGCCGACGATATACAGCGGGTGTTCACGGCGGCCGGCATCGATGCCGCCACCTATGAAAACGCGCGCCACAGCCTGCTGGTCAAAGGGTTGATCGCCAAACAGAATGAAGCGGTGAAAGCGTTTGACGTGCGCGGCACCCCGTCGTTCTACGTGGCCGGCCAATACAAGATAGACAATGCCGGCATGGCCGCCAGCAGTGTTGAAGGCTACGCCAAAGAGTACGCGGCGGTGGTGCGTTACCTGTTGGACAAACAACCATAAACCAGGCCGTCAGGGCCCGGTGTCAGCCGCCGGGTCTATTTCGCCGCGGGTAAATCCAGCGCCTGACGCAGCTCATCACGGGCTTGCCGATACTGCTGCTGGAAATCCTGCTGTTGCGAAAGCTGCTGGCTGATCACGCTGCCGGCGATGCGGCCCATCTCGATATCGGAAGGGTAGTGGATCCCCGCCACCACCCGGTTGTCGCCATATTGCCAGGCGCGCGTCATGATGGCGGCGCGCTTCTCCGGCACCATGTTGGCCAGGGTGATGCCCATCAGCGTGCCCAGCGTGGTGTGGCCGGAAGGCCAGGAGCCGGAGCTAGAGCGCTTGACGATCGGCTCGATGCGGCTGTCCAGCATATGCGGGCGCGGGCGCTTCCAGAAATCTTTCGCCGGATCGACCACCGCCGCTTCGGTCGCGACGATGCGATCGAAGAAGGCGCTCACGGCCGGCAACGCTTCGGCGTTGAACTTCGGCCCCATCACATTGCTGTACACCCAGACGTTCTCTTCCGCATCCGCCTTGGCCTGGCTGGCCATTTCCGGCGTGCGTTTTTGCTGCATGTCGAGGACTTCCCGCAGTTCGCGCTGGGTCTGCGCCGAGTCGTTGGCCGGCGGCGGCGGCAGGATGTGGGTCAGATCCACCTGCTGCGCGGTGGTGAACGGTTGGGCTTCCTCTGCCGCCTGCGCATGGAACGCGGCCAGGGCGCTGGTGGTAAACAAACACAGCGCTAAAACAGATTTTTGCAATGATTTCATCGGGTCATGTCCAGGGTGTCAACGTGAAGGGGGAGCAGCCTGTATCTTTGGCGAGGCCTGTGAAGATGAGATGACGATTTCGTGACGGATTGATGACGACGCGCCGGGCGAACTGTGATCGCGGTGCCAATTCCCCCGCTCGCCATTGATTGTGTGTTAACGGATTGTTATGGTGATTTTCTGTTCAACGGCGCAGCGCCGCCGGCGTTTGAAGGGAGAGATCATGACGGCATTGGCAATGCTCCGCGACGCCGGCTTCGAAGAGTGGCTAGGCAAAATCAACACCGCCTGCGGCAGGTTCTGCGCGAAAACGCTGGGGCCGGGTTTCAGCGGGGCGATGCAGGAGTTCCGCGCCCATGCGCTGCGTCTGAGCGTGGTCGACGTGGCCCAGGCCCGGCTGTATCGCACGCCGCGTGAAATCGCCCGCAGCGACGGCGCGCACTTTTTTACCGTCTTCCAGCTGCGCGGCAGCGCGTTGATGGAGCAGGGCGATCGCCAAACGCTGCTCTCTCCCGGCGACATGACGCTGATCGACGCCTCACAGCCCAGCAGCTTCACCTTCCAGCGCGATTCGCGCCAAATCTCTTTGCTACTGCCGCGCGGCTGCCTGCCGCTGCCGCCGCCTTGCGCGCAGCGTCTGGGGGCGGAGCTGAGCGCGGTGCGCCTCAGCCGCCAGCTGGTGCTGAGCAGCATGCAGGATCCTCAGCTCGCCGCAGCGGAAAGCGAGGCGGTGCTGAATGCGCTGGCGGCGCTGCTGCGCCCGGCTCTGGCGCTTGAACAGGCGCGGCCGGAGGGGCAACACTCGGTCTTTGACAAGGCGCTGGCGTTGATCGACAGGCATATCCAGTCGGCGCAGCTGCGTCCTGAGTGGGTGGCGGCCGAGCTGGGGGTATCGTTACGCAGCCTGTATCGGCTGTTCGCCCGTCAGGGGCTGGTGGTGGCGCAGTACATCAGGAACCGCAGGCTGGATCTGTGCGCGCAGGCGCTGCGCAGCGCCGCCGGGCAGGAAAAGCTGGCCGTCATCGGCCTTGATTGGGGTTTCGCCGATCACAGCCATTTCTCGACCGCTTTCAAGCAGCGTTTCGGCATGTCGCCGAGCGAGTACCGTCGGCAGTATCAGTAAGTCAGGGCGCGGGCCAGGCCCGCGCCGCTGCACTCAATAGCGGATGCAGACCGATTTCGACTCGGTGTAGGCATCCAGCCAATCCGGGCCGAAATCGCGGCCGCTGCCCGACTGTTTGAACCCGCCGAACGGCATGTTCGGGTCGATCAACGTATGGGTGTTGACCCACACGGTGCCGGCCTGAATACGCGGCGTCAGCGCCATCGCTTTTTGCAGGCTGGTGGTCCACAGGCTGGCGGTCAGCCCGAAGTCGGTGTCGTTGGCTTTGCTCAGCGCCTCTTCGGCGCTCGCCACCCGGATCAGGTTAACCACCGGGCCGAACACTTCCTCGCGCGTCAGGTTCAGCCGGTCATCCGGGTTGATCACCAGCGTCGGCGGAATGTAGAAGCCGTTGGCGTCCGGGCCGGCCGCGCCGCCGATAAGCTCGGCGTTTTTCGCCCGGGCGTCGTCCAGGTAGGCCGCCACCTTGTTGCGGTGCGCGAGCGACACCAGCGGGTTGATTTGCGCCCCGGTATCCATCCCCGGCCCGACCGACAGCGATTTCACCGCCTGTTCGAATCCGGCCACCAACCGATCGTAAATCGGCGCTTCGATATAAATTCGCGAGCTGGCGGCACATACCTGCCCCTGGTTGAGGAAGCTGCCGAGCATCAGGCCTTCGATCACCTGCTGCGGATCGGCATCTTGCAGCACGATGGCCGGGTTTTTACCGCCCAGCTCCAGCGTCACGCGGGTCAGGCGATCCGCCGCCGCCCGCGCGATGCTTTTGCCCACCGGCGTGGAGCCGGTAAAGCTGACTTTGGCGATCAGCGGATGTTCGGTCAGCGCCTTGCCGCACACGGTGCCGCGGCCGGTGACCACGTTGAACACGCCCGGCGGCACGCCGGCTTCGCTCGCCAGCTCGGCGATGCGCAGCAGGGTGAGCGGGGTGGTTTCCGACGGCTTGATGACGATGGAGCAACCCGCCGCCAGCGCCGGCATTACTTTCCACATGCCGATCATCAGCGGGAAGTTCCAGGGCACGATGCCGGCGACCACGCCGATCGGCTCTTTGCGGGTATAAACCTGATATTTGGCGCCCGGCGGCATCGGAATGGACACGTCCAGCGTCTGACCGGTGATTTTGGTCGCCAGCCCGGCGGTGTAACGCATCCAGTTCAGGGTGCTGCCGACTTCGAAAGCGCGGGCGATGTTGATGGATTTGCCCTGCTCCAGGGTTTCGAGCTGCGCCAGCTCTTCGGCGTGCTGCTCCACCAGATCGGCGAAGCGCAGCAGGATGCGTTCGCGCTCTACCGGCAGACGCTGCGCCCAGACGCCTTCGCTGAAGGCTTTGTGAGCGGACTCCACCGCCTGCGCCACGTCGTGTTCGTTGGCGTCGGCGGTGGTGGCGATTTGCTGCCCATTGGCGGGATTATACACCGCCAGGCGGCCTTCTGCGGCGGACGCGCGCCACTGGCCATCGATATACAGCCCATGCTGACGATCGAGAAAACGCGACACGCTATCCAGCACGGCTACGGTATTGTCAGACATACATCCTCCGATCAGATTCATCAGGTTATCGTTAACCCTGAGAGTCTAGATCAGCGGTAAAGCGGCGGCTTTGCTCTGCCTGACATTCGATTTGTCCTGCGTGTCATTTTGCCGTGACGGAACAGTAAACTGCGGCCGGCGGGCGCCGGCCGGGAAGGATTACGAACTCAGGGTCGCCAGACGGGTGGCGAAACCGAGGAACAGCAGGCCGATCAGGCCGTTGCCGAGCTTCGCCAGGCCTTTCTTGTGGTTGAAGAAATGCGCCAGCATCGCGCCGGAGAAGATCAGCGTGCTCATGTAGATAAAGCTGACGGCTTCGAGGATCAGCGCCAGAATGGTGAACGACAGCCCGGTGTGCGCGTAGTTGAAATCGATGAACTGCACGAAGAACGACACGTAAAACAGAATAGCTTTCGGGTTGGTCAGGCTCAGCGTCAGCGATTTGCGCAGAATGCTGTGGCCGCCTTCAATTTGCTGCTGTTGCGCCTGCGCCTTCTGCACGAAGGTGGCGTAGAGGATTTTTGCGCCAAGGAACAGCAGGTAAATCGCGCCGAGAAAACGCACCAGGGTAAACAGGAACGGCGTGGTGCGGATCAGCGAAGCCACGCCGATATAGGCGCAGAAGATCAGGATCGCATCGCCGATAAACACGCCCAGCGCCGCGGTATAGCCGGCGCGCACGCCGCGCGATATGCCGGTTTTCAGCACGTACAGCGTATTCGGCCCCGGCAGAATGATGATGAAGACCACCCCGGCCAAATAGGTCCATAAATTCAGGACGCCAAAACTCTCTAACACAATAACCTCTCCATGCGCGCAACTAACAGGCAGAAACACTGGCCACGCCCGTGGCCGGCCGCGATCCTAACGCCGTAAAACCGGGTTGGCAACGTAATAAACTTCATGTTGTTGGTTAAAAATTGTCGAAAGATTGTTGAAAACGTCGGCGCAGAATTAAAAAGCAAGAGTCGGCGTGTTTCGCCAACGACCCGTCACTATGCGGGTTAACACTGAAACCGCAGTGAGGAACGGAGGATGAAAAACGTAATCGACAGCGCCGATCCGCGCTGGCTGGCGATTGTCAGCCGCGACAAGTACGCCGACGGCCGCTTTATCTACGCGGTGAAAACCATCGACGTGTATTGCTCGCCTTCTTGCCCGTCACGCCAGCCGAATACGCGCCGGCCAACGCCACACGCTGGGGATTATCTTTCACGACGCGCTATAGCTTGCGCGCCAGCAGGGTGGCGAAGCGCAGCGAGATGCGGTTGCCGGCGGCGTCGGTCTTGTGCAGTTGGCCGACGTCTTCGTTGTATTTGAGGATCTCCCAGTCGCGATAATAATGCTTCAGCTCACCCGGCCGGAAGGTAAACGGGAACGGCAGCGGGCAGGGATAATCCTCGGTATCCATTGCCGCCACGATCAGGTTATGGCCGCCGCGCACGGTGCTGTCCTGCATGTCTTGCACGATATGCGGGATCTGCTGCCGTTCGAGGAACATCAAGACCACGGTGGACAGGATAAAGTCGTATTCGCCGCTGAAGCGGTGGGTGTTGAGATCCTGCATCCCGGCGCTCAGGCGGGTTAATTGCTCGGCGTCGACGATCTGGTTGAGGCGGGCTATCGACGGCGCGTGTTTGTCCCAGGCGGTGACGTCGAAACCTTTCAGATTGAGGTAGAGCGAATTGCGCCCGCCGCCGCAGCCCAGATCCAGCGCCTTGCCCGGCGCGATGCGCGCCGCCGCCTCGATCACTTCCGAGTGAGTGCGCGTCAGTTCGTATTTCTTGTGGTAGTAATCTTCCGGCGTGCAGTAAAACGCCAGCCGGCAGGTCATGTCGTCCGAGAAGGAAACGATGCGGTGCCACTGTTGGGGGGCGATAAACGGCGGCTGGCTTTCAGGGCTAAACTGCCAGGTCTCGGTGGTGGCGCCGTCTTCGGTCATCATGGCGAACGTCAGGCTGCCGCTCAGCACGGTGAGTTTCGCCCAGGTGCCGCTCTGGGTGTTGTGGCGCTGACGAAAGGCTTCCGGCAGCGTGTCGCTGTTCCATTCCGGCAGGGTTTTATAGCAAAGCAACTGCTGCTCCATAGGGGGCTCCTCTGGCTGGGCAAGCAAAGTGATTTATATGATGCATATAAAATACATCTTTATCGATCGTTTGAACATAGCAGCCTGAAGGAAAGGCGCGGGGAGATCTTTATGCTGGATTGTGCGCGGCGGCTGGGCTAATTTCAGTGCTGTTCATGTCATCACGTTCAGGGAAAAGATGCCGATACGCCGTTTATGCCACCCGAAGCCCCTCCGTTTGCTGAGCCTGGCCGCGCTGCTGGCGCTGGCGGGCTGTACCAGCAAAACCACCACCACCTCGCCGGCGGCGCGCCCCGCCGACGTCAAAGCGCGACTGATGACGCTGATCCCGGCCAATGCCGGCGATCGTCAGGGGTGGGCCACCGATATCACCGCCGCGTTCGCCGCGCAGGGCATCGAGCCGAGCGATGAGAACCTGTGCTCGGTGCTGGCGGTCACCGAACAGGAGTCGACGTTCCAGGCTAACCCGCAGGTGCCGGGGCTGCCGAAGATCGCCTGGAAGGAGATCGACCGCCGCGCCGATCAGATGCATATCCCGAACTTTTTGGTGCATACCGCGTTGAAGATCTCGTCGTCGAACGGCCAGAGCTACAGCGAGCGCCTGGATAAGGTGCGTACCGAAAAGGATCTGAGCGATATCTTCGATGACATGATCGACCGCGTGCCGATGGGGCAGAAGCTGTTCGGTCATTTGAACCCGGTTCATACCGGCGGCCCGATGCAGGTGAGCGTCGCCTTCGCCGAGGCGCATGCCAAAGGGTATCCTTATCCGGTTGATGGTTCGATTCGGCGCGAAGTCTTCAGCCGACGCGGCGGCATGTACTTCGGCATTATGCATTTGTTGGGGTACCCGGCCGATTATAGCCGGCCGATTTACCGCTTTGCCGACTTCAACGCCGGCTGGTACGCCAGCCGCAACGCGGCGTTCCAAAACGCGGTCAGCCGGGCGAGCGCCATTCCGCTGGCGCTGGACGGCGATCTGATCGACTTTGGCAGCGACAAGCCCGGCTCCACCGAGCTGGCGGTGCGCACGCTCGGCAAGCGCCTGAACATGAGCGACAGCGCCATTCGCCGGGCGCTCGAGAAAGGCGACACGGCCGACTTTGCCGATACCGACCTGTATAAGAAGGTCTATGCGCTGGCGGGCGGCAAGCTGCCGCGCGAGATGCTGCCGGGCATCCAACTGGAAAGCCCGAAAATCACCCGTAAGCTGACTACCGCCTGGTTCGCCAAGCGGGTGGATGAACGCCGCCAGCGCTGCATGGCGCGCGCCGGCGGTTAACCCTAAAGAAAACGCCGCCGGTGGCCTGAGTCACCGGCGGCGCGATCGCGCATCAGGCGCTGCGGCGCGGGTTGGTCAGGCCGAAGTTAAAGCTGTTGCAACGGTTGCAGAACTCTTTCATCACCGGCGGCGTGTCCATCATCGGCACTTTCACCTCGATAAACGCCAGCCTATCCTGCCGCGAGGCGTGTTCCAGGGCCATTTCCAGCTGTTGCGTGGTTTCCACTGCCACGCTGAACGGCTGCGATCGAGTATTCAGCACCGCCGGCAGTTTGGCGTAATCCCACGGGCTGATGTCGTTGTAGGACGAGCTTTCGCCGAGGATATAGCGTTCGATGGTGTAACCGTCGTTATTGATCAGGAAGATGATCGGCTTTTGCTCGCAGCGCAGCAGGGTGGAGACTTCCTGCGCGGTCAACTGGAAGGACCCGTCGCCGATGAACAGCAGGTGGCGGCGTTCTGGGGCCGCCATCAGGGTGCCGAGCAGCGCCGGCAAGGTATAGCCGATCGAGCCCCAAATCGGTTGGTTGACCACCTTGACGCCGTCTGGCATGCGCATGCCGCCGATGGCCGCGCCGGAGGTGCCGTTTTCCACCACCACCACGTCATCCGCCCGGATGAAGCGCTGGATACGCCGCCACAGATAGGCCTGGTCGATAGGCGCGTCGCTCGGCGTCGCCAGCTTCTCATGCGGGTTGGGCAGCGGCGCCAGGGGCTGCGTCGGCGCGTCTTCGCTCAGATCCAACAGCGCCTGCAGCAGATCCGCCGTCGACACCGCCGGGTAGGAGGTGTTGTCCAGCTTCATCGAAAACGGCTGGATGTCCACCTGAGCGGCGGCGGGAATGTGCTGCGAGAAATAACCGGTGGTGGAATCCACCAAACGCACGCCGAAGCTCAGCACGCAGTCCGAGTGGGCCATGTGTTCATACAGTTCGGGACGCGACAGATTGCCGCTGTAGCCGCCCATCCAACCGGCGGTGTTTTCCGGGATAATGCATTTGGCGGTGGGCATATTGGTCAGCGGAATGGCGAAGCGGTGAGCGACCGCGATAACCAACTGCTGCAACTGGTAGCGATCCACCATTTGATCGACCAACATGATTGGGCGCTGTGCGCGTTTGATTTTGGTTAACAGCGCCATCGCCGCTAATTGCACATTGTATTTATCGCTCGCTGGTAATTGCGGTGCCGTCGCCGCCGCGGCGATTTCAATTTCCACATCGCATATATCCGACGGCAGCTGTAAATACACCGGTTTCTTCTCTATCCAGGCACGGGAAATAACGCGTGGGATTTCTTGTGCGGCATTTTCTGGCGTAATCAAGGCTTGCGCAACGGTGAATTGTTTAAAGCAGTTCATGACGTTGTCGAAATTGCCATCGCCCAGGGTATGGTGCAAGAGCTGGTGATTTTTCATCGCGTGCAGCGGCGGCGTGCCGGCGATGCAGATAACCGGCGAAGATTCGGCATAGGCCCCGGCGATGCCGGACAGCGCGGCCAGATCGCCGACGCCGTAGGTGACGATCAGCGCGCCGGCGCCTTTCATGCGGGCGTAACCGTCGGCGGCGTAGGAGGCGTTCAATTCATTACAGTTGCCGATAAACGCCAGCCGCTCGTCGTTTTCCAGCAGCTCCAGCAGGCTGAGGTTATAGTCGCCGGGCACGCCGTAAATACGATCGACGTTCAGGGCGTGAAGCTGTTGCAGAATGAATGACCCGATAGTTATTTTCATTGATTGCTCCGAATTATTTATCTTTATTTTGTCAGGCGAAAATCAGCAAAAATAAATTGCTGGCGATGTTGTGTCGTTAGCATTAACAGTTATTTAAAGTGTCGGCTTGTTCAAGACAGGTGTGGCAGCCGGTGAATAGGCGGTTTGTATTCGGCGCTTTACGCGATTGAATAATGTATAAATAGTGTGGTTATTATGTTGGAGGGCAGTGCGGTATTTTTCCCTGGCGGTATATCGACAGAAAAATGTCGGCGTATTGGCATTTATCATGATGCAGGGCGAATCATCCGGTACTTTTGACGCCGCGTTAAATCCCATCGGGTGACGTAACGCTACTTTGCTGGTAAAGAAAGGCAGAAGCCGGCGCAAAGGGGCATTTTGGTGATCTGCCGCACGCTTATTTCACGAAACCATCCTGCAACCAATAAAAAACAATAAATTAACAATATCGCTTTTTTATTCGCGCCGTGTTGTCAGCTTTACTTTACGGGGCTGCAATGCGCGCCGCCTCGGGCCGGCGTAAAAAAGCGTCGTTACGGGCGCTAATAGAACGTGGCGACCATCACATTCCGTGGGGCCGATACGTAAACTTTTCTCTACGTGCGCCTGGATGGCGTATACCTACCAAAGGGCCTGCGTCCCAGCGGGGCTCGTTTGAGGGGGGAAATAGCCATGAAAAGCTATCGACATGTGCTGGTGCTGATCCACGACGAGCGTGATGGGTTGCCGTTGCTGCGCCAAACGGCGGCGATGGTGCGTGGGCTGCCTGTCGCCATCACCGTCGGCCATCTGAACGCCGACTATGCCGAGCTGGAGTACGGCAGCGATGCGTTAATCAAGGATCGCCAGGCGCAGGAGGTGATCGCCGCCAAGGCGATGCTGAGCCGGCTGGTGCGCGCCGTCGATGCGCCGGTGGCGGTGAAGCAGATCGTTACCATTCGGCGCTTTAAGGACGTGAGCGATTTTATTCACCAGGCCGGCATCGATCTGGTGGTGGTCGGGCACCAAAACCGTCTGTTCGGCCTTTATTCCTCGTATTCTCTGGCGTTCGTGAACCGCCTCGATGTCGATGTGTTGGTCAAGCACCTGGCCCGCGAGTAGCGAACGACAAAGCGGACTTTTCCCACGGTTTTGCCGTCCGAAAGGCGCTAACATGCAGATGTCGGTGCAACCCGTTATAAACCAATGCGAATTTTTCGATGCTAAGCTTAACCAAGGCGAAACGGGCGTTGGATAAATTGGATACAGCTTGATCTTGCCTGGGCTATCGGTAAAAATCTTCGGCCGTATTTTTACAGGAGCTTTACCATGTTTCTCAAACGGACTCTGTTGGCATGTTCTCTGGCGTTGATATTTCCTGCACTGCCTTCTTACGCTGAGGTTAGTACAGAAAGTGGCAATACCGCGCAGGCCGAAAAGCCGGGTCTATGGCAGCGCTTTACCCATAACGTGTCGGAGACCTGGAACAATTCGCCGAACCACGATCTCTATATTCCGGCCATCACCTGGCATAACCGTTGGACTTACGATGATGAACATATCGATAAGTACAACGAGCGCCCGTGGGGCGCCGGTTACGGCATCTCCCGCTACGACAGCGACGGAGACTGGCACGGTATCTACATCATGGCGTTCAAGGACTCCTTCAACAAGTGGGAGCCGATCGGCGGCTACGCCTACGAGAAGATCTGGCGTCCATTGGATGACAAGGATTTCCGCCTGGGGCTGGGTTTCACCGCCAGCGTCACCGCGCGCGATAACTGGAAATATATCCCTATCCCGGCACCGCTGCCGCTGGCTTCTATCGGCTATCAGCGGCTGACGTTCCAGGCGACCTACATTCCCGGCACCTATAACAACGGCAACGTGTTCTTCGCCTGGCTGCGCTGGCAGTTCTAAACTTCCTGTATTCCGAAAAACGGCGCGGCGGCGAGATAAAAGGAACTTGTCGCCGCAGGCGGCGTCGGAGAGGTATCCCGGCGCGCTGCGCCGATTGCATGCCGTTCTTACAGGAGTTTTACCACTATGATCACCAAACATCGTTTACTGCTGGCTTTGGCGCTGTCCGCGACCCTGGCCAGCGGCGCCACCCAGGCCGCCGGTCTGATGGATTCTCTCAGCAGCGCGGCGGGCGAACTGAGCAAGTCGGGCGGCGAAAGCGGCAGCGGCATGTCGCTCTCCTCGTTGACCGGCCTGCTGAACGGCGGCGACAAGGCGTTAAGCTCCAGCAGCATGACCAACGCCGCCGGCATCCTGCAGTACTGTGTGAAAAATAACGTGCTGTCGGCTAACGGCGCCGAAGGGGTGAAAGATCAGTTGCTCAGCAAACTGGGCATCACCAGCACTGAAAACGCCAAGAGCCAGGATTATCAGCAGGGCCTGGGCGGCTTGCTGCAGACCGGTGAAGGCAAGAGCCTGGATCTCAACAGCCTGGGCACCTCGCAGATCACCGAGAAGGTGAAACAGAAAGCCTGCGATCTGGTGCTGAAACAGGGCAAATCCTTTATTTCATGATCAACCCACGGCGGAGCGTTCAGCCGTGGGTATTTTGCATAAGCTGGAAAAATGAAAAAAACGTTGATGCTTTCCCTGTTGGCAGGGATGACGATGTTGCAGGGGTGTTCCGTGAAATCCAACGATGCGCCGCCACCGCCGCAGGTGAAACCGATCGGCATGGCGAACCCGGCCGACGTGTATTGCACCAAAATCGGCGGCAAGCTGAACGCCAAAGAAAACGCGGCGGGCCAGTATTCGACCTGTACGCTGCCGAATGGGCAGGAAATTGAAAGTTGGGCGCTGTTCCGCCGCGATCATCCGGTGAAAAAGTAACCTCTGCGGCGCCGGTGACTCTGCCCGGCGCCCGATCAGAATTGCCGATCGCCTATCGACTGCAGCTGCAGGCTGCCGTCCTTTTGCAGCGATAACGGTATGCGCCAATCGCTCCGTTTATCCAGGTTGAACGGCCTGGAGCGGAACATGCAGCCGGTCTTGATGTTCTTGATTTTCATTACGTGTTCCGCATCCGCATTCATTTTAACCTCGAAGCTGCCGGCGGCCGGAATAAAGACTTCCGCCAGCTGCTGCGGCGCGGCGGGCGTTTCCATTTTGACCAACACCGCGAAGTCGTTGCCTTGATTGTCCAGCGTCAGCCGATGCAGGCCGGTTGCGGGCAGGCCGGTCGGCTGATGCAGATAGCCGGCTGACGCGGGCCAGGGTTGGCCGGCATTATCGTGCAGCGGCCCGCCGCATTGCTCACGCGCTTCGCGCTGCGGCATTTCGCGCTTGATGGCGCGGTTGTAATCGGTGGGGGCGGCGAGGCTGAATTCGTCGTCATACTGGTGGGTGAGCAGATAGCGCTTGACGCCGAGCACCCCGAGGGCGACCAGCATGAAGAACAGAAATACCCTCAGGCGATTTTTAAAAATCGGCCCAAACAGCTTCCCAGGTAATTGAAACAGCCACCTTGCGATCGTCAATAACATCGTTTTCCCTTTACGCCCAAGCCGTTACGTCTGCGGTAACTTCGCTTGCCTCAGTATAGCCAAAGCGTTGCCACCGGGCGGCATGCGCCATGAAATTCCTGTTTTTTTATCCTAAGCCTTCTTCCAACAGCAACAGCAGCAGGAAGCCGGCAAAGAACATCGCGGCGGCGAACGGGGTTTCCTTTCCGCCTTCATGCGCTTCGACCAGCAGCTCTTCGGTCACCAGGTAGAGCAGGGCGATCAGGCCAAAGGCCAGAAAGGCGGTCAGCCAAAATGCGCCCAGCATGGCCACCGGGGCCCCCAGCAGGCCGCCGATGGGCAACAGCAGCGCCAGGCCGACTATCGCCGCCATGACGCGCAGCCGCCTGCCGAGAAAGTCTTGCAGATCGCCGACGATCGACAATCCCAGGAACAGCACTTCCAGCGTTAACGCCAGCGTCAACAGCAGGCCGGCTTTGACGCCGGCCGCGAAGGCAATGCCCAGCACCAGCCCATCGATAAAGATATCGACGCCGACCGCCGCGATAAAACCGACCGGCCCCTGCGCTTTTTCGCCCAGCCGCCGAACCAGCAACATTAACAGCACCCCCACAGCGCCGCCCAGCAACACCGCCAAAGGCGACTGCTGTTTGAGATCGGGCAAGATTTCGGTGGCGGCGGCGGCGAACACGATGCCGGCGGTAAAGTGATGGATGACGCGCATCGCGGCGTCGCCGGGGCGGCGATAGAGCGCCACCGCTGCGCCGACGACGGTGGCTGCGGCGGGAAACAGCGTATAAAGCACGGCGGAGGTCATCGCGTCATAATCCCTTATCTGTGATGTCACTTTCAGTCTAGACGAGCGCCGCCGCTTGAGTGTTACCAAAAAAGTGTTTGTTCGATTATGTACGTTTGTGTACATTTATGATCACTTTAGCATCACCGGATTGACATGATGTCCAAACTGTTACCGAATGAGCGCCATCAGGCCATTCTCGACACGCTCCGCCAACAGGGGCGTGTGCTGGCTCTGGAGATGGCGCAGCGGCTGAATACCACCGAAGCGACCATCCGCCGCGATCTGCGTCAGCTGGCGGCGCAAAATCTGTGCAAACGCATCTATGGCGGCGCGCTGGCGCCGACGCCGGCCGAAGGCCCCGTTGCGGCGCGCATTGCGCTCAGCGGTGATGAGAAGCTGGCGCTGGCGCAGACCGCGCTGGGGGTGATCGGCGAAGAACAGCTGATCTTCCTCGATGCCGGCAGCACCCATCTGTATCTGGCGGATCTGTTGCCGCGCGATCGGCGTTTGACGGTGGTAACCAATGCGTTGAGCATCGCCGGCAAAATGCTGGAACGGCCGGGGATCCGCACCATCCTGATCGGCGGCGAACTGGATGCGCAGGTCGGCGGCTGCGTGGACGCCAAGGCGGCGGAAGAGATCGACGGATTTCATTTCGATCTGGTGTTCACCGGCATTTGCGCCTACGACCCGGCCGGCGGTTTCTCCGCGTTGAGTTACCAGGACGCCACGTTCAAAAAGCGGTTGCTGACGCGCGCCGGCAGCGTGGCGGTGCTGTGCACCCGCGACAAACTCAATACCTACGCCCCTTACCCCTTCCTGCCCGCCGGGCGGGTGGATCATCTGGTGACGGCGCGCGGCGCTCACCCGCAGCTTGAGCAGCAGGTGGCGCAGGGCGGCGGCCAGATCTGGCACAGCGATTTATCGACCGGAGAATGATGATGAAAATAGCCCATGTTGCCCTGTGGACCCGTGACATCGACGCGCAGCTGGCGTTCTGGCAGCGCTATTTCAACGGTGAAGCGGGCGAGGAGTACGTCAGCCGCAATCGGCCGGGGTTCGTTTCCCGCTTCGTCAGCCTGGCGGCCGGGCCGACGCTGGAGATCATGCGCGTGCCGACGTTGCTGCCGGCGCAGGCGCAGGAGGAGCGGGTGGGCTGGGCGCACATCGCGCTGTCGCTGGGGGATGAGCGGCAGGTCGAGCGGTTGGCGCAGCGCGCACGGCAGGAGGGCATCTTGCTGTCCGCGCCACGCTGGACCGGCGACGGCTTCTACGAGGCCGTCATTCGCGATCCGGACGGCAACGCGATCGAAATCACCGCCTGATCACTCTTCTTCAATGCTGGCGAACTGCTCGCCCAGATAATCGAGCAGCAGCCGCACCGCCGGCAACAGGCCGCGGCGCGACGGGTAGACCGCATGCACCACGCCGCCCTGCGGCTGCCAGCCCGGCAGCAGCTGCACCAGCTCGCCGCGCAGCATATCGTCGCGCATCATCATCGCCGGCAGCTGAACGATGCCGGCGCCGGCGATGGCGGCGGTGCGCAGCATCAGCATGTCGTCGGTGACCAGCCGCGGCGTGTGCTCCCATTCCACCTGTTCACCCTGCGGGCCGGTCAGACGCCATTGGTGCTGAGCGCGCGCCGGGCCGAGATCGAGCGTCGGGTATTTGCGCAGGTCTTCCGGCGTTTGCGCCGGCCCGAAGGTGCGCACCAGCGCCGGGCTGGCGGCGACGCACCAGGTGCGCTGCGCCAGGATCTTCAGCACCAGATCGCTGTCTTCCAGCGGTGGCGGCCGCACGCGGATCGCCAGATCGAGCCCTTCACCCACCACGTCCACCCGGCGGTTAGTGGCCTCCAGGTGCACCGTCACCTTGGGGTAATCGGCCATAAAGGCCGCCACCATGCTGCCGACGCGGGTGTGCAGGATCGCCACCGGGCAGGACATGCGCACCGTGCCGCAGGGTTCGGCGCGCGTCTGTTCGATCGCCTGCTGTGCCGCTTCCGCTTCCACCAGCATCGCCTTGCAGTGCGCATAATAGGTTTGGCCGATCTCGGTCACCGAGAAACGCCGCGTCGAGCGCTGGATCAGGCGCACGCCCAACCGCTCTTCCAGCAGCGCCACGCGGCGGCTGAGCTTGGATTTGGGAATGCCCAACGCCCGGCCGGCGGGGGCGAATCCCTGGTGATCGACCACGCTGGCGAAGAAAAACAGGTCGTTCAGATCGGTCAGCATCGCATCCCTTATCGTTCTACCAGTAGAACGCTGAGTGTACATCTTGCCTACTACTGCAGCAAACCCCGGCAGATTAAACTTCTGGCATCAACTTAAGGCCGTGAGGTCTGAAACGGGAGTTCAAGATGAAAAACATCCTCGGTATTCACAACAGCCCGGAAGCGCACTGGGTCGGTAACGGTTTCCTAGTGAATTCGCTGTTCTCTTATAACGATTTGGGGGCGGAAATGAGCCCGTTCCTGCTGCTGGATCACGCGGCGCCGACCAAATTCCGCTCCGCCTCCGGCACCCGCGGCGTGGGTCAGCACCCGCATCGCGGGTTTGAAACGGTGACCATCGTCTATCAGGGCGAAGTGGAACACCGCGACTCGACCGGCAGCGGAGGGGTGATTGGCCCCGGCGACGTCCAGTGGATGACCGCCGCCTCCGGCATTCTGCACGAAGAGTTCCATTCGCGGGACTTCTCGCGCAACGGCGGCACCATGGAAATGGTGCAGCTGTGGGTCAACCTGCCGGCCAAGGACAAAATGGCCGAGCCGGGTTACCAGACGCTGCTGAACGCCGACATTCCGGTGGTTCCGCTGGCGGGCGGCGCAGGGCAGGTGCGGGTGATCGCCGGTGACTTCGGCGGCCATGCCGGACCGGCGCGCACCTTCAGCCCGCTCAACGTGTGGGATATGAAGCTGAATGCCGGCCACACCACCACGCTGACGGTGAAAGAAGGCCATACGCTGGCGCTGGTGATGCTGCACGGCGCGATCCTGGTCAACGGCGAAGAAGTAGTGCGCGAAACCCAAATGGTGCGTTTCGACCGGGCGGGGGACTCGATCACTATCGAAGCCAACAACGACGTCACGCTGCTGGTGCTGAGCGGTGAACCGATCGATGAGCCTATCGTCGGCTACGGCCCGTTCGTCATGAACAGCGACGCGGAAATCCAGCAGGCGTTCCGCGACTTCAACAGCGGCAAGTTCGGCAGCATGAAGGCCGAAGCGAGCGTCGGTTGATGCCTGCGCCTGGGGCGGGAAGTGCTCCCTGGCTCAGGCGCTACACTTAAACCTCAATGCCCCGTCACACCGGCGGGGCATTTCATCCGCAATATCAAACCCCACAGGAGTAAAACCATGACTGCAAATTACAAGCGCCTCGACAAAGACCAGGCCGCCGTATTGCTGGTGGATCATCAGGCAGGGCTGCTTTCGCTGGTGCGTGACATCGATCCCGATCGGTTTAAAAACAACGTGCTGGCGCTGGGGGATTTAGCGAAGTACTTCAACCTGCCGACTATTCTCACCACCAGTTTCGAAAACGGCCCCAATGGCCCGCTGGTGCCGGAACTGAAAGCCCAATTCCCCGATGCCCCCTTCATTCCGCGCCCTGGCCAGATCAACGCCTGGGACAACGACGACTTCGTCAAGGCGGTGAAAGCCACCGGCCGCAAGCAGCTGATCATCGCCGGCGTGGTGACCGAAGTGTGCGTGGCATTCCCGGCGCTGTCTGCGCTCAATGAAGGCTTTGAGGTATTTGTGGTGACCGACGCCTCCGGCACCTTCAATGAGCTGACCCGTCAGTCGGCCTGGAGCCGCATGGAGGCCGCCGGCGCGCAGCTGATGACCTGGTTCGGCGTCGCCTGCGAGCTGCACCGCGACTGGCGCAACGACATCGAAGGCCTGGGCACGCTGTTCTCCAACCATATCCCGGACTACCGCAACCTGATGACCAGCTACAACACGCTGACCAACGGCAAGTAACGCAGCGGCCCTTTACCCAACCTTTTGCCTCTCATCACGTTAAGCGCGTGTAAGCAAAGCGCAGCGGGGCGAAAAGGTAGCGAAAAGCGGCTTTCTCATGGGCCGGGGGCGGGGTAGCGTAATCCCGAACCCGGCAAATGAGGCTAATTCAATGAAACAAGCAATCAAGATCCTGGCGCTGCCCTGCATGGGCATGGCGCTGTTGTTCAGTGCGAGCGCGATGTCTGCCCCCGAGGCGCCTGCGGCCAAAGCGTTGCCGCCTGTGGCGGATGAACCGATGCGCATGCCGCCTTTCCCGGGCGGGCACCCGCCCAAGCCGGGGTTCTGCCGCGGCGGTGAGCTGTTCTGCGCCACCTCGGCCAGCGACAATCCGGTGGAAACCATCAACAAACTGACGGCGGTGATCCCGGCGGGCAGCGCCAAACATTACGAAGTGCGCGTCGCGGTGGTGGCGGTGCCTGACGCGCCGCCCGCGCCTTAACACGCCCCGTCATCCCGCTCTGGCCTGGGCGCGCCAGGCGCGTTAGGCTAAGGCGAGCATTTTTCGGGAGGCGGGATGACCCCTTTATCACAGCTGCCTTATCTCCAGCCCGGCGATCGCGCGTTGTTGTTCGACGGCGAATGCAATCTGTGTCATGGGTTGGTGAGATACCTTGTTCGCGCCGATCGGCAGCGGCGCATTCTGTTGGCGACGGTGCAATCCGTCGAAGGGCAGGCAATCCTGCAGGCGCTGGGATTGCCGACCGACCGTGTTGATTCCGTGGTCTATGTGGAACAGGGGCGCTGTTGGCTGCGTTCGGCGGCGTTGTTTCGGGCGCTGCGCCAATTGGCTTGGCCATACCGCGCGCTGGCGCTGGGGCGTTATCTGCCGTCGAAGCTGGCGGACAAGTTGTACGACGCGGTCGCCAGCAATCGCTACCGGCTGTTTGGCCGCAACGACGGCAGCGGTCTGCCGGGTGCCGATCAGCCCGGGCGCTATCTGCCGCGGCGACGGGAACCGCCGGCCTGAGCTTTACGCTTCTTTACCATCCAACCGCTTGAAATATCAGCACTCCAGCTCCATATAATGGGACATTCAGCCAACAAGGAGCGCGTATGGGAATCAGTGAAGAAGAGCACATCCGCCGTTTGACCCAGGAGAAAAACGACATGGGCAATACGGCGAAATGGGTGGCGATCGTTTCCGCCGTCTACTTTGCCTTGATGGTGTTTTATGGCCATCCAACCGGCGTGTTGGCGATGTCGGGCGCGGTATTCATCGTCTCTACCGCCACCTGGTTGAAAAAGCGCCAGAAGGTCAAATCTTACCGCATGGCGTTGGCCAAAATCAGCGACGATCAGTCCTGATAGTCGCAGCGCTTTAGCGTATACACCAGGCTCGGCGCCGCGCCGGGCACGTCATCCAGCGTATCCACCCGCTGCATGCCGATCTTTTCCAGCACTCGCCACGAAGCCTGATTCTCCGCACGCACAATGGCGGAAATCTCCTCCAGCGCCAATCCGACAAAACCGTATTGCAGCGACGCCCGCGCCATCTCGGTGGCCAATCCCATGCCCCACACGCGGGTGTCGAAGCGATAGCCGAGGTTCACGGTGCGCTGCGCCCCGAGCGGTTTCCGGGACAATCCGCCAAAGCCGATAATCCAATCCGGCCGTTCGCGCAGCGCGATCGCCCAGGAACCGTAACCGTGTTGTTGCCACCCGGAAATCCTTTCTTGCAGCGCCGATGCGGCCTGCGCTTCGCTGGTGAGTGGGCCGGCGGGGTTGAAACGCTGCGTTTGCGGATCGCCGAAGATGGCGTAGAAACGCGCGAGATCCGCCATCACCGGTGGGCGCATCTGCAGGCGTTCGCTGAAGAAAGGGGTGGAAGGATTAAAGCTTGTCATCGTTTCTCTCCGCTGGATAAATGAACAGTATTCACTGTAGACCAGATTGGCGAAACGGGAAATCCCCCTCTGCGGGTGAGAGGGGGCGAAGGGGATTACAGGAAGGAGTCGTCGTCGTCGCTATAATCGTCGTCGGCGTAGTCCGTGTCGTCCTGATAGTTGGCGTTCTGGAAGCCGTTGTCCTGGTTGAGGAAGCTGCCGCCATCGCCGTTGTTGAAGGTATCCAGGTTGTTGGAGGCGTCGAAATTGCGCATTGCGCTGTCGTCCAGCGGCGCCGGGGTTTCCTCGATAATATTCACGATTTCCTGCGGCTGAGAATGGCGGAACATGCCGGTCAGCATGTCGGCCAATACCACGCCGCCGGCGACGCCCGCCGCCGTTTGCAAGGCGCCTCCCAGGAAGCCGCCGGCGCGCGAAGGCGCCGCCTGCTGCGGTGGGGCATAGGCCGGTTGCTGAGGCTGTTGCTGCGCGTTGTTCCAGGCCGCCGTATTTTGTTGCTGCGCCTGATACTGTTCGCGCGGGCTTGGCGTACTGCGGCTGCCGCCGCCGAACAGGCCGGCCAGAAAGCCGCCGCTGCTCTGCTGGCTGTTGGCGGTTTGCTGCAGCTGCGCCACCTGGGCCTCCAGCTCTTTGACCCGCTGATCCATCTGCTTGAGCGCCGCTTCCTGAATAATCATTGCCTGCGCCATGTAATAAGGGGCGGAAGGCTGCTCGCGAATATGCTGGTTGATTTGCTGCTCTGCCTGGAGATCCCGTGGGCCCGTCTTGGTCTCGGCTTCTTTCAGGCGGCCAAACAGACCATCGATAAGGCGTTGTTCTTCGGATTGCATAGGAGTACCTCAGGAGATAAATAACGGTGCTGGATGATCACTATCATCGGTATCAATTACCCTAGCGCGTTTACATGAACCAATAAATAAATGGCGGGTAAACCTGCCTATGAATTTGTTACCAATTGCGGCAGCGGGATCAGCATCACCAGCTTTAGACCGGCGTGCTCCGCCGGGTGGAAGGTGAGCTGGCGATAGCGCAGCGCGCCTTGCTGAGGATGCTCGAACGCTCTTTCGCCGCCTTCGCGCGCCATGACGTCATGTTGCTTCCACCAGTGATTAAAGTCCGCGCTGTTGTGCGTCATGTTGCGCACGAAGGCGCGCATCTCTTCGGTGTTTTGATGATGGCTGGTCTCGGCGCGAAACTCGGCCACCACGCGCCGCGCGCGCTCTTCCCAATCGCTGACCAGCGTTTTCGCCAACGGGTGGAAGAACATGAAGTGCAGCAGGTTGGGGCTGTTGGCCACATCCAGCCAGCCGCTGAACAGCGCCGCCGCCTGCGGGTTCCAGGCGACGACGTTCCAGGTCACGTCCAGCAGATAGCAGGGCACCGCCATCTGATGCACGCTTTGCAGCACCGCGTCATTGGCGGTTTCGCGGTGCGCTTCCTGCTCGGGGTCGGCGATTCGCGCCAGGGTAAACAGGTAGTGGCGTTCGGCCGGGCCGAGCCGCAGCGCTTTGGCGATGCGCGCCAGCGTGAAAGGGGAAATGGACACCTCGCGGCCCTGTTCGATCCAGGTATACCAGGTGGCGCTGATGCCGCTGATTTGCGCCAACTCTTCGCGGCGCAGGCCGCTGGTGCGGCGGCGCGAAGAGCTGGGCAGGCCGATCATTTCCGGCGTGATGCGTTCGCGGTGCGCGCGCAGAAACGCGCCGAGGGCTTTTGGCCCGGATAAGGCTTCTGATGACATAGCATGGTACCTATTTATACCAGGATAACTGCTCATATTGTACCCGTATAGTAGCCTGATTATAGTAGCCGAAAGCCTTCAGGCACAGGCGCAAGCCGGATAATAACAGGAGCAAACATGAGCAACAGCAACAGCCATAACGATGCGGTAGACCGGCAGTTCGGCGAGCAGGCCAACGCCTATTTAACCAGCGCGGTGCATGCGCAGGGCAAGGATTTGCAACGCCTGGCGCAGTTACTGGCGCCGCACGCCGAAGGGCGCTTGCTCGATCTGGGCTGCGGCGCCGGGCATGCCAGCTTCACCGCGGCGGCCAGCGTGTCGCAGGTGGTGGCCTACGATCTGTCGGCGCAAATGTTGGCGGTGGTGAGGCAGGCGGCGGCGGAAAAAGGCCTGAACAACATTCAGCAACAGCAGGGCGTGGCGGAGTCTTTGCCGTTTGAGGACGCCAGCTTCGATCTGGTCATCAGCCGCTATTCGGCGCACCACTGGCGCGATGTCGGCCAGGCGCTGCGCGAGGTCAGGCGGGTACTCAAACCGGGCGGCAGCGCGATCTTTATGGACGTGGTCTCGCCGGGGCACCCGCTGCTGGATATCTACCTGCAAACCGTGGAAGTGCTGCGCGACACCTCGCACGTGCGCAACTATGCGCCGGGCGAGTGGCTGACGTTGCTGACCGAGGCCGGGCTGATGGTACGCGAAGTGACGGCGGATCGATTGACGCTGGAGTTCGGCAGTTGGGTGGCGCGCATGCGCACGCCGGCGCATTTCGTCACCGCGATCCGCGCGCTGCAGCAAAGCGTGTCGCAGGAGGTGGCGGCGCATTTCGCCATCCAGCCGGACGGCTCCTTCACCAGCGATATCATGATGTTTGAAGCGACGAGAGGCTGAAAGCAACGGGGCAGCCGATAAAGGCTGCCCCGCGAAACGCTATCGACAAGATGCGCTTATTTTTTGTCTTCCAGCAGGCAGCGGTAGATCAGGCCGCCGATAATGCCGCCGACCAGTGGCACCAGCCAGAATACCCAAAGCTGCTGCAGCGCCCAGGTGCCCTGAAAGATCGCTACGCCGGTGCTGCGCGCCGGGTTGACGGAGGTGTTGGTCACCGGGATGCTGATCAGGTGGATCAGCGTCAGCGTCAGGCCGATAGCCAGCGGGGCAAAGCCTGCTGGCGCGCGCTTGTCGGTCACGCCATGAATAACGATCAGGAAGAAGGCGGTCAGCACCAGCTCAATCACGATTGCGGCTTGCAGAGAGTAACCGCCTGGCGAGTGTTCGCCGTAACCGTTGGAGGCGAAACCGCCTGCCGTGGCGTCGAAACCGGCTTTGCCGCTGGCGATCAAATACAGCACCGACGCTGCGGCGATACCGCCGATCACCTGTGCGATAACGTAAGGGATTACGTCTTTCGCCGCGAAACGGCCGCCGGCGAATAAGCCGACGGTGACCGCCGGGTTAAAATGCCCGCCGGAAATATGGCCGACGGCATAGGCCATCGTCACTACGGTCAGACCGAAAGCGAGCGCGACGCCGAGGAAACCAATACCCAGCTGTGGGAATGCCGCTGCTAATACTGCGCTACCACAACCACCAAACACCAACCAAAATGTGCCAAAAAATTCAGCAAAAAGTCGCTTTGACATAGATTCCATCCTGCGGAATAGACTAACGGGCGTTAGCACTAAAAACTATAGAACAGCTTTTTCAGTTCATGCAGATATTCTATAGAATTTTCTTAATGCACCTTGAATAACGGCGGTATTAAATCCCCGGTATTTTATTTTGTCTATGGGAAAAACACTGTTTTTCACCGCACTGGCGCGCGTTTGCCGATTTTTTTATCTTCGCTATGAGAATTTACCCTAAGCGAAATGACGGGCTATTTCCGGGCATTTTTTTCCAGCGGTTTTCTCCATTCAATACGCTCGGGTTAATTGCTAATTTCTATTTGCCAGCCAATCATATTGCCTGTTTTACATTTGACGAAGCGCCTATTGTCATCTAAGTGTCATGCTAAATTAATATCGTCTTCTGCCTGACAACGCTTCATTCAACCTCGGGTAAAAAAACATGAAAATAAAATCGCTCTCCCTGCTGTTGGCTTCACTGTTTCCTGTATTGGCTCATGCTGCTGATATTGAGGTGGCGCGTTATGTGGTCGGCTTCCCCGGCGGGGAACGCGTCGCCTATCAGGGGGCGTTCGCCAAGCATTTCCCGCAGGGATTGCCGGTAGGGATCGGCTCCGGATTGATGTTCAACAAGAAGCAGGGCGACGATTTGGTGTTGACGACGCTGACCGATCGCGGTCCTAATGCCGATGCCCCGGCGGTAGGCAAGCAAGAGGCCAAGATTTTCGCCAATCCGCAATTCACGCCTCTGTTGATGGACATTCGTATCGGCGGCGGCAAGGCCGTAGCCGAGAATGCGCGGCCCTTGCACGATGAGAAAGGGCCGATCGGCGGGCTGCCGTTGCCGAGCGAGCTGATTGGTTCTACAAACGAAGTGGCGTTGAACGACGCGTTGCAGCCGCTGTCCGGCGATCGCCGCGGGTTGGATACCGAAGGGGTGACCGGTGACGGCAACGGCGGCTATTGGCTGTGTGATGAGTACGGCCCGTTTCTGATCCATATCGACGGCAAAGGTAAAATCCTCGCCAAATATGGCCCAACGCCGCAGGCCGGCGAACAGGCGGTGGCGGGCGGTTTGCCGAACATCCTGAAATGGCGTCAGCCCAACCGCGGTTTTGAAGGATTGACCCGGATGCCGGACGGGCGAATTCTGGCGGCGGTGCAGAGCACGCTGGATGTCGATGGCAAAAGCAAAAACAAGGCGCAGTTTACCCGGCTGGTGAGCTTCGATCCGCGCAGTGGCAAAACCGCCATGTACGGCTATCCCATCGATATCGACAGCTATAAAAAAGCCAAAGACGCCAAAATTGGCGATGTCGTGGCGTTGGACAACCAGCGCATCCTGTTGATTGAACAGGGAACCGGTAAAGATAAGTCGATGATCAACAAGATCTATCTGGTGGATCTCGCGCAGGCCAGCGATCTGAGCGCGTTTGACGGCCAGGGTAAAGCGCTGGAGTTCGACGATGCGAAAGAGCTGGCTAAACGCGGCGTTAAGCTGGCGCAGAAACGGCAAGTGGCGGATCTGCGTCAGTTGGGCTGGCGCCAGGAGAAAGCGGAAGGGTTGGCGCTGATCGACGATCGCACGCTGGCGGTGATCAATGACAATGATTTCGGCTTGCAGGCCACGCTGGTGGATGCGTCGCCAAAGAGCAAGAAAATCGGCGACTATCAGCTGGAGAAAGGAGGGCGGTTGAGCCTCGACGGTGACAAAACCGACGCCCGCATCGAATTGCGCCCGCTGGAGCAGCCGGAATCGCTGAGTGAGCTCTGGGTGCTCACCTTGCCGCAACCCTTGCAGTGACCGACATCGGGGGGCGATTGCGCCCCCGTCAGACCGTTGACAAAGGAGGAAAAAACGTGGTTTTTCCTCCTTTGTGGCCATCAGCCGAAAATCAATAAATTGATTTTCCTTGTTTTTTTATCCGATGCTCTCTGCAACCCGGCAATGGCATGAGGTTTGTCATCAATCTCACAGCGGGGGCGGTGACGCCCCCGTTTGATTCAGGCTTCCGCCTGCCGCTGCGGCGCTTTGCCGCGCGAGATGCTCTCCCACGCCGCCACCACCACCATGATCAGCGTCGTCAGGCCATTGACCATCAGCAGGTCGGTTAAATAGGCGATCGGGGCCAATACCGCCAGCGCCAGCAGCCCGACCAGATGCGACAGCGGGAAGCGGCGATACACCAGCCGTTTGTACAGCGCGTTGGCGAACAGGTAAATCGCCGGGCCGAGCAGCAGCACCGCCGCCGTGGCGTGTTGGATGCGGCCGTCGGGATGGGCGATCACCAGCTCGTTGGCCACGGCGCAGACGATGATCGCCCCCACCAGCGCGACGTGCACATAATGGAAATAAGCGCCCAGCTGGCCGGGGTTTTCCGCCTGGCTGATGGCGTGGCTGCCGGCTTTGCTGCTGGTGTCGAAGTAAACCCACCACATCGCCAGGCTGCCGAGAAAGGCCACCAGCGAAGCGATGAGCACCGGCAGGCTCCAGCTTTCCATTTCGCTCAGGGTGGCGCCGGTGATCAGAATGGTTTCCCCCAGCGCCACGATCACGAACAGCTGGCAGCGCTCCGCCAGATGGTGGCCTTCGATGGTCCATTCGCTGCTGCTGTCCGAGCGCCCCAGCACCGGCAGGCGAAAACCGAACATCGGCGAGACGTACTCGCACAAGACGGCGATCGCCCACAGCGCCAGGCGAGCATGGCCTTCCGCCAGCCCGCCGGCGATCCAGAAGACGGCGGAGATGCATAGCCAGCCGAGAATGCGACGAAAGTTTTGTTTTAACGGATGATCGGGCGCCAGCAGGCGCAATACCGTGGCGGAGCGCCCGACCTGAATGGCGACGTAGAACAGGGCGAAGATCAGACCGCGTTCGCCAAACGCCTGCGGCAACGCGGCGGCGGCGAACAGCCCCAGCAGCATGATCGCGAACAGCAGCAGGCGGATCTGACGGGTATCCGGATTGAACCAGTTGGTGACCCAGGCGGTATATTGCCAGGCCAACCAGATGGCGAACCACAGCAGAAGGGTTTCCAGCGCGCCGGTCAGCGTCAGGTGATGCAGCAGATAGTGGGAAAGTTGGGTCACGGCGAAAACGTAGATCAGATCGAACAATAGCTCGGAGAATGAGACCGACGCGCCCTGACCGTCACGCACGCGCAGCAGGTTTTGCGACATAAGCGTTCTTCCTTAAAAGGGTAAGCCACAAAATCAGCGTAGCTCAGCGCGCTCCGGCGGGTAAAAAATCTTAAATAGACGCGGCGCCCATTCTTTATCACGCGCCGTCTTTAATTGTTCATCAAATAGGGGTAAGGTGAGGTCTATAAAGTCATTCCCGCCTGAAAATACACACCCGCTCTCACTTCCTCCTTATTCTCCTCACAATGATTGATGTTCTTTACGTTGCATGACGTCCGTTTTCATTGGCTAGCGGATAATTAACATCACTGACCACGAGCTAATAAACAAGAACACCTGGAGTCAATCATGAAACTTATCCCAAGCATCGCAGCCGTATTGATCGCCGCCGCTTCATTTTCCACTTTCGCCGCGCCGCTGTCGTCGGTAAAACAGGTCAACAGCGAGCAGGCCGCCAATCTGCAAAGCCTCGGCGTGGTGTCGGTTTCCGGCATTAGCGGCTCACCGCATGACGCCATCACCGCCCTGAAAGAAAAAGCCGCGGCGGACGGCGCCAGTCATTATCGCATTATCGGTCTGGACACCCCCGGGGACTCCAGCAACTGGCGCGGTAATGCGGAAATTTATCGCTAAGCGTTAGCTTTTTCCCCTTTGGCCGCGGCAACGCGGCCAAAAAAATAAACGGTCGTAATAATTATCTGGTAAGTCGGCGTATAAGCGGCTTATTTTCAGGTCATTATTGCGACCGTTTTTCTTTGCGCGCCGCTGATGAGGTTGCATTTAATTACAACTGTGTCCGCCGCTTTCGGAATCATGTTAATGATTACTTAAGAAATTCGGCTCACATTGAGGGCTTAACCCAAGGAGGCCTCAATGTTAAATGCGACCCGACTGCAACTGATGAATCACTTCGCTTACCTGCAGCAATTTATGGCTTCACCGCGCACCGTCGGTACGCTGGCGCCTTCTTCCCCGTGGCTGTGTCAGGCGATGCTGAACCAGGTGGAGTGGACCCGGGCGCTGTCGATCGCGGAACTGGGCGCGGCGGACGGCGTGCTGACCAAACGCATCCTGGGGCGGATGCGCGCCGATGCGGCGCTGGAGGCTTTCGAGATCCAACCCCATTTCGTGCATCGGCTGCGCGGGATTGACGATCGGCGGCTGCAGGTGATGGGCCATTCGGCGACCCGGATGGCCACGGATTACGACGTGGTGTTTTCCTGCCTGCCGCTGCTGTCGATCCCGCTCAGGATCAGCGCGCGCATTCTTCAGCAGGCCCGGCAGCGGCTGCTGGCGCGCGACGGCACGTTGGTGCTGTTCCAATACAGTCACCTGTCGGAAAAATTGCTGTCACGCTATTTTCACTGGAAGCGCCTGCGGGTGGTGCGCAACTTCCCGCCGGCGCTGGTGTATGTCTGTACGCCGCGTTAGCTACAGTTTTTTCTCCATCACTACCACCTCTTCGTCATGCTGCCGCCGGCGCTCCAGAGGTTGCCAACCCCAGCCGGCGTACAGCGCTTCCGATTTGTCGGTGATGAGATGCAGAACCGAGTGATGGCGCTGCCGCGCCGCCTCGACGATCGCCATCTCCAGACGGTGGGCGATGCCCTTGCGGCGGTGATCGGGATGCACGAATACGCCGGCCAGCCACGGGGTGAGATCCTGGCGCTGATGATCGTCGCTGGGCCACAGGCTGGCCATGCCCACCGGGCGATCGCCGTCGATCATCATCAGCGTCAGGTGGTCGTCGCTCGGCCGGCTGCATTGGGCGAAACGCAGCTGGGTGCGCTCCAGCGAGCCGCCGCGCTGTGAACCCCACTGGCCGAATGCCCAGGCGGCGCACACATCGGCAAACTGCGGGCACTCCGACAGCGGAATGATGCGTTGAGTCATGGAGATCTCCCGGTTTTTAGCTGTTTCCCCGTTCTATTTAACCGATTTTTCCGCCATTTTTTTAACTTTTTAAAGCCGTTATTTTAGCGGTTTCGCCGTGTTTGCCGCGCGCCCGGCGCCGTTTCCCGGATTTCTTTTGGCAATGGCGGCGCGGGATTGCAAGTGCTAATGAGAGTGATTATCATGCGCGCACTGTTTCCCCGTTTTGGCTCAATCATGCGCAATTTCCTCATTTTACTGCTGCTTTCTCTGTGGTTCGGCGTGTTCTCCGCCCAGGCGAAGACGGTGACCGATATCACCGGCCGTCAGGTTGTGGTGCCGGACAATCCGCAGCGTATCGTGCTGGGAGAGAGCCGCATGTTGTATACGCTGGCGCTGCTGGAGCCGGGCAACCCGGCGCAGCGTATCGTCGGCTGGCCGGCGGATCTGGCGCGTTTCGATGCGCAAAGCTGGCAGCTTTATACGCAGAAGTTTCCGCAGATAGCCCAGATCCCCGTCATCAGCGGCAATAATTTTCGCCAGGTCAATGTCGAAAGCCTGCTGCAGCTGAAACCGGATCTGGTGATCCTGGCGCGCTATGCGCGTGAAGACGGCGACAACGATCGGTTGGTTTCTGCGTTGAACAAGGCCGGCGTGGCGGTGATCTACGTCGATCTGCGCATCGATCTGCTGAACAACACCGTGCCGAGCGTGCGGCTGCTGGGCGACGTGCTCAATCGCCAGCAGCGCGCCGAACAGTTCATCCAGTTTTATCAGCAGCATATGGCGGTGATTCAGCAACGCCTGGCGGGCTATCAGGGGCCGAAGCCCAAAGTGATGCTGCACCTGCATCTGGGGCGGCGCGAGACCTGTTGCACCACCGCCGCGCACGGCAATCTCGGCGATCTGCTGACCTTTGCCGGCGGCGACAACATCGCCAACGCCAGCGTCAAAGGGGTTTATGGCGAGCTGAACCCGGAAACCATTCTGAGTGCCAATCCCGACGTGTACCTCGCCACCGGCATGGCCGGGCCGCAGGGCAAACGGCTGTCCGATCTGCGCCTCGGGCCGCAGGTCAGCCGACAAGAGGCCGCCGACAGCTTCCGCCGGCTGATCGCCAAACAGCCGATGCTGACCAACCTGCAGGCGGTGAAAAACCACCGCGCCTGGAGCGTCTGGCACAACTTTTACCTCAGCCCGTACCACGTGGTGCTGGTCGAGGTGTTCGCCAAAGCGTTTTACCCGGATCTGTTCGCCGACATCAACCCGCAGCAGACCTTCCAACAGCTGTATCAGCAGTTTTTGCCGTTACCTTTTTCAGGGACCTATTGGAGTCAGTTAGATAATGAATAACAACAAACGTGGTTGGTGGTGTGCATTGCCGTTGGCGGCCTGCGCGACATCGCCGACGTGGGCGGCGGAAAAAACCGCGTCGCAGGAAGAAAGCCTGGTGGTGATCGGCCGCAAAGACGCCGACGGCGTGCAGAGCTATCAGCCGTTGACCAGCGTCACCGGCACCCGCAGCGAAACCAACCTGCTGAACGTGCCGCAGGCGATCGACGTGGTGCCGCAGCAGGTGATTGCCGATCAGGCGGTCAGCAGCCTGGATGAAGCGCTGTATAACGTCAGCGGCATTACCCAGGCCAACACGCTGGGCGGCACCCAGGACGCGGTAATGAAACGCGGCTTCGGCGACAACCGCGACGGCTCCATTCTGCGCGACGGCGTGCGCTCGGTGCAGGCGCGCAACTTCACGCCGACCACCGAGCGGGTGGAGGTGCTCAAGGGGCCGGCCTCGATGCTGTACGGCATGGGGGAACCGGGCGGGATGATCAATATGATCACCAAGAAGCCCCAGCTGCAGCAGCATACCCACGTGGAAGGCTGGGGCAGCAGCTTCAACGGCGGCGGCGGCCAGCTCGACGTCACCGGGCCGCTCGGCACGTCGGGGTTTGCCTATCGGATGATCGTCGATCACGATGAAACCGATTACTGGCGCAACTTTGGCCGCAATCGCCAAACGGTGATCGCGCCCTCGCTGATGTGGTACGGCGAGAACACTACCGTGCGGTTGGCCTATGAACATATGGAATATCTGGTGCCGTTCGATCGCGGCACCATTATCGATTCGCGCACCGGCAAACCGGTGAATACGCCGCGCGATCGCCGTTTCGACGAGGCCTATAACGCCACCCGCGGCGATCAGGACAGCGTCACTCTGCAGATCGATCAAACGCTCAATGAGCGCTGGAAAAGCTCGCTGACCTACGCCTACAGCCGCAACAGCTACAGCGACAACCAGGCGCGCGCCACGGATCTGAACCCGGTCACAGGCGTGTTGGTTCGCCAGGCCGATGCGACCGCCAACGCCGTCAGCCACGCCAACGCGGTGCAGCTGACGCTCAATGGCGACGTGGACTGGGGCAGCATCAACCACCAGATGCTGTTCGGCTTCGATTTTGAAGATAACCGCACCTACCGCGGCGACATGATCCGCGGTAAAAAGAACAGCGATTTCAACATCTATCATCCGGTATACGGCCTGATGCCGCCCTCGACCGCGGTCAGCGCCAAAGACAGCGACCAGCGGGAAAACCTCACCAGCTACGGCTGGTTTATGCAGGATTCCATCCAACTGACCGATAAATGGCTGGTGATGGGCGGGCTGCGCTACGACGCTTTCGACGTCTATGCCGGCAAGGGGCGGCCGTTCCTGACCAACACCGACAGTTCGGACGGCAAGCTGGTGCCGCGCGCCGGGGTGGTCTACAAGCTGACGCCTTACGTGTCGCTGTACAGCAGCTATACCGAGTCGTTCAAGCCCAACTCCTCCATCGCCACCCAAATTGGTTCGCTGCCGCCGGAGCAGGGCAAGTCGTGGGAAGTTGGCGGCAAGCTGGCGCTGCCGAACGGCGTCACCGGCACGTTGGCGCTGTTCGACATCACCAAGCGCAACGTCATGGTCAATGAGCTGGTGGCGGGCGAAACCGTGACGCGCACCGCCGGGCGCGTGCGTTCGCAGGGCGTGGAGCTGGACGTGGCCGGTAACCTCACCGACTCGCTCAGCCTGATCGGTTCCTATGCGTATACCGACGCGCGCGTGGTGGACGATCCGGACAACAAGGGCAAAGAGATGACCAACGTGGCGCGCCACACCGCCTCGCTGTTCCTGACCCAAAACCTGGGCAGCCTGGGCCTGTACAGCGGCGATGAAGTGCGTATCGGCGCCGGCGCGCGCTACGTGGGCCGCCGCCCGGGTGACGCTGCCAACAGTTTCTACCTGGATAACTACACCGTTGCCGATGCGTTCGCCGCTTACACCATGCCGATCAACGGCTATCGGGTGAAATGGCAGCTGAACGTGAAGAACCTGTTCGATAAAACCTATTACCCGTCCAGCGGCGGCAATTTGCGCGTGGCGGTGGGGGAACCGCGTGAGGTGGTGCTGCGCGGCAGTATCGATTTCTGAGCCGCGGGCGGTGAAATTTGCTTAAATAACCGCCCCAACGTTAAGGAGAACCCATGAGCCTGCAAATTCGTTTGGCGCAGCAGCGGGATATCGCGCACCTGATGGCGGTTGAACGCTCGGCGGCGCAGCTGTTTCGCCAGCAGCCGGCGTGGCGCTTTATCGCCGAAGGCGAGGTGATGAGCCCGCAACAGCACGCCGCGTTTATCGCCGAGCGCCGTGAATGGCTGGCCGAAAGCGACAACGGCGAGTGCGCCGGTTTTATCGCCGTGCAGGCTCAGGGGGAAGACTGGCATATCGCCGAATTGTCGGTCGCCGGTGCCTGGCAACGGCAGGGCGTCGGCCGCCGCCTGATCGGGGCGGTGGCGGAAGAAGCCAAACGCCAGGGCGCCGCTCGCCTGACGCTCACCACCTTCATTGACGTGCCGTGGAATGCGCCTTATTACCGGCGGCTGGGGTTCCGGCCGCTCGACGACGCGCGGCTCACGGCCGCCTTGCGGCGGCATCTGGATGAGGATCTGGCGCACGGCTTTGCCGCCGGCAGTCGCTGTGCCATGGAATTTACACTATCGTAAATATTGAAATACAGAGCGGGCAGGGTATGATGCTGCCACCACGCCATCGCACCCGCTCGGTATTTTGGTATGCAATGCACTCAAGTCACCGCATAAGGGACAACCCGTAATGACACAAACCCTGTTCATGATAGGCGCTCGCGGAGCCGGCAAGACCACGGTAGGCAGCGCATTGGCGCTGGCGTTGGGCTATCAGTTCGTCGATACCGATCTGTTTATGCAGCAGGCGGCGCAGATGAGCGTGGCGGAAATGGTCGAGCGCGAAGGCTGGCTGGGGTTTCGTCGCCGCGAGACCATCGCGTTGCAAACTGTGACCAAACCGTCAACTATAGTTGCCACCGGCGGCGGAGCGATCCTGGCGGAGGAAAACCGTCAGTTTATGCGTCAGCATGGCACCGTTATCTACCTGCGCGCGCCGGCCAGCGTGTTGGCGCAGCGGTTGGAAGAGTACCCGGAAGATGCGCAGCGCCCGACGCTCACCGGCAGGCCGATCGCCGAAGAGATGCTCGAGGTGCTGGCCGCGCGTGAAGCGCTGTATCAGGATGCCGCGCATTACGTGATGGACGGCACCGCCGATCCTCAGCGGGTGGTGGAACAAATCCTCGCGGTGCTGCCGCGCGAGACGGTGAAATAACCTTTTCTTCTCTTCGGGCGCTGGGCGCCCGTTTTCTTATTCCCTTTGCCGAGCGGCTGCAAAGTACGCGCCGGGCGTGACGCCGAAGCGGCGGCGAAAGGCGGCGATGTAGGCGCTGACGTTGTCGTAGCCGCAGGCGTCGGCCACCTCGCTGACCGCTTCGCCGCGTGATAATCCCTCCAGTGAACGCAATACCCGCGCCTGTTGGCGCCACAGCGCGAAGCTGATGCCGGTTTCCTGCAGAAAGCGGCGGCTCAGGGTGCGCGGGCTGAGTCCGGCCCAGGCGGCCCAGTCGCGCTGGCTGTGCAGGCTGGCGGGATCGTTCAGCAGCGCCCGGGCGATGTTCAGCAATCGGGCGTCCTGCGGTAGCGGCAATTGCAACGGCGCGCGGCTTGCCGTGTGCATTTCATCCAGCAGCACCTGCAGCAGCCGCCGTTGCGGCGCGCTCATCGGGCCGGCGGGGAACTGCGCGATGCGTTCCACCAGGGCCTGCATCAGCGCGGAGGCGGTGAACAGCTGCGGCTGCTGCGGCATCTCCGGCGCGTTTTCCACCGGCAGATACAGACTCCAGCCCGCCACATCGCCACAGGCCAGCGCCTGATGGGGGCACCCCGGCGGCAGCCAGCCCAGCGCACCGCCGGTGATCGCCCATTGCCGGCCAGGCAGTTCCAGCGCCAGCATGCCGCGCGTCAAGAGATAGATCTGGCCGCCGTCGTGCCGGTGCCAGGGCGTCAGGTGCTTTCTTTCATGTTGAAGGCGTTGGCTGCGGATCTGCGTCATGTTGGCCGTTTAACGTTATTAAAAGTCTTAATGTGGTTATTATGCCATCGCCTGGCCGGGATAGGATCGCCATTCACCCCATTTCGGAGAAACGTGATGACTCAACTTACCCCATTGAACCTGGTGCTCGATACGCTGCAGCAGGTGGTCGCCAGCCCGGAGCATCGGCCGACGCAGCTCGCCGCCCGTTTCAGCGCAGGCTACCGCCAGCAGGTGGATGGCAAAGTGCTGAACTTCGAGCAGTTTGAGCAACATATGGCGCTGCTGAAGCGGCAAACCCGCCGCATGACGCTGGAGGTGCTCGCGGCGGCGGCGCAGGATGAGTCGGTGCTGACCCACCATCTGGTCGAGGTGGAAAAGCGTGACGGCACCTGCAGCCGCGTGCGGGTGCTGGCGCACTTCACCGTGCGTGAAGGCCGCATTTGCGCCTGCGATGAATTGACCGAGCTGCTGACGGGCGCCCCCGGCGATCGCGATCTCGGTTCGCGCGTGCCGGAATGAGGGCGGCTGCTATACTTGCTACTGTGTGAAACACACGGGAGAACGGCATGCGCGAAAATGATCAACCTGCTTATCCACGGAGCGCCCGCGTCGTAGAGGTATTTCGAGGCGACCCGAACCTGCATCTGCGCCGCTTTGAGGTGCGTACCGACGACATTGAGCCGAATACGCTGCTCAGTGAACATGAAACCGAGCAGGAAGCGCTCGACGCCAAGCACCGCTATGAGGACGAGGCGTTAGAGCATTGACCTGCAGCCCAGCGGAAACCGGCGTCAGGCCGGTTTCCTGTTTATCCCCGCCTTAGCACATATTTCCCAGAACAATATTGATAATGATAATCATTTATGTGATTTTTATCGCCCCTATTGGGTGTTTCACTTCTGGGAAAAGAGATGTCCAATTCCGAGTTGCAGGCGCTGTTTCTGCGCCATATGCGGCCGCTGCAAGCCTACTTGAACGCCAAACTGCGCGACCCTCAGCTGGCCGCGGATTTGGCGCAGGAAAGTTTTACCCGCCTCACCGAGCAATACCCGCAGGGCAATATTCTCGATATCGAGGCTTACCTGTATAAAACCGCCAAGAATCTGATGCTTGACCATCTGCGGCAGCAGCAGCGGCGACAGACTGATGCGGTAGAGGATGACATTCTGGCGCAGTATCCCTCCGGCGAACCGGCGCTCGAGCAGTTGGCGATTGACAGCCAAATGCTGCAGCTGTTGCGACAGGCGCTGGCGGGCATGCCGCCGCGCACGCAGCAGATTTTCCGGCTCAACCGGCTCGACGGGCTGACCCAGGCGCAGGTGGCGGCTCAACTGAGCGTATCGCTCAGTACGGTGGAGAAGCATCTGGCCAGCGCGCTGGAGCGGCTGATGACGTTGATGGACGATCAATAATGACAATTTTTTTACGGGTTTATCCACCTTCAGACGTCTTAACCTATAACCAGAAAAAACAGGGGTCTATGCCATCATGAATCCGCTAACCGCGCAGTCGCGGCAACAGGCGGCCGCCTGGGCCGTGCGCCTGGCCGAAGGGGCGCTGGCCGCCGACCAGCGGCGAGCGTTGGAGGCCTGGCTGGCCGATGATCCGCAGCATCCGGCGGCGCTGCGTCAGGCTCGCTTGCTGTGGGCGACGCTGGGGCAACTGCCGCCAGAACAGCGACAGGCGCTGCAGCCGCAGGTAGCGGCGCTGAAAACGCCATTTCGCCGTAGAGGAGCCCGCTGGGCGATGGCGGCGGCGGTGGCGATCGCCGTTTCCTTCGGCGTTTATCGCGGGCCGGATATATGGATCGGCATGCAGGCGGATTATCAAACCGTTCGCGGCGAGGTGCGCGAAGTCACGTTGCCGGACGGCAGCCGGGTGGCGCTGGACAGCGGCAGCGCGATCGCGCTGGCCTATTCCGCCAATGAACGCAAGGTGCGGCTGCTGAGCGGCGCCGCCTATTTTATCGTCGCACCGGTGAACGGGCCGGAAAAGCGCCCGTTCAGGGTAGAGGCGGAAAACGGCGTCACCCAGGCGCTGGGCACCGAGTTCAGCGTGGCGCGCACCGGACAGGGCGTCGACGTCAGCGTGCATCAGCACAGCGTGCGGGTGACGCTCGAGCGCGGTGAGCGCTCGCTGGTGGTCGCGCAACGCCAGGCGGCGCATTACCGCAGCGGCCTGCTGTGGCTGACGCGGCAAACGGCCGGCGATGATGCCTGGCGGCGCGGCTGGCTGGTGATCGACCGCCAACCGCTGACGCAGGCGCTCGCGCAGCTCAACCGCTATCGCGAGACGCGCATCGTGGCTGTCACCCCTGCGCTGAGAGCGCGCACGGTAAGCGGCGTGTTCGCGCTCAATAAACTCGACGATGGTGTCAGCGCCATTCGTCAGGAACTCGCCGCCCGCCAGCTGAATCTCCCCGGCATCACGCTGCTTTACTGAGCGGCGCAGGTGGGCCGGGACACCCGTTTCGCCGCTATTTTTACTTTCTGTAAAAAATCTTTACGGGTTTTCACCCTCCGGAACGTCCTTATGTTTAAACGAGATTGATTTCCATTATCACTTGGTTTGGCATTCTTTCGGGTGGAACACACACGCATGTTTATTCACAAGGGAACCACGCCGGCCGGCCGCTTGGCCACGGCGGTACGCGCTGCGTTGGCGGCGATGGTGCTGACTCAGCCTGTTGTGGCGATCGCCGCGCAGGCTGAAGCGAGCGGCGCGCAGGCCGCACAGCAAAAGAATTTCAACATTGAGGCGCAGCCTCTGCAGAGCGCCATGCTGCGCTTCGCCGAGCAGGCAGGCATGCAGGTGTTTTTCGACGAGGTGAAGCTCGACGGCATGCAGGCGGCGGCGCTGAACGGCAGCATGAGCGTTGAACAGGGCCTGCGGCGCTTGATCGGCGGCAATCCGGTGGCTTTCCGCCTGCAGCCGCAGGGGCAGATCGTATTGAGCCGGCTGCCGACGGCGAACGGCGATGGCGGCGCGCTGGCGCTGGATAGCCTGACGGTGCTGGGGGCCGGCGGCATGAGCGTCAACGACTGGGTTTACGACGAACCGCGCTCAGTCAGCGTCATCAGCCGCGAACAGATGGACAACCGCCCGGCGCGGCACGCGGCCGATATTCTGGAACAGACCACGGGCGCCTATTCCAGCGTCAGCCAGCAAGATCCGGCGCTGTCGGTCAACATCCGCGGCATACAAGACTATGGCCGGGTGAACATGAATATCGACGGCATGCGGCAGAATTTTCAAAAGAGCGGCCATGGACAGCGTAATGGCACCATGTACATCGATTCTGAACTGCTGTCCGGCGTGACCATCGACAAGGGCACCACCGGCGGCATGGGCAGCGCCGGCACGCTCGGCGGCATCGCCACCTTCAATACCGTCAGCGCGAGCGATTTCCTGGCGCCGGGCAAAGAGCTGGGCGGCAAGCTGCACGCCAGCACCGGCGATAACGGCACCCACTTCATCGGCAGCGGCATACTGGCATTGGGCAACGAAGCCGGCGATATCCTGCTGGCCGCCAGCGAACGCCATCTCGGCGACTATTGGCCCGGCAACAAGGGCGATATCGGTAACATTCGTATCAATAATGACACCGGCAATTACGATCGCTACGCCGAGAGCATCAAGAACAACAAAATCCCCGACACAAATTACCGTATGCACTCGCGGCTGGCCAAGGTGGGCTGGAATCTGCCCGCCAATCAGCGCCTGCAGCTGAGCTATCTGCAGACCCAGACTGCGTCGCCGATCGCCGGCACGCTGACCAACCTGGGCACTCGCCCACCCTATGAACTGGGCTGGAAGCGCACCGGTTACAGCGACGTGATGGCGCGCAACGCGGCGTTTGATTACAGCCTGGCGCCGGAAGGCGTCGACTGGCTCGATTTTCAGGCCAAGCTGTATTACGTCGATACTCAGGACGACAGCGACACCTACAGTACCAGCTCGCTGCTGGACAACGGCTACGCGACGCGTACCCGGCTGCGTACCTATGGCGCGCAGGCGCAAAACACCTCGCGCTTCAGCCTGGCACCGGGGCATGACTTCCGCACCAACTACGGGTTGGATTTCTATTACGACAAGGCGACCAGCGACTCTTCTCGTCAGGGCATGGAAGGGGTGACGCCGGCCGGTAACCGTTCGGTCGCCAGCCTGTTCGCCAACCTGACCTACGACTACGACGGCTGGTTGACGTTGGAGGGCGGGCTGCGTTACGACCGCTATCGCCTGCGCGGCCAGACCGGCCTGAGCTATTCGGATTTGGCCAAGGATGGGCAACGCTACACGATTGACAATCCTTGCAAAGCGCTGCGTCTGACCGGTTGTTCAACCACCACCCGCGAAGATTGGGCGGTTGACCGCGATCAGGGCAAGCTGTCGCCGACGCTGGCGGTGGCGGTGCGTCCCGGCGTGGAGTGGCTGGAGCTGTATTCCACCTACGGCAAATCCTGGCGGCCGCCGGCGATCACCGAAACGCTGACCAACGGCAGTGCGCACGGCTCCTCCACGCAATACCCCAACCCGTTTCTGCAGGCCGAACGCTCGCGCGCCTGGGAAGTCGGGTTCAACGTGCAGCAGCCGGATCTGTGGTTTGAGGGCGATCGGCTGGTGGCCAAGGTGGCCTACTTCGATACCAAAGTGGATAACTACATCAATTTGGCGATAGACCGCAATAAACCGGGGCTGGTGCAGCCGAGCATCGGCAATGCCGCTTACGTCAACAACCTGTCGAAAACCCGCTTCCGCGGGCTGGAGTACCAGCTCAACTATGACACCGGGGTGTTCTACGCCGATCTGACCTACACCCACATGATCGGCAAAAACGAGTTCTGCTCGAACAAAGCCTGGCTGGGAGGACGCCTGCGCTATGGCGACGGTTCGCGCCGCGGCAACTTCTATGTTGAACCGGATGCCGCGTCCAATGATGCCGTCACGTGCGACGGCGGCTCGCAGTTCGGCACCGCCGCTTACCTGCCGGGCGATCGCGGTTCGGTGACGCTGGGCGGCCGCGCTTTCGATCGCAAGCTGGACGCCGGGGTGACCGTGCGCTTCGCGCCGGGCTATCAGGACAGCTCGGTGCCGTCCAACTACCCGTATCTGGCCGACTGGCCGAAATACACCCTGTTCGATCTGTACGCCAGCTACAAGCTGACCGACAGCCTGACGCTGCGCGGCTCGGTGGAGAACCTGACCAACCGCGCCTACGTCGTCAGCTACGGCGAGACGCTGGCTAATACCCTGGGGCGCGGCCGCAGCGTGCAGGGCGGGGTGGAGTACCGTTTTTAAGCAGTAAAAGGGCGTTGCTCATCGTTGAGCACAGAGGTCGCCTCGCAAGGGGCGCCGTTCATCAATGGAGATAGAGAAATGGCATTTTCAGTCAATTATGACAGCAGTTTCGGCAGCTACAGCATCCATAACTATCTGAACGAGTGGGCGTCGTCGTTTGGCGATATCAACCACACCAACGGTAATGTCACCGACTCCAACAGCGGCGGTTTCTACGGCGGCAGCCTGTCCGGCAGCCAATATGCCGTGACCAGCACCGCCAATAACATCACCTCGTTCGTGGCGGGCGGCAACCTGACCTACACCCTGTTCAACGCACCGGCGCACACCCTGTACGGCCAGCTGGATTCGCTGTCGTTCGGCGACGGCCTTAACGGCGGCGGCTCTACGCCGTACAACATCCAGGTGCCTGACGTCAGCTTCGGCGGCCTGAATCTCAGCAGCCTGCAGGCGCAGGGCCACGATGGCGTGGTGCACCAGGTGGTGTACGGCCTGATGTCCGGCGATACCGGCGCGCTGGAAACCGCGCTGAACGGCATCCTCGACGACTACGGCCTGAGCGTCAATTCCACCTTCGATCAGGTGGCGGCGGCGGCGGCGGTGGGCGTGCAGCATGCCGACAGCCCGGAACTGCTGGCGGCCTGATCGCGGCCGTTTGCCCGCCGGAGCCGCGCGCCCCGGCGGGCGTTTTCTCGTTTTTAGCCGATGGAAAACGCCATGAAAAACGCCGTCAGGCGCGGAGAAGTGATGAGCGTGCTGGCCGCATACCGGCGCGGATTTTGGGGCATCGCACTGTTTACCGCGGTGATCAATCTGCTGATGCTGGCCCCGGCGCTGTACATGCTGCAGGTCTACGATCGCGTGTTGCCGTCGGGCAACCGCATGACGCTGGCGATGCTGACCCTGATGGTGGTCGGCCTTTACCTGTTTATGGGGCTGCTGGAGTGGGTCCGCAGCCAGGTGGTGATCCGCCTCGGCGCCCAGATGGATATGCGCCTCAATCAGCGGGTCTACGACGCCGCCTTCGAAACCAATCTGAAAACCGGCAACCCGTTGGCGGGGCAGGCGCTGAACGATCTGACCAACCTGCGCCAGTTCGCCACCGGCAATGCGCTGTTTGCGTTCTTCGATGCGCCCTGGTTCCCGGTTTATCTGCTGGTGGTGTTTCTGCTCCACCCCTGGCTTGGCGCGTTGGCCAGCGCCGGGGTAATCGTGCTGGTGCTGCTGGCCTGGCTCAACCAGCGGGTGTCGCAAGCGCCGCTCGCGGAGGCTGGCCGGGTCGCGCTGAGCGCCACGCAACAGGCCAACGGCAACCTGCGCAACGCCGAAGCCATTGCCGCCATGGGGATGCTGACCGACTTGCGCCTGCGTTGGTTGCGGCAGCATCAGCAGTTCCTGCTGTTGCAGAACCGCGCCAGCGAGAAAATCGCCGCCGTCACCGCCTGGTCGAAAACCGTGCGGCTGGCGCTGCAGTCGCTGATGTTGGGCTGCGGCGCGCTGCTGGCGGTCAACGGCGACATTACGCCGGGCATGATGATCGCCGGATCGATCCTGATCGGCAGGGTGCTGGGGCCGATCGATCAGCTGATCGGCGCCTGGAAGCAGTGGTCGTCGGCGCGCCAGTCCCTGCAGCGGCTGGAAGTGATGCTGGCCGCCAACCCGCCGCAGGCGGCGAGCCTGCCGCTGCCGGCCCCCAATGGCACCTTGACCGTGAATCAGCTGGCCGCCAGCGCGCCCGGCGGGAGCGCACCGGTATTGCACGGCGTCAGTTTTCGTCTGGAGGCCGGTGAGGTGCTGGGCGTCATTGGCGCATCCGGCTCGGGCAAAACGCTGCTGATGCGCCAACTGGTCGGCGCGCTGACGCCGCTCAGCGGCGACGTGCGGTTGGACGGCGCGGATATCCGGCAGTGGGATAAACAGCAGCTGGGGCCGCATATCGGCTACTTGCCACAGGATATCCAGCTGTTCGCCGGTACCCTGACGGAAAACATCGCCCGCTTTGGCCAGGTTGACGCCGAGAAGGTGGTGGCCGCGGCCGCGCTGGCCTGCGTGCACCAATTGATACTGCATTTGCCCAAAGGGTATGAAACTGAGCTGGGTGAGGGCGGCAGCGGCCTGTCCGGCGGTCAGCGTCAGCGGGTGGCGCTGGCGCGCGCGCTGTACGGTTCTCCGGCGTTGGTAGTGCTGGATGAACCGAATGCCAACCTCGATCGTGAAGGGGAAGAGGCGCTGCAGCGGGCGATCGAAGCGTTGAAGGCGCGCGGCACCACCATCGTGTTAGTGACTCACAAACCGGCGATCCTGGCGACCACCGACAAATTGCTGGTGCTGGCCGCTGGCCAGGTGCAGCACTTCGGCCCCAGTGACGCCATCCTGAAAAAGTTGCCTGGTTTTGCGCCCGCTGCCGTACCGGCCAACGTCGGCCGCAGCAGCGGTGGCTTCAACGTCAACTACGCCAACTTTGCCAAAACGGCCAGCGGTGAACGAAAAGTATGAGCAATCAGAGTGTGATCCCCGGCGATATCGACGCCCTTTCACGACAGTTCGACGAAGGGCGCCATCTGCGGCTCGGCGGCTGGCTGGTGCTGTTGGGGTTTGGCGGTTTCCTGCTGTGGGGGCTGTTGGCGCCGCTGGACAAAGGCGTGCCGGTCTCCGGCAGCGTGGTGGTGGCCGGTAACCGCAAGGCGGTACAGCACCCGAGCGGCGGCGTGGTGTCGCAAATTCAGGTGCATGAAGGCGACCGGGTCCGCGCCGGGCAGGTGCTGTTGCTGATGGATACCGTCGACAGCCGCACCCAGCGCGATGCGCTGCGCAGCCAGCAGTTGAGCAACGCCGCGCAGCGGGCGCGGCTGCAGGCCGAGCGCGACGGCCTGCAGGCGATCGCCTTTCCCGCGTTGTTGCAAGCGCGGCGGGAGGAGCCGGAGGTGATGTCGTTGATGCTGTTGCAACAGCAGCTGTTCACCAGCCGTCGTGCGGCGTTGCAGAGCGAGCTGGCGGCGATCGCGGAGAGCATCGCCGGATCGCAGGCGATGCTGGAGGGGATCCGGCAGTCTTACGCCAGCAAACAGCGGCAAAAGGCCATGTTGCAGGAGCAGCTGGGCGGCATGCGCAAGCTGGCGGCGCAGGGGTATGTGGCGCGCAATCGGCTGTTGGATCTGGAAGGACAGTATGCGCAGATTGACGGCCAGGCGTCCGAGGATACCGGCAATATCGGCCGCCTGGTGCGCCAGATCCTGGAGCTGAAGCTGCGGGCGATCCAGCGGCGGGAAGAGTATCAGAAAGAGGTCAGCAGCCAGCTGGCCGAGGTGCGGATGAAGCTGGACGAACTGGATAACCGCCTGGCCAAGGCGGAGGCCGATTTGGGCCATACGCAGGTGAAAGCGCCGGTGGCGGGTACCGTGGTGGGGCTGAGCGTGTTCACCGAAGGCGGCGTGATCGGCGCCGGTCAGCAGCTGATGGAGATCGTGCCCAGCGATCGGGGGCTGCAGGTGGAGGCGCGTATCCCGGTCGAGCTGATCGACAAGGTGCAGGTGGGATTGCCGGTCGAGCTGTTGTTCTCGGCGTTTAACCAAAGCACCACGCCGCGCGTTGAGGGCGAGGTGACGCTGGTCGGAGCCGATCGCCTGACCGACGAGAAAAGCGGCGCGCCCTATTACAGCGTGCGCGCCAAGGTCAGCGAAGCGGGGCTGCAACGCCTGAACGGGTTGGAGATCCGCCCGGGGATGCCGGTCGAAGGCTTCATCCGCACCGGCGAGCGTTCGATGATGAACTACCTGTTCAAACCGCTGACCGATCGCCTTCATCTGGCGCTGACGGAAGAGTGAGCATGTCGGTTTCGTCGCTGCCTTTCGCCGCACCCGGTGCCGCCATGCCCTGGCGCCGCTGCCTGGTGCTGGTGCTGACGCTGCATCTGCTGGCCGCGGCGCTGCTCTGGCCCTGGCGAGACAAGGCCGCGCCGCCGTGGGTGCCACCGCCGGCGGTCATGGTGCTGATGGCCGCCGCACCGCAGGCTCCTGCCGAGGTAAAACAACCGCCGGGACAAAGGACGCCGCCGCCTCAGGTTGAACCGCCGGCACCGCCGGAACCCTTGCCGACGGTGAAGGTGCCTGAAGCCGTACGGCCGAACATCGCCGTACCGCCGAAGCAGAAAAAACCGCCCAAGCCGGTGAAGAAAAAAAACCTGCCGCGCACGCCGCCGCAGGAGAAAACGATCGCGCCGCCGAAGGTTCAGGAGCAAAGCGCCGGCGCGCCGCCGCCGGGCCGGGCGGATAAAACGGCCGCGCCGCAAACCCGCCTGATGCCCTATGCGCAGACAGGAGAGGATAGCTGGCGCAGCCGCATCAACAGCCGCCTTAATCGCTTTAAGCGTTACCCCAAAGACGCATTGCGGCTGAAGCGCCAGGGCGTCGGGCAGGTGCTTTTTACGTTGGACAGGCAGGGCCATGTGCTGGCGGTAACGCTGGTCAGCAGCGCCGGGCTGCCGTCGCTGGATCGTGAAATCCAGGCGCTGGTCAAACGCGCTTCGCCGCTGCCGACACCGCCGGCGGACGCTTACGTCAACGGCACGGTGGAATTGACGTTGCCGATCGATTTCAGTTTACATTGAGCGCTTGCCGACGCTGCGGCGTTTTACAATAGACCCTGTATGCTAAGGCAAAGCAATTCGCGGGTGTTTTTTATGCCGAGCCTGTCCAGCGCTGTTCGCCGTTGGGTATAGATCGTTTTCGCTGTAACGCCTCTCTCACGCGCCAACGAAGAAATGGGAATACCTTGCAACGTGGCTAATACGACCTGACGCTCTTTGTCGGACAGTGATGCCGGCCGTACGCCGTGTCGGGCTATCTGTTTCTCTTTGCCATGCATCCAGGCTAAAAGGTTGCGTAGTAATATGTCGATTGGCAGATGAAGGTGGAAAACAATCGGTGATCCTACGTTTTTTGTCAAAGAACACCCATTGGTTGAGGCTGGATCCATCAGTAATGCAGATCGCCAATTCGGATGGCATGGTAGGCGACGATATAGTTGAACGATATTTCTCAGATAAGACACATTGCGCGGGAAAATGTGAAACAGTAACAATCCTGAATGCCCCTTTAGGCTCTGCCCCCGTATAAATGCCGCAGGCGAAGCGTAAGCGCTGAACTTTTCAACATGCGGCGTCAATAACTCTGCCAGCCCCACTTGTGTCAAGGCGCAGCTACTGATAATGCTCAGGCTGCGTGGTGTTGTCACTGCTGCAGCGACGGCGTTAACACGCGTTTTATCCTGTCTCTTTATATGCATTTCGTTTTTGGCTTCTTGGAAAGATATCCGCTATGACATCAATAACGGAGGTTTTTCACTATCAGGCCATTACCTGATTTTCCGCTCGAACCACTGGTCTGCGGCGTTAATATCAGGTGATGACCTGATACCCCATCCATGGTCTGTTTTCTATCATTAATCCCGCTTGGCGCATGCCGCCTGATTAGTCGAGGTGGCATTCTCCTGCAACGTTACGGGGGCTTTGATGACCCGCGAGCGGTTTAAATTTTCGCGAGAATCCATATTCATAGAGGGTGCTGTATGTGCATTGATGTTGTCGTTCCCGTTTTTAATCAGCTGGAGAAAACAATTCTTTTTGTTAATTCATTAGATAATCAAGTTAGCAATAGACTTATTATTGTCGATAACGGTAGCGATGAAGATACGCGGAATTATCTTGGCGGTTTGGATGCGACGTTGATTACTAATGCCATTAATTTTGGCTATACCAAAGGAATGAATCAAGGTTTATTGCAGGTGAAAAACGAGTATGTGCTTTTTGCCAATAACGATGTGATCTTACCTGCCAATGTGCTGCAGCGCCTGCTCGCGCATTTAGAAAATTATGACATTGTCGCCCCGTTAACGAATAAAGCCTCCGGAACCCCTGAGGCCGTTACGCCATTGCTTATTGAGTTCGATTCTCGGACTGGCGACATCGAGCCATTTTCCGAAGCGCTCTACGAAAAAAACAAAATGCGTTCGATGCCAATCCCCAGCGCCTATGGTCACTGTTTATTGATGAAGCGAGATGTGCTCGAAAAGGTGGGGCTGCTGGATGAGTCTTTCGAATCAGGCTACCACACCGATGACGATTTTTGCCGTCGAGCGATTGATATGAATTTAAAAATAGGTCTGGCGCTTGACTGTTTTGTTTTCCATTTTTGTCATTCTACATTCCGTTCTTTAGGTATTGATTCTAAGGATGAAATTGAAAAATCAACGCGCCTCTTCAAGGATAAGTTCAAATGATATTTATCGAAGGGTTGCCGTGCGCGGGGAAAAGCTTATTGGTTAATGCGCTGGCGGCGCAGGGGACGAGCGTCTGTTTTGAGCTGGGGAAGGTGTTGAGTAGGGCGGATTTTCCAGGCAACGGTCTTTCTGTGGCAGAGGTTGAAAAAATCAACGAGTGGTTTATCGCTAAGGAATGTGAACGCATGCGGGGAAAGGCACATTACTTTGATCGTTCATATTTCACCCATCTTTGTTACGCCTATGCCTACGGAAGATTTATGTCGCTCGATATTTTTCCAGCAACGGTGAAAAAATATGCAGAAAAAATCTCTGATGGCGGTTTACCCCTGCCGTGGGGGATTGTTTATGTCGATATAGAAAGCAAAGAGTCGATTGCCAGACAAGAAAACAAGATAGCCACGCGCGTTTCTCGTGGCCTGCCGGCATTCTGGCGAAACGAACAGTTTTTGAATGACACATGCGATGCCTATCAAAATCTGTTTTCTTCTTGTTTTGACATTCCTGTTCTTTCTATAGATGCGAGGCTTAGTACGCAGGCGAAATTGAATCAGTTGAATGAGTGGATGTCAGGCGTGGTGGCGCGGCATGGCGCAGCCATTGATTGCAATGCGTTTATAGAAAAAAGCCTCAGGGATGAAACCAGATGATGATGGTCTATTATTTTTCTTTTGCTCTGATCTTTCTCTTTTTGGTTGTTAATGTGTCACAGTATATCAATATCAGTAAGAGTCAGAGATTTATTAGAAAAGAGATACAGGTTACGTTAACGGGCGAGAGACGAAATCGTCTGATTGTTTTAATTCCGGTTATGGATGAGCATAAAATAATTAATGATACGATCATGTATTTTAATCGTATTCTTTCATCTCATCCAGACAGTCTTTTAGTCTTTGTGACAACCCAAAAAGAAGGCCGCGCGGAGAAGAATAAAACCTATCAGAAAATATTGCCTTATTTATCTGAGAAAACGTTAATCATTCATTATCCCTTCCTTTCGGGAAATAAGGCTCATCAGATCAACTATGCGGTTGAACGGTTGGGACGTATGCAGAAAATGGGTGGGGGGCCAACCTACTATGGCGTGTTTGATGCAGATTCTCGGCCGGATCCTCGAGGACTTGATTATGTTGCTCAGAGTCTCGAGGAAGCAAACGTGTATCAAATGCTGCCGGTGTATTCGACCAATTTTGATGAGCTTTCTCTTTTTGGCAAAGCGTCCGCCATTTTTCAAACGCGCTGGATGATGAGCTACGAGTTGCCGACTCTGTTGAAAAATTACCAGATGCAAAAGGCGACTCACTTATCTTATTGCATTGGTCATGGCTTATTCATACGGCAGCAGTATTTTGAGGAGAATCTCTTTCCGGTTGAAACCGTTACGGAAGATCTTCTGTTCGGTTATCGGGCGGTTATGCACAGTGTATACGCCAAGCCTGTGCCTTATTTTGACTATTGCTCCTCCGTGAGCCGATTTTCTGCCGGCGTGCGGCAGTCAGCGCGTTGGCACGCAGGGGATCTTTCCTCGTTGATGTTGCTGATGGGAGAGAAAAGCAGCGGCAGCGCGAATCGTTTTCGTTGCTTGAAAATGAAGCGTATGTTCACCATGTTACAGTGGCCTCTGGGGCCGGTTTTCACGATCGCCGTATTGTGTGTTCTGCTCGCATTGCAATGCTGGCCGGGTGTTATGGCTCTGTTGATCCTTATCGGCAGCTATGTATTCCTATTGCACTCCCCGGTAATTAAATATTTTTTTCCCCGTCGAAGGGATCTGCCTTCACTTTATGGCGCGCTTTTGGTAAAGAGCGCTGCGAATTGCCTTGGGGCGCTTTATAGTTATTTTCTTAGATTGAATCCGAAAGTGGATTTATGGTTTAAAACCCCTCGTTAAAAGTTTGACTGCGTGAATTTCTGCTTTTTAACAGGTCTGTTTTCGGAATTTTTACGGTGCGGATATGGAATATAAGAAAGACGGTTCTGGCGATGTGACCCTGACGGCGATATTTTTATTTGTTTTCAAACAATGGGCAGAGCACCCTTGGCGAATGATGCTTGTTGTCATTCTGGCGCTGTCTTCTGCGCTGAGCGATATATTGGTTCCGGTATTTGCCGCCGATTTTGTCAACGTTCTGACGGAGGGAGGGAGCCCATTCCTGTCTTTTTTTATGATGATGGGGCTGGGAGCCGCTGGCGCTCTGCTGCGTCAATGCCTGAACTTAAATATTGCTTCATTGACGTTGACGATGATGAGCCTGGCCGGTGCGCGTGCTTTTAAACAAATACAATCCTTGACGGCAGATTGGCACGCCAATGGGTTTGCCGGCTCGACCGTGCGGCAAATTACCCGTGGGATGTGGGCTTTGGTGGCGTTTAATGAAACTCTGCTGGCAGGTCTGTTGCCTATCGGGGCCATGCTGATCGGTAGCACGGTGTCCGTGTGGCTGCACTGGCCAATGGCCGGCGGCGTTTTCGGCATCGGAGGGGTATTGTTCAGTATCGTGGCCGTGTTGTTGACCGTTCTGTATGTTGCGCCCGCAGCCCGCACTGGCAATGCATGGGATAGCCGCATTGGCGGAGCTTTAGCCGACGCACTGAGCTGCAATTCGGTCGTAAAAGCTTTCGGCGCGGAAGTTCGGGAAGAAGAGCGGCTGGCTCGGATCCTGGCCGCCTGGCGTCGTCATACCTCATGGGCCTGGATGCGCAGCAATGTTAATGGCGGCGTGCAGGAAATAATGCTGGTTGCACTGCAAACTCTGGTATTGGGGGTGCTGCTGTTGCTCTGGCGGCGTGGGGTAATCAACGTCGGTGATATCACGTTTATGTTAACGACGTTATTTATGCTGCAGGGGTACCTGCGCCGCATCGGAAGCAATTTCCGCCATCTCCAGCGAGCGATGAATGAATTGGAAGCGATGGTGGCGTTTAAACGCATTCCCGCCGAAGGGCGCGCGGATGACAAGGGAAATGCGGTGACGATCAGCCGCGGCGAAATTTGTTTTTCTGATGTCGACTTCAGCTACAGCGGCTCTGGCGTTCCACGGCTTTATCAGAAGATGAATGTCATTATCAACGCCGGGGAACGGGTTGGGCTGGTGGGCTATTCCGGTTCGGGAAAATCAACGTTCGTCAGGCTGATTCAGCGTCTTTATGAGGTTCAAGGCGGAAAGATCACCATTGATGGGCAAGATATCACTCGAATGCAGCTTGCCTCCCTGCGCCGCCAAATCGCGACGGTTCCACAAGAGCCCCTGTTGTTCCATCGTTCTCTGGCCGAAAACATCGCTTACGCCAAACCTGACGCAACGCAGGACGAGATAGAGCGGGCAGCGAAATTGGCTGGGATCCACACGTTGATCGGCCGATTGCCGGAAGGATACGACACGCTGGTGGGGGAGCGGGGCGTCAAGCTGTCAGGGGGGGAGCGTCAACGCGTGGCGATCGCGCGCGCTTTTTTAGTGGATATGCCGATATTGATTCTCGATGAGGCGACTTCCAGCCTGGACAATGAAAGCGAAGCGCACATTCAACGCTCGATGAATGAGTTGATGAAAAACCGAACGACACTGGTGATAGCGCATCGGCTGTCTACATTGCGTCGAATGGATAGGATCCTCGTTTTTAGCCATGGGCGCATTGTAGAGCAAGGATCACATGATGAGCTTATTGCAATCGAGAGTGGCGTGTATAGGAAATTATTTGAGCGACAGCAGATGACGGAGAAAAATACGCAATCCTCAAGCTAATCTCATGCTGGTGAATAATATTATATTCCCAGGTTCTAGTTTCAATCAATAATAGGCATTTTTATGAGAGCGGTAACCACATGCAGTGAAATAGAAAGCGGATTGACGGTAACTCAGTTCGAATACCAGCAATTAAAACGCTTGGCGCTGACGATAATGGATAAGGTTTCAACGTCATGGCCTGTCGTTTTTATCGGCGTGGGACGTTCCCCGACGCCATTGATGGCATTTCTCGAGTGTTATCTAGGAAAGGCGTTTGTGATTAACTTGCCGCTGAGTGGCTTTCGTCATAATTACCTCGGGGAGAATGTTTCTCTGCTAAGAGAACCGTTGACCGATGATCAGAACAAAGCACTACTGCTTCACTTTCAACGCTTTATTCCAATTGAAAAGGTGCGCAATAGTCACGTGGTCGTGATCGACTTTATCGACTCTGGGGCTTCTTTAGTGGCTGCCACCCATTATATCCGGCATTATCTTCGCCGATACGACGATACCGAGAACATTAGTGCGGTATCGCTGCGAGCTACGGCGCTGCCTGAATGTTTTCGTTCTGCCATGCAGACGTTGGAACTGGACTATGCAGATTTCCCTATTCACGCCGATACTGAAGCGTGCTCTGAAAAACATTTTAAGTTAGGCCGCGGTAATTATTATGACGCTATCTCAGCGGTAAAAGGGGCATTTAAAATATCGGAAGGTCACCTCACGGAGATGTTGGTCGAGAATCATGTGGCGTATCGGGACTATATGCGGCAACTTGCCGAGCATATGTGCAGGGATGGCGATATCGAGGATCCGATTCGCGGGCCTGTGCAAACCGTGATTGACGGTAAGCGAAGCGTTAATAAGAACTGCCATTCCTGGAGTGATGCCAGGGCATTGTATCGTCAATACAGCACTTTTCCCTCGCATGTGAGCTGTCAGTTAAAGGGAAACATCGTCAACTATTCTTACGTGACCGGTGAGACGTTGGAGAGCGTGGTGTTGCGAAAGGATGAACGTGCGCCATTATTACTGACACAACTCGCCAGGGCGCTGGGCCAGCTGCATTGGAATCATGTACTGATAATTAAACATTATGAGAGAATCTGTTCGGAGAGACGAAAGGACAGCATTCCGCGTATCAATAATATCACATATGGTTATTTTTCCCAGATCCATGGCGATGCACACTTGAGAAATATGCTGGTGACGCCGGAGTATAAATTGGTCTTTATCGATAGGATGCGGCAGTGTGGCGATGTATTGTACGACTTCCCCTTTATTCTCTCATTGCTTTGTCTGGAGTTCAGGCAGCGGGATGGTTATTTCTATTCGTTGGTGAGCGTGTTTTTTCAATGTTATGAGAATTATGTTGATGATAAGGCTAATTTTTATCGTGCATTTATGGTTAACTTTATAAATTACGCAAAAATAGCGTATGAAAATTATAATTGCACCATGCCTCCTTTTAATGAATGGAAAGTGGCGCAGGAGTTGCTCGAGGCGGCTAAAGGCTATGGCGATTTTAAAACGTTTTTAATCTCATACTTCGGTCATGATAAAGCGTGACGGCCGCTTTTATCTTTTTTTATTTCATGTTTGATAAGGCTATTTTATGATACGTAAGTGCTTAAGTACTGCGGTTTGCTGTTTTCTTTTTTTGGGTGGCGCACAGGCGTCCGAAATGACGAAAGACGGCGAGCCGAATTCTTTTATGACTCGAAGCCAATTGCCGGACAGCCTGTCGATTCTTCCTTCTCCCCCGAGCAATGACAGCGTGGCCTTTCTTTTGGATAAGGCCGCATACGAACAAGGCCGCAGCCTGGCGGGGAGTGACAGATGGTTGCAGGCTATTAATGATGCGAATTTATCTGACGAAAATATTGGGAAGCCGTTTTCTCAAGCACTGGGAGTTGATATTTCTGAAGATAAAACACCGATTACCTATTTACTGTTAAAAAAAATTCGTACCGATGCTGGGCGATTTGCAGCGGCTTCGGCAAAGCGATATTACATGCGGCCAAGGCCGTTCATGTTTTTCAATACACATACCTGTACGCCACAGGATGAGGGGAAGTTGCGCATGAACGGCTCTTATCCCTCCGGACACACTACGTTGGGATGGACAATGGCGCTGGTGCTGGCGGAAATCAGGCCGGAACGGCAGAATCAATTATTACAACGCGGTTATGAATACGGTCAAAGCCGAGTAATATGCGGAGCGCATTGGCAGAGTGACGTCGATGCCGGACGTATTTTGGGCGCAGCGGTTTTTGCACGCCTGCATGCTGATGAGCGGTTTGTTGCGGCGCTGAATGAGGCAAAAAAAGAAATGCATAATCAGGCTGGGCTTTTGCAGGATACGGAATAATTTCCTGACTGGCCGCATAACCTCTAATCTTTTGCCGCTGGCGTTATGTGGCCGGGTTTTTCCCAGCATGAACTACGCCACGCCCCGTGCGTTGGCTCATCGGGCGCGTCTTACCATGATATTGAGCGATTATGGCCGGCGTGGGCGGTGGTCATGTATAAATGCACAATCCGTTTAGGTATTGTATGGGTTTGCGTTTTTCTTATCTAGTATCATTATCCCGTACGACTCTCCTGGCGTGTTGTTACCAAATGAACCGTGGATTCTCGCACCGATATTCGCTCTCTCCGCATTGCGTTCAGAATTGTTCCGGCATTTCATAAGGATGGTATGCCGTAGTACTACAGGGATAAGAAAATGAGAATGCATTCGTCATTAGTTTTTAGGCTAACGATATTCTTATCGTTGAGCCTGATGCTGATATGGTTGGTTTCAGTCGTGACGACCGTGTTCTTTTCATTAAGCCACGCAGATAGGCATGTTATTGACGAACTTTCGCATTTGGCGTCACTTCGTGTTGAGCTAAGCAACCATCGCTTTGAAGGTGCGGAAAGAGACGCGCAAGATCTGGCAAGGCGTTATGATAGCTTCTGCAAGAAACATGATCTGAATAATAATATATCGGCAAAAAGTGACAGTCGATACTTGCCGATAAATAGCAAGGCCTGCCATCTCAATCATGCGATTCATCGTGATAATTGGTTTATCCAGGCATATGGAACCGCAGGTCAAACCTATTATTTAGACAGTTTTCTCATCAAGCCCTCTCAGGGGATTTCCCTTTACCCGCCAGAGAAAATTACTGACGATTACTTTTCCCAGCGTCGATTGGGGTTATCGCAGTTCCAAACGTATCCGCATCACGATAATATCTATTGGGGAAATCCGGAGTACCTTTCTGGCAGTGGCTGGAGCATTTCGGTAGCGGCAGGCGATAAAGCGGGCGGTCTGATAGGTTATGCCATAAGATTGGATGACCTGTTGTCCTATGGGCATGCGGTGACAGATTTTGACGTCAATATTTGGCTGGATCGCAACCAACAGCCATTACCTTTTTTTCGAGGAAAACTCCCGGCGGAAGAAGAAGAGCGCATTGTCAACGCGCTGCAAACAATACAATTGCGTGACGGTTGGCAACGGATCCCGGGTTACCGGGTATTGCGCATTCAGCTCAAAGGCCCCGGCTGGCAGCAAGTGGTTCTTTATCCCGATCGCGGCATATTGGAAGAGGCAGTTGAACAGGCAAAAACGCAGTTGCCTTTTGCATTGGGCATTTTGTTATTGATAACGTTGGCGCTCTTTTGGATGCTGCGCCGTTATTTGGCACAGCCGTTGTGGCAATTCGTTGACGTTATTTGCCAAACCAGCGCCGAGAATTTTTATCCTCGTCTTCTCGAGCACCGGCGAGATGAATTGGGGCAAATCGCCATCGCTTATAATCGGCTGCTGGACAAGTTGAATCAGCAATACGCGACTCTGGAAAAAAAGGTGGTGGAAAGAACGCGTGCGCTGAAAGAGGCGAAACGTAAGGCTGAGTTGGCGAATAAAAGAAAAAGCCGTCATTTAACCGCAATCAGCCATGAATTGCGCACACCGCTCAATGGAACTTTAGGGGCGCTGGAACTGTTGAGAACCGGGGATATGGATCAACAACAGCAGTGGCTTGCAGATAGCGCACATCAGTGCACGCTGTCTTTAATTGAGATTATTAATCAGTTGCTCGATTTTTCTCGCATTGAAGCGGGGCAAATAGAACTGCAATCCGCCCCCTGCCAACTTCTACCGCTACTCGATCAGGCGATGATGACGATACAGGGGGCTGCTCAGAGCAAAGGGTTGGTGCTGTCGGTCCATTTGGCGGCCAATGTGCCGCACCATCTTTGTCTGGATGCGCTGAGAGTGCGGCAAATTCTGGTGAATTTGCTCGGTAACGCCTGCAAGTTCACCGACCATGGCCATATTGCCATGCAGGTAGAACGCGTCGGCAAGACGCTGGTTTTCAACGTGGAAGATAGCGGCCGCGGTGTCTCTGAGGAACATCTCGCCTCCATATTCATGCCTTTTTACCAGGCGCAGACGCATGCTCAGGGGACAGGGTTAGGGCTTACGATCGCCGCCACGCTTGCCAAAATGATGGGAGGCCGGTTGGACTTCAGCAGCATTTTAGGCCGTGGCAGCCGTGTGGCGTTCCATATGCCGCTGGGGCAGTTCAGCGAGCCCGAGCCGCTGTGCGGCGTTGTTGGCGCTCCGGCGGCGCTGCATCCCCAATTGCTGTCTTGGGGGATATCGTGCCTGACACAAGATCCTGCCGAAGGGGGGCTCAATACCGATCTGGCATTTTTGCCGGGGCGTCTGCATGACGCGGTGAAATGCCTATTGACCGGCAGCGCTCCGCAAAGCCGGAACCTGCTCCCCCTTCAACCCTGGCGTCTGCGCGTGTTGTTGGTGGACGATACGGCCACTAACCGCGACATCATCAGCGTCATACTTGCAAGCCTGGGGCAAGAGGTTCATCAAGCTGAAAACGCCACGCAAGCGTTGCAATTAGGTCGTGAACATCGCTTTGACGTGGTGTTGATGGATCTGCAGATGCCGGACTGCGATGGGCTGACGTTGGCGCGGTTATGGCGGGATGATGCGCAGGTGCAGGACGGCGGTTGCATGATTGTGGCTTTGTCGGCGCATACCGGCGCGGAGGAGAAAGGGCGCGCCATTCGGGCTGGGATGAACGACTACCTGGCAAAACCGGTTACGCTCAGCCAGCTTTCGCAACTGCTTGAACTGGTTGCCGAATATCAAATAAGTCGCGATATTAGCATTATAAATCAATTAGATACCGGAAGACCCATATTGGCGATGGACGACGGGCCGATAGGCGCCACCGTCGTTTGCGAATTACGCAGACTTCTGGTGGAAGCTGAGCAAACCTGTGGCCGAATGACGGATTTTGCGAAAACGTTGCACACGATCAAAGGGATATGCGGCCAAGCTGGGTTGACGCAGGCTACGCAGTTGATCGTTGAATTGGAGCGTCAAATCCTTGCGAAGGAGACGCCGCAGCAAGAACGATTGGTATCTCTGCTCCGATTGATTCGCACTCAACTGAACATTGATTGAAAACCCATAAAAATAGACGGGTACTGGGCCTATTATGAACGCTTATCGTGTGTTGATCGTTGACGATCATCAGTTGATTATTCATGGTGTGCGCACGCTGCTTTCGGCGTATCCACGTTATCAGATAGTTGGATATATCGAAAATGGTCTGTCGGTATATGCGGCCTGCAATGAGTTTATGCCGGACATCGTGGTTCTGGACTTGGGGTTGCCGGGGCTGGGGGGACTGGAGGTCATCGAACAACTTTGCCAGCGCTGGCCAAGGCTGCGCATATTGGTGCTTACGGCAGTGCAGGACGAAATAACGGCCAGCCGGGCGATACGCGCCGGGGCCATGGGATATGTGTTAAAGACCAGTTCTCAAATGGTGTTGCTGAGCGCGATTACCCACGTGGTAGCCCGCAAGTGTTATTTGGATCCTGATTTGGATCCCCTCCTCATTGCTCAATTAAGCAATGAGGAGGGCAGCGGCGCTTTGCTTACGCGAAGAGAACGTCAGGTGTTGCAACTTATCAGCGAAGGTAATGCAAATCGCAATATTGCGGAATTGCTGAATATCAGCATCAAAACAGTCGAAACTCATCGTCTTAACACCATGCGTAAACTCAATGCACACAAGGTAACTGAATTGTTGCAGTCGGCCCGGCGATTGGGGCTGCTGAACGCTGTGTAGGGAAGGGGAGAGGGGAGGCATCTCCCTGGAAAATCGGAATGCTACCTGTCACTGTCTGCGAGCGCTTTCCTCTGCGACGCGATCGCATTTCGCGCGAAAAACCAGTGACAGATCAACCGTAATCCCCCAATATGGATTTTCCATCAAGATGATTACGCGGGTGCCAGTCTATGCTGAAAGTGAATGAGTATTTTGCCGGAAAAGTGAAGTCTATCGGTTTTGACAGTAGCAGCATCGGTCTTACCAGCGTGGGCGTGATGGAAGAGGGCGAATATACCTTCTCCACCGCGCAGCCGGAAGAAATGACGGTGATCACCGGGGCGCTGAAAGTGCTGCTGCCGGGGGCGCCGGACTGGCAGGTGTTTACGCCGGGCGAGAAGTTCTTCGTGCCGGGGCACAGCGAGTTCAACCTGCAGGTGGCCGACGCAACCGCCTATCTGTGCCGCTACCTGAGCAAATAAAGGTTGCTCGTTAGGGGAACGCAGGGCTCAGCGAACGCTGGGCCCTGGTCGTTTCTGAGGCGGGATTAACGCTGGGCTTCGCCGCCGAGCGCTTCGATGGTGTTTTTGATCAACGCCGCCAGCTCGCTGGTCATCAGGATAAAGTCGGCGTCAAAGCGCTGGGCGAAGTCGTCGCGATCGATGTCGTCGTTCTGCTCGCGCAGCGTGTCGGCGAACTTCAGGCGCTTGAGCGAACCGTCGTCCGACAGCATCAGCTGAATGCGCTCCTGCCAATCCACCGCCAGCTTGGTCACCAACTTGCCGGCTTCGATGTGCACCGCGATTTCGTCGCTGATCAGATTCTGTTTCTTGCAACGGATCACGCCGCCTTCTTCCAGAATCGCTTTCAATTCCGCTTCATCCTGAATGGCGAAGCCGGCCGGCATCTCGCCGGAACGCACCCATTCGGTCAGCGTCAGTTCGATCGGGCTTTCCATGGTCAGCGGCACCACCGGCAGCGAACCGAGGCTTTTGCGCAGCAGCGCCAGCGTATCTTCGGCGCGTTTGGCGCTGGCGGCATCGACCATGATCAGATCGTTGACGGTGTCGATCCACATGAAAGTCTGGTTGAAGCGGCTGAATGCGCGCGGCAGCAGGCTGTGCAGCACTTCATCCTTCAGCGCGTCCTTCTCGGTTTTCTTCAGTTTGCGGTGTTGTTCCGCCTCCAGGCGCTCAATCTTGGCCTGCAGCTCTTGCTTGATGACCGGCGACGGCAGGATTTTCTCTTCCTTGCGCGCGCAGATGACGATTTGGCCGTTGACCGCGTGCGTCAATGCATCGCTGTGCGAACCCATCGGGGAGACCCAGCCGGTCTTCGCCATGTCCTGGCTGCCGCACGGCGTGAAGGCGAACGCGCTGAGTTGTTTTTCCATTTCATCCGCGTTTAGCGCCACTTCGCGGCTCAAACGGTAAACCATCAAATTCTTAAACCACAGCATAATGTTATCCCAGGCTGGGCGTGCGTTCGGCACGCTGATTCGTCAAAAGCAGGGCGGCATGATAACGAATTGACGCTGAAAAATCGCCCCATTCTCTCTGAATTGCGTCGCTTTACGCAGCGAGAAAGGACGGGACGGAGGGTGGGAAACAGGTGATTCATTCGCGCGCTTACATTAGGCTGTGGCAACGCTGCGCGGCATCGAGGAGAAAAATACGTGCGCATTGGCATCGACTTGGGTGGAACGAAAATTGAAGTGATTGCGTTGGCGGACGACGGGCGGGAGCGGTTTCGCCATCGTATCGCCACGCCGCGCCATGACTACCGGCAAACTTTGGCGGCGATCGTCGGGTTGGTGAAACTGGCCGAGGATCATACCGGCGAACGGGGATCGGTCGGGATCGGCATTCCCGGCACGCTGTCGCCGTTTACCGGGCGGGTGAAAAACGCCAACTCGGTGTGGCTCAACGGCCAACTGCTGGACGAGGATCTGTCTGCGCTGCTGACGCGAGAGGTGCGCATCGCCAACGACGCCAACTGTCTGGCGGTGTCGGAAGCCACCGACGGCGCCGGCGCCGGCGCGAAAACCGTGTTTGCGGTCATCATCGGCACCGGCTGCGGCGCCGGCGTGGCGCTGAACGGCCAGGCGCATGCCGGCGGCAACGGCATCGCCGGTGAATGGGGGCACAATCCGCTGCCGTGGCAGGATGACGATGAGCTGCGCTACGCCCGCGAAGTGCCGTGTTACTGCGGCAAGCCGGGTTGCATCGAAACCTTTGTTTCCGGCACCGGTTTCGCCACCGACTATGCGCGCCTGAGCGGCAATGCGCTGCAAGGGCATGAGATCATGGCGCTGTGCGAGCGGGGCGATGCGTTGGCGGAGCAGGCGATTGGCCGCTACGAAATGCGGCTGGCGAAATCGCTGGCGCACGTGATCAACATGCTGGATCCGGATGTGGTGGTGCTCGGCGGTGGCATGAGCAACGTGGATCGTCTGTATCGCACGGTGCCGCAACTGGTGAAAGGCTGGGTGTTCGGCGGCGAGTGTGAAACGCCGATCCGCAAGGCCGTTCACGGCGATTCCAGCGGCGTGCGCGGCGCGGCCTGGCTGTGGCCGCAACAGCAGCGCTAAGCGTTGCAACAAAGCGCGAGGCTGCTCGCGCTTTAAACCCTTCGCTGTACAAAAACTGGACGGCGCTTTATGCTTTAGCTAACTTAGCTAAGGAGGACGCGTATGCCGATTCAGGCCAATATGCACGAAGCCAAATCCAATCTGAGCCAGTTGGCGGACAGAGCCGCGGAGGGAGAAACCGTGATTATTGCAAAAGCAGGGAAGCCGTACGTACAGCTGGTCGCCATCAAGGGGGAAGCGCGCCGCCCTGGCGCCGCCAAGGGCAGGTTCACCGTGCCGGCGGATTTCAACGCCGGGGATGCGGCCATTGCGGCGTTGTTTGAGGGCGATGAATGAAGCGCCTGTTGCTGGATACTCACGCGTTGCTGTGGTGGCTGATCGACGACGCCTGCCTGGGCGTGAACGCCAAAAGGCAGATCGCCGATCCGGGCAATGCGGTGTACGTTAGCGCGGCCAGCATTTGGGAGATCTCGATCAAGCAGGCGCTGGGCAAACTGGCGCTGCCGGAAGACATCTTTGCGATCATCGAGGCCGAGGATTTTCTGTCGTTGCCGATGGACGCCTTTCACTGCCAACAGGCCGGGCAGCTGCCGCCCCATCATCAAGATCCTTTCGATCGCATGCTGATCGCACAGGCGCAGGCCGAGGGGCTGACGCTGATTTCCGCCGACGCGGTGTTTCCGCAGTACGGCGTGCGGGTGGCGGACGCCCGCCGTTAAGCCGGCTTTTCCTCGCTTTCGCTGCGCACCCGTTCGATATGAATGGTCAGAAACATCATCTCTTCCGTGGTGAGCTGATGCTGATAGTGCTTTTCGATGTGGCGGTTGATCTTGCCGGCGCAGGCGAATGACTCGCGGTACTTCTCTTTCACCACCTGATACAGCGAGTCGTCGTCGCTGTCGACGTAGTTTTTCCCCAGCAGCCGTTGGGCGAAGAATTTCAAGTGGGTGACGAACCGGTGGTAGCTCAGGGATTCCTCGTTGTAATCAAAGCGGAAATGGTATTTGACCAGGTTGAGGATCTCTTGCATCACGCGGGTAATGTGCAGCGTGTTGTGCATCTCGTCGTTAAGCTGGGCGTTGACCAGGTGCAGGGCGATAAATCCGGCTTCGTCCTCCGGCAACGCGGTATCCAGCCGCTGTGCGATCAGGGCCAGCGCCTCCAGCCCGACGGCGAATTCGGCGGGATAGAGTTTTTTAATCTCCCATAGCAACGCATTTTTGATATCCAGCCCTTGCGCATGGCGCTGCAGGGCAAAGTGGATGTGATCGGTCAGCGTGATGTAGACGATGTTATGCAGCTTGCCCGGCAGGCGTTCGCGGGCGAGAGTAATAATCCTGTCGGCAGTGGTGACGCAGGCCAGCGGGATCTCGGCGAGCAGCTCTTTATAGCGCTCGGCGATTTCTCCGCCGTTATGGGTGAAGACCTTTTCGATCAGGCTTTCGTCCAGCGTATCGCCGGGCTTCTTTTTAAAGCCGATTCCTTTTCCCATCACCACCGTCTCTGCCTGACGGTCGTCCAGCGTAATCACCACGTTATTATTGAGTATTTTAGCGATTTTCATGGTTTTTCCCGGTGTTTCAGCATCCTGAAAACGAAAAAACCTGACGCCCGGAAGCGATCCCGGGCGTCAGGTTTTGCCTGTATTTTATCTTTCTGCCCTGCGGCCTGAGCGGCGGAGGGGATACAGTAACAATCCTGTTATGCTGGCATAATAACCCGTGCCCGCCGCGGCTCAACGCTTTTCACCGCGGAGTGCCGCCGCGGTCACACTTCTGCGCCGCAAGCCGCGGGATCATTCCAGCCTGAAGTGCGCCTCCAGCCGGCTGACGCCGAGCCCGTTGACCTTTTTCACCTTGATCTGCACCGGAATGCGTTCTTTCATCGCCTCGACGTGGCTGATCACGCCGATGGTTTTGCCGGAGGCGTTCAGGCTGTCCAGCGCATCCAGCGCGGTGTCGAGGGTTTCGGCGTCCAGCGTGCCGAAGCCTTCGTCGAGGAACAGCGAGTCGATGCTGGTTTTATGGCTGACCAGATCGGACAACGCCAGCGCCAACGCCAGGCTGACCAGGAAGCTCTCGCCGCCGGACAGGGTGCGGGTATCGCGCAGCGCGTCCGCCTGCCAGGTGTCCACCACCTGCAGCTCCAGCGCATCGCTGGTCTTACGCTGCAGCAGGTAGCGCCCGTGTAGCCGGCCGAGCTGCCGGTTGGCCAGATAGACCAGATGATCGAGCGTCAGCCCCTGAGCGAAGCGACGGAACTTGTCGCCTTCTTTCGAGCCGATCAGCTGGTTGAGGTAGCTCCAGTCGTCGTAGTCTTGCTGGCTGCGGGTGATTTGCTCGAACAGCGCCTGCTGATTGAGGCGGCGGGCGGCGTCGCTTTCCAGCTGATTGCGCAGTTCGCCCTGACGCAGCTGCAACGTTTTCAACTGCTGTGCCAGCTCGGCCAGCGATTGAGTGAGCGCATCGATATCCGCATTGGCCTCATCCAGCCCTTCAGGACGGTGCTGCCGATGCTGCTCCAGCGTTTGCGTTGCCTGTGTCAGCAGGGCGGCGGCCTCCACCTGTCGCTGTTGCAGCCGCTCTTTGCGCTGCTGCAATTCGCGGCGCAGGGCGTCGTCCAGCAGCGCGGCGGCGAAGGCGGTTTCATCGGCGAACTCGCTGTCGGCCAGCGCCTGCTGCCACTGCTGCTGCGCCTGCTGCAGCCGCTCCTGCATCTGGGTGAGCTGTTGTTGCAGCCCGGTCTGCTGGCCGGCCAGGCGTTCGCGCAATTCCTGCGCCTTTTGCCACTGCTCGGCGGCCTGAACGCTGGCCTGTTCGCAGGCGATTTGTTTGGCACGCAGCTGTTCGCGCACCTGAGCCACCTGCTGTTCGCCGAACAGCGCCAGCCGCTGCGCACGCCGTTCAGCGAGGGTTTTCTCGCCTTCTTGCCAGCGTTGTTGCAGCTCTTGCTGCTGTTGCAGGTTGTCGGCGTGGGCTTTTTGCAGCAGCGTAAAGCGTTCTTCGAGCAACGCCAGCTGTTGCTGCGTCTGCTGCTGCTGCGTTTGCAGAGCGATGAGCGCGTCTTTCGCCTGCTGTACCGCCTGCGCCGCCTGTTCATGCTGCTGCAACGCCTGTTGCCCGCGCCGTTCTTCGTCGTCGCAGCCGTTCAGCCAGGCGCTGAGTTGCTCGCTATCCGCCAGCGTAAAGTCGAACGCCAGCGGTGCGCTGAGCTGTCGCCACTGCTGCTGTTGGGCAGCCAGCTGCTGTTCATCCTGCGCGATGGTTTGCTGCTGGCGCTGCAACTGCTGTTGCAGGTTGTCGTAACGGGCTCGCAGCTCGACGCCTTGTTTTTGCAATGCTTCGGTCTGGACTTTCATTTGCTCCAGACGTTGCGCAGTTTCCGACAGTTTTACCTCTTGATATTGTTCTACCGCCGGATGCTCGCATGAGCCGCACAGCGGGCAGGGGGCGCCGGGTTGCAAACGGGCGCGCTCGGCCTCAAGACCCACGATCCGTTGTTCCAGCGCATAGGTTTTTTCAACATCGGCCTGGTGCGCTTTCTGCTGCTTAAATTGCTGACGGATAAGTTCTAGCTGTGGTTCCAGCTGGATCAGTTCATGTTGACCGATGTTTAGCTCTTGCCGCTGTTGTTCCAGCCGTTTAACGATTTGCTGCGACAAAGAGGATAGAGTAAACAGCTGCTGACGCGTCGGGCGCAGATCTGCCAGGGCGCTCAGGCGCTGGCGCAGCGGGGCCAGCGGCGTTTTCGCCTCCAACGCCTGCTGCTGTTGCTGTTGAGCGGCCAGCGCTTCGTTCAGCGCATTCAACTGCTGCTGATGCTGTGCGCCCTGTGCCGTCAGCTGGCTGTGTTGGACGGTGAGCTGCTCCAGCGCTGTCTGCTTTGCGGCGCACTGCTGCGCGGCGGCATCGCCGGCCTGTCGCCGCTCGGTCTGGGTCGATAGCAGTTGGGCTATCTGATGATCGAGCGGGGCGACCTGCTCGTCAATCAGCTGTTGCTGTTGCCGCATATGCTCGGCATGGGTTTGCTGCGCCTGGCGAGTTTTCTCCACCGCCTGCTGCAGCGGGGTCAACTGCGCTGACTGCTGTTCCTGCTGCTGCGCCAGTAGAGCCGCTTGCTGCTGTATCGTCTGCAGCTCGGCGCGGCAGCGATCGCGATCACCGCGCAGCGGCCGCAATTTCTCGGCCGGCTCGCTGAGCGCCAGCCGCTGCAGCTGTGGGGCGGCCTCCGCTTGCTCGCGCTGGGCGGTGTCCAGCCGCAATTGCCCCTCGTTTTGCTGTTGCCGGAGGCGTTGCCATTGCTGTAGCCAGCTCAGCGCCTGTTGCTGCCGCTGGGTTTGCTCGCCGAGGGCGCTTTCCTGCGTGCTCAGCGCCGCCAGCTGTTCGGTCAGAGACTGGCGCTGCTCGTCGTTCAGCAGTTCGATGCCGCTGGCGCGTTGGTGCAACGCATCCAGGTCAGTTTTGGCCTGCTTGTGCGACTCGAACACCTGCTCGGACAGCCGCCCATAGATTTCGGTGCCGGTCAGCTCTTCCAACAGCTCGGCGCGATCGTTGGCGTCGGCGTTGAGGAAGGCGGCGAACTGCCCCTGAGACAGCATCATCGATTTGGTGAAGCGGCCGAAGTCCAGCCCGGTGATGGCGGCGGTGAGCTCCAGCTTGTCGCGCACTTTGTCCGCCAGGATCTTGCCGTCCTCGCGGCGCGCCAGTTCGACCTTCGGCGCCTGCAGGTTGCCGTCCGGCGCATTTTTGGCGCGGCGCTGGCTCCAGAAGGCGCGATAGCCGACGCCCTTGACCTCGAACTCGACCTCCGCCAGCGACTCGGCGGTGTGGCGGGTCATCAGCTCATTCTGGCTCGGCGTGACGTTGAGGCGCGGCGTCTGGTGATACAGCGCCAGGCAAATGGCGTCCAGCAGGGTGGTTTTGCCCGCGCCGGTCGGGCCGGTAATGGCGAACAGACCGTTGCTGGCGAAAGGCTCGGCGGTGAAGTCAATTTTCCATTCGCCCTGCAGCGAGTTGAGGTTTTTTAACCGCAGGCTGAGGATCTTCATGAATTCGTCTCCTCGGCGTTGCGCTGCACCGCCTCGACCACCTGGCAGAACATCTGGCGCATCCGCTGTTGGCGCGTTTCGGGCATCTCAGCCTCCTGCGCCAACCTGCGTTCGAACACCTCGTTGACGCTCAGCTCGTTCAGCGTTTCCTTATCCTGCTGCGCAATCGCCTGGCGGCGCTGCTCTTTGCTGCGCCGCAGCAGCACCACTTCCACCGGCAGCTCATCCGCCAGCAGCTGGATGCGGCGTTGGATATCGCTGAGGTAGTCCTGCGTCGCCACTTCGATATCCAGCCACACCGGCAGCTCGCCGGCATAGTCGGCAAATTGCCGCAGTTGCCGTTCGATCTCGGCCAGATCGCCTTTGATCAGCTGCATGGGCTGGAACTGCGGGATCGTTAACGCGTCAACCCGCTGCAGGGCGCCGTCGGCGAAATCCACCAGGAAGACGCTTTTGGCTTTGCCCAGCTCATCGAAGCTGAGCGGGATCGGCGAGCCGCTATAGCGAATATGCTCCGATTTGGCGACGTTCTGCGCGCGGTGAATGTGACCCAGCGCGATATAGTCGGCGGGCGGGAAGGCCTGCGCCGGGAAGGCGTCTAGGGTGCCGATATAGATGTCGCGCACCGAGTCGGAGGTGGTGACGCCGACGGTGGTCAGGTGGCCGGTGGCGACGATCGGCAACGGCAAGCCCAGCTGGTCGCGGCGCTCGCAGGCCGCCTGATACAGCGTCTGATAATGTTCGGCGATGGCTTCCTGCAGCGCCTGCTGCTTCTGCGCGCCGGATTCGCCGGCGCGGCTGGTGAGCAGATCGCGCGGCCGCAGGAACGGAATGGCGCACAGCACCGCGCCCGGCTGGCCGTCGCGCCGGTTCAGCACCACGATTTGCTGTTCCGGGGCGCCCTGCGCGCTGGCGATCACCGTGGTGTTCAGGCAGGAGAGCAGCTCACGCGATTCGTTCAGCGTCGCCACCGAGTCGTGGTTGCCGCCCAGCACCACCAACTGGCAGCCGGTGCGCTGCAGTTCCACCACGAAGCGGTTGTACAGCTCGCGGGCATAGCTGGGCGGTGAGCCGGTATCGAACAGATCCCCGGCGACGATCAGCGCATCCACCTGTTGCTGTTCGATCTGTTCGATCAGCCAGTTCAGAAAAGCCTGGTGCTCGGCGGCGCGGCTTTTGGTGAAAAAGTACTGGCCAAGGTGCCAGTCAGAGGTGTGGATCAGGCGCATGACACTCCCGGATGCAAAGATAATGGCGATGATTATAAAGGCCGCGGCGGCGGCTGTCCCGGCGCAATGATGATGACAACCGGATGATTTTTCTTTACTGCGGGAAATAATCGCTATGCTTACTGCCTATAACAGCCGGTTTTTTTCATAAAAGTGTCACAAAACTGACGCATAATGGCGCCCGAAAAGTCGCTAACACATTGGCAGGATTGACGATGGCAAGACGCATACTGGTGGTGGAAGACGAAGCGCCGATCCGTGAGATGGTGTGCTTTGTGTTGGAACAAAATGGTTACCAACCGTTGGAAGCCGAGGATTATGACAGCGCCGTGACGCGTCTGTCTGAGCCGTTCCCTGATTTGGTGTTGCTTGACTGGATGTTGCCCGGGGGGTCCGGCATTCAGTTTATCAAACATATGAAGCGCGAAGCGCTGACCCGCGATATCCCGGTGATGATGTTGACCGCGCGCGGCGAAGAAGAAGACCGGGTGCGCGGCCTGGAAGTGGGGGCGGATGATTACATCACCAAGCCGTTCTCGCCCAAGGAGCTGGTGGCGCGCATCAAGGCGGTCATGCGCCGCATTTCACCGATGGCGGTGGAAGAGGTGATTGAAATGCAAGGGCTGAGCCTGGATCCGTCCTCCCACCGCGTGATGGCGAACGATCAGGCGCTGGACATGGGGCCGACCGAGTTCAAGCTGCTGCACTTCTTTATGACCCACCCGGAGCGGGTTTATAGCCGTGAGCAGTTGCTTAATCACGTCTGGGGCACTAACGTTTATGTGGAAGACCGTACCGTTGACGTGCATATCCGTCGGCTCCGCAAGGCGTTAGAAACCAGTGGGCATGATAAAATGGTTCAAACCGTTCGGGGCACCGGCTACCGGTTCTCAACGCGCTACTGATCGCGCCGCGCTGGAGAATATGCCGTGTTAGAACGTCTGTCGTGGAAGAGGCTGGCTCTGGAGCTGGCTCTTTTTTGTTTGCCCGCCTTACTGTTGGGGCTGATTTTCGGTTATCTGCCCTGGTTCCTGCTGGCTTCCGCGCTGGCTGCGCTGGTGTGGAATTTCTACAACCAGCTCAAACTCTCCCATTGGCTGTGGATCGACCGCAGCATGACGCCGCCGCCCGGCCGCTGGAGCTGGGAGCCGCTGTTTTATGGCCTGTATCAGATGCAGCAGCGCAATCGCCGCCGCCGGCGCGAGCTGGCGCTGCTTATCAAGCGCTTTCGCAGCGGGGCCGAATCGCTGCCTGACGCGGTGGTGATGACCACCGTCGAGGGCAACATCTTCTGGTGCAACGGGCTGGCGCAGCATTTGCTCGGCTTCCGCTGGCCGGAAGACAACGGCCAGCACATCCTTAACCTGTTGCGTTATCCGGAATTTAGCCACTATCTGCAACAGCAGGAGTTTTCGCGTCCGCTGACGCTGCAGTTGAACAACGAACACTACGTCGAATTTCGCGTGATGCCGTATTCCGAAGGGCAGTTGCTGATGGTGGCGCGCGACGTCACCCAGATGCGCCAGCTGGAGGGCGCGCGGCGCAACTTCTTCGCCAACGTCAGCCATGAGCTGCGCACGCCGCTGACGGTGCTGCAGGGCTACCTGGAGATGATGGGCGACGAAGAGCAGGACGGTTCGCTGCGCAGCAAGGCGCTCAGCACCATGCAAGAGCAGACCCGCCGGATGGACGGGCTGGTCAAGCAGCTGCTGACGCTGTCGCGCATCGAGGCGGCGCCCAATGTCGACATGAACGAGCGGGTGGATATCCCGCTGATGCTGCGGGTGTTGCAGCGCGAGGCGCAATCGCTGAGCGGCGGCAATCATGAGATCACTTTCCGGGTGAACGAACAGCTCAACGTGTTCGGCAATGAAGACCAGTTGCGCAGCGCGGTGTCTAATCTGGTGTACAACGCGGTCAACCACACGCCGAAGGGCACCCATATCGAAGTGAGCTGGCAACAGACGGCGCAGGGTGCGCAGTTCCAGGTCAGCGACAACGGGCCGGGCATCGCCGCCGAACACCTTCCGCGCCTGACCGAGCGTTTTTATCGCGTCGACAAGGCCCGCTCGCGCCAGACCGGCGGCAGCGGGCTGGGACTGGCGATCGTCAAGCACGCGCTCAGCCATCACGACGCGCGGCTGGAGATCCTCAGCGAACCGGGGATCGGCACCCGCTTTATCTTTACCTTGCCCAATCGGTTGATTGTTCCCGCCGCTTTATCAGAGAATGCGGTGAAAAATTAACGCGAGACACCGGTATGACCCGAATAACCCGAGGGCTGTTGCTTTGCCTGGCGCTGCTGGCCGGACGCGGCGCGCTGGCGCAGCCTGACGGCATGTTGGCGGGCAACCTGTCCAGCGTCGGTTCCGACACGCTGGCGAATCTGATGGCGCTGTGGGCGCAGGATTTCAGCCAGCATTATCCCAACGTCAACTTGCAGATCCAGGCCGCCGGCTCCTCGACCGCGCCGACCGCGTTGGCCGCGGGCGCCGCGCAGCTCGGCCCGATGAGCCGGCCGATGAAGGCGGCCGAGATCTCGGCATTCGAACACCGTTACGGCTATGCGCCGCTGGCGGTGCCGGTAGCGGTGGATGCGCTGGTGGTATTGGTGCATCAGGATAATCCGCTGCGCGGCCTCAACCTGCAGCAGCTCGACCGCATTTTCTCCGCCACCCGGCGCTGCGGCGAAAGCCAGCCGCTGACGCGCTGGGGCGAGCTGGGTCTGCGCGGCGACTGGGCGTCGCGTTCGCTGCAGCGCTTTGGCCGCAACTCGGCGTCCGGCACCTATGGCTACTTCAAACTGCGCGCGCTGTGCGGCGGCGATTTTATGCCGCGCGTCAATGAGCTGCCCGGCTCTGCCTCGGTGGTGCAGGCGGTGGCCGGTTCGCTCAACGGCATCGGCTATGCCAGCATCGGCTTTCGCGCCAGCGGCGTGCGGCTGCTGCCATTGGCGGAATCGGGAGAGGACTATGTCGCGCCTACCGCCGCCAACGTGCGCAACGATCGCTACCCGCTGTCGCGCTATCTGTATATCTACATCAACAAAGCCCCCCATCAACCGCTGGAGCCGCTGACCGCCGCATTCCTCGATCGCGTGCTGTCGACACCAGGCCAAAGCCTGGTCAACCACGACGGCTATCTGCCGCTGCCGCCGGCCACCTTGCAGAAGACCCGTCAGGCGCTGGGGCTGCCACCGCTCGCGCCGGCCATGGCGCAATAAGCGACAAAAAACGGCGTAATTTTCACCTTTTTTTATGGCGAAACGAAGCTCATACCACGCGAGAATCGGCTTTTTATTAGCGATTTCGAGCGGTAAAGCGATATATGCTTCACGTTTTGTGAATTCGTTGTTCAAAAATGATACAAATCATGTAGTGTATATTTATTGATAGCCAATATGATCGACTGGTGGCTAAAGTTTATATGGTCGATAGCTCTGCTTTTCGCCGTGCGTCTTGCCTTGAAGCGCTATAAACGTTTACCTTAGCCTTCGTTGTCGGATTAAACCTCCATTTTTATAACTCCTAAAATTTTGCCCATCTTTATGAGCGGCCACTTTCGAATAGGGACATAAACGCCGGATCGTCTGCGTTTAGGGTGCTTATTTGGCGCGGCGACGATCGGGCATGCCGGCAACCGGGTGGGGCGTCACGCCACCACGCTATCGGACACTATTTTTCATTTGAACAGGCAACACGACATCGTATGAGTCATCGTTTAACGTCAAAAGATATCCTGGCACTGGGCTTTATGACCTTTGCCTTATTCGTCGGGGCCGGGAACATCATCTTCCCGCCGATGGTCGGTTTGCAGTCCGGTGAACACGTCTGGACTGCGGCGCTGGGCTTCCTGATCACCGCCGTGGGCCTGCCGGTCATCACCGTCATCGCGCTGGCGCGCGTCGGCGGCGGCATCGACGCCCTCAGTTCGCCAATCGGCCGCGGCGCCGGCTTGCTGCTGGCGACCGTCTGCTACCTGGCCGTCGGCCCGCTGTTCGCGACGCCGCGTACCGCCACCGTGTCCTTCGAAGTGGGCATCGCCCCGCTGACCGGCGACGGCGCCATGCCGCTGTTCATCTACAGCCTGGTGTACTTCGCGCTGGTGATCGGCATCTCTCTGTATCCGGGCCGCCTGCTCGATACCGTCGGCCATGTGCTGGCGCCGCTGAAGATCGTCGCGCTGGCCGTACTGGGCATCGCCGCGCTGCTGTGGCCTGCCGGCGCGCCGATTCCGGCGACGACGGCTTATCAGAGCGTGCCTTTCTCCTCCGGCTTCGTTAACGGCTATCTGACCATGGATACGCTGGGCGCGCTGGTGTTCGGCATCGTTATCGTCAACGCGGCGCGCTCGCGCGGCGTGAAAGACGCCGGCCTGTTGACCCGTTACACCATTCTGGCCGGTTTGATCGCCGGCGTGGGCCTGACGCTGGTGTACCTGAGCCTGTTCAAGCTGGGTTCCGGCAGCGGCGCGCTGGTGCCTGACGCCACCAACGGCGCGGTGATCCTGCACGCTTACGTTCAGAACACCTTCGGCGGTCTGGGCAGCTTCTTCCTGGCGGCGCTGATCTTCATCGCCTGCATGGTGACCGCGGTAGGCCTGACCTGCGCCTGCGCCGAGTTCTTCGCGCAATACCTGCCGTTCTCCTATAAGACGCTGGTGTTTATTCTGGGCCTGTTCTCGATGGTGGTGTCCAACCTCGGCCTGAGCCACCTGATCCAGATCTCCATTCCGGTGCTGACCGCGATTTACCCGCCGTGCATCGTGCTGGTGGTGCTGAGCTTCACCCTGCGTTGGTGGCACAGCGCGCCGCGCATCATCGCGCCGGTGATGCTTGTCAGCCTGTTGTTTGGTATCCTTGACGCGGTGAAAGCGTCCAGCTTCCAGCAGCTGCTGCCGGCCTGGACCACTCACCTGCCGCTGGCGGAGCAGGGGTTGGCATGGTTGCCGCCTTCGCTGCTGATGCTGGTGCTGGTCGCGATTTATGATCGGGTGTGCACGCGTTCCCAAGTGACCGCGCACTGATAATCCCCCGGCTTAATCTAGGGCCACGGACATGTCCGTGGCTTTTTTACGTTTAAAACTATGGGTCATTTTCATGCAACAACAGTCACCCACCACTGTCCCCGACAATAAGCTGAAACGCGGCCTCAGCACGCGTCATATCCGCTTTATGGCGTTGGGGTCGGCCATCGGCACCGGGTTGTTCTACGGCTCGGCGGACGCCATCAAAATGGCCGGCCCGAGCGTGCTGCTGGCTTACCTGATCGGCGGCATCGTGGCCTTCATCATCATGCGCGCACTGGGGGAGATGTCGGTCAACAACCCGCAGGCCAGCTCGTTTTCCCGCTACGCGCAGGACTACCTCGGCCCGATGGCGGGTTACATCACCGGCTGGACCTACTGCTTTGAGATCCTGATCGTCGCCATTGCCGACGTGACCGCCTTCGGCATTTATATGGGGGTCTGGTTCCCGGAAGTGCCGCACTGGATCTGGGTGCTGAGCGTGGTGCTGATCATCGGCGCCATCAACCTGATGAGCGTCAAGGTGTTCGGCGAGCTGGAGTTCTGGTTCTCGTTCTTCAAGGTCGCCACCATCATCATCATGATCGTGGCTGGCATCGGCATCATCATCTGGGGCATCGGCAACGGCGGGCAACCGACGGGCATTCATAACCTGTGGTCGAACGGCGGCTTCTTCAGCAACGGCTTTATCGGCATGATCCTGTCGCTGCAGCTGGTGATGTTCGCTTACGGCGGCATTGAAATCATCGGCATCACCGCCGGCGAAGCCAAGGATCCGAAAAAATCGATTCCGAAAGCCATCAACTCGGTGCCGTGGCGCATTCTGGTGTTCTACGTCGGCACGCTGTTCGTCATCATGTCTATCTACCCGTGGAACCAGGTGGGCACCAACGGCAGCCCGTTCGTGCTGACTTTCCAGCATATGGGCATCACCGTGGCGGCGGGCATCCTCAACTTCGTGGTGATTACCGCTTCGCTGTCGGCGATCAACAGCGACGTGTTCGGCGTCGGCCGCATGCTGCACGGCATGGCCGAGCAGGGCCATGCGCCGAAGATGTTCAGCAAGGTGTCGAAACGCGGCATTCCCTGGGTGACGGTGGTCGTGATGATGCTGGCGCTGCTGCTGGCGGTATACCTCAACTACATCATGCCGGAGAGCGTGTTCCTGGTGATCGCCTCCCTGGCGACCTTCGCCACCGTGTGGGTGTGGATCATGATCCTGTTCTCGCAAATCGCCTTCCGCCGCAGCCTGAGCAAAGAGCAGGTGAAGCAGCTGGCGTTCCCGCTGCGCGGCGGGGTGTTCACCTCGGTGGTGGCGATCGTGTTCCTGGTGTTCATCATCGGTCTTATCGGCTACTTCCCGACCACGCGCGTCTCGCTGTACGCCGGCCTGGTCTGGGTAGTGTTGCTGTTGGCGGGGTACTGGTTCAAAGTCAACCGCCAGAAAAAACGCGCGCTGCTGGCGACGCAGCAAGACTAAATGGAAAAACACCGGCTGAGGCCGGTGTTTTTTTAGGGGCAGGCGTCAAGAGAAGTCCAGCTTGCGCAGTTTGGAAACGTCGATGGACTGCCTGGCCTGCCACAGGTCGTAAGCATCTTGCATTCCCATCCAGACCTGTTCGGAACTGCCTATTACGATGGACAGGCGGATGGCCATTTCCGGCGAGATATCGGATTTACCGCTGATCAGGCGTTGAACCGTAGACGGCGCGACGTCCAATGCTTTGGCCAGCGCGCGCGCGCTGAGATTCAGCGTTTCCATGGTTTCTTTGATCAACTCGCCAGGATGAGGAGGATTATGCATGCGGTTCATTAGTGATAGTCCTCATAATTCACGATATAAACATCACCCTCGACCAGTTCAAACGTGATGCGCCAGTTACCGGTCACGGTGACGGACCATTGCCCATTGCGAGCGCCCGTTAGCGGATGCAAGAAGAAGCCGGGTAAATCCACGTCATCAATCACTTTCGCTAAATCCAGCACGCTCAGCCGCAGCGCGATTTTTTTCGCCTGTTTGGCGTCGATACCTGCTGTTGAACCGGTTTCGAAAAACTTTTTGAGTCCCTTATGCTTGAAGCTTCTTATCATCCTGATGGCTCCATGAGTGTTGCGCTATACGCATCATAGTAGGGTGTTGCGTATCACGCAACAAATTGGGGCGTTTTTTAACCCACTATGTCTGGCGTTTTTCTTCCGCTTCATCATCCCCGGCGGCGCGCGCTTCGATGCGTATGCCGCCGTCGTTCAGGCGTTCCTCCTCTTCCTCGCCGGCGCAGCGCGCCAGCACTTCGCGAATGTCCTGCAGGTTGCTGCTGAGGGCGCTCAACGAAGGTTGCAGATTGCGGGGCATGCGGCTTTCATCCAGCAAAGCGTTGTGCAGGCAGCCGATAAACAGCAGCGTGGCCATCAGGGTGAACAGCCGATGACGTAACCGTTTCAGCAAGAGCTTTCCCTCTCGGTGGTGAAGGTGATGCCGCATTAACGCCGTTTTCGCCGGGGAAAAGAAGGGGATGGAGATATCTGCTGGCAATTGAAAGCGAATAATTACCAGCAGACACAGTTACGTCAGCCGACGTCAGGAAGCGTTCGCGCTTTGTCGCAGCATGCCGCGCAGGTCGTTGCCGGTCGGCGTCTGATGCACGCGCAGGCCGAACTCGTCGATCACCGCCAGGATATGGTCGAAAATATCCGCCTGAATGCTTTCATACTCCGCCCAGACCGTGGTGTTGGTGAAGGCGTAGATTTCCAGCGGCAGGCCCTCCGGCGTCGGCGCCAGCTGGCGCACCATCAGCGTCATGTTTTGGTGAATGCGCGGGTGAGCGCGCAGGTAGGCTTCCAGATAGGCGCGCAGCGTGCCGAGGTTGGTCAGGCGGCGGCCGTTGAGCGGCGAGGCCAGATCGACGGCGATCTCCTGGTTGTGCTGGCTCAGTTCCTGGGTCTTAACGTTCAGGTAGCTGTGCAGCAGCGGGTTGCGCTGCAGGCGGCGCTGTTCCTCTTCCGACAGGAAGTGCACGCTGCCGGTGTCGATATTCAAACTGCGCTTGATGCGGCGCCCGCCGGATTCCGACATCGAACGCCAGTTTTTGAACGAGTCGGAGATCAGCGCGTAGGTCGGTATGGTGGTGACGGTGTTGTCCCAGTTACGCACTTTGACCGTGGTCAGGCCGATGTCGGTGACCGCGCCGTCGGCGCCGTATTTCGGCATTTCCAGCCAGTCGCCGATCTTCAGCATGTCGTTGGCGGAGAGCTGAATGCCGGCCACCAGCCCGAGGATCGGATCCTTGAACACCAACATCAAGACCGCCGTCATGGCACCCAGGCCGCTGAGCAGCAACAGCGGCGATTTGCCCATCAGCAGCGAGACGATCATGATGCCGATCAGGATCGCCGCCACCAGTTTCAGGCCCTGGAAAATGCCGCGCAGCGGCAGCTGATTGGAAATCGGGCTTTGGCGCAGCAGCGCCAGCAGCGTATCCAGCAGCGAGAACAGCGACAGCAGGGTGAAGGCGAGTATCCACACCTGCGCCGCGGTAACGATCACCGCCTGAGTCTGGCTGCCGCTCTGCAGCCACAGCGTCGCCTGAATGCTGATGATCACCCCTTGCAGCAGCAGCGCCACGCGCTGGAACAGTTTGTATTGGGTGATGGCCTGTTGCCAGACGCGCTGCGACTGCTGGCCGCGGCGCTGAAGGGCGGCCAGCACCACCCGGTGCAGCACCAGGTGGATCACCACCGAGATCAGGACGATCAACCCCAAGACCATCAACAGCGACATCACTCCGCCGAATTCCAAACCAAATTGTTCCAGCCAGCGCGTTATCTGTTGTTGCATTACCGCTCCTTAAAAAATGCGCAAAAAATATCCTGTATGCTCAAAACGCGTTAGCCTAAGGGGTAACGTGCAGGATTTGTGCCTGTTTACCTTTTTTTACATCGAGTTAGCGTTATTTTTCGGTCTCCGCCCCCTGGCTCATCCCTGGGTTTTGCGGTCAGAGAGGAGGGGGAGTTGCACTTAACGTGGCATTGTTCGCTTCTTGAAGAATGCCGTCGATTTCGTTTGGTACAGCAGGAGAACAGTATGCTTAACGCCTGGCATCAACCGGTTCCGCCTTTTGTGGTGAAGCAAGGGCAACGTTTGGATATCACGCTGTGGTTACAAGGGGATGAACTGCCGGAACGGGTGTTTTTGCGCGCCGAACCGGACAATGAAGAGTGGCTGCTGGTGATGAAAGCGCAGCGTCACGAGGGGATGCGGCGCTACCAGGCCAGCCTGACGCTGAATGAGGGCGAGCCGACGCGGCGATACTGCTTCAAGCTGCTGTGGGCCGATCGCCAGCAGTGGTTCGGGCCGCAGGGCTGGTCGCCAACGCCGCCGGGCCAGCTGGCGCAATTCGCCGTCGACGAACCTGACAACGGCCCTGAGTGGGTGGCGGATCAGCTGTTCTACCAGATTTTCCCCGATCGCTTCGCCAGCAGCGGCGGCGAGCACGGCATCCAGAGCGGCAGCTACCGCCATCACGCGGCCGGCGCTGAGGTGATCCGGCGCGACTGGCAGCATCCGCTGGAGGATAGCCACGCCGCTTCGACCTTTTACGGCGGCGATCTGGACGGCATCTGCGCCAAACTGCCGTACCTGCAGCAGTTGGGCGTGACGGCGCTGTACCTGAACCCGATTTTTACCGCGCCGAGCGTGCATAAGTACGATACCGAGGATTATTACCAGGTCGATCCGCACTTCGGCGGCAACGCGGCGCTGCAGCGTTTGCGAGTGAGCACTCACAAGGTAGGCATGAAACTGGTGCTGGACGGGGTGTTCAACCACACCGGCGACTCGCATCCGTGGTTCGACCGCCATCGCCAAGGGCAAAACGGCGCCTGCCACCACCCCGATTCGCCGTATCGCGGCTGGTTCAACTTCTACCCGGACGGCCGCGCGCTCGACTGGAAGGGCAACGCCAGCCTGCCGAAGCTCAACTTCGCCGAGCCGCAGGTGGCGGAAGCGATTTATCAGGGCGAAGGCAGCGTGGTGCGCCATTGGCTGCGCCCCCCGTACAGCATCGACGGTTGGCGGCTGGACGTGGTGCATATGCTGGGGGAGAACGGCGGCGCTGCCGGCAACCTGCGTCACCTGGCGGGCATCTATCAGGCGGTGAAGCAGGAGAATCCGCAGGCCTACGTAGTGGGCGAGCACTTCGGCGACGCGCGTCGCTGGCTGCACGCCGGCGTGGAGGATGCGGCGATGAACTACATGGGCTTCGCGCTGCCGGTGCGGGCTTTTTTAGCGGGGCTGGACGTGGCCTATCACCCGGTGCGGCTGGACGCTGCCGGATGCGCACAGTGGATGGACGGCTACCGCGCCGGGTTGCCGCATGGCCGCCAGCTGATCCAGTTCAACCAATTGGACAGTCACGATACCGCGCGTTTCCTCACGCTGTTGCAGGGGAACGCGGCTCGCATGCAGATGGCGGCGGTGTGGCTGCTGAGCTGGATTGGCGTGCCTTGTCTCTACTACGGCGATGAAATTGGTCTGGACGGCGGCAACGATCCGTTCTGCCGCAAGCCGTTCCCGTGGGACGTCGGCGACTGGGACCGGCCGCTGTTGGCGCTGTTCCAGCGCATGGCGGCGCTGCGTAAACAGAGCCTGGCCTTGCGCCGTGGCGGCTGCCAGGTGTTGTACGCCAGCGGCGAAACGCTGGTGTTCGTGCGCCTGTATCAGCAGGAGCAGGTGTTGGTGGCGCTGCAGCGCGACGGCTGCGGCCAGGCGCAGTTGCCGCATAACCCGCTGTTGGCGCGCGGCCCGTGGCGGCGTGTGGAAGGGCGGGGAGAGTTGAGCGAAACGGCGGGTGGGTTGCGCCTGCAGCTGGCGGAAGAATCGGCCACCGTGTGGCGCTGTGAAGGCTAAGGGAACTGCGGGGGCCGAAGGGCCCCCGCGATTAAGGTGAGTGGGCGTTTACATCAGTAACCGACCGCGGAGCCTGCCGGGCGACGCACGTCGTTGGCGCCGTACAGGTAACCTTCGCGCACTTTGCCGGAAACCGCCGAATCGTTACCGGAGTTGGCCGGGGTGACGCCCGCCGCGCCTGGCAAGCCGACCAGAATCAGTTCGGCGGCGCCCCACGGCGTTTGTTCGCCCATCTTATAGCCCATGCCGCTCAGTAGTTTTAGCGTATCGGCGGAAACGCCGCGCTGTTCGTAGTACACCTCATCCGGCAGCCATTGGTGATGGATGCGCGGCGCGTCCACCGCTTCCTGCGGCGCCATGCCGTGGTCGATCACGTTCAACGCGGTCTGCAGGGTGATGGTGATGATGCGCGAACCGCCAGGCGAGCCCAGCACCATAAAGATCTTGTTGTCCTTGGTCACCAGCGTCGGGCTCATTGACGATAGTGGGCGCTTACCGGGGGCAATGCTGTTGGCGGTGCCCTGCACCAGCCCGTACAGGTTTTTCTCGCCCACTTTCACCGTAAAGTCGTCCATCTCATCGTTGAGGAAGAAGCCGGTGCCCGGCGCGATCACCACGGCGCCGAAGCGGCCGTTGACGGTATAGGTGGTGGAGACCGCGTTGCCGTCGTGATCGACGATCGAATAGTGGGTGGTTTCCGGTTTCTCATGCGGTTCCATGCCGGGCTGCACGTTTTCCGACGGCGTGGCCTTGTCCGCGACGATTTTCTTGCGGATCTGCTCGGCGTAGCTCTTGCTCACCAGCCGGTCGATCGGGTTCTTGATGAATTCCGGGTCGCCGAGGTAGGTGTTGCGGTCCATGTAGGCATGGCGCATCGCCTCGGTCATGGTGTGAATGGCCGCCGCCGAGTTGAAGCCCATGCTTTTCAGGTCATAGCCTTCCACCACGTTGAGGATTTCGCACAGCGTCACGCCGCCGGAGCTGGGAGGCGGCGCCGAGACGAACTTGTAGCCGCGATAGCTGCAGGTGATCGGTGGGGTTTCGGTGACTTTATAGTTGGCGAAGTCGGCCGCCGTCAAAATGCCGCCGCCCTGTTTGGCCGCCGCCTCTACCGCCTGCGGGATCTTGCCTTTGTAGAAGGCGTCGGTTCCCCCTTTGGCGATGGCTTCCAGCGTATTGGCCAGATCGGTTTGCACCAGTTTGTCCCCCGGCTGCAGCGGGCTGCCGTCCGGGCGCAGGAAGATTTTGGCCGACTCGGGATCCTGTTTGAAACGTGCAACGGTGGTGTCGAGAATATCGGTATCGGCGCGGGTCAGCACAAAGCCTTCGCGCGCCAGCCTGATCGCCGGCGCCAGCACCTGTTCGCGGCTCAGTTTGCCGTACTTCTCACGTGCGGTTTCCATCCCCAGCACGGTGCCCGGCACGCCCGCCGCCAGATAGCCGTACAGGCTGGCATCTTTCTTCACCTTGCCGTCGGCATCCAGATACATGTTGGCGCTGGCCGCCGCCGGTGCGGTTTCGCGGAAGTTGATGAAGGTGTCGGTGCCGTCCGCCAGGTGGACGGTCATAAAGCCGCCGCCGCCGATGTTGCCGCAGCAGGGGTTAACCACCGCCTGCGCGTAGCCGACCGCCACGGCGGCGTCGATGGCGTTGCCGCCCATTTTCAGAATATCCACGCCGACCTGCGAGGCCAGGTGCTGCGAGGTGACCACCATGCCGTTTTTGGCTTCCACCGCCGGGTTAGACGCCGCATACAGGCTGCCGCTGACCAGCAGCGCCGCCATGGTCAGGGGTTTGCTCCATTTCTGTAAAAACATAGTTATTCCTACCCTGTCAGTTTTTTATTGTGTTGTGTTTGCTTGCCGTTACTCGCTTGCAAAGCGCGAGCCAGCGTTATTGATAGTAGTCGCAGATGGGCGCACGCGCGGCGATCAGGGTAGGAAATGTGAGCGGAAACAGGGAAATAAAGCACTGAAGGTGGGCATATTGCCCTAAAAAGGGGCACAAAAAAACCGGCCCGTGGGCCGGTTGATTCACTATCAGGCTGAAATTACAGCTTGGCAGCGTTTTCAGACAGGTATTTTGCTACGCCGTCTGGGGAAGCGCCCATACCTGCTTTGCCTTTTTCCCACTGAGCCGGGCACACTTCACCGTGCTCTTCGTGGAATTGCAGCGCGTCAACGGTACGGATCATTTCGTCGATGTTACGGCCGATTGGCAGGTCGTTAACAACCTGAGCACGCACGATGCCGTCTTTGTCGATCAGGAAGGAGCCGCGCAGCGCAACGCCGGCTTCCGGGTGTTCGATGCCGTAAGCTTTCTGGATTTCACGCTTAACGTCAGCAACCATTGCGTATTTCACTTCACCGATGCCGCCTTTGTCGACAGGGGTTTTACGCCATGCGTTGTGAACGAATTCTGAGTCGAAGGAAACGCCAACCACTTCAACGCCACGCTTCTGGAACTCTTCATAGCGGTGATCGAAAGCGATCAGCTCGGAAGGGCATACGAAGGTGAAGTCCATTGGCCAGAAGAACAGCACGGCAGGTTTGCCGTTCAGGTGCTTCTTCAGGTTGAAGTTTTCAACGATTTCGCCGCTACCCAGTACGGCAGCTGCAGTGAAGTCAGGGGCTTGACGAGTTACCAGGACCATAATTACTCCTGTAATAGGTGTTAAAGGGTGGATGTAAAAACAAGGGCCAGTATAGGGGCCGTGACTTGGTGAATAAAGGGTAAAAGACCAATCGATGAGATAGCTTTCACCTATCAAAGTCGTTGATATAATTTATCGAGCTTTAAAAATAACCTTTTCCCACAAAAGGGCAAGCGGCAAAACGTAAATTCTTGCAAGGCGCTGCAATTTCAAACGCTTGGGCTTGACCTCAGAGCGTTTTATCCTTCGCCTGCCGCATCATTTGCGGGTAAAACTGCCAGAACTGTGTTTCAAGCTGATGATAATGCCGCTCGACGTCGGCGAACGAGCCGGCCAGCGCCTCAAGACGCGGACGGCGGCTGGCCATGCCCTGCAGCACTCGGGCGATGAACGGCAATTCGGCGTAGCGTTCCAGCCAGCGCTCCGGCCACAGATAGCCGTTCAGGTTCTGAAAACGCGGCGGCGTGAGCGGCAGGTAAGGTTCGATCTGGCTGCGGGCTTCCTGGGTGAACTGGTGCAGATCGCGCGAAGGCTCCAGCTGCTGCCAGTGGCGCGCCAGAAAATGGTCCCACACCACGTCGAGGGTAATTGGCGCCACGCGGCGGTAGGGGGCGCTGAAATAGTCGCGGCAGGCTTTCACCTGCGGCAGGCTGTCGGTCAGCACGTCGACGCGGCGGTGCATCATGATGCCGGCTACGACCTCGGGCTGGTAGTCGGCGGCGGGGTTGCCGCGCACGAAATCGGCCAGCAGGTTGCCCAGCAGCGAGCTGTCCGCCAGCATGGCCAGGTGAAGATGAGCGAGAAAATTCATCCCTCAACTATACCCGAAGTCAGGCAAATCCTCCTTATTTCTTGCCGCTGACCGCCCCCGGCTTTAGACTAGGCCGCCTGTTTTTTACCAACCAGTCTTAAATTGAAGAAGTGAATACCCATGCGCGTCGCTGATTTTTCGTTTGAACTTCCCGAATCCCTGATTGCCCACTATCCCCAGGCCGAGCGCAGCGCATGCCGCCTGCTGCAGCTGGACGGGCCGAGCGGGGCGCTGACGCACGGCGTATTCACCGATCTGCTGGACAAGCTGGAAGCCGGCGATCTGCTGGTGTTCAACAATACCCGCGTGATCCCGGCGCGCATGTTCGGCCGCAAGGTCAGCGGCGGCAAGATTGAAGTGCTGGTGGAGCGCGTGCTGGACGACCATCGCGTGCTGGCGCACGTGCGCGCGTCGAAAGCGCCCAAGCCGGGCGCCGAGCTGCTGCTGGGGGATGACGAGAGCATCGCCGCCACCATGGTGGCGCGCCACGAGACGCTGTTCGAGCTGCGCTTCAACGACGAACGCGATGTCTTCACCATTCTCAACGCGGCCGGCCATATGCCGCTGCCGCCTTATATCGCTCGCCCGGATGAAGACGCCGACCGCGAACTGTATCAGACGGTCTACAGCGAGAAGCCGGGCGCGGTCGCCGCGCCGACCGCCGGTCTGCACTTCGACGAACCGCTGCTGGCGGCGTTGCGCGCCAAGGGCGTTGAAATGGCGTTTGTGACGCTGCACGTCGGCGCCGGCACCTTTCAGCCGGTGCGCGTGGAAACCATCGAAGATCACGTGATGCACGCCGAATACGCCGAAGTGCCGCAGGAGGTCGTGGATGCGGTGCTGGCCTGCAAAGCGCGCGGCAAGCGCGTGGTGGCAGTGGGCACCACCTCGGTGCGTTCGCTGGAAAGCGCCGCGGCGGCCAGCAAAGAGGCGCTGATTGCGCCGTTCTTCGGCGACACCAGCATCTTTATCTATCCGGGTTACCACTATCAGGTGATCGACGCGCTGGTAACCAACTTCCACCTGCCGGAGTCCACCCTGATCATGCTGGTGTCGGCTTTCGCCGGCTACAAAAATACCATGAACGCCTATCAGCAGGCGGTGGCCGAGCAGTATCGCTTTTTCAGCTACGGCGATGCGATGTTCATCAGCCGTAATCCGCAGGCGGAAAACGAGTCTGTCGGCGGTTAATTTCCCGGGCTGCGCCCACGGCGCGGCCCCGTTTCAACGACATCAGACTGTTTCTCTGATGCTGGAGGCTTTGTGAAGTACGAACTACAAACTACCGATGGCCGCGCACGCCGCGGCCGCCTGATTTTCGACCGCGGCGTAGTGGAAACCCCGGCCTTTATGCCGGTCGGTACCTACGGCACGGTCAAGGGCATGACGCCGGAAGAAGTGAAAGAGACCGGCGCGCAGATCCTGCTGGGCAACACCTTCCACCTGTGGCTGCGCCCTGGCCAGGAGATCATGAAGCTGCACGGCGATCTGCACGATTTCATGCAGTGGCCGGGCCCGATCCTCACCGACTCCGGCGGTTTCCAGGTGTTCAGCCTGGGGGCGATGCGCAAGATCAAAGAGGAAGGCGTGTACTTCCGCAACCCGATCAACGGCGACAAGGTGTTCCTGAGCCCGGAAAAATCGATGGAAATCCAGTATGACCTGGGTTCCGACATCGTGATGATCTTCGATGAATGCACGCCGTACCCGGCGGACTGGGACTACGCCAAGCGCTCGATGGAAATGTCGCTGCGTTGGGCGCAGCGCAGCCGCCAGCGTTTCGACGAGCTGGAAAATAAAAATGCGCTGTTCGGCATCATTCAGGGCGGCGTTTACGAAGATTTACGTGATGTTTCAGTAAAAGGGCTGGTGGATATCGGCTTTGATGGGTACGCTGTGGGCGGCTTGGCTGTAGGCGAGCCGAAAGAGGATATGCATCGCATTCTTGAACACGTTTGCCCGCAAATTCCGGAAGATAAGCCACGCTATTTGATGGGCGTCGGCAAGCCGGAAGATTTGGTGGAAGGCGTGCGCCGCGGCATCGACATGTTCGACTGCGTCATGCCGACCCGCAACGCCCGCAACGGCCATCTGTTCGTGACTGACGGTGTGGTAAAAATCCGTAATGCCAAGCACAAGGATGATACTTCTCCGCTGGATAAGGACTGTGATTGCTACACGTGTCGCCATTACAGCCGCGCCTACTTGCACCATCTCGACCGTTGCAACGAAATATTGGGTGCTCGACTGAACACAATTCATAACCTGCGTCACTACCAGCGCCTGATGGCGGGTTTACGCCAGGCTATCGAAGAGGGTAAATTAGAGCAGTTTGTTGCGGATTTCTATGGTCGGATCGGCAAGCCGATTCCGCCTTTAAACGCTTGATCTAATAATTGATAACTTAATGAGGGAATTTCAATGAGCTTTTTCATTTCTGACGCCGTCGCATCCGCAGGGGCTCCGGCTCAGGGAAGCCCGTACTCTCTGATCATTATGCTGGTGGTGTTCGGCCTGATCTTCTACTTCATGATCCTGCGCCCACAGCAGAAGCGCGCGAAAGATCACAAGAAGCTGATGGACTCCATCGGTAAAGGCGACGAAGTGCTGACCACCGGCGGCCTGATCGGTCGCGTGACCAAAGTGGCCGACACCGGCATCATCGCCATCGCGCTGAACGACACCACGGAAGTGATGATCAAGCGTGACTTCGTGGCGGCCGTTCTGCCGAAAGGTACCATGAAGGCCCTGTAATCTTTTTTCCCTAAGGGAATTGCCGTGCTAAACCGTTATCCTTTGTGGAAGTATCTGATGTTGATCGTCGTGATCCTCGTCGGTCTGCTTTATGCGCTTCCCAACATCTACGGTGAGGATCCGGCCGTACAAATCACTGGCGCGCGCGGCGTCGCCGCCAGTGAAACTACGCTGGACCAGGTCCGTACCGTATTAGAAAAAGACAACATCGCGAGCAAGTCGATTGCGCTGGAAAATGGCGCCATCCTGGCTCGCTTTAAAGATCCTGACGTTCAGCTGCGCGCCCGCGAAGCGCTGGTGACCGAGCTGGGTGACAAATTCGTCGTGGCGCTGAACCTGGCGCCGGCCACGCCGACCTGGCTGGCCATGCTGGGCGCAGAGCCGATGAAACTCGGCCTGGACCTGCGCGGCGGCGTGCACTTCCTGATGGAAGTGGACATGGACACCGCGCTGAGCAAGCTGCAGGAACAGACCATGGATACCCTGCGCAGCGAGCTGCGCGAGAAGGGCATTCCTTACGCGTCTATCCGCAAGCTGGACAATAACGGCGTGGAAGTTCGCTTCCGCGACGATGCGGCCCGTGACCAGGCCATCAGCTACATCGGCCCGCGTCAGCGCGATCTGGTGCTGTCCGCCAATGGCGCCAACACCCTGAAAGCCAGCCTGACGGACGCCCGTCTGAGCGAAGCGCGCGAATACGCCGTCCAGCAGAACATCACTATCCTGCGTAACCGCGTTAACCAGCTCGGCGTTGCCGAACCGCTGGTGCAGCGCCAGGGCTCTGACCGCATCGTGGTCGAGCTGCCGGGCATTCAGGACACCGCGCGCGCCAAAGAAATTCTGGGCGCTACCGCGACCCTGGAATTCCGTCTGGTGAACACCAATGCGGACGCCACTGCGGCGGCCAACGGCCGCGTGCCGGGCGATTCCGAGGTGAAGTACACCCGTGACGGCCAGCCGATCGTGCTGTACAAGCGCGTGATCCTGACCGGTGACCACATCACCGACTCCACCTCGAGCACCGACGAATACAACCAGCCGCAGGTTAACATCTCGCTGGACAGCGCCGGCGGCACGTCGATGTCCAACTTCACCAAGGACAACATCGGCAAGCCGATGGCGACCCTGTTCGTGGAGTATAAGGACAGCGGCAAGAAAGACGCCAACGGCCGTGCGGTGCTGGTGAAACAGGAAGAAGTGATCAACGTGGCGAACATTCAGTCGCGTCTGGGCAACAGCTTCCGCATCACCGGCATCGGCAACCCGAACGAAGCGCGTCAGCTTTCGCTGCTGCTGCGCGCGGGTGCGCTGATTGCGCCGATTCAGATCGTTGAAGAGCGCACCATCGGTCCAACCCTGGGTCAGCAGAACATTACCCAAGGTCTGGAAGCCTGTCTGTGGGGCCTGGTGGCGTCCATCGTCTTCATGGTGGTCTGGTACCGTAAATTCGGCGTGATCGCCACCACGGCGCTGGTCGCCAACCTGGTGCTGATCGTCGGCGTGATGTCCCTGTTGCCGGGGGCGACGCTGACCATGCCGGGCATTGCCGGGATCGTGTTGACGCTGGCGGTGGCGGTCGACGCCAACGTACTGATTAACGAACGTATCAAGGAAGAGCTGAAGAACGGCCGGTCCGTTCAGCAGGCGATCCATGAGGGCTATAAAGGCGCGTTCTCCAGTATCGTCGACGCCAACATCACCACCCTGATCACCGCGGTCATCCTGTACGCAGTCGGCACCGGTTCGATCAAGGGCTTTGCGATCACCACCGCTATCGGTGTGGCGACGTCCATGTTCACCGCGATTGTCGGTACCCGTGCCATCGTCAACCTGCTTTACGGCGGCAAACGCATTAACAAGCTGTCTATCTGAGGAGTGCGTTGTGGCACAGGATTATACTGTTGAGCAACTCAACTACGGCCGTAAAGTCTACGACTTTATGCGCTGGGACTACGTGGCCTTCGGCATCTCGTTGGTGCTGTTGGTCGCGTCGATCGCCACCATGTCGGTGCGCGGCTTTAACTGGGGCCTGGATTTCACCGGCGGTACGGTGATTGAAATCAACCTGGAGAAGCCGGCTAACCTCGATCTGATGCGCGATACGCTGGAGAAGGCCGGGTTCCAGGATCCGATTATCCAGAACTTCGGCAGCAGCCGCGACGTGATGGTGCGCATGCCACCGGCGACCGGCACCGCAGGCCAGGAACTGGGCAATAAGGTGATCGGCGTGATCAACGACTCGGTGGATAAAAACGCCACCGTGAAGCGCATTGAGTTCGTCGGCCCGAGCGTGGGCAGCGAGCTGGCGCAAACCGGCGGCATGGCGCTGCTGGTGGCGTTGATCTGTATCCTGATCTACGTCGGCTTCCGCTTCGAATGGCGCCTGGCGCTGGGGGCGGTTATCGCGCTGGCGCACGACGTGATCATCACGCTGGGCGTGCTGTCGCTGTTCCACATCGAGATTGACCTGACCATCGTCGCGTCCCTGATGTCGGTTATCGGTTACTCGCTGAACGACAGCATCGTGGTCTCCGACCGTATTCGTGAGAACTTCCGCAAGATCCGCCGCGGCACGCCTTACGAGATCATGAACGTGTCGTTGACCCAGACGCTGAGCCGTACGCTGATGACTTCCGGTACTACCCTGATGGTGGTGCTGATGCTGTACATCTTCGGTGGCGCGATGCTGCAAGGCTTCTCGCTGGCGATGCTGATCGGCGTGTCGATCGGTACCGTTTCCTCTATCTACGTCGCGTCCGCGCTGGCGTTGAAACTGGGGATGAAACGCGAGCACATGCTGCAGCAAAAAGTGGAAAAAGAGGGCGCCGATCAGCCTTCGATTCTGCCTTAACCGCCGCAGTATTCAGCGAAATGAGAAGGAGCGCCGATGGGCGCTCCTTTTTTTTGCCTCGATTTCAGCGCGGCTGCACCACCGCCGGCTGGGCGGTCGAAACCAGGCTGTGCAGACGGATATAGCCCAGCTGTTCCGGCGTCAGGCCGCTGAAGCGCAGCTCGAAGTCCTGGCCGGGTTTCGGCAGCAGCGAGTCGGCGCTGGCGATCGGTTGCGACAGCGCCTCGGCGGTCAATGGCCGGCCGGTGGCCGCGTCCAGTTGGCCCCATTCCACCACCGCTTTAAACGGCGGCAGCGTGGCCTGTGAGAGGATGCGCACATGCAATTGCGCCTGGGTGCCGTTGGCTTCGCTCTTGATGTGGCTCAGCGAAACGCTCAGCTCGCCGATGTCGCTTTGCAAACGGGCGGCGCTCCGCGCAGCCGGCAGCAGGTAGACGCCGTTATCGGAGTGCTGATTGAGCTGGTTTTGCCGCTCCAGCGCGGTGGCCTGATCGGTCAATACGCTCATTTTCTGGTTCAGCGCCGCGACCTGATGGCGCAGCTGAGGCACGGCGGCGTTGTGCGCGCAGCCACTGAGCAACGCGGCGGCGGCGAGCAGGGCGATTTTGGGGTAACGGGTTGTCATGACGGCGATTTCCTATGCTGAATCTCCTGTTATCAGCTTAGTCCGCCCGGAGGGGAAAGTCATATCGGCACCGCTTCCCGGCTGCGTGTCGCAACAAATGGCCGACGCCCTTTGTTGTGGCTTCACTTCGGGTTAAACTGCATTTATCTATAAAAAACGTTTATCAGGACGTGTTATGCATTGCCCTTTCTGCGCCGCCGTTGATACCAAAGTCATTGATTCCCGCCTGGTGGGGGACGGTTCGCAAGTGCGCCGCCGCCGCCAGTGTCTGGTGTGCAATGAACGTTTCACCACCTTCGAGGTGGCCGAGTTGGTGATGCCGCGAGTGATTAAAAGCGATGAGGTGCGCGAGCCGTTCAACGAAGACAAGCTGCGTCGCGGCATGCTGAAAGCGCTGGAGAAGCGCCCGGTCAGCTCGGACGACGTGGAAAACGCCCTTAACCATATCAAATCCCAACTGCGCGCCACCGGCGAACGCGAAGTGCCGACCAAGTTAGTCGGCAATCTGGTGATGGACGCGCTGAAAAAGCTGGATAAGGTCGCCTACATTCGCTTCGCGTCGGTGTACCGCAGCTTCGAAGACGTGCGCGAGTTCGGCGAAGAGATTGCCCGCCTGCAAGACTAAAGGATCTTTCATGCATCACGACGAATTTTACATGGCGCGCGCCTTCGAGCTGGCGCGGCTGGGGCGTTTCACTACCGCGCCCAATCCGAACGTCGGCTGCGTTATCGTGCGCGACGGCGAAATTGTCGGTGAAGGTTATCATCTGCGCGCCGGCGAGCCGCACGCGGAAGTGCATGCGCTGCGCATGGCGGGCGACAAGGCGCGCGGCGCCACCGCCTATGTGACGCTCGAGCCGTGCAGCCATCACGGCCGCACGCCGCCCTGTGCCGATGCGCTGGTGGCCGCCGGCGTAACGCGAGTGGTCGCGGCGATGCAAGATCCCAATCCTCAGGTGGCCGGGCGCGGCTTGTACAAGCTGCAGCAGGCCGGCGTCGAGGTGCGTCATGGCCTGATGCTGGCCGAAGCCGAAGCGGTCAACCTGGGCTTCCTCAAACGCATGCGCACCGGTTTTCCCTATGTGCAACTGAAGCTGGGCGCGTCGCTGGACGGCCGCACGGCGATGGCCTCCGGCGAAAGCCAGTGGATCACCTCACCCGAAGCGCGTCAGGACGTGCAGCGGCTGCGCGCGCAGAGCGCCGCGATTCTCAGCACCAGCGCCACCGTGCTGGCGGACGATCCGTCGCTGACGGTGCGTTGGGATGAGCTGGACGCCGAAACCCAGAGCCTCTATCCGCGCGAAAATCTGCGTCAGCCGCTGCGCATCCTGCTGGACAGCCAAAATCGCATTACCCCGCAACACCGCGTGGTGCAGCAGCCGGGCGCCACCTGGCTGGCGCGCCTGCAGGCGGATGAACAGGCCTGGCCGCAAGACGTCGAGCAGTTCATCTGCCCGGCGCACGGCGGCGGCGTCGATCTGGTGGTGATGATGATGCTGTTGGCCAAGCGCCAGGTGAATTCAATCTGGGTGGAGGCGGGGGCGACGCTGGCCGGCGCGCTGCTGCAGGCCGGCCTGGTGGATGAGCTCATTTTGTACATCGCGCCAAAACTGTTGGGCGATAATGGCCGCGGCCTGTGTCATTTGCCGGGCCTTGAGCGTCTGGCCGACGCACCGGAATTCGTCTTTAGCGACGTGCGCCAGGTTGGCCCCGATCTGCGTTTGCGCCTGCGGGCGAAACATTGAATCTCGCGCCCGCGCGCCGGTTTTACAAAAGCGCCGCGCAGGCGATGAAAGAATATGATAGAATCCGCCCCCCTGCGGGGTATTGAACCCATTTTTAAGGAAAGCCCATGAAAGTTATCGAAGGTGTTGTTGCTACTCCAAATGCCCGTGTGGCGATCGCAATTGCACGTTTTAACAATTTCATCAACGACAGCCTGCTGGAAGGCGCCATCGACGCGCTGAAACGCATTGGTCAGGTTGCTGACGACAACATCACCGTTGTCTGGGTCCCGGGCGCTTACGAGCTGCCGCTGACGGCGAGCGTATTGGCCAAAACCGGCAAATACGACGCGGTTATCGCGCTGGGCACCGTTATCCGTGGGGGCACCGCGCACTTCGAATATGTGGCGGGCGAAGCCAGCTCCGGCATCGGCAACGTTGCGATGAATGCCGAAATCCCGGTTGCCTTTGGCGTGCTGACCACCGAAAGCATCGAACAGGCGATCGAACGCGCCGGCACCAAAGCGGGCAACAAGGGCGCTGAAGCCGCGTTGACCGCACTTGAAATGATTAATGTTATCAAAGCTATTAAAGCCTGAATTTAGTTAAGGGGAATTCCGTGAAACCTGCTGCTCGTCGCCGCGCTCGTGAGTGCGCTGTTCAAGCGCTTTACTCTTGGCAGTTGTCTAAAAACGACCTTGCCGATGTTGAACACCAGTTCCTGACGGAGCAGGATGTCAAAGATGTTGACGTCGCCTATTTTCGCGAGTTGCTGTCCGGCGCGGCAGTGAATGCAGGTATGCTGGACGAACTGATGGCGCCTTACCTGTCGCGTCAGCTCGAAGAGCTGGGCCAGGTGGAACGCGCGGTGCTGCGCGTCGCGCTGTTTGAACTGAAAATGCGCGAGGATGTCCCTTACAAGGTGGCGATCAACGAAGCGATCGAACTGGCGAAAACCTTCGGCGCGGAAGACAGCCACAAGTTTGTGAACGGGGTGCTGGATAAAGTGGCGCCAACCCTTCGCAAGAAAAAGTAAAAACATTAAGGCCGGCATTCCCGGCCTTAATTTCTTCTAGTGGAATATCGATATGGCATGCGGCGAATTTGACCTCATTGCCCGCTATTTTGACCGGTTTAAGCGCGTGCGCCGGGATGTACAGTTGGGCATTGGAGATGACTGCGCACTGCTGGCAGTGCCGGAAAAACAGCTGGTGGCCGTCAGTACCGATACGTTGGTCGCGGGCATTCACTTCCTGCCGGACATCGATCCGGCCGATCTCGGGTATAAAGCGCTGGCGGTCAATCTGAGCGATCTGGCGGCGATGGGCGCCGATCCGGCGTGGCTCTCGCTGGCCCTGACCCTGCCGGAGGTGAACGAGCCCTGGCTGAAGGCCTTCAGCGACAGCCTGTTTGATCAGCTCAACTATTACGGCATGCAGCTGATCGGCGGTGATACCACGCGCGGCCCGCTGAGCATGACCTTGACCATTCAGGGCTTGATCCCGGCCGGCCGGGCGTTAACCCGCAGCGGCGCGCGCATCGGCGACTGGATCTATGTGACCGGCACGCTGGGCGACAGCGCCGCCGGTCTGGCGATTCTGCAGGATCGTCTGGCGGTGACGGATAGCGCGGCGCGCGATTATCTGGTCGCTCGCCATCTGCGCCCGCAGCCGCGGGTGTTGCAGGGGCAGGCATTGCGCGATCTGGCCAGTTCGGCGATCGACATCTCCGACGGCCTGATCTCCGATCTGAAACACATCCTGAAGGCCAGCGACTGCGGCGCGCGCATCGTGCTGGATGAGCTGCCGATGTCGCAGGCGCTGAGCAGCCACGCGGATGCCGAGCAGGCGCTGCGTTGGGCGCTGGCGGGCGGCGAAGACTACGAGCTGTGCTTCACCGTGCCGGAGATCAACCGCGGCGCGCTGGACGTGGCGCTGAGCCACCTCGGGGCCGATTACACCTGTATCGGCCAGATTGGCCCGCTGTCTGAAGGCATTCGCTATTACCGCAACGACGAGGCGGTGGTGCTGGACTGGGCCGGGTTCGATCATTTCAACGCGGAGCCGGGCACCCATGGATGAAGCCAAGCGTCGGCTGCGGATGAGCAATCCGTGGCACCTGCTGGCCACCGGTTTCGGCAGCGGTTTGTCACCGGTGATGCCGGGCACCATGGGATCGCTGGCGGCGATCCCGTTCTGGCTGCTGCTGATCCAACTGCCGTGGCAGCTCTACTCGCTGACGGTGATGTTCAGCATTTGCATCGGCGTCTATATTTGCCACCGCACGGCAAAAGACATGAAGGTGCACGATCACGGCAGCATCGTCTGGGATGAGTTCGTCGGCATGTGGATCACGCTGATGGCGCTGCCGGTCAACGATTGGCGCTGGGTCGCCGCCGGTTTCGTCATCTTCCGCATTCTGGACATGTGGAAGCCGTGGCCGATCCGCTGGTTTGACCGCAACGTGCATGGCGGCATGGGCATCATGGTCGACGATATCATCGCCGGCGTGCTGTCTGCGGGCATCATCTACCTGATTGGGCACCACTGGCCGATCGGGCTGTTCTGACAGCCGGGCGCGGTTCTTCGCGCCCGCTTCTCTTATTCAAACCCCGTCACCCGATGCGGCACGTAAGCCGTTTCCAACTCCGCCACCTCTTGCGGCGACAAACTCAAATCGACCGCGGCAATGGCGTCGTCCAACTGCTCGCTGCGTGACGCGCCAACGATCGGCGCGCTGACCGCCGGTTTGTTCAGCAGCCAAGCCAGCGCGATCTGCGCGCGTGAAACGCCGCGTTCTTCGGCGAGGCTAGCGACGCGTTCGGCGATAATGGCGTCGATGCCTTCAGTTTCTTCGTACAGGCTCTTGCCGAACTGGTCGGAAACCAGCCGCGCGGTGGTTTCGCCCCAGGGGCGGGTCAGGCGGCCGCGCGCCAGCGGGCTCCACGGCAGTACGGCGATGCCTTCGGCGGCGCACAGCGGGTGCATCTCGCGCTCTTCTTCGCGCTGGATCAGGTTGTATTGATCCTGCATGCTGACGAAGCGCGTCCAGCCGTGCAGATCGGCGGTATACAGCGCCTTGGCGAACTGCCAGGCGTACATCGAGGAGGCGCCGATGTAACGCGCCTTACCGGCTTTCACCACGTCGTGCAGCGCTTCCAGCGTCTCTTCCAGCGGCGTTTCGTAATCCCAGCGATGGATTTGCAGCAAATCGACATAGTCGGTGCCGAGACGGCGTAGGCTGTCGTCGATGGACTGCATGATGTTGGCGCGCGACAAACCGCGCTCCAGGTTGCTCAGCGGGAAATAGACCTTGGTGGCGATCACCACCTCCTCGCGGCGTGCATAGTCGCGTAGCGCCCGGCCGAGGATCTCCTCGCTGCTGCCGTCGGAATAGCTGTTGGCGGTGTCGAAAAAGTTGATGCCGGCTTCCAGCGCCTGTTTCAACAGCGGGCGGCTGCTCTCTTCCGGCAGCGTCCAGGCGTGATTGCCGCGGCTCGGTTCGCCGTAGGTCATACAACCCAGGCAGATGCGCGAGACGTTCAGATCGGTGTTGCCCAGTTTGAGATACTTCATGCTTGCCTCCCATTCACAGCTCAGACAGTAACTGTAGCGCGGATCCCGGAGGGCGGAAATGAAAACGCCCCCGAAGGCGGAGGCGTTTTATCAGGGCGGGCGGCGATTACTGCGCCAGCCAGGTTTCGATCTGGCGCTGAATGCCGGCGGCGTCCAGCCCCAGATCGGCGCGCAGTTCTTCCTGGGTGCCCTGCGAGACGAAGCTGTCCGGCAGGCCGAGGTTCAGCACCGGCACCGGACGGCGTTTGGCCATCAGCAGTTCGTTGACGCCGCTGCCGGCGCCGCCCATGATGGCGTTCTCTTCCAGCGTGACCAGTGTTTCATGGCTGGCGGCCAGTTCGAGCACCAGCTGCTCGTCCAGCGGTTTGACGAAGCGCATGTCGACCAGCGTGGCGTTGAGCGCTTCCGCCGCTTGCGCGGCCTCCGGCAGCAGGGTGCCGAAGTTGAGAATGGCGATCTTTTCCCCCTGGCGACGCACCACGCCTTTGCCGATCGGCAGCAGGCTGAGCGGCTCCAGCGCCGCGCCGGTGCCGGTGCCGCGCGGATAGCGCACGGCGCTCGGGCCGTCGTTGTAGTGATAGCCGGTATACAGCATCTGGCGGCATTCGTTTTCGTCGCTCGGCGTCATGATCACCATGGTCGGGATGCAGCGCATGAACGACAGATCGAACGCCCCCTGGTGGGTCTGGCCGTCGGCGCCGACGATGCCGCCGCGATCGATGGCGAACATCACCGGCAGGTTTTGGATCGCCACGTCATGGATCAACTGATCGTAGGCGCGTTGCAGGAAGGTGGAGTAGATCGCCACCACCGGCTTGTAGCCGCCGATCGCCAGCCCGGCGGCGAAGGTGACCGCGTGCTGCTCGGCGATCGCCACATCGAAATATTGTTGCGGATAGTCGCGCGAGAACTGCACCATGCCGGAACCTTCGCGCATCGCCGGCGTGATCGCCATCAGTGAGCTGTCTTTGGCGGCGGTTTCACACAGCCAGTCGCCGAAGATTTTCGAATAGGTCGGCAGACCGCCGGCGCTTTTCGGCAGCGTGCCGCTGGCGGGATCGAACTTCGGCACCGCGTGGAAGCTGATCGGATCCTTCTCCGCCGGCGCGTAACCGCGGCCTTTCTTGGTCATGATGTGCAACAGCTGCGGGCCTTTCAGATCGCGCATGTTTTTCAACGTGGCGACCAGGCCCTGTACGTCGTGCCCGTCTACCGGACCGATGTAGTTGAAGCCCAGCTCTTCGAACAGCGTACCCGGCACCACCATGCCTTTCAGGTGCTCTTCGGTGCGTTTCACCAGCTCCTTGATCGGCGGCACGCCGGCCAGCACTTTCTTGCCGCCTTCGCGCAGGGTGGAGTAAAGCTTGCCGGACAGCAGCTGCGCCAGATGGTTGTTCAGCGCGCCGACGTTTTCCGAGATCGACATCTCGTTGTCGTTCAGCACCACCAGCATGTCCGGATTGATGTCACCGGCGTGGTTCATCGCTTCGAACGCCATGCCGGCGGTGATGGCGCCATCGCCGATCACGCACACCGTGCGGCGGCCTTTGCCTTCACGCTCTGCCGCCACCGCCATGCCGAGGCCGGCGCTGATCGAGGTTGACGAATGGCCGACCGACAGCACGTCATATTCGCTTTCGGCGCGCCACGGGAAGGGGTGCAGGCCGTTCTTTTGCCGGATAGTGGCGATCCGATCGCGGCGGCCGGTCAGGATTTTGTGCGGGTAGGCCTGGTGGCCGACGTCCCACACCAGATGATCGAACGGCGTGTTGTAGACGAAATGCAACGCCACCGTCAGTTCGACGGTACCCAGCCCGGAGGCAAAGTGGCCGCTGGAGCGACTGACGCTGTTCAGCAGATATTGCCGCAGCTCATCGCACAGCTTCGGCAAGCTCTCTTTGGGCAGTGAGCGGAGTTCCTCGGGGTTTTCCGCTAGCGCCAGGGTTGGGTATTTGGCTATATCAAGACTCATTCGATACTCATATCAGAGGAGTTAACGTCACACGTTAATTGTCGCGTTCAATAATGAAGCTGGCTAACGCTCGCAATGGCGCTGTGTTATAAGATTGCGCTGCCAAAGTGTCTAATGCAGCTAATGCTTCCTGATAGAGATCCCACGCTTTTGCTTTCGCGCTGTCAAGCCCGAGTAACGCCGGGTAGGTACTCTTTCCGTGTTGTTGGTCCGCTCCCTGGCGCTTGCCGATCTTTTCAGTCTCGCCGACAACGTCCAAAATGTCATCCTGCACCTGGAACGCCAGGCCGACCGCGGCGGCGTAACGATCCAGCTGCGGCAGCGCCGCTCGTCCTGCTTCGCCGGCGCTCAGCGCGCCCAGACGCACCGCGGCGCGGATCAGCGCGCCGGTTTTGTGGCGGTGGATCTGTTCCAGGGCCTGCAGATCGACGCGCTTGCCTTCGGCTTCCAGATCCAGCGATTGGCCGCCGCACATGCCGGCGACGCCGCTGGCTGCCGCCAGTTCGGAGACCATCGCCAGCCGATCGCGCAGCGCCACGTCGGGCATTTCGGCATCGGCCAGGATCGAAAACGCCAGCGTTTGCAGCGCATCGCCGGCCAGGATCGCGTTGGCTTCGCCGAATTTAATGTGGCAGGTCGGCTGGCCGCGGCGCAGATCGTCGTCGTCCATCGCCGGCAGATCGTCGTGGATCAGCGAGTAGGCGTGAATGCATTCCACCGCCGCCGCCGGCGCGTCCAGGTTGGTCAGCGATACGCCGAACATCTGGCCGATGGTGTACACCAGGAACGGGCGCAGGCGCTTGCCGCCCAGTAAGGCGCCATGACGCATCGCCGCCACCATGTTGCCGTCGTTGAACGGCAGCGGGGCGATGAAATCCAGCAGCGCGCGATCGGCGCGCCGGCGGAAAATCTGCAGTTGATCGGCAAAAGCGGCCGATGGGACGATCTCAGACATGTCGGTTACTCGGTATCCGGTGTGAAAGGCGCCAACGCCGCGTCGTCGGCGCTGTCGTTAAGGAGGATCTGCACACGCTGTTCCGCCTGTTGCAGTTTCTGCTGGCCTTGACGCGCCAGCTGCACACCGCGTTCGAACTCGTTCAGCGCGTCTTCCAGCGGCAGTTCGCCTGATTCCAGACGCGTCACGATGCTTTCCAGCTCGCCGAGGGCGCTTTCAAAGCTGGCTGTTTGCTCTGTACTGGCTGATTGTGCTGGTTTTTTCGGCATAATTTTCTTTTTACGTCATCATGTGAACCCTGGCGCCAGAGCCTATCCTAGCGGATCTTGATTAGCAAATCATGGCGCTCATGTGTGGTTTTGTGCGCAGAGCACGGCGATATGGTGATATACTCCGCGCCGTAATTCTTATCTGACAACAAAGACCGCCATGAAGTTTATCATTAAATTGTTCCCGGAAATCACCATCAAGAGCCAATCTGTGCGCTTGCGCTTTATCAAGATTCTCTCGACCAATATTCGCAACGTCCTGAAGCAGTATGATGAAACGCTGGCGGTCGTCCGTCACTGGGATCATATCGAAGTTCGCGCCAAAGATGAAAACCAGCGGCCGGTCATCGCCGACGCGCTGACGCGCATTCCCGGCATCCACCATATTCTGGAAGTGGAAGATCGCGCTTATACCGATATTCACCACATCTTCGAGCAGACGCTGGAAGCCTACCGCGCCCAGCTGGAAGGCAAAACCTTCTGCGTGCGCGTCAAGCGCCGCGGCAAGCAGGCGTTCAACTCGCAGGACGTGGAGCGCTACGTCGGCGGCGGTCTGAACCAGCATATCGACAGCGCGCGCGTTAACCTGACCCGCCCGCAGGTCACGGTAAACCTCGAGATCGAAGACGACAAGCTGATGTTGGTTAAACGCCGCCTCGAAGGCATCGGCGGTTATCCGGTCGGCACTCAGGAAGACGTGATGTCGCTGATTTCCGGCGGTTTCGACTCGGGCGTGTCCAGCTATATGCTGATGCGTCGCGGCTGCCGCGTGCACTTCTGCTTCTTTAACCTGGGCGGCGCCGCGCATGAGATTGGCGTGAAGCAGGTGGCGCACTATCTGTGGAACCGTTTCGCCAGCTCGCACAAGGTGCGCTTCGTCGCCATCGACTTCGAACCGGTGGTGGGCGAGATCCTGGAGAAAGTCGACGACGGCCAGATGGGCGTGGTGCTCAAGCGCATGATGGTGCGCGCCGCTTCGCAAGTGGCCGAACGCTATGGCGTGCAGGCGCTGGTTACCGGTGAAGCGCTGGGGCAGGTGTCCAGCCAGACGCTGACCAACCTGCGCTTGATCGACAATGCGTCCGATACGCTGATCCTGCGTCCGCTGATCTCGCACGATAAAGAGCACATCATCAAACTGGCGCGTGAAATCGGCACCGAGGACTTCGCCAAAACCATGCCGGAATACTGCGGCGTGATTTCGAAGAGCCCGACGGTAAAAGCCGTCAAGGCCAAGATTGAAGAGGAAGAAAGCCACTTCGATTTCAGCATTCTCGATCGGGTGGTGAGCGAGGCGAAGAACGTCGATATTCGCTCCATCGCTGAGCAGGCGCAGGAGCAGGTGACCGAGGTGGAAACCGTCGCAGCCTTCGGCGCCGACGAGGTGATCCTGGATATCCGTTCCAACGACGAACAGGAAGAGAAGCCGCTGCAGCTGGAACAGGTTGAAGTGAAAGCGCTGCCGTTCTACAAGCTGAGCACCCAGTTCGGCGATCTGGATCAGAGCAAAACCTATCTGCTGTACTGCGAGCGCGGCGTGATGAGCCGTCTGCAGGCGCTGTACCTGCTGGAGCAGGGTTTCAGCAACGTGAAGGTTTATCGCCCGTAACGCGGGCCGCGGCGTAAACGAGAGGGGCTGAACCGGTGTTCAGCCCTTTTTTTATCGGCAAGCCGCTCAGTCGCGGAAATCGTACATCCCAGGGATCAGCACCAGCTGCGCGGCGATCTCCGCCGCTTTGGCCTTGCCGAGCAGCAGATCGATCAGCTTCAGCGCAAACTCCATCGCGGTGCCCGGCCCCTGACTGGTGAGCAGGTTGACGCGCGCGTCGTACACCACGCGGCGCTCCATCCATTTATCCGCCGGTATCCGATCTTTCAAACCCGGGAAACCGGTCATGTTGCCGATCGGGAACAGATCGTGGTGCTGCAGCACCAGCGCCGGGGCCGCGCAGATGGCGGCGACGATGTGGCCCTGCAGATGCATCTGCCGCACTTTTTCCACCAGCAGCGGACTGTCGCGGAAGCATTCCGCCCCCTGCAGGCCGCCGGGCAGCACGATGGCGTCGAAAGGCTCATCGACGATCGCCACCAGCGGCGCGTCGGCCAGCAGCTTGACGCCGCGCGAACAAACGATAGTCAGCTCGCCGTCGCCGGCGACGCTGGCGGTAGTGACTTTAACGCCCGCCCGCACCAGCAGATCGATGGTGGTGACGGCTTCGGTTTCTTCGCTACCAGGTGCCAGGCAGACCAGCGCCGATACGCTCATATTCATTTTCCTTTCGTTTAATCAATTCAAACAGCCGCGCATTCTCCGGCAGCGTGAGGCCGTGGCTGCGCGCGCGGCGCAGCAGGTAGCCGGTGATGTAGTCGATCTCGGTATGCCGCTGGCTGCGGATATCCTGCAGCATCGATGAAACGTTGTCGGCGGTGCTGTGGATCACGTCCATCACGTATTGCATCAGGCCTTCGCAGGAGGTGTGGTAACCCTCCATGGCCATCACGCTGGCGACTTCACGACACAGCGTTTCAATCTGCTCCGGGTAGCGCTGCAGATCGCCGTTGCGGCAGCCGTACAGCGCCGTCAGCGGGTTGATCACGCAGTTGACCGCCAGCTTGCGCCAGTTGGCCGAGGCGATGTTGTTATGCCAGGCGACGTCGGGCAGCGCCTGATGCAGCACTTCCGCCAGGTGGCTGAGGTGCTGGGCGGCCGGTGAGGTGGGGCCGATGTGGGTGATGCCGGTGGCGACGTGGATAATGGTGCTGCCTTCGTGGCGCGCGGCGTGGGTGGTGGTGCCCTGCAAGATGGGCTGGCCGTTCGGCGGCAGCTCCTCCTGAGTGCCCATGCCGTTGTGCAGCAGCAAGATGGCGCATCGGGGGCTCAGCTTCGGCAACAGCGCGCTGACCGCGCTGGATACCTGCCAGGCTTTCAGCGTCACCAGCAGCAGCTCGCTTTGCGCGAGGTGCTCCGGATCGTTGGTGGGCAAATTGCGATTAAACGAGACGCCTTCCGGCTCTATCACGTTCACGGCGCAAAAAGGCTGCGGCACTCTTAGCCATCCCTGTACATCGTGGCCCTGCTGATACAGCCGGGAGAGCCACAGTTGTCCGAGCGCGCCGCAACCAAGAATGGTTATTTTCATTCAGTCTCCTTGGAAACACGGGAATACCGCTCAATTACCGTGAATTAACTATAGGCTTTATGGCAGCCTGAAGCGCTATCCCTGCGTGCGTTCAGCAGATTTTGTCTGAGGCGGCAAAGCGGTTATCATGCTCGGCATCAAAATCGCCTAAGCTATTAGGCACTCATTCAGGAGGAAGAAGTATGCCATCTTTCGACATCGTTTCCGAAATTGATATGCAGGAAGTGCGTAACGCCGTTGAGAACGCCACCCGCGATCTCGGCACCCGCTGGGATTTTCGCAACGTGCCGGCCAGCTTTGAGCTAAACGAGAAGAATCAAAGCATCAAGGTTGCCACCGAGTCTGATTTCCAGGTGCAGCAGTTGCTCGACATTCTGCGCGAAAAGCTGAGCAAGCGCAGCATCGACGGCGCCGCGCTGGAGATCCCGGAAGAGTTTACCCACAGCGGTAAAACCTACAGCGTGGAAGCCAAGCTGAAGCAGGGAATTGAAACCAGCGTGGCGAAGAAAATCGTCAAGCTGATCAAAGACAGCAAGCTGAAGGTGCAGGCGCAGATCCAGGGCGAAGAAGTGCGAGTGACCGGCAAGTCACGCGACGATTTGCAGAGCGTAATGGCGCTGGTGCGCGGCGGCGATCTGGCCCGGGGGTGCCTTAACACCACCTCCGGCTATTAACCGCGCGGGGGCCGGCTGGGCCGCCCCCGATTCTTTACAGCGAATTGACCAGCGCTTCCAACTGACCGCGATTGGTCTGCTTGGTATCCACCTTGACGTAGGCGCTGCGCTCTTCCGGCACCACGATCGCCTCGGCCACGCCGGGCTGCGCCTTCAGGCGGCTTTCCAGCGCCGAATCCTTCACCGCCAGTTCCGACAGCGTAATGCGCAGGCTGCTGACATACGGCGGCTCTTTCATGGTGCTGCTGACCAGGAACCAGACGGCGGCCAATACCGCGCCGGCGATAAACACCAAGCCTGCCCCCTGCAAACCGTACAGCCAGCCGCCAAGGCTGCCGCCGATCGCCACGCCGATAAACTGGCTGGTGGAGTACACCCCCATCGCGGTGCCCTTGTAGCCGGCCGGCGATTCTTTGCTGATCAGCGAAGGCAGGATGGCTTCCATCACGTTGAAGGCCATAAAGAACAGCTGCACGCCGGCGATGATGCCCCATAGATGAGCGCCGGAGAGCCACAGCAGCACTTCGGCGCAGAACAGCACCGCCACGCAGCCCATAAATACCTGCTTCATGCGGCGATATTTCTCGGCATAGATAATGAACGGCACCACGGCGGCGAACGACACCAGCATGGTCACCAGGTAGACGATCCAGTGTTCGCTGGCCGCCAGCCCGGCTTTTTCCATCGCCAGCGGCAGCGCCACGAAACTCGACATCAGCAGAATGTGCAGACACATGATGCCGAAGTTGAGTTTCAACAGGCGCGAGTTGCTCAGCACTTTGCGGAAGCTGCCGCGCACGATGCTGGACTCGCGGTTCAGCAGATGGGTGTCGGCGGAAGGCACCACCGCCAGGGTGATGACGATGCCGGCCAGCGCCAGCACGGCGATCATCCAGAACAGCGCGTGCAGGCCGAAGGCGTGGGTGATGATAGGGCCCAGAACCATGGCGATGGCGAAGGTGATGCCGAAGCTGACGCCGATAAACGCCATCGCCTTGGTGCGGTTCTGCTCGCGGGTCAGATCGGAGAGCAGTGCCATCACCGCGGCGGCGATGGCGCCGGAGCCCTGCAATGCGCGGCCGAGGATCACGCCCCAAATAGAGTCGGTGACGGCGGCGATCACGCTGCCGAGGGCAAAGATCAGCAGGCCGCCGACGATCAGCGGCTTACGGCCGATGCGATCGGACACCAGGCCGAACGGGATCTGAAATACCGCCTGCGCCAGGCCGTAAATGCCGATGGCGATGCCGATCAGCGCTTCGCTGGCGCCGTTGAGCGCCATGCCGTAGGTGGTCAACACCGGCAATACCATAAACATGCCGAGCATGCGCAGGGAGAATACGGTGCCCAATCCCCAGGTGGCGCGGCGCTCCTGCGGGGTCATTGAATTATCGTTCACGTCAAACCTCGGTAAAAACCATGCCATCAGACGTTGAGACAGCGCCTGATGGCATGATTTCTGTAAAGCTGCGTCATTTTAGTGTGCAGGGCAGGGGGGGTAAATCGAATGTTGTTTAACAGATATTACAGTTTGGCCGCTTTTCGGCGTGACAAATAAAATGGGCCGCATACGCGGCCCATTAACAGATGATTTGGCTTACCAAACGTAGGTCACCAGCGCTTCAGGCGCCGCCGTGGCGCTGAAGTCGATCGACATCATCACGCTCAGCGAGGTGATGGCGACGATGGAGAACACGAACAGTTTACGCGCCCAGACGCTGTCGTTTTCGGTTTTGTAACCGCGCAGCGCCATGCCCAGCCACCATACGCTCACCGCCGCAGCGACGATCAGGTATTTGTAGCCGGCGTAGCCCACCAGGGTCAGCATCAGCGTGGCGATCATAAACGCCAGGATGTAGACCGTGATGTGGTTCTTGGCGACGGAAATGCCTTTCACCACCGGCAGCACCGGAATGTTGGCCGCCTGGTAATCTTTAAAGCGGAAGATAGCGATCGCATAAGAATGCGGCATCTGCCACAGGCTAAAGATAGCCAGCAGGATCAACGCGCCGGCGTCGAACTCGTTGGTGACCGCGCAGTAACCGATAACCGGCGGCGCGGCGCCCGACAAGCTGCCGATCAGCGTGCCGTAGACCGAGTGGCGCTTCATGTACAGGCTATAAACGCCGACATAAACCACGAAGCCCATCACCGCCAGCCACATGGCCAGCGGGTTGGCCGCGATATACAGCAACGCGAAGCCCACAATACCCAACGCGGTCGCATAAACCAGGGTGACACTCGGCGCGATCAGGCCTTTTACCAGCACCCGATTCTTCGTTCTCTCCATCTTCTTGTCGATGTCGCGGTCGATGTAGTTGTTAAACACACAGCCCGACGCGACCACCAACGAGACACCCACCAGGGTGGCGAGAAACAGGGGATAGTCGATGCTCCCTTTGGAAGCGAGCAGGAATCCCCCAACGACAGAAATTAAATTGCCGAAAATAATTCCTGGTTTAGTGACTTGCAGGTATTGCTTAATCATCACGTGCAGCTCAGCTCTTAATCGACCATCATATTGATGTTGAGGTTGTACATAATCCAGAGTGAACCTACAACAACGATACCGATGATCATAGCGGTGAACAGCAATGCCACCAGGTTCCAGCGCTCTTCCGATGAGGTGTTCATGTGCAGGAAGTAAACCAGGTGAACAATCACCTGGATAACCGCCATACCGACAACAACCGCCAGGATGGTGGAATGAGAGGCAGTGCCGTTCATTACCATCGCAAATGGAATTACCGTCAGGATGATCGACAGGATAAAGCCGATCAGGTATGACTTCACGCTGCCGTGGCTTGCGCCGCCGTGAGAGGTTTCATGGGATGAATGGCTCATTACATAACCCCCAGCAGGTAGACAACGGTAAATACGCAGATCCAGACCACGTCCAGGAAGTGCCAGAACAGGCTCAGGCACATCAGGCGGGTTTTGTTGGTCGCGGTCAGGCCGAACTTGCTTACCTGAATCATCAGCACGATGATCCAAATCAGGCCGGAAGTCACGTGCAGACCGTGGGTGCCGACCAGCGCGAAGAAGCTGGACAGGAACGCGCTGCGATCCGGACCGAAGCCTTCGGCGATCAGGTGATGGAATTCATAGATTTCCATCGCCACGAAGCCCAGACCAAACAGGAAGGTCAGGAACAACCAGGTGTTTACACCGCCAACTTTACCCTTGTTCATGGCGATCATCGCCATGCCGTAGGTGATGGAGCTGAATAACAGCAGGAAAGTTTCGACCAGGACAAACTTCAGGTCGAAGATGTCTTTGCCGGTAGGACCGCCCGCGGTCCCGTTCACCAGGACTGCATAAGTCGCGAACAAGCTCGCAAACAAAATACAGTCGCTCATCAGGTAGATCCAGAATCCGAAGACCTTGGTCTCACCCGCGTCGTGGTGCCCATGCTCTGCATGGGCTGCGTTATGATTGGTCAGAGTTTCAGTTGACATGGTTCACGCCTGCTTTACGGATTTGTTCGTAGTGTTGGTTCTCAATGCGCTCGATTTCATCAACCTGCACATAGTAGTCAACATCGTGATCGAAGCTCTTGCCGATCCAGACAACGATCATACCGATGAAGCCAGCCAGAGCCATCCACCAGATTTCCCAAATCATTGCGAAACCGAATACCAGGCTGAAGAAGGCGATGATAACGCCGGCGCCGGTGTTCTTAGGCATATGAATCGGTTCGTATTTAGCCGGTTTCTTATAGGCTTCACCTTTTTCTTTCATGTCCCAGAACTCGTCACGGTCATGAATCTGCGGTACTACGGCAAAGTTATAGAACGGCGGTGGAGACGAAGTTGACCACTCCAGAGTACGAGCACCCCATGGGTCACCGGTCAGATCGCGGTTCTGTTCGCGGTCACGGATACTGACGAAGATCTGGGTCAGCTGGCACAGGATGCCGCAGGCGATCAGCGCCGCACCGCCGGCTGCAACCAGCAGCAGAGGGTGGAACTCAGGGTTGATGTTCTGGCTGATACGACGGGTCATACCCATAAAGCCCAATGCGTACAGCGGCATGAAGGCGGTGAAGAAGCCGATGATCCAGAACCAGAACGCGCGGATGCCCCATTTTTCGTTCAGCGTGAAGCCGAAGGATTTCGGGAACCAGTAGGTCAGGCCCGCGAAGCAACCGAACACCACGCCGCCGATGATGACGTTGTGGAAGTGCGCGATCAGGAACAGGCTGTTGTGCAGCACGAAGTTCGCGCCCGGCACCGCCAGCAGAACGCCGGTCATACCACCCACGGAGAAGGTGATGATGAAGCCAACGGTCCACAGCATTGCGGAGTTGAGCTTGATGCGGCCCTGATACATGGTGAACAGCCAGTTGAAGATTTTCACCCCGGTCGGGATGGAAATGATCATGGTGGCAATACCGAAGAAGGCGTTAACGTTCGCGCCGGACCCCATGGTGAAGAAGTGGTGCAGCCAGACGATGAACGACAGAATGGTGATCGCGATGGTTGCCCATACCAGTGAGGTATAGCCGAACAGGCGTTTTCTGGAGAAGGTCGCGGTGACTTCGGAGAACACGCCGAATACCGGCAGAACCAGAATGTACACCTCTGGGTGACCCCAGGCCCAAATCAGGTTGATGTACATCATCATGTTGCCGCCCATATCATTGGTGAAGAAATGGGTGCCCAGATAGCGATCCAGGGTCAGCAGCGCGATGGTGACGGTCAGAATTGGGAAAGAAACGATGATCAGGACGTTGGTACACAGCGCCGCCCAGGTGAACACCGGCATCTTCATCATAGGCATGCCAGGGGCACGCATCTTCAGAATGGTGGCGAAGAAGTTCACGCCGGTCAGCAGGGTACCCAGACCGGAAATCTGCAGACTCCAGATCCAGTAATCGACCCCGACGCCAGGACTGTACTCTTTACCCGACAGCGGCGGATACGCCAGCCAACCAGTCTGAGCGAATTCACCGACCCCCAGGGAGATGTTGATCAGCACAACGCCCACCACGAAGAACCAGAAGCTCAGGGAGTTCAGGAACGGGAAGGCAACGTCGCGCGCGCCGATTTGCAGCGGCACCACGACGTTCATCAGGCCAACCACGAAAGGCATCGCCATGAAGAAGATCATGATAACGCCGTGCGCGGTGAAGATCTGGTCGTAGTGGTGCGGCGGCAGGAACCCGGCTTCGCCGGCGGACGCCAACGCCTGCTGGCTACGCATCATGATGGCGTCGGCGAAGCCGCGCAGCAGCATGACCATCGCCACGATGATGTACATGATACCAATTTTTTTATGGTCGACCGAAGTCAGCCATTCGCTCCACAGCCACTTCCATTTGCCGAAATAGGTCAGCAGCGCCAGCACTGCCAGGCCCCCGACGATAATTGCGGCTACGGTGACCATGATGATCGGTTCGTGGTACGGAACCGCATCAAGTGTTAATTTTCCCAACATCAGTTATTCCTCGGCTCCGGCGTGAGCAGCATGTTCACCCATGTCCATACCTTGGCTCATGTCCATGCCTTCGTGCGCGCCAGCGCCCTTGTGCATATCCATGTCGCCCATGAATTTGGCAATTGTTTCTTTGAACAAATTCGGTTTGACAGCGGCAAAGTACTCGACCGGGTTGTTTTCACTCGGCTCTGCCAGTTTGTTAAAGTCGTCGGTGGTGTTCAGGTTTTTAGGCGATGCCTTCACCTTGGCCACCCACTGATCGAAGTCGCCTTCGGTCGGGGTAACGATCGCGGTGAATTTCATACCGGAGAAGCCTGCTCCGCTGTAACTGCTGGAGATGCCCTTGTAGGCACCGGCTTCGTTGCCGATCAGGTGCAGTTTGGTCTGCATGCCGGCCATCGCATAAATCTGTCCACCCAACTGCGGGATAAAGAACGAGTTCATTACCGAGTTAGAGGTGATCTTGAATTCGACTGGAACATCTTTCGGGAAAGCCAGCTCATTAACGGTCGCAATGCCTTGTTCAGGGTAGATGAACAGCCATTTCCAGTCGAGCGACACCACTTCGATCGTCATCGGCTTCTTGTCGGTGACAATCGGCTTGAACGGGTCGAGTTCGTGGGTGGTCTTCCAGGTAATGGTGCCAAGGATGGCGATGATAATGATAGGAATGGTCCAGACGACCGCTTCGATCTTGTTGGAGTGGGCCCAGTTCGGACTGTACTTGGCGTCTTTGTTGGAAGCGCGATACTTCCAGGCAAAGGCGAACGCCATGAAGATAACTGGCACCACCACGATCAACATCAACGCGATTGCAGTGATAATCAGTGTCCGTTGCTCAACACCAATTGCTCCTTTGGGATTCATCAAAACCATATCGCAGCCACTGAGCAATACAGTGCCTGCAATTAATGACAGCATCCCAATACTTTTATTGTATTTCTTAAGTCTCATCTAACGACCTCAATAACAAAGGCTCAATTGTCGTTTCATGTGTGCGGGCATTTTACGGGAAGGTTGCAGTACTGTAAACATGCTTAAGGGAGTGTCAGCGGCTTGTTGACACTTTCTGTTAAGGGGGTCACAGATGTAACCCTGCGTGACAATTTACCAATGACAACAACGCGTTGGCACGCTGAATCGTGACGAGCAGTCCGTATGTTAAGGAAAACTAAAGGTATGATGAATCTGGCGAAGAAATGCGCGGCGGGGAAATACGCAGAAAAGGTTTATTTAATGTAAAATAATTGTGTCTTAAAGGTGAATTTAATTTTATTTCCGAGCGCCGCAGTCGGATAAAAAAATAATTTTCTCGCTGATTATCTTTTTTTAACGAAATAAATACATCCCCGGATCGCTTTTTTTTTCGGCCGGCAAAATCGCCGGCCGGTCGGGTTACGCCAAACGAGCGCGGCGCAGCGCCAGATAATCCAGCATGCTGCCCATCGCGACGCCGAGCAGGCTCAATGCGGTGCCGATCTGCAGCAGCCGGTCGGCCAACAGCGGCGCCTGCGTCCAGTCGAGCGCATTGGCGATCAGCAGCAGCAGCCACACCCCCAGCAGCGAGCAGCCCAGCGTCAGCAGGTGCAGCGCCCAGCGGTAAAACCCTGAAAACTCGGTGCGCGGCATAAAGTCGCCATGCTGCTGGGTGTGTTCCAGCGTTTGGCGGCAGACGCCGAGCAGCAGCAAGCCGGGCAGGGCGGCGGCGATCGAGAACAGGTAGAACAGCGGCCAGCCGTGAGCTTCGACGAACCAGCCGGCGATCGGGCCGACATAAACGCGGCCCACGGCGGACAGCGCCGACAGCAGCGCGAACTGAGTGGCGGAGAACGACCGGTTGCACAGCGTCATCAGCAGCGCGACGAAGGCCGCGGTGCCCATGCCGCCGCACAGGTTTTCGAGGAAAATGGCGCTGCCCATGGTGAGCAGGCTCTTGTCGGTCACCGCCAGGATCCAATAGCCGAGATTGGAGACCGCCTGCAGGACGCCGAACAGCATCAGGGCGCGGAACAGGGTGAGACGCTGCATCAGCACGCCGCCGAACAGAGCGCCGACGATGGTGGCGAACAGGCCGAGGGTCTTGTTCACCAGCCCCACTTCACCGGCGTCGAACCCCACGCCGCGGATCAGGAAGGTAGTGCTCAGGCTGCCGGCGAAGGCGTCGCCCATTTTGTACATCACGATCAGCAGCAGGATCAGCCAGGCGTTGTTGCGGCCAAAGAAATCGCGCAGCGGCGCGACGACCGCCTGTTCCATGGTGCGCGGCGCCGGGATGCTTTCATCCGGTTCCGGCGCCATCAGCGTGGCGGCCACGCCGATCAGCATCAACCCGGCCATCAGCCAGTAGGTGGCTTGCCAGCCGAAATAGCGATCCGCCAGCCACAGCGCCAGGCCGCCGGAAACCAGCATCGCCAGCCGATAACCCAGCACCGATATTGCCGCGCCCGCGCCGCGTTCTTCGGCTTTCAGCAGGTCGGTTTTATAGGCGTCGAACACGATGTCTTGCGAGGCGGAGCAGAACGCCACCAGCACCGCCAACGCCGCCAGCCACCACAGGTGCTGCGCGGGCTGCATAAAGCCCATCGCCACGATCGCCGCCACCAGCAGCAGCTGGCTGATCAGCAGCCAACCGCGCCGCCGCCCGAGGAACGGCGGGGTATAGCGATCCATGAAGGGCGACCAGAGGAATTTGAAGACGTAGGCCTGGCCCACCAGCGAGAAGATGCCGATGGTTTTCAGATCGATGTTTTCGACAGTCATCCAGGCTTGCAGCGTGCCGGAGGTCAATGCCAGCGGCAGACCCGACGCGAAGCCCAGCAGCAGCAGAATGGCGGAGTTACGCTGGGTGAAGATGTTCAGATAGTGTTTCGACATGAGTTCCCTGTCTGCGCCGCCCGATCCGCCGGGCGGCGCCAGGCGCGCCGATTAGCGCGCGTTTTGCTTGATAAAGTCGTTGACGCTGGTGTCCTGCGCCATGTCGGCGATCACGTCGCCCAGCACGGAGTTGACGGCGTCGGTGATCTTGTCGTTGGTCGCCGTGAAGGCACCCTGCACGTTATAGGTCGAGCGGTAGTTTTTCACCTGCTTGTTGCCGTTCTTCGCCTGGGCGATGATCGAGATGTCGGCTTTGGTGGTGATGTTGTAGCGCAGGTTGCCTTCGGATACGTCCGCGTACAGATTATTGACGACCACCTGCAGCGCGACCGGGCCGTCGGCGCCAATCATGTAACCGCGGGCGCCCATTTGTTTCTCCAGCACTTCCTGCAGCAGGAAACGCAGATCGCGCGACGGCGTCAGCGTGACCAGTTGGCCGTCGCGGTTCACCTTGGCCAGCGCCTGATCGGTGCGCTGATCCGCGCCGTTGATGCTGATGGTGATGCCCTGCAGGGTAGGATCCTGCTGCGGCAGAACGATTTTCGGCGTGACGTTCAGGGTGTTGCTGCTGGTCGCACAGCCGGCCAGCAGCAAGGCGGCCAGCAAAGGAAGACAAAGTTTCTTTAACATGTTTTCTGTCTCATTCTCGATGGATTTAGCAATAATCAGAGCGGGATAGCCGACAACGAATTGCCGACATCATAGCATCGCCGCCGTGCGGTGGAAGCGCGGAAGGCGCCTGAGTGACAAATTTTTACCTGCCGTTGATAAAAACACGCTTTTTTGGCTCGCTCAATCGGATAATCCCCCAAGTGGCGGGGATGACGCTCATCCTCTGACCGCAGAAAAGAGAAATTTGTCCAGGCGATGGTCTAAACGGGGGAAAACCGGCTAATATTGAACTAGATGGGCACGGTCCTCTGCCGGTGTTGTAAGGAGATCCTATGATTCGCGAGCAAATAGAAGCAAAGTTAAGGGCGGCGTTTGAGCCCGCGTATCTGGAAGTCGTTGATGAAAGCTATCGTCATAACGTTCCGGCGGGTTCAGAAAGTCATTTCAAAGTGGTATTGGTCAGCGATCGCTTCGTCGGCGAACGGTTTTTGACGCGTCACCGCTCCATCTACGGGGTATTGTCGGAAGAGTTGGCCGATGGCGTACACGCGCTGGCGCTGCACACCTATACGCTCAAAGAGTGGGAAGGGTTGCAGGATACCGTGCCGGCCTCGCCGCCGTGCCGCGGCGCCGGGACGCTGGCCTGAGGGGGAAATTTTCAGGTATCAGTGGAACTTTGCCCTCGAATTAGGGTATTACTACTGACGAATTTTGAAACGGCCTGCGGGCCGTTTCTGTTTTTGACGACGACACGGCCGATGCGCAATATGGCCAATGTTCGGTCTGTTTTGGCGGCCTTTTGGCGATTGAATCGACAAAAGTGTGATTTTTAGCGCGCCTGTGCCGCCTAGCTTTCCTCGACTCGCCATGCATGCGCCGCTATAATGTCGCGTCTTATTTTTCCGGAATGGTTTCGGGACGCTTCTGTCATCAGGGAACTCGGTTCTTATTGTAGCCGTCCTGGTTCTTGGAACGGAGTTGACCGAGCACTGTGATTTTTTTGAGGTAACAAGATGCAAGTTTCAGTAGAAACCACTCAAGGCCTTGGGCGCCGTCTCTCTATTACTGTACCGGCTGATACTATCAAGCAGGCGGTGAAGAAAGAGCTGATCAACGCAGCGAAAAGCGTGCGTATCGACGGCTTCCGCAAAGGCAAAGTGCCGATGAACATCGTGGAACAGCGTTACGGCGCCTCTGTTCGTCAGGACGTGCTGGGCGAAGCGATGCAGCGCAGCTTCGTTGACGCGATCATCAAAGAAAAGATTAATCCGGCCGGCGCGCCAAACTACGTGCCGGGCGAGTACAAAGAAGGTGAAGACTTCACTTTCGCCGTTGAATTCGAAGTGTATCCGGAAGTTGAGCTGAAAGGCCTGGAAAACATCGAAGTTGAAAAACCCGTAGTTGAAGTGAACGACGAAGACGTCGACGCGATGCTGGACACTCTGCGCAAGCAGCAGGCGACCTGGAAAGAAACCGATCGCGCGGCGGAAGCTGAAGATCGCGTGACCGTTGACTTCACCGGTTCTATCGACGGTGAAGAGTTCGAAGGCGGCAAAGCGTCCGACTTCGTGCTGGCAATGGGCCAGGGCCGCATGATCCCAGGCTTCGAAGAAGGTCTGGTCGGTCACAAAGCGGGCGAAGAGTTCTCCATCGACGTGAACTTCCCGGAAGACTACCACGCGGAAAACCTGAAGGGCAAAGCGGCCAAATTCGCTATCGTGCTGAAGAAAGTTGAAGAGCGCGAGCTGCCGGAACTGACCGAAGAGTTCATCAAGCGTTTCGGCGTAGCGGACGGTTCCGTTGCCGGCCTGCGCACCGAAGTTCGCAAGAACATGGAGCGCGAGCTGAAAGGCGCCGTGCGTAACCGCATCAAGTCTCAGGCGATCGAAGGCCTGGTGAGCGCGAACGAAATCGACGTGCCTGCTGCGCTGATCGACGGCGAAATCGACGTGCTGCGTCGTCAGGCTGCACAGCGTTTCGGCGGCAACGAGAAGCAAGCGCTGGAACTGCCACGCGAGCTGTTCGAAGAGCAAGCCAAACGCCGCGTAGTGGTTGGCCTGCTGCTGGGCGAAGTGATCAGCACCAACGACCTGAAAGCTGACGAAGATCGCGTGAAGACGCTGATCGAAGAAATGGCCTCCGCCTACGAAGATCCGAACGAAGTCATCGAGTTCTACAGCAAAAACAAAGAGCTGATGAACAACATGCGCAACGTGGCTCTGGAAGAGCAAGCGGTTGAAGCCCTGCTGGCAAAAGCGAAAGTGACTGAAAAAGCCACTACCTTCAGCGAGCTGATGAACCAAACTCAACAGGCGTAATGCCTGCGTGCCGGGTGCGATGAACGGCGCCCCCGGTTTCGCCTGGCGAACCGGCGCACGATGAAAAAGCCCGCAACCTCAGGTTGCGGGCTTTTCTTTTTGCCACGTTGCTGATTAATCTCAGGTTAAGCGGGGCAATATGCACTATATTTACCCTGTTGCTTGGGGAACTGGCTGGCATGATAACGGTCAGAATAACGGCATCGTTTCCGGCGCGCGGAGAAAATCGGCCTCTGGGCTTGAAATCGCGCCGGGCTCCCCCAATCTGTAAAGAATAATTCTGGGGCTGTTTGCCAAAGTGCGCGGGATGAAATAACCGTCGGGTACGTGTGGCGCGGGTCGAATGCTTGAGCATAGTCATCATGGCCGTTCTCAAGTAGAATCGGCGTATTAGGGTGACACCCTGGCCGCCAAGGCAATTTCTATTAGGAGACGGTAATGTCATACAGTGGCGAACGAGATCAATTTGCACCGAACATGGCGCTGGTGCCGATGGTGGTAGAGCAGACTTCACGCGGGGAGCGTTCTTACGACATCTATTCCCGCCTGCTGAAAGAGCGCATCATTTTCCTGACCGGCCAGGTGGAAGATCACATGGCCAACCTGATCGTGGCGCAAATGCTGTTCCTCGAAGCGGAAAGCCCGGAAAAAGACATTTTCCTCTACATCAACTCGCCGGGCGGGGTGATCACCGCGGGCATGTCGATTTACGACACCATGAAGTTCATCAAGCCGGACGTCAGCACCATCTGTATGGGGCAGGCGTGCTCGATGGGCTCCTTCCTGCTGACCGCGGGCGCCAAAGGCAAACGTTTCTGCTTGCCGAACTCGCGTGTGATGATTCACCAGCCGCTGGGCGGCTACCAGGGCCAGGCGACGGACATCGAAATCCACGCGCGTGAAATCCTCAAGGTGAAAGCGCGCATGAATGAACTGATGGCCGAGCATACCGGCCAGCCGCTGGAGCAGATCGAGCGCGATACCGAGCGCGATCGCTTTATGACCGCGGAAGAAGCCGTGGAATACGGCCTGGTTGACGGCATTCTGACACACCGCAGCTAGAACCACGCGGCGCCGATGGACTATAGTAATCAGAGTGGGCAGGGGCTCGCTCTGTTGTAGCCCCCCGGCGTTCCCGATATGAGTTTGGGCGCACTGCCGCCGTGATTTTCCTGCGGGACAAGACTAAAGAAGAGGTTTGACTGATGACAGATAAGCGCAAAGACGGTTCAGGAAAGCTGCTGTACTGCTCTTTTTGCGGCAAAAGCCAGCATGAAGTGCGTAAGCTGATTGCCGGGCCGTCAGTGTATATCTGCGATGAATGTGTCGATCTGTGTAACGACATTATTCGCGAAGAGATTAAAGAAGTTGCCCCGCATCGTGAGCGCAGTGCGCTGCCGACGCCGCACGAAATCCGCCACCACCTGGATGACTACGTCATCGGTCAGGAGCAGGCGAAGAAAGTGTTGGCGGTTGCGGTGTACAACCACTACAAACGCCTGCGCAACGGCGATACCAGCAACGGTATCGAGTTGGGCAAGAGCAACATCTTGCTGATTGGCCCGACCGGTAGCGGCAAGACCCTGCTGGCGGAAACGCTGGCGCGCTTCCTGGACGTGCCGTTCACCATGGCCGACGCCACCACGCTGACCGAAGCCGGTTACGTGGGCGAGGACGTGGAAAATATTATCCAGAAGCTGTTGCAAAAATGTGACTATGACGTGCAGAAAGCGCAGCGCGGCATCGTTTATATCGATGAAATCGATAAGATTTCCCGCAAGTCCGACAACCCGTCTATCACGCGTGACGTTTCGGGTGAAGGCGTGCAGCAGGCGCTGCTGAAGCTGATTGAAGGCACCATCGCCGCGGTTCCGCCGCAGGGCGGGCGCAAGCATCCGCAGCAGGAGTTCCTGCAGGTCGATACCTCCAAGATCCTGTTTATCTGCGGCGGCGCATTTGCCGGCCTGGATAAGGTGATCGGTCAGCGCGTCAACACCGGCTCTGGCATCGGCTTCGGCGCGACCGTCAAGGGCGAGTCCGAGAAAGCCACCGAAGGCGAACTGTTGCTGCAGGCCGAACCGGAAGATTTGATCAAGTTCGGTCTGATCCCTGAGTTCATCGGCCGTCTGCCGGTGGTGGCGACCCTGAGCGAGCTGAGCGAAGACGCGCTGATTCAGATCCTGAAAGAGCCGAAGAACGCTCTGACCAAGCAGTATCAGGCGCTGTTCAACCTGGAAGGCGTGGAGCTGGAGTTCCGTGACGAAGCGCTGAACGCCATCGCCAAGAAAGCCATGGCGCGCAAAACCGGCGCCCGCGGCCTGCGTTCCATCGTGGAAGGCGCGCTGCTCGATACCATGTACGATCTGCCGTCGATGGACAGCGTGGACAAAGTGGTGATCGACGAGTCGGTGATCGCCGGTCAATCCAAACCGCTGCTGATTTACGGCAAGCCGGAAGCCCAGGCGTCTGGCGAATAATTAGCCAGTTAAACCAGCGCGTTATCAGCAAAATGGGGGATTTCATCCCCCATTTCTTTTTCCTGCATTCTTGCCGTTGAATGTAAGAGATTCATCCCCATATACTCATTAACCAGATTTTATGAAACGTTAGATGCTTGCGTCTCATGAGATTCCCCCTCAACCTGGCGGAAATTAAACTAAGAGAGAGCTCTATGAACCCTGAGCGTTCCGAACGCATTGAAATCCCCGTTTTGCCATTGCGCGACGTGGTGGTTTATCCGCACATGGTGATCCCGTTATTTGTTGGCCGGGAAAAATCGATTCGGTGCCTCGAAGCCGCAATGGATCACGATAAGAAGATCATGCTGGTGGCACAGAAAGAGGCCTCAACGGATGAACCTGGCATTAACGACTTGTTCTCGGTTGGCACCGTAGCGTCGATCCTGCAGATGCTGAAGCTGCCGGACGGCACGGTAAAAGTGCTGGTCGAGGGGCTGCAGCGCGCACGCATCACTACGCTGTCCGACAGCGGTGAGCATTTTGCCGCGCAGGCGGAATACCTTGAATCGCCGGCTATCGACGAGCGCGAGCAGGAAGTGCTGGTGCGCACCGCGATCAATCAGTTTGAAGGCTATATCAAACTGAACAAAAAAATCCCGCCGGAGGTGCTGACGTCACTGAACAGCATCGACGACGCCGCGCGCCTGGCGGACACCATCGCCGCCCACATGCCGCTGAAACTCAGCGACAAACAGTCGGTGCTCGAGATGTCCGACATCACCGAGCGTCTGGAATACCTGATGGCGATGATGGAGTCGGAGATCGACCTGCTGCAGGTTGAGAAACGCATCCGCAACCGCGTCAAGAAGCAGATGGAGAAGAGCCAGCGCGAGTACTATCTGAATGAGCAGATGAAGGCGATTCAGAAAGAACTGGGCGAAATGGACGACGCGCCGGACGAGCACGAAGCGCTGAAGCGCAAGATCGATGCGGCGAAAATGCCGAAAGAGGCGCGCGAGAAAACCGAAGCGGAACTGCAAAAGCTGAAGATGATGTCGCCGATGTCGGCGGAAGCGACCGTGGTGCGCGGCTACATCGACTGGATGCTGCAGGTACCGTGGAACGCGCGCAGCAAGGTGAAAAAAGACCTGGTCAAGGCGCAGGAAGTGCTCGATACCGATCACTACGGCCTGGAGCGCGTCAAGGATCGCATCCTCGAGTACCTCGCGGTGCAGAGCCGCGTCAGCAAAATCAAAGGGCCTATCCTGTGTCTGGTTGGGCCGCCGGGCGTGGGTAAAACCTCGCTGGGGCAGTCGATCGCCAAAGCGACCGGGCGCCAGTACGTGCGCATGGCGTTGGGCGGCGTGCGTGACGAAGCGGAAATCCGCGGTCACCGCCGTACCTACATCGGATCGATGCCGGGCAAACTGATCCAGAAAATGGCCAAGGTGGGGGTGAAGAACCCGCTGTTCCTGCTGGATGAGATCGACAAGATGTCTTCCGACATGCGCGGCGATCCGGCTTCCGCTCTGCTGGAGGTGCTGGATCCGGAACAGAACGTGGCGTTCAACGACCACTACCTGGAAGTGGATTACGATCTGTCCGACGTGATGTTCGTCGCCACCTCCAACTCGATGAACATCCCTGCGCCGCTGCTGGACCGTATGGAAGTGATCCGTCTGTCGGGTTATACCGAGGACGAAAAGCTCAACATCGCCAAACAGCACCTGCTGCCGAAGCAGCTTGAGCGCAACGCGCTGAAAAAAGGCGAGCTGACGGTCGACGACAGCGCCATCATCGGCATCATTCGCTTCTACACCCGCGAAGCCGGGGTGCGCAGCCTGGAGCGTGAAATCTCCAAACTGTGCCGTAAAGCGGTGAAAACGCTGCTGATGGACAAGAAGCGCAAGCACATCGAGATCAACGGCGACAACCTGAAGGACTACCTGGGCGTGCAGCGCGTCGATTACGGCCGTGCGGATACCGAAAACCGCGTGGGCGAAGTCACCGGGCTGGCATGGACGGAAGTGGGCGGCGATCTGCTGACCATCGAAACCGCCTGCGTGCCGGGCAAAGGCAAGCTGACTTACACCGGTTCTCTGGGTGAAGTGATGCAGGAATCGATTCAGGCGGCGCTGACCGTGGTGCGCGCGCGCGCGGAGAAATTGGGCATCAACGCCGATTTCTACGAGAAGCGCGACATCCACGTGCACGTGCCGGAAGGGGCGACGCCGAAAGACGGCCCGAGCGCCGGTATCGCGATGTGCACTGCGCTGGTCTCCTGCCTGACCGGCAACCCGGTACGCGCCGATGTGGCGATGACCGGCGAGATCACGCTGCGCGGCCAGGTGTTGCCGATCGGTGGCCTGAAAGAGAAGCTGTTGGCGGCGCATCGCGGCGGCATCAAAACCGTGCTGATCCCTTACGAGAACAAGCGCGATCTGGAAGAGATCCCGGACAATGTTATCGCCGATCTGGAGATTCATCCGGTGCAGCGAATCGATGAAGTTTTGAACATTGCGTTGCAAAACCCGGCCTTCGGCGCACTGCCGGTAGCGGCAAAATAGTGACGAATCGCAAAAACCATTGATAAAACTTATACTGGCAAGCCATTTCGGACTTGCCAGTATTTTTTTGTACCGCTAAGTTAGATCTCTGTCGGCCCACGTTTTGCCACGCAGTCGGTGGCTTGCCAAGGTTCGATGGGATTGATATAACAGCTGCGCTGTCGCAACCGTAGGGATTTTTCGGTGCGACGATAGAATTCTAGAGGGGATGATAGAGTGAATAAGTCACAACTGATCGACAAGATTGCCGCAGGTGCTGATATTTCCAAAGCGGCAGCTGGACGTGCTTTAGACGCAGTAATCGCTTCCGTTACCGACTCTCTGAAAGCTGGGGATGACGTGGCTCTGGTTGGTTTCGGTTCCTTCACCGTGCGTGAACGTTCGGCTCGTACCGGCCGTAACCCGCAAACCGGTAAAGAAATCAAGATCGCGGCAGCCAAAGTGCCGGCCTTCCGTGCAGGGAAAGCGCTGAAAGACGCTGTAAACTGATTTGGCGTCTAACCGTTTAGCGTAACAGGGTTTTGTAATAAACAATCACCTGACGCAGCGGTGCTGGTAAGGTAAGATACAAGGCGCATCGGACTGATGCGCTTTTTTTATTTTTGTCGCAGGGAACGCGCCTGCACAAGGGTTGTTAATCCACATCACAGCGGAGTGTTGTCACACTATGATGGACAATTTACGCGCGGCTGCCAATCACGTCGTGCTCAAAATCATCCTGGCCCTGATCATCCTGTCATTCGTCCTGACCGGGGTGGGTAACTACCTGATCGGCGGCTCCGGCGATTATGCTGCGAAAGTAAATGGTCAGACGATCGAACGCGCTCAGCTGGAACAGGCTTTCCAAAGCGAGCGTAGCCGCATGCAGCAGCAGCTGGGTGACCAGTTCTCTGCGCTGGCCGGCAACGAAGGCTACATGCAGCAGATGCGCCGTCAGGTGTTGTCCCAGTTGATCGACAACATGCTGCTCGACCAATACGCCAAGAAGCTGGGCCTGGCGGTCAGCGACGATCAGATCAAGGACGCCATCCGCAAGGCGCCTTATTTCCAAACCAACGGCCAGTTCGATAACGCCAAGTACCTCGACCTGATCGGCCGTATGGGCTACACCGCCGACAACTTCGCGCAGTCGATGCGCCAGCAGCTGGTCAATCAGCAGCTGATCCAGGCCTTCGGCGAATCCGGCTTCGTGCTGCCGTCCGAATCGCAAGCCATGGCGGCGTTGGTGCTGCAGGAGCGCGACGTGCGTCTGGCGACTATCGATCTGAAGGCGCTGCAGGCGAAACAGAGCGCCGGCGACGACGAACTGAAGGCGTATTACGATCAGAACAAGAACAGCTTCATCGCCCCGGAGCAGGTGAAGGTGAGCTATATCCCGCTGGACGCCGCGTCCATGCAGGACAAGGTGAAAGTGAGCGAAGAGGACATCAGCGCTTACTACGACCAGCACAAGAGCAGCTACGGCCAGCCGGAGCGTAAAAACTACAGCGTGATCCAGCTGAAAACCGAGGCGGAAGCCAATGCGGCGCTGGACGAGCTGAAGAAGGGCGCCGATTTCGCCACGCTGGCGAAAGAGAAATCCACCGACATCATTTCACGCCGTACCGGCGGCGAACTGGGTTGGCTGGAGCCGGAAACCACCGCCGACGAGCTGAAGCAGGCTAACCTGACTGAAAAAGGGCAGCTGTCCGGCGTGGTGAAATCTTCCGTCGGCTACCTGATCGTGCGTTTGAACGACATCGAACCAGAGAAACTGAAGCCGCTGAGCGAAGTGCATGACGCTATCGCCAAGCAGGTGAAGCAGGAGAAAGCGGTAGATGCGTATTACGCGCTGCAGCAGAAGGTGAGCGAAGCGGCGACCAGCGACAATGAATCCCTGGCCTCGGCTGAAGAAGCGGCCGGTGTGAAAGCGGCGCAAACCGACTGGTTCACCCGCGACAACATCCCTGCGGCGCTGAACTTCAAGCCGGTGGTGCAGGCGATCTTCGACGGTTCGCTGATCGGCGAGAACGGCGCGCCGGGCAGTAACTCCGATGTGATCACCGTAGACGGCGACCGCGCCTTCGTGGTGCGCGTGAGCGGCCACAAGCCGGAAGGCATCGAGCCGTTCGACCAGGTAAAAGACCGCGTGGCGGATCTGGTGAAGCGCAACAAGGCGGTGCAGGAAGCGAAACTGCAGGGCGAGAAGCTGCTGGTTGAGCTGAAGCAGGGCAAGGGCGACGAGGCGATGAAAGCCGCCGGCCTGAGCTTTGGCGCCGTGCAGAAGATGGCGCGCGCGCCGGAAGACAGCCAGCTGGTGGAGAGCGTGTTCGCGCTGCCGCACCCGCAGGACGGCAAACCGGTGTACGGCATGTCGCAGGATCGCCAGGACAACGTGGTGCTGATCGCACTCGATGCGGTGAAGCCAGGCACGCTGCCGGAAGACGAAATGAAAACCTTCGTCGGCAAGATGGAAGAGGGCGCGACCGGCGTTTCCTTCGATTCGCTGCTGTCGAGCCTGCGTAAAGAAGCCAAAATTAAAATGGGCGCCGCTGAGCAACAGCCGCAGTAATCGCCGCATTTTTCTGCAACGCAGTGCAACAAACAAAGGCCGCTTTCGCGGCCTTTTCCACATCTGATATCCGCCGATTGCTGAATATCCGCCGCCGCGGCAAGGTAGCCGTGCTGTCACACACAAGGAGGATACAGCATGCAACATACAGAGAAAAAAACGTTATCAGGTTACCGTCATCACGTTAAAGCCGCGCTGGCCGCGCTGTTGTTATGCCTGGCGGTGCCGGCCGCCGCGGCGGATAAAGCCGATGCGCCGGCGCCGATGCTCTCAACCCCGACGAGCAATGGCGGGCAACAGGCGATGACCAAGGCGGCCGAAGAGACGGCGGTCAGCATCAATCAGGCCACCGCCGAACAGCTCGCAGCGGCTTTGAACGGTGTCGGTCTGAAGAAGGCGGAAGGCATTGTGCGCTATCGCGAACAGAACGGGCCATTCACCCAGGTTGAGCAACTGCAGGAGGTGCCGGGCATCGGACCGGCGCTGTTCGAGAAGAACCGCACTCGGCTGAAAATGTGATCCCGGTCGCGGCTGCGCGGCAAAATGCCGCTGAGGCAATGGCGACTCTGCTACATTTTACAGGTCTTACCAGTTTGGCGCGTTGACCAAACGGGCGAGGGAGCCCACGCGGCTCCCTCTTTCTGTAATCACCAGGCAGGAGCGATCGTTCCCTATGCAAACCTTTATCAAAGTTCGCGGTTATCACCTTGATGTCTACCAGCACGTTAACAATGCCCGCTATCTGGAGTTTCTGGAGGAGGCGCGCTGGGAGTGGCTGGAAAACGAGGCAGGGTTCCGCTGGATGACGGAAAACAACATCGCTTTCATCGTGGTGAACATCAATATCAATTACCGCAGCCCGGCGGTATTGGGGGATAAACTGCGCATCGACAGCCAGATGGTGCAGCTCAACGGCAAAAGCGGGGTGCTGAGCCAGAAGGTGACGCAGGATCCGGCGGGGACGCCGGTGGCCGACGCGCTGCTGACTTTCGTGTGCGTCGATCTGAAAACGCAGCGTGCGCTGCCGATTGAAGGGGAATTGCGCGAGCACCTGGAAGCGCTCACGCCCAAATAACATTCGCAGTCAGCTCACCGGCGGCGGAGGCTGCCGCCGTCGCTGCCTCAGGCCAGACCGGCCTTCTGTTTCAACGCCGCCATCACTTCCGCCTGGTTGGCGCGATATTGCGTCAGGCCATTGGCGCGCAGGTTGCAGGCGGCGCATTCGCCGCAGCCGTCACCCTTGATGCCGTTGTAGCAGGTCAGCGTATCCTGACGCACCCGATCCAACTGCTGGTAATAGTCCGCCAGTGCCCAGGTTTCGGCCTTGTTCAGCCACATCAACGGCGTTTCGAAGCGGATATCGCGGGCGATGCCCAACACCACCGCCTGGTTCAGCGCTTTGACGAACTCGTCGCGGCAATCTGGGTAGCCAGAGAAGTCGGTTTCACACACTCCGGTGATCACTGCCTCCGCTTCCACCTGGTAGGCGTAGATCGCCGCCAGCGTCAGGAACAGGATGTTGCGGCCCGGCACGAAGGTGCTCGGCAGCGCGTTTTTCTGATTGGGATCGTAGGCGGGAACCGGAATATTGTCGCGAGTCAGGCTGCTGATGGCCAGCTCATTGAGCAACGTCACGTCCAGCACCTTGTGCGCCTTGGCGCCGAGGGCCTCCGACAGCTCCTGAGCCACTTCAATTTCGGCGCGATGGCGCTGGCCGTAATCGAACGTGACGCAGTGAACTTCGTCATACTGTTGCAATGCCTGGATCAAGCAGGTCGTGGAGTCTTGTCCACCGCTGAAAACGACAACCGCGCGCTTCATAAAATCACCTTTTTGGGCTTTGGCCATTCCCGATACACATTCGGGCGGCAGGATAAAAATTGCGTTGCGGCGACAATAGTAGCAGAAAGGGCCGTCAGGCGCAGGGCGGTTCGGCTCCGGTCGGTGCGTCATCCACCGGTGGCGGCAGCCACGCCTGGCAAAAATCGAACCAGCCATGGGCGGTCAGCGTCACGCCATGCATACGCGGCGGCGCGCTGATCTGATACTGGTAGTGGAACAGCGGCGTGATGATGGCGGCGGCCATCAGCTGTTGATAATAGGCCTGCAGCCGTTCGAAGCGCGGTTGCTGCGCCTGCAGCTGCTGGATCTGCCGCAGCGTCTCCTGTTGCTGCTGCCAGCGGCTTGCCGTCAGGATGCCGCGCCATAGCGTATCCTGACGCAGCCAGCTCTCCAACGTCGCCTCCGGCGCCTCGCCGATCAGGTTGTCCGCCAGCAGCAGGTCGGCCTGGGCGATTTGCGCCTCGCTTTGCCAGCGTTTGCCGGCGTAGTAACGCACTTCCAGCTCGCAGCCGTGCTGCGCGAGCAGCCGCTGTAGCGCGACCGTCACCGTTTCCAGCTCGACCGGCGGCCGATACAGCAATGTCAGCCGAGCGGGCAGCGGGACATCTTCTTCAATCCGCTGGTGAGGGATGCGCCAGCCGGGCAGCATTTCATGGCTGGGGGTGATCACGCTGTTGGGGATCGGCAGATGGCTGAGCAGGCCGGACTGCTGGATCAGCATCAGCAGCTTTTGCCCCTGGGCTTCGCTCAGCACACCGTGGCGCAGGTTCAGCGCCAGATAACACCAGCCCAGGCTCATGCTGCGCTGCACCGGCCGGGCCTGCGCCAAATCGTCTTGCTGACCGATGGTGATGCGCACCGGATGCCGGCAGCTGGCGTCGGCGCCGGCGGTGGGCAGATCGGGGGTGATCCAGTATTCGATAGTGTCCAGATACGGATGCTGCAGATGGTAACCGGCATGCTGTTCCAGCCTCACCAACTGCGGTTCATTCAACGCCAGTTTAAATGGGCCGGCGCCGATGGCCGGCAGTTCCGGGTGCGTCATCAGACAAGGCAGCTCCGCCAGCCGGTGTGCCAGCCAATAGTCCGGCAGGTGCAGGTCGAACTGAATGCACAGCGGATGCGGCAGGCTGACGTTCGCGACGCTGCTCAGGCTGGGGTGGCTGCGCGGATGGCCCAGCAGTTTTTCCAGCGTTTGCAGCAGTTGCTGGCCGGTCAACGGTTCGCCGTTGTGCCAGCGCAGCTGGCTACGCAAAAAGAACCGCCAGCGCAGGCCGCCATCGCTTATCTGCCAGTGGTGCGCCAGATCGGGCTGCGGCTCCGGGTTACCGGTCATCAGGCGCGTCAGCCCGGCGTGCAGGGTCGACACCAGATGTTGCTCGGCGCGGCCGGTCAGCGTGAGCGGATCGAGCGCCTCCAGCGTACGGTAATAGGGAATGCGCAGCGTCGGGCTGCCGGCCTGCCATTGCCCGCCGAGGTGAGGGCTGAGCAGATCCTGCAGGTGTTGCGGATCGAGCTGTGCCATCTCCAGCGCCCCCTGATGATTGCCCTGTTGCAACAGCTGCTGCAACAGCTGCGCGCGCAGCTCATCCGGTGTTTTCAGGCAGTGCAGGCTGGCGCGTTTGCCGCGGCCGGGCTGCGAATGCCAGCTCAGCCAGCCCTGATCCTGCAGTTGCTGCACCAGCGTGCGGGCATGGCGTTCGCTGCAGTAGAACATTGCCGCCAGCTCGCCGATGGTCACGGCGACCGGCGCGTTGCCGAGCTGTTGATACAGGCGTTGATATTGGCTGAGACGGTGAACCAGGCGCATGAGCAGAAATCCGGAACAGTTTTCCCAAATTGTTCACTATTACTTCCGCAAATACCATCCCATACTGCACTGATTGTAATCGCGTTCACATTCATGAGGTCTTTATGTATCGCCTGGCGGCTTTCGATATGGACGGCACGCTGTTGATGCCGGATCACCGGGTTGGCCCGGAAACGCTGGCGGTGCTGAACCAGCTGGTGGAGCGGGAGATGGTGGTGACGTTCGCCACCGGGCGGCACTACCTCGATGCGCAACCGATCATGGCGCAGCTGGGGCTGCAGGGCTATCTGATCACCGGCAACGGCACGCGGGTGTATGACAACCGCGGCCAACAGCTGCACGCCACCGATCTGCCGGCGGAGATCGCCGAAGAGGTGCTGCATCATCATTGGCGCACCCGCGCCAGCATGCACGTGTTCCGCGACGAAGGTTGGCTGACCGAGTTCCCCGCGCCGGAAGAGATGCTGCAGGCGCATCACCTGAGCGGCTTTCGTTTCCAACTGGCTGACGTGCGCCGCTTACCGGCGTTCGGCAACAGCAAGGTGTGCTTTGTCGCACCGCATGAGGCGTTGCTGGAATTGCAGGTGCAGCTGCGGGCGCAGCTGGGCGGCGAGGCCGATCTGTGTTTCTCCGCTTACGATTGCCTGGAGGTGCTGCCGCTCGGTTGCAACAAGGGCGCGGCGCTGGAGCGGCTGAGCCGTCACCTGGGATTGACGATGGCCGACTGCATGGCGTTCGGCGACGCGATGAACGACAAAGAGATGCTGGGCGCGGTGGGGCATGGCGTGGTGATGGGGAACGCCCTGCCGCAGCTGAAATCCCTGCTGCCGCAGCTGCCGGTTATCGGCCACTGCCAACAACAGGCGGTGGCTCATTATTTACAACATTGGCTGCGTTCACCTTGCCTCACCTATTCCCCCGAATAATGAGGTTCTCCTTACAGCCGGCCGGGTATGACTACCCGGCTTTTTTTTACGTTGCGCCCGGTGTTACAAATCCGCCAGCTGCGCCAGATACGGTTGCAGATCACCAATGTTGTTGCTGACCCACTCTGGGTTGTAATAGGTATCGAGGTAGCGCTCGCCGCTGTCGCACAGCAGGGTGACGATCGCCCCTTGCTCGCCGTTTTCCCGCATCTGCTTCGCCAATTGCAGCGCGCCCCAGACGTTGGTGCCGGTGGAGGCGCCGACCTTGCGGCCGAGCACGGCCTCCAGCCAGTGAATGGTGGCGACGCTGGCGGCGTCCGGCACCCGCAACATGTTATCGACCACCGAAGGGATGAACGACGGCTCGGCGCGTGGGCGGCCGATGCCTTCGATACGGCTGCCGCAGCTGCCGATCAGGGTGCGATCGCCGTGGTGGAAGCAGTCATAGAACACCGAGTTTTCCGGATCGACCACCGTCAACCGGGTGTCGTACCCCTGATAGCGGATATAGCGCCCCAGCGTGGCGGAGGTGCCGCCGGTGCCGGCGCTCATCACGATGTGTTTCGGCACCGGGAAGGGTTCGCGCGCCATCTGGCGGAAGATGCTGTCGGCGATATTGTTGTTGCCGCGCCAGTCGGTGGCGCGCTCGGCGTAGGTGAACTGATCCATATAGTGGCCGTTCAGCTCTTTCGCCAGCTGTTCGGAAGCGGCGTAGATCTGGGCGGCGTGATCGACGAAGTGACAGCGGCCGCCGTAAAAGGCGATCTGCTCTACCTTGCGGCGTGCGGTGCAGGACGGCATCACCGCGATGAACGGCAGACCGATCAGCCGCGCGAAGTAGGCTTCGGACACCGCCGTGCTGCCGGAAGAGGCCTCGATGATGGTGGTGTTCTCGGTGATCCAGCCGTTGCACAGGCCGTAAAGGAACAGCGAGCGCGCCAGGCGGTGTTTCAGGCTGCCGGTCGGGTGGGTGCTCTCATCTTTCAGGTACAGGCAGATGCCGGGAAACGCCGGCAGGTTCAGGCGAATCAGGTGCGTATCGGCGGAGCGTTGAAAATCCGCTTCTATTTCACCGATAGCATATTTTACCCAAGAGTTTGTCATGATTTGGCCTCAGAATAGGGGGCTGATTTATGGCGTAGCATAGCCTGTCGGCAGGAAAAAAGGATTGCCATTTTCCCTGTTTAATCGCCTAATGGGAGAAAATTTTTCTCCAGGTGGCCGCTATGTTAGATAAAACAGACCGTAAGCTGCTGTGCATGCTGCAGCAAGATTGCACCCAGTCGCTGCAGGCGTTGGCCGATGCGGTTAATTTAACCTCTACGCCGTGCTGGAAGCGCCTGAAGCGTCTGGAAGACGAAGGCTATATCCGCGGTCGGGTGGCTTTGTTGGATAACGAAAAGCTTGGCCTGGGGCTGACGGCGTTCGTACTGATCAAGACCCAGCAGCACAGCAGCGAGTGGTATCAGGCGTTTGTGCAGCTGACCAGCCAGATGCCCGAGGTGCTGGCGTTCTACCGTATGGCGGGAGAGTACGACTACCTGATGCAGGTCGAAGTGGCGGACATGAAAAGTTACGACGGTTTTTACAAGCGCCTGGTGAACGGCGTGCCGGGCCTTATCGACGTCACCTCGAGCTTTGCTATGGAAAAAATCAAATACACCACCGCGCTGCCGGTGCCGGAGTGAAAAGTTCACCGGACGGGCGGCTCAACGGTGGTATCCTGCTCCGTTGAAGCGGAAAAAGAGACAAACCTCATAAAACCCTGGAATCAAACTGCGTGAGATTATTTGCACAAATCGGCTGGTACTTCCGCCGGGAGTGGCGCCGCTACCTGGGCGCGGTGGTATTGCTGATCGTCATCGCCATCCTGCAACTGCTGCCGCCTAAACTGGTCGGCATCATCGTGGACGGCGTCACCGAAAAACAGATGTCTACTGGCGTGCTGTTGGCCTGGCTTGGGCTGATGATCGGCACCGCGATCGTCGTTTACCTGCTGCGCTATGTGTGGCGGGTGCTGCTGTTCGGCGCTTCCTACCAGCTGGCGGTCGAGCTGCGCGAAAACTTTTACCGTCAGCTCAGTCGGCAGAACCCGGCGTTCTACCTGCGCCACCGCACCGGCGATCTGATGGCGCGCGCCACCAACGACGTGGATCGCGTGGTGTTCGCCGCCGGTGAAGGCGTGCTGACGCTGGTGGATTCGCTGGTGATGGGGCTGGTGGTGCTGGTGGTGATGAGCACCCAAATCAGCTGGCAGCTGACGGTGTTGGCGTTAATCCCGATGCCGCTGATGGCTATCGCCATCAAATATTACGGCGATCAGCTGCACCAGCGCTTTAAATCGGCGCAGGCGGCGTTTTCCAGCCTCAACGATCAGGCGCAGGAAAGCATGACCAGCATCCGCATGATCAAGGCCTTCGGGCTGGAAGATCACCAATCCAACCGCTTCGCCGACGTCGCGGCGCAGACCGGCGCCAAGAACATGCACGTGGCGCGGGTGGATGCGCGCTTCGATCCGACTATTTATATCGCCATCGGCGCCTCTAACCTGCTGGCCATCGGCGGCGGCAGCTGGATGGTGGTGAACGGTTCGCTGACGCTCGGGCAACTGACCAGCTTTGTGATGTACCTCGGCCTGATGATCTGGCCGATGCTGGCGCTGGCCTGGATGTTCAACATCGTCGAGCGCGGCAGCGCGGCCTACAGCCGTATCCGCAGCCTGCTCGACGAGGCGCCGGCGGTGCAGGACGGCCCGCAGGCGTTGCCGGCCGGGCGCGGCGTGCTGGAGGTGGATATCCGCGCGTTCCACTACCCGGAAAACCCGCACCCGGCGCTGCATGACGTGGCGCTGACGTTGAAGCCGGGGCAGATGCTGGGGCTGTGCGGGCCGACCGGGGCCGGTAAGTCGACATTACTGTCGCTGATCCAGCGTCAGTTCGACGTCGACCAAGGGCAGATCCGCTATCACGGCCTGCCGCTTCCGCAGGTCAGGCTCGACGACTGGCGTTCGCGGCTGTCGGTGGTGAGCCAGACGCCGTTCCTGTTCTCCGATACCGTGGCGAACAACATCGCGCTGGGCCATCCGGGGGCGACGCAGGCGCAGATTGAACAGGCGGCGCGGCTGGCCAGCGTCCATGAGGACATTCTGCGGCTGCCGCAGGGCTATGACACCGAAGTGGGCGAACGCGGCGTGATGCTGTCGGGCGGCCAGAAACAGCGCATCTCCATCGCGCGCGCGTTGCTGCTGGATGCGGAGATCCTGATCCTCGACGATGCGTTGTCGGCGGTGGACGGCCGTACCGAGCACCAGATCCTGCACAACCTGCGCAGCTGGGGGCAAGATCGCACGGTGATCATCAGCGCGCACCGGCTGTCGGCATTGACCGAGGCCAGCGAAATCCTGGTGATGCAGCACGGCGGCGTGGCGCAGCGTGGCGATCCGGCGGCGCTGGCGGCGCAGCCGGGCTGGTATCGCGATATGTACCGTTATCAGCAGCTGGAAGCGGCGCTGGACGAAGCGCCGGAAAACGGCGAGGAGGCGTTAGCCGATGAATAAAGTGCAAAAGCTGTGGCCGACGCTGAAGCGGCTGCTGGCCTACGGCTCGCCGTACCGCAAACCGCTGGGGGTGGCGGTGCTGATGCTGTGGGTGGCGGCGGCGGCGGAAGTCGCCGGGCCGATCCTGGTCAGCTATTTTATCGATAATTACGTCGCCAAAGGGCAACTGCCGCTGATGATTGTCGGCGGGCTGGCGGCGGCCTACATTCTGCTGGAGCTGCTGGCGGCGGCGCTGCACTACTTCCAGGCGCTGCTGTTCAATCAGGCGGCGGTAGGCGTGGTGCAGCGGCTGCGTACCGACGTGATGGACGCCGCGCTGCGCCAGCCGCTCAGCGCCTTCGACACGCAACCGGTCGGGCAATTGATCTCGCGCGTCACCAACGACACCGAAGTGATCAAGGACCTGTACGTGATGGTGGTCTCCACGGTGCTGAAAAGCGCCGCGTTGATCGGCGCCATGCTGGTGGCGATGTTCAGCCTCGACTGGCGCATGGCGTTAGTGGCTATCTGCATCTTCCCGGCGGTGTTCGTGGTGATGGGCATCTATCAATATTACAGCACGCCGATCGTGCGCCGGGTGCGCAGTTATCTGGCGGACATCAACGACGGTTTCAACGAAGTGATCAACGGCATGGGCGTAATTCAGCAGTTCCGCCAGCAGGTGCGCTTCGGCGAGCGCATGAGCGCCGCCAGCCAGTCGCACTATCTTGCGCGCATGCAGACGCTGCGGCTCGACGGTTTTCTGCTGCGGCCGCTGCTCAGTCTGTTTTCAGCGTTGGTGCTGTGCGGTTTGCTGATGTTGTTCGGCTTCAGCGGCGAAGGCGTGATTGGCGTCGGCGTGCTCTATGCCTTCATCAACTACCTGGGGCGTTTGAACGAACCGCTGATCGAGTTGACGTCACAACAGTCGATCCTGCAGCAGGCGGTGGTGGCCGGCGAACGTATTTTCGAACTGATGGATCGCAGCCAGCAAAGCTACGGCGCAGACGATCGTCCGTTGGCCGGCGGCAGCATCGACATCACCGATCTGAGCTTCGCCTACCGTGCGGATAAAAAGGTGCTGCAGCATATTTCGCTGGCGGTGCCCTCACGCGGCTTCGTGGCGCTGGTCGGCCACACCGGCAGCGGCAAGAGCACGCTGGCTAACCTGCTGATGGGCTATTACCCGGTCAGCGAAGGGGAAGTGCGTCTCGACGGTCGTCCGCTCTCCAGTCTGTCGCACCGCACGCTGCGCCAGGGCGTGGCGATGGTGCAACAGGATCCGGTGGTGATCGCCGATTCGGTGCTGGCCAACGTGACGCTGGGGCGCAACATCGATGAAGAAGCCGTCTGGCGGGCACTGGAAACGGTGCAGCTGGCGAGTCTGGTGCGCGGCTTCCCACAGGGTATCCATACCCGGCTGGGGGAGCAGGGCAATAACCTGTCGGTCGGGCAGAAACAGCTGCTGGCGATGGCGCGGGTATTGGTGCAGGCGCCGCAGATCCTGATCCTCGACGAGGCGACCGCCAACATCGACTCGGGCACCGAGCAGGCTATCCAGCGGGCGCTGCGCGTGATCCGCGAGCACACCACGCTGGTGGTGATCGCTCACCGCCTCTCGACGATCGTCGATGCCGATTCCATTCTGGTGCTGCATCGCGGCCAGGCGGTGGAGCAGGGCAACCATCAACAGCTGCTGGCGCAGCAGGGGCGCTACTACCAGATGTATCAGCTGCAGCTGGCGGGCGAGCAGTTGGCGGAAGCGGTGCGCGAGGAGAGCCAACCCGCCTGATCCCACGGGCCGCGATCGCGGCCCTTATTTTTCCCAACGCACCACAAGCAGGCAACTCCGCCAGGCTACGCCCCCTTTCTGCACTTTTTCGACGCGACGCGCACCAAATCAGTGCGCATTATTTAACCCATTCAAGGTATCGGTACTGCGCCGCGCCGCGGCGGCGCCCGCGTGTCTGCTAATCCGCTGAATCGCCATGCAAAATAAAATTTGGCACAGTCCTTGCTACATATGAGGCGTACCGGGGTGAGTTTGGGCTTAATTCGTGGAGAGGCAATATGAAGCTGGTGACCGTGGTAATCAAACCGTTCAAGCTGGAGGACGTGCGCGAGGCCTTGTCCTCCGTGGGCATTCAGGGGTTGACCGTAACCGAAGTGAAGGGCTTTGGCCGCCAGAAGGGGCACGCCGAGCTGTATCGCGGCGCCGAATATAACGTCAACTTCCTGCCCAAGGTCAAAATCGATATCGCCATCGCCGACGATCAGTTGGATGAAGTGGTTGATGTGATTAGCAAAGCCGCCTACACCGGCAAAATCGGCGACGGCAAAATTTTCGTTGCCGAATTGCAACGCGTGATCCGTATTCGCACCGGCGAAACCGACGAATCGGCACTGTAACCGCGAACTCAGTTAAGTGATGGGGATGATTGATAATGAAAAGACTGTTATCCATGTTGGGCCTGAGTTCGGTAACCCTGGTTCCTTCTTTGGCTCTGGCCGCCCCGGCGGTCGCCGATAAGGCCGACAACGCCTTTATGATGATCTGCACCGCGTTGGTGCTGTTCATGACGCTGCCGGGCATCGCGCTATTTTACGGCGGCCTGCTGCGCGGCAAAAACGTGCTGTCGATGCTGACGCAGGTCACCGTCACCTTTGCGTTGGTCTGCGTGCTGTGGGTGCTGTATGGCTACAGCCTGGCGTTCAGCGAAGGCAATGCGGTGTTCGGCGGATTCCAGACGGCGATGCTGAAAGGCATCGGCATCGACAGCGTCACCGGCAGCATCAGCCAGATGATCCACGTCGCTTTCCAGGCCTCCTTCGCCTGCATTACCGTGGCGCTGGTGGTGGGGGGCTTCGCCGAACGCATTCGCTTCTCGGCGGTGCTGATCTTCGCGATCCTGTGGTTCACCCTGTCTTACCTGCCGATCGCGCATATGGTGTGGGGCGGTGGCTATCTGGCCACCGACGGCGCGCTGGACTTCGCCGGCGGCACCGTGGTGCACATCAACGCCGCCAGCGCCGGGCTGATCGGCGCCTATCTGCTCGGCAAACGCGCCGGCTTCGGTAAAGAGGCGTTCAAACCGCACAACCTGCCGATGGTGTTTACCGGCGCATCCATCCTGTATATCGGCTGGTTCGGCTTTAACGCCGGTTCCGCCAGCGCGGCTAACGGCATTGCGGCCTTGGCATTCCTGAACACTGTGGTGGCTACTGCGGGCGCCATTCTGTCCTGGACCTTCGCCGAGTGGGTGCTGCGCGGCAAGCCTTCGCTGCTGGGCGCCTGCTCCGGCATGATCGCCGGGCTGGTTGCCGTTACGCCGGCGGCGGGCACCGTGGGCGTGGGCGGCGCGTTGATCATCGGCCTGGTGGGGGGCGTCGCCGGCCTGTGGGGCGTAGTGACGTTGAAGAAATGGCTGAAAGTGGACGACACCTGCGACGTGTTTGGCGTGCACGGCGTGTGCGGCATCGTCGGCTGTCTGCTGACCGGCGTGTTCACCGCTTCTTCCCTCGGCGGCACCGGCTATGCCGAAGGGGTGACGATGGGCCATCAGGTGTGGATCCAGCTGGTGAGCGTCGTGATTACGCTGGTGTGGTCAAGCGTCGCCGCCTTTATCGCCTTCAAGATCGCGGGCGCCATGGTGGGACTGAGAGTGCCGGAAGAGCAGGAGCGCGAAGGGTTGGACGTCAACAGCCACGGCGAGAGCGCCTACAACCAGTAAGACTCGAAGCAGGGCAGTGCGCTAAATACGAAAATAATGATGAAGCAAAAAGGGGCGATGGAAACATCGCCCCTTTCTTTATGCCGCAAATCAGGCGTCGCGTTGGCGAATCACCCCTTCCTGTACGGTGGTGGCGACCAGCACGCCGTCGCGGGTGTAGATCTGGCCGCGCACAAAACCGCGCGCGCCGGAGGCGGAGGAGCTTTCCACCGCGTACAGCAGCCAGTCATCCATGCGGAACGGGCGGTGGAACCACATCGAATGGTCAATGGTGGCCACCTGCATGCCCGGCTCGAGGAAGCCGACGCCGTGCGGCTGCAGCGCCGTCGGCAGGAAGTTAAAGTCTGATGCGTAGCCCAGCAGATATTGGTGGATGCGCGCATCGTCCGGCATGCTACCGTTGGCGCGGAACCACACGTAGCGATGCGGTTCTTCCACGCTACCCTTCAACGGGTTGTGGAATTTCACCGGGCGCATTTCGATCGGCTTCTGACCGATGAATTTTTCGCGTACTTTGCTCGGCAGCATCGGCGCCAGCTTCTGAGCAATCTCTGATTCGGACAGCAGCCCTTCCGGCGGCGGCACGTCCGGCATCTGATTCTGGTGCTCGAAACCTTCTTCCGGGCTCTGGAAGGAGGCAGTCATATAGAAGATAGGTTTGCCGTGCTGGATGGCGCTGACGCGACGGGCGCTGAAGCTGTTGCCGTCGCGCAGGGTTTCTACGTCATAGACGATTGGCTTGCTGCTGTCGCCCGGGCGCAGGAAGTAGCTGTGGAACGAGTGCACGCTGCGCTCGTCCGGCACCGTCTGTTTGGCGGCGTACAGCGCCTGACCGACCACTTGCCCGCCGAACACCTGGCGCAGCCCCAGATCTTCGCTTTGGCCGCGGAACAGCCCTTCTTCGATTTTCTCCAGATCCAACAGATCGAGGAGGTTTTGCAATGCCTGGCTCATAAAATTGTTACCTTTCTAATAATCATTTTGCGCAGTGTGCGGAATATCACGGCGCGGCGTCAATATCTTGCGTTAAAGGGCCGATAAGAATGCTCTTAATAGTGAGCGCATTGGGCTGGCTAAGTGATTAATAGGCGGGACAAAGTGGATTTATCAGTGTTTTGTGCTAAGTTTAATGAGTGAGGTGGTGAAAGCCACCAACGTGTTGATAATAAAAAAGGAGACCGATCCATGAAACTCTGGCAAATCGTAGGCGGTGCCGCAGCACTGACGATCACGCTGGCAGGATGCGCGCAAAAGAGTGCTGATGTGCCTACACCGGCAGCCGGCAACCCGGCGGCTGCGCAAACGCAGATTCAGGGGCCGGCGGTGACAGGTTCGGTTAATATACGTCAGCGCATTGCGCTGCCGCCGGACGCCGTACTGACTGTCACCCTCTCTGATGCCTCGCTGGCGGATGCGCCGTCCAAAGTGATTGCACAGCGCGCGATACGTACCGAAGGGCAACAAGCGCCGTTCAACTTTACGCTGCCGTATAATCCGTCTGATATCCAACCGAATGCGCGCATCATTCTGAGCGCGGCGGTGACGGTCAACGGGCGACTGATGTTCATTACCGACACGATCCAGGAAGTGGTTAACCGCAACGGCACCCGCGCCGATCTGCTGCTGGTTCCGGTGCAGGGCGTGCCGATGCAGGCTGCGCCAAGCGCGATGCAGTAATTCTGCAGCGGTACGGCAAGACCCAATCAACAGCCTTTGCGCTTCGGCCAAAGGCTGTTTTGTTTTACCAGCGCCAGCCGTAGCGATCGAAATCGACCGTGCTGTGCGGGCCGAAGATAATCCCCTCCGCCAGCAATGCCTGCCGTTGCCGTTGAAAATCCTCCCCCTGTTGCGAGATTTGCCCGTGCCGGTTGATTACGCGGTGCCACGGCAGTGTGCTGCCCTCCGGCAAACGCCGCAGCACGCCGCCGACCTGACGCGCGGCGCGCGGCGAACCGGCCAGACGGGCGACTTCACCGTAGGTGGTGACTTTGCCGCACGGAATAGCGGCCACGATATGGAATACCCGCTGGCTGAAAGAGGCGTCTTCTGGTTGCATGTTGCAGTTCCTGCGCGAGTCAAAACCCAGGCGGAGAGTGTGCCACAATGCAGGTGGGCAAGAAAACAGCGGTTGGCCCCGGTTGGCTTGCTATTTGATGGGGCATCGCCGATAATGCCCACCGCTTCGGAGTACAGAAGCCGTCAATGGGGGCCCTGTTGGTTCTCCCGCAACACTAACTTGTGAACTCGGTCAGGTCCGGAAGGAAGCAGCCGCAGCAGGTGACGTGTGTGCCGGGATGTAGCTGGCAGGGTCCCCACCCATTTGCGTCCCGCAAAACGCTTTTTCCCCGTTATTCATCAAGTCGATACGCTGAACAGGCGTTACTTTCACGTCTCGATCGCGAAGCGTGCCCTCTGCACCGTTTTAGCCTTTATCCCCCTGATGAAAATGTATTGTTGCCAACAGATCCGATGACGGCGAAAAAATAGCGCGTATACCGCCATTTGTGGGACAAATAAGGATGGAGAGATGGGGAAAATTCTTAAAGTTGCGCACCTGTTGGGATGACGTTAGTATTGTTTTTTCTCTATGCGAAAAAACTATCCGCGCTTAGCGGCGGTCGTCGAACTGGCTCAATAAGTTTAAATAATAACCCGTGTGCGCTGTCAGGCTAAACATGATTTATATCATTGATAAAGATATTACATTTAATACTGAAAACGGTTCATTGAAAAGTTTAAAGAAGGGACGGGAAGTTTTCTTATCCAGCGTCAATGCCAGAGTATTCAAATGCTTGCTTGAACACGGCCATGAGACGGTGAGCCGCGAGATGCTGTTGCAGCAGGTTTGGACCGATCACGGCTTGAGCGCCTCTTCCGCGACGTTAAATCAATATATCAGCCTGACCCGACGCGCATTGACGTCTGTCGGTTTCAATGAGCGCCTCATCGTTACCCTATCCAAAAAGGGGTATAGACTTAATCGAATAATACCTGTTGACCGATTGCGGATTGATTTACCCGAGTCCCCCCAGCTTGCGGATGCCTCGGTGACGTTGGCGTCACCTGCCGCAACGACAAAAAACACCCATCACTATTTTTTTATTCTGCTGCGCAGTTTATCGATCGTCGTACCCTTATCTTTTCTGGCGCTGTGCTTCATCTATTACAAGCACCATCGCGACAGTGAAAAGAAGCAGGTATTGTCCTACGTCGGCACGGTGAACGGTTGCCCGATCTACTATGCCGGCCATTTTTTGGAGAATCACCAGGACGGCTACTTGCAGTTTCTGGTCAGGAAAGATTTGTATGGCCGGCATTGCCGATCCGGCGAGGTCGTCATTACCAAGGTTAACCGTTCTCAAAATGCCAATGAAGACAGCGGACGCCAGTTTATCGCCAAATGCACGAAGGACAGTGCGGCTGTTTTGCATAACTGTGAGAGCGAGTACATTCGGGCATGGAAAAAAAGTTAAATATTCTGTCAGCCACGCTGGTCGGCCTGTGCGTGTTGACCGGCAGCGTGATGTATTCCCTGATACGCAACCATCATGACTTCAGTGATTTTTCCTGCGAAGCGAATGCCACGTTCAGTTATTTCAATTCACTGGACGCGCAGGCGGCCCATAACGACATTCAGCTGTCGCTGAAAGTAAACTACATCTTTTTGTCCGGCGATAAGGGCGTGATGGTCCTGTCGGGGTTGGCCAACGACGGTGAAAAGAAATACTTCGTCAATCGGCGGGTTAACTTCAGCTATGTTTCGCAGGGGAGTTTTTATCGCTTTCAGTATGGCGAGGTCAACTATTCGCCGCGTGATACCTTGCCGGAAGAGATTTATACCTACTTTTTCAGCAATGAGTCGACGTTTTATCATATTCGTAGCATTGACAAGAATACGTTGATGTTTAGCAATGCCTACTCTCCGATGTTCTTATGCAATATTGAATCCTGACGTTTGCTTTATTTCTCCCTCCGCGAAAGATGCATTTTATTTGCCGCTTATAGCGTTCCGCCATCTTTTTAGTGCGCAACTAATAACATGAGTTATTATCAGGTATTGTCTATTTTTCGCATCATTAATCGAATTTAATGGCGATTTACTTATTTTATAAATTCTCCTATCGTTATGTTTTTAAATGATTTAATGGCTCCATGGTGGTATTGGTTTGTTATATTAATTTTATATTGTTTATTTTAAATAAATAAGTTGCATGATTATTTTTAACATGATTAATTGAGCTGGCTCTTAAAACGGCGAATCACTTATTTGCGTTGAAAATGCATCTGCCGAATGCGTGCAAAGGTAATGGCACAGGGAGCCTTTGGACTTCATTAAACTGATAGGCGAGAGATGGACATACATAGCATTGCCCTGAACGAGACTCTGTTGGAAAATGAGTTGGTGATATTAAATAACAATGAAAAGACGCTGTTATTTAAAAAAGAGAATGTGCTCATCGAAATGACCGAATTGCAGCGGCGTTTCATGCTGTGCCTGTTGAGTGGCATCTATAAGAAAAATGACATTATTCGCGCAGTCTGGTTCTGCAACCATGAGACCATCAGCGACAATAACTATTATCAAATGATATTCCAATGCCGCGCTTTGCTCTCCCGCCACGGTATTCCGGGCGAGGTGATCAAAACCATTCCTCGATTTGGCGTGATGCTGAGTTTCCAGGCCTGCGAACGCGCGAATACGCGGGAGCAATGCTTGGCACCGGCGGCTAATAAACAGCGGCGAACGTGGCTGGACGCCGTGAATTATAAAGTGGCGCTGGCCATCACGCTGCTGTTTTCCGTGGCGATGGTGTTGGGCATTTCCGCTTAGCGTTGGCGCCGTTGAATAACCGGGGGGCCAGTGAGCAAGCGGTTAATAGACTTTTTTATTCTACTTTTCTTCCTGGCTAATTTGACGTTCATGCTTTATCAGGGATGGCGAATGATAACCGTGAATAACGAACCCGTTGAGCCGCACCTTGAAAGTGGGCGTGAGCAAGTGCGCCATGGCGTCTTTCCCCAGGAAGATGACATCGAGAAAATTAACGACGCACACTGGTTTGGCCGCTATCAGGCGGCGAAAAGCGGCGAAAAGGCGCGCGGGTATAAGGTCGGCGAGTGGGCGATCGGCGCCGAGCTGCTGGCTAACGCGCCGGAGGCCGCGGCGCTCGGCAAGATAACCGGTCTGCTGTTCAGTGATAACGCCGAAAAAAGCCTGGTTATCGTGGAACATGGCGGTAAGCAAACCGGGTATGGCGTTGGCGATCGGCTGGTCGGCAGCAATGCCGTTATCGTGCGGATATTAAAAAACAAAATACTGCTCGATGAAAACGGTTATTACGCCGCGCTGACGTTTAAAGAGTAGCCGGCGCGCCGCTTCGGCGTGGGGTGTTTTACAGCATAAGGCAACACTGTGATGACGCATTTTATTTTTCGTTCCCGCGCAGGCTGGAGCGCCGGTTTATGGCGCGCGTTAGCGGCGGTGGCCGTCATGATTGCCCTGGGGGGCCTGGCGCGTGCGGAGCAATTCTCCGCCAATTTCAAAGGCACGGACATTCAGGAGTTTATCAATACGGTCAGTAAAAACCTGAGCAAGACCATCATTATCGATCCGGCGGTGAAAGGTAAGGTTACGGTGCGCAGCTACGAACAGCTCGACGAGAAACAATATTACCAGTTCTTTCTCAATGTGCTGGACGTCTACGGCTATACGGTCATCGGCATGCCCAACAATGTCCTGAAGGTGATCGCCGCCAAAGAGGGCAAAAGAGCCGCGCTGTCGCAAAGCGGCGGCGAGGCGATCGCTGAAGGGGATGAAGTGGTGATGCGCGTGGTGCCGCTGCGCAATATCGCGGCCAAAGACGTTTCGCCGATCTTGCGCCAGCTTAACGACAGCATCGGCGTGGGCAGTGTGGCGCATTACGAGCAGGGCAATGCGCTGTTGATCACCGGCCGAGCCGGGGTGGTCAACGGCCTGCTCGACCTTGTCAGGGAGATGGATCAGGACGACGGCAATCAGGTCGAGACCTTCGCGCTGAAGCATGCGGCGGCGCCGGAGATCGCGCGGATGGTGAACGAGCTGTTTCGCGAAGAGGGCAAACGGCGTATGGCCGGGGCAGGCTCGCTGCGGCTGGTGGCGGATGAGCGCACCAACAGCGTGATGATCGCCGGGGACGATCGGGCCCGCGAACACGCCAAAGAACTGATTGAGCAGTTGGATAACAAGAGTGTCACCCAGGGCAATACCCAGGTCATTCCGCTCAAATACGCCAAGGCGCAGAGCCTGGTCGAGGTGCTGACCGGCGTGAGCGCGGGCCTGCAAAACGAGAAAGAGAGCGCCGCCGCCAACGTGGCGCTATTGAAAAATGTGGTGATCAAGGCCGATGAGCAGACCAATGCGCTGATCATCACCGCCGCGCCAGACGTGATGCGCGATCTGGAGGCGGTGGTCGCCAAGCTGGATGTACGGCGCGCGCAGGTGCTGGTCGAAGCGGTGATCGTCGAAGTGCAGGATGGGCAGGGGCTGAACATCGGCGTGCAGTGGGCCAACAAATACGGCGGCGGCACGCAGTTCGCCGGCCAGGCGCCCGGCATCTCGGCGGGGTTCGAAAACGGCATGAGCGATGTGTTCGGCAAGGCCAACGGCCTGATGACCGGTTTTTACAGCGGCAACTGGGGCGTATTGCTGTCAGCCATCGCCAGCAACAACCAAAACAATATCCTGGCTACGCCGAGCATCGTTACGCTCGATAACGCCGAGGCGGAGTTCAGCGTCGGGCAGGATGTGCCGATCCTCACCGGTTCGCAAACCACCAACAGCGATAATGTTTTCAATACCGTGTCGCGCAAAACGGTGGGCATCAAGCTCAAGGTCAAACCGCAGATCAATCAGGGCCAGTCCGTGCTGATGCAGATCGAGCAGGAGGTCTCCAGCGTTGCCGACAGCGCCGGCGCCACGCCGGATTCGCTGGGGGCGACCTTCAATATCCGCACGGTCAACAATACGGTGCTGGTGGACAGCGGTGAGACCGTGGTGGTGGGCGGGCTGCTGGACAAGTCCAATTCGGAGCTGGAGAGCAGCGTGCCGATCCTGGGCAAGATCCCGCTGGTGGGGGCGCTGTTTCGCTCGAACGCCACCAAAGCGAGCAAGCGTAATTTGATGCTGTTTATCCGCCCGACCATCATTCGCAGCACCGAGGGGTATGCCCGGCAGAGCCAGCGCAAGTTAGGCAAGTTCGACGCCGAGCAGCAGGACGATCGTGAGCTGAATAACGCACTGCGCAGCGAGATCGCCGGCGATAAGAAGGCGGTCGACAATCGGGCGTTCCTCGCCACCGTCGCGCGTATCGAGGCGTTTTATTCGCGCGGAGCGCGCCCGTGAAGCCCCGTTCTGCGGGGCCGCGGCTGCCTTTTGGCTGGGCGCGGCAGCATGGCGTGCTGGCCGTCGACGGGCAGAGCGGCATTCAACTGTATTGTCACCCCGAGACCCGCCACGCCGCATTGATGGAGGCGTACCGCTGCCTGCCCGGTGAGCCGACGCTGGCCCGGCTGGACACGGAGGCCTTTGAACAACGGCTGGTGGCGCACTATCAGCGGGAAAGCGGCCAGGCGCAGAAAATGATCGACGATCTGGGCGGCGAACTGGATTTCTATGCGTTGGCGGAAGAGCTGCCGCAGCAGCAAGACCTGTTGGACGAACAGGACGATGCGCCGATTATCCGCCTGATTAACGCCTTGCTGAGTGAGGCGATCAAAGAGCGAGCCTCCGATATTCACATCGAAACCTACGAGAGCGAGCTGGTGATCCGTTTTCGCATCGACGGCGCGCTGCGCCGCATTCTGGCGCCGCAGCGCAAGCTGGCGGCGCTGCTGGTGTCGCGCATCAAGGTCATGTCGAAGCTGGATATCGCCGAGAAGCGCGTGCCGCAGGATGGGCGCATGGCGCTGAAAGTTGGCGGGCGGGCGATCGACGTGCGGGTGTCGGTGATGCCGGCCAGCCACGGCGAGCGCGTGGTCATGCGCCTGTTGGATAAACAGGGCGTGCGGCTCGAACTGCCCAGCCTGGGCATGGCGGCGGCGCACCAACAGGCGTTGCAGCGCCTGATCCGCCAGCCGCACGGCATTATTCTGGTCACCGGGCCGACCGGTTCGGGCAAGAGCACCACGCTCTATACCTTGCTGAACCAGATCAATGACGAACAGCGCAACATCATGACGATCGAAGATCCCGTCGAGTATGAACTGGCCGGCATCGCGCAGACGCAGGTGAACCCCAAGGTGGACATGACCTTCGCGCGCGGGCTGCGCGCGCTGCTGCGTCAGGATCCCGATGTGGTGTTGATCGGCGAGATCCGCGACGGTGAAACGGCGCAGATCGCGGTGCAGGCCTCATTGACCGGGCATCTGGTGCTGTCGACCCTGCATACCAACACGGCGATCGGCGCCGTGACCCGGCTGCGGGACATGGGCGTTGAACCGTTTTTGCTTTCCAGCTCGCTGAGCGGCGTGCTGGCGCAGCGCCTGGTGCGCCGGCTTTGCCCGCACTGTCGCGAGCCTTATGCGCTGCCTGACGCGCAGCGGCGCCAACTGGGGCTGGCGTCGACGCAGGCGCTGACCTGCTGGCGCCCGATAGGATGCGAGGCCTGTGGCGGGCAGGGCTATCGCGGCCGAATCGGTTTGCATGAACTGTTGGTGCTGGATGAACCGATGCGCAGGGCAATCCACCGTAGCGACGGTGAGCTGGACATCGCCAGGCTGGCCGGGGAGCGCTATCAGCCCCTGCGCCAGGATGGGATCGCCAAAATGTGCGCCGGAGAGACCAGCCTGGAAGAAGTGTTGCGGGTGACGCGCGAAGGGGATGGCGATGAAGTTTGATTACCGCGCCTGCGATCGTGAGGGGCGCGCCCGGCGTGGCGTGTTGGAGGCGGATTCTTTGCGCCACGCCCGCGATCGGCTGCGTGAGAAGGGGTGGCAGGTGCTGGCGGTGCAGGCGCGCAGGCGATCCGCTCTTGCCGGCCTGCTCGCCGGCCGTTGGATGAGCGGCGTGAGCAGCGGCGATCTGGCGCTGCTCACCCGGCAACTGGCGACGCTGCTGTCCGCCGCGCTGCCGCTGGAAGAGGCGCTGATGGCGGTGGCGCGGCAAACGGAGAAAAAAGGCCTGCAGGCGGCGTTGACTCAGGTGAGGCAGCGCATTCTGGAGGGTTTCCCGCTGGCGCAGGCGCTGGGGCAGTATCCGCATATTTTTGACCGTCTCTATTGCGCCATGGTGGCGGCCGGTGAGATTGCCGGCCATCTGGGGCCGGTGCTGGAACGGCTGGCTGACTATGTCGAACAGCGCCAGCACATGAAGAACAAGATCGTGCAGGCGTTGGTGTACCCGATGGTGCTGACGGCGGTGGCGATTGGCGTGGTGGCTATCTTGCTGACGGCAGTGGTGCCGAAGGTGATCGAACAGTTTGTGCATATGAAGCAGACCTTGCCGCTGTCGACCCGGATGCTGCTCGGCGCCAGCGATGGATTGCGCCAATGGGGGGCGGCGGTGTTGATGTCGGCGCTGGCGGGCCTTGGCGCTTTCCGTTATCGCCTGCGGGATCCGGCGCGGCGCACACGCTGGCATGCGTTCATCCTGCGGCTGCCGGTGGTCGGCAAGCTGTCGCTGGCGGTGAATACCGCGCGCTACGCCAAAACGCTGAGCATTTTGAACGCCAGCGCCGTGCCATTGCTGGAGGCGATGCGCATCAGCGCCGGCGTGTTGGGCAACGAGGCCGCCCGTGAGCGCCTGCTGGCGGCGATGGAGCGGGTGCGAGAGGGAGAAGGATTGTCGCCGTCGCTTGAAGGCACCGCGCTGTTCTCGCCGATGATGCGACACATGATCATGTCTGGCGAGCGCAGCGGCGAACTGGACATGATGCTCGAACGGGCGGCGGCGATGCAGCAGGAGGCCTTCAGCCGGCAAATCACGCTGGCGCTGGGGCTGTTTGAGCCTTTATTGGTGATCGCGATGGCCGGTTCGGTGCTGTTTATCATCCTGGCCATCCTGCAGCCGATACTGCAGCTCAATAATATGGTCGGTTAATCATGCCGTTAATGGAGAGTAAAGTGAGTCATATCAGCAATATGCGCAGGTCCCGGCAGCGTGGGTTCACGCTGCTGGAAATCATGGTGGTGATCGTCATTCTGGGGCTGTTGGCCAGCCTGACCATCCCAAGCCTGATGGGTAACAAGGAGAAGGCCGATCGGCAAAAGGCCGCCAGCGATATCGTCGCGCTGGAGAACGCGCTGGATATGTACAAGCTGGATAACGGCCGTTATCCCAGCGCGGAGCAGGGACTGGCGGCGCTGGTGACCCGGCCGACGCTGGCGCCGATCCCAAGGAATTATCCCGAAGACGGTTATATCCGCCGCTTGCCGCAAGACCCCTGGGGGCAGGAGTACCGTCTGCGCAACCCGGGGCGCCATGGCAAGCTGGATGTGTTCACGCTGGGACCGGACGGCGTCGCCGATACCGATGATGACATCGGTAACTGGGTGGCCGACGCGCCATGAGGCGCATACGCGGTTTTACGCTGCTGGAGACCATGTTGGTATTGCTGCTGCTGGGGGTGACCAGCGGCCTGGTGATGCTGAGTTTTCCGGCGGATGAGAAGCCGTTGGCGCAGCAGGGAGAGCGATTGAGCCATTGGCTGAATGCCCTCGCCGAGCGGGCCGAGCGCGAAGGGGTGAGGTATGGCGTGGCGTTCGATGACGGCGGTTGGCGCAGCGTCGCCGAAGCGGGGCGGGAGAGCCGGGAGCAGTACGCTCTGCCGGACGGCGTCGCGCTGCGGCTGAGCGTTGAAGGGCAAACCGTCGCGCTCGCCGCAGAGGCGGCGCTGCCGCAGGTGTGGCTGTATCCGGGGGGCGAAACCACGGCCTTCAGCGTGGAGCTATCGCAGGGCAAGTGTCTGTGGCGATTGCAGGCGCCCGGTTACTTTGTATTTGAAACGACGGACATTCGTTGCGATGACGCGGAAAATGAGACGCCAGCAGGGCATGACGCTGCTGGAAGTGATGGTGGCCCTGATGATCTTCGCCATCGGCTGTCTGGCGCTGATCAACAGCACCGGTGGCCAGGTGCGTAGCCTGAGCGCGATCGAAGCCAAGACCGTGGCGCTGTGGGTGGCGGACAACCAGCTGACGCTGCTGCAGCTCGAGCCCCGCCCACCGACGCTGGCCTGGCATTCGGGCGCCACGGTAATGGCCGGTGAAACCTGGCACTGGCGCTATCGCGGGCGGGAGACCAGCGACGCCGGAATGCGGGCGATCGCGATTGAAGTCAGGCGCGACCCGCAGGATCGCAATGCGCTGGTGGAAATGCTCGCCTACAGGGCGTTGCCGTGAAGCGCGCTTTGCAACGGGGTTTTACGCTGGTGGAAATGCTGTTGGCCATCGCCCTGTTCGCCATGCTGTCGCTCACCGCATTGACGGTCTTCAGAGGCGTGCTGAAAAACGACGAAATCACCCAGCGCAAATCGATGCAGTTGACCCAGCTGCAACGGGCGCTGGCGATCGTCGAGCGCGATTTGACGCAGGCGCAGGTGCGCGCGCCGACCGGCGATAAACGTTGGCCGGCGGCGCCGGAGTTTGCGGTGCAGCAGACGGCGGGAGAGGAAGGCGGCGATTTTCAGCTGCTGCTGATTCGAAACGGCTGGCCGAATCCCCTGGCCCGATTGCCGCGCGCCACGCAGGAGCGGGTGGCGTATCGCTACCGGCAGGGGCGGCTCGAACGCCTCAGTTACCCGAATTTGAGCAGCCCGCAGGCGGCGGCGCGCAGCGTGCTGTTGCTGTCTGAGGTGACGCGGTTCCAACTGCGTTTTTACCGGCAGGGCGAATGGTTGACGGCCTGGCGCGCCGGCGGGCTGCTGCCGCAGGCGGTGGAGATCGCCATCGACACCCCCGCGCTGGGGGAAGTCCGGCGCATCGTCACGCTGCCCGCTGCGAGGCCACTATGAATAAACAACGCGGTATGGCGCTGTTGATGGTGTTGCTGATGATGTCGCTGATGGCGATCGTGGCGGTCAATATCAACGATAACTGGCAGCGTTCGCTGGCGCGCACCCAGTCGCAGCAGGATCGGTTGCGGGCGAAATGGCTGCTGCTGGGCGGCGAGAGCTACGCCCGGCAGCGGCTGCAGCAGGCGGGAGAGCAGCGGAAGGCGTGGGGGGCCGCAGGGACGACCTTCAGCATGCGCACCGAAGAGGGGGAAGTGGCGATACGTCTGCGCCGCGTCGACGCCTGTTTCAACCTTAACGCCCTGATCCGCGCCGCCGGCCCGGCGGATGTCGGCGATAGCGAGGGGGGAACCCCCAATAAGGAGAGGCGAATATTCATGCTGTTATTGAACAATCAGGGGATCGCCGCTGCCCAGGCGGGCGCGATTGCCGATGCGATCGTCGCCAGAGCCTATGGCGAAGGGTATCTGATGGGGGATGTCAGCGAGCTGCGGGAGCTGGCCGGCATCGACCGCGAGCTTTATCTGCGTCTTGCGCCGCTGCTTTGTGCGGCGCCGGATGCCGAGCTGCGCATCAATCCGGACGCCGTGAACGAAGCTCAGCTGCCGCTGCTGCGGGCGATGTTGATGAACGCGCTGAGCGATGAGCGGCTGCGGGGGCTGCTGGCGGCCCGCCCGCCGCAGGGCTGGCAGACGCTGGCGTTTTTGTCGCAGGAAAAAGCGCTGCAGGCGCTGGGTGAGGATGACCTTGGCGAGCGACTGATTTTCGACGATAACCGCTGGATTGCGCAGCTGCAGCTTAGGCTGAACGACGGACGCTATCGGCTGGTCAGCGCGTTGCAGCCGGGCCCGTCAGGCGTCACGGTCAGCGGACGTCGGTTCGACAGAGGGGAAGGATAAACGATGGCGAACACCATCCTGCTTATCGCGCTGGACGATGATGCGATGGCCGATGTGCGCTGGGGCCGCGTCGGCGAGACGCGCTGCCGCTTTGCCGCCCGCCTCGATCTGGCCGAAGGCGGTAGTGAGTTGGCGGCCATGGCGCAGGGCAGCCGGGTTGTGGTGCTGGTGCCTGCCCGTCATGTGGTGCTGAGACAAACGACATTCCACGGCAAGGCCCGGCAGGCGACGCCGCTGGCGCTGGCGTACTCCCATGAGATCGGGTTGTTGACCGATGTCGAGCAGATGCATTGGGCGGTGCTGGGCAAGGTGCAGCGCGATTTCACTATCGCCGGCGTCGCGCTGGCGCAGATGCAAGGTTGGGTTGATAGCCTCAACGCCTGCGGCATTCGCGCCGATGCCCTGCTGCCCGACGTGCTGGCGTTGCCGTTGCCGAACCAATGCAGCGCACTGCGCTGGCGCGGACAATGGCTGCTCCGAACGGGGGGCATGCAGGGCATGCAGTTGCCCGATGCCTGGGGGGACAGCGTCCCGTGGCCGACGCCGGATTGGTGTCTGCACGGCGGCGGAGAGGTGCCAGCGGGCTGGGAAACGGCGCGTATCGATGAGGATCCGCTGTGGCGATTGGCGGAAGAGGCCTGGAATAGCACATCCACGCTGTTGCAGGGGCGTTTCAAACCGGGCGTGCGTTGGCCGCGCCGTTTGCCCGATAAGACCGCCTGCGCGATGCTGCTGCTCAGCGGTTCGCTGCTGCTGGGGGGCTTGCATCACCAATTGATGGCCAGACAGAGCGAAAGCCAGATAACGGCGCTGTCTCAGCGCCTGCTGCCGAGTGGCGAGACCGCGCCGGCGTTTGCCGAACGGGCGGCGCAAGCGTGGGCACGGCGTATGCAAGACACCCTGAATGCGCCGCAGCTGTTCAGGCTGTTGCCCTACGCGGCCGAGGCGCTTGCTGTCTGGGAACCTCCGCAGTTGCAGGCGCTGGCTTTCGACGCCGCCGACGATCGTTTGGTGGTGACGGTAAACAGAAACGACGCGCCGCTGCCGGCGCCGGTCAACGACGGCGGCGTCAGCATGACGTTCAGCGAGGGAAGCGCGCCTAACCAGGCGATCCTGACGGTGAGAGGTGAGCGATGAATATCGGTTGGCGCGATAAGGCGCTGCGGCGGGCAGTGCTGTTAAGCCTGTTGATGCTGATGGCCTGCGGCTACTGCCTGTATCAATTTTCACAGGCGCAAAAAAACGCACAACGGCTGGCGGCGCTGCGGGAGCAGGCGCGCGTCATCCAGCAACTGCAGGCGCGTTTGCCGCAGAGCGCCGCCGCGCGCGAGCAACTGCCGGAGCGACTGCGACAGAGCGCGCAGGCCTATCGCATCGCCATCGCCGACCTGACGGAAAGTGAAGCGGATGTGCGGGTCACGCTGCCGCCCGTGCCGTTTGAACGCCTGTTGCCGTGGCTGGCCGCCCTGCAACGCGAGCACGGGATCCGCGTGCTCTCACTCGCCGCAGAACGTGCGGGGCAGGCGCCGGGCGTGGTGCAAATCAGCCTACTGCGGGTAACGGCGCAGCCGGCGATGTAACCCACGCGACGACAATATAGGATCCAGAAAACCATGCTATCCGCAATAAACGCAGTGGCCGATGAACACTGGCTGATATTTAGCGCCGTGTTGAGCCTGTGCATCGGCAGTTTTATCAATGTGGTCGTTTATCGGCTGCCTGTCATGCTTGAGCGCGAAATGGAAATGGCGCAGGCCGAACGATTTAATCTCTTTTTGCCGCGTTCATTCTGTCCGTGTTGCACAATGAAAATATCGGCGCTCGATAATATTCCTTTATTAAGTTGGCTGCTGTTGCGCGGTCGCTGTCGTTATTGTCGCAAGCCTATTTCCATCCGTTATCCACTGGTGGAGCTATTGCTGATGCTAATGGGAATAACGCTGGCCTGGCGCGTCGGCATCGGTTTGGATTGGTTTTTCATGTTGGCGTTTGCTGCATTGCTGCTGGCCTTGGCGGCGATCGACAGCGAGCGTCAGCTGTTGCCGGATTGCCTGACGCTGTCGCTGCTGTGGGCCGGGCTGTTGTGGCATTGCTTGGCGCACCCGGCATTTTTGTCGACGGCGGTCATCGGCGCGCTGGCGGGTTATTTGACGCTGTGGCTGCTGTATTGGGGATTTCGTCTCGCGACAGGCCGCGAGGGGCTGGGATACGGCGATTTTAAACTGCTGGCTGCGCTCGGCGCCTGGGGCGGCTATGCCGTTTTGCCGTCGATTCTGCTGTTTGCCGCCACCGGCAGCCTGATGTGGCTGCTGCTGTGGGTGTGGCGCGGCGGCGATGGGGCGCAGCCCCTGCCTTTCGGCCCGGGGTTGGCGGCGGCGGGCGCCGGCGCGGTAGCCTGCCAGTGGCTTGCGCTACCGCTGGCGGGTTAACGGAGCTGGGCTAAAAACGGCGCCAGCGTTCGGTTGAGTCCGCTGCACTTCTCCTGCAACGGCGTGGCGTCGGCCTCCAGCTGCGCGGCGACGTTTTTGCCTGCGTCAAGCAACTGGGGGCGATTAAGCGCCGGCGCCCAGCCTTTTCTCTCCGCCGCCTGCAACGCCGCCGCCGCGAGTGGGTCGTTGGCCGGGATATCGGCGCGGTTGCAGCGTTCTCTCAGAAACTGGCCGGCGCCGACCAGCGATGACAGCTGGTCGCGCTGGATGGCGGCGTCAGGGGCCGATTTGGCGGCGTGCTGACAGCCGGATAACAGCAGGCATGCCATGAACGTCGTGGCGATGTTTTTCAATGTCACGTTATTTTCCCTGTGGAATTGGCGCGGTGTCGGTATTTTCTTGCGTCGCATGGCGGCGCTTTACGAGGTCAGGAATATTTTAACCCTTTATCATGCGGTTTAATATTCTGACGGCATTAGGTTTTATTATTTTAATGCATTCTAAGTGCCGGGCGTTCAGGGCTTCTACTTATTATTCCTCTCGCGGTATCGCCGCATCTCTTTGAGTTTCTTCTCACTCAGTTGGAATCCAATAAATTTAACTGGAGTCGTAATGAAATTATCCAAAATCGCCCTGATGATGGCAGCGCTCACTGCCTCCTCGGCCGCCTGGTCGCACGGTTATATCGAAGTGCCCGAGAGCCGCGCCTACAAGTGCAAGCTGGGCAGCAACACCGACTGCGGCCGAGCGCAGTGGGAACCGCAGAGCGTCGAGCAGGTTTCCGGCTTCCCTGGCGGCGCGACGCCGCGCGACGGCCAGCTGGCCAGCGGCGGGGTGGGCGGTTTCGAGCCGCTGGATCGTCAGGGCGTCAACGTCTGGGCGTTGAACACCATGAAGCCGGGACCGCAGACGTTCACCTGGTACCACACCGCCAAGCACAAAACCAATAACTGGCGTTATTACATCACCAAACAAGACTGGGACGTGAATAAGCCGCTGTCGCGCGAGGCTTTCGAAAAAGAGCCGTTCTGTGAAGTCGATGGCCATGCTCAGGCGCCAAAAGATCGCGAAGTGCACCAGTGCGTGGTGCCGGAGAGAACCGGCTATCAGGTGATTTATGGCGTGTGGGAAATCAATGACACGGTGAACAGCTTCTATCAGGTGGTTGACGTCAACTTTGAGGACGACGGCGTCGTGTCCGAATGGCGCAAGCAGCTGCAAGGCTCTCTCACCGGCAAAAACCTGCAGGTTGGCGACAAGGTGATCGCCCGCTTCTTCGATGCGGACGGTGAAGTGCTGACGATGAAAACCGAGCTGGCGATCGACAGTGAGGCGCTGACCGACAAAAACCGCTGGAGCCACGCGCTGGCCAGCAAGATCAACGCCGAACAGAAAGCGGTGCGTGCCGGGGTGAAAGACGGTAAAGGCAACGTCAATCCGGTGTTTGGCAATAATGCGGTCTTCGCCAAACAAGGCAGCACGATGAAGAGCGTGGTGATCTCCTATGAGGAAGAAACGCCGGCTATCACCGAAGAGATCCGCATCGGCAACCTGTCCAGCACCAAGATCAAGGACGGTAAAGCTCAGCTGACCTTCAATGCCGAGGTTAAAGGCAAATTGACCGTTGAAGCGCGCGTTTACGATCACGGCCAGACGGAAAAAGGCTACGTGAAAGAGACGCTGGAAGACGCCAGCCAGCCGCTGACCATCGCGCTGAACAACGTCAGCGAGGGCCACCACATGCTGAAAGTGATCGCCAGCAACGACAATGGGCAGAGCATTCAGCCGGATATCGAAAACTTCAATCTGGAAGCTGAATCCACCGGCGGTGGCGGCAATGGCGACTACAACTTCGTCTTCCCGAACGCGCTGAGTAAATACACCGCTGGCACCACGGTGCTGCAACCGAAAGACGGCAAGGTTTATCAGTGCAAACCTTTCCCTTACAGCGGTTACTGCATGCAGTGGAACAGCGGCGCGACTCAGTTTGAGCCGGGCGTGGGAGCCAACTGGCAGGACGCCTGGGTCGTGAAAAAGTAAGTGCGAATCGGATAGTCAAGCGGCCAATGATGGCCGCTTTTAAAGGAGCTTTATGTCACACGAACCTGCCCGTTACGATCTTTTCAGTCGGTTACTGCATTGGGGCATTGCTGCCGTGATGCTCTACGTCATGATCGTGGGTTATTCACTGCATTTTATGACGGATGCGCGCATCTTCGCCTTTTTCTCCGTGACCAATATGTCGTTGGCCTTGGTGCTGACACCGCTGATGGCGGCGCGCTTTATCTGGCGTTTTTTCCGGCCTAAAGTGCCTTATGGCGATATGTTGCAAGGGCGCGAGAAGGGATTGGTGCATTTGCTGCACGAAATATTCTACCTGCTGATTTTCGCGGTGTTGCTGAGCGGATTTTTCATGCTGGAGCACGGTTTTGCCGTTTTCGGCGCGATCGATTTTCCCCGTCCGATTGCGAATCTTGAGGTTAATCGTTTCTTTTTCGCCGTGCACCGTTATTCATGCATCGCGCTGTCGGCCATGATTGTGCTGCACATCGCGGCGGTGATTAAGCATCACTGTTTCGCCCGGCGGGCGATTTTGCGCCGTATGCTCTGAGCCTGGCGGTGATGGATCACGCCGCCCGGCGCGGCGGCGTGGCAGCGATGGCCTCAGGGGTTATTCGCGGCGATTTGCACCGTACGGGCAATGTGAGGCGAGCGTCTTCACGCGTGAATAGCGTTAAGGCGTAATCCCCCCGGGCATTAACCGAGAATTGTTGCTATTTATTATTAACGGTAAAGATGAGCGTAATTAACATTTCGTTGTCAATAGGAAAATGACGTATTCAACTTGAACATTGAAGCCGATAAAAGCATCGGCTCAACGCGTTGGGGGCTGATTATCTGACATATTTCCAAACGGAGGTGGGGATTTTGTCATACAGCTTGTTCATGGTCAGCTCCGCCAAACGATGATCGGCGGCTGAGTAAAACAGCTCCAGTTCATCATCGGAAAGCTCGTACTTATTTTTTTCAATAACACGTTCGAGAGTATCAATCGTGGTGCATTTACGTAAACGCATCAGATAGTCGGTTTTAGTCATGGTGGCCTTTTAGTTTAATAACCGTAAAATAGCTCGGGAATAATTATCCCCTAAGTTTTCATTGTCGTACAGATGTCCTCTCCTGAGAACATTCTGAATAATCTCGCCTTGGTTTTTTGCCAGCGGCGCAGGTCGGAATCATTGATACCGTAGCTGCTGAACAGCGTATAGGTATCGTCGAGATATTCCTCGACTAACTCCGACAAATCAGATTCGTCCATGTATTTAATTTTATAACTCATCACAAACGAAGCGATATGTTCGATCAACTCATTAAGCTGCAGGTTGACGGAGGATGTCGGATCGTTGACCCACCCGTGGTGGCTGTCTCCCAGGGTGGCGATACCTTCATCATACAAATTTTCGCACAAGAATTTGAGTTGAGCAATGTCGTGTCGCTTAGGCGAATACTCATCCATATCATCCCCTCCGTAAGTCTTAATGGCGGTGTTGATAACACTATGTGAGTAAGCTGATTTACATCATGAACGGAGGCAGCTTAACGGTGGTTAAATAAACTCCCCGTAAAATGAATATAAATCATTTTTTCGCGTTTGGCCTGCAGTTATTACGTAAACTTACAATTCATCCGCGGTTGATGGGCGTGAGTTATCAATGATGTCGAAGATTAAACCCCGTTGCGCCACACGGAACCGGACGCTATCGCTGAGCGTATCTTCGCTGTTGATATCCAGGCAAGCATTAAAAATGCCCCACTTATAGCGATAACTCATTGAATAATCGCTGTCACCTTGTCGCACTATATCAAGTATTTCTAATGAATCTTCGGCATAGCGTGCGCTTTCAGAATAAAAACTGAGTCCGCTGGTCAGTGCGGGCACTAACTCCGCAATATTGTCATTAATCACTTTCTTTAATTTTTTAACAGAAAGTGCGTTGACGTCCAGGTTACAGGCAAGGGTAACAAGCATTAATCTCGGCCAACAGCAATGTTATCTGCTTATCTTACTCCTTTTCCACTCGCGCCGGTAAATTTTTCGATTTACCGCTGTTTTTTACCTTCCGCCAACATTTGCCCGAACGGGAATATCCCTGAGTTTGATAAGGGTGGCGAGAGGGGAGTGCGCGACGCGCTGTTACGTTCCGTTGCATTAATGAGTCCGGCAACGCTTGAGACATGCCACTTGTTGTGATGTTATATTATAACTATAAATCTGCTGCTTTGGTTATTCCCTTGATTCCCACTTCGCAAAATGACGCCGCGTCGTCACTGAATTCGTTGTTCACCACCTCCGCGGCCGTGCGCTGCGCGGGCGCCATCGTTTTGCTGGCTCTGCTGTGGCTCGGCATTTTTTGGGCGGTGTCACTGCCATGATTTTATTACGTCAGCTGGCAATAGGCTATGGCGCCACGCCGCTTTTCCCGCCGCTGAGCGGGCAGTTTAGCGCCGGTTCGTTAACCGCGGTGGTGGGCGTTAACGGGGCAGGGAAATCGACGTTGCTGAAAACGCTCGCCGGTTTGTTGCCGCCCTTGGCGGGTCGCCTGGACTTTAGCGGTGAAAAGCCGCCGCGCAAGGCTTATTTACCGCAGCAGGCGGAGCTGGATCGGCAATTCCCGATCGCGGTGAGCGATCTGGTGGCGATGGGATGTTGGCCGCAAAGCGGCATGTTCGGCGGTATGAACCAGCGTGCGGCGAGCCAGGTTAATGGGGCGCTGGCGAGCGTCGGCATGAGCGCGCTGGCGCACAGTCCGGTGGGCGAGCTCTCCGGCGGCCAGCTGCAGCGGGTGCTGTTTGCGCGCCTGCTGGTCCAACAGGCGCCGTTGATCCTGCTGGATGAACCCTTCACCGGCATCGACAGCGCCACTACGCAGATCCTGCTGCAGGCGATCGCGCAGCTGCACCAGCAGGGGAGAACGGTGATCGCCGTCCTGCATGATATGTCGATGGTCGCCGAGCATTTTCCGCAGGTGCTGTTGCTGACCCCGCAGGCGTGTCATTGGGGCGCGGCCGAGCGCGTGCTGGAACAGGTGCCGCGGTATCTCGCCGCCGAACGGCAGTCGGGCCTGCGGGTGGTGGCGCCATGATGCTGTTGCATGGGCTTGTCGACCCTTTTCTCTCTTTCGGTTTTATGCGTCGCGCATTGATGGCGTGTCTGGCGCTGTCGCTCAGCGCCGCCCCGCTGGGGGTGTTTCTGTTGCTGCGCCGCATGAGCCTGGTGGGGGATGCGTTGTCCCACGCGGTGTTGCCCGGTGCGGCAATCGGTTATCTGATTTCCGGCATGTCGCTGGTGGCCATGGGCGTGGGCGGCTTTATCGCCGGGCTGGCGGTGGCGATGTTGTCCGGCCTGGTGAGCCGCCGCACGCCGCTGAAAGAGGACGCCAGCTTCGCCGGATTCTATCTGGGGTCGCTGGCGCTCGGGGTCACGTTGGTCTCGCTGCGCGGTTCCAGCGTGGATCTGCTGCACGTGCTGTTCGGTTCGATTCTGGCGGTGGATGCGCAGGCGATGCTGATGGTCGGTGCCATCGCCACGGTGTCGCTGCTGGCGCTGGCGGCGCTGTACCGCGCGTTGGTGATCGAGTCCTTCGACGTCACTTTCCTGCGCGTTAACGCGCCGCGCCGGTTGGCGCTGATCCACGGCCTGTTTTTGGCGCTGGTGGTGGTCAATCTGGTGGCGGGGTTCCAGATCCTCGGCACCCTGATGTCGGTTGGGCTGATGATGCTGCCCGCCGCCAGCGCACGCTTCTGGGCGCGCAATCTGCCGCAGACGCTGGCGGTGGCGATGGGTATCGGCGCGCTGTCCAGCCTGATTGGGCTGGTGTGGTCCTACTACGCTTCGCTGCCTGCCGGCCCGGCGATCGTGCTCAGCGCCAGCGTCATCTTCTTTGTCTCGATCCTGTTTGGAACGCGTGGGGGCATTTACGCCTTTGCGCGCCGTTGAGAAGTGCCATTTGCAAGGAGAAAATATGAAACGTTTACCTATATCGCTGGCGGTCGCTGCTCTGCTAGCCAGCCCATTGGCGATGGCGAAGACCGTCGACGCCGTCGCCAGCTTTTCCATTCTGGGAGATATCGTTAAACAGGTGGGGGGCGATCACGTCAAGGTCAGCACGCTGGTGGGGCCGGATGGCGATCCGCACAGCTTCGAGCCTTCACCGCAGGACGGCAAGACGTTGGCGCAGGCCGACGTGGTGTTCGTCAGCGGCCTGGGGCTGGAAGGGTGGATCGATCGCCTGGTCAGCGCTTCGGGTTATAAAGGACAGGTGATTACCGCGTCACAGGGCATCAACACCCGCCAAATGGAGGAGGACGGCAAACCGATTACCGATCCCCACGCCTGGAACAGCATGAAAAACGGCGTGCAGTACGCCACCAACGTGATGAACGCCCTGATCGCCGCCGATCCCGAGGATGCCAACTATTTTCGTCAGCGCGGCGCCGAATACATTCAGCAGTTGCAAAAGCTGGACCTGTGGGCCAAAACCCAGTTCGCCGCAGTGCCGCCGCAGAAACGTAAGGTACTCACCAGCCATGATGCCTTTGGTTACTTTGGGCAAGAGTATGGCGTCACCTTCCTTGCGCCGGTCGGATTTTCCACCGAGGCCGAAGCCAGCGCCAGCGATGTGGCCGGCCTGATCAAGCAAATCAAACAGGAAAAAGTTAACGCTTACTTTATCGAAAACCAGACCGATCCGCGGCTGGTGAAACAGATTGCCGCCGCCACCGGCGCCAAGGCGGGCGGCGAGCTGTACCCGGAAGCGCTCTCGCGCGTGGGCGGCCCGGCGGCAACCTATGAGCAGGCGTTCAAGCACAATGTCGACGCGCTGCTGAGCAGCATGAAGTAATCTCCGCCCCCGCTTGCCGGCGGGGGCAACTTGCAGGCACTTTCTCGCCATAAAAAAAGCCCCGTTGAGCAGCAACGGGGCTTTGCGACAGATGACACTTTGGAGTTAACGCTTTTTCTTACGTCCCTGTACCGCTTTGAATCGCGGATTGCTTTTACAGATCACATAGATGCGGCCACGACGACGCACGACTTTGCAATCCGGGTGGCGATTTTTCGCCGAACGCAATGAACTCAATACCTGCATGGGGGTTCCTTGTTACTTATTGCCGATAAAGCGGCCAAAGCGCTGCTGGAAGCGCGCCGTGCTGCCTTCTTTGGAATAGTCTTTCTGCTTGCCGGTGTAATACGGATGCGAAGCGGAAGAGACGTCGAGGGTGACATACGGCCAGCTTTCGCCGTCCAGCTCGATGGTGCGATCGGTTTTGATGGTCGATCCCACTTTGAAGTAGGCGTTAGCGCTGACGTCGTGGAACACCACGGTGCGATAATCGGGATGGATGCCGGGTTTCATAATGGCTCTCTCATGTGATGTTATACTATAACATTAATTATGCGCCGACCGGGCATCACGATCAAGCGTAAATTGCACACACGAGTGAATTAATGAGAACGATTTGCATTAAGCAACTGAAGCAAAAGAAAAAGGCCGCATGCGCGGCCTTTTCGATTATCGGGTAGAGATCCCTTCACTGAACGATCAGTGATGCTCTACCGGGTGGCTGTGTTCCAGGTCTTCGTTCTTCTTGCTGAAGCGGCGGCGAACCACCACGAAGAACACCGGTACGAAGAAGATCGCCAATACGGTCGCGGTGATCATCCCGCCCATTACGCCGGTACCTACCGCGTTCTGTGCGCCGGAGCCTGCGCCGCTGCTGATAACCAGCGGCAGAACCCCGAGGATGAAGGCCAGGGACGTCATCAGGATTGGACGCAGACGCATACGCACCGCTTCCAACGTCGCTTCGATCAGACCTTTGCCTTCTTTCTCCATCAGATCCTTGGCGAATTCCACGATCAGGATGGCGTTCTTCGCCGATAGACCGATGGTGGTCAACAGCCCCACCTGGAAGTACACGTCGTTGTTCATGCCGCGCATCGTCGCGGCCAACAACGCACCGATAACCCCCAGCGGCAATACCAGCATGACCGAGAACGGCACGGACCAGCTTTCATACAGCGCCGCCAGACACAGGAACACCACCAGAATCGAGATGGCGTACAGCGCCGGCGCCTGGTTGCCCGACAGACGTTCCTGATAGGACATGCCGGTCCAGTCGTAACCGATGCCGCTTGGCAGTTTGGACGCCAGCTGTTCCATCAGGTTCATCGCTTCACCGGTACTCTTGCCCGGTGCGGCCTGGCCCAGAATTTCCATCGACGGCAAGCCGTTATAGCGTTCCAGACGCGGTGAGCCGTATTCCCATTTCGCCGAAGAGAAGGCGGAGAATGGCACCATCTGGCCGCTGGTACCGCGCACGTACCACTTGTTGATGTCTTCCGGCAGCATGCGGAACGGCGCTTCGGCCTGTACGTACACCTTCTTCACACGACCGCGGTCGATGAAGTCGTTGACGTACGAACCACCCAGTGCGGTGCTCAGCGTGCTGTTGATGGTGGTGATGCTCACGCCCAGCGCCTTGGCTTTTTCCTGATCGACGATCAGTTTGAACTGCGGCGTATCTTCCAGGCCGTTCGGGCGCACGCCCACCAGCACGTCCGGATGCTGAGCAACCATGCCCAACAGCTGGTTACGCGCTTCGGTCAGTTTTTCGTGCCCCAGGCCGCCCTGGTCAATCAGCTCGAAGTCGAAGCCGGTTGCGGTACCGAGTTCGATGATCGCCGGCAGGTTGAACGGGAACACCAGGCCTTCTTTAATCTGCGAGAAGGCGCCCATGGCGCGACCCGCGATCGCTTCTACCTTGTTCCCGGCCCCTGGACGCTCGCCCCAGTCTTTCAGGCTGACGAATGCCAGGCCGTTGTTCTGGCCGTTACCGTTGAAGCCGAAGCCCGCGACGGTAAACACCGAAACCACGTTGTCCTTTTCCTTGTTCAGGAAGTAGTCGGAGACTTCTTCCAACACCTTGTTGGTACGGGATTCGGTGGCGCCGGCAGGCAACTGCACCATGGTCAAGAGGATGCCCTGATCTTCGTCCGGCAGGAACGAAGAGGGCAGGCGCAGGAACAGCAGGCCCATGCCAACCACGATCAGCAGGTAGATGATCAGGTAGCGGCCGGTGCTGCGCAGGATGTTGCCCACGCTGTCGGTATAGTGATGCGTGCTCTTCTCGAACATGCGGTTAAACCAGCCGAAGAAGCCCGTTTTAACCCCGTGATCGCCTTTCGGGATCGGTTTGAGCATGGTGGCGCACAGCGCCGGCGTCAGGATCAAGGCCACCAGCACCGACAGCGCCATCGCGGACACGATGGTGATCGAGAACTGACGATAGATGGCGCCGGTTGAACCGCCGAAGAACGCCATCGGCACGAATACCGCCGACAGCACCATGGCGATACCCACCAGCGCGCCCTGGATCTGGCCCATCGATTTACGGGTAGCTTCTTTCGGCGGCAGTCCCTCTTCGGACATGACGCGCTCGACGTTTTCCACCACCACGATGGCGTCATCCACCAGCAGGCCGATCGCCAACACCATGCCGAACATCGTCAGGGTGTTTATCGAGAAGCCGAACGCCGCGAGTATCGCAAAGGTCCCCAGCAACACCACCGGCACCGCGATGGTTGGGATCAGCGTCGCGCGGAAGTTCTGCAGGAACAGATACATCACCAGGAACACCAGGATGATGGCTTCGATCAGCGTTTTCACCACTTCGTTGATGGAGATCTTAACGAATGGGGTGGTGTCGTACGGATAAACCACTTTCATCCCTTGCGGGAAGAATGGCGCCATCTTGGCCAGCTCGTCTTTCACACCTTTGGCGGTGTTCAAGGCGTTGGCGCCGGTCGCCAGTTTGATACCGAGGCCGGCGGCAGGCTTGCCGTTATAACGCGCGGTAACGGCATAGCTTTCCGCGCCGCGCTCGATGTGAGCGACGTCGCGCAGGCGCACCTGTGAACCGTCGGTATTGACCTTCAGCAGGATCTTGCCGAACTCTTCCGGCGAAGTCAGACGGGTCTGCGCGATGATCGAGGCGTTCAACTGCTGCCCCGGCACCGGCGGCAGGCCGCCCAGCTGGCCTGCGGCGATCTGGTTGTTCTGCTCGGTGATGGCGGAGGTCACGTCCGTGGTCGTCAGCTGGTAGTTGTTCAGCTTGTTCGGATCCAGCCAGATGCGCATCGCGTACTGGGCACCGAACAGCTGCACTTCACCCACGCCGGACGAACGGCTGATCGGGTCCTTGATGTTGGACGCCACGTAGTCCGCAATATCGTCCTGAGTCATGTTCGGATCGTCGGAAACGAAGCCGGCCACCATCAGGAAGCTGCTGCTGGATTTTTCTACTTTCAGGCCCTGCTGCTGAACTTCTTGCGGCAGCAGCGGGGTGGCCAACGACAGTTTGTTCTGGACCTGAACCTGCGCGATGTCAGGATCGGTGCCGGACTCAAACGTCAGGGTAATGGTGACGCTACCAGAGGAATCACTAGTGGAGGACATGTACATCAGGTTATCGATACCGTTCATGTTCTGTTCGATAATCTGTGTGACGGTATCCTGCACCGTTTTGGCATCTGCGCCCGGGTAGTTGGCGGAAATACTCACCGCCGGCGGTGCAATAGTGGGATACTGCGCGATTGGCAGTTTCATTATTGCAAGCACCCCCGCCAACATGACGATGATGGCGATTACCCAGGCGAAAATTGGGCGGTCTATAAAGAACTTAGCCATGTATTACAGGCTCCTTTTTATGACTTCTGCGCTTCAGACTGCGGCTGTTTTTGCGCCTGAGTGTCAACTTCCTGCACTTTTACCTGCGCGCCCGGATGCACTTTCATCAGGCCGGTGACGATGACGCGATCGCCGGCTTTCAGGCCATCGGTAACCAGCCATTTGTCGCCAATCGCCTGGTCCGCCTTCAGCGTGCGCAGCTCAACTTTGTTGTCTGCCCCTACCACCAACGCCGTCGCGTCGCCGCGCGGGTTGCGGGTGACGCCCTGTTGAGGCACCAGCAACGCATCGCTGCGTACGCCTTCGTCCAGACGGGCGCGCACGAACATGCCAGGCAACAGCGTATCGTTCGGGTTAGGGAACAGGGCGCGAATGGTGATGGAGCCGGTGGTCTCATCGACGGTGACGTCGGAGAACTCCAGCGTGCCTTCCTGCGCGTATTCGGTGCCGTTTTCCAGCATCAGTTTCACTTTGGCCTTGCCGTTTTCCTGCTTCAGCGCGCCGCTGGCCAGTTCTTGCTTCAGGCGCAGGAAGTCGGTGCTCGACTGGGTGACGTCGACATACATCGGATCCAGCTGCTGCACGGTGGACAGGGCGGTTGCCTGGCCGTTGCTGACCAGCGCGCCTTCGGTCACGGCGGATTTGCCGATGCGGCCGGAGATCGGAGAGGTCACCTTGGTGTACGCCAGGTTGATGCGCGCGGTTTCCACGGCGGCCTTGGCGGCCACCACGGCGGCATCCGCTTGCTGCAGCGTGGACACGGCGTTGTCATAGTCCTGCTTGCTGATGTAGCTGGTGCCCAGCAATGGTTTGTAGCGGTTTACCGTCACGCGCGCGATGGAAGCGCTGGCCTGCGCTTTGGCCAAATCGCCTTTCGCGCTGTCGTAGCTGGCCTGATAGGTCGCGGGATCGATTTGGTACAGAGACGTCCCGGCCTTGATATCGCTGCCTTCAACGAAGTTACGCTTCAGGATGATGCCGCTGACCTGAGGGCGAACTTCGGCGATGCGATACGCAGCGGTGCGGCCAGGAAGATCGGTAGTGATATTGAGAGGCTCGGCCTTCAAAGTGACTACGCCCACTTCAGGAGCCTGCTGTTGGGCGCCTTGCTGTTGGGTTTCTTTATCGTTACATCCTGTTAGCACTAAGCTGCCTGAAAGCATCAGAACGGCCGCCAGAGGCGTTAACCCTCTGTTTTTGTTCATAGAAAAACCTCAAGTGTCCGATTTCAAAATGATCAATGGATCACAAGCTTTAAAACCCATTGCTGCGTTAATTATATGTGCGTGCTATGGTACATACATTCGCGAATGTATGTAAATCACACTCCCCCTAAATAACAATGCCATGGCACGAAAAACCAAACAGCAGGCGCAAGAAACCCGACAGCAAATCCTCGATGCTGCGGTGAGAGAGTTCTCTGAACGTGGCGTTGCTGCAACGTCACTGACAGATATTGCCACCGCTGCCGGGGTTACGCGTGGAGCCATTTACTGGCACTTCAAGAATAAGGTAGACCTGTTTAATGAAGTTTGGGAATCTACCGAGCCGAAAATTGACCAGCTCGAAACAGAGTATCAGGCAAAGTTTCCCGATAATCCACTGCGGGTTATCCGGGAAATTCTGATTTACATTCTGACGTCTACGGTTGAAGACGGCCGCAGGCGGGCGTTGATGGAGATTATATTCCACAAATGCGAGTTTGTCGGTGAAATGATGCCGCTGCTGGATTCGCGCAAGGTGTTGTACCTCGCCGGCTACGAACGCATCGAAGCGGTGCTGTATAACTGCATTCACCACGAGCAATTGCCCGCCGATTTGCATACCCGCCGTGCGGCGATCATCCTGCGCGGTTATATCACCGGCCTGATGGAAAACTGGCTGTTTATGCCGGAAAGTTTCGATCTGCGGGCCGAAGCCGAAGCGCTGGTCGATGCGTTTTTGGAGATGCTGCAGTTTTGCCCCACCTTGCGCCTCAACCCCGACGTCGACCGCCTTCCTTTATAAGGAGAGATTTCATGTCATCAGTTGTTCTCATCGCCAACGGCGCCGCCTATGGCCATGAATCCTTGTTCAATGCGCTGCGCTTGGCCATCGCGCTGAAAGAGCAGCAAAGCAGTCTCGATCTGCGGCTGTTTCTGATGTCCGACGCGGTGGTGGCCGGGTTGGCAGGACAGCAGCCGCACGAAGGATACCATCTGCAGCAGATGCTGGAGATCCTCACCGCGCAGCAGGTGCCGGTCAAGCTGTGCAAGACCTGCGCCGACGCGCGCGGCGTTAGCCGCTTGCCGCTGGCGGACGGCGTGGAGATCGGCACGCTGGTCGAACTGGCGCAGTGGACGCTGGCGGCGGAGAAAGTGCTCACTTTCTGATTTCGCGACAACGGGACATCACCGGCAACGTTTTTGTTGTTCGTTGCCCGCCGGCGATCGTGATAATCTTCAGGCTTCTTAACCGATCCGAAGCTAAATCATGCATCGCTGGTTGACTCTGCCCTCTCTGACGCCGCGCTCGTTTGTCGGCGCATGCCGGCGGCGCATCGCCGCCGCGACACTCCTTTTCCTGATTTGCGCGCTGAGCTTGCCGGTGCAGGCGGCGCTGAACGGCGATTTGCCGCAGCGCAGCGAAGTGCAAAGCCAGCTGGAAGCGCTGAACAAGCAAAAAGCCCTGACGCCGGTCGAAAAGCTGTCCCAACAGGATTTAACCCGCACGCTGGAGCTGCTGGACGCCATCGAGCGCAATCGGCAGGACGCCGCGCAGCTTAAACAGCAGGTGCAGCAGGCGCCGGCGAAGCTCAATCAGGTTACCGCCGAACTGGATGCGCTGAAGCGGCCGACGGACAGCGCGGCGGCGCGCGCCGCGCTGTTGCCGCTGTCGCTGCGCCAATTGGAAAGCCGGCTGTATCAAACGCTCGACGAGCTGCAAAGCGCGCAGGAGAGCCTCTCTACTTACAACAGCCAACTGGTGTCGCTGCAAACCCAGCCTGAACGAGTACAAAGCACCATGTACGCCGCTTCGCAGCGCCTGCAGGAGATCCGCAGCCAGCTCAGCGGCCAGACGCCGGGGCAAGATTCGCTGCGCAGCAGCCAGCAGGTGATGCTGACCACCGAGCAGGCGTTGCTCAACGCGCAGCTGGAGCTGCAGCGCAAAAGTCTGGAAGCCAATACCACGCTGCAGGATCTGCTGCAAAAACAGCGTGATTACACCACGGCGCATATCGACGCGCTGGATCGCTCGGTGCAGTTGCTGCAGGAGATCGTCAACAGCAAACGTTTGACGCTGTCTGAAAAGACCGCCAAAGAGGCGCAGAACCCGGAAGACGCCACCGATATTCAGCACGATCAGCTGGTCAGCAAGCAACTGGACGTCAACCGCCAGCTGAGCCAGCGGCTGATCGCCGCCACCGAAGAGAGCAACACCCTGTTCCAGCAGAACATTCGGGTCAAAAACTGGCTCGACCGCGGGCTGCAGGCGGAGCGTAACCTTAAAGAACAGATCCAGGTGCTGAAGGGCAGCCTGGTGCTGTCGCGCATCCTGTATCAGCAGCAGCAGAGCCTGCCGCAGGGCACGCTGTTGGCGGATATGGACACGCGCATCGCCGATTTGCGGCTGGAGCAGTTCGATATCAATCAGCAACGCGACGATCTGTTCAAGGGAGAGGATTACATCAACCAACTGGTGGCCGAAAGCAAGGAAAAGGCCGGCCCGGAGGTGATCGACGCGTTAAACGAGATCGTCGATATGCGCCGCGAACTGCTGGATCAGCTGAACAAGCAGCTCAGCAACCAGCTGTCGCTGTCGATCAACCTGCAGATCAATCAGCAGCAGCTGACCAGCGTCTACGGTTCGCTGCAGGATACGCTGACCCAGCAGATCTTCTGGGTCAACAGCAACAAGCCGGTCGATCTGGCGTGGCTGAAGGCGATGCCGGAGGCGGTGCGCGATCAGATTGCCGGGCTCGATCTCAAATTCGACGGCGGCAAGCTGGTGCAGGGCGGGCTGAATGCGCTGGTGTTCCTGATCCCGATGCTGTTGGCGATCGGGGTATTGCGCTGGCGCTACCGGCTGATCGACGGCCATTTGCAAAAGCTGGCCAACGACGTGGGGCAACTTAAGCGCGACGGCCAACTGCACACGCCGAAGGCCATCGCGCTGACCTTGCTGAAAGTGTTGCCCGGCGCCGCGTTACTGCTCGGCGTCGGTTTCTGGATGTATCGCGCGGATTTCGGCATCAGCGACTTTATATGGGCATTGTCGCAGCAGCTGGCGCTGTCGTGGCTGGTGTTCGGCTTCAGCTATCGCATGCTGAAACCGGGCGGCATCGCCGAGCGGCATTTCAACTTCGGCGCCAACTTGTGCGCGCATTACCGCCGTCAGACGCTGTGGCTGGGGTTGGCGCTGCAGCCGTTGATCTTCTGGTCGGTATTGGGCGAGAAAGCGCCGCTGCGTCTGGTGGAAGACGTGATCGGCCAGATCGTGGTGATGTTGACGCTGGCGCTGCTCACGGTGCTGGTATTCCCGCTGTGTCGCGACAGCTGGCGTGAAAAGGGCTCGCACGCCGTGCGGCTGGTGGTGGTCACCGCGCTGGCCGCCACGCCGCTGATCCTGCTGGGGCTGATGTTCGCCGGCTACTTCTATACCACGCTGCGGCTGGCCAGCCGCTGGATAGACAGCCTGTATCTGTTTTTCCTGTGGAATATCGTATACCTGACCGCGCTGCGCGGCCTGAGCGTGGCGGCGCGGCGTCTGGCTTACCGGCGCGCGTTGGCGCGGCGGCAAAACGTGGCGAAAGAGGGGGCCGAAGGCGGCGAACCGGTGGTGGAAGAGCCGCCGCTGGCGCTCGATCAGATCAACCAGCAGTCGCTGCGCCTGACCACCCTGGTGCTGTTCGCCATCTTCGCCAGCGCTTTCTACGCCATTTGGTCGGATCTGGTGACGGTCATCGCTTATCTGGATAGCATCACGCTGTGGCATTACACCAGCACCGTGGCGGGCAGCAGCGTGTCGCAGGCGGTGACGCTGGGCAACATGATGGTGGCGATCGCCGCAGTGATTGTCGCCTACGTGCTCACCCGCAACTTGCCCGGTTTGCTGGAGGTGGTGGTGCTGTCGCGGCTGCAACTGCGGCAGGGGGCGTCTTATGCCATCACCACAGTGCTCACTTACCTGATTACCGCCGTGGGCGCCGTGGTTGCGCTGGGATCGCTCGGCGTATCCTGGGACAAACTGCAATGGCTGGCCGCCGGCCTGACGGTCGGGCTGGGCTTCGGTCTGCAAGAGATCTTCGCCAACTTCGTCTCCGGGCTGATCATTCTGTTCGAACGCCCGATCCGCATCGGCGATACCATCACCATCGGCACCTTCTCCGGTTCGGTCAGCAAGATCCGCATTCGCGCCACCACCATTACCGACTTCGACCGCAAAGAGGTGATCATTCCGAACAAGGCGTTCGTCACCGAGCGGCTGATCAACTGGTCGCTGTCCGATACCATCACCCGCGTGCTGATCAAGGTCGGCGTGGCCTACGGCTCCGATCTCGACAAGGTGAAAAAGGTGCTGCTGCAGGCGGCGCACGACAACCCGCGGGTGATGACTGATCCCGAACCGCAGGTGTTCTTCCTCAACTTCGGCGCCAGCACGCTGGATCACGAACTGCGGCTGTATGTGCGGGAACTGCGCGATCGCAGCTACACGGTGGACGAACTGAATCGCTCAATCGACCGCTTGTGCCGGGAAAACGGCATCGACATTGCCTTCAATCAGCTGGAGGTGTATCTGCATAACCAGCAGGGCAATGAAGTGCAGGAAGTGAAAAGAACGCTGTCGCCGGACGACGGCGACCAGACGGCGGCGGATAAGCAATGAAAGGCGGAAGGGACAGCGGCGCTGTCCCCGGTTACTGTCCGGCAGGCAGGTAGGGAGAGGTGACGCCGGCGCGCTGCAGCTTTTCCTGATAATCCCGTTTGACGATATCCAGCGCCGCCAGCGCGGTGGCCGGATCGATCTCGTTGCATTCCAGCAGGTAAATCAAGTCTACTGCCAGCTGCAGTTCGGGTGAGGCGTTTTCCAGAGACATAGCACCTGCGCTTATTTAATTAGTGGGATGAATAACTCGGGTATCGGCAGAGTATAGTGAACCCGGCGCGCAACCGGGGAATAATCATTAAAATATTGTGATAAATCTTCAAAAACCGTTTTCTTTGCGCTCGATATTGCGCTCGATGCGCGCCAACGCCTGACGACAGCGCATCAGCCGCCCCTCCAGGGCCGCCAGCTCGTGCTGCAGCTTTTGCTGCGCCGCCAGCGTGGTCTGGCGCCCCAGCAGGCTTTCCCGATCTTGAATCATGGCGATCAGCCGGCGTTCGTAATCCTGATGCTCGGCCAGCTTGTGGTAAAGATCGACCTCGGGGGCTTCCTTCGGCTGATTCTTGCGCCGCAGCGCCTGGGTCGCCAGCTCGCGCTGCAGGGCGGCGATCTGAGCCACCAGTTTTTCGGCCAGAAAGGCCACCTGGCTGGCGCGGCTGTCGTTAGCAGCGTTTTGCAGCTGGGCGAAGTTTTTCTCCACTTCGGCCAGGTAGTCGCGCAGCCGCGTGCCGCGGTTGGCGAACAGGGCGGCGTCGAACCGCGCCTGCGGGATCGGGGCGTCGCCGCGCGGGCTGACTTCGGCCGCCAGCGCCGCGATCTGCTGTGCCAACACCTGTAATAGACGCTGAGTGCTCACATAAGCTCCCTCTTGATTTCAACAGGCGTAAGCTTGCCCGCGATGCCGCCGCGAAACAAGCGCCGCATGCATATTCCGCCGGCGCGGCGCCGATGCTACAGTAAGCCGCAACCGATTGAGGAGCGAAGAACCGCATGACGCGTGGGTTATTGATCATTTTGGGCTGGTTGGCGGTGGTGCTGGCGACGTTGGGCGTGGTGTTGCCGCTGTTGCCGACCACGCCGTTCCTGCTATTGGCCGCCTGGTGCTTCGCCCGCTCTTCGCCGCGCTTTCATCACTGGCTGCTGTACCGTTCCTGGTTTGGCCCTTATCTGCGCCATTGGCAGCAGCATCGCGCGCTGCCGCCGGGGGCGAAGTGGAAAGCGGTGCTGGTGATCGTGCTGACCTTCGCCTGTTCGCTGTGGCTGGTGAAAATCTGGTGGGTGCGCGGGCTGTTGCTGCTGATGTTGGCCATTTTGCTGACCTTTATGCTGCGCCTGCCGGTTATTGATCTGCCGCAACAAAAACAGCGCTGATTGTACCTTAAACTCCTCAATAGCTTTCAAGCCGCAGCCAGGCGACAAACGCAGGCATCCCCGGGAGCTTACTTAGGTAAGTAATGCGTGCGGTCAACAACGCTGCGGGTTTAAAGATGCAGGGGAGAGTTGCATTTGTCCGCCAGTTTGCATAGATTTGGGCGTTTTCGTGCGCGGATCGCCTGCCATTTCTTCTCCGGTGTGTTTCTCCTGGGGGCGGCGGGTGAGCGACGCACCGGTTTTCAGGCAGTTTTATCAGGCAACAATTATGACCGCTACTGCGCAGCAGCTTCAGTTTATTAAAGACAGTATCAAAACCATCCCGGATTATCCGAAGCCGGGCATCCTGTTCCGCGACGTGACCAGCCTGCTGGAAAACCCGTTGGCCTACGCCGCCAGCATCGAGCTGCTGGTCGAGCGCTATCGCGAAGCGGGCGTGACCAAGGTGGTGGGTACCGAAGCGCGTGGTTTCCTGTTCGGCGCGCCCGTCGCGTTGGCGCTCGGCGTCGGTTTCGTGCCGGTGCGCAAACCGGGCAAACTGCCGCGCGCCACGCTCAGCGAAAGCTATGAGCTGGAGTACGGCACCGACAAGCTGGAGATTCACACCGACGCCATCACCGCGGGCGACAAAGTGCTGGTGGTGGACGATCTGCTGGCGACTGGCGGCACCATTGAAGCGACCACCAAACTGATCCGCCGTCTGGGCGGTGAAGTGAAAGACGCCGCGTTCATCATCAACCTGCCGGATCTGGGCGGAGAAGCGCGTCTGAACAAGCTGGGCATCGACTGCTACTGCCTGGTGGACTTCGCCGGTCATTGATGCGGCATCGCCCCTTGGGCACAACGGCCTCGCGGATCGCCGCGGGGCTGTGTTAGCATGACCCTCCAGATTACTCGACTTCTCCGGTATTAATGAGCTATCAGGTTCTCGCCCGTAAGTGGCGCCCTCAAACGTTCGCAGACGTGGTCGGCCAGGAACATGTCCTGACCGCGCTGGCCAACGGCCTCTCGCTGGGGCGGATCCATCACGCCTATCTGTTCTCGGGCACGCGCGGCGTGGGGAAAACCACCATCGCCCGCTTGCTGGCCAAAGGCCTGAACTGTGAAACCGGCATCACCGCCACGCCGTGCGGCCAATGCGACAACTGCCGCGAGATCGAGCAGGGGCGCTTCGTCGATCTGATCGAGATCGACGCCGCTTCCCGAACCAAGGTGGAAGATACCCGAGATCTGCTGGACAACGTTCAGTATGCGCCGGCGCGCGGCCGCTTCAAGGTCTACCTGATCGATGAAGTGCATATGCTCTCGCGCCACAGCTTCAACGCGTTGCTGAAGACGCTGGAAGAGCCGCCGCCGCACGTCAAATTCCTGTTGGCCACCACCGATCCGCAAAAATTGCCGGTGACCATTCTTTCCCGCTGCCTGCAGTTTCACCTCAAAGCGCTGGACGTCGATCAGATCCGCCAGCAGCTGGAAACGGTGCTGACGGCGGAGCAGATCACCAGCGACGCCCGCGCGCTGCAGCTGCTGGCGCGCGCCGCCGACGGCAGCATGCGCGATGCGCTGAGCCTGACCGATCAGGCGATCGCCATGGGGCAGGGGCAGGTGACCGCTGCCACCGTCAGCCAGATGCTCGGCACGCTCGATGACGAGCAGCCGCTGGCGATCCTCGAAGCGCTGGTCAGCGCCGACGGCGAAAAGGTGATGGCGCAGGTCGCGCAGGCCGCTTCGCGGGGCGTGGATTGGGAAAACCTGCTGGTGGAGACGCTGGCGTTGCTGCACCGCATTGCGATGGTGCAACTGCTGCCTTCGATGCTCGACAACCACTACGCCGCCGTGGAACAACGGCTGCGTGAGCTGGCGCGCACCCTGCCGCCGGCCGATGTGCAACTCTATTACCAGACGCTGTTGGTGGGCCGCAAAGAGCTGGCCTATGCGCCGGATCGCCGTATGGGGGTTGAGATGACCCTGCTGCGCGCGCTGGCGTTTCACCCGAAAGCGGTGATCCCGGAGCCGGTAGCGTTGGTGCAGACCGCGCCGGCGCCGATGGCGCAGCCGCAGGCCGCCGCATCGCCACAGCCGCCGCAGTTTCAGGACGCGCCGCCGCCGCTAGGGCAGCCGGCCGCGCCGCAGCGACAATCATCGACCCCTTTACCGGATGCCACCGCCCAGCTGTTGAAAGCGCGGTCCCAGCTGCAACGGCAGCAGGGAGCATCCACACCAAAAAAGAATGAGCCGGCGGCGCCAGGAATAGCGCGGCCGGCAAACTCGGCGCTGGGGCGTTTGGCTTCCGTGACCGAGCGTAGCCAGCAGCGCCTGGCGGAGAAGAAGGTGCCGGAAAAACCGGCGAAGCCGGAAGCCTATCGTTGGCGCGCGCAGACCGAGCCCGAGGCGGCGCCGGAACCGCTGGCGACGCCGAAAGCGCTGCGCACGGCGTTGGAACACGAGAAAACGCCGGAGCTGGCCGCCAAGCTGGTGGTGGAGTCGCTGGAGCGCGATGCCTGGGCGGCGGAAATCGATAAGCTGAAGATCCCGAAACTGGTGCAGCAGCTGGCGTTGAACGCCTTCAAGCAGCAGCCGGAGCCGGGCAAGATTAGCCTCCATCTGCGGTCTTCGCAGCGCCATCTGAATTCGCCTTCGGCGCAGAAGACGCTGGCCGACGCGCTCGGTGAGCTGTACGGCAGCCCGATCGAGCTGACCGTGGTGGAGGACGATAATCCGGCGGAGCGCACCCCGCTGGAATGGCGACAAGCCATCTATGAGGAAAAGCTGGCGCAGGCGCGCCAGTCCATCGAAGCGGATACCAACATTCAGACGCTGCGCCGATTTTTCGACGCGGATCTGGATGAAGAGAGTATTCGCCCCCTTTAAACGCTGCGCGATGTGCGCGGCCCTAGCGACGAGAGACGACTATGTTTGGTAAAGGCGGTCTGGGCAACCTGATGAAGCAAGCCCAGCAAATGCAAGAAAAAATGCAGCAGATGCAGGAAGAAGTCGCCAAATTGGAAGTGACCGGCGAATCTGGCGCCGGCCTGGTGAAAGTCACCATCAATGGCGCGCACAACTGCCGCCGCGTGGAAATCGATCCAAGCCTGATGGAAGACGACAAAGAGATGCTGGAAGATCTGATCGCCGCTGCGTTTAACGACGCCGCGCGCCGCATCGAAGAGACCCAGAAAGAGAAAATGGCCTCCGTCTCCAGCGGCATGCAGTTGCCGCCTGGCTTCAAGATGCCGTTCTGATGCAAACCAGCCCGCTCCTTGAATCCCTGATGGAGGCGCTGCGCTGCCTGCCGGGCGTCGGCCCGAAATCGGCGCAGCGCATGGCGTTTCAGCTGCTGCAGCGCGATCGCAGCGGCGGCATGCGCCTGGCGCAGGCGTTGACGCGCGCGATGTCGGAGATCGGCCACTGCGTCGACTGCCGCACCTTCACCGAGCAGGACGTCTGCACCATCTGCGCCAATCCGCGCCGCCAGCAAAACGGCCAGATTTGCGTGGTGGAAAGCCCGGCGGATATCCACGCCATCGAGCAGACCGGCCAGTTCGCCGGGCGCTACTTTGTGCTGATGGGGCATCTGTCGCCGCTGGACGGCATCGGGCCGGGCGATATCGGTCTGGATCGCCTGGAGCAACGGCTGGAAAAGGAAAGCATCACCGAAGTGATCCTCGCCACCAACCCGACGGTGGAAGGGGAGGCGACCGCCAACTATATCGCCGAGATGTGCGGCCAGTATGGCGTGCTCGCCAGCCGCATCGCCCACGGCGTGCCGGTGGGCGGCGAGCTGGAGATGGTCGACGGCACCACGCTGTCGCATTCGCTGGCGGGGCGCCACGCCATCAAGTTCTGATGTTTTCCCGAATGGGGCCGCCCGGCCCCATTATTTTGCCAAAAATTTCCCGCCGTCCGCTTGAAAAACAAGACCCTGACCCTCATCTGATCCTCATTGTTCGATTTTGGTAGCCATTGTCTTTGAGGTAATCAATGAGTATGAAAGGTCAAGAAACCCGCGGGTTCCAGTCTGAAGTAAAACAGCTGCTTCATTTGATGATCCATTCGCTGTACTCCAACAAAGAAATTTTTCTGCGCGAGCTGATCTCCAACGCCTCTGACGCCGCCGACAAGCTGCGCTTTCGCGCTCTGTCCGCGCCGGAGCTGTATGCCGGGGACGGCGAGCTGCGCGTGCGTTTGTCCTTCGATAAAGAGCAGCGCACCCTGACCATTGCCGACAACGGCATCGGCATGCGCCGCGACGAAGTGATCGAAAACCTCGGCACCATCGCCAAATCGGGCACTAAAGCGTTCCTGGAATCCATCGGTTCCGACCAGGCGAAAGACAGCCAACTGATCGGCCAATTCGGCGTCGGTTTCTACTCGGCGTTCATCGTGGCGGACAAAGTGACCGTGCGCACCCGCGCGGCCGGCGCCGCCGATGACGAGGGCGTGTTCTGGGAGTCCGCCGGTGAAGGCGACTACACCATCGCCGACATCACCAAAGAGACCCGCGGCACCGAAATCACCCTGCATCTGCGCGAAGGCGAAGATGAGTACCTCGACGCCTGGCGCCTGCGCTCGGTGATCGGCAAATATTCCGATCACATCGCCTTGCCGGTGGAGATCGAAAGCAAGAACGAAGAAGACGGCACCGTCACCTGGGAGAAGATCAACAAGGCGCAGGCCCTGTGGACCCGCAGCAAGGCTGACGTGACCGACGAAGAGTACAAAGAGTTCTACAAACACATCGCCCACGATTTCACCGATCCGCTGAGCTGGAGCCACAATCGGGTGGAAGGCAAGCAGGAATATACCAGCCTGCTGTATATCCCGGCGCAGGCGCCGTGGGACATGTGGAACCGCGATCACAAGCACGGCCTGAAACTGTACGTGCAGCGCGTGTTCATCATGGACGACGCCGAGCAGTTCATGCCGAACTATCTGCGCTTCGTGCGCGGCTTGATCGATTCCAACGATCTGCCGCTGAACGTATCGCGCGAGATCCTGCAAGACAGCCGCGTGACGCAGAACCTGCGCGGCGCGTTGACCAAGCGCGTGTTGCAGATGCTGGATAAGCTGGCCAAAGACGACGCCGAAGGCTACCAGAAATTCTGGCAACAGTTCGGTCTGGTGCTGAAAGAGGGCCCGGCGGAAGACAACGGCAACCAGGAAGCGATCGCCAAACTGCTGCGCTTCGCCACCACCCACGGCGACAGCTCGGCGCAGACCGTGTCGCTGGAAGAGTACGTCGGCCGCATGGCGGAAGGGCAGGAAAAGATTTACTACATCACCGCCGACAGCTACGCCGCCGCCAAGAGCAGCCCGCATCTGGAGCTGTTCCGCAAGAAAGGCATTGAAGTGCTGCTGTTGTCCGATCGCATCGACGAGTGGATGATGAGCTACCTGACCGAATTCGACGGCAAGCCGTTCCAGTCGGTCAGCAAGGCGGATGAAACGCTGGATAAACTGGCGGATGAAACCGAAGAGCAGAAGGCCGCCGAGAAGCAGTTGGAACCGTTCATCGAACGCGTGAAAACCCTGCTGGGCGATCGCGTGAAGGATGTGCGCCTGACGCACCGCCTGACCGATACGCCGGCGATCGTGGTGACCGACGCCGACGAAATGAGCACCCAGATGGCCAAGCTGTTCGCCGCCGCCGGTCAACAGGCGCCGGAAGTGAAGTACATTTTCGAGCTTAATCCTGAGCATGCGTTGGTCAAACGCGCATCCGACGTGGGCGATAACGAACATTTCGCCGAATGGATCGACCTGCTTTTGGATCAGGCGCTGCTGGCTGAACGCGGTACGCTGGAGGATCCGAACCTGTTCATCCGTCGCATGAATAAGTTATTGTCCGCCTAAAGTTGAAGATATGCGCCCTTAACGGCACCGTTAGGGGCGCGTTTTCGTTTTTTCCCCGCATTTTCTCGCCTTTTGTTCGTCTGTTTTTTTGCACATTCCGCAATCGATTTCCTTCGCGCGCCTTGAGCCTGCCCCCCCTGAAATGGTATCGTTGAGCGTTTTCGCAATTTTATAAAAACTACATAGCAAGGGGATTTACGCAATGCGTATCATTCTGCTGGGCGCTCCGGGCGCTGGTAAAGGTACTCAGGCTCAATTCATCATGGAGAAATACGGCATTCCGCAAATCTCCACCGGTGATATGTTGCGCGCAGCCGTGAAGGCCGGCAGTGAACTGGGCAAGCAGGCGAAAGAGATCATGGACGCCGGCAAGCTGGTGACCGATGAGCTGGTGATCGCGCTGGTCAAAGAGCGCATCGCTCAGGAAGATTGCCGCAAGGGCTTCCTGTTGGACGGCTTCCCGCGCACCATTCCGCAGGCTGACGCGATGAAAGAAGCCGGCATCAACGTGGACTTCGTGCTGGAGTTCGACGTGCCGGACGAGCTGATCGTTGACCGCATCGTTGGCCGCCGCGTGCACGCGCCGTCCGGCCGCGTATACCACGTGAAGTTCAATCCGCCGCAGGTGGAAGGCAAAGACGACGTGACCGGCGAAGAGCTGACCACGCGCAAGGACGATCAGGAAGAGACCGTGCGCAAGCGCCTGGTGGAATACCATCAGATGACCGCGCCGCTGATCTCTTACTACAGCAAAGAAGCGGCAGCGGGCAACACCCAATACCGCAAAATCGACGGCACCCGCAAGGTGGCCGAAGTGAGCGCAGAGCTGGCGACCATCCTCGGTTGATAGCAAGCTGGCTGTGCATGACGCCGGGCCTGTGGCCCGGCGTTTTTTTTTGCCGTTTTCCCGTTAAATTGTGATCGCGGCGGCTTGTTGCGGCCGTGATCGTTAATCGCCCGCGCCAAATGGCGTATAACAAGCCTGCGTTTTCATCCTCAGCAGGGAGCCGGCATGCTCAGACAAACCACTCTTCTGGCGGAAGCCACCGCGCGCCAGATCGTCCAGCGGGCGATGGGCATCATCAGCCATTCCGTCAACGTGATGGACAGCAACGGCGTGATCATCGCTTCCGGCAACCCGCAGCGTCTGTTCCAGCGTCATGAAGGCGCGGTGCTGGCGCTGGCGGAGAATCGGGTGGTGGAGATCGACCGCGCCACCGCCGAACACCTGAAGGGCGTGCGGCCCGGCATCAACCTGCCGTTCAGCTTTCGCAATCAGCGGGTAGGAGTGATCGGCATTTCCGGCGAGCCGGCCGAGGTGCGCGCTTACGCCGAGCTGGTCAAGATGGCGGCGGAGATGATGGTGGAGCAGGCGGCGCTGCTGGATCAGCACCAGTGGGAAAAACGCTACCGGGAAGAGCTGGCGAATCAGCTGTTGCAGCCGCAGCCGAACACGGCGTCGCTGGAAGCGATGGCGGCGTATCTGGGATTGGATCTGCGCCAGGCGCGCATCGTGTGGATCGTCGAGCTGCAAGAGGCGCAGCCGCACCTGCTGCGCGAACTGCTGGCTGAGCTGGAGGCCACCCAGCGCGATGCGTTGATCGCCATTACCGGCTTCAATGAAATGACCCTGCTGCGCCCGGCCAGCATGGCGCAAGGCGAGTGGAGCCTGAAGCTGGAGCGCCAACAGGCGCAGCGTCTGCAAAACCAGCTCAAGCACCGCTTTCGGGTGCGGCTGATCGTCGGCGGTTTTTATGATGATCCGCAAAGCGCCTACCGCTCCAGCCTGACCGCGCGCGCCACCCAGGCGATGGCGCAGCGCCTGAAATTGCGCCACGCCACGCTGTTCTACCACGACTATCCGCTGCCGTCGCTGCTGTGCGATCTCGGGGAGGACTGGCGAGCGCAAGAGCTGGGGCGCCCCTGGCGGACGCTGGGCGAACAGGATGAAAAAGGCGTGCTGCGCGCCACGCTGCGCCACTATTTTTCGCAGAATTGTGATCAGACGCAGACCGCCGCGCAGCTGCATATTCACGTCAATACCCTGCGCTATCGCCTGCAGCGCATCGAAGCGATAACCGGCATGAAAATCAATCAATTAACCGACGCTCTGCGGTTGTATATCGGCATGCTGATGCACGACTGAGTTGTGCCAACCCACAAATTCCGCGCCGTTCCTTCGGCGATTTTTTGTTGTTTCCCCTCAGGCCAACGCCGGGCGCGCGGGATATGTTGGCCTGCACATCAACCACGGAGAGAACAACAATGACAACCGTATCCACTCTGGGGGCGTTGGTGGCGTTAGCCGTCGCCATCGTCCTGATTTTACGCAAGGTTCCGCCGGCTTACGGCATGATTGCCGGCGCGCTGGCGGGCGGGCTGTGCGGCGGCGCCGATCTGGTGCAGACCGTGACGCTGATGATCGGCGGGGCGCAGGGCATCACCAACGCCGTGATGCGTATTCTGGCGGCGGGGGTATTGGCCGGGGTGCTGATCGAATCCGGCGCGGCACACACCATCGCCGAAACCATCGTGCGCAAGGTGGGCGAAACCCGCGCGCTGCTGGCGCTGGCGGTGGCTACACTGATCCTGACGGCGGTGGGGGTGTTTATCGACGTGGCGGTGATCACCGTCGCGCCGATCGCGCTGTCGATCGCCCAGAAGGCCGGCATTTCACGCGCGGCGATCCTGTTGGCGATGATCGGCGGCGGCAAGGCCGGCAATGTGATGTCGCCTAATCCGAACACCATCGCGGCGGCGGACAACTTCCACGTGCCGCTCACTTCGGTGATGATGGCCGGCATCGTGCCGGGGCTGTGCGGCCTGGTGGTGGCCTATCTGCTGGCGCGCCGCCTGAGCGATAAAGGCAGCAGGGTGATGGCCGAAGAGTTGACTCAGCATGCCGAGGGCGCGCGGCCGGGCTTTGCCGCGGCGATCAGCGCGCCGCTGGTGGCGATCCTGCTGCTGTCGCTACGGCCGATCGCCGGGATCGCCGTCGATCCGCTGATCGCGTTGCCGGCCGGCGGTTTGGCGGGCGCGCTGTTGATGGGGCGCATTCGCCAGTGCAATCAGTTTATGGTCTCCGGCCTGTCGCGCATGGCGCCAGTGGCGATCATGCTGCTCGGCACCGGTACGCTGGCGGGCATCATCGCCAACTCGGCGCTGAAGGATGTCTTGATTAACGGTTTGACGCATACCGGGCTGCCGGCCTGGCTGTTGGCGCCGCTGTCCGGCGCGCTGATGTCGATGGCGACCGCCTCGACCACCGCCGGCACCGCCGTCGCCTCCGGGGTGTTCAGCTCCACGCTGCTGGAGCTGGGGGTGAGCGGATTGGCCGGCGCGGCGATGATCCATGCGGGCGCTACGGTGCTGGATCACCTGCCGCATGGCAGTTTCTTCCACGCCACCGGCGGCAGCGTCAATATGGCGGTGCACGAGCGGCTGAAGCTGCTGCCGTATGAGACGCTGGTGGGGTTCACCATCGCGGCAATCTCGGCGCTGATGTTTGGCGTATTTAACCTGGCGGGATAAGGAACTGTGATGAAAACGCTGAAAAAAGTGGTTATTGCCCCGGATTCTTTCAAAGAGAGCCTGAGCGCGCTCGGCGTCGCCGACGCTATCGAGCGGGGATTCCGCCAAATCTATCCGCAGGCGCACTATGTGAAGTTGCCGATGGCGGATGGCGGTGAAGGCACGGTGGAGTCGATGGTGGCGGCCACCGGCGGCGAAATCGTTCAGGTGACGGTTACCGGGCCGCTGGGCGAGCCGGTGCAGGGATTTTATGGCCTGCTGGGCGACGGTGAAACCGCGGTGATTGAAATGGCCGCCGCCTCCGGGCTGCACTTGGCGCCGCCCAACCGGCGCGATCCGCGCATCACCACCAGTTACGGCACCGGCGAACTGATGTTGGCGGCGTTAGAGCGCGGCGTGAAGGCGATCATCCTCGGCATCGGCGGCAGCGCCACGAACGACGGTGGCGCCGGGATGATGCAGGCGCTGGGCGTCAAACTGCTGGATCGGGATCGCCGGCCGCTGCCGGTGGGCGGGGCGGCGCTGGCGCAGTTGGCGCATCTCGATCTCGCCGGGCTGGACGCACGTTGGCAACGGGTGAGCGTGACCGCCGCCTGCGACGTCGATAATCCGCTGTGCGGCGAAAAGGGCGCGTCGGCGGTGTTCGGGCCGCAGAAGGGGGCAACGCCGGAGATGGTGGCGCAGCTCGATGCGGCGTTGCATCACTATGGCGAACTGCTGGAGCGGGAAACCGGCCGCGCCGTGCTCACCCAGCCGGGCGCGGGGGCGGCGGGCGGCATGGGGGCGGCGCTGCTTGGCATGCTCGACGCGCGCTTGCGGCCGGGCATCGAGATCGTCACCGAAACCCTGCGCCTGGATGAGGCGGTGCGCGATGCCGACTTGGTGATCACCGGCGAAGGGCGGCTGGACAGCCAGTCTGTCCACGGTAAAACGCCGATCGGCGTGGCGCGGGTGGCCAAGCGTCACGGCGTGCCGGTGATCGCCATCGCCGGCAGCCTGACGCCGGATTATCAGGTGGTGCATCAGCACGGCATCGATGCGGCGTTTTCGGTGCTCGATCGCATCGTGACGCTGGAAGAGGCGTTGGCGGGCGCCGATCGCAATCTGCAGGTGACGGCGCGCAACGTGGCGGCGGTATGGCAGCTGGCGCAAGGAAGAGGCCCACAGGCATAGCCTGTTGCTGTTATCGGTTTCGACGCAGGACTTTTCCGTTACAATAGCCGGCATTAATGGCTGCTGACATCCCGACCCAGAACGGAATGCCGGCCGGAAAGGAAATGAGGGGAACTGAGATGAAGCAAGAGAAACACGGCGTATTGCTGGTGAACCTGGGCACGCCAGATGCGCCGACCTCGTCGGCGGTCAAACGCTATCTGAAGGAATTCCTCAGTGACGATCGCGTGGTCGATACGGCGCCGCTGATCTGGTGGCCGATCCTCAACGGCGCGATCCTGCCGATCCGCTCGCCGCGCGTGGCGAAACTCTATCAGTCGGTGTGGATGGAAGAAGGCTCGCCGCTGCTGGTGTACAGCCGCCGCCAACAGCGGGCGCTGGCGGCGCGCATGCCGAATACGCCGGTGGAGCTGGGGATGAGCTACGGCTCGCCGAGCCTGGCGGAAGCCATCGACAAGCTGCTGGCGCAGGGCGTGACCAACCTGGTGGTGCTGCCGCTCTATCCGCAATATTCCTGTTCCACCAGCGCGGCGGTATGGGACGGCGTAGCCCGGGTGCTGAAAGGCTATCGCCGCTTGCCGTCGGTGGCTTTCATTCGCGACTATGCCGAACACCCGGCCTATATCGCCGCGCTGCAGCAAAGCGTGGAGCGTTCATTCGCCGAACACGGCCAGCCGGACCGTTTGGTGCTGTCATTCCACGGCATCCCCAAGCGCTATGCGCGTCTGGGCGACGACTACCCGCAGCGCTGCGAGGATACGCTGCGAGCGCTGAGCGCCGCGCTGCCGCTGGCGCCGGAGCGGGTGATGATGACCTACCAATCGCGCTTCGGCCGTGAGCCGTGGCTGACGCCGTATACCGATGAGACCCTAAAAGGGCTGCCGGCGCAGGGCGTGAAGCACATTCAGCTGATCTGCCCCGGTTTTTCGGCGGACTGCCTGGAAACGCTGGAAGAGATTAAAGAGCAGAACCGGGAGATCTTCCTCAAGGCCGGCGGCGAGAAGTTTGAGTACATCTCTGCGCTGAACGATGAACCGGCGCATATCGATATGATGCAGCAGTTGGTGGCGCAGCGTCTGTAATCATTCATAATCTGTCTATTAGATGCATCATGATCGGGCGGGGATGTGTTAACATTCTCCGCTTGTTAAACCGCCACCACCACCAATCACATGAAATTTCCTGGTAAACGCAAGTCCAAACACTATTTCCCGGTGAGCGCCCGCGATCCGCTTCTGCAGCAGGCCCAGCCCGAAAGTGAAATCAGCACCTCGTATATCGTCGGCATCGACCAGACGCTGGTGGATATCGAGGCGAAAGTGGACGACGCTTTTGTCCAGCGCTACGGCCTGAGCCTGGGCCACTCTCTGGTGATCGAAGACGACGTCGCCGAGGCGCTGTATCAGGAACTGAACGAAAATAATCTGGTCACCCATCAGTTCGCCGGCGGCACCATCGGCAATACCATGCACAACTATTCGGTGCTGGCGGACGACCGTTCGGTGCTGCTCGGCGTGATGTGCAGCAACGTGAAAATCGGCAGCTACGCCTACCGTTACCTGTGCAATACCTCCAGCCGTACCGATCTTAACTATCTGCAGGGCGTAGACGGCGCCATCGGCCGCTGCTTCACGCTGATCGGCGAAAGCGGCGAGCGCACCTTCGCCATCAACCCCGGCCAGATGAATCAGCTGCGCCCGGAAAGCATTCCGGAAGAGGTGATCGCCGGCGCGTCGGCGCTGGTGTTGAGCTCTTATCTGGTGCGCTGCAAGGAGGGCGAGCCGATGAAGGCCGCCACCCTGCAGGCGATCGAATACGCCAAAAAACACGATGTGCCGGTGGTGCTGACCCTGGGCACCAAGTACGTGATCGCCGACAACCCGCAGTGGTGGCGTGACTTTTTGAAGGAAAACGTGTCGATTCTGGCGATGAACGAAGACGAAGCGCTGGAGCTGACCGGGCTGAGCGATCCGCTCACCGCCTCGGACATGGCGCTGGACTGGGTGGATCTGGTGTTGTGCACCGCCGGGCCGAACGGCCTGTATATGGCGGGCTACACCGAAGAAGCCAACAAACGCCAGACCCAGCACCCGCTGCTGCCGGGGCATATCGCCGAGTTCAACCGCTACGAGTTCAGCCGCGCCATGCGCCGCGAGCACTGTGAAAATCCGCTGCGCGTTTATTCGCACATAGCGCCGTATATGGGCGGGCCGGAGAGGATCATGAACACCAACGGCGCCGGCGACGGCGCGCTGTCGGCGTTGCTGCACGATATCGCCGCCAACGGTTATCACCGCCACAACGTGCCGAACTCGAGCAAGCACGTGCGCAGTTATCTGACCTACTCCTCATTGGCGCAGGTGTGCAAATACGCCAACCGCGTCAGCTACCAGGTGCTGAACCAGCATTCGCCGCGCCTCACGCGCGGCCTGCCGGAGCGCGAAGACAGTCTGGAAGAGTCCTACTGGGAACGTTAACCCGCTGAAAAAGAAAAGGTCCGGCATGCCGGACCTTTTTTTATGCGCGGTGCCTCAGATCGGGCAGCCCCCCATTTTTTCTTCTTCGCTCAGGGTATCCAGCTGCAGGATGTTCAGCATGCTGTTGGCGATCTCCCGTTCGCCCATCACCACCTGATTGGCGCCGCGATCGGTGATGTAGGCCACCTCGTCGTCGTAGTGGGCGCGGGCGATGATCTCGATGTTCGGGCGCTTGGCGCGCGCCGAGGCGACGATCTCGCCGGCCTCATAGCCGTTCGGGATGGTCAGCAGCAGCCAGCGTGCGCAGTCGAGCCGCGCCAGATCCATCACTTCCGGATTGGCGGCGTTGCCCAGCACTGTTTTGATGCCCTGCTCGCGCAGCGCTTCCACCCGCGGGCGGGAGTTCTCGATCACCACCAGCGGGATGCCCGCTTCGGCCAGTTTGCCGCCCAGCAGGCTGCCGACGCGGCCGTAGCCGACCACAAGCGCGTGATTGCACATATCCACCGGGATCTGTTTCTCTTCTTCCACCGCCTCTTCGAGGATTTGCTCTTCGATGGTTTCGGTTTTGGCCAGATAGCGTTCCAGCAGGGTGAACAACAGCGGGTTGAGCATGATGGACAGAATGGCGCCGGCCAGCACCAGATTGCGGCCGTGCTCCGACATCATGCCGAGCGCGATGCCGAGGCCCGCCAAAATAAAGGCGAACTCGCCGATCTGCGCCAGGCTGGCGGAAATGGTCAGCGCGGTGCGCTTGGAGTGACCGAACATTTTCACCAGCAGGAACGCGGCGGCGGATTTGCCGAACACGATGATCGCCAGCGTCGCCAGCACCGCCAGCGGTTCGTTAATCACGATCATCGGATCGAACAGCATGCCGACCGAGACGAAGAACAGCACCGCGAACGCGTCGCGCAGCGGCAGGGTGTCGTGCGCCGCGCGGTGGCTCAGTTCGGACTCGTTCAGCACCATGCCGGCGAAGAAGGCGCCCAGCGCGAAGGAAACGTCGAACAGCTTCACCGCGCCGTAGGCGATGCCGAGCGCCAGCGCCAATACCGCCAGGGTGAACAGCTCGCGCGAGCCGGTGCTGGCGGTTTTCGACAGGATCCACGGCACCAGGCGGCGGCCGACCACGATCATCAGCGCGATGAAGGCGATGACTTTACCGATGGTCAGCGCCAGCTCCATCAGCAACTGGCTGCTGCTGGCGTTGTCATTGCCCAGCATATTGCCGAAGGCCGGCAGCAGCACCAGCGTCAGCACCATCGCCAAATCTTCGACGATCAGCCAGCCGATGGCGATTTGCCCGCGCTGGCTGTCGATCAATTGCCTCTCCTCCAGCGCGCGCAACAGCACCACGGTGCTGGCGGTGGAGAGGCAGAGGCCGAACACCAGGCCGGAGATCAGATCCCAGCCGAGCAGCTTGGACAGCCCCATGCCGAGCAGGGTAGCGACGGCTATCTGCGCCACGGCGCCGGGTATGGCGATAGATTTTACTGCGAGGAGGTCTTTCAAAGAGAAGTGCAGGCCAACACCGAACATCAACAGGATAACGCCGATTTCCGCCAGTTCCGGCGCCAGTGAGGTGTCGGCGACGAAACCGGGGGTGAACGGGCCGGCGAGCACCCCTGCGGCCAGATACCCCACCAGAGGGGAGATGCGCAGGCGGTTAGCCAGCATACCGAGGAGGAAGGCGAGTACTAACCCTCCGACGATGGTGGTGATGAGCGGTGTTGAATTATGCATCCATACTCCTTCTGGCTATGCATCGCGGCACGGGAGAAACGCAACAAAGTTACGAAAAGATACATTTAGTTTATTGCATTTGTTCGCGGCTTGCTTGGCTAATTTGGCCTTTTTTGTAAAAAAGCAGAGGATTTCGCTTAAGGTGCGTCAATGAGGGGGTTTTGTGCCAGATAAACCAAATAACATTGATTTATCCGTAGGATAACCCGGATGAATAAATACTTTCATCCGGGTAGTTCGCGGGGTTATTGCGGTTTATGCTCCATATTGGGCAGTAGCGCGGTAATAATGCCGATAAGCGGCAGGAAAGCACAGATTTGGTAGACTAGCTCGATACTGGTCAAATCCGCGACATAACCAAGAACTGCCGCGCCTAACCCGCCCATACCGAAAGCAAAACCGAAGAATAAACCGGAAACCATGCCGACTTTACCGGGGATTAGCTCCTGTGCGTAGACCAGGATGGCGGAGAATGCGGAGGCGAGAATAACCCCGATGATCACCGTCAAAATGCCGGTCCAGTACAGGGATGCATGGGGTAAAATAAGCGTAAATGGCGCTGCGCCAAGGATTGAGCCCCAAATCACGTATTTACGCCCTATCTTGTCGCCAAGAGGCCCGCCGATGATGGTGCCGGCGGCCACCGCGAACAGGAAGGCGAACAGGTGAATTTGCGCATTCTGCACCGAAACGCCGAACTTATGTATCAGATAAAAGGTGTAATAGCTGCTGATGCTGGCCAGATAGAAGTATTTAGAGAAAATCAGCACAAGCAGAATTCCCAGCGAGTAGGCGACGGTACGTTTTGGCAGCGGTTTCAGCATTGCGGGGCTTTTCGGCTGCCCTTTCGCCGCCCGATGTTGATGTTGGTACCACTTACTGACCTGCAGCAACACCACGATCGCCAGCAGCGCCGCCAGTGAGAACCAGGCGACGTTGCCTTTGCCGTAAGGCGCGATGATCAGCGCCGCCAGCAGCGGGCCGAGCGAGCTGCCGAAGTTGCCGCCCACCTGGAACAGCGACTGCGCCAGGCCGTGCCGCCCGCCGGAGGCCATGCGCGCCACGCGCGAGGATTCCGGGTGGAATACCGATGAGCCGGTGCCCACCAGCGCCGCCGCCAGCAGCACCAGCGGGAAGGTGCTCGCCACCGACAGCAGCAGCAGGCCGGACAGGGTAAAGCCCATGCCGATCGGCAGTGAGTAAGGCTGCGGGTGTTTATCGGTGTAATAGCCGATCAGCGGTTGCAGCAGGGAAGCCGTTAGCTGATAGGTCAGGGTGATCATACCGATCTGTACGAAGCTGAGGTGGAAATCGGCTTGCAGGATCGGGTAAATCGCCAGGATCAGCGACTGGATCATATCGTTGAGCAGGTGAGACACGCTGATGGCGCCGAGGATGGAGAAAGCGGTCCTCTTTACCGTACTGCCCTTGGCGGGCGGCATCGCGCTTTGGCTACTGTCGGTCATATTATTATTAGCCTGATAAGTTGTTGAGCACAGAGATGACATCTTAGGCAGGGCGTTCAATTTTTACCATATCTGAAATAATCAGACTCACATCGCAAAAAATTGAAATCAGCTGTCATTAATTCGCGCTACAATTTCGGCCTCATCATAAAAGCCATTTAATACACGGAGATCCGCCATGCGTTTTTCGCTGAAAACCACCGCATGCGCGTTGGCCGTATCCCTGACGCTGCTGTCGGGGGCCGCCAGTGCCTGGGAAAAGGATAAGACCTACGCCATCACCATTCTGCATACCAACGATCATCACGGTCACTTCTGGCAGAACGATCATGGCGAATACGGTCTGGGCGCGCAGAAAACGCTGGTGGACGGCATTCGCCGCGAAGTGGCGGCGCAGGGCGGCAGCCTGCTGTTGCTGTCCGGCGGCGATATCAACACCGGCGTGCCGGAATCGGATCTGCAGGACGCCGAGCCGGACTTCCGCGGCATGAACCTGGTGGGTTACGACGCGATGGCGATCGGCAACCACGAATTCGACAACCCGTTGAGCGTGCTGCGCCAGCAGGAGAAGTGGGCGACCTTCCCGCTCTTGTCCGCCAACATCTACCAGAAAAGCACAGGCCAGCGCCTGTTCAAGCCTTACGCCTTGTTCGACAAACAGGGCATCAAGATTGCCGTGATCGGCCTGACGACCGACGACACCGCCAAGATAGGCAACCCGGAGTACTTCACCGACATGGAGTTCCGCGTGCCGGCGCAGGAAGCGAAGCAGGTGGTGGAGCAACTGCGCAAGGACGAGAAGCCGGACGTGATTATCGCCGCCACTCACATGGGGCACTATGACAACGGCGAACACGGCTCTAACGCGCCGGGCGACGTAGAGATGGCGCGCAGCCTGCCGGCCGGATATCTCGACATGATCGTCGGCGGCCACTCGCAGGATCCGGTGTGCATGGCCGGCGACAACCGCAAACAGGCGGATTACGTACCGGGCACGCCATGCTCGCCGGATCGTCAGAACGGCACCTGGATCGTGCAGGCGCACGAGTGGGGCAAATATGTCGGGCGCGCCGATTTCGAATTCCGCAACGGCGAGCTGAAGCTGGTGCATTATCAGCTGATCCCGGTGAACCTGAAGAAGAAGGTGGAGAAAGCCGACGGCACCAGCGAGCGGGTGTACTACACCCAGCAGATTGCGGAAGATCCGGCCATGATGAAGCTGCTGACGCCGTTCCAGGATAAGGGCAAGGCGCAGCTGGGCGTGAAGATCGGCAGCGTCAACGGCAAGCTTGAAGGCGATCGCAGCAAGGTGCGCTTCGTGCAGACCAACCTGGCGCGGGTGATGCTGGCGGCGCAGATGGAGCGCGCCGACGCCGACTTCGCCGTGATGAGCGGCGGCGGGGTGCGCGATTCGATTGAAAGCGGCGATATCACCTACAAGAACGTGCTCAAGGTGCAGCCGTTTGGCAACACGTTGGTGCATGTCGATATGAAGGGCCGCGAGGTTGAACAGTATCTGGCGGTGGTGGCCAACATGAAGCCGGATTCCGGCGCCTACGCCCAGTTCGCCAATGTCAGCCTGGTGGCGGACGGCAAGGGCGTCAGCGAGGTGAAGATCAACGGCCAGCCGCTGCAGGCGGATAAAACTTACCGCATGGCGACGCTGAACTTCAACGCGCTGGGCGGCGACGGCTATCCGAAGCTGGACGGGCTGCCGAGCTACGTCAACACCGGCTTTATCGATGCCGAAGTGCTGAAGCAGTACATCGAGAAACACTCGCCGCTGGACGCGGCGGCGTACGAGCCGAAGGGCGAAATCGTCTATCGCTAGAGGCGTCGCGGAACGGCGCTCTCGCTTGTCGCGGGGGCGCCGTTCCCCCCTCGCTTTTCTCCTCTGCATCAACGCCTTTTGTCAGCGTTGCCGTTTTAAACGGCGTCTTACTTTCTTCTCTCCATATACGCCCTCGGCGGGCTGCCCGCCATATTCTTGAAGAAAGTGGCGAAGGCGCTGTCGCTGGAAAACGCCAGCCGACCGGCGACGTCGGATTGGCTCAGCCCTGCGGCCAGCATCTCTATCGCTTTGATCAGGCGCCATTGCTGACGCCACTGTTGATAACCGAGCCCGGTTTCACGGCGGAAAATTCGGCTGATGGTTTTCTCGGAAGCGCCGCTATAGCGCGATAGCTCGTGCAGCGGCGGAAGCATGTCCAGATTGGCCAGATGGCGCAGGCGGCGGTCGCTGGGCAGCGGCAGCAGCGTCAGTTCGCGCGGCGCAGCGGCGATCTCGTCCAGGCAGACCGCCAGAATATTGGCGTAAGGCCCATGCTGCCAGTCGGTGTCGAAGGCGGCGAACGCGATGCGCTCCAACACCTCGCGCAGCAGCGGCGAGGCTGTCAGTACGGCAAGCTGCGCTGGCAGACAGGCATAGCGATCGGCGTCGAGATAAAGCGAACGGTAACCGACGACGCCGTTGACCTGAACGCGGTGAGCCACCTGCGGCGGGATCCAGGCGACTCTGCCCGGCGGCAGCATACAGATGCTTTGGTTGAGCGTGATGCGCATGCTGCCTTGCTGACAGAACAGCAACTGCCCCCTGTCATGCCAATGCGTGCCCGAGTCGTGCTGCGCCAGTTCGGCGGCGATCCCGAGTACGCTGTTGTCGAGCGTATCCGGATTAAAACTGTCCTGCGCCTGAAGCCACGCCATAGTTTGTCCGATTTTGTAAATTTTTCGTCTTTTATATTGTAATCGTCACTGAGACCAGATGCTACCTTGTGCAGCCTATTCTTGGCTACAGGATCTGTTATGCAACGTAAACTGACGCTGACGTTGGCGACGTCGATGATGATGTTTCCCCAGGTGGTGGAGACCATCTACAGCCCGGCATTGACGCATATTGCGCACGGTTTCCGGGTCAGTGCAGAAATGGCGGCGCAAACGCTCTCTTGTTACTTTTTCGCCTTTGCGCTGGGCGTGGTGGTATGGGGGCGGATGTGCGACGTCATCGGACGCCGTCCCACCATTTTGGCCGGGCTGACGCTCTATCTGCTGGCTTCCCTCGTTGCGCTGTTCAGCGGCAGCTTCAGCGTGCTGCTGGTCGCGCGGGTGCTGGCCGCCTTTGGCGCAGCGGTCGGTTCGGTCGGGACGCAAACGGCGATTCGCGATCGCTTCGACGGTTATAAATTGGCGCGGGTATTCTCGGTGATGGGGATCGCCATGGCGATCAGCCCAGCGGTTGGCGTGTTGAGCGGCGCAGTGCTGACTCACTATTGGGGCTATCAGGGGGTGTTCGGCGGTTTGGCGCTGTTGGCGGCGCTGTTGCTGGGCTATGCCGGTTGGCAACTGCCGGAGACGCGTCCGCAACAGGTGGTGAAGAATTCATTTTTCGGCACGCTGGGACGGATGGTCAAGGACGGGGATATTTGGCTCAGCGCGCTGTTGGTGGCGTTGTTCAATATTTGCATGTTCAGCTATTACCAGCTGGCGCCATTCCACTTCTCGGCGTTGGCGCTGCCGGCACAGTGGTTCGGTTATACCGGTTTGGTGTTGGCGGCCGGGGTGGGTATCGGCGCGGCGATCAACACGTTTTTGAGCGGCAAGCACTGGCTGTTCCCCGCGCTGTTGATGCTGGCCTGCGGATTATCGCTGACCGGCGGCCTGCTGGTACTGCTGCTGGAAGGGACCTTGTGGTTCGTTCTGCCGATGATGCTGGTGGTGATGGCGTACGGCATTGCCATTCCCAATATTTTGGCGCGCGCGCTGCGCCATTATAAAGACTGCATGGGCACCGCCGGCGCCATCCTTGGCCTGATGTATTACCTGATGCTCGGCGGTGGCCTGGTGCTGGCCGGGTTGTCGCAGCACCTGGGCGCCGTGCTGTCGCTCTGCAGCCTTGGCGCGCTGCTGTTGGCGTGGCGGGTGGTGCACAATGAGCGTCGTTTGGCGATGTCTGAGCGTATCTGAATGATAAGCGGGCCGGACATTCTCGCCACCGCCGCCTTCCAATGATAGCCTGAGCGACAATTTGGTTTTGATAACGCAAACGGGAAGATGACATGTTGAAAACCGCAGGCTGGCTGTTGCCCGCCATCGTGGCGCTGGTGGGGTGTTCGTCATCCGGCGAACGCCATGGACAAACCCTCGCTCAGGCGCTGGCGCCCCTCGGCCAAGACAAGGCGTTGGTCGGGGCGTCGAGCGGCGTGATGGTGCGCGATGCCGACAACGGCAAGGTGCTGTATCAGGCGCATGCGGATCAGCGTCTGGCGCCGGCTTCCAATATGAAGATCTTCACTTCTTTGGCGGCGTTCGGCGTGCTGGGGGCGGATTACCGCTTTGAAACCCGGCTGCTGGCCAGCGGCAAACAGCGCGGCGATACGTTGCATGGGGATCTCTATCTGCAGGGCAGCGGTGACCCTACGCTCCACCCGGACGATCTCGATACCTTCGCCGCCACCTTGGCGCAGCGCGGCATTCGCCATATCCAGGGGCGGTTGTTGCTGGACGCCGGCGCCTTCGATCAAACGCCATTCGGCGCCGGCTGGAGCTGGGATGATGAACCCTTTGCCTTCGCCGCGCCGATTTCGGCGCTGAACTATGCCTTTACCCCCGGCGGCGATATCAACGTGGTACAGGTGGAGGTGCGGCCGGGCGCTCGCGCCGGCGCGCCGGGACGGGCGAGCTTCTATCCCGCCAATGACGCGGTGACGCTGGTCAATCGCACCACCACCGGCAGTGACACCGCTCTGACGTACGAGCGCCGGCCGGGCAGCAACCGGATCGTGGTCAGCGGCACCATCGCCGCGCAGGCGGAGGCCAGCTCGCGATTGATTACTGTCGATCAACCGGCCCTCGTCGTCGGCGCTTTATTGCAACATGCTCTGCGCGCGCACGGCATCACCCTGCGCGGCAACGCTGAAGAGGGCGTGACGCCGGCCGGCGCACAGCTGCTGGCGCAAAAAACCTCGCCGCCGCTCTCCCGCCTGGTTGTCACCTTCCTGAAAGTGTCCAATAACGGCTACGGCGAGATATTGACCAAGGCGATGGGCCGCAAGACGCAAGGCAAAGGGGATTGGGCCGCCGGTCTTCAGGCGATAAACGGATTTGTGCAAAGCCAGGGCATCGCGGCCGACGCGTATCGCCAGGTGGACGGTTCTGGGCTGTCGCGCATGAACCAGATCACGCCGCAACAGTTGACGACTCTGCTGCTGGCGGCCAGAAAACAGCCGTGGTTTGCCGACTGGTATCAGGCCTTGCCCGTCGCGGGCGAGCCGGGGTTGCTGGTGGGCGGCACGCTGCAAAGCCGCATGGTGAACAGCGCGGCGGCGGGGCGCGCCCACGCCAAGAGCGGTTCCATGACCGGCGTATCGTCGCTCAGCGGCTATGTCGATTCGGCGACCGGGCGGCCGCTGGCATTCGCCATCATCAGCAATAACTATCTGGTGCCCGGCGCGCAGGTGAAGGCGCTGGAGGACCGCCTGGTGGAGATGCTGGCGGCCTGTGACGCCACGGTGGTGTGCCGCTGAGCGCGCGGCGTCAGTCGCGTTTGGCGATGTCGGCGAAGCTGCCGGCCAGCAGGCGGCACAGATCGTCGGCGGCTAGCTCGATGTCCAGCCCGCGTTTGCCGCCGGAAACGTAGATGGTGGCGAACGCTTGCGCCGGGCTGTCGATCACCGTCGGCAGCCGCTTTTTCTGCCCCAGCGGGCTGATGCCGCCCACCAGATAACCGGTGACGCGCTGCGCCAACTGCGGATCGGCCATCTCGGCCTTTTTGGCGCCGAGCGCGCGGGCGACCTTCTTCAGGTCCAACTGGGTCGCGACCGGGGTGACTGCCACCGCCAGGTGTTTGGCGTCGCCGTTCAGCGCCACCAGCAAGGTTTTGTAAACCCGATCGGCATCCAGCCCCAGCTTTCTCACCGCCTCGTCGCCGAAGTTGGTTTCGTCGCTGTCGTGGTGATAAGGATGGAGGGTGAAGGCGACCTTTTGTTTCTCAAGCAGAACGACTGCGGGCGTCATGATGTGTTGTCCAAAATGTCCCCGGCGGGGAAAGGGTGATAACCAGCCTTAAAAATACAAAAATCCAACCTGCCCGGCAACCTGAGCGGCTGTTACATAAAGCGGGTTGCCAAGATATTCACCGGGTTGCTACCCTGTTTACTGTAACCGTTAACACGGTTGCTATGCGTATAACTAGAATACAAGAAATTCCTCTTTGACTGGCCAATAGCGATATTGGCCACTTTTTTACCCCTGCGGCTGCAGCATCGCCGGCAGGTTATCCTCGCCATACAGGTGCAATGCGCCAACCGCCACCACATAGTCTCCGGCCGGCAGCGCCTCTAGCTGGCGCCGCCAGTCGCGATTGCGCTGATGCATCAGCACGTCGTAAAGCCCGGCGCTGAAGGTGGCCGGCAGCGTGTCCAGCGTGCCGCGCGGTTTGGCGTCCAACCACCAGCTCACCATGGTTTGCAGCAGCCGCGCGTTGGTATGCCAGTGCTCCAGCGTATCGCGCAGCAGCGCGATGCCGCCTTCCGGCAGCTGTTCCAGCATCGCCAATTGCTGCTGCGCCCCCTCGAGTTCGATCACCGGTTTGTCCTGCGCTCTGGCGGCCTGCAGCAGCTGATAATCTACGCCGTACTCTGCGCGCAGCCCCAGACGCTGAGCCTGCCGCGCCTGCATCATCAGCGCCACCTGCCAGCCGGGCAGAGTGGCGAAGGCGTGCGGATCGGCGCCCAGTTCGTGGCACAGCGCCAGCAGCTGTTGATATTCTTCGGCGGACAGGCGCTGTTCCAGCTCCGGCTGTTGCTCTGCGTGGTCGAAAGGGGAGGCGGCGCCGGTGATATCGGCTTCGACGATCAGCGCGTCGGCCTGTTGCAGCCGGGCGGCCAGCCGGGGCGGCAGCGGCGACATATCGACGGTGCCCATATGGATGCTGCCCACCAGATGGAGCCGACGCTCGCCCGGCAGAGTGATGTCCAGCGCCGGATAAGCGTAACTTTTGGGCGAGATCAGGCCGAGAAAGGCGGCGAGGCGGCGTAGCAGTTGACCCATACGGCGTGGCTCCTGAATAACGGGTGCGCGTTTTCGCGTGCAAGGCGAGGGAAAATCGTCATTCATGCTAAACGCTATCCGCCGCGCAGGGAAGCCCGGAAAACAGCGGGGCGCCTTGACGGGCGCCCCGAAGCTCACTTCCTGGGTTTAAAACGCAGCAGCCGGTTGGCGTTGCTGACTACGGTAATCGACGACAGCGCCATCGCCGCGCCCGCCACCACCGGGCTGAGCAGCGTGCCGGTCAGCGGGTAGAGCACGCCGGCGGCGATCGGAATGCCCAGCGTATTGTAGATAAAGGCGCCGAACAGGTTCTGCTTCATGTTGCGCAGCGTGGCCTTCGACAGCTCGACCGCATCCGCCACCCCGTGCAGGCTATGACGCATCAGGGTGATGGCGGCGGTCTCGATGGCGATGTCGCTGCCGCCGCCCATCGCGATGCCCACGTCGGCCTGCGCCAGCGCCGGGGCGTCGTTGATGCCGTCGCCAACCATCGCCACGCGTTGCCCCTGCGCCTGCAGCTGTTTGATCGCCGCCGCTTTGCCGTCCGGCAGCACGCCGGCAATCACCCGATCGATACCGGCCTCTTTGGCGATGGCGTTGGCGGTCACCGGGTTGTCGCCGGTCAGCATCACCAGCTGATATCCCTGCTGGTGCAGGCGCTGCAGCGCCGCGATGCTGTCCTCGCGCAGCGGATCGCGAATGGCGAACAGCGCGGCCGGTTTACCGTCAACGGCCAGCAGCACCGGCGTCACGCCGCGTTCGGCCTGGGCGCGCATCGGCGCCTCCAGTTCGTCGGCCGCGACCTGATGCTGTTTCAGCAGCGCGGCGTTGCCCAGCAGCACCTGCACGCCGTCGATCTCCCCGCTGACGCCGGCGCCGCGCAGGGTGCGGAACTGCGCCACCTGCGGCAGCGTTTGCCCGGCGGCGCGTTCCATGATGGCGCGCGCCAGCGGGTGATTGGAGCCTTGTTCCAGCGCTGCGGCCCAGCCGAGCGCCTGCTGTTCGCTGACCTGATTGAAGGTCAGGATCTCCACCACCTGCGGTTTCCCTTCCGTCAGGGTGCCGGTTTTATCGAACACCAGGGTATCCAACTGGCTGGCCTGCTGCAGGGCGTCGGCGTCGCGCACCAGCACGCCGAATTCCGCCGCGCGGCCCACGCCGGAGATGATCGACATCGGCGTCGCCAATCCCAACGCACATGGGCAGGCGATGATCAGCACCGTGGTGGCGATCACCAGCGTATAGACCAACTGCGGCTGCGGACCAAAGAAGTACCACACCGCCGCGCTGAACAGGGCGATAGCCACCACCGCCGGCACAAACACCGCCGAGACGCGGTCGGCCAGTTGGCCGATCGCCGGTTTACTGCTCTGCGCCTGACGCACCAGTTTGATGATGCGCGCCAGCGTGGTTTGGCTGCCGATGGCGGCGGCGCGGAACAGCACGCTGCCGTCGTCGACCACCGTCCCGGCATGCACCGTGTCGCCAGGGCCTTTTTGCTGCGGCACCGCTTCGCCGGTCAGCATCGCTTCATCCAGCCAGACTTCGCCCTGCACGATTTCACCGTCGACCGGCACGCGATCGCCGGTGGTCAGCCGCAGCGTCATGCCGAGCTGCACCTCCGCCAGCGGAATATCGCGCTCGCCGTCGTCAGTCACCAGCCGCGCGGTAGGCGGCGTCAGATCGAGCAGCCGCTCCAGCGCCTGCGAAGAACGCTGGCGGGCGCGCTGTTCCAGCGCATGGCCGAGGTTGATCAAACCGATGATCATCGCGCTGGCCTCGTAATAGAGGTGGCGCGCCGCCATCGGGAAGAAATCGGGCCAAATGTTGACGGCGATCGAATAGAGCCAGGCGGCGCCGGTGCCGAGCGCCACCAGGGTGTCCATGGTGGCGCTGCCGTTCATCAACGCGCGCCAGGCATTGCGGTAGAAGTGCCCACCGGCGAACACCATCACCGCCAGGGTGATGACGCCGACCAGCAGCCAGGGGCGCTGGGTTTCCGGCGTCAGCATCATGCTGCCGCCGAACAGCCCCCAGGCCATCAGCGGAATACCCAACGCCAGCCCCAGCGCCGCCTGCCAGCTAAAGCGCTTCATGTTGGCGCGTGTGGTCTGTTGCTGACGTTCGCGGCGTTCGGTTTCGTCCTGAATCATCTCGGCGCCGTAGCCGGCTTTTTCCACCGCCGCCACCAGCGCCTGCGCATCGGCGGCGCCGGTCACCAGCGCGCTGCGCTCCGCCAAATTGACGCGCGCATGCTCCACGCCGGGAACGCTTTGCAGCGCCTGCTGCACCTTATTGACGCAGCTGGCGCAGGTCATGCCGCTGAGCAGCAGCTGTACGCTGTCGCCCGCGCTGTCGGTTGCCGGAAGAGAAGGTTGCGCCGCTGGCTGAACGTCCGGCAACGAAGGTGTTGCGTCAGTCAACGGCTCAGTTTTTGGGACGACGGCGCCCGCCACGCTGGCGTGATAACCGGCATGTTCCACCGCGGCGATCAGCGCCTGCGGATCGGCATCGCCGTACACTTTCGCGTTGTCTATCTCGACCTCGGCGGCGAACACGCCCGGCACCGCTTCCAGCGCCTTGCGGGTGCTGCCGACGCAGTGCATGCAGCTCAGGCCGCTCAACTGCAGTTCGGTGTCGGCGCGCGGCGCGACTTCTGCCTGATAGCCGGCGGCGATCACGCTGTCGATCAATGCGCTGTCCGACGCTTCGCCGGTCACTTTGGCGTAATGGACGTTAACCTCCGCCTGTTCGACATCGCTGCGGCTTTCCAGGGCTTTTTTCACCCGCTGCGCGCAGTTCATGCAGGACAATCCCTGCAATGCCAGCATAGTGGTGTGTGACATGATTGAACTCCTTGCGTAGAGGCGGTGTTTAAAGGTTGACCGCCTGACCTGTTTTCACTAAGAATGGAGCTTAAACCTTCCAGCAAGGGTAAGGTCAAGGAGGGAAAATGAATATTAGCGACGTCGCGAAAAAAACCGGTTTAACCAGCAAGACGATTCGTTTTTACGAAGAGAAAGCGTTGATTACCGCCCCGATTCGCAGCGACAACGGTTACCGCCACTATTCCGCCAAGCATGTCGAAGAGCTGACGCTGCTGCGTCAGGCGCGGCAGGTGGGCTTCAACCTGGACGAGTGCCGCGAGCTGGTAGCGTTGTTCAACGATCCGGCCCGCCACAGCGCCGACGTGAAGGCGCGCACGCTGCAGAAGGTGGCGGAGATCGAAAAGCACATCAGCGAGCTGGGGAACATGCGCCAGCGTCTGCTCACGCTGGCGGAACAATGCCCGGGCGACGAGGGGGCGGAGTGCCCCATCATCAATAACCTGGCGGGGTGTTGTCATCAGGTGACTGCGGCCAAATAATTCGGACAGCGAGTTGTCCACCTGCGTGTGGCACAACCCGTTGTTTTGGTGCAATGAAGGGCCGAACTTTAAAGTCTTTGTGTCGATTGAGACGCACAGACTTCAAAGAGGTGGTTCTATGACGAGCAGTTCTGACAGCGTTGCCGCGCTTACCGTTATCCCTAGTTTTGAAGCTCTAAGAGCCTATGTACCTGCGCAGACTGGCGTGAGGGTTAGACTTAACGCGTGGAAGGAAGGTGGGATATATGGTGGCGGAGATTTTATTTCTGTCGCTGGTGTGAAAGTTGATGATGGTGGTCACGTCGCGCAAACAACCGGGTTCTATTGGGAAAGGATCGCCGGCTCGGTTAATCTTTATGATTATGGGATAGAAACTACGAATAGGACGACATCAAGTTATGTTGATGTCACCGGAAGCTTACAGGCGGCTATAAACAAAGCGATTGAAAAAAAATGCGCTTTGGTGAGCGAGTTTCCTAAAGCTGGATCTTATGCACAAGTAGGGTTATTTATTTCATCCTCTATCAATATCACCGGGTTGACTTCTCTATCCGGTGCTCTCCACTTATTTATTAAGTCGTCTTCTTTATTCCAAAGACTGATCTTGGGTTGAGACTTCCCTGGGTCGTCATTAACCAGAATGGGCAGTATGACGGAAAAGGTTTAGTGTATGGAACAACCCAAGGTAATCAGGATCTGGATACCATCACTATTTACAATATGGATGGCTACACGGGTAAAGCGATTAATGGCCAACTGCATACGCTTTCAGGTTCCAGAGTTCAATTTCTCTCTTCAATGCACATGAATGGTGCAGGCGTCTATTTTGCTTCTACGTTTGATAACGTATTTAATGACGTCAGGGCGCTGTTCTGTGGCAATGAGATGATGTTCGGTATCGACTTTACCAGTTATCCCGCTGCAACCGGATCGGCGTTTGATGAATCTAACGCCAATACGATCCACTCTTTAATGGCTCATGACTGTAGAGAGAAAGCTTGGCGAGTATCAGGTTCAAAAAATTGGCTGGCAAAAGTTCATGAAGAAGGCACGTTAGTCACTAAGGCAACTGTTGAAACCCCCAACTCTGCCGAAAAAAGAAATGGATATGGCTATATGAATAGCTACTTTTCTTCCGTAGGTGGCGGTGCCGGCGTGATTAATATCTATGCCTCTACAAATAGTACGGTTGAGCATGTTCATACTTTCGGTGCAACGGCAACTGCTGTCGGGAATCTTTCGTCAACGGCGAATGTTTCAATTATACCTGGTGATCCCGCTCCGAATGGGGGGGCTATAGGGACAGTCTTTGCCAAAGACATTGTAGTTATGGCTAATGCCCGCGTCAATTTAGACTCTGTTAGAACGGTAGGTGGAGTAGATATTCGTGACGATAACTCATCCGTATCCAGAGGCAATATTGCGGGTAACCTACAGCTCTCTTCTGCCGCCAAGATTTTAAATAGTTACATCGGTGGCGATGTGATTTCTACGTCGATGCCCAGACTCACTAATTGCGACCTGCAAAAGAGCTTTACCGGCGGCGGGAGTCTGCAAAATACGAAAGTCGTTGGCAATGTAACAACGGTCGATGCGCTGCGGTTGGTTCTGGTTGATGTTTCTTTAGCAACGCTGATGGTTACCGGGAAAGGCGTTTTGTTGGATGTTCAAGGGGGCAACTTTAACCGAATGACCTTTGCCGATGGAGTTACGGGTAGATGGATAATCTTTCCGTCGCCTAGGGTGAATGTGACGGTGGATAATTGGATACCTCCAACATTTGCCGCGGGCCACGGATTATTCACCATCAACCCGCTTTCGAACAAGATTTACACGGTTCGAAACGGCATGTGGGTGGATTATAAGGCGTAAAATACCAGCTCTGCTGGCAGGATGAGTGAGCCGGGTGTGGGCTAGCCCGGCTCACTTGTTAACGCGATGAAGAAGGCAGGGCGCGGATCACCAGCGTCACGCCTTCCACCGCCACCACTTCCACTTCGGTGCCGGCGGGCAGATCTTCCGCCGCCTGCGCGCGCCAGCTGCTGTCGCCGATATTGATGCGCCCCATGCCGTTGTGCATCGGCTCCGTCAGCGTGGCGCGGGTGCCGATCAGCTGACGGTTGCGCTGGTTGAGCACCGGCGAACCGCCGGATGCGGCCGCCGGGCGGCGACGCAGCCAGTACCACCACAGATAGGCGACGACGACGGTCAGGACGGCGAAGATCACGCCTTGCCATTCCCAGGAAAGCGGTGGCAGCAGCCAGATCAAGGCGCCGACCAACAGCGCCGCCACGCCGCTCCACAGCAGGTAGCCGCCGGCGCCGAGCATTTCCGCCGCCAGCAGCACGCCCCCGAGAGAGAGCCAGAACCACAGCGGATTCGCCGCGATCAGTTCGAACATGATTATTTGCCTTTGCTTTCTTTCAGCAGTTCGGTAATGCCGCCGATCGAGCCGAGCAGGCTGCTGGCGTCCAGCGGCATCATCACCACCTTGCTGTTGTTGGAGGAACCGATCTTCTGCAGCGCGTCGGTGTATTTCTGCGCCACGAAGTAGTTCACCGCCTGAATGTTGCCGCTGGCGATGGCGTCGGACACCAGCTGGGTGGCGCGCGCCTCGGCCTCGGCGGCGCGTTCACGCGCTTCCGCCTGCAGGAACGCCGACTGACGTTCGCCCTCGGCCTTCAGGATCTGCGATTGCTTCTCCCCTTCGGCGCGCAGAATGGCCGCCTGACGCACCCCCTCCGCCTCCAGGATGTCGGCGCGCTTGGTGCGCTCGGCCTTCATCTGGGCGTTCATCGAGGCGATCAGTTCCGCCGGCGGCCGCACGTCGCGGATCTCGATACGGGTGATTTTCACCCCCCAAGGATTGGTCGCTTCATCGACGATGTGCAGCAGGCGGCTGTTGATGCTGTCACGCTGCGACAGCATTTCGTCGAGCTCCATTGAGCCGAGCACGGTGCGGAAGTTGGTCATGGTCAGGTTGACGATCGCCTGTTCGAGGTTGCTGACCTCGTAGGCGGCGCGCGCCGGATCGACCACCTGGATAAAGCACACCGCGTCGATGGCGACGTTGGCGTTATCGCGGGAAATCACCTCTTGGGAAGGGATGTCCAGCACCTGCTCCATCATGTTGATTTTGCGGCCGATGCGGTCCATGAACGGCACCACCAGGTTCAGGCCCGGCATCAGCGTTTTGGTGTAGCGGCCGAAGCGTTCTACCGTCCATTGGAACCCCTGCGGCACAATTTTGACGCCGGCGAACACCACAATCAGCGCGACGACGATCACGATGGGAATAAAAGTAAGCATGCAAACCTCCTGTCAGACATATGTAAACAGATATTACGTCAGCGCCGGAAAAATGCCTACTGATACCGCGACTTAATCCAGGGCGCCGACCAAACCCGCGATCAGCGGATCCCGCGTCTGGAACAGAGTGTTGTCACGACAAGTGTGGCACAGCTGAAAAATAAGTATGCCAAAACGGCATGATTTCAATAATTTTTATTCATTTCATGATGTTGCTCGCCTTGGCTAGAGTAAAAACACCCCCGTATTTACCGTCAAAAATTTGTCATTTTTATTTGCGACTATGCTTTTTGAAATGACATTTCGGCCAAGGATTGTTATGGATTCGCTCAGTGTTGATGAACTCGCCCAGAAGAACGATCGCTGGTATCGCATTGTAGAGGAGATGCTGGCGGAAGCCGGCGTCGCCATCAATGGCCCGCGCGCCTGGGATATTCGGGTGCACAACCCGGCGCTGTTCAAACGCATTTTGCAGGAAGGCTCGCTTGGCTTCGGCGAAAGCTATATGGACGGCTGGTGGGAGTGCGAACGGCTGGACATGCTGTTCACCCGCATTCTGCAGGCCGGCGTCGATGAACGGCTGCCGAAAAGCCTGAGCGACATCGCGCGCATCGCCTATGCCCGGCTGTTCAATCGCCAATCGCGCAAGCGTGCCTGGCAGGTGGGCAAAGAACACTACGACATCGGCAACGACCTGTTCCGGGCGATGCTCGATCCTTATATGCAATACTCCTGCGGCTACTGGAAAGAGGCGCAGACGCTGGAGCAGGCGCAGCAGGCCAAGCTCAGGATGATCTGCGAAAAACTGCAGTTGAAACCGGGCATGACGCTGCTGGATATCGGCTGCGGCTGGGGCGGATTGGCGCAGTTTGCGGCGCAAAACTACGGCGTCTCGGTGCACGGCGTGACCATTTCGGCCGAGCAGCAGAAGCTGGCGCAGGAACGCTGCGCCGGGCTGGACGTCGAGATCTTGCTGCAGGATTACCGCGATCTGGATCGTCAGTTTGATCGCATCGTGTCGGTCGGCATGTTCGAGCACGTCGGGCCGAAAAACTACGAGACCTACTTCAGCGTCGCGGCGCGCAACCTGAAGCCCGACGGTCTGTTCCTGCTGCACACCATCGGTTCCAATCAGACCGATCTCAACGTCGACGCCTGGATAGACAAATACATCTTCCCCAACGGCTGCCTGCCTTCGGTGCGGCATATCGCCGAGGCCAGCGAAGGGCGTTTCGTGATGGAGGATTGGCACAACTTTGGCGCCGATTACGATCGCACGCTGATGGCCTGGCTGGAGAATTTCAAACGGGCATGGCCGGATCTGATGGGCGGTTATTCCGAGCGCTTCGAACGCATGTTCACCTATTACCTGAACGCCTGCGCCGGCGCGTTCCGATCGCGCAACATTCAGCTGTGGCAGGTGTTGTTCAGCCCGGCGGGCGTGGAGGGCGGGGTGCGGGTCTATCGCTAATCCCCGTCATATTTCAAGCTGGCTGCACGTTCGAGCCCTGGTCACTTAGTTATCTAAGCTCCCAGGGCTTCTCACATTTGCCGCCTGGATGCAGCTTCAAGTATGACGGATATCAGTACAGCAGGGAGTACAGCTGGCGGCGATATTTAGCGGCCAGCGCGTCGCCGGTGCCGAGCGCGGCCAGAATGTCCATCAGGGTTTTGCGCGCGCTGCCGTTGGCGGCGGCCAGATCTTTCTTCAGATGCCCCATCAGCAGTTCCAGCGCTTCTTCGTTACGCCCGACCTGATGCAGTTGCAGCGCCAGCTGCACCGCCAGTTCGACGTTGTCCGGCTGCTGCTGCACCTGCTGTTGCAGCTGTTGGATTTCCGGCGTGTCCGCCGCCTGCTTCAACAGTTCAATCTGCGCCACCAGGCCCTGATAGCGGGTATCGCGATCCTGCAGCGGGATGGTCGCCAGCACCGCTTCGGCGTCTTCGCTGCGGTTGAGCGCGATCTGAGTTTCGGCCAGCGTCAGGCCGATGTCGCTGCGCTGTTGGCTGCTCTGCCAGGCGTCTTTCAGCAGCGGCAGCGCTTCGGCGGCGTTGCCGGCGGCCAGCAGCTCCTGCGCCTGCGCCAGTTTCAAATCTTCTTCCTTCGGCAGGAAACGCTGCAGCAAGTCGCGGATCGCTTCTTCCGGCTGCGGGCCCTGGAAGCCGTCGACCGGCTGACCGTCTTTGAACAGGTAGACCGTCGGAATGGAACGCAGCCCGAATTGTGAGGCGATCATCTGTTCGGCGTCGCAGTCCACCTTGGCCAGAATGAACTGACCGGCGTATTCCGCCGCCAGCTTGTCCAGCACCGGCGTGAGCTGCAGGCAGTGTTGGCTGCGCTCGGACCAGAAGTAGAACAGCACCGGTGTGGACATCGATTGTTCCAGCGTCTGGTGCAGGTTAGTTTCGTTAATATCAACAACAGCTTGAGCTAGCATCTTTTTTCTCTCTGATCGTGCGGAGCCATGGGGTGTAGATGGGGGCGCGCCGCCATTCTTCAACCCCGTCGGGCGAATTAAGCGTTGCTGCGCAGCAGCCAATCCAGACAGCGGCCCGGCAAAATGCGGCGCAGCACGCTCATCGCGTGCGCCAGCAGGGTGACCGGATAGCGCAGTTTGGCGCGCGGGCTTTCCAGCGCGTGGCGCAGTTTGGGCAGAATGGCCTCCGGCGGCAGCGTCAGGCGCTTGGCGATGCCGGGATTGTGCACCGGTTTGTCGCTCTGCGCCTGATTGACGTTCTGGCTAAAGTGGGTAGAGATCGGCCCTGGTTCGATCAGGCTGACCTGAATGCCGCTGCCGTGCAGCTCCATGCGCAGTGCGTCCGACCAGGCTTCCAGCGCGAACTTGCTGGCGGCGTAGGCGCCGCGCCCGGCGCTGGAGACCAGGCCCATCACCGAACTGGTCTGAATGATCCGCCCTTCGCCGTGCGGCAACATCGCCGGCAACAGCAGCTGGGTCAGTTGGTGGGTGCCGAACAGGTTGGTGGCGAACTGCCGTTCCAGCTGGCTGCGCGAAATGCGGCTGAGCGGGCCGTAAACGCCGAAACCGCCGTTATTGAACAGGCCGTACAGGCGGCCGTCGGTCAGCGCGATCACCTCGGCGGCGGCGCGCTCGACGCTGGCGCTGTCGTCCAGATCCAGCTCGATGCCTTCCAGCCCGAGCTGGCGCATGTTTTCCACGTCCTGCGGCTTGCGGCAGGCGGCCAGCACCCGGTAGCCGCGGTTGCGCAGATCCTGCGCCGCAATCAAGCCAATCCCGCTGGAACAGCCGGTTATCAATACCGCTTTTTGCATAACTTTACCTAGTGTACGACCCTAATTTAGTGAGACTCATGCTTTACTAGAGGCTCCAGGCGCTCCGCCATCCAGGTGGCGATAAACGGCTGGGCGTCCCCATTGGGGTGCAATCCGTCATCCTGCATCCATTCCGGCTTCACCACCACCTGTTCCATATAGAACGGCAGCAGCGGAATGTTGAACTGCTTGGCCAGCGCCGGGTAGACGGCGCCGAACGCTTCAGTATAGCGGCGGCCGTAGTTCGGCGGGATGAGGATCTGCATCAGCAGCGGCTGCGCGCCGGCCTGCTGCACCAACGTGATGATTTGGCCGAGATCGCGCTGTACGTCCTGCGCCGGGAAGCCGCGCAGGCCGTCGTTGGCGCCCAGCTCGATCAGCACCCAGCGCGGCTGATGGTGTTTCAGCAGCGCGGGCAGACGCGCCAGCCCCTGCGCGGCGGTGTCGCCGCTGATGCTGGCGTTAACCAGCTGCGGCGCGCCCGGTTTTTTCTGCCACTGTTCGGCCAACAGCGTCGGCCACGCCCGCTCGATCGGCAGGCGGTAACCGGCGCTTAAACTGTCGCCTAAAATCAACAAGGTATCGGCGGCGGCAGCGCGTAAACTGAATAATCCCAACAGCAAAAGGAAGGGAAGATGCCAGCGGAAAACGTTCTTGAAGTTCATCATCTTAGTAAACACGTTGGTCAGGGTGAGCATCAGCTCACCATCCTTACCGGAGTCGAGCTGCTTGTCAAACCCGCGCAGACGATCGCCCTGATCGGCGAATCCGGATCGGGGAAATCGACCTTGCTGGGCATTTTGGCCGGGCTGGATGACGGCAGCGAAGGCGAGGTGAGTTTGCTCGGCGAGTCGCTGACCGCGCTGGACGAAGAGGGGCGCGCCGCGCTGCGTGCCAGGGACGTCGGCTTCGTGTTTCAGTCGTTCATGCTGGTGCCGACGCTGAACGCGCTGGAGAACGTGCAACTGCCGGCGCTGTTGCGCGGCGAGAGCGACAGACAGAGCCGCGAGCAGGCGGTGCAGCTGCTCGAGCAGTTGGGGCTGGGGAAACGGCTCGATCACCTGCCGGCGCAGCTGTCCGGCGGCGAGCAGCAGCGCGTGGCGCTGGCGCGCGCCTTCAGCGGCCGACCGCGGGTGCTGTTCGCCGATGAACCGACCGGCAACCTCGATCGTCAGACCGGCGATCGCATCGCCGACCTGCTGTTTTCCCTCAACCGCGATTTTGACACCACCCTGATCCTGGTGACCCATGACGAAACCCTGGCGGCGCGCTGCCAGCGGCGGCTGCGGCTGCGCGAAGGCAAGCTGTGGGAGGAAGCATGATCTGGCGCTGGTTCTGGCGCGAATGGCGCTCGCCGTCGCTGCTGATCGTGTGGCTGGCGCTGACGCTCTCCGTCGCCTGCGTGCTGGCACTGGGCAGCATCAGCGATCGCATGGACAAAGGGCTCAGCCAGCAGAGCCGCGATTTTATCGCCGGCGATCGGGTGCTGCGCAGCGCGCATCCGGTGCCGGAAGGCTGGCTGCTGGACGCGCAGCAACAGGGGCTGAAGGTGAGCCGTCAGCTGTCGTTCACCACCATGACCTATGCCGGCGATCGGCCGCAGCTGGCGGACGTGAAAGCCACCGATTTGGCCTATCCGCTGTACGGCAAGCTGGAAACGCGCCCGGCCAACATCCAGCCTGAACCGGGCAGCGTGCTGGTGGCGCCGCGTTTGCTGGCGCTGCTGAACGTGAAAGTGGGGGATTCGCTGGAGGTGGGCGATACCACGCTGCGCATCGCCGGTGAAATTATTCAGGAGCCGGACGCCGGTTTCAATCCGTTCCAGACCGCGCCGCGCATCATGATCAACCTGGCGGACGTCGATAAGACCGGCGCAGTGCAGCCGGGCAGCCGCCTGACCTACCGCTACATGTTCGCCGGCGCCGAGCCGGATATTCAGCGTTACGAAGAACGGCTGACGCCGCAGTTGACGCCGGATCAGCGCTGGTTCGGGCTGCAGGAGTCCGGTAGCGCGCTGGGCAAGTCGCTGCAGCGCTCCCAACAGTTCCTGCTGTTGTCGGCCCTGCTGACGCTGCTGTTGTCGATCGCCGCCGTGGCGGTGGCGATGAGCCACTATTGCCGCAGCCGCTACGATCTGATCGCGGTGCTGAAAACCCTTGGCGCCGGGCGCGGCGCGCTGCGCAAATTGATCGTCGGCCAGTGGCTGGCGGTGATGGCGCTGGCGGCGGTGTGCGGCGGGGCGATCGGGCTGGCGTTCGAGGCGCTGTTGATTCGCCTGCTGAAGCCGGTGTTGCCGGCCGCGTTGCCCGCCGCCGGCGTCTGGCCGTGGCTGTGGGCGCTCGGCGCGCTGGTACTGATTTCGCTGCTGGTCGGGTTGCGGCCGTATCGCCAGTTGCTGGCCACCCAGCCGCTGCGGGTGCTGCGTCGCGATGTGGCGGCCAACGTCTGGCCGCTGCGCTACTTCCTGCCGGTGACGGCGGCGATCGTGGTCGCGCTGTTGGTGTTGCTGATGGGAGCCAGCACGTTGCTGTGGGCGATCCTGGCGGGCATGGCGGTGCTGGCGCTGCTGCTGGGCGGTATAGGGTGGGGCAGCCTGCTGCTGCTACGCCGCATCACGCTCAAGAGCCTGGCGCTGCGGCTGGCGGTCAACCGCCTGCTGCATCAGCCGTGGGTGACCATCAGCCAGTTGGCGGCGTTCTCGCTGTCGTTCATGCTGCTGGCGCTGCTGTTGGTGCTGCGCGGCGATCTGCTCGAACGCTGGCAGCAACAGCTGCCGCCGGACAGCCCGAACTATTTCCTGCTCAACATGACCGAGGCGCAGGTGCCGCAGGTGAAAACCTTCCTGCAGCAGCACCAGATCAAACCGGAAACCTATTACCCGATCGTCCGGGTGCGCCTGACCGAGATAAACCAGCAGGTGGCGACCGAACGGGTGCATGAAGACGATCCGGGCGGCGAGGCGGTGAACCGTGAGCTGAACCTGACCTGGCTGGCCGAACTGCCGGATCACAATCCGCTGGTGGCGGGCAATTGGCCGCCGAAAAGCGGCGAAGTCTCGATGGATGAAGGCATCGCCGGGCGGCTGAAGATCAAGCTGGGCGACACGCTGACCTTCAGCGGCGATACCCAGGCGTTCAGCGCCAAAGTCACCAGCCTGCGCCAGGTGGATTGGGAAAGCCTGAAGCCGAACTTTTACTTTATCTTCCCGCCGGGCGCGCTGGACGGCCAGCCGCAGACCTGGCTCACCAGCTTCCGCTACGACGGCGACGGCCGGATGCTGACCCAGCTCAACCGCCAGTTCCCAACGCTCAGCCTGCTGGACATCGGCGCGATCCTGATACAGGTCGGCGGCGTGCTGCAACAGGTCAGCCGCGCGCTGGAGGTGATGGTGGTGCTGGTGGTGCTGTGCGGCGGCCTGCTGCTGCTGGCGCAGGTGCAGGTCGGCATGCGTCAGCGGCGGCAGGAGCTGGTGGTCTATCGCACGCTGGGCGCCGGTAAACGGCTGCTGCGCCGCACGCTGTGGTGCGAGTTTGCCCTGCTGGGGCTGGTGGCGGGCATCGCGGCGGCGGTGGGGGCCGAAGCGGCGCTGTGGCTGCTGCAAAGCCGGGTGTTCGACTTCCCGTGGACGCCGACGCCGGTGCTGTGGTGGGCGCTGCCGCTGGCCAGCGCGCTGCTGCTGTCGCTGTGCGGCGGCTGGCTGGGCGTGCGCTTGCTGCGCGGCCGGGCGCTATTCCGCAGTTACGAGGGGTGATAGTCAGGTTGTGAAGGGATAGAAATAGTGGGTTCAGGATGTTGAACCCACTATTTTTTCGTCGGTAATGGGCATTATTTATTTGTGATTATTGAACGGAAATTTTGAGTTAAATTTAACCTATCATTATGATAGCCGGCGCACACTTCCAAATTTTTTATTAACTGGTATGGTTTAATTGATTCAGTTTTGGCTGACTTTTAATGTCTTTGTCATATTTCCTCCATATTGTATTGATTTTCTGAATCTGTAATTTAACTCTTAATGAGGATGGGGTTAACCCTCTTCTGGCACTGTATTGTCATTAAAAAGGATAATGTAATGATAAATAGCTATGTGACCAATGATTATAAATTCCGTTTTGCCAGAAAAACGCTGTACATTGCTTTGACATCGTTTCTTTTAAGTTCTTCGGTGACGGCGGAAACGCTGACCAGAGATAATGGTGCACCGGTAGGCGATAACCAAAATTCGCAAACAGCAGGCTCTAATGGGCCGGTATTATTGCAGGATGTTCAGCTGCTGCAAAAATTACAACGCTTTGATCGTGAACGTATCCCAGAACGGGTCGTGCATGCACGGGGGACCGGTGCTTTTGGCGTGTTCACGCCAACCGCTGATATTTCCGATCTTACCGTCGCTGAAGTGTTTAAAATGGGCTCGACGACGCCGGTATTCGTGCGTTTTTCCAGCGTGGTGCATGGCAATCACTCGCCGGAAACATTGCGCGATCCGCATGGCTTTGCTACCAAATTTTATACTGCGCAGGGAAATTGGGATTTGGTGGGTAATAACTTCCCAACGTTCTTCATTCGCGACGCCATAAAATTCCCGGATATGGTACATGCGTTTAAACCGGATCCACGCACCAATCTTGACGATGACTCGCGACGCTTCGACTTTTTCTCCCATGTACCGGAAGCGACCCGGACCTTAACGCTGTTGTATTCAAATGAAGGAACTCCCGCCTCGTATAGAAATATGGATGGCAACGGCGTTCATGCTTATAAATTCGTTAATGGCAACGGAGATATTCATTATGTGAAGTTCCACTGGAAAACGTTGCAAGGGATCAAAAATCTCGATCCCGCTCAGGTCGAAGCTGTACAGGGTAAAGATTACAGTCATCTGACACAGGATTTGGTAACGGCAATCAATCGGGGCGACTACCCGAAATGGGATCTTTATATCCAGGTATTAAAGCCCGAGGAGCTGAAAAATTTCGATTTCGACCCGCTTGATGCAACCAAGATATGGCCGGGCGTTCCTGAGCGTAAAATCGGCCAGATGGTGTTGAACAGGAATCCAAACAACGTCTTCCAGCAAACGGAGCAAGTCGCCATGGCGCCGTCGAACCTGGTGCCGGGGATTGAACCGTCGGAAGATAAGCTCTTGCAGGGGAGGCTATTCGCTTATGCGGACACTCAAATGTATCGTCTTGGCGCGAACGGTTTAAGTTTGCCGATCAACCAGCCGAGGGTCGCGGTCAATAACGGCAACCAGGACGGTAACTTGAATTATGGCGATACCCAGGATTTAGGCGTGAATTATCAGCCGAGCCGACGTTATCCGCGAGAAGAGTTGGCATCCGCACGATACAGCAGCGCGCCGCTCAGTGGTGTGACGACGCAAAGCAAAATCCAGCGTGAGCAGAACTTCCGGCAGGCTGGGGAACTTTATCGGTCCTATAGCGCAAAAGAGAAGGATGACCTGGTGAACAGTCTCGGGACGTCACTGGCATCGGCCGATGTGGAAAGTAAAAATATTATGCTTTCCTACTTTTATAAAGCCGATAAGGATTACGGATCGCGCTTGGCCGCGGTTGCTAAAGGTGATTTGGCCGAGGTGAAAAAACTGGCGGACAAGTTGTCGGACTGATAAGACGACCTTCGAGCGCCCGGTTAATAGGCTCACCGGGCGTTCATGTAAAGAGGTGAAAATGTTTATCATCAAAAAGGCCATTTTATTCTGGCTGAGTGCCGTACTGTTTTTTTCATGGCCTGCACATGCCAGCGAGACTGATCCGACGCTTTCACAACTCAATCATTATCTCTGGGAGGGAGCCAGAAAGGGCGACATTGCAGTGATTAACACCCTAATCGATGGCGGATTTAATCTCGATACCGCCGATGAGAAGGGGTACACGGCCATCATTCTGGCGGCCTACCATGGCCATGATGATGTGGTGCAAGCCCTGCTTGCGGCCGGGGCAGATCCCTGCCTGCGCGACAAGCGTGGAAATAGCGCCTTGATGGGCGCGGTATTCAAAGGCGAGTTAACCGTGGCTCGCCGCTTGATCCGCGCTGATTGCAATGTCAATCAACGCAATCAGGCAGGACAAACCGCGGCAATGTACGCTGCTTTGTTCCAACGGAAAGAGTTGCTGCGTGAGTTAAGCAATAAAGGTGCTGACATGAAACTGGTCGATGATGCGGGTAACAATGTTGAAGCGTTGTCGAAGGGAACGATCAGGACAAGCCGCTAGGCTGTGATATTAAAAATCAGGGTTCACGGGGTTGAACCCTGATTGTTATTGGGTGTTTAAGCCAGCTTCTGCTGTGCCCAGGCCAGCCCGCTTTGGTACTCGCCCGGCAGCAGCGGCGCCAGCGCCTGCAGCGCCTGGCACAGATCGGCGGCGCTCGGGTCGTTCAGATTGAGGTGGCCGACCTTGCGGCCCGGGCGCACCTCTTTCTCATACCAGTGCAGATGCACCAGCGGCAGCGACAGCCACTGTTCGTTGACGGCGGTGCCGATCAGGTTGACCATCACCGACGGCGTACTGACCACCGGCTGCGGCAGCGGCAGGCCGAGGATAGCGCGCAGATGCAGTTCGAACTGGCTGATGGACGCGCCGTTTTGTGTCCAGTGGCCGCTGTTGTGCACGCGCGGCGCCAGTTCGTTGATCAACAACCGATCGCCGACGATAAAGCACTCCATCGCCATCACGCCGACGTAGTTCAGCTCGTTCAGGATCGCCGCCAGCATCTGCTCGGCCTGTTGCTGCAGCGCCGGATTGGGCTGCGGCAGCGCCACGCTGGCGCGCAGGATGCCGTCTTCATGCAGGTTGTGGGTCAGCGGGTAGAACACCGAACGGCCGTCGTGGCCGCGCGCGCCCACCAGCGACACTTCGCCGGAGAAATTGATGCCTTGCTCGACGATGCACTCGCCATAGGCATCGGCCGGCAGTTCGGCTTCCTGCCCCGGACGCAGGCGCCACTGGCCGCGGCCGTCATAGCCGCCGACCCGGCGTTTGACGATCGCCAGCTCGCCCAGCGCAGCGAACACCTGCGGCCATTCGGCGGCGCTCGCCAGCAGCTGCCACGGCGCGGTCGCCAGGCCGAGCTGATCGAGCAGCTGCTTTTGCGTCAGGCGATCCGCCAAACGCGGGAAGATGTCGCGGTTGACGAAGGCGCTGTGAGTCGCCAGTTCGCGCGTCAGCGCGGTTTCCGGCCAGCGTTCAATCTCGGCGGTAATGACGCTGTTCTGATACGGCACCGCCTCAGGTTCGGCATCGATGCCGACAGGGTAGACGGCGATGCCCAGCGGTTCGCCGGCCTGGCGCAGCATGCGCCCCAGCTGACCGTTGCCCAATACGCAAACCGGCTTCATGCGTCCTCCCGCGGATCGGGGTGGTTCAAAACGTCTTCAGTCTGCGCCTGACGCCAGTCCGCCAAACGCTGCGCCAGGGCGGCGTCGTGCAGCGCCAGGATCTGCATCGCCAGCAGCCCGGCGTTGGCGGCGCCGGCTTTGCCTATCGCCAGCGTGCCCACCGGAATGCCGCGCGGCATCTGCACGATGGAATAGAGGCTGTCCACGCCGCTCAGCGCGGCGCTTTGCACCGGCACGCCCAGCACCGGCACCAGCGTTTTCGCCGCCAGCATGCCCGGCAGATGCGCGGCACCGCCGGCGCCGGCGATGATCACGTCAAAGCCGTTGGCGGCAGCCTGCTCGGCGAAGCTGAACAGCTTGTCCGGCGTGCGGTGAGCGGAAACGACTTCGACATGGAAGGGGACATCGAGCTGGGTCAGGACTTCGGCGGCGAACTGCATGGTGGCCCAGTCACTTTTCGATCCCATTACAATTGCGATTTTAGCCCCGGCATTGGCGGCTGAAGCGGCGTTGGCTCCCATGGGTGTAAGGCTCCTGTGATTTGTCTGGCGTCGGCGGAGGGCCGAATGAGGGCGTAGAGCATACCATGAGCGCACGGCGAGGAAAACGGTTGCGTCGTCGGTTTTCACCGGCGAAAGCGCGAATTTTCACCCGCGCGCCAGTGCGGAACTCAGAACGGGAATTGGATCAGCTCGACGGCGTCGGCGCTGACTTTGATCATCGATCCTTCGACGTGCCAGGCGCCCAGCACCGCGCGATGGGCTTCGCCGTTGCTCAACGCCAGCCGATGCACCGCCGGGCGATGGGTATGGCCGTGGATCATCCAGTGCACATCGTGGCGCAGCATCGTTTGCTCGACCGCCTGCGGGTTGACGTCCATGATGGCGTCCGACTTGTACTGGTTGGATTGCTGGCTGCGGGCGCGCATCTTGGCGGCGATCTTCAGTCGCCAGCGCAGCGGCAGCGCCAGGAACAGTTTTTGAATCAGCGGGTTGTGCACTTTACGGCGGAATTGCTGATAGGCTTGATCGTCGGTGCACAGGGTGTCGCCGTGCAGGATCAGGATCCTGCGGCCGTACAGCTCCAGCACTTTTTCTTCCGGCAGCAGCTGCATGCCGCTGGCGCGGGCGAAGCGCTTGCCGAGCAGAAAATCGCGGTTGCCGTGGATGAAATAGCAGGGCACGCCGGCCTGTTGCAGCGCTTTCAGCGCCGCGGCGATCTCCGCGTGCAGCGGCTCGGGATCGTCGTCGCCGATCCAGGCTTCAAACAGGTCGCCGAGGATGTACAGCGCGTCGGCGTGCACCGCTTCACGCCGTAAAAAACGCAGAAAACCGGCAGTGATTGCCGGTTCCTGTGCGCACAAGTGCAGATCTGCGATGAACAGCGTACTCATGCAGCCGCGATTACTCGCTGACGGTCACGCTGTTGATCACCACGTCTTCTACCGGTACGTCCTGGTGCATGCCGCTGCGGCCGGTTTTCACGCCTTTGATCTTGTTGACCACGTCCATGCCTTCAACCACTTCAGCAAACACGCAGTAGCCCCAGCCCTGCACGTTTTCGCCGCGGAAGTTCAGGAAGTCGTTGTCAGCCACGTTGATGAAGAACTGTGCGGTGGCGGAGTGCGGATCGTTGGTGCGCGCCATTGCCAGGGTGCCGATGGTATTTTTCAAACCGTTGTTGGCTTCGTTCTTGATGGCCGCGTTGGTCGCTTTCTGGTTCATGCCCGGCTCGAAACCGCCGCCCTGGATCATGAAGCCGTTGATCACACGGTGGAAGATGGTGTTGTCGTAGAAACCGGCGCGGCAGTAGTTCAGGAAGTTTTCAACGGTAACCGGCGCTTTGTCAGCAAAGGTCTTGATAACGATATCGCCGTGATTGGTGTGGAAAGTAACCATAGTTTTAATCCTAACAAGGTGAAGTGAGACGTCACGTAAAGCGAGTGAACATTCAGACCGCCCTTATAACATATCCGCCCCAGCGAGTCAGCAGCGGCTCAACCGCGCACTGTCTGTGGTAATTGCATTTATGTTATATTATAACAAATGCGCCGGCCGGCGAATTTTGCGCTTTTTCTTCGCGTGAAGTCAGCAAAGCATGGCCTTAACCTTGCAATAGATCAGGCTTCAGGTTTCAATACGCTACCGGGCGTTAAACCTGAAGCCCGGTTATCTTTTTGTTATCACGCACACCACGGAATCTCCCGATGCTAAAGATTTTTAATACCCTGAGTCGTCAAAAAGAGGAATTCAAACCCATTCATGCCGGGAAAGTGGGCATGTACGTGTGCGGGGTAACCATCTATGACCTGTGTCACATCGGCCACGGTCGTACCTTTGTCGCTTTCGACGTGGTGGCGCGTTACCTGCGCTATCTCGGCTATTCGCTGAACTACGTGCGCAACGTCACCGACGTGGACGACAAAATTATCCGCCGCGCGGCGGAAAATCATGAGACCTGCGACCAACTGACCGAACGCATGCTGGCGGAAATGCATGCCGACTTCGACGCGTTGCTGATCGATCGCCCGGACAGTGAACCGCGCGCGACCCAACACATCGCCGAGATCATCGAGATCACCCAGCGCCTGATCGATCGCGATCACGCCTATGTGGCCAGCAACGGCGACGTGATGTTCTCCATCGACAGCGATCCGCAGTACGGGCTGCTGTCGCGCCAGGATCTGGAGCAGCTGCAGGCCGGCGCGCGCGTGGAGATCGACGACGTGAAGCGCAACCCGATGGACTTCGTGCTGTGGAAAATGTCCAAGCCGGGCGAGCCGAGCTGGCAGTCGCCGTGGGGGCCGGGCCGTCCGGGCTGGCACATCGAATGCTCCGCCATGAACTGCAAACAGCTGGGCACCCACTTCGACATCCACGGCGGCGGTTCCGATCTGATGTTCCCGCACCACGAGAACGAGATCGCGCAGTCGAGCTGCGCCCACGACGGCCCGTACGTCAATTACTGGATGCACTCCGGCATGGTGATGATCGACAAAGAGAAGATGTCCAAATCGCTGGATAACTTCTTCACCATTCGCGACGTGCTCGGCCATTACGATGCGGAGACGGTGCGTTACTTCCTGATGTCCGGCCACTATCGCAGCCAGCTGAACTACAGTGAAGAGAACCTCAAGCAGGCGCGCACCGCGCTGGAGCGCCTCTATACTGCGCTGCGCGGTACCGACGCCAATGCCGCGCCGGCCGGCGGCGAGGCGTTCGAAGCCCGCTTCCGCGAAGCGATGGACGACGACTTTAACACCCCGGAAGCCTACTCGGCGCTGTTCGATCTGGCGCGCGAGGTTAACCGCCTGAAGGGGGAAGACATGGCGGCGGCCAGCGGCATGGCGGCGGAACTGCGCAAACTGGCGAACGTGCTTGGCCTGCTGCAGCAGGAGCCGGAGCAGTTCCTGCAAGGGGGCGCACAGGTTGACGACGGCGAAGTGGCGGAGATCGAAGCGTTGATCAAACAGCGTAACGAAGCGCGCGCCGCCAAGGACTGGGCGCTGGCGGATGCCGCGCGTGATCGCTTGAACGAGATGAACATCGTGCTGGAAGACGGCCCGCAGGGCACCACCTGGCGCCGTAAGTAATCCGACAGAAGGAAACAAAAAAGGCGCTGTATTCAGCGCCTTTTTCTATGGCTGCGGGTTAGGGTTTAACCATGACCTTGCCGCCGCCGAACTCCACCACCTGATCGGCGACGATCTTGCAGCGCTTGCGGGTTTCGACCTTGCCGTCGACTTTCACCTGCCCTTCGGCGATGACTTCTTTGGCGGCGCCGCCGCTTTCACACCAGCCCTGGAACTTCAGCAGATCGCACAGTTCGACATGGGGATGATTGTCCAGATTGAAAATTTCCATACTGCCTTACTTATTTAGGTTGAACGTCGTGATATTCCTCGCAGGCCTGCAAGGTATTTTGGATCAGTGTAGCCACGGTCATCGGGCCAACGCCACCCGGCACCGGGGTGATGTAGGCGGCGCGCTCGCTGGCGGCGTCGAAATCGACATCGCCCACCACTTTACCGCTTTCCAAGCGGTTGATGCCGACGTCCACTACGATGGCGCCTGGTTTGATCCAGTCGCCCGGTATGAAGCCCGGTTTGCCGACCGCCACCACCAGCAGATCGGCGTTCTCGACGTGATGACGCAGATTCTTGGTGAAGCGGTGGGTAACGGTGGTGGTGCAGCCGGCCAGCAGCAGCTCCATGCTCATCGGGCGGCCGACGATGTTGGACGCGCCGACCACCACGGCGTTCAGGCCGTAGGTATCGATGTTATAACGCTCCAGCAGGGTGACGATGCCGCGCGGCGTGCATGGGCGCAGCTTGGGCGCGCGCTGGCACAGGCGGCCGACGTTGTACGGGTGGAAGCCGTCGACGTCTTTGTCCGGATGGATGCGTTCCAGCACTTTGACGTTATCGATGCCGGCCGGCAACGGCAGCTGCACCAGAATGCCGTCGATTTCCTCATCGGCGTTCAACTGGTCGATCAACGCCAGCAGCTCGGCTTCACTGGTGGCAGCGGGCAGGTCGTAGGAGCGGGAGAGGAAGCCGACTTCATCGCAGGCGCGGCGCTTGCTGGCGACGTAAATTTGCGAAGCCGGATTCTCGCCGACCAGCACAACCGCCAGCCCTGGCGCGCGCTTGCCGGCCGCCAGACGTTGTTTCACTTGCTCAGCCACTTCGTTTCTAACCTGCTGCGCAATCGTTTTACCATCAATAATCTTTGCTGACATCAGTGTGGAAATCCATCAATTAAGAAAAGCGGGGATGCCGCTATTCTGGCAGAAGCTGAGCGCGCTGTCAGGCGCAGAATCACCCTCGCCGCCGTTGGCGAGGCCGATTTACGCTTTTTTTATGCCGGCTTCAGGAACCTCTACGCCATTTTTACCGGCATTTGCATACGCTGGGGCCATACACAGGGCGAAAGAGGGCAGGATCATGAGAGCGATAACCCGGCTTTATCCGTTGCATCATCAGCCTGATCAGCAACTGGCGCAGCCTAAGCACGTTGGCGAGACGGTGTTCGATTCTTCGCTGCATCCGGCGGACAGTGAGCAACTCACCGCGCTGCATCAGCTCGCTCAGCACCAGACGACGCCGTCGTGGCGGGCGCGCCTGAGCGCCCTGTGGCGGAAGCTGTGCGCATGAACGGCAGCGCATGGGTAGGGTGCGCGCTATTGCTGGCTTGGGCGCCGTGGAGCCAGGCTTCTTTAAACAGCGCCCACCCTGACGTCGTATTGGGGGAAAGACTCACGGCGACTTGCAGTACGCAGGCGGTTGAGCGCGCCGATTGGGGCGACATTACGGCGGTCGTTCAGTCTGTGCGCCTTTGCCTGCGGCGGGGCGATGGGCGGCAAGGGGCCGAACGCACGCCGGGCGATACCGCGGTCGGCCTGGCGCAACGCAGCATAGCGCGGGCCACCGCACGGGCGCTGGCGGAAAAAACGCCATAAAGCACCGTCGCCGCCGTAACGTCATGAAAAGGCATTGACTCGCTAACCTCTGACCGTATAATCGCAACCCGCAACCACAGGTTGCCGCATCTCAATGCGCCCTTAGCTCAGTTGGATAGAGCAACGGCCTTCTAAGCCGTAGGTCATAGGTTCGAATCCTATAGGGCGTGCCATACTTCTACTGAACTCGCTTCATCTCCTTTCTTCCCCCTGAAATTACTGAATTTTTCTGTTTCGAACTCGATTATCTTGGCAAGTTCTAAGGTATTTTGAACGGTAACAAGCTTTTTCTCATCCGGCATTGTGCTGCCAGGAGGCTATACAGTAATTTTATCCGATAACAGCAGGCATGAGGGAGGAGGGAAGCTATGCATCTGGATTTTCGTCAACTGCGCAACTTCGTGGCGTTAGTGGAGTACGGCAGCTTTAATCGTGCTGCGGAGGCTGTTTGCCTGTCGCAGTCGGCGTTTAGCCGCAGTATTCAGGCGCTGGAGCAGGTCGTCGGTCATGCCTTATTCGATCGTCAGAGCAAGCTCCCGACGCTAACGCTGCACGGGCAAAAACTGCTGCCTTATGCCCGCCGTTTTCAGGAACTGAACGTTGAGCTTAGCAGCCAGCTACTCGAAGCGGACGATGCGCAAAACGGTGAGGTAGCCTTTGGCTGCGGCCCAGCTCCAGGTGCGAAACTGATCCCAACCGCCGTCGGTGAGTTTCACCGCCTTTTGCCGCAGGCGAAGGTACGTTTTCAAATCGATAACTGGTTTGCTCTGCATCATGCGCTGGCCACTCAGCAGTACCCTTTTGTGGTCGCCGATAGTTGGCAGGCCGAGCTGGACCCGCAGTTGCGCGTTCAGCCGCTAAGCCCACGGCGCTGCTTCTTCGTTTGCCATGCCGAACATCCGCTGGCAAAGCAGGGGCCGGTCTCTATTCAGGCGATGCTGCGCTACCCCTTTGCAGCTCCCTATTTGCCGCCGGGCGTGCGTAAAGTGCTGGCGACCCTTAGCCAGCAACAGGACTTTACGCCGGCGATTCAGTGCGATCATATCTACGCGCTGTTTTCCACTTTGGCGCAGACCCACGCGATAAGTTTCGCCAGCGAGGATGGCTTCGCGCTATGCCAGCACAGCCATCGGCTGGTGAAACTGGAACTCAGCGATCTGCCTGATGAGTGGCGGCTAATGCAGACCCGGTTTGCCATTATCTCTCCGGTTCACGCGGTTCAGCCGCCGCTGGCTGAGAAGCTGATTGATATTATCCTTCACACCGACCGTCAGCTTCAGCTGCTGGCGCAGGAGGAGAGGGGCTAACCGGCGTTTTTCTCCTCACCTTTGGCATCATATTGCGGCCAGTGTTTTTCCAATTGCTGGGTTTTCAGCGCCTGCTCGACAAACTGTTCGTCCACCCACTTATTGACGTCAAAATCGCTGCGGATCAGACGGCTTGATTTAGCCTGCTCGACGCTGCTGCTAAAGTTGGCGGTCAGGAACGGGTCGATACGCGGCGAGGTGGTAAAGTTCAGATCCTGCGGCTGCAACTTTTCCAGAAACAGCGCTTTGGGGAGCTGGCTCTGCTGCGCCATCTCAGTGGACCAGGCGTCACGATTGGCCGGATCGCTGATTTCAGCGGCGTTCTTCACCAGCACGTTAATGATCTGCTGGGTCGCCTGCGGCCAGGTATCAATAAACGTCTGCGTGCCGAGGAACCCCGCCTGAGTGGTATTCTGGCGGCCGGAGTCACCGCTTTTGACGACCACATCAATCTTATCGCCGCGTAGCGCCAGCAGCGAAACGCCGCCCCACACCGCATCAACGCGACTGGCCGCCAGCGCCGCTTTTCCGGCGTTCCAGTCGAGGTTGATGACCTGCAGACTGCGCTCATTGAGGCCGACGGTTTGCAGCGCCCGGTCAAAGGCCAACTGGTCCGCTGTGCCGCGATAAACCGCCACCCGTTTGCCTTTCAGATCGGCGAGGGTTTTAATCCCTGAGGCTTTGGTCACCGCGAGATAAGATTCCGAACCCCGGCTGCCCAGCAGCAGGCGCGTCGGCAGCCCGTTGGCCTTACCGATAATCGCCGCCAGATCGCCGAGATAAACAAAATCAAGCTGTCGGTTGGCTAACGCTTCATTCACCGCCGGGCCTGCCCCCTTGAAAAACTGCCACTGTACTTCCACCCCCTGTGGTTTAAACACCTCTTCCAACTGATGGCGGATAAACGCCATGCCGACCGGCCCCTCTATAAAGGGTTTGCTGCCCGCGCTCTGGTCCGGCACGCCGATACGAATGGTGCGTAGCGTTTCGGTCTGCGCGTTCGCCGCCAGAACGATGACCGCGATCAGCGCCAGCAAGGTGCGGCTAAAAAAAGCTTTCATCATAACTTATTGCTCCCCTGAGTTTTTTCTCACCCTAAAGAGCCGATGGGCAGCGTGTTAAATGCTTTTATTCGCCAAGCATGGGTGAAAAAAAGCTAAATCAGACGCTGCGCGCCCGGCAGGCTGAAATGCATTCGATGCATCGGGATTATTCGTTTTACGCAATGGCGGCGAAGCGTGAGTCAAGATTTTATAGCGGCATAACTTCCTGAAAAAATGGGCCGATATGTCGCAGATGATTTTAAAAACCGATTCCCCCGGCCGGTTGGGCTTCAGGCTTAACGGCTGGCCATGGCTGCTGCCGGCGTTACTGCTGCTGCTGTGGCACATCGCCGCTCGTGAAGAATGGATGCCGGAGCAAATTTTGCCTGCACCGGCAGTGGTTGCCGATACCGCGCTATCGTTGTTGAGCGGCGATCTGCTGGCGCAGTGGGGATTTAGTCTCCAGCATCTGGCGCTTGGCCTGCTGTTGGGGGCCGTCGCGGGAACACTGCTTGGGGCGCTGTTCGGCCTGGTTCCGGCGGCCGCGCAGCGGGTGGAACCGCTGTTTTATGCGTTGGCCCAAATTCCGACGCTGGGCTGGATCCCGCTATTGATGGTGCTGTTCGGGATTGATAACGGCCTCAAGCTGGCGGTGATCGTCAAAACCACCGTTGTGCCGATGGCCATTAACACGCAGCAGGCGGTTGCCAGCGTGCCGCTTACCCTGAGCGAAGCCGGAAGAGTGATGAACTTTTCACGCTGGCAGCGGCTGCGCTGGCTGGTGATCCCGGCAAGTCTGCCTGGTTGGTTCACCGGTCTGCGCCTGGCGCTCTCGCAGGCCTGGGTATCGCTTATCGTCGTTGAACTGCTGGCGTCTTCAGAAGGCATTGGCTACCTGATGGTTTGGGGTCGGCAGCTGTTTCAACTGGATATCGTCTTCGTCACTATCGCGGTCGTTGGCCTTAGCGGCATGCTGATGGATTGGGCGGCTAATCGGGCCTATTTCCGCCTGGTGTTCTGGCCGCAGCCAGCCGCCGGACGCCTGGCATGGCAACCGCAGGCCAGTTGGCGGGCGCTACAGCTGCCGTTGGTTTTGCTGGTGCTGTGGCAGTTAGCCAGCCAATGGAGCTGGGTGGATAGCGCATTATTTTCTTCGCCGCTGACGGTGGCGGAACGTTTTGTTCAGGGAGGCCTGAGCGGCGAGCTGGCCGCAGCGATGCTGGCAAGTCTGGGCCGGACCTTTATCGGCGGCGCGCTGGGGATCGTCGGCGGTCTGCTCTGCGGGCTGCTACTGGCGCTGTGCTCGCGCGCCGGGCAAGTCTTCACGCCCACGCTTAACGTGTTGCGTCATATCGCCCTGTTTGCCTGGCTGCCGCTGCTGACTGCATGGGTGGGCAACGATAACGGCGGCAAAATCGTCTTTATCGCTCTGGCGTCGTTCTTTCCGATGTTTTTTAGCACGTTGCAAGCCGTGCTTCAACGTAACACGCAGCTTGATGAAGTCGCCAGAGTGCTCCGCTTAGGCGCAATAACCCGCCTAAGCAGGGTCATTCTTCCCGGTGCGTCGCCGGGGATGTTTGCTGGTCTGCGGCTGGCGCTGATTTACGCCTGGCTTGGCAATATCGGCGCGGAATATTTTATGTCCTCCGGCATCGGGATCGGCAGCCTGATGATCAATGCCCAACAGTTGCTGGATATGCCCACCATTCTCTGCGGCATGGTGTTGGTCGGTATCACCGGTGCGGCGCTGGATAAAGCCGGACGTCTACTGGAAATGCGCGCCACCCGCTGGCGTCAACAGGAGCAGCTATGACCTCTTCAACTCTGGTCTCTTTTCGCCACGTGCGTAAATCTTGGCAACAGGTAACGGCGCTACAGAATTTCAGCCTGGATATCGCCGCCGGTGAACTGGTGGCGCTGGTGGGCAGCAGCGGCTGCGGCAAATCGACGCTGCTGCGGATGCTGGTAGGCCTTGAAGCACCAACCCAGGGTGATATTCGCATTCACGGTGAGTCGGTCACCGGCGTGGGCAAAGAGCGCGGCATCGTATTTCAGGAGCCGCGCCTGTTTCCGTGGCTGAATGTGATCGAGAACGTGATGCTTGGCCTCGCGGATGAAAAGCTCAGCCGGGCGGCGAAGCGCCAGCGGGCGCTGGAAATGCTGGAACGCGTGCAGCTCAGCGAATTCGCCAATGCGTTGCCCGCGCAGCTCTCCGGCGGTATGGCTCAGCGGGTCGCGATTGCCCGCGGTCTGGTGGCACGCCCGCAGATTCTGATGCTCGATGAGCCTTTTGGCGCGCTGGATGCTTTGACGCGCCATACCTTGCAGCAGGCACTTTTACAGATTCATCAGCGCGCGGGAACCACCACGCTGCTGGTGACGCACGATGTGGAAGAAGCCGTCGCTCTGGCCGATCGGGTCGTCGTGCTCTCGCCGCGTCCGGGGCGGATACGCGAAGTGATAAGCCTGGTGCTGCCTCATCCGCGCCTGCGAGACGACGCCTCGTTTACCGCCGCCTGCCGCCAGATTCGCAATCTGATTACTTCTGTCTGATTCTTTAATTAAAGGAGCAACCTATGGGACATCCCTCCGTCTACCCGACTGGCGCCACCCGCTACGATCCGCAGCGCGCCTGGAGCGGCTACACCCTTTTCCAGGCCACCGAACACGGTGCGGTGCTGGTGGATATGAACGGTCATGTGGTACGCGAATGGCCTGAACTGCACGGATTTCCCAATAAAATCCTGCCCGGCGGCGCAATCCTTGGCCACAGCGGCGAGCGCGATCCGCGCTACGGCATGCAGGATATGCTCGATCTGATCCAGGTGGACTGGGAGGGCAACGTGACCTGGAAATTCGATCGCTACGAGCAGGTGAGCGATCCCGGCAATGAACCGCGCTGGATGGCGCGAGCTCATCACGATTATCAGCGGGCAGGCAACCCGGTGGGCTATTATGCGCCGGGGCTGGAGCCGCAGGTGGATGGCGGCAATACCCTGATCCTTGCCCATACCAATCTGCTGAACGAAGCGATCTCCGACAAGCTGCTGTTGGACGACACCATTATTGAAGTTGACTGGCAGGGCAACGTGGTGTGGGAGTGGCGCTGCAGCGATCATTTTCACGAGCTGGGATTCGACGATGCGGCGCGCACCGCGCTATACAATAACCCGAATATGCGCGCCAGCGGTGGCGGAATGGGCGACTGGATGCATATCAACGCGATGTCGGCGCTGGGGCCGAATAAGTGGTATGACGCCGGCGATCAGCGATTTCATCCCGACAACATTATCTGGGATGCCCGCGAATCCAACATTATCGCCATTATCCATAAGCAGAGCGGCAAGATAGTCTGGCAGCTTGGCCCGGACTACAGCAAGCCGGAGCTGAAGCACATCGGCTGGATCATCGGTCAGCATCATGCGCATATGATCCCTCAAGGGCTGCCAGGTGCGGGCAATATCCTGATATTCGATAACGGAGGCTGGGCCGGATACGGCGCGCCAAATCCGGCGTCGGCAGACGGAGTGAAAAACGCTTGGCGCGACTATTCACGGATCCTGGAGATAAATCCGCTTACCCTCGATATTGAATGGCGTTACTCGCCTTATGAAGCGGGTCTGCCTCAGCCGACGGATTCATACCGCTTCTACAGTCCGTATATCAGCAATATGCAGCGCCTGGAAAACGGCAATACCCTGATTAACGAAGGCTCGAACGGGCGCATTTTTGAAGTCACCCGCGACCATGAGCTGGTCTGGGAATATATTTCGCCGTTCTGGGGCAAAACGCTGAATAACAATATGGTCTACCGCGCCTACCGCATTCCCTACGCCTGGATCCCGCAGCTGGCGCTGCCGCAGGAAACGCCGATTGCGGCGGTAGATGTACGAACCCTGCGCCAGCCCGGCGCGGCGGCAGCGGGACCGGCGCAAAGCGTGGTGCGGGTGGCGGGCGTACAGCCGTACCGTAAGAGTGCCGATGCGCTGTGCGTGGCAACCGATAATGATACTCTGCGCCGCAGCCCGAAGCTGTTTCGCGTTGCGGAAAGCGCGTTCATGCCGATAAGCGCAGTGAGTGAACTGGAGAGTGAACGGCCAGTGCTGTTGTTCGTTGGCGCGGAGCGCTGCGTGCACTGTCGCAAACTCTGGCAACTGCTGGCGCATGAGAAACTCAGTTCGCGAATTGCTCAGCTGGATACGCGCTATCTGGATGCCGATCGGCATCAGGAGTTGGCGCGAGTTTTGGGCGTACGTGGCTTGCCAACGCTGTTGTTGTTAACCCAGGGTCTGCCGACGACGCAGGCGCCGGCTATGCCCTCGGTTGAAAACTTGCTCGACTGGCTTAATCGCTCGATTGAATGAACCGGCGTGTAGCGGCCTCAGATTGTGGCTCTTTCACAGCTCAGGATAGCAAGAGAACTGTACCAAAATGGGAAAAGCATCTCTCCACCCAGAGTGATAAAGGCCATATCAACAAATTGGTCGCTGCAGCGGGTATTTGTTTGTCATCGTTTTATCTCCTGAAGTGAAAGGGTGAAGGTGTTTGTTTAAACCTGCGGAACGCCTTCAAACGATGCCGGAGCGACGTAATTTTTAACTCCCCGCTTGGCATCCTCCCTGGCGAGTTGGTATCGGGCGACCCGGCCGCGGCGCCGCTGTTCCACCGGTGAAAACGCCTATTTTCCCCTCCACGTTTATTCGCTAACGATGGCTCACTTCCCGCACCGGGCTCTCCGGTCGGGGGAGGGAGTTCAGCACGGCCGCATGCTGCGGCAATAAAAGATATGAACAACCTCAATGGGTTAGGAGTTTTCTCGGTAACCCTGCAATTTGTAAAGGATTGATCGTTTTCAACGATCGGTAGGATCTTATTGATCTGCACAACCAATTATCTTTGCTGCACGGTCGCCGTTAAGATCGGGCAGGATATTATTCGGCGGTAACTCTTTATTCATCCGGTGAATACCACGTAGCGCTCGACAATTTATCAGGATAAAACCCCCGTACTCAGCCATGACGAGAACGTCTGCTAATCGCCCGCTTTCCAGCGATAACGAGATTGACGGTTCAGGGATCACGGCAGAGAGAACGGCGTTTTCTCCCTGCCGCCTTCTCGGGTTATCGAACCGTGGCGCAGCGCTATTTTTATCCTCACGGACTCTTTCGGCCCTGCAGCGGCCTTTTGTATTTTTCTGAGGCGACGAACCATGAATGCCCATCGCACCACCGGCAAACGCCCCGTATCCCCGCTGGCTACACTCCCCGATCGTCGGGTGCCCAATGCGCTTTTGCACCGGGATAGCGTGCAACGCATTCTCGTCATCAAACTGCGCCACTTTGGCGACGTCCTGTTGATGACGCCGGTGCTCAGCACATTGCGCGTCAACTACCCCAATGCGCTGATCGATGTGCTGGTCTATGACGGCACCGAGGCGATGCTGGCCGGCAATCAGGATGTTTATCTGGCCTTTACCGTGGACCGGGATCTCAAGCTCGAGGGGCTGAAAGCGCAATACCGCGGCGAATATGCGTTATGGAACAGCCTGCGGACCGGCCATTACGATCTGGTGATCAACCTCTCCGATCAGTGGCGGGCGGCGTTGTATTGCCGTTTTCTCAAACCGACCTTCAGTCTGGGGTTTCGCTACCCCAAACGCGATAATCGACTCTGGCGGGCCTGCCATTCGCTACTGGTCGACGTTGCCGGCCCGGCGCAGCACACCGTGCTGAATAATCTCAGCATTCTGGCGCCACTGGCCTTGCCCACGACCATCACGCAGGTGACGCAGGCCTGGCGGCAATCTGATGTGGATGACGTTGACCGGCTCAGTCGACGCCATCATCTGACCGATTTTGTGCTGATACAGCCGACCGCACGCTGGGCTTTCAAGACCTGGACGGTGGACGGATTCAGCGCCGTGATTAACCACCTGACCGCCCAGGGCAGAACGGTGGTGCTCACCGGCGGACGCACGCAAGATGAAGCCGCCATGATAAGCGCCATTATGGCCGGCTGCCGGTTACCGCGGCGGGTGATTAATCTGGCCGGGCGTCTGGAGCTGCCGGAACTCGCGGTGTTGATTGACCGGGCGCGGCTGTTTATCGGGGTCGATTCGGTGCCGATGCACATGGCCGCCGCGCTGAATACGCCCTCGGTGGTGTTGTTCGGGCCCAGCGACCTCGCGCAATGGTCCCCGTGGCAGGCGCCCCACACGTTGCTGTGGGCCGGAGATTATCGTCCGCTGCCCGCCCCGGAAGCCGTTGACACCAACACCCGCGAGCGTTACCTCGCGGCCATCCCGGCCGGCGATGTGATACAGGCGGTTAACAGGCAACTGGCATCCCTCGTCGGGTCTGCGCAGCGTTAACCCTGCGCGGCCTTCCACCGTGTTTTTTCTCTTATCAATGAGTACGCCACGATGCTATTCAACTCAGCAGTTTCCTCGTCGCTACAGACGCCCCTTCAGCAACGGTTGTTTGCGTTTACCGCCTTTTTGCTGGGAGCCTCCCTCCCGACCTCCAATCCCCTGATGAATATCTCACTGGGGCTGGTTGTCGTCTGTCTGCTCTGGCTGCGCGATATCCGGCAGTGGGCTGCACTGGTTTGTCATCCCCTGGTCTGGTTGCCGGCCCTGATGTTTGCGCTGCTGGCGTTGTCATTGCTGACGCATGCTCACGCCTACGGCCCCAAAATGGTCGGCAAATACCAAAAATTGCTGTATGTCCTGCCGCTGGCGCTGTTCTTTCTGGCCGACTCGCGGCTGATGACGCAATTTGTCCGCGGCTTTTTGTGGGCCAATGCCGCGATATTGGCCATCAGCTTCATGAGCGGGCTTGGCCATGTCACATTGGGCGGGCTGAATCCCGACAACCCTACGGTGTTTAAGCTGCAAATCACCCAGAACGTGTTTATGGCGCTGGCGGCGCTGGTCTGGTTGTCGCGTGCTTTTGCCTGTAGCGGAAAACGGCGCTGTGGGTATGCGGGACTGGTGTTGCTGGCGACGGTTAATGTTCTGCTGATGGTGCAGGGGCGTACCGGGTATGTGGCATTGGCCGTTGGCATGGGCATCTGGTTATTGCTTACCCTCCGGCGCAAGCAGCAAGTGGCCGTGCTCGGCTGCGGCATACTGGCTGTCGTGATGCTGGTCATGACCCCCAATCGCGCCATGGAGCGCCTGACGCTGGGCGTCCAGCAAATTCAGGGGTGCGTTTTCGCCCCGGCCCAAACGGCTTATGCGGTCTGCGACAACTCCATGGGGCAACGCACCGCTTTCGCCCGCGAAGCCCTGCGACTGATAAAGCAATCCCCGCTGCTGGGCAACGGTGCCGGCAGCTTTTGGTACGGCAATCCGTCCAGCGGCTATGGCGTGCATAATCCGCACAATGAATACCTGTTGGAAACGGTGCAGAGCGGCTTGCTGGGATTGATGGTGTTCCTCACCTGGATGTGGAGTTGCTACCGCGTCGCCTGGCGCTTGCCGCCGGCGCGCCGCAATCTGTTCGTTGCGGTGCTCAGCAGCTACATGGCCTGCCATCTGTTCAATTCATTCCTGCTGGACTCGTCCGAAGGGCACCTGTTTGTCATTATCGCCGCCTTGCTGGCCGGGCTTTCCCTCACCACTCCGCCGTCTCTTCATGCAGACTTGCCTCAACCCCAAATGCGATAGTGGGTTGATGTGCTTCGAAAATACGCGCTTGAACGCGGCGCTCAGCGTTCATCCGCGCATTGGTGAAAAGCCCAGCGGGCGCCTGGTTCGCTCACAACGGCCGCCCCGGCGTTAGCGCTAGGGCGGCGCGGTTGCGGATGGCTTTTTTCCCTTCCGCCGCAGTTTGCTGTGGGCGGAATTACTCTTTTTGCGCCATCACCTTCGCCCGGAACGCCGGACCTGCCACGGCGGCGCGCTCATCGCGGGCCAGCCAGCGGTAGGCGGTCGCGCCGAGGAAGACGCCGATAAACCAGCTGAAGTTGGCCACTTGGTGCAGAGCCGGAATAAAGCTGATGATCAGGCCAATGGCCACCGACGGCAGCAGCGCGGCAATGGCTTTCGGGTTAAAACCGTTGCGGTACCAGTATTTGCCTTTCGGGGTGTCATCAAACAGATCGTCCACGGATACCTGGCCGCGTTTGATCAGATAAAAATCGGCGATCAGGATGCCGAACAGCGGGCCAATAAAGGCGCCCAGCACGTCGAGGGTGTAGTGGATAAGCTCCGGCGAGTTAAACAAATTCCACGGCGTCAGCAGAATCGACCCAACGGCGGCAATCATCCCGCCGGTGCGGAAGCTGATTTTCTGCGGCGAACAGTTCGAAAAGTCAAAGGCCGGCGAGACGAAGTTGGCCACGATATTGATGCCAATGGTGGCGGTGATCATCGTCAGCAGGCCAATGGCGACCGCCAGATCGTTTCCAATGCGGCTGACGGTTTCAATCGGGTCGGTGATCATGTGGCCAAACAGTGATTGTGTGCCGGAAACAATCACTACGGTGACGATGGAGAACAGCAGGAAGTTGAACGGCAGGCCCCAGCGGTTGCCGCGGCGGATCTCGCCCATGTTTTTGCCGTAGCGGGAGAAATCGCCGAAGTTGAGCAGCGGCCCGGAGAAGTAGGAGACCACCAGCGCGGTGGCGGTGATCATTTGCCAGGTCTGCTCCCCGGCGGTCAGCGATTTGCTGGCCAGGGTAAAGGAAATCCCGTCAAAACCGGTCTTGTATACAATCCAGCCCGCCAGCGCCAGCATCACCACGTAGACTGCCGGCCCGGCGATATCGATGAAGCGCTTAATGGCGTTCATGCCGTGCCAAAAGACCATCGCCTGCAGCAGCCACATGGTGGCGAAGCATAGCCAGCCCAGGAGCGACAGCCCGAGGAAGCCGGTTCCGGTGAGCGTGGACAGCGACGGCCAGAACTTGAGCAGCACCAGCATCAGGGCGTTGGCCGCAAGGTAGGTCTGGATCCCATACCAGGCGAAAGCGATAAGCCCGCGGATCACCGCCGGGATATTGGCGCCAAAGACGCCAAACGCCTGACGGCAGATGACCGCATAGGGCACGCCGGCCATTTGGCTTGGCTTCGCCACCAGGTTGGCGCACAGCTGTACGATGCAAATGCCGATCAGCAGGCAGAGCAGCACCTGCCAACTGGCCAACCCGAGCGTGAAAAAGCTCGCCGCGACCACATAGCCCCCCATGCTGTGCACGTCCGACATCCAGAATGAAAAAATGTTGTACCAGCTCCAGTTTTGGTCGCGCGTCGGCGCGAGATCTTCATTACACAGTCGCGGGCTGTAGCCGGCGGTCGCGTCTTTGGCCGAAACCTGATGCATGTGTGTTGAATGTGGCATGAAACCTGCTCCTCTTGTTATGTGGATTGCTGAGGCTATTGCAGGATTCAGGCCACAATGGCTGATTTTGCATACAGAAACCGAGCATTATGTATACGATTTTGCTATCGATAGGTGAAACCGGAGTGGGTGAATGAATACTGAACATTGTCTCCAGGCCGCGCCAGCGCTGCAGGACAAAGATGAAACCATTTATCAGGCGTTGATGACGGCGATTGTCGAGCATCAGCTGCCGCCGGGCAGCAAATTGCCGGAGGAGGCGTTGTCCGACGTGTTTGCCGTGAGCCGCACCGGCATCCGTAAGGTGCTGCAACGACTCGCCGCTGTGCAAATGGTTAGCCTGAAGCCCAAACGTGGTGCATATGTCGCCAGCCCGACGGTGGAAGAGGCGCAGGCTATCTTCCGCACGCGCGCGCTGCTGGAGGTCGCCAACCTTCCCGATATTATCGCCCGCTGTCGGGCGCCCCATCTGGCGGCGCTGGAGCGCATTATTCAGCTGGAACAGCAGGTGCATGAGGCTTACGACGGCCCGGCGGCGATTCGCTATTCCGCCGATTTTCATATTCAGCTGCAGGCGATCTCGGGCAATTCGGTTATCACCGACATGGTGACGCGTCTTTGCCAGCGTTCTTCCCTGGTCATCGCCACCTGGGGCGCGCCGTGGCGGCAGGGGTGCCGTTGCGACGATCATCAGCAGTTGGTCGGTTTGTTGCGGGATAAAGCGCTGCAACCTCTGAGCGATGCCCTGATGCGCCATTTTGATCATATTGTCGCCAGCCTGCGCTTTGAGCGCGATGGCGTCAGCCTGCCCGATTTTTCCCGGTTGTTCGCCGGTTACAAGGAGCCGTGATGTCTTCTGTTTGCATACAGGTTATCAACCCCAACACCAGTCAGGCGATGACCGACACCATCGCCGCCGCCGCGCGCGCCGCCGCCGCGCCGGGTACCGAGATCCTGGCGGTGTGTCCGCGCGACGGGGCGCCGTCCATTGAAGGGCACTTTGACGAAGCCATCGCGGCGATCGGCGTGCTGGAACAGGTGAGGACGGGGCGACGGCAGGGCGTTGACGGTCATGTGATCGCCTGTTTCGGCGATCCGGGATTGCTGGCCGCGCGCGAGCTGGCGCAGGGGCCGGTGATCGGCATTGCGGAAGCGGCGATGCATATGGCGTCGATGGTGGCGACCCGTTTTTCGATCGTCACCACGTTACCGCGCACGCTGATTATCGCCCGCCACCTGCTGCATCAGTACGGTTTTCATCAGCATTGCGCGGCGCTGCACGCCATTGACTTGCCGGTGCTGGCGCTGGAGGACGGCAGCGGGCTGGCGCAGGAGAAAGTGCGCGAGCGCTGCATCCGCGCTCTGAAAGAGGATGGCTGCGGGGCGATTGTGCTCGGCTGCGGCGGAATGGCGACGCTGGCGCAGGAACTGACCCGCGAGCTGCGGGCACCGGTGATTGATGGCGTCAGCGCGGCGGTAAAAATGGTGGAGTCGCTGGTGGCGTTGGGGTTATCGACCAGCAAACAAGGGGACTTGGCCTATCCCGAAACCAAAGCGTTAAGCGGTCAATTTCAGTCGTTAAATCTATTTTAAAGGGATGAAGAATGGTCATTGTCGATGAGAATTACCCCCGCGACCTGCGAGGCTACGCCGGAGATCCGCCGCACGCGCGCTGGCCGGGCAACGCACGGATTGCCGTGCAGTTTGTGCTCAATTACGAGGAGGGCGCGGAGAATCATGTGCTGCATGGCGATGCGGGATCGGAACAGTTTCTCTCCGATATTATCGGCGCAGCCAGCTATCCGGCGCGCCATATGTCGATGGATTCGCTGTACGAATACGGCAGCCGGGCGGGCTTTTGGCGGATCCACCGCGAGTTCAGCCGGCGTGGCCTGCCGCTGACGGTCTTCGGCGTGGCGATGGCGCTGGCGCGTCAGCCGGAGATTGTCGCGGCGATCAAAGCGGCGAAATACGATGTGGTCAGCCATGGCTGGCGCTGGATCCATTATCAAAATATGGATATCGCTGAGGAGCGCGAGCATATGCAAAAAGCGGTGCAAGTGCTGGCCGACCTGTTCGGTAAAGCGCCTACCGGCTGGTATACCGGGCGCGATAGCCCCAACACTCGGCAACTGGTCGTGGAGCAGGGCGGTTTTGATTATGACAGCGATTATTACGGCGATGATTTGCCGTTCTGGAGCGAAGTGGCGTGCGGCGACGGCAGCCGTCGGCCGCACCTGATCGTTCCTTACACGCTGGACGCCAACGACATGCGTTTCGCCACCGCTCAGGGGTTTAATACCGCCGAGCAATTTTACACCTATCTGAAAGACAGCTTCGACGTGCTGTACGCTGAGGGTGAGGAGGCGCCGAAGATGATGTCGGTGGGGATGCACTGTCGTCTGCTGGGCAGGCCGGGGCGTTTTCGCGCGCTGCAGCGTTTTCTCGATTATATCCAGCAACACGAACGGGTGTGGGTCTGTACGCGGCAGCAGATAGCGGACCACTGGCGCGAGACCCATCCGTATCCGGGAACATGACGCATGCCTGGCGGCGTTGTGTCGGCTCCACTGCGAAAACGCCGCCTGCACGTCACGTTTTCAAAGACATGATACGTATGAAAGGCCGCCCTCTCTGCGCCGCTGATGTGACGGGCACGGCGTGATACCGCTCGCCAGTCGGGAGTACTCGAGGCCATTTGACGCTGTGGGGGAGGATTTCAACAGGGGATAGGGGATTAAAAAACCTCGCCGAAGCGAGGGTTTTGTGTACTATGTGACGCTAAGCCATTAAATTAAAAAAAGATAAGTAAGATAGACGATAACAGCAAAAGCCAATGCACTGTATCGCAGGACATCGTATCGCAAGCGGCGCTTGTTTATTCTCACGCCTCCTCCATTCAGTCAGTCTGCCAAAGGTTCGATGAACCACTATGAAATATAGATGTGAAACTCATAACGGATTTTATTTTTTCTGTATTTTGACGTCCGTCGCAATGTGACGGACCTGGCATTGATTTCCAGAATGTGAAGAGGTGAGCAATACGGTTAACTAGATATGATGCTCATGGTTAGCATGAGAGTGTTAACAGAGGGGCGTTGTCGGCATGGGGAGATGTCATCAACGTTAGAACGGCGCTTATATGAGCCGGGGTTAATATCGGCTCATATAAGCGATGGGATGTTATTTAGATATAGGTACGTTCACCGAGATGTTAAGAGATTCGTTCGGGGATTTTCTTTTGGCGTAATATTTTTCGGTCAGAATGTAATAATAAATAGCGATAACAAAACCATCTATTGTAAAAAGTGAGACGGTAGAGGTGAAAATGATCAAAAGAATCAGATCGAAACTTTTGAAGTTCATTACCTGCAGTCCGATGGCCGCTGTGATGAAGCCGATCACGCCCAGGTTAATAAATATGCCGTTCAGGCCAACATTAGGCGTGAAGCCTGCCCCGCCGCCACGAGAGATCAAATAATTGACCATACCCATCTTGGAGTTGTCAAAGCAGTTGTAATCATCGGCACAGCCTAAGAAAAGACTCTTTATATCCATATACTGAATCATATAAGAGGCTGACAGTCTGTGCGCGATTGACTCATTAGGGATGTAAAAATTGGGATCGCCGATGTTTAAATAAGTGGCAAACGATACCAGCGATAAGAAAAATACGGCATAGGTGATCGTTACCGGGATCTTGTTTATTATCCGTTTTAGAGGGTAAAGTATGCCAATGATCAACAGTGAGAATGAAACTTTTGACAGGCTGCATAGAAAACCTGCAGCGAAAAGCGCATATTCTTTTTTCTTCACATTGCCTTCGCGCAGCCTTATCAAGAAAACGACGGCAAGCAGAGAGGCAAAGAACCCCGCTTCCCTAGATAAGCCAGACATGCGAGGGAAAAGAATGATAGCAAATTGGTTGCTCGAAGTTTTGGTTGCGAACTGTCCCCAGATTAATTGGGAGAGGTTTTTAGGCCCCATTGCCAATGCCAGCGATTTGTCGACGAAAAATGCCACAAATTGCATTAGGCACCATACCAGGGAAATTAAAAAGCAAAAATAGACTTTTCGAGATATTTCATTTCGCATTGTGACAAAATAGAAAATCCCTAATGCTAAGACTGCAGATTTAATTGCGATGGTAGGGTTTATTGTGATTAAGCAAACTGCCATCCAAATGAACAAAAACGCAATTGTCTTGCGACTGACTTTTTGCATTCTACTCAGGAATGTTGTGTCGGCGAAAATTAATATTATCCATAAATAAAAGGTCATTCCTGATATATATGGATTAAATGGCACTGCAATGAAAAATATTGCAATCATCCAACGCAGTGTTTCATCATAAAAACGCTTCATGAAAAAATTCCCTTTCATAACAAGCATGCAAAAGAGTTTTTGGCTAATTCTTTGAATTTATCAAACTCTATTTTACCTAGAATGGTATTGCATTGTCTGATTTGTTTTTGTTTGATGATTTATTTGGTGTTAATCACTAATAATTTATTTTATTATGGTTTTTTATTCTAAGTTTAATTTGTTTTTATGTCTGATTTGGTTTTATAATCTGGTTGTTTTGCTTAAAAATTGACCACAAAAAGCTGGCATCAATAAGGTTAATCTGTAAGTTTGGCAATGAGTAGGGCGTTGCTGGTCATGTATGTTGTTATTTATCATGTGATTATGTTCTGGTGTTGATTGTTGTGACATATGGAAACATATTTTCTGTTTTGTGTGTGAGAATTTTCTAGCTGTGCGTGTACGGCATATTAAAAACGCTTAAAGAAAAGTGCAGTGTTATCGCTTTTCAACATGATGCTCATTTTTTTGCTCACGAGGAGGAAGTGGCACCCGGAATGCCTACGGTGCCTGGGGGTAGGTAGAATGAGGGGCATCTGTGGCGGGGCTTACTGCGTTTTCTGTATACACAATGGGGCTGACAATGGGATTGCCGGGCTTTATGCTGGATAACGGCAGCAATGGATAAACGGTTTTCTGTTCCCTTCCGCTGGCCTCGTCACTTATTGATCTGCCCTCGATGTATTAATCTGTATGCTGAAACGATGCTGTCTTGTCCGCTGCGAGGCCGTCGACCCGCTGCCAATTGAACCTTCGTTTATTTTGCCGCGTTACAATAGGTGAAAATTTACCCATGGAGCCTATCGTGCGCAAATCCAGATTCTTTCTCGTGACCTTGCTGTGCCTGTGCGGCGCCGCCGTGCTGTACGTCATGGCTTACCGGGCGTTGGGGCATTACCTCAGCGACGGGGAGAAGGCCTACCCGGACATCACCGTTGAAATCCGCTGAGGGCCGTGCGCCGCCGCGGTGATTGCGCCGATTTTTTCGCACTGATTTACCCGCCATTTACCCGCCGTCGGCAATGATGACGCTGCGTCTCCACACTGTGTGGTTCTCTTGGGCGGAATGCGGTTATGTCACTGCAACAGGTATCGAATGTTTCTTTGAGCAATAACGGCTTAAAAGGCATCGGTTACAAACATTACGCGTTGGCGATCGTGGCGTTTTCGGCGATCGTGCGGTTTATTTCCTTAACGGATCGGTATTTTTGGTGCGACGAGGCCTCCAGCGTGCTGACCAGCCGCTATGATGTGGGCGCTTTGTTGTACCATGCTTCCTTCGATGTTCACCCACCGCTTTATTACCTGCTGCTGCATGGCTGGATGGTGCTGTTTGGCGACGGCATTATGGCGGCCCGCGCGCTGAGCCTGGTGTTCGGCGTGATGACGGTGGCGCTGGCGATGCGTTTTACCCGTTGGTTGACCAACGAGCGGGCGGCGCTGACCGCGGGATGGCTGATGGCGATCATGCCGATGGCGGTGCGTTACAGCCAGGAGGCGCGCATGTATGCGCTGATGGGGCTGCTGGCGATCGCCGCCGCCATGGCGCTGGCGAAGTGGCTGAAAACGCCGGATAACCGCCGTTATCTGGCGCTGTATGCGCTGTTGATGACGCTGAGTTTTTATACTCACTACTTCACGATTTTCACGCTGATCGCGCACTGGCTGGTGGTGTTGGCGCTGTCGTGCCGCCGCGAAGGCGAGTGTTACATCAGACAGCCGGCGTGGTGGGTGGCCAATACGGCGATTGGCGTGGCCTATATTCCCTGGCTGCTGGTGCTGCTCAATCTGCTGGCGCATATCGCCGAACTGCGGGTCGGCGGCGACGTCGGTTGGATCCCTCAGGTTGCCTGGAGCGATCTGCCGGCGATGTATTGGCGTTTTCTCACCGGGCATGATGGCAGCAACTATCCCACGATCATTCTCTGGCTGCTGCCGGCGATGTTTATCGCCTTATGTTCACTGCTGCTGTGGCGGCGCCAGATGCCGAGAAAGTATGCGCTGTTGCTGCTCGGCGGCATGCTGATCCCGGTGACGTTGGTATTCGCCATTTCCTGGCGTTCGCCGCTGTTTGTCGATCGCTACCTTTATTCCGCCGCGCTCGGCATTCCGCTGGTATTGGGCGTGCTGATCGCCGGTACGAAAAGCCGGGTGCGCGGGATCTCTTTGCTGCTGTTCTTCAGCCTGCTGTTCGGCTGCGGCGTGCGCAACGACTATCCGGTCGAGAAAGATGAGTTCAAGGTGATGGTGCACTACATCAACAGTAACTATCAGCCCAACGATGTGGTGGTGGTCAGCAACATGTTCAACTACCTGAGCTATGTGTATTACAACAAGCAGGGCTATCGCGCCTTGCTGTATACCCCCGCCAGGCCCAACGGCATTTCGGGCAAGCCCAATGCCTATGGTTTCGGCACCTTTTTCCACGATCGGGCGGCGCAGACCTACGTCGATAACCTCAGCGCGTTAGCGAAAGGCCATCGCCGGGTCTGGCTGGTCAGCGGCGGGGATTTCAATCAGGACTTCGGCCGTTCGCCGCCGGGGTGGGTCAATACCGGCACCTTCAAAAGCGGCGGTTTCGAGTCGAGGCTGTTCGTGGTGCCTTAAGCGGAATGTCATATTTCCCATTCGGCGTTACATCTGGCCGAGCAAACTTACGCGGGGATGACAGTTCTATACATTGGGATTGGTACTGTAGCTCTACCCGATGATGTTGTGTGTTATCCATTCCCTGTAGTGTATTACCCCATCCCTGTTAAGTTTATCCCGCCTTGTGCGGGATTTTTTTTATCTGCGCATACCCGGCGGCGCGTAGCACGATTTTTTTGAATGACACCGTCAGTTTTATTCAGTATTCAGCCGTTGCGCGCTTGATTAGATTGAACGCGAGATGGGCGTCGTCGGCGCCTCTGTGCAATGAGTGGAGAATTTCTATGGCGAAGACAGTAGTGGTGTTTCATTCCGGCTACGGCCATACCGAGCGTTTGGCGAAAGTGGTGGCGGAAGGCGCAGGGGCCGAACTGATCGCCATCGATCAGGAAGGCGATATCAGCGATGAAGCGTGGCAGAAGCTGGATGAGGCGGACGCCATCATCTTTGGCTCACCGACCTATATGGGCGGCCCGTCCTGGCAGTTCAAGAAATTCGCCGACGCCAGCTCCAAAGCCTGGTTCGGCCGCAAGTGGCAGGACAAAGTGTTCGGCGGCTTTACCAACAGCGCCAGCCTGAACGGCGACAAACAGGTCACGCTGATTGCGCTGCAAACGCTGGCTTCGCAACATGGCGGCCTGTGGGTCAGTCTGGGGCTACTGCCGGCCAACACCAAATCGGCGCAGCGTACCGATGTCAACAACCTGGGCGGTTCGGTGGGGCTGTTGGTGCAAACGCCGTCGGATGCCGGCGTGGACGAGATGCTGTCGGGCGATCTGGCGACCGCCAAGCTCTATGGTCAGCGCGTGGCGGGCTTTGCCGCCAAACTGGCGTAAGGCCTTGCCGCGTGCAGCGTTCATTTTCTCTGCACATTTGGCATGTAAGCTGCGAAATGTTATTAGCCTGCTTGGGCTAACGCTGCATTTCGTACAAATATTCCCGGTTCCTAGGCCGGGTTTTTTGTTGCTAAGGTCTGCTTAAGCTTTCGCCGCTACACTGCATGGCAGCACAGGCATGCAATGAATGGCTGTGTCGTAACTGTCGATTTGCTGTTGTTCAAGCAAGCCCGCTTTAGGCGGGCTTTTTTTGGGTTGTTATTGCACGGGCGGCCCAGTTGCAGGAAAATAATCGCGTAGTTATTCAAATATCATTCAACGAGCAATAACCACAATCTTATTAATGTAATTAACGTCGTCGGCGGCCTATTACGCTTTGCGCTATGCTGTCAGCAGAGCTGAGCATTATTTGCCGACGGTATGCGGGGGAGCCCACCGCCGCCACATTAGGTTCAGAAAAGTCTGTTAATTAATTGTTAATGCTTTTTATTATTGATTTGTCTGGCTTTTTTGGTTGAAATTCGGGTTGATTATCCCTCACTGGCCGGGCGAGAGAGTATGCACATTATTATTCTGGTTATTAGCAAAATATGGGCGAGGCGATGAACGCCAGAATAAACGCCAGGCATGGCCTGCCGCTTACGGTTCAGCTCATCAATCTTTTCATGCTGGCCTTTTTACTTTCCCTGGTGGGCATTCTTAGCCGGCCGATTGGCTCGCTTTCTTTATTTTGGCCGGTGAATGCGATTCTGCTCGGCCTGCTGCTGCGCAAACCCGCTTACGCCACGCCGCTCGGCTGGCTTACGACCTATCTGGGCATGGTTGCCGCCGATCTCAGCACCGGCGAGGGCTGGTCTTTGGCGCTGTGGCTGAATGCCTGCAACATGTCGCTGATCGTCGTCGGTTACGGCATCATGCTGATGCTGCCGCAATCTCAACGGCGCATGGGTAAACCCCAGGCGATACTCTATATGTTCAGCGCCAGCCTGGCCGGTGCGGCGGTGGCGTCGACGCTGTCCGTGCTGCGCAACGATAGCCTGTACAACAACACGGTGGTGGTCGCCTGGTTGGCCTGGTTCAGCGAACAGTTTTCGACGACCCTGCTGCTGTTGCCGGTGCTGATGGCGGCGCCGCGGTTGAAACAGCTGTTGCGCATGCAGGTGCGTTGGCGCTTGAAAGGCTGCCTGCCGCTGCTGGCGCTGCTGCTGTCGCTGGCGTTCAGCGTCTATATCGGCGGGCCGGGCGCGATCGCCTTCCCGATCCCGGCGCTGCTGTGGTGCGCGGTGCGTTATCAGCTGTTCCCCGTGACGTTGCTGACGCTGTTGACCGGTATGTCCGAGATCAGCAGCATCTCTGCCAACCTGGTGCTGTATGAAACGCCGAACAACCATAATGCCTTCCTCGACACGCTGATGTCCGCCCGATTGGGTATCGCCATGCTGGTGATGGGGCCGCTGATCCTCGCCAGTTCCATCGCGGCCAACCGTAAGCTTATGCGGCGTCTGGAGCACAGCGCCAACCACGATTTCCTGACCGGCGTGCTGGCGCGCAGCGCGATGACGCGCAAAGCGGGCGAGCTGTTGGAGCACAAGCACCGTTCCAAAGAAGCGGTGTCGTTACTGCTGATCGATATCGATCATTTCAAGCAGATCAACGATACGCACGGCCACAGCGTCGGCGATCAGGTGCTGGCGTCGTTCGCGCACATCGTGCGGCGCGAGCTGCGGCACGATCAGCTATTCGGCCGCTTGGGCGGGGAAGAGTTTGCCATCATGCTGCCGCGCGCGTTGGCGGCGCAGGGCGTGGCGCTGGGGGAACATCTGCGCCGGCTGGTGGAGCAGACGGAGCTGCAGGCGGAAGGCAAGCAGACGTTGAAAATCACCATCAGCGTCGGCGTCGCCAGTTTGGCGATGAACGAGGTGAAATCGCTGGAGCAGTTGATGAACATGGCGGATATCGCGCTGTATCGCGCCAAATCGCAGGGGCGTAATCGGGTGGAGTCGTTCAACGTGGTGAACGGCAACAGCGTCGAGCATATCCTGTTCCGCTAACCGTTTTCAGCCTTGCCTGGGCTCGAAGCGGGTTTCGCAATTAGGGCAAATCAGTATCACGTCTTGCAGCATTGCCGCGCATTTTTGCCGGGTAACATAGCCGCATTTAGGGCAGACGATTTGGGTGGAGCGGTTGATAAAACCTTTAACGCTGCTGGAATCGGACATATCAATAGCCTGTGTCAGGTGAAAACTCACGCTAACACAGGCGACGACAAATTTCGTTGGTTATTTTCTGTACGCAGAGGCTTACAGGCTTTTCAGCGCCTTGATGGTCTCATCCATGTCGATCTCGTGCTCGGAGAAGGTATGGGTGGTGTTCTGGAAGGTGGTGATGGTCAGCATGCGCAGCGTTTGCATGGCCTGCGCCTGGTCTTCGGACTGCGGGCGAATGCGGTTCATCAGCAGGCCGACTGACAGCACGGTGTTCTCTTTATCCACGTCGGCTTTGACCGGCACTTCTTTGGTGAAGGTATTGAAAGACTTGATGCTGGTGATCTTGATTCTTTCATTGGCGATGATGATGTATTTGCTGGGCGCCAACACTTTGACCGCATAAGCCGACGGGCCTTTGGTGTTGTTGGTCGGTTCGAAGGTCACCGCCGCGTTTTTCTTAATCAGCTCCGGGTTTTGCACTTTAATCACGTGAAAATAACGATTTTCTCCGTTCTCGTCGGTAATAAAGCCGAAGCCTTTGTCTTCAAAAAAAGTCGTTATCTTGCCGTTCATCGCTATTCTCACAAAAAGGTTCAATACAGCGCTTATGATAGCGCGGAATGCCCTGCAGCGACAGATTGCGCGGGCGGCATTTAGTCATGCGATAACGGCATTTAGCGGCTTCCCGGCGACATGCTATGTTCATGATGACTTTATTCAATGCGCAAAAAGGAATAGCGATGGGCATCAAACGTCTCAATCACGCCGTGCTGTACGTCAGCGACGTGCGGCAGAGCGCCGACTTTTATCATCAGGTCTTGGGCTTCAAGCTGAAGCCGTCCGACAGCCCCGATCGAGCGGTATTTACCCAGGCCGCCGACTCGGACAACGATCACGATTTGGCGTTGTTCAGCAAGAACCTGGGCCAGCAGCGCGCCGGGGTGTTTCGCGCCAATGGCGAGCCGCCGGCGGAGCATGAGCCGCCGGCCGGGCTGTACCATCTGGCCTGGGAAGTGGACAGCCTGGAAGAGCTGGAGCGCATTCGCCATCAGCTGGCCGAACGCGGCATTCTCGGGTTGGAAGAGGATCACGGCGTGCACAAAAGCATTTATGGTCACGATCCGGACGGGCTGCTGTTCGAGGTGACCTGGTTTATTCCCCCGGCGTTGCTGACCGAAGAGGACAAAAACCAGCAGGGGATCCGCCCGCTGGATTTCGCCGCCGAGAAGCGGCGTTTCGCCGGCCTCTAACCTGCTCCTGCGCGGGGCGCATCGGCGCCCCGACGCTCACAGCACTTTGTTGAGGAAGTTGACGGTGCGCGGGTGCTGCGGCTGAGCCAGCACCTGTCTGGCATCGCCCTGCTCGACGATCTGCCCGTCGACCATAAACACCACCCGATCCGCCGCTTCGCGCGCAAAGCCGATTTCATGCGTCACCACCACCAGCGTGACGCCCAGATCCGCCAACCCTTTAATCACGTCCAGCACTTCGCCGACCAGCTCGGGATCGAGCGCGGAGGTCGGCTCATCGAACAGGATCACCTTTGGGTTCAGCGCCAGCGCGCGCGCGATGGCGATGCGCTGCTGTTGGCCGCCGGAGAGGTGGCGCGGGTAGGCGTCCGCCTTGTGGCGCAGCCCGACCGTATCCAGCAGCTCATAGGCCAGCGCTTTCGCCCGTTCGCGGGAGTGGATCTTGTGCACCACCGGCGCTTCGATGATGTTTTCCAGCACCGTCAGGTGCGGGAACAGGTTGAAGTTTTGGAACACGTAGCCGACGTTGATGCGCTGCCGGAGGATGGCCTTTTCCTTCAGCTCGTACAGCCGGTTGCCCTTGCGGCGGTAGCCGACGTAGTCGCCGTCGATGCGGATAAAGCCCTCGTCGACGCGCTCCAGATGGTTGATCGCCCGCAGCAGCGTCGATTTTCCGGAGCCGGAAGGCCCGAGGATCACGGTCACGGTGCCCGGCTGCAGCGTCAGGCTGACGTCGTCCAACGCCTTGTGTTTGCCGAAGAACTTGCTGACGTTGCTGATTTCGATCAGGCCGCGCGCCGGCACCGGGGTGAGGTTGCGTGCCGGCTGTTCGGGCAAGGCGTAATAATCAATGGCTTCAGACATGCGGGTCTCCTAACGTTTTAGCCAGCCGGCCAGTTTCTGCCAGGGCGTCGGCGGCAGTTCGCGCACCGCGCCCCGGGCGAAATAGCGTTCGATGTAGTATTGGATCACCGACAGGGCGGTGGTGATGAACAGATACCAGACGGTGGCCACCATCAGCAGCGGTATCACCTGCTGGGTGCGGTTATAGATCACCTGGATGGTGTAAAACAGCTCCGGCAGCGCCAGCACATAAACGATTGAGGTGCCTTTCGCCAGACTGATGATCTCGTTGAATCCGGTCGGAATAATAGATCGCAGCGCCTGCGGCAGAATGATGCGGAAGGTGCGGCGATAGCCCGGCAGGCCCAGCGCCGCCGCCGCTTCGTGCTGGCCGTAATCCACGCCCAGGATGCCGCCGCGGATGATCTCGGCGGTATAGGCGGACTGCACCAGCGTCAGGCCCAGCACCGCCACGGCGAACTGGCCGAGGATATCGATGGTCGGGTAGCTGGCAAATACCACCGAGGTAAAGGGAATGCCCAGCGAGATGGCGTCGTACAGATAGGAAAAGTTATACAGGATGATCAGCACCAGGATCAGCGGCAGCGAGCGAAACAGCCAGATATACCCCCAGGCCAGCGACGCCAGCAGGTAAGAGCGCGACAGCCGCGCCAGCGCCAGCAGGGTGCCGAACAGGATGCTGAACAGCGTGCCGAGCAGCGTCAGCAGCAGGGTCTGTCCCAGCCCCGCCAGCACCGCCGGGGCGAAGAACCACTCGGCGAACACGCCCCATTCCCAGCGCGCGTTGCCCGCCACCGATTGCACGATGGCGGCCAGAATAAACAGCGAAAACAGCGCGCCGATCAGCCGCAGCGGATAGCGGGCGGGCACCACTTTCAAGACTTCTTGTTTGGACATGTCATGTCTCCTGATACAGATAAAGGGGCCTTAGGCGATTTTCCTTTCCGACGCGCAACAACAGGCGTCTTCTGCAATCAGGCTTTTGCGGAACGGCAGGCGGCCATCGTAGGGTGGGCGGCTGTAAACCTCGCTGTCGACGGTGGGATCGAACTGCGGCTGATAACCGTTGCTCAGGTACAGGCCCACCGCTTCGGGCTGGCGAAAGCCGGTGGTCAGATAGAGCCGGCGATAACCCTGCGCCAGCGCCAGCGTTTCCAACTGCTGCAACACCCGTTGCGCCAGGCCCTGGCGGCGCAGATCGCCCCGCGTCCAGATACGCTTCAGCTCGGCGGTTTGCCCGTCATAGCGCTTGAAGGCGCCCATGGCGATCGGCGTACCGGCGCGCAGCAGCACGATGAAGGCACCCTGCGGCGGTGCGTACAGGTCCAGCGGTTCCGGTTCCTGGTCACCAAAATAGTCGCCGTAACGCTGACGATATTCGCCGAACAGCCCCTCGATCACCGGGGCGATCAGCGGGTCGGTCGGCAGCGTCTGAATGAAAGTGTCTTGCGTCATCGCGCGCTCCTAATCGCCCAGACCGGGCGGGTTGATTTCCGACTGCGCAAGACGTTCGACGCTCTCGCCCCAGCGGTTGAGCACCTGATCGTACTGTCCGCCGCGGATCGCGCCGTTCAGCGCTTCATTCACCGCCTGCACCAGCCCGTTGCCTTTACGGGTGGTGACGGCGATGTGCGCCGCCTTGGGCCAACCGCCTTCCACCGTGCCCGCCAGCCGGGTACGGCCATTCAGCGCCGCTTTATAGGCGCCCAGCACGTTGGGCCCGAAATAGGCGTCGGCCCGGCCGGACTGGATCGCCAGCGTGGCGGCCGCATCGTCGGTCACGTAGATCGGCTGGAAGGGTTTGAGCCCCTGCTGCCGGTTCTGTTTGTCCCACGCCAGCAAGATGGCTTCCTGGTTGGTGCCGGAGCCGACGATGATCTTTAATCCGGCGATATCGGCAGGCCGTTTGATCGTCGCGATCTTGCCGCCGGTTTTGACATAAAAGCCGAGCGAGTCGATGCGATAGGTGGCGAAGTCGAAGCGGGTTTTGCGCTCTTTGGTGACGGTGACGTTGGTGATGGCCGCGTCATACTTGCCGGAAACCACCCCCAGCGGCCAGTCTTCCCACGAGGTTTGCACCACGTTCAGTTCCAGGCCCAGGCTGTCGGCCACCAACTGCGCGATATCCACTTCGCTGCCGATAAGCCGCCGGTTGTCGGCGGCGAACAGCGCCAGCGGCGGCGTGTTGAGCGCGGCGATCGCGACGGTGAACCGGCCCGGCTTCACGAAGCGGAAATCGGCCGGCAGCTTGACGATCGCCTGCGGGTTTTTCGGCGCATGGATAGGGGTTTCATTGGCCTGCAAATCGATGCCGGTGCCCGCCTGCGCGGCGCCGGTCAGGCTCAGCAAGGCCGCCACGAGAGCGGCGGTAACGGTTTTCTGCATAGCGGGTATCCCTGAAAACGATCTTATTATTGGGTGAATCTGTTCAACGGACGCTTCAGGCCCAGGTGTTCGCGCAGCGTATCGCCGTGGTACGCCTGGCGGAACAGGCCGCGCCGTTGCAGGACGGGCACCACCCGATCGACGAAGTGCCCGAAGGCGTTGGGCGTACCGCCGCTGATGATGAAGCCGTCGGCGGCTTCGCCGTCGAACCAGCGTTGCAGGCCGTCGGCCACCGCTTCCGGCGTGCCGCTGAACACCGGGCGCGGCGAGGCGGCCTCCAGCGCCACCTGGCGCAGCGTGAGGTTACGCTCGCGGGCGTTGCGCTTGATGGCGTCGGTGGTGCTGCGGAAGCTGTTTTTCCCCAGATCGCCGATGTCCGGGAAGGGCGCGTCCAACGGATGGCGGGAAAAGTCGTAATGTTCGAAGTAGCGGCCAAGGTAGTTGAGGGCGTTCTCGATGCTGACCAGACGGGCGGTCTCCTGGTACTGACGCTCGACGTCCGCATCGTCGTCGCCGACGATCACGCTGACGCCCTGGAAGATGCGTAGATCGTCCGGTTCGCGCCCCTGTTCCACCAACTGCCGCTTCACGTCCTGGTAGAAATCCTGCGCCTGCTCCAGCGTGTCGTGATGGGTGAAGATCGCATCGGCGTGCCTGGCCGCCAGCCGTTTGCCGTCTTCGGAGGCGCCGGCCTGGAACAGGATCGGGCGGCCCTGCGGCGTGCGGCCGATGTTCAACGGCCCCTGCACCGAGAAGAACTCCCCCTGATGATTGAGGGTGTGCAGTTTCCCGGCGCGGAAAAATTCGCCGCTGGCCTTATTGCGCACGAAGGCATCGTCTTCCCAGGAGTCCCACAGTCCTTTGGCGACGTCGAGAAACTCGCCGGCGATGCGGTAACGCAGGCTGTGCTCCGGGTGCTCGGCGCGCGAGAAGTTTTTGGCCGAACCTTCCAGCGGCGACGTCACCACGTTCCAGCCCGCGCGGCCGTTGCTCAGGTGATCGAGGCTGGCGAACTGGCGGGCGACGGTGAACGGATCGCTGTAGGAGGTGGAGAGCGTGCCCACCAGGCCAATTTTGTCGGTGGCGGCGGACAGCGCGGCCAATAAGGTCAACGGCTCGAAACGGTTAAGAAAATGCGGAATGGACTTTTCGTTGATATATAAGCCATCGGCGACGAAGACGAAATCGAATTTCCCTTGTTCGGCTTTTTTCGCCGAGGCGATATTAAATTCGAGGTTGATGCTGGCGTCGGCGGTGGCGTCCGGGTGGCGCCAGGCGGACATATTTCCCGAGGCGCCGTGCAGAATGGCGCCCAGCCGTAATTGCCGTTGATTATTCGCGTTGTCGCTCATCGTGATTATCCTGTCATGCGCCGAAAGGCGCGCGGTGTCTGATGCGTCCACTATTGATGAGCGCTGGCGGGATGTAAAACAACAAAACAGCATATTCAAATGTTGAAAACTGCAAATATCACGGCGAGCGAAAATAATAATCCCCGGCGCAGCATCAGCGGCGTCGGGGAAATACTATTTCACGTTATTCAGGCGTTGCTGAGGGCTTTTTTCGCTGCGGGGGTTAATTGTTGCAGCGTGCGCTCCGCCAGCAGCGAAAAATAGTGGGCGGCAGGGAAGAGGGCGTGCTCATCGGGATTGAAACGCGGATGGTGCAGACCGAATTCGCTGGCGGAGCCGATGCTGACGAATGCGCCCGGCACGTGATGCAGATACAGCGCGAAATCCTCGCCGCCCATTTGCAGTTCCGCTTCTTCGACCCGGTAGCCGGCCTCGGCGGCGACGGTTTTGCTGAACGCCGCCCAATGGGCGTCGTTGATCACCGCCGGCGGCCCCGGCTGCCAGTGGAGTTCGGCCTGTGCGCCGAGCGCGGCGGCAACGCCGTCGATCACCTGGCGAATTTTATCCGGCACCTGGCGGCGCACCGCGTCGCTGTGGGTGCGCACCGTGCCTTCCAGCTCGACGGTTTGCGGCAGCACGTTCCAGGTATTGCCGCCTTCGATGCGCGTCACGCTCACCACCAGCGATTCCAGCGAGCTGAAGCTGCGGCTGGGCAGCGTTTGCAGCGCGCCGACGATCTGGCTGGCGGTGACGATGGTATCGACACCCTGTTCCGGTTTGGCGGCGTGGGCGCCTTTGCCGGTGATGCGGATCTGGAAGCGATCGACGTTGGCGTAGAACGGCCCGGCGCGGGTGGCGAAGGTGCCGGTGGGCAGCTCCGGCGCATTGTGCAGGCCAAATATCGCCGCGACGTTATCCAGCGCGCCGGCGTCGATCAGGTGTCGGGCGCCGTTAAAGGTCTCTTCCGCCGGCTGGAAGAAGATGCGCACCGTGCCCGCCAGTTCGGCTTCACGCGCTTTGAGCAGGTGTGCGGCGCCGAGCATCACCGAGGTGTGAAAGTCGTGCCCGCAGGCGTGCATCACGCCGCTGTTTTGCGAACTGAAGGGCACGTCGGCGATTTCGTCGATCGGCAGGGCGTCGATGTCGCCGCGCAGCGCGATGATCGGCCCCTGGCCGCTGCCGATCTCCGCCACGACGCCGGTTTTCAGCGCCAATGGCAGAAGGCGAATGTTCGCCTCTTGCAGCCAGCGGGTCAGGCGGGCGGTGGTGGCGAATTCGTGATTGGAAAGCTCCGGGTTTTGGTGCAGTTCACGCCGATAGGCGATGATCTTGTCTGCCAACTGGCTGGTCATAGGCTTGGCTCACAGTGGGAAATAAACCCTAACCCTAGTGCAGGGGCCGCCGAAGCAAAAAGACCATCTGGTTATATTTCATAGCGATTGTGTCTGCACGGCGCGTCAACGATGGGGGGCAGGGGCAGGTTTAGGCGTTCGCGCGTTGTTCGCCGGCGCAGGGAGAGGATTGACCTGGAACGGCAACTTACTGCAACCGGTGTCATTCATTTACACCGGACAACACGGATTTTTTCACTCTTTATCGGATTTCTGTGATCGCGGTGGTGGACAAAATCCTGCCTGCTTGCTGTACTGTAATCGACACAGGTTTTGTGTCTTTCATTCACGTTAAAGGTAAGTTTGATGTCTAAGATTAAAGGTAGCGTTAAGTGGTTTAATGAATCCAAGGGCTTCGGTTTCATTACTCCGGAAGATGGTAGCAAGGACGTTTTCGTTCACTTCTCTGCCATCGTTAGCAACGGTTTCAAAACGCTTGCTGAAGGCCAGCGTGTAGAATTTGAAATCACGAACGGTGCCAAAGGCCCATCTGCCGCTAACGTTACTGCTATCTAAGCTGCGTAGCTGAATTTCTTAAAACCCGCTCATTGAGCGGGTTTTTTATTGGGCGCGTTATGCGTCGCTGCGGCGGGCCAACAGGCTGAACAGCAGGATGGCGATGGCGTAACAGCCGACGATGGTCAGCGCCATCGACAGGCCCGAGGTGCCGCCCAGCCCGGTGAGCGGCACGGCGCAGGCGCCAAGCGCGAACATGCACACGCCGATCAAGGCCGACGCGCTGCCGGCTTTGTCCCCCTGGCTTTGCATCGCCAGCGACGAGGCGGTCGGGCCGACGATGCCGATCACCGCCACCGAGAAGAACAGCGGCACCAGCAACACGACCAGCGGCGCATGCAGCGCGGCGGCCAACAGCAGCAACAGCGACGCGATGGCTGCCATCGTCAGCCCGCTCTTCAACACCCGGCGTTCCCCCCAACGTGAACTGAGACGGCTGGCCAGCTGCGCCGCAATGATCAGCCCGACGCCGTTAATGGCGAAGCACAGGCTGAACATCTGCGGGCTGAGGCCGTAGATCTGCTGCAAGACAAAAGGCGAAGCGCCGATATAGGCGAACATGCCGGCCATTACGAAGCCCTGCGTCAGGCACAGGCCCATGAAATAGCGCTGGGTCAGCAACCCGCCGAGCGACATCAGCATCGCCAGAATGCCGCCCTGGCTGCGGCGCTCTACCGGCAGGGATTCGCGCAGCTTCAGCGCCGACAGGCTGAACAGCAGCACGGCGATGGCCGCCAGCACGCCGAAGATGCCGCGCCAGTTCATCACTTGCAGCATGACGCCGCCCAGCACCGGCGCGACGATCGGCGCCAGGCCGTTAACCAGCATCAGCAAGGCGAAGAAACGAGTCAGCTCATGGCCGGCGTACAGATCGCGGGCAATGGCGCGGGAAATCACCGCGCCGCCGGCGCCGGCGATGCCCTGGAGCAGGCGGGCGATCAGTAGTTGGTCAATGGTGGGCGCCAGCGCGCACCACAGCGAAGCGCCCAGCAGCAGGATCAGCGACAGCAGCAGCGGGCGCATACGGCCCAGTTTGTCACTGTAAGGGCCAAAAATCAGCTGGCCGACGCCCAGGCCGAGCAGCCCGGCGGTCAGGCTGAGCTGAGCGGCGGCAGTGGAAGTATTCAGCTCGCCCGCCATTTCCGGCAGGGCGGGCAGATAGAGATCGGTGCACAGCGGCCCCAGCGCGGCCAACAGGCCAAGCACGACGGCGTACACCAGACGTTGTCTGGCTAAGTGTTTGGTCATGGGAGATTAAGATTTCCTGAACAGGTGAGAAATGGCCTGCTGATACAGATCGCGCAGCAGGGACGCATCGGCTTTTTGCGTGGTAAGGATTCGGTAACCGGTACCTTCGCTCATGACGGCGATAAACTCCACCCGCGCGGCGATCTCTTCCGCGCTGAAGTCGGGATACAGCCGCCGCAGGTTGTGGCACACGTGGCGAAACAGCCGCGCTTCCGCATCGCTGAGCAGTTTGGCCACCACCGGGTTGCGCGTGGCCTCGGCGGTCACTTCCAGCATCAGCATGTGATCGGTTTCGCTCTCGCCCGGTTGCTGAAACAGCGTGCGCGCCGCCAGCGTGCCGGCGATCAGGTTGATGTGATCGCCAAGGTTTTCCAGGCGCTGCATCTTGCTGGTGATGATGCGGTTGACGATCTCTTCGATGATCGCGTCTTTATTGGCGAAATAGCGATAGATTTGCCCGACGCTGAGCTGCGAGCCCTGGGCAATCTCCGCCATGCTGGCGGCATGGAAGCCGTGGCGGCGGAAGCTGGTTTTCGCCGCTTCGACGATCTGATCGCGGCGCGCCTGCACCTTGGCCTGTTTACTGTCGTTGGGGGAGAGCATCTGCCCGATCCTTTGCTGCGCGTGAGCCGGGTTCACAATTTTGGGTGTGAACGTTCATTCTCAATTGTAGTGTAACGGATGGGGAGGACGCAAGATGAACGCGCGCCGCGGGGAAAAGGTGTTTAGGCGAACAGGTAGGCGTTGATAAAGGCGGCGACGATCAGCACGCACAGCGCAACGGCGATCGTTTCGGCGGTGGTTTTCGGCAGGCTAAACATAGCGATTTCTCATCCAGTCAGGAGTTCTGGATGAGATTATGCGCATGCAAGATTAAGGAAACATTAAGGGCTTAGCGCCCGTTGACCCACATCACCAGCATGAAGGCCAGCAGCGTCATCGCCAGCGAACCGGCCAGGTTGAGCAGCATATTGGCCAATGCCCAGCCGAAGCGGCCGTCCTGCATCAGATACACCACCTCCAGCGAAAAGGTGGAGAAGGTGGTCAAGCCGCCGCAAAACCCGGTGGTGATCAGCAATTTCCAGGTGGGATCCAGGTGCGTCATGCGGGTGAAAATCGCCATCGCCAGGCCGATGATAAAACCGCCGACCAGATTGACCATCAGCGTACCGAGCGGGATGTGGGCGTTCAGCGGATTCATTTTCATGCTTACCGCCCAGCGCAAAACGCTGCCGACGCCGCCGCCGATAAAGACGGCCAGTAAAGAACTCAACATGGGGCAACTCCCTTTCAAACAGAGAAATTCACGGGCTCGGAAAGGGACAGGCGTAACGCTACGCGCCTCTCTCCGAGAGGTTACGTAGACATCATCAGCCTGTGAAGGCGGTTAGGGAGGAATGTCATCTCCAGCGTGCCGCACGGCCTTTTTCACCGTACCCGATGGATGTTACACCTAACGCCGTCTATTTTGTAGTATCGACCCCCTGCGAGGTAAAACCGATGGAAATCAGAGCGGCGCGTCTGGGCGACCGGCACGCTATCGCCGAATTGATGACGGCGTTGGGCTATCCCGGCACCGAGGCGTTTCTGACGCAGCGCATGCAGCAACTGTTGGCGCACCCGGACGAGGCGCTGCTGGTGGCGGTGGATGGGGCGCAGGTGCTGGGCGTGTTGTCGCTGCATTTTCTGCCGCAGCTGGCGTTGGCCGGCGACATTGGCCGCATCAGCTATTTTTGCGTCGACGATCGGGCGCGCGGCGCGGGCGTAGGGCGGCGGTTGTTGGCGGAGGGAGAGGCGCTGGCACACCGTCGCGGCTGCGATCGGTTGGAGGTTCATTGCCACAGTCGCCGCGAGCGGGCCCATGCGTTTTACCTGCGCGAAGGCTTTGTTGAAGCGCCGAAGTATTTTGCCAAGTTATTAAGTTAGTGAGTTAATCCCCTGGCGACACTGCCGTTTCCAGCCGGTTGCGGCCGTTTTGCTTCGCCCGATAGAGCGCGCTGTCGGCCGCTTTCAGCCAGTCCAGATAGCCGCCCAACGCGGGGTGGTAGTTGGCGATGCCAGCGCTGATCTGCAGCCGCAGCTGTGGCGCCTCTTTGAAGATAACGGCGTCCAGTTGCTGCTGGATGCGCCGCAGGACGGTTTCCGCCTGTTCGGCGCTGGTGTTCGGCAGCACCGCGCCAAACTCGTCGCCGCCGTAGCGCCCGACGATATCCACGTTGCGCAAGCCAATCAGCAGCTCTTCCGCCAGCGCCGCCAGGGCCTCATCCCCCAAAGCATGGCCGAAGGTGTCGTTGATGGTTTTGAAGCGGTCGATATCCATCAGGATCAGCGTGGCGTTGTCCTGGTAGCGGCGGCAGCTGTCGAACTGACGATGCAGCAGATGCTCCCAATGGCGGCGGTTGTACAAGCCGGTCAGCCCATCGCGGGTGCTGATGCGTTGCAGTTCCTGTTTTTTTTCCGCCAGCCGTTTGGCGGTGCGATAGGTCACCAGCCCGAGCAGCGTCGGGTAAAGGTAGATCATCGGCAGGCACAGATAGATCTGCAGCGGCGTGCTGTGCGGGTGGAACGGGAAGCCGAGCAGCGCGCCGGTCAGCGCCGCTGCGGCCAGTTGAATCGCCAATCCTTTGACAAACAGCGCTTTGCCGGCTGAAGCGATGTTATTCATGCTCATCATCGACAGGATGACGATGGCGGGCAGCGCGTTGAACGCCATCATCGCCGCCCAGAAGCCGCCGAAAGCGGAGTCGATCAGCAGGTTGCGAATTTCGGCTTTGAACGGATCTTGGGCGCGGCAGGCCAGGCGGTACGCGAGATGCGGCCAGAGAAAGCCGTGAAAGGCCAGCAAGAGCCAGACCGCCGTGGGCGGAGCCAGGGGATAGAGTGCGACACAAACGCAGATAAAGCCGAGCCCCAGACCGACGGCGCGGGGCAGGTAGGTGCGTTTGGCGAAGCTGAGGCCGGATTTTCGGGCATCGAAAATGGGTGGGGCAATATACATCCGGCATCTCCCTGATGAGTATCATGGCAGCGTATCATGCGGGTGATAAACTAAGAATAGTCTGGGATTCACGCCGTGAAGCCGTGTGGCATTCCTGCGACGGATCTCACTCTGTTACATGTTGCGGTTGTGCCAGCCAAAGGAAAGTCGCTAAATATTCGCAGGCAAGGTCAGTTTTTCTCGCTGTTCACGCAGCGCTCTATGATAAGAAGGTGAGTATGGAAGGTATCAGCATTACCAAACTTCTGGTGATTGCGGTGTTGGTGATTTTACTGTTCGGCACCAGCAAACTACGCACGCTCGGCGCCGATCTTGGCGCGGCGCTGAAAGGCTTTAAAAAAGCCGTGGGCGATGACAGCACGCCGCCGGCCGCCGGCAACAACGCCGCCGAAAGCCAGTCCGCTCAGCAGAGCGTCGAAAAGAAAGACGTTTAACCCCGTCTGACCGCGCGCAATAAAAAACGGATGCCTTGCGGACATCCGTTTTTTGGCGTTTCCGCCGTCTATAGCGTAACAAACTATTACGCGTTATTTCACTTCCATCCCTTTGGCCTGCAGATCGGCGTGGTAAGACGAACGCACGAACGGGCCGCAGGCGGCGTGGGTGAAGCCCATCGCCATCGCTTCTTCTTTCATCTCGTCAAACTCGGCAGGGCTGACGTAGCGCTGCACCGGCAGGTGGTGGCGGCTTGGCTGCAGGTACTGGCCCAGCGTCAGCATGGTCACGCCGTGGCGACGCAGATCGCGCATCACTTCAATGATTTCCGCGTTGGTTTCACCCAGGCCGACCATCAGGCCGGATTTGGTCGGGATATCCGGGTGCGCTTCTTTAAAGCGCTCCAGCAGCTTCAGCGACCATTCATAGTTGGCGCCCGGACGCACCTGACGGTAGACGCGCGGCACGTTTTCCAGGTTGTGGTTGAATACGTCCGGTGGCGTGGCGGTGAGGATCTCCAGCGCGCGGTCCATACGGCCGCGGAAGTCCGGCACCAGCGTTTCAATTTTGATGTTCGGGCTTTTGGCGCGGATGGCCGAGATGCAGTCGGCAAAGTGCTGAGCGCCGCCGTCGCGCAGATCGTCGCGGTCAACCGAGGTGATCACCACGTAACGCAGCGCCATGTCGGCGATGGTTTGCGCCAGCTTTTCCGGCTCGTTGGCGTCCGGCGCGATCGGGCGGCCGTGGGCCACGTCGCAGAACGGGCAGCGGCGGGTGCAGATGGCGCCGAGGATCATAAAGGTGGCGGTACCGTGGTTGAAACACTCGGACAGGTTAGGGCACGAGGCTTCCTCACAGACGGAGTGCAGGCCGTTCTTGCGCATCGCGGCTTTGATGCCCTGAATGCGCGTTGAGTCGGCAGGCAGTTTGATCTTCATCCACTCGGGTTTACGCAACAGCTCCTGCCGTTCGGTGACCACCGTTTTGACCGGGATCAGCGCCATTTTGTCAGCATCGCGGTATTTGACGCCGCGTTCCATCTGAATTGGTTTACTCATAATCGTGCAGGTTCCAGTTACGAAGCTCGACCGTCTGGTAGCCGAGTAAATGAACAAATTCCTGTACCAGGATTGGGTGTATGTCTTCAATGCCAACGCCGGGCGCCAGCGCGCTGACCTGCGTCATCTGCATGCCGGCGTAACCGCAAGGGTTGATGCGTTGGAAAGGGCTGAGATCCATCGCCACATTCAGGGCCAGGCCGTGGAATGAGCTGCCTTTGCGGATCCGCAAACCCAACGAACAGATTTTCTGCTCCCCCACGTACACGCCGGGCGCATCCGGACGGGCGCGCGATGCGAGACGGAAGTGGGCGAGGGTGTTGATAACCGTATCTTCTATCGCCGTGACCAATTGACGTACGCCGACCTTGTTGCGTTTCAGATCGACCATCACGTACATCACCTGCTGACCCGGCCCGTGGTAGGTCACCTGGCCGCCGCGATCGCTCTGGACAACCGGGATGTCGCCGGGCATCAGCACATGTTCGGCTTTGCCAGCCTGGCCCTGGGTGAACACCGGGTGATGCTGCACCAGCCACAGCTCGTCCGGCGTGGTCTCGGTACGACCGTCGGTAAAGTTATGCATGGCTTGGGATACAGGCGCGTAGGGCTGCAACCCCAGCTGACGCAAAATGATCTTGTCTGGTTGCAAAAGAGTCATCGTCAGGTTACAGAAGTGGTAAAGCCATTATACCGGGCGCTCCGGTCTGCGACCAGCCTTTCGCTGACCAAAAATGCGCAACCCGGGAAGACGCTGCGCCATCCCGGGTTGATAAGCAGGGGTTTATGCTGGAATTACAGCACCATGCGAACAATTTCAATGTTGCCCAACTCTTCGTACAGGGTTTCGACCTGCTCGATGTGAGTGGCATTGATGGTGATGGAGACGGAGTGGTAGTTGCCTTTGCTGCTTGGCTTGACCTGCGGGTTGTAATCGCCCGGCGCATGGCGCTGCACCACTTCAACCACCTGGTCAACCAGCTCTGGCTGCGCCAGGCCCATCACCTTGTAGGTAAACGAGCAAGGGAATTCGAGCAGTTCGTTCAGTTTAGTTTTTTGCATGTGCGTGCGCTCCAGAGTGCTAGCTAATCTATAAAGTATAACTCCCGCCGGGGCGGGAGTTAGTGTTATTCACTATATGGGGACGATTTCGCCCGTTTCAACCGTTAACCGAACCAGTGATGGAACATCAGTTTGATGTAGTCCACGATGCGGCTGAAGAAGCCGCCTTCTTTCACTTCGTTCATCACCACCAGCGGACGCTGGTCGATGGTTTTGCCGTCCAGCTGGAAGTTGATGCTGCCCACCACCTGGTTTTTCGCCAGCGGCGCGTGAATTTCCGGCGTGTTCAGCACGTAGCTGGCCTTCAGATCTTTCATGCGGCCGCGCGGAATGGTCAGGTAGACGTCTTTGTCCACGCCCAGCTCAACGCGGTCGGCATCGCCGAACCAGACCGGCTCGGAGGCGAACTCTTTACCGACTTTCAGCGGCGCCACGGTTTCGAAGAAGCGGAAGCCCCAGGTCAGCAGTTTCTTGCTTTCGGCTTCACGGCCTTTGTAGGTGCGGCCGCCCATCACGGCGGAGATCAGGCGCATTTGGCCTTCGGTCGCCGAAGCCACCAGGTTGTAACCCGCCGCGTCGGTATGGCCGGTTTTGATGCCGTCGACGTTCAGGCTGTTATCCCACAGCAGACCGTTGCGGTTCATCTGGCGGATATTGTTGAAGGTGAACTCTTTTTCTTTGTAAATCGCGTATTCTTCCGGCACATCGCGGATCAGCGCCTGGCCGATCAGCGCCATGTCGCGCGCCGAGCTGTATTGGCCCTGCGCATCCAGGCCGTGCACCGTCTGGAAGTGGGTATTCTGCAGGCCCAGCTTGCTGACGTAGGTGTTCATCAGGTTGACGAAGGCATCCTGGCTGCCGGCGACGTAGTCGGCCATCGCCACGCAGGCGTCGTTACCGGACTGCAGGTTGATGCCGCGGGTCAGTTTGGAGACCGGCACGCGATCGCCCGGCTTCAGGAACATCAGCGAGGAGCCTTTGAACACCGGGTTGCCGGTCGCCCAGGCGTCCTGGCCGACAGTCACCAAATCGTCCTGGCCGATTTTGCCCGCTTTCAGCGCCTGGCCGATGACGTAGCTGGTCATCATTTTGGTCAGGCTGGCCGGATCGCGACGCGCATCGGCGTTCATCTCGGCCAGCACCTTGCCGGAGTTGTAATCAATCAGGATGTACGCTTCCGCATCGATCTGCGGGACACCTGGGATCATGGTTTTGATGTTAACGTCATCGGCGTGCGCAACGGAGGCTGCGCTCATTGCGATAACGGTGCCGAGGGCGATGCTTTTGATTAAGCGAAAAGAAGTTACTTGTTTCATGATCGGGACTACAACATCCGTGAAAGTAAAGTTAAAAAACGAGCCACACTATAGCAGATGCGATCCCGGCAGGCATTACCCATTCATCTGACTAATTGCGGTTAGTGCCCTTTTAGCTGCAAGAAAATGTTTCAGCTAAATAACCGCTTATCGGCCGTGAATGCCCGCCGGGCTTAACGCTCAGGGTGCAGCAGTAACGAAAGACTGTTGTTGCGCTTCGCTGGCCAGGCGTTGCTGCAGCTGGGCCGCCTGTTGACGGCTGCTGAACGGGCCAAGCTGGACGCGATAAACGTTGCCGTTGGCCGCTACTTTGCCCGGCACGCCAAACTGTTGGCTCAGGCTCTGTTGCCAGCTCTGGGCGCGCTCGGCGCTGCTCAGCGCACCGACCTGCACCACGTAGCCGCCGGAAGAAGCGACGGCAGCCGTGCCGACAGCCGCAGCGCCGGCCGCGACCGGTGCGGCCACCGCGGCGGCTTCAGGTTCGGAACCTTCCAGCACCCCGGCCGGCACCGCGCTCGGCGCGCCGAGGAAACCGCTGCGGCCGTTGGCGGCATTGCCGCCGGCTGCAGGGGCGCTGTTGTCGTCGGTGCGCAGGGTGCTGTTATCGATCGGGCGCACCGCCGCGCCGCTGGCGATCGGCGCCTCCTGTTGAATAGGGGTGCCCATGCCGCTGGAGCCGAGATCCGGACGCGCCGGCAGGGCGTAGCTCTGTTTCGCCACGATGGTGCCGATGGTGCCGGGGCCGCTCAGCGTGCCGTCGGGCGCCACGTTGATGAAATCGACCTTGACCTTGGTGTTGTTGGACAGGTTGAGGCGGTCGGCGGCGGCTTTCGACAGATCGATGATGCGGCCCTTGGTGTATGGCCCGCGATCGTTGACGCGCACCACCAGCTGACGGCCGTTGGCCAGGTTAGTGACGCGCACATAGCTTGGGATTGGCAGGGTCGGATGCGCCGCCGTCAGGCCGTTGGGGTCAAACTGCTCACCCAGTGCCGTGGTGTTGCCGTTGGCTTCTTCGCCATACCAGGCCGCCAGGCCGGTCTGCGAGAAGTTCTGCGGATCTTTTACGATGCGGTAAGTATCGCCATTAACCTTATAATCCTGCATGTTATTAGGGTTATAGGGTTCATATTGAGGCTCGACGCCGCCGATTTCCACCACCGGGCCGTTGTACGGCTGCGGAGGGGCTTGCTGTTCCGTGGTCGGGGCGGTACAGGCGGAGAGCAACACCGCCGCGACGCCGATCCAAAGCCATTCCTTACGCATTACTCACCTCTTATAAACTTTTAGACAGCATTTTCCGATGCGTGTGGATCGACATGATGATGCCGAAACCGGCCATCAACACTATCAGCGCCGAACCCCCGTAACTGACCAGAGGCAAAGGTACGCCAACTACCGGCAAAATGCCACTGACCATACCGATGTTAACAAAGACATAAACGAACAAAATCAGCATCAAGCCGCCGACCATGACGCGGCCAAAGGTGGTTTGCGCCTTGGCGGCGATCATCAGCCCGCGGATGATCACCAGCAGGTAAAGCGCCAGCAGCACCAGTACCCCGATCAGCCCCAGCTCTTCGGCCAGGACGGCGAAGATAAAGTCGGTATGGCGCTCCGGCAGAAACTCCAGCTGCGACTGGGTGCCGTGCAGCCAGCCCTTGCCGGACAGGCCGCCGGAGCCGATGGCGATCTTGGATTGAATGATGTGATAACCGGCGCCGAGCGGGTCGCTCTCCGGATCGAGCAGCATCATGACGCGGTCGCGCTGATAGCCGTGCATCAGGAAGAACCACAGCACCGGGATGAAGGCCGCCAGCGCGACGGCGGCGACGGCGATCAGCTTCCAGCTCATGCCGGAGAGGAACAGTACGAACAGGCCGGAAGCGGCGATCAGGATAGAAGTGCCCAGATCCGGCTGCGCGGCCACCAGCAGCGTCGGCAGGAAGATCAGCACCAGCGCGATGGCGGTGTTTTTCAGCGAAGGCGGACAGACGTCGCGGTTCATAAAGCGCGCCACCATCAGCGGCACGGCGATCTTGGCGATTTCCGACGGCTGGAAGCGCACTACGCCGAGATCCAACCAGCGCTGCGCGCCTTTACTGATCTGCCCGAAGGCGTCCACCAGGATCAGCAAAATCACGCAGAAGATATACAGATAGGGCGCCCAGCTTTCGTACACACGCGGCGGGATCTGCGCCATGACGGCCATCACGATCAGCCCCATGACGATCTGCCCGATCTTGCGCTCCATCATGCCGATGTCCTGGCCGCTGGCGCTCCACATCACGAAGGCGCTGTAGACCAACAGGGCCAGGATCAGCAGCAGGAACGTCGGGTCGATGTGGATTTTGGTCCAGATCGAGCCTTTTTGTTGGCTTTCAGTCATGTTCTACCTTAGTCACCTTCTACGCCAGGCGGCAGCGGGGCCTCGCTTGGCAATTGCGTATTGTTGTCGCCCAGCAGAATGTGGTCGAGGATCTGGCGGGTGATAGTCCCCACCGCCGGACCGGAGCCGCCGTTTTCCAGGATGATGGCGACCGACACCGTCGGGTTGTTGAACGGTGCGAAGGCGGTCATCAGTTTGTGATCGCGCAGGTGCTCCGCCAGTTTGTGGGCGTTGTAGGTTTCATAGCCGAATACCTGTGCGGTACCCGATTTCGCCGCGGCTTTATAAGGTGCGTCCGCAAAGTATTTGCGCGCCGTCCCGTTCGGACGGTTGGCCACACCGTACATGCCGTCTTTGGCAATTTCCCAGAAGCCGGAGTGAATATCGCCGATCTGCGTGTTTTCTTCCTGTTTGAACGGCACCAGCGCGCCGTTGATGCGGGTGCTCTGCAGCAGGTGCGGCGTTTTGACGGTGCCGTCGTTGATCAGGGTGTTCAGCGCCTTGGCCATCTGGATCGGCGTCGCGGTCCAGTAACCCTGGCCGATGCCTACCGGAATGGTGTCGCCCTGATACCACGGTTTTTTATAGCGTTTCTGCTTCCATTCGCGCGTCGGCATCAGGCCGGAGCGCTCTTCGGACAGATCGATGCCGGTGTACTGGCCGTAACCGAATTTGGTCAGCCAGGTCGACAGCCGATCGATCCCCATGTCATAAGCGACCTGGTAGAAATAGGTATCTGCGGACTCTTCCAGCGCCTTGGTGACGTTCAGGCGGCCGTGGCCCCATTTCTTCCAGTCGCGAAAGCGTTTTTCCGAGCCGGGCAATTGCCACCAGCCGGGATCGAACACCACGGTGTTTTTGGTGATCACCCCGGCGCTCAGCGCCGACACCGCGATATAAGGCTTCACCGTCGAGGCGGGCGGGTAGACCCCTTGGGTGGCGCGGTTGATCAGCGGGCGATTCGGATCGTTCAGCAACCCCTGATAGTCCTTGCTGGAAATGCCGTCGACGAACAGGTTCGGATCGTAGCTCGGGTTGGAGACCATCGCCAGGATGGCGCCGGTGCGCGGATCGCTCACCACCACCGCGGCGCGGCTGCCGACCAACAGCTGTTCGATATAGCGCTGCAGGTTAAGATCGAGCGTCAGGTAGACGTCCTGACCGGCGGAAGGCGGCTGTTCGTGCAATTGGCGGATCACCCGGCCGCGGTTGTTGACCTCGACCTCTTCATAGCCGGTTTTGCCGTGCAGCGTGTCTTCGTAATAGCGTTCGATGCCCAGCTTGCCGATATCGTGGGTGGCGGCGTAGTTGGCCAGTTTGCCGTCTTTGTCCAGCCGCTCGACGTCGCGATCGTTGATCTTCGACACGTAGCCGGTGACGTGGGTGAGGGCGGAGCCGTAGGGGTAGTAGCGGCGCTGGTAGCCTTTCACTTCCACGCCCGGGAAACGGAACTGATTGACCGCAAAACGGGCGACTTGCACCTCGGTCAGCGCGGTTTTCACCGGAATGGAGACGAAACGGCGCGAGCGCTTGCGCTCTTTTTCGAAATTGGTGATGTCGTCATCGGTCAAGTCGACCACCGGGCGCAGTGCCTGCAGCGTGGCTTTGAGATCGTCGACCTTTTCCGGCATCAGTTCCAGCTGATAAATGGTGCGGTTGAGCGCCAGCGGAGTGCCGTTGCGGTCGTAGATGATGCCGCGGCTGGGCGCGATGGGCACCAGCTTGATGCGGTTTTCGTTGGAGCGGGTGCGGTAATCCTCGACGCGGACCACTTGCAGATTATACAGGTTGGCGATCAGGATGCCGGACAGCACCAGGATGACCAAGAACGCCACCAGGGCGCGGCGTACAAACAGGGCGGATTCAGCCGTATAGTCGCGAAAAGGGTTACGTTCTATTTTCATCCCGCTGCTTTATTTCACTCTGTCACGGTCACCACCGGCTATTCCCGGTGGTAAGGATGATTTGTAGTAATACTCCAGGCGCGGTAGAGGCTTTCGGCCACCAGGACGCGCACCAAAGGATGCGGCAGTGTCAACGGAGAAAGCGACCAACTCTGCTCGGCAGCGGCTTTGCAGGCGGGCGCCAGCCCTTCCGGGCCGCCGATCAGCAAGCTGACGTTGCGGCCATCCTGCTTCCAGCGCTCAAGCTGCTGCGCCAGCTGCGGCGTTTCCCACGGCGTGCCTGGGATATCCAGCGTAACGATGCGGTTGCCTTTGCCCACCGCCGCCAGCATTTGTTCGCCTTCCTTGTCCAGAATGCGTTTGATGTCGGCGTTTTTGCCGCGTTTGCCGGCCGGGATCTCGGTCAGCTCAAACGGCATATCTTTGGGAAAGCGGTGCAGGTAATCCATAAAGCCGGTTTGCACCCAGTCTGGCATTTTGGTGCCGACCGCCACCAATTGCAGTTTCACCGCTTAGCTCCAGAGTTTTTCCAGCTCGTACAGGCGACGGCTTTCTTCCTGCATCACGTGCACGATCACTTCGCCCAGATCGACCACGATCCAGTCGGAGGCTTCCTGGCCTTTCATGCCAAACAGCTCCATGCCCGCGGCGCGGGATTCCTGCACCACGTGGCTGGCGATCGACATCACGTGGCGAGTCGACGTGCCGGTGCAGATGATCATGCAATCGGTGATGCTGGATTTGCCCTGTACGTCCAGAGCGACAATGTCTTGGCCTTTGAGGTCATCGATTTTATCGATGACGAAATCTTGGAGCGCTTTACCTTGCAAAGGTTCCCCCTCGGGTGTGTTCTGTTCAGTCGGCTGCGGCGGGCAAAATGCGCGCGCCGCGGCGTAACCGGATAAAGGTTTCGGCAGGCTGCCGCTGAAAGCCAGCTAACTGGTGACTGCCCGGCCAGCTAAGGTTTCCGGGGTTTTCAGCGGATACCTGAAAAATAGCGGCGCAGTATATCACGCACCTTTCGCTAGCGATATAAACCCTGCAACTCGATATAGCGCTGCACCGGGCGCGGCAGCAGATCGTCGCAGTTGAGACCCTGATGGCGGCGCTGGCGGATCTCGGTGGCGGAAATTTCCAGCTCCGGCGTATCGGCCAGATAGATATGGCCGTGCGGGCGGCGGCTGAGCAGCGCCGGGTCGGCAGTGCGATGACGTTCCAGCCACTGCTGCAGTTCCGGCGTGTCCATGCGATCGTTATAGCCCGGGCGCGCCAACACCAGCAGATGGCAGACGTCCAACAGCGCCTGCCAGCGGTGCCATTTATGCAGCGTCAGCAGCGAGTCCTGGCCAATAATAAACGCCAGCGGCTGGGCGGCGCCACGCTCTTTACGAATCGTTTCCAACGTCTCGATGGTGTAGGAGGGGGTGGTGCGATGCAGTTCGCGATCGTCGACCGCGAACAGCGGATTGCCGGCGATCGCCAGCTCGACCATCTTCAAGCGCTGCTGTGCGTTGGCCTCGGGCTGCGGGCGGTGCGGCGGCACGTGGTTAGGCAGCAGCGTGACGCGATTCAGGCCCACTTCGGCGGCCAGCGCCTCCACCGGCCGCAGATGGCCGTAGTGGATCGGATCAAAGGTGCCGCCAAACAGCGCGTGCAATACGGTGGGGTGTTCCGGATTAGTGGGCATCGGTAAAACTCGTGGCCAGGGGTTTGCCGCACAGCAGCATCGACAGGGTTTCCAGTTCCGGCCAGACCGACTGGCCATAGTCCTGCTTGAGGGTCAGCTCGATTTGCGTCAGCAGCTGTACCGCTTGCTGCAGCTGGGCGCCGGACAGGCGTTGCAGCGCCTGGGTCACCAGCGGGCGACGATTCTGCCAGACCTTGTGCTGGTCGAACAGCGTGCGCAGCGGCGCGGACGTCATGCGGCGCTGCAGCGTCAGCAACAGCAGCAGTTCGCGCTGCAGGGTGCGCAGCAGGATCACTGGCTCGACATCCTCTTGCTGCAGCTGCTGCAAAATATGCCAGGCGCGCTTGCTCTTGCCGGCCAGTAAGGCGTCCAGCCAGTGGAACGGCGTGAAGTGGGCGGCGTCGTTCACCGCCTGCTCGACGCGCGGCAGGGTGAGCTTGCCGTCCGGGTGCAGCAGCGACAGCCGCTCCAACGCCTGCGACAGCGCCAGCAGGTTGCCTTCGTAGCAGTAGCACAGCAGCTGATTGGCGGCGTCGTCTAACTCCAGCTTCATCGCCTTGGCGCGCGCGGCGACCCAGCGCGGCAGCTGTGCCTGCTCCGGCGTCTGGCAACTGACGAGGGCGCCGTGCGGGCTGAGCGCCTTGAACCAGGCGCTGTTTTCCTGCGCTTTGGTGAGGCGCGGGCCGCGCAGGATCAGCAGAATATCCTCGTGCAGCAGGGTGGCGAGCTTGGTCAGCTGTTCACCGATCGGCGCCGTTGGGCCGTTTTCCGGGAAAATCAGCAGCAGCGTCTGGCGGCTGGCGAACAGGCTCATCGCCTGGCAGATGCTAAAGATGGCGTCCCAGTCGGTATGGGCGTCGAGGGAAATGCTGTAGTGCTCGCTGAACTGCTGCTGCTGCGCGGCCTGCCGGAGCAGATCCTGGCTTTCCTGCAGCAGCAGCGGTTCATTGCCGCTCAATAAATAACAAGCGCGCAGCCCCTCTCGGAGCTGCGCGGCAAGTTGTTCCGGATAAATGCGGATCATTGTGCGGTTTGGCTTGCCGCTCGTTCGCCAGCGGCAGCGGCTTTCTGCCGGTTTTCTTCTTCCGCCGCGTGCACGGTCAGCAGTTTGCGTACCAGCTGTTGCGCCGCCTGCTCACGCATTTCCTGGCGAATGATCTCCTGCTCGGAGTCTTTGGCCAGCGCGGTCAGCGGGTTGTCGAAGAACGAACGGAACACTTTCACCGACAGCGGATACAGGTCGTGGCCCGGGAGCAGCACCTGGGCCTGCACGGTCAGCACCAGCTGATACTCGGCGGTTTTACCGTCCTGGAAGATTGAAGCGGTATCCTGGCTTTCCGTCGCGCCGAGGATGCGCAGAGAAGGCACGTCTTTACGCTTCGGATCGCTGACGATGGTCACGTCGTTCAGACGCAGCTGCTCACGCACCGCGCGCGTCAACGGACCATAAGGGTCGGCGCTGTCCAGGATCAGCGTTTTCATTTCATTAGGCACCTGCGTGGTGCCACGCAGGTGAAAACCGCAGCCGGCGGTGACCAGCACCGCCAACCCCAGCAACAGCGTCAGAATACGTTGTCGCACAACTCCTCCTTGTGTTAACCCACAACCAGGTTAAGCAGTTTGCCCGGAACGTAGATCACTTTGCGAATCGTGACGCCGTCCAGATATTTAGCCACCAGATGCTCTTCGGCAGCGCGCGCGCGCACTTGCTCTTCGGTCGCATCGGCAGATACGGTGATTTTAGCGCGGACCTTGCCGTTCACCTGCACCACCACCAGCTTGGAGTCTTCGACCATCGCCTGCTCGTCGGCAACCGGCCATGGCGCGGTGTCCACGTCGCCTTCGCCGCCCAGCGCCTGCCACAGGGCGAAGCACACGTGCGGGGTGAACGGATACAGCATGCGAACGACGGCCAGCAGCGCTTCCTGCAGCAGCGCGCGATCCTGCTCGCTCTCCTGCGGCGCGCGGGCCAGTTTGTTCATCAGCTCCATCACGGCGGCGATCGCGGTGTTGAAGGTCTGGCGGCGGCCGATATCGTCGGTCACTTTGGCGATGGTTTTGTGCAGATCGCGGCGCAGCGCTTTCTGCTCTTCGTTCAGCGACGCCACGTCCAGCGGCTGCACCGCGCCTTTTTCCACGTGATCGTAGGCCAGTTTCCATACGCGTTTCAGGAAGCGGTTAGCCCCTTCCACGCCGGATTCCTGCCACTCCAGCGTCATTTCTGCCGGTGAAGCGAACATCATGAACAGACGCACGGTGTCCGCGCCGTATTTTTCCACCATCTCCTGCGGGTCGATGCCGTTGTTCTTCGACTTCGACATTTTGCTCATGCCAGCATAGACCAGTTCACGGCCTTGCGGATCGGTGGCCTTGATGATGCGGCCTTTGTCGTCGCGCTCGACGGTGGCGTCAACCGGGGATACCCAGACGCGCTCGCCGCTGTTGCCGGTGTAGTAGAAGGCGTCGGCCAGCACCATGCCCTGACACAGCAGGCGCTTGGCCGGCTCATCGGAATCCACCAGGCCCGCATCGCGCATCAGCTTGTGGAAGAAGCGGAAGTACATCAGGTGCATGATGGCGTGCTCGATGCCGCCGATATATTGATCGACCGGCAGCCAGTAGTTGGCGGCGGCCGGATCCAGCATGCCCTGGTCATACTGCGGGCAGGTGTAGCGCGCGTAGTACCAGGAGGACTCCATAAAGGTGTCGAAAGTGTCGGTTTCGCGCAGCGCCGGCTGGCCGTTGACGGTGGTCTTCGCCCACTCAGGGTCGGCCTTGATCGGGCTGGTGATGCCGTCCATGACCACGTCTTCCGGCAGGATCACCGGCAGTTGGTCTTCCGGCGTCGGCATCACGGTGCCGTCTTCCAGGGTCACCATCGGGATTGGCGCGCCCCAGTAACGTTGACGGGAAACGCCCCAGTCGCGCAGACGGTAATTGACCTTGCGCTGGCCGACGCCTTTGGCGACCAGTTTGTCGGCGATGGCGTTAAAGCCCGCTTCGTTGTCCAGACCGTCAAACTCGCCGGAGTTGAACAGCGCGCCTTTGTCGGTCATCGCTTCGGCGCTCACGTCAGGCTGGCTGCCGTCGAGGTTCAGGATCACCGGTTTGATCGGCAAATCATATTTGGTGGCGAATTCCCAGTCGCGCTGGTCGTGCGCCGGCACCGCCATCACGGCGCCGGTGCCGTATTCCATCAGCACGAAGTTGGCGACCCACACCGGCAGCTTCTCGCCGCTCAGCGGATGGACAACGAACAGGCCGGTCGGCATGCCTTTCTTTTCCATCGTCGCCATTTCGGCTTCGGCCACTTTGGTGTTGCGGCATTCGTCGATGAAGTTGGTCAGCGCCGGGTTGTTGCGCGCGCCCTGTTGCGCCAGCGGGTGACCCGCGGCGACCGCCACGTAGGTGGCGCCCATGAAGGTGTCGGGACGGGTGGTGTACACCGTCAGCTTCTCTTCGCTGCCAGCCACGTCGAAGGTGATTTCCACGCCTTCGGAACGGCCAATCCAGTTGCGCTGCATGGTTTTCACCTGCTCAGGCCAGCTTTCCAGCGTGTCCAGATCGTTCAGCAGCTGATCGGCGTAGGCGGTGATTTTGATGAACCACTGCGGGATCTCTTTACGCTCGACCTTGGTATCGCAGCGCCAGCAGCAGCCGTCGATAACCTGTTCGTTGGCCAGCACGGTCAGATCGTGCGGACACCAGTTCACCGCTGAGGTCTTCTTGTAGACCAGGCCTTTTTCATACAGCTTGGTGAAGAACCACTGTTCCCAGCGGTAGTATTCCGGCTGGCAGGTGGCGATTTCGCGATCCCAGTCGTAGCCGAAGCCCAGCAGTTTCAGCTGGTTCTTCATGTATTCGATGTTGTCGTAGGTCCACGGGGCCGGTGCGGTGTTGTTTTTCACCGCCGCGCCTTCCGCCGGCAGGCCGAACGCATCCCAGCCGATCGGCTGCAGTACGTTTTTGCCCAGCATGCGCTGATAGCGCGAGATCACGTCGCCGATAGTGTAGTTACGAACGTGGCCCATGTGCAGTCGGCCGGACGGGTAAGGCAGCATGGATAGGCAGTAGTACTTTTCCTTGCTGTCGTCTTCGGTAACTTTGAAAGTCTGCTTCTCTTGCCAGTGAAGCTGTACGTTCGATTCTATGTCTTCTGGACGGTATTGCTCTTGCATGGCGGCCGGTGGTCCTGTAGGTGTAAACCGTTGCCCCGGTCAGAGGCAACGCAATGAACATTTAGTATTCGTAGATCCGCATAGCATAGCTGATAAGACCTCCCGGCAACAACTCCAAGCGCCTGACTCGGCGCATTTAAAAAAAACGCCGCTATGACGCGGCTCACAACCTGCGGATCCCGCGTCTTGCCAAGTGACATCAGTCATTTACGGCTAAAATAAGAACAAGTAGCTTAAGGGTATCCCCATGGCCAAGTCCGGCGCAGCGTTTATCGAGGAGAGTCTATGAACAAGGTTGCTCAGTATTACCGCGAATTGGTGGCATCGCTGACCGAACGTCTGAAAAACGGCGAACGCGATATCGACGAACTGGTGGCCAGCGCGGAGCGGCGGTTGAACGAGGCCGAAGATCTGACGCGCGACGAGGTGCGGCAGGTGACGCAGGCGGTGCGGCGCGATCTGGAAGAGTTCGCCCGCAGCTATCAGGAAAGCCGGGACGAGTTTACCGACAGCGTGTTTATGCGGGTGATTAAGGAGAGCCTGTGGCAGGAACTGGCGGATATCACCGATAAAACCCAGTTGGAGTGGCGCGAGGTGTTCAAGGATGTCAGCCACCACGGCGTGTATCACAGCGGTGAAGTGGTGGGGCTGGGCAATCTGGTCTGCGAGCAGTGTCACTACCACCTGGCGTTTTACACGCCGGAAGTGCTGCCGCTCTGCCCGAAATGCGGTCACGACCAGTTCCAGCGTCGGCCATTTGAACCCTGATGACGTCCCCCGCCGCGGCGGGGGACGCTGACGTTTACCGTTAACGGAACAGTTTCTTCAGCAGGTTGCTCAGGAAACCGCCGCTGACGGCTTCCTGGGCGACGTTTGCCGGCGCCGGTGCGCTGGCCGGGACGGCGACGCCAGCCGGGATTTTCTGCGCGACCGCGATGCGGCTGTCCTGGGCGGCTTTCTCCGCCGCTTCCGGGCCGTAGGCGAAGCCTTCCGCCAGCACGAATTCAACGTCGGTGATGCCGATAAAGCCCAGGAACAGTTTCACGTACGGGGTGATCAGATCCGTCGGCGTGTCGGCGTGGATGCCGCCGCGGCTGGAGATGACGATCGCTTTTTTGCCCGTCACCAGCCCTTCGGCGCCGGCGGAGGTGTAGCGGAACGTCTGACCGGCGCGGGCGATCAGATCGAAGTAGATCTTCAGCTGCGTCGGGATGTTGAAGTTGTACATCGGGGCGCTGATGATCAGCGTGTCGTGCGACTTCAGTTCGGCAATCAGCTCATCGGACAGCGCCAGGGTGCTTTGCTGATGCGGCGTCAGCGGTTTGTCGCCGGCGGTAAAGCCGGCCATCACTTCGCCATCCAGCTCCGGCAGCGTTGGGTTGGCCAAGTCGCGCACGGTGAAGGTGTCTTCCGGGTGAGCTTCACGCCATTGTTCGACAAAAAAATCGACTAATTTTCCAGACTGGGAATATTCACCCAGAATGCTTGATTTCAGGACCAGTACGCGGCTCATTGGCTTATCTCCAGGCGAAGTGTAATCGGTAACGATGTCAATCGGTGTAAACGCATGGTAGAGGCAAGCCATCAACAGTGATAGCGCAAAAATTCGCTGAGTTAAATCAAAAAAGTTGAATGAGGGCGCGAGCGCGCCCCGAGAGGATCAATAACGCGCGACGCGCTCGGCCAGCAGATCGATAAAGCCTGCGCGATCGATGCCGGTCAGCACTTCCACGTTGGCCGCGTTGCCGGTTTGCTGGAAATAGTCCACCACCGTCATGCCGACGGTGTATTCCCCTTTGGTTTCCACACCGACCCAGCGTTCAACGCCGGTAAACAGCTGCGGCGCCAGCAGCCAGGCGATGGTGCAGGGATCGTGCATCGCCGCGCCAGGCAGGCCGCGCGGGTGGCTGAGATACAGTGGCAGGTAAAAATCGAGCATCTCCGCCACCGCCTGCGCGACCGGATTGGCTATCTGACGAATGCGCTCGATATCCTGCGGCAGCACCAGCGCCTGGTGGGTGACGTTCAGGCCGGCCATGGTCAGCGGCACGCCGGATTTCAACACCATCTCGGCGGCTTCGGGATCGACGAAGATATTGAATTCCGCCACCGGCGTGGTATTGCCGGCATTCATGCCGCCGCCCATAAATACGATGCGCTCGATACGGCTTTTCAGCTCGGCGTGCTGGGCCAACAGCAGGGCGATGTTGGTCATCGGGCCGGTCACCACCAGGGTGATTGGCTGCGGGCTGGCGCGCAGCAGGTCGGCGATCAGCTCGACGGCGCCGCGGGGATCGGGTTTGAGGGTCGGCGTCGGCAGGTGGGTGTTGCCCATGCCGGTTTTGCCGTGGACATAGTCGGCGATCACCAGCTCGCGCATCAGCGGGCGAGCGGCGCCGGCGGCGACAGGGATGTCCTCGCGCTGCATCAGGGTCAACAGACCCAGCGCGTTATGCAGGGTTTTCTCCGGCGTCTGGTTGCCGGCGGAGGTGGTGATGGCTTTGACGTCCAGCTCCGGCGAGCGCAGCGCCATAGCCAGCGCGATGGCGTCGTCGAGGCCGGGATCGCAATCGATGATAATAGGGCGGGGCATGTTCTTTCTCCTCTGTTTGTTATCCGGCGAGCATCGGATCAAAAACGAGGAGATACAAGCGCTTTTCGTGCCGGGAGAAAAGATGCGCCCCTGGCGGGGCGCATAGCGAGAACTTAGTGCAGGATCTTGGCCAGGAAGTCCTTGGCGCGATCGGACTCGGGGTTGTTGAAGAAATCGTCTTTGTTGCGGTCTTCGACGATTTTGCCTTCGTCCATAAAGATCACGCGGTTCGCCACCTTGCGGGCGAAGCCCATTTCGTGGGTCACCACCATCATGGTCATGCCTTCGTTCGCCAGCTCGACCATCACGTCCAGCACTTCGTTGATCATTTCCGGATCGAGCGCCGAGGTCGGTTCGTCGAACAGCATGGCGATCGGATCCATGCATAGCGCGCGGGCGATGGCGACGCGCTGTTGCTGGCCGCCGGAGAGCTGGCCGGGGAACTTGTTGGCATGGGCGGACAGGCCGACGCGTTCCAGCAGCTTCAGGCCCTTCTCGCGTGAGGCGGTCTTGTCGCGCTTGAGCACTTTTACCTGCGCCAGTGTCAGGTTGTCGATAATGGACAGGTGCGGGAACAGTTCAAAGTGTTGGAACACCATGCCGACCTTGGCGCGCAGCTGCGCCAGGTTGGTTTTCTTGTCGTTGACGGGCGTGCCGTTCACCAGGATGCTTCCCTGCTGGATCGGCTCCAGGCCGTTGACGGTTTTGATCAGGGTGGACTTGCCGGAACCTGAAGGACCGCAGACGACGACCACTTCGCCTTTTTTCACTTCGGTGGTGCAATCGGTCAACACTTGAAAGTGACCGTACCACTTGGAAACATTTTTCAGGGATATCATCAAACAGTCCTTTTCTTCAAATAGCTTACCAGCGCCGAGGCGGCGAGGCTGATAACAAAATAGACAAAGCCGGCGAACAGGATCATTTCAACCTGGGTGCCGTCGCGTTCGCCAATGGTCGATGCGGTGCGGAAGAAGTCGGCCAGGCTCAGTACGTAAACCAGCGAGGTATCCTGGAACAGTACGATGCCCTGGGTCAGCAGCAGTGGCACCATGGCGCGGAACGCCTGCGGCAGGATCACCAACCGCATGGATTGCCAATGCGTCATGCCCAGCGCCAACGCGGCGGAGGATTGGCCACGCGAGATGCTGATGATACCGGCGCGGATGATTTCCGAGTAATAGGCCGCTTCAAACAGGGAAAAGGCTACCATAGCCGAGATCAGGCGAATATCGGTTTTCGGCGACAGGCCTAGAACCTGTTGTAATAAGCTTGGAACCACCAGATAGAACCACAGCAGCACCATCACCAGCGGCACCGAGCGGAACAGGTTGACATACAGGGTGGCGAACCAGCTGATGGGCTTGAACGGCGACAGACGCATCACCGCCAGCACGGTGCCCCACAGAATGCCGACCACGATGGCGGTCACGGTGATCTTCAGCGTGATCGCCATGCCCTGCAGCAGATAAGGGAAGCTTGGGACGATCGACGCCCAGTCAAATTCGTACATTATTTACTCCCCAGGTTGCCAGGCAACTGCACTTTCTTTTCGACCAGACGCATAAACAGCATGATCACGGCGTTGATGCCGATATAAGCCAGCGTAATGGCGGTAAAGGATTCATAGGCGTGTGCGGAGTAATCCAACAGCTTGCCGGCCTGTGCGGCCATGTCCACCAGGCCGATGGTGGAGGCGATGGCGGAGTTTTTGACCAGGTTGAGCATCTCTGAGGTCATCGGCGGCACGATAACCCGGTAGGCGTTCGGTAACAGCACGTAGCGGTAGGTTTGCGGCAGCGTCAGGCCCATCGCCAACCCGGCGGCTTTCTGGCCGCGCGGCAGGGATTGAATGGCGGCGCGCACTTGCTCGCAAACGCGGGCGGCGGTAAACAGCCCCAGACAGAGCATGGAAGAGACGAAGAACTGCACGTTGGGATCCAGCTCGGTCTTGAACCAGGTGCCGATATTGGCCGGCAGCAGCTCGGGGATCACCAGATACCAGGTAAAGAATTGCACGATCAGCGGCACGTTGCGGAACAGTTCGACGTAACAGGTGCCGAGAGTGGAAAGAAAGCGGTTGGGCACGGTACGCAAGATACCGAACAGCGAACCGACGAAGAAAGCGATAATCCATGCACAGACGGAGAGGGCCACCGTGACCTGAAAGCCGGACCAGATCCAGCCGAGGTAAGTGGTGTTCCCAAACGGGGCCTGCTGCAGGAAGATACCCCAGTTCCAATCTATTGACATAACAAACTCCGATAAACGGGCGCAGGGCGCCGAAGAGTGATGACTTGATAGGCGCCGATCGCCGCGCGGCCAGTTGGGCTGGCTTGTTGCGTGCGGAGATCGGTGACGCGCCTTGGGGAAAATGAGGGAGGGGAACGGCCCCCCTCATTCCTGTCTGTCCCAGTCATCAACTGGGCCGGTTTGGCTTGGCGGCCGCCCCGGCTTTATTCTATTGAGTCAGTTCAACGCTTTGTCGTTAGGCGCTTTGAACAGTTGCTTCATGTCGTCCGACAGCTCGAAGTTCATGTTGAGGTTTTTCGGTGGGATAGGCTGCTTGAACCATTTATCAAACCACTTGGCCGCTTCACCGGAGGTTTGCGCCTGGGCGATAGTGTCATCGACCAGTTTCTTGAACTCAGGATCGTCTTTACGCAGCATGCAGCCGTAGGCTTCTTTCGACTGCGGCGTGCCGATGATTTCCCATTGATCCGGCTTCTTGGCTTTGGCGCGCTCGCCCGCCAGCAGGGCGTCATCCATCATGAAGGCCACCGCGCGGCCGCTTTCCAGGGTGCGGAAGGAGTCGCCGTGGTCTTTGGCGCTGATGATGCGCATGTTCATTTTGTCGCTGTCGTTCAGTTTGTTCAGCAACACTTCGGACGTGGTGCCGGAGGTGACCACCACCGGTTTGCCGGCCAGGTCTTTAAAGTCTTTGATGTCGGAGCCTTTCTTCACCAGCAGGCGGGTGCCGACCACAAAGATGGTGTCGGAGAAGGCGGCCTGTTTCTGGCGCTCTACGTTATTGGTGGTAGAGCCGCATTCGAAGTCATAGGTGCCGTTTTGCAGCAGCGGGATGCGGTTCTGCGAGGTAATCGGCAGCATTTTCACCTGCAGATTCGGTGCATTCAGCTTTTTCTTAACGGCTTCAACGATTTGGTTGGAGTAGTCCTGAGAGTAGCCCACAACTTTTTGCTGGTTGTCGTAGTAGGAAAAGGGCACAGACGATTCGCGGTGGCCGACAACGATAACGCCGTTGTCTTTGATTTTCTTCAGCGTACCGGTCAGGTCTTCCGCGTGCGCCACGCTACCTGCCATACCGAGCAGCAGTAACGATAACGCCAATTTACGCATTTGCATGGTCCAACTCCTTTGCTGTTGTGGTGGCTCTGACTAAAGAGCGTCAGGTTTAAATCGACTATTTATTGCTCAGGTTATAAAGATAGTCTTAGAACGGATAGCCGTTAAAAAATAACCGATTGTGAATATCTTGAAACTAAAATGTTTCATTTTTTGAGACGCCGCGCGCACCAAATCAATGCAACCAAACCCCGACGCACCCGCATGGTGCGTTCGGTGCCTCCAAAATGTGCACGGGTGCGACAAAACGTCAGCAAAAGTTAACCGACGTGCGATGTCACCTTAGATAAAGCAAGGAGTGTGCCAGCCGCGTTGATTTAACGACGTTTTCTGACCGAGGTGGGGGAACGTTTACGGAAACGCGGGGCGCGGCGGGCGCGCCCCGGCGAACAGGACTATTTGCGGCGCAGGCCCAACATCAGCGCCCAACCGCCCAGCAACAGGGTGATCACCCACAGCGGCGCGGCGCCGAAACGCGCGTAAGGCGTGACGCCGGTGGTCGGTGTGACCTTCACTTCAAGCACCTGACGAGTGAACTGCGGGATCTCGGCGATCACCTCGCCGTTCGCGTCCACCGCGGCGGTGACGCCGTTGTTGGTGCTGCGCAGCAGCGGCCGGCCCAGTTCCAGCGCCCGCATGCGCGCCATCTGGAAGTGCTGCCATGGGCCGATGGAGTGGCCGAACCAGGCGTCGTTGGAGATGGTCAGCAGGAAGTTGGTGTCCGGGCGGAAGTTATCGCGCACCTGCTGGCCCAACACGATTTCGTAGCAAATGGCCGCCGTCAGGTTGTAGCCGCGTACGCTGAGCTGCGGTTGTACGTAGTCGCCGCGGCTGAAGGAGGACATCGGCAGGTCGAAGAACGGCGCCAGCGGCCGCAGCAGTGTCTCCAGCGGCACAAACTCGCCGAACGGCACCAGGTGGTGCTTGTTGTAGCGATCGTTGGCAGGGTAGCTGTACGGCGTCGGTTCACCGAGCACGATGGCGCTGTTATAGATTTGCTGGCCCTGCGGCGTGGCGCGCACGTCGACGATGCCGGTGATGAGGCTGCTGTTCTTCGCCCGCATCAGGTCGTCCATCATCGTCAGGAAGCCGTTCTGATTGGCTTCATAATCCGGGATGGCGGATTCCGGCCAGATGACGATCGGCGCCTTGCCCATGTAGGGACGGGTTTCGTCCAGATAGGTTTGCAGCGTGCTGACCAGCGCTTTCGGATCCCATTTCATCGATTGAGCGATGTTGCCTTGCACCATGGCGACATTCACCGCTTTATCCGTCTGCGGGGTAAACCACTGCAGCTGGCGCAGCGGCCATGGCAACAGCAGCAGCGCGGCGGCGATCACCGCCGCCGAGAGGCGGCGCTGATTGACGGCGTACACCAGCAGGCCGGCGATGGCCATCAGCACAAAGGTGATGGCGTCGACGCCCAGCAGCGGCGCGATGCCTTTCAGCGGGCCGTTAATCTGGCTGTAGCCGAACTGCAACCACGGGAAGCCGGTCAGCACCCAGCCGCGCAGGAATTCCGTGACCTGCCACAGCGCCGGCGCGGCGATGGCCAGCCGCCACCAGCGCGTAGCCGGCCACAGGCGGGTCAGCAGCCCGGCGAACAGCCCGGTATACAGCGACAGGTAAGCGGCGAGCAGCGCCACCAGGAAGACGTTGACGGCGAACGGCATGCCGCCGAAATCGGCGATGCTGACATACACCCAGTTGATGCCGCTGCCGAACAACCCGAAGCCCCAGATAAAGCCGAGCAGGGCGGACTGTTTGGTGGTGCGATTGAGGGTAACGGCCAGCAGGCCGAACAGGGAGACGATGGCCGCGGGCCAGAAATCGTAGGGCGAGAACGCCAGCGTCCCGCCGGCACCTGACAACAGCGCCAGCAGGGCGCGAACCCACTGGCGTTCAAGTAATGAGGCTTTAGCCATGTTGGATTTAATCTTCCAGTTTCGGTGGTGGAGAGTCGTCCGGAATTTTTACATGAACCTGGATGATACGTCGACTGTCTGCCATGGCAACTTTAAATAGGTAACCTTCGATTTCAATGGTTTCCCCGCGCGCCGGCAGATGGCCGAAGGCCTGCATCACCAAACCGCCGATGGTATCGACCTCGTCGTCGCTGAAATGGGTGCCGAAGGCTTCGTTGAAGTCTTCGATCGGCGCCAGCGCGCGTACGGTGTACATGTGGCGGCTGAGCTGGCGGATATCCAGATCGTCTTCGTCGTCGTATTCGTCTTCGATCTCGCCGACGATCAGTTCCAGAATGTCTTCGATGGTGACCAGGCCGGACACGCCGCCGAATTCGTCAATGACAATCGCCATGTGATAGCGCTGGGAGCGGAACTCTTTCAACATCCGGTCGACGCGCTTGCTTTCCGGCACCACCACCGCGGTGCGCAGCACTTTGTCGATGCTGAACGGCTCGGAGTCTGCGCGCATGAACGGCAGCAGATCCTTGGCCATCAGGATGCCTTCGATGTGATCTTTGTCTTCGCTGATCACCGGGAAGCGCGAGTGGGCGGAGTCGATAATCACGTCCAGGCACTCTTCCAGCGTCTGGTTGCGCTTGAGCGTCACCATCTGGGAGCGGGGGATCATGATGTCGCGCACGCGCTGTTCGGCGATATCCATCACGCCTTCCAGCATGTCGCGGGTATCAGGATCGATCAGGTCGTTTTGTTCGGAATCACGGATCAGCTCGACCAGATCGCCACGGTTTTTGGGCTCGCCGTGGAACAGCTGGTTAAGGATAAGAGTAAAGAACCCCTTCTTGGGACTGGGGCTGTCATTGCTTTGTGAATGGTCGTCGCTCATGGCGTTTTCGTTACTGTCACTCATGTCAGAGTTAAGGGGCGTCAGCGACAGCCCCGTTAGGGGCTGTAAGGTAAACGGCTGACGTCAGACGGGGTCTTTTTCCGCCAGGTACGGATCAGGATAGCCCAGTCCGTGCATGATTTCGGTTTCCAAAGACTCCATTTCTTCGGCTTCATCGTCTTCGATGTGGTCATACCCTAGCAGATGAAGGCTGCCGTGGACAACCATATGCGCCCAGTGGGCCTCCAGCGCCTTGCCTTGCTCAATCGCTTCCTGTTCAACCACCTGGCGGCAGATGATCAGATCGCCGAGCAGCGGCAGCTCGATGCCAGGCGGGGCCTCGAACGGGAAAGAGAGCACGTTGGTCGGCTTGTCTTTGCCGCGATAGGTCAGGTTCAGCTCGTGGCTTTCCGCTTCGTCCACCAGACGCACGGTGACCTCCGCCTCTTCCTGAAATTGCGGCAGCACGCCTTCCAGCCAGCGCTGGAACGTGGCTTCATCCGGCAGGCCATCGCTGCTTTCACAGGCAATCTGAAGATCCAAAATCACCTGACTCATGGTGTCTCCTGCTCGGAGGCGGCGAGCGCCTCGCGCTTACGTTGTTCGGCAATTGCGTCTTTGCGTTTCTGTTCGGCCGCTTCCCAGGCCTCATAAGCGATGACCACGCGGGCCACCACCGGGTGGCGCACCACGTCTTCGCTGTGGAAGAAGTTGAAGCTCAGTTCTTCCACGTCCGACAGCACTTCCACCGCGTGGCGCAGGCCGGATTTCTGGTTGCGCGGCAGGTCGATCTGGGTGACGTCGCCGGTGATGACCGCCTTCGAGTTGAAGCCGATGCGCGTCAGGAACATCTTCATCTGCTCGATGGTGGTGTTCTGGCTCTCATCCAGAATGATAAAGGCGTCGTTCAGCGTACGGCCGCGCATATAGGCCAGCGGCGCGACTTCGATCACGTTGCGCTCAATGAGCTTCTCCACGCGCTCGAAGCCCAGCATTTCGAACAGGGCGTCGTACAGCGGGCGCAGATAAGGATCGACCTTCTGGCTCAGATCGCCCGGCAGGAAGCCCAGCTTTTCGCCGGCTTCGACCGCGGGACGGGTCAGCAGAATGCGGCGAATTTCCTGGCGTTCCAGCGCATCCACCGCGGCGGCGACCGCCAGGTAGGTTTTGCCGGTACCGGCCGGGCCGATGCCGAAGGTGATGTCGTGATCGAGAATGTTGGCGATGTACTGCGCCTGGTTAGGCGTGCGCGGTTTCACCATGCCACGCTTGGTTTTGATGGTGACCGCCTTGCCGTAATCCGGCACGCTGTCCGCCACCTGTTCCAGCACCCGGCTCTCTTTGATAGCCAGATGGATTTGCTCCGGATCGATATCCGGGATCACGCCGCGAATCGGCGCGGTATCCACGTACAGATGGCGCAGGATATCGGCGGCGGCGACCACGCACAGGTTTTTGCCGACCAGCTTGAAGCGGTTGTCGCGACGATTGATTTCGATGCCCAATCGGCGCTCGAGTTGCTTGATGTTGTCATCAAACGGGCCGCACAGGCTGAGCAAACGCTTGTTGTCTGCGGGCTCCAACATAATTTCTTGTGTTGCGACGTTCAAACTATTCCTCTAGGTCACATCGGGCCTGGTTGATGTCACATAGCGCGTCCGGGACGCGCGCGTTCAGGGCGAGCCTGAATACTCTCTTTCTTGAATTATTCATGGTGCGCCGCAACGGCGCAAGTTTACCGCTGATCTATCTGTGCGCCGTCGGCGGAATTCAAGGGAAGATAAGGAAAAAACGCGGCGGGGCGCAAAGCCCGCCGCGTCATCACAGGACAAGGCCGCCGAGAATCAGTTCTTTTTCACGAACTCGGATTTCAGTTTCATCGGGCCGAAGCCGTCGATTTTGCAGTCGATGTTGTGATCGCCTTCCACCAGACGAATGTTTTTCACCTTGGTGCCGATCTTCAGCATCGAGGAGCTGCCTTTAACCTTCAGGTCCTTGATCACGGTGACCGCGTCGCCGTCCGCCAGCAGGTTGCCGTTGGCGTCTTTGACGATCAGCGCGTCCTGATCTTCCGCCGGGGCGCTGTCGCTCCACTCGTGGGCGCACTCAGGGCAGATGAACAAGGCATTGTCCTGGTAGGTGTATTCGGAGTTGCACTTCGGGCAGTGTGGGAGTTGCATGTTATGTCGCCTCTTCAACAATAAAAAATAAAAAAAAGAACATCACCGGGCGTGGACGCCCGGCGGAGAAACGGTAAGGAGTAGCGCGAACGGGCGGCGATAATGCGGGCCGCCGCGGCGTCAGGGCTGGTAAATGCCGACGCCCAGCGCGTTTTCTTTGCGGGTACGGGCGATCACCGACTGCGGGGATTCATGTACGCGCAGATCCATCTGCTGTTCGGTGCGCACCACTGCGCCACGCAGGGTGTTGGTCAGCACCTCGGTAATTTCCACGTCGACAAACTGGCCGATCATATCGGGCGTGCCTTCGAAGTTTACCACACGGTTGCACTCCGTGCGCCCGGCCAGCTCCATCACGCTTCTGCGCGAGGTGCCTTCTACCAGAATGCGCTGGACGGTGCCGAGCATGCGGCGGCTGAACTGCAGCGCCTGCTGGTTGATGCGATCCTGCAGAATGTACAGCCGCTGTTTTTTCTCTTCTTCGCTGACGTCGTCAACCATGTCCGCCGCCGGCGTACCGGGGCGCGACGAATAGATGAAGCTGAAGCTGACGTCGAAGTTGACGTCGGCGATCAGGTTCATGGTCTGTTCGAAGTCGGCCTGGCTCTCGCCCGGGAAACCGACGATGAAGTCGGAGCTGAGCTGGATGTTCGGACGCGCCTTGCGCAGCTTGCGGATAATCGCCTTATACTCCAGCGCGGTATGGGCGCGTTTCATCATGGTCAGGATGCGATCCGAACCGCTCTGCACCGGCAGATGCAGGAAGCTGACCAGCTCCGGCGTGTCTTCGTACACCGCGATGATGTCGTCGGTGAACTCGATAGGGTGGCTGGTGGTGAAGCGAATGCGATCGATGCCGTCGATGGCGGCCACCAGGCGCAGCAGTTCGGCGAACGAGCAGATATCGCCGTCATGCGTGGCGCCGCGGTAAGCGTTAACGTTTTGGCCGAGCAGGTTGACTTCGCGCACGCCCTGCGCCGCCAGTTGGGCGATTTCGAACAGCACGTCGTCGCTCGGGCGGCTCACTTCCTCGCCGCGGGTGTATGGCACCACGCAGAAAGTGCAGTATTTGTTGCAGCCTTCCATGATCGACACGAACGCGGTCGGGCCTTCGGCGCGCGGCTCCGGTAGGCGGTCGAACTTTTCGATCTCCGGGAAGCTGATATCGACCACCGGGCTGCGGGTGCCCTGAACGTGGTTGATCATTTCCGGCAGGCGGTGCAGGGTCTGCGGGCCGAATACCACGTCGACGCAAGGCGCGCGGCTGCGGATCAGTTCGCCTTCTTGCGAGGCCACGCAACCGCCGACGCCGATGATGACAGACGGGTTCTTCTCTTTCAGCAAGCGCCAGCGCCCCAGCATGGCGAAAACTTTTTCCTGCGCTTTTTCACGGATCGAGCAGGTGTTCAGCAACAGCACGTCCGCTTCCTCGGCGTTGTCGGTCCACTCGAAGCCGTGCGTGCTGTTCAACAGGTCGGCCATTTTCGATGAATCGTACTCATTCATCTGGCAGCCCCAGGTTTTGATATGTAGTTTTTTCGTCATTGACTTGCCATTACTCAGTGCGGAGCGAAAGTTGCGTTACGCGACATGCAGGGCGCGTATTGTAATCATTTGCCGCCGTTGTGACCAGCGCGGGGGAAAATGGCACGTAACCTGAAGCAGAAGCGAAAATCCGGTACACTGCGCAAAACGCCATGTCGGGTGGGATGGCGAGCATTCACATAGAAAACATAGCCAATATGAAGACATCTCAAAATCGGTATGACGCGGTGGTGGTGGGCGGCGGCATGGTCGGCGCGGCGGCGGCTCTGGGCCTGGCGCAGGCGGGCTGGTCGGTGGCGTTGCTGGAACATCAGGCGCCGCAGGCGTTCGAGGCGCAAAGCCCGCCGGACCTGCGCATTTCCGCTATCGGCTGCACCTCGGTGGGGCTGCTGAAACAGCTTGGCGCCTGGCCCGCCGTGACGGCGATGCGCACGGCGCCGTATCGCCGGCTGGAGACCTGGGAATGGGCGTCGTCGCGCGTGGCGTTCGATGCGGTATCGCTGGGGCTGCCGGAGTTGGGCTTTATGGTGGAAAACCGCATTTTGCAGCTGGCGCTGTGGCAGCAGTTCGCACAGTGCGCCAATTTGACGCTGCTGTGCCCCGCCAGGCTGCAATCGCTGCAGCGGGCGGACAAGGCCTGGCAACTGACGCTGGACAGCGGCGAAACGCTGCAGGCGCGGCTGGTTGTCGGCGCCGACGGCGCCAACTCGCAGGTGCGCAAGCTGGCGGCGATCGGCACCAACGGCTGGCAGTATCGTCAGGCGTGCATGTTGATCACCGTCGATACCGGCGCGCCGCAGCAGGATGTGACCTGGCAGCGCTTCTTCCCGTCCGGGCCGCGCGCCTTCCTGCCGCTGTACGATAGCTGGGCGTCGCTGGTGTGGTATGACAGCCCGCAGCGCATTCGCCAACTGCAGGCGATGCCGCCGGCGCAGCTGGAGCGTGAGATCGCCGCCGCTTTTCCGGCGCGACTGGGCCCGGTCAAGGTGCACGCCGCCGGATCGTTCCCGTTGACGCGCCGCCATGCGCAGCGCTACGTGCTGCCGGGCCTGGCGCTGCTGGGCGATGCGGCGCATACCATCAACCCGCTGGCCGGGCAGGGCGTCAATCTGGGGTATCGCGATGTGGATGCCTTGCTAAACGTGCTGAGCGAGGCGCGGGAGCAGGGAGAAGACTGGAGCAGCGAGGCGGTGCTGCTGCGCTATCAAAGCCGCCGCCGTACTGACAATCTGTTGATGCAGAGCGGCATGGATCTGTTCTATACCGCCTTCAGCAATAACCTGGCGCCGCTGACCGTGGCGCGCAATCTGGCGCTGATGGCCGCGCAGCGGGCGGGCAAGCTGAAAGAGCATGCGTTGAAGTACGCTTTGGGATTGTAACCGACAGGGCTCAGCGGTGGCTGGGCCTATTTAAGGTTGGCTGAACGGCAGACAGCAAAAAGCCCGCCGAAGCGGGCTTTTCTAAATATGGCTGGGGTGCCAGGATTCGAACCTGGGTATGCTGGTATCAGAAACCAGAGCCTTACCGCTTGGCGACACCCCAATTATGGTGGCTACGACGGGATTTGAACCTGTGACCCCATCATTATGAGTGATGTGCTCTAACCAGCTGAGCTACGTAGCCGATGTTACTTTTTACTTCTTTGATTTGCAAGCAGTTTGTTATGGCTGGGGTACCTGGATTCGAACCAGGGAATGCCGGTATCAAAAACCGGTGCCTTACCGCTTGGCGATACCCCACCTGCAAACAAATCTTATGTTGAAACCCCATTCCCGAAAGAATATGGCTGGGGTACCTGGATTCGAACCAGGGAATGCCGGTATCAAAAACCGGTGCCTTACCGCTTGGCGATACCCCATCAACATACTGCGCCGACGATGAAGAGAAATGGTGCGGGAGGCGAGACTTGAACTCGCACACCTTGCGGCGCCAGAACCTAAATCTGGTGCGTCTACCAATTTCGCCACTCCCGCAAATACAAAAAATAGATGGTGGCTACGACGGGATTCGAACCTGTGACCCCATCATTATGAGTGATGTGCTCTAACCAGCTGAGCTACGTAGCCCTCTTTTTTTGCTTTGCCTTCATCGGCGTTGCGGGGCGCATTATGCGTATATGACCGATTTGCGTCAACAAGTTTTTTCCCGAAAAAGCGCCCGGAAGCGCCGTTTGTCTGGGTTGTGAACATTATGGCGATAAAATCGGCAATTCAGGCAGTTGGCGGGCGGAAAAGGCAACAAAAAGGCGGGCCAAAAGGCCCGCCCCGGGGAAAATGCCGCGCGATTATTTATAGGCGGCCTGGTGCACGCCGACGGCGCGGCCGGAAGGATCGTCCATCTTCTTGAACGATTCATCCCACTCGATGGCCTTGGCGGACGAGCAGGCGACGGATGGGCCGCCCGGCACGCATTCGGCGGCGCTCGGCAGCGGGAACAGCTCCTCGAAGATTTCGCGGTACAGGTAGCCTTCTTTCGAGGTCGGCGTGTTGTACGGGAAGCGGAAACGCGCGGTTTCGAGCTGTTGATCGCTAATTTGCTGCGCAGCCACCTCTTTTAGCGTGTCGATCCAGCTGTAGCCGACGCCGTCGGAGAACTGCTCTTTCTGGCGCCAGGCCACGCTGGCCGGCAAATAGGACTCGAAACATTCGCGAACGATGTGTTTTTCCATTTTGCCGTTGCCGCACATTTTATCTTTCGGGTTGATGCGCATCGCCACGTCGAGGAATTTCTTGTCCAGGAACGGCACGCGGGCTTCGACGCCCCAGGCGGACATCGCCTTGTTGGCGCGCGCGCAGTCGAACATGTGCAGCGCCAGCAGTTTGCGTACGGTCTCTTCGTGGAATTCGCGGGCGTCCGGCGCCTTATGGAAGTACAGGTAGCCGCCGAACACTTCGTCCGCGCCTTCGCCGGAAAGCACCATCTTGATGCCCATCGCCTTGATTTTGCGCGACATCAGGTACATCGGCGTCGAGGCGCGAATGGTGGTGACGTCATAGGTTTCGATGTGGTAAATCACATCGCGGATGGCGTCCAGCCCTTCCTGCACGGTGAAGTGGATCTCATGGTGCACGGTGCCCAGATGGTTGGCCACCTCCTGCGCGGCGCGCAGATCCGGCGAGCCTTCCAGCCCGACGGCGAAGGAGTGCAGCTGCGGCCACCAGGCTTCGCTGCGTTCCTGATCTTCCACGCGGCGCGCGGCGTACTTCTTGGTGATCGCCGAAATGACCGAGGAATCCAGCCCGCCCGACAGCAGCACGCCGTAAGGCACGTCGGACATCAGGTGGCTTTTCACCGACTCTTCCAGCGCGGTGCGCAGGGCGGCGGCGTCGGTCACGTTGTCCTTGACGCTGTCGTAATCGAACCAGTCGCGGCGATAGTATTCGCGGATCTGGCCGTCCTGGCTCCACAGGTAGCTGCCGGCCGGGAATTCCTTGATGGTGCGGCACACCGGCACCAGCGCTTTCATTTCCGAGGCAACGTACAGGTTGCCGTGTTCGTCATGGCCCATGTACAGCGGGATGATGCCCAGATGATCGCGGCCGATCAGGTAGGCGTCTTTTTCGGTGTCATACAGGGCAAAGGCGAACATGCCTTGCAGATCGTCGAGGAACTCCGGGCCTTTCTCCTGATACAGCGCCAGGATCACTTCACAGTCGGAGCCGGTCTGGAAGGCATAGCGGTCGCTCAACTGTTGGCGCAGCGCCTGGTGGTTGTAAATTTCGCCGTTGACCGCCAGAACGTGGGTGTGCGCAGCGTTGTACAGCGGTTGAGCGCCGTTGTTGACGTCGACGATCGACAGGCGTTCGTGAGCCAGAATGGCTTTGTCGCTGGCGTAAACGCCGGACCAATCCGGGCCGCGGTGGCGCATCAGACGTGACAGCTCCAGCGCTTTCTTACGCAGTTCAACGGGATCGGACTTCAGATCGAGCACACCGAAAATAGAACACATACAACTCTCCTAACGGGCTTTTATGACTGTGATGTTGTTTTTACTGTTATGGGCAGCATTGCCGATTTATCAGCGATAACGCGGTTTTGCTGCGCTGTGGTTATGAAAATGCGCCAAAAGCTGCAGAGGTTGCAAGCGTTTTAGCCATGCGCTGAGAAATAGTTGTTTGCGTGGCTGAGGTTTTTAACGGATTTTCAGTTATTGGCGTGAAAAATTATCGATTATGCAATTTTTAGCGTGATGGCGGGATTGCCGGCCAGTTTGACCGGCAATCGATTAGCGATTAGGCGATGAGCTGCCAGAGAGTGAACGCGGCATCCGGCGTCCAGCCGGCATTGGAGGTGTGCGCCTGAATACAGGTGTATTTCTTGCCTTTATAACTCACGACGTCGCCGGCTTTGTAGCTGTGGTTGTTCTGCCACTCGGGCGCGCCCGGATCGGGCGGCGTACCGTCATTGGCGGTTTTGACCGCCAGCGCGCTGCTCGGCAGGGAGGTATTGCCCTGGGTGTCGGTCGCGGTAACGAAGTAGCTGTACTGGGTTGCCGGCGTCAGACCGCTGTCGGCCAGCGACAGACCGGCGGTTTGGCCGATCGGGTTGCCGTCGCGGTAGACGGTGTAGCTGGCGATCGGTGAGGCGCCGGTGGCGGCGGCCCAGCTCAGTTTCAGCGAGGTGGCGCCCAGCTCTGCGACCGTCAGCGCCGTCGGCGCATTAGGCTTTCCCGGCGGTGGGGTGACGCCGCCCTGAATCAGCGGCGCATAGCGGGTTTTGAACTCCCAATTGTAGGCGACGCCGGCTTTGCTCTTGCCGTTATCCCAGTTGATTGACCAGGTCATCAGGCCCTTGATCGACAGGTTTTTGGCGTCGAGACGCGAGAAAGCGTTATACACCGCCTGTTTGTTGACCACGTAGCCGGTGGCGGCGGCATCGTTGTTGCTCGGCAGGCCGATGACGAATTTCGCCGCCGGGATCTTCGCATAGCCGCGGGTGCCGGTAACCAGGCTTTCCGTCAGGTAGTAGAGGAAGTCCTCTTTCAGGGCGTCGTTATTCTGCGTGATCCAGGCATTGAGTTCATCCACCCAAATACCGTCGCCGCCCTGGTTATAATATTGCGGCGCGATAAAGTCGTAATAGCCTTCGAGGGCATTAATATAATCCAGGTAGGTGCCGTTGGTGCGTAAATACGGGAATTCCGGCGCCATGCTGATAATAAAGTTTTTTCCCTGCGCGGCGTAATGGTCTTTTACTTTTTTCAACGCCGCTGGCAAGACGGTTTTATTATTGGCGGCGCCGATCGCCGCCTGTTCCAGATCGATATCCAGGCCGTCGAAGCCATAGACTTCCACCAGGCGAATAATCTCGTCTTTCAGCTTGTCTTCGTCGCCGGTTTTCAGCTCGATATGCGCGTCTGCGCCGCCGAGGGAGATCAGCACCGCGCGGCCCTGGCTGTTCAGCACGCCCACCTGGCGGCGGAACTCAGCGTCGGACAGGTTGTAAGGCTTGAAGGTCGGGATGCCCTGGCCTTTCATAAAGGCGACGGCCACCACGTTGTACTCGGCGGGAATGTCGGTCAGGTTCATATTGGTGAACTGGCCCTGCTGATAGCCGTCACTGGCGCCGGCGGCCCAGTTGTGCCAGAAACCCATCAGGATCTTTTTATTGGCGATAGACGGCATAATGGCCGCGTCATCGGCGGCGACGGCATTAATAGTGTTATTTGTGCTCATGGTAGCCTCATTAATTAGGGGTAAGGGTTTTCCGCTCGCCGGCAATATCAGCTATTGGCGGGGCGTAACGTTATAATGAGGATTTTTAACGCAGGCAGGCTGAAACCTTTTATGGCCATGGACGAATTAAATTCAAACTGACGCTGAGGGAGAAGGAAATAATGGCGGCCGGGCGGCCGCCATGGCCGCATCAGAAGATGGTGATATCGGCGACGGAAGGGTAGACGTAGCTCGGGCGGAACGGCATGGTTTCGATGTCGCTCAGCGTGGAGACGCCGGACAGCACCAGCACGGTTTCCAGGCCGGCCTGGAAGCCCGCCAGAATGTCGGTGCGCAGGTTGTCGCCAACGATCACCGTCTCTTCCGAGTGCGCCTGCATTTTGTTCAGTGCGGCGCGAATGATCCACGGGCTGGGCTTGCCGACGTAAAACGGCTTGCGGCCGGTGATCTTCTCGATGGGGGCGCACAGCGCGCCGCAGGCCGGCGAGAAGCCGTGGCCGTGACTATCCGGGTTGGTGGCGATAAAGCGCGCGCCGTTGCTCACGAAGTAGGCGGCTTTATGCATCATGTCCCAGTTGTAAGAGCGGGTTTCACCGACGATCACGAAGTCCGGGTTGATGTCGGTGATGGTGAAACCGGCTTTGTACAGCTCATGGATCAAGGCGCCTTCGCCGACCACATAGGCTTTTTTGCCTTCCTGACGGCGCAGGAAATCGGCGGTGGCCATCGCCGAGGTGTAGAACGCGCTCTCCGGCACTTCCAGCCCGGCGGCGGCGAAGCGGTTCGCCAGATCCTGTGCGGTCTGTGATGGGTAGTTGGTCAGCACCACCAGCGGCATGCCTTGTTCCTGGATGCGCGCCAGGAACAGATCGGCGCCGGGAACCGGCGTATTGTCATGCAGCAGCACGCCGTCGATATCGCATATAACGTTTTTGATTTTCATTTGTCGCTGTTTCTCATGATTACGGCAGGCGAAGGGTGACGATAACACGCCTGCCAGAAGCGGCGGATCAGCTTTCCAGCAATCGCTGCAAGAGCACGCCGTTGAGCATCGCGCGTTTGGCCAGGGCGAAAGCGCCGATCGCCGAGCGATGATTGAGTTCGGAGGTCACCACCGGCAGATTTTTGCGGAAGTCCTTCAGCACCTGGGTATTGATACAGCTCTGGATCGCCGGCAGCAGCACCTTGTCCGCTTCGGTGATCTCACCGGCGATCACCACCTTCTGCGGATTGAACAGGTTGATGGCGATGGCCACCGCCTTGCCCAGATAGCGGCCTACGTGTTCGATCACTTCGCTGGCCAGCAGATCGCCGCGGTTGGCGGCCTTGCAGATGGCGTTGATGCCGCAGTCTTCCAGCGTCAGTTTGCTTGGGTAGCCCTGGCTCAGCAACTGGCGCACGCGCTGTTCGATCGCCGCGTTGGCGGCCACGGTTTCCAGGCAGCCGAAGTTGCCGCAGTGGCAGCGTTCCCCCAGCGGATCGATCTGGATATGGCCGATCTCGCCGACGTTGCCGTTGTTGCCGAGAAAAATCTGCCCGTTGACGATGATGCCGGCGCCGGTGCCGCGGTGCAGGCGCACCAGAATCGAGTCTTCGCAGTCGCGGGTGGCGCCGAAGTAGTGCTCCGCCAGCGCCAGGCTGCGGATGTCGTGGCCGACGAAGCTGGTGACGTTGAAGCGCTGCTGCAGGTTGTCCACCAGCGCCCAATTGCTGACGCTGATATGCGGCATGTAGCGCACCACGCCCAGCGCCGGATCCACCAGGCCGGGCAGGATCACCGCGATGGCGATCAGCTCGCGCAGGCGGCGCTGGTTAGCGTCGATGAATTGGGCGATGGCGGCGAACAGCGCATTCTCCAGCGTTTCTTGAGTGCGTTCCGGCAGCGGATAGTGTTCTTCGCTGAGCGACTTGCCGCTCATGTCATACAGGGTGATAGTGGCGTCGTGACGGCCGAGACGCACCGCGACGGTATGGAAATGACGGGTTTCCGACACGATGGAGATCGCGCGGCGGCCGCCGGTGGAGGCTTGCTGATCGACTTCTTTGATCAGCCCGCGCTCCAGCAGCTGGCGAGTAATTTTGGTGACGCTGGCGGGGGCGAGCTGGCTGAGTTCGGCAATCTGAATGCGCGAGATCGGGCCCTGCTGGTCGATCAGGCGGTAAACTGCCGCGCCGTTAAGTTGTTTGACTAAGTCAACGTTCCCTATTTGTGCTTGTCCGCCAGTGCTCATCAATAATTTTACTCGCTGTTCATTGAATTAAACCTCGTTACCGTTAACGAGCGTTTTGGTGATCTTGAAATCACGGGTGAAGGCGGTCAGGTTAGCCACCTTGCCGGCTTCGAGGGTGCCCAGACGGTGATCGACGCCGATGGCGCGCGCCGGATACAGCGTCGCCATGCGCAGCGCTTCGTCCAGCGCGATGCCGATATGCTCGACGCTGTTTCGCACCGCTTCGATCATGGTCAGCGCGGAACCGCTCAGGGTGCCGTTCTCATCCACGCACAGCCCATCCCGATAGTATATTGTTTTACCGGCGAAAATAAATTGGTCAATATCTGCGCCCGCCGGCGCGGTGGCATCGGTGACCAGGACCAATTTATCACCTTTCAGGCGTTTGGCGTTACGGATACTCGCCCAGGCCACGTGATGGCCGTCGGCGATGATGCCGGTATAGACCTCCGGCGTATCGAAGATCGCCCCCATCAGCCCCGGTTCGCGGCCGGTGATATAAGGCATGGCGTTGTACAGGTGGGTGGCGAAGCTGATGCCGGCGGCGAAACCGGTGCGAGCCTGATCGTAGGTGGCGTTCGAGTGGCCGGCGGAGACCACGATGCCGGCCTCGGTCAACTGCTTGATAAAGTGCGGCTCAACCATTTCCGGCGCCAGCGTCACCTTGGTGATCACGTCGGCGTTGGCGCACAGGTAATCGATCATTTCCTGGGTTGGCTTGCGAATGAACGCCGGATTGTGGGTGCCTTTTTTCACCGGGCTGAGGTATGGCCCTTCCAGGTGCAGGCCCAACGCCTGGTTTTGGTGCTTTTTCAGATAAGCGCGCATCACGTCGACGCTGTGCTTCATGAATTCGTCGCTGCTGGTGATCAGCGTCGGCAGATAGCTGGTGCAGCCGGATTTCTCGTTGGCGCGCTGCATGATCTCCAGTGTTTCTTCCGAGATCGCTTCCAGCGAATCGTTGAACTGTACGCCGCCGCAGCCGTTCAGCTGCACGTCGATAAGCCCGGGGGCCAGGATGGCGCCACCCAGGTCGCGCGTTTCGATGCCGGCGGGCAATTCAGCCGCCGGGCAGACTTTCTCGATCAGCCCATCAGCGATAATGACTGCATGGTCATCAAGTACGTCGTGGCCGGTATAGATTCGGCCGTGGGTTAAAGCGAACATCGTAGCCCCCTGCAAAGATTAAAGACTTTTAACGCTTTCCGCTTCTAACTCGCGGAAATATTTGACAGTTTTGACTTTCAGCTCCATGGTGGCCGGTTCGTCGCACACCACTACCGCTTTGGCGTGCAGCTGCAGACAGCTGATGGTCCACATGTGGTTGATATTGCCTTCCACTGCGGCTTCCAGCGCCTGCGCCTTGGCGTGGCCGGTCACCAGGATCATCACTTCTTCCGCGTCCAGCAGCGTGCCCACGCCGACGGTCAGCGCATATTTCGGCACCAGGCTGACGTCGCCGCCGAAGAAGCGCGAGTTGGCGATGCGGGTGTCTTCGGTCAGCGTTTTGATGCGGGTGCGCGAAGCCAGGGACGAAGCCGGCTCGTTGAACGCGATATGGCCGTCGATGCCCACGCCGCCCATGAACAGGTTAATTTTGCCGTAAGACTTGATCTTCTCTTCGTACTGGCGGCACTCGGCGTCGACATCCGCGGCGTTGCCGTTCAGCAGGTTGATATTTTCGCGAGGGATATCAACGTGATCAAAGAAGTTGCGGTACATGAAGGTGTGATAGCTTTCCGGGTGTTCCTGCGGCAGGCCAACGTACTCGTCCATGTTGAAAGTCACAACATGCTTAAAGCTTACTTCACCTGCTTTGTGCATCGCAATCAGATGTTTGTAGGCTTCCAGCGGCGTGCCGCCGGTGGGCAGGCCGAGCACAAACGGGCGCTCTGCGGTTGGCTTGAATGCGTTGATGCGTTGAACGATATGACGCGCGGCCCATTTGCCGACTTGTGCGGTATCTTTCAGTGGGATAAGTCTCATCTAACACCTCTTGGGATAAGTAAACTAAAGCTATACTGTACGGGCCTGCGGGAGTCGTAAGCGTAACCCAGCTTTATGATTCTCGCGTGAATCGTCCGTCCGGTTGATTTTTTGAATGATAAAATAAGTTTTGTGTGATGGCCAGCAATCTGGGAGGTAAAGACTACTTTTTGGTGATATTTATCACAAAAAAGGAGGTTTTAATTTGCGATACAAAATAAATTTTTTACACTCGGCATGAGTGATACGTGCCAAGCGCTGTTTCTAAAAAGGTAGTGAGAGCTCCAAATAAACTACTAATAGGGTCCGTCCGCGGACAACATAGGGGGAAAAGGTGAACATTCTTAGTTATTTGCAAAAGGTGGGACGGGCGCTGATGGTGCCGGTCGCCACGCTGCCCGCCGCCGCCATCTTGATGGGCGTCGGGTACTGGATTGACCCTGTTGGTTGGGGCGGCGACAACGCGCTCGCCGCTTTCTTTATTAAATCCGGCTCCGCTATCATCGACAACATGTCGGTGCTGTTCGCTATCGGCGTGGCCTACGGCATGTCCAAAGACAAGGACGGCGCCGCCGCGTTGACCGGCTTCGTCGGCTTCCTGGTGCTGACCACCCTCTGTTCCCCGGCCGCCGTGTCGATGATTCAGAAGATCCCGCTGGATCAGGTGCCCGCCGCGTTCGGCAAGATCCAGAACCAGTTCGTCGGTATTCTGGTCGGCATCATCTCCGCCGAAGTGTACAACCGCTTCAGCGGCGTCGAGCTGCCCAAGGCGCTGTCGTTCTTCAGCGGCCGCCGTTTGGTGCCGATCCTCATTTCCTTCCTGATGATCCTGGTGGCTTTCATCCTGATGTACATTTGGCCGGTGATCTTCAACGGTCTGGTGAACTTCGGTGAACACATTCAGAAAATGGGCTCGGTCGGCGCGGGCATCTACGCCTTCTTCAACCGCCTGCTGATCCCGGTCGGTCTGCACCACGCGCTGAACTCGGTGTTCTGGTTCGACGTGGCCGGCATCAACGATATTCCTAACTTCCTTGGCGGCCAGCAGTCGATCGAAGCCGGTAAAGCGGTTGTCGGCATCACCGGCCGTTATCAGGCGGGCTTCTTCCCGATCATGATGTTCGGTCTGCCGGGGGCGGCGCTGGCCATTTACCACTGCGCGCGTCCTGAGAACAAAGCCAAAGTGGCGGGCATCATGCTGGCAGCCGCTTTCGCCGCCTTCTTTACCGGTATTACCGAACCGCTGGAATTCTCCTTCATGTTCGTGGCGCCGGTGCTGTACGTGATCCACGCTGTGCTGACCGGTATCTCGGTGTTCATCGCCGCCAGCATGCATTGGATCGCCGGTTTCGGCTTCAGCGCCGGCCTGGTGGATATGGTGCTGTCGTCTCGCAACCCGCTGGCGACCCACTGGTACATGCTGATCCCGCAAGGCCTGGTGTTCTTCGTCATCTACTACGTGGTGTTCCGCTTCACCATCAATAAATTCAACCTGATGACCCCGGGCCGCGAGCTGGCGGTTGCCGGTGACGAAACCGACGGCTACGACGTCAACGTCGACAGCAACGCCGGTAAAGACGAGAACGAAACCACCACCCTGGCTCGTCGTTACGTCGGTGCGATCGGCGGTTCCGACAACCTGACCGGCATCGACGCCTGCATCACCCGCCTGCGTTTGAATGTGAAAGACTCCGCGCTGGTGAACGACGCATTGGCGAAACGCCTCGGCGCGTCGGGCGTTATCCGCCTGAACAAGCAGAGCGTGCAAGTGATCGTCGGCACCCGTGCCGAACTTATCGCCAGCGCAATGCGCAACGTGATTGCAGCCGGCCCGGTAGCGGCAGCGGCGGCCCCGGCGGCGGCGCCTGCCGCGGAAGCCAAACCGCAGGCGGTGCCGAACGCGCCGAAAGCCGCGTTTGAAACGCTGCTGGCGCCGGTGACCGGCGAAGTGGTGGCGCTCGAACAGGTGCCGGATGAAGCTTTCGCCAGCAAGGCGGTAGGCGACGGCCTGGCGATTCGCCCGACCGACAAGATCGTGGTGGCGCCGGCTGACGGCACTGTGGTGAAAATCTTCAATACCAACCACGCATTCTGCCTGGAAACCGACAAGGGCGCCGAGATCGTGGTGCACATGGGGATCGACACCGTCGCGCTGGAAGGCCAGGGCTTCAAACGCCTGGTGGAAGAGGGCGCGGAAGTGAAAGCCGGTCAACCGATTCTGGAACTGGATCTGGATTACCTGAATGCCAATGCGCGTTCGATGATCAGCCCGGTGGTAGTCAGCAACTCTGACGAGTACGCCGGCCTGGCGGCGCTGGCCAGCGGCTCTGTGGTCGCCGGTCAGACCAAGCTGTACGAGATCCAGAAATAAGGCTGTTTTTACCTGAGTAGTGCCTGGGGCCGAACACGCATCATGGCGGCGTTTGCCCCGACTTGGCGGGAAGAGAGCGATCTCTTCCCGCTTTTTTTATCCCGTTTCGCCCCACGGCGGTGCGCTGCGCGCCGATGGTGCAACGCGCCGCATTTTTCATGAAACAAACGGTTGTTTCCAGACGTGGCTTGTTGGATCATAGGCGGTTATGTGTAGCGCTTTGCATTGAGGAACAGTGAAATGAGTGAGGCTGAAGCCCGCCCAACCAATTTTATCCGTCAGATCGTCGATGAAGATCTGGCGTCGGGGAAACACACGTCGGTACATACCCGTTTCCCGCCGGAGCCTAACGGCTATCTGCATATCGGCCACGCCAAGTCCATCTGCCTGAACTTCGGCATCGCCAAGGACTATCAGGGCCAGTGCAACCTGCGCTTCGATGACACCAACCCGGTGAAAGAAGACATCGAGTTCGTCGAGTCTATCAAGCACGACGTGGAGTGGCTGGGCTTTGAGTGGAGCGGCAACGTTCGTTACTCCTCAGACTATTTCGATCAGCTGCACCAGTATGCGGTGGAGCTGATCACCAAGGGCCTGGCTTACGTCGACGAACTGTCGCCGGAGCAGATCCGTGAATATCGCGGTACCCTGACTGCGCCGGGCAAAGACAGCCCGTACCGCGGCCGCAGCGTGGAAGAGAACCTGGCGCTGTTCGAGAAGATGCGCAACGGCGAGTTCGCCGAAGGAGCCGCCTGCCTGCGCGCCAAGATCGATATGGCTTCGCCGTTTATCGTGATGCGCGATCCGGTGCTGTACCGCATCAAGTTCGCCGAACACCACCAGACCGGCAACAAATGGTGCATCTACCCGATGTACGATTTCACCCACTGCATTTCCGATGCGCTGGAAGGGATCACCCATTCGCTGTGCACCCTGGAGTTCCAGGACAACCGCCGTCTGTATGACTGGGTGCTGGATAACATCACCATTCCTTGCCACCCGCGTCAGTACGAGTTTTCGCGTCTCAACCTCGAATACGCCATCATGTCGAAGCGCAAGCTGCACCAGCTGGTGGCCGAGAAGATCGTCGAAGGCTGGGATGACCCGCGCATGCCGACCGTCTCCGGTCTGCGCCGCCGCGGTTATACCGCCGCCTCGATCCGCGAGTTCTGCCTGCGCATCGGCGTAACCAAGCAAGACAACAACGTTGAAATGATGGCGCTGGAATCCTGCATTCGCGACGATCTGAACGAAAACGCGCCGCGCGCCATGGCGGTGCTCGATCCGGTGAAAATCGTTATCGAGAACATGGGCGACGCGGTGGAAATGGTCAGCATGCCTAACCACCCGAACAAGCCGGAAATGGGCAACCGCGATGTGCCGTTCAGCCGTGAGATCTATATCGATCGCGCCGACTTCCGCGAAGAAGCCAACAAGCAGTACAAGCGTCTGGTGTTGGGTAAGGAAGTGCGTCTGCGCAATGCGTACGTGATCAAGGCCGAGCGCGTCGAGAAGGACGAAGCGGGCGAGATCACCACCATCTTCTGCAGCTACGATGCGGAAACGCTGAGCAAAGATCCTACCGACGGCCGCAAGGTGAAGGGCGTGATCCACTGGGTGTCTGCGGCGCACGCGCTGCCGGCGGAAATTCGCCTGTACGATCGCCTGTTCAGCGTACCTAACCCGGGTGCGGCGGAGGACTTCCTCTCCACCATTAACCCGGAATCGCTGGTGATCAAGCACGGTTTCGTTGAGCCGAGTCTGGCGGCCGCACAGCCGGAGAAAGCCTATCAGTTCGAGCGTGAAGGCTACTTCTGCGCCGACAGCCATTACTCTTCGGCTGAGCACCTGGTGTTTAACCGCACCGTCGGTCTGCGTGACACCTGGGCGAAAATCGAAGGCTAATCTTAATCGCCTCGAAAATTAATGTATCAGCGCGGCTCAGGCCGCGCTTTTTTATGCCTGCGATTGAGCAAATCCTCTATTCCCGCCACGTTTTTCCGGGCTGCTTTTAATTAACTGCGGTGCGTTAATCAATAAGTTTTCTTATATTGGGCTTAGTAGTCTTAATCTTTTCTTATATATTCGTGATGCGAATTAATTTCATTTAGAGAGCGCTCTCAAATTTTATTTCCTGACTGACGCATTTAGTCAGGCTGAAACCATTAATCGTCTCTGGTTGACCTGGTATCTGTATTTATTCTGATTTAATTGAATTTTTTATTCGACACCTTCCATGAATGTCAGCGTAACAAATTATCACCGATATGTGCTCTTTGTCATACTTTGACAAATCTTCCGCATTTTTCATTTGATAATTCGCGTCGCGAAAAATAGTCTGTCTGTAGCAATTAGTGCTGTGGGAATAACATCTCGTCGGCAATATTTTTTACCCGTTCGGGTTTTTTATTGGCAGTCGTGCAGGGCAGTGGTGAACACAGGCGGCTGCAACTTTTAAGTTAAGTCAAAGAGGAATTTCAATATGGGTACGCACGGTGCTCAGCGTAAAACGCTGGCGCTCGCAGTCGCGGGCGCGCTGTTGGGAACAGGGTTTGCCATGGCGCCTGAGGCGAAAGCCGCAGGGTTTATCGAGGATTCCACGCTGACCGGCGGCATTTATTACTGGCAACGTGAGCGCGACCGTAAAGATCTCAATCCGGACAGCAAGGATTACAATCAATACACCACCAACCTGTCCCACTCCACCGCCAACCTGAGCCTGGATTTCGCCTCGGGCTACGCCTGGGACATGTTCGGTCTGGATGTCGGCACTTTTACCGCCATCGAACTGGCTGAATCCAGCGCCAGCGGTCACCCGAACGAAATCGCATTCTCCTCGAAGAACCGTACCTACGACGAAGACTACTCCGGTGACAAAGGCGGTATCAGCCTGTACAAAGCCGCCGCCAAATTCAAATACGGCCCGGTCTGGGCGCGCGCCGGCTATATTCAGCCGAGCGGCCAAACCCTGCTGGCGCCGCACTGGAGCTTTATGCCGGGCACTTATCAGGGGGCTGAAGCCGGCGCCAAGTTCGACTACGGCGATGCCGGCGCGTTGAGTTTCTCCTACATGTGGGCCGACAAATACAAAGCGCCGTGGCATATCGAGATGGACGACTTCCGCCAGAACGACAAGAAAACCCGCGTCTCCTACCTGCACTCGCTGGGCGCCAAGTACGATTTCAAAAACGATCTGGTGCTGGAAGCCGCTTACGGCCAGGCCCAGGGGTACGTGAATCAGTACTTCACCAAGGCGTCTTACAAATTCGATCTGCTGGGCAACCCGCTGACCACCAGTTACCAGTTCTATGGCGCGGAAGACCGCATCAGCAACAAGAACGATCCGAACAGCATCTACGACGGCCTGGCCTGGCTGCAGGCCCTGACCTTCGGTTACACCACCGGCCAGTTCAACTGGCGTCTGGAAGGCACCATGGTCAAGGCGGAAGGCAATCAGGGCTTCTTCCTGCAACGTATGACCCCGACCTACGCCTCGTCAAACGGTCGCCTGGACGTGTGGTGGGATAACCGCTCCGACTTTAACGCCAACGGCGAGAAAGCGGTGTATGCCGGCGTGATGTATGACCTCAGCAACTGGAACCTGCCGGGCATGGCGGTCGGCGGCTCTTACGTTTACGCCTGGGACGCCAAGCCGAGCACCAACCCAATCTACGATCAGAGCCAGCGCCTGAAAGAGAGCGCCTGGAGTCTGGACGCGATGTACACCATCCAGGAAGGGCGAGCCAAGGGCACGCTGCTCAAGCTGCATTACACCCAGTATGACAATCACACCAACATTCCGAGCTGGGGCGGCGGTTACGGCAACATCTTCCAGGACGAGAAAGACGTCAAGTTCATGGTCATCGCGCCATTCACCATCTTCTGATGCGTTCCCCGGCCTCGCCGCCGGGGCAGTTAAGGGAATTCAACGATGAAAAAAATCATGCTGATGTTGGCGGCCGCTGCGGCCCTGAGCGCCTGTGCGCAACCCGCTGCGCCGCCGGAAGACGCCAGGTTGAAACAGGCTTACAGCGCCTGCATCAATACCGCGGAAGGCTCGCCGGAGCGTCTGCAGCCGTGCAAGGCGGTGCTTAACGTGCTGAAGCAAGAGAAACAGCACCAGCAGTTCGCCGCGCAGGAAACGGTGCGGGTGATGGATTATCAGAACTGCATTATGGCGGTTCACAGCGGTAACGGTCAGGCTTACGACGCCAAGTGCGGCAAGCTGTGGCAAGAAATTCGCGATAACAATAATTAAGAAGGACGAGAAGATGAACGCATTCAAACTGAGCGCACTGGCCGCCTTGACGGCAACGATGGGATTCCTGGGCGGCATGGGGAGCGCCATGGCCGATCAACAGCTGGTGGATCAGCTGAGCCAACTGAAGCTGAACGTGAAAATGCTGGATAACCGCGCCGGGGAAAACGGCGTGGATTGCGCGGCGCTGGGCGCCGACTGGGCCTCATGCAACCGGGTGTTGTTCACCCTGAGCAACGACGGGCAGGCGATCGACGGCAAAGACTGGATCATTTATTTCCACAGCCCGCGCCAGACTCTGCGGGTAGACAACGATCAGTTCAAGATCGCTCACCTCACCGGCGATCTGTACAAGCTGGAGCCCACCGCCAAGTTCAGCGGTTTCCCGGCCGGTAAGGCGGTGGAAATCCCGGTGGTCGCCGAATACTGGCAGCTGTTCAGAAACGACTTCCTGCCGCGCTGGTATGCTACGTCCGGCGACGCCAAGCCGAAAATGCTGGCGAATACCGACACCGAAAATCTGGATCAGTTTGTGGCGCCATTTACCGGCGATCAGTGGAAGCGCACCAAGGACGACAAAAATATTCTGATGACGCCGGCTTCGCGTTTTGTCAGCAACGCCGATCTGCAGACGCTGCCCGCCGGGGCGCTGCGCGGCCAGATCGTGCCGACGCCGATGCAGGTGAAAGTGCACGCGCAGGACGCCGATCTGCGCAAAGGGGTATCGCCGGATCTGAGCACGTTGGTCAAGCCGGCGGCGGAGGTCGTCAACCAGCGCTTCGCGCTGCTGGGTGTACCGGTTCAGGCCAACGGTTACCCGATCAAGACCGACATCCAGCCGGGCAAGTTTAAAGGTGCGATGGCGGTGCCGGGCGCTTATGAGCTGAAGATCGGCAAGAAAGAGGCGCGGGTGATCGGCTTCGATCAGGCCGGGGTGTTCTACGGGTTGCAGTCTATCCTGTCGTTAGTGCCGACCGACGGCAGCGGCAAGATCGCCACGCTCGACGCCAGCGATGCGCCGCGCTTCCAGTATCGCGGCATTTTCCTCGACGTGGCGCGTAACTTCCATAAGAAGGATGCGGTGCTGCGCCTGCTGGATCAGATGGCGGCTTACAAGCTCAACAAATTCCACTTCCACCTGAGCGATGACGAAGGTTGGCGCATCGAAATTCCCGGCTTGCCTGAGTTGACGGAAGTCGGCGGCCAGCGCTGCCACGATCTGAGCGAAACCACCTGCCTGCTGCCGCAGTACGGCCAGGGGCCGGATGTCTACGGCGGTTTCTTCACTCGTCAGGACTACATCGACATCATCAAATACGCCCAGGCGCGCCAGATTGAGGTGATCCCGGAGATCGACATGCCGGCGCACGCCCGCGCCGCGGTGGTCTCGATGGAAGCGCGCTACAAGAAACTGCATGCCGCCGGCAAAGAGCAGGAGGCCAACGAGTTCCGCCTGGTGGATCCGACCGATACCTCCAATACCACCTCGGTGCAGTTCTTTAACCGTCAGAGTTACCTGAACCCGTGCCTGGATTCCTCCCAGCGCTTTGTCGACAAGGTGATTGGCGAGATTGCCCAGATGCATAAAGAAGCCGGCCAGCCGATCAAGACCTGGCACTTCGGCGGCGACGAAGCGAAAAACATTCGTTTAGGCGCCGGCTACACCGACAAGGCGAAACCGGAACCGGGTAAAGGCATCATTGACCAGAGCAATGAAGACAAGCCGTGGGCCAAGTCGCAGGTGTGCCAGGTGATGATCAAAGAGGGCAAAGTGGCCGACATGGAGCATCTGCCGAGCTACTTCGGCCAAGAGGTCAGCAAGCTGGTGAAGGCGCACGGCATCGACAGAATGCAGGCCTGGCAAGACGGCCTGAAGGACGCCGAGAGTTCGAAGGCGTTCGCCACCTCGCGCGTGGGGGTCAACTTCTGGGACACCCTGTACTGGGGCGGTTTCGATAGCGTCAACGACTGGGCCAACAAAGGATATGAAGTGGTGGTCTCCAACCCGGACTACGTCTATATGGACTTCCCTTACGAGGTGAACCCGGACGAGCGTGGTTACTACTGGGGCACCCGCTTCAGCGACGAGCGCAAGGTGTTCAGCTTCGCGCCGGACAACATGCCGCAGAACGCGGAAACCTCGGTCGACCGCGACGGCAACCACTTTAACGCCAAAAGCGACAAGCCGTGGCCGGGCGCCTACGGTCTGTCCGCTCAGCTGTGGAGCGAAACCCAGCGCACCGATCCGCAGATGGAATACATGATCTTCCCACGCGCGCTGTCGGTGGCGGAACGCGCCTGGCATCGCGCCGGTTGGGAGCAGGACTATCGCGCCGGCCGCGAATACAAAGGCGGGGAAACCCACTTTGTCGATACCAAGACGCTGGAGAAAGATTGGCTGCGCTTCGCCAATATTCTGGGCCAGCGTGAACTGGCCAAGCTGGACAAAGGCGGCGTCGCTTATCGTCTGCCGGTGCCGGGCGCTCGCGTGGCGGGCGGCAAGCTGGAGGCGAATATTGCGCTGCCGGGATTGGGCATCGAGTATTCCACCGACGGCGGTAAGCAGTGGCAGCGCTATGATGCCAAGGCCAAACCTGCGGTCTCCGGCGAAGTACAGGTGCGCTCGGTCAGCCCGGACGGCAAACGCTACAGCCGCGCCGAGAAGGTCTAAGAAGGGCGGTGCGGCCCGCAGTTTTGGCGGCGGGCCGCATCATAACGAAGGGGGAATGCGTTCGCCCGCGCGTGTCGGCGCAGGGCGGACGTTGTAGTGAGAGTAGTACGTGGAGTCGCTGTGCCGCTGCAATTGTGGTATTTCATGACATGATTTTCCCCGGCTGGTCCGGGGATTTTTTTTCCCGTTGTACGGCGGGCATAAAAAAACCGCCTCAAGGTGAGGCGGTTTTTCATAGCCGGTCAGGGCTTATTTCTTGTCGTGCAGCGTTTCGTCTTCGCGACAGTCACCGGTTTCACAGTGGCCGTACAGGTACAGACTGTGGTTGGTGAGCTTGATGCCGTGCTGCTTGGCGATATCACGCTGGCGCACTTCGATGGATTCGTCGCTGAATTCGATCACTTTGCCGCAATCCAGGCAAATCAGGTGATCGTGGTGATGCTGTTGGGTCAGCTCGAACACGGACTTGCCGCCTTCGAAATTGTGACGTGTCACAATGCCCGCATCGTCAAACTGGTTCAGTACGCGATAAACCGTCGCCAGCCCGATCTCTTCGCCCATATCAATCAGTTTTTTGTACAAATCTTCCGCACTGACGTGATGGCATTCCGGATTTTGCAGTACTTCCAGGATTTTGAGTCGCGGAAGCGTGACTTTTAAGCCGGCCTTCTTCAATGCGATGTTGTTGTCGGTCATGCGAATTCAGTCCTGTTACTATGCTAATCAAGTTGAGGCGTACTCGCCTGTGGCATCGGTCGGCACAAAGAGTTAATGCGTCTCATTATAGAACCGGTTGTACTAAATGGAAACCGCCGGTTGTTAACAAAGATATAATTGCACTATTGCATGTTTTGCATGCAACGCCTTGATGGATGGGATAAACCGATATCTCAGTCTACCGTGACGGGGTGGGAAGTTACAAATCTGTAGCTTCTATCGCAGCAATCCCTGTTGCCGATGACGGCCCTGTCGGCACACTATGCACTTTACAGGGCCTTTGTTCAACCTTTCGCCAGTCCCGGCGTTTAGCCGACGATATCGGCCAGGCTCAGCTCTTCGACGATCTGTTTGACCCAGGCGTCGACACGCTCGTTGGTCAGCTCCGGCTGACGGTCTTCGTCGATCGCCAGACCGATGAAGTGGTTGTCGTCCGCCAGGCCTTTGGAGGCTTCGAAGTGGTAGCCTTTGGTCGGCCAGTGGCCCACGATGGCCGCGCCGCGCGGTTCGATGATGTCGCGGATGGTGCCCATCGCGTCACAGAAATATTCCGCGTAGTCTTCCTGGTCGCCGCAGCCGAACAGCGCCACCAGTTTGCCGTTGAAATCGACTTCTTCCAGCGTCGGGAAGAAATCGTCCCAGTCACACTGCGCTTCACCGTAGTACCAGGTCGGGATACCCAGCAGCAGGATATCGAACCCTTCCAGGTCTTCTTTGCTGCTTTTAGCGATGTCGTGCACTTCAGAGACGTCGTCGCCAAACTGTTTCTGGAGAATTTTCTGGATCATTTTGGCAATGTTTTCGGTATTGCCAGTGTCGCTGCCAAAGAAAATGCCTACAGTAGCCATATCGCGTATAACCTTTAAATTCAAGTAATTGCATTACTCGATGCCAGCACTGCCGCCGCTGACGCCGATTAAAATGATGCCATGGCAAGAGCCGTTCGCCGCGGGGGGCGGGCGCCGACAGGCGCAGTCTCTTACCGGTAAATGCGTATCATGCCAGAAAGTGGCGCCGGGGTTTTATCGCATTTATGCGATGCCGGAGATGAAGAAAAGCGTGTCGATCCGGCGTTGTCCTTAACGCCGCGCCGCGCGTGCGGCCGAAGAGATCAATGTTCCGGCTGTTCTTCCGCCAGTTGCGCCAACAGCATCTGCTCGATGAGTTCGCTGCGGCTGATGTTGCGCTGTTCCGCCAGTTTGTTCAGGGCGTCCACCGCATCCGCGTTGATTTTCAGCTCTACGCGCCGCAATCCACGCACTTTATCGCGCCGTAACTGATTGCGCTTATTGATTCTAAGCTGTTCATCGCGGGAAAGCGGGTTGGTTTTCGGGCGCCCCGGACGGCGTTCATCTGCGAACAGATCCAGCGTCGTGCGATCCGTTTGTTCTTTTGCCATAGGTAGCGGTACTGCAAGGGAGTTTGCATCAAAAAGCGCTCGCACGCTTCCGGAGGCATCGGTTAACACACTTCGGGCCAATAAACCCTAACCCAAATTCACCCCCGACCCGGCGTTCGCGAACGCGCTGGCGCGGCGGCAAAATTATAGCGCGCCATATTACCCCAGCAGATGGAGCGGCGACAATGCCTAACTGCGGGCTAAACGCGCTAAGCCGTTATCTTTAGCGCGTTTTTTCGCCAGGTGAGCGTATTTTTCAGGCTTCGTCGAGGAAACGGTGGATGGCGCGCAGCACCGCCTCCGGTTTTTCGGCGTGCACCCAATGGCCGGTGCCGGCAACGACGTGCGCGCGGGCCTGCGGGAACTGGCGGGCGATGTCCGCACGGTAGCTGTCCTGCACGTACGGCGACAGGCCGCCGCGAATGAACAGGGTCGGGTGCGGCCAGGCCGGCACGTCCTGCCAGCCGGTGATGTCATCATAGCGTTCAATCAGCACCGACAGGTTGAAGCGCCATTTGCCGTTATGGAAGGATTTCAGCAGGAACTGGATCACACCTTCTTCCTGCAGGTAATCGCGCATCAGCTGGGCGGCGGCCTGGCGCTGGGTGATGCCGGCGGCGCTGACGGCCTTCAGGGCGGCGAAAATCTCGTCGTGACGTCGGGTCTGATAATTCACCGGCGCGACGTCGATGACGATCAGCTTGGCGACGCGCTCGGGCGCGATGGCGGTCAGCGCCATCGCCGCTTTGCCGCCCATCGAATGGCCGATGACGATCGCTTTCTCAAGCCGCAGTTCGTCGAGGAGCTCCAGCAGATCCTGCGCCATCGCGGGGTAGTTCATCTCGTCGGCGCGCGGGGAGAGGCCGTGGTTGCGCAGATCGACCTTAATTACGCTGTGACGCTGATGCAGATCGCGCGCCAGCACGCCCAGGTTGTCCAGATTGCCGAACAGCCCGTGGATCAGCAGCACCGGCAGCGCGTCTGACTCGGCGGCCAGCAGTTGATAATGTAATTTCATGGCGAAGTTCATACTGAGAGAGATTCAGATTAGGGTATCATGATTGAATCGCACGATGAATCATGCGGAATTTTCGCGGCGCGGGCTTGGCAGTGCCGGCTATAGGTATTAGTCTGCATTTGCCGTCCGGAGGCACATTGTTGTGTTCGCCCCAGCGCTTTTAACCTTATAATCCCATGGCTTGAATGCAGGATCTGGCTTCAGGTTCTAAGTAGAAAAAACAGTATTGGATAAAGATGAAAACTATTGAAGTCGACGAAGAGCTTTACCGTTATATTGCCAGCCACACGCAACACATCGGTGAAAGCGCGTCCGATATTTTACGCCGCATGTTGAAATTCACCGCCGGTCAGCCGGTGCGCGCGTTGCCTGCCGCCAGTGCGTCGCCGTCCGTCGAACCGGAAAAAGCGGCGCCGGTTCAGCGCCCGCGCGATCGCGTACGCGCCGTGCGTGAACTGCTGCTGTCGGATGAATACGCCGAGCAGAACAAAGCGGTCAACCGTTTCATGCTGGTGCTGTCCACGCTGTACACCCTCGATGCCGCCGGTTTTGCCGCCGCCACCGAGGCGTTGACCGGCCGTACCCGCACCTATTTCGCCGGCGATCAGCAGACCCTGCTGGCCAACGGCACGCATACCAAGCCGAAGCATGTACCGGGCACCCCTTACTGGGTGATCACCAATACCAATACCGGCCGCAAACGCAGCATGATCGAACACATCATGCAGGCGATGCAGTTCCCGGCGGAACTGATCGAGAAAGTTTGCGGTACCGTCTAATTTAGCGAACAGCCCGTCATGATGGCCGTGCGCGACGTATTTGCCCGGTCACCGACAGGGATGAGGGAGATATGTCGATGGCGAATAATCCACGTGCCGGGCAGCCCGCCCGTCAAAGCGATCTGATCAACGTAGCCCAGCTGACGTCGCAGTACTATGTGCTGCAACCGGAAGCCGGCAATGCCGCACATGCGGTGAAGTTTGGCACCTCCGGCCACCGCGGCAGCGCGCAGCGCCACAGCTTCAACGAAGCGCACATCCTCGCCATCGCTCAGGCGATCGCCGAAGTTCGTCATCAGCAGGGCACCACCGGCCCGTGCTACGTGGGCAAAGACACCCATGCGCTGTCCGAGCCGGCCTTTATTTCCGTGCTGGAAGTGCTGACCGCCAACGGCGTCGATGTGATCGTGCAGGAAAACAACGGCTTCACGCCAACGCCGGCAGTATCGCATGCCATTTTGTGCCACAACCGCCGCGGCGGCGCGCAGGCCGACGGCATCGTCATTACGCCGTCCCATAACCCGCCGGAAGACGGCGGCATCAAATACAATCCGCCGAACGGCGGCCCGGCTGACACCAACCTGACGTCGGTGATCGAAAAGCGCGCCAACGAACTGCTGGCGCAGCAGCTGAAAGGCGTGCAGCGTCAGTCGCTGGACAAGGCCTGGAACAGCGGCCATCTGCACGCCAAAGATCTGGTGCAGCCTTACGTCGAAGGGCTGGTGGAGGTGGTCGACATGCCGGCCATCCAACGCGCCGGCCTGAAGCTGGGCGTGGATCCGCTCGGCGGTTCCGGCATCGCCTATTGGCAACGGGTAGCGGAACACTACAAGCTGGATCTGACGCTGGTGAACGATTCCATCGATCAGACGTTCCGCTTTATGCACCTGGATCACGACGGCATCATCCGCATGGACTGCTCGTCGGAGTCGGCGATGGCCGGCCTGCTGGCGCTGCGCGACAAATTCGATCTGGCGTTCGCCAACGATCCGGATTACGACCGCCACGGCATCGTCACGCCGAAGGGCCTGATGAACCCGAACCACTATCTGGCGGTAGCCATCAACTACCTGTTCCAGCATCGCCCGCAGTGGGGCGCCGATGTTGCGGTAGGTAAAACGCTGGTGTCCAGCGCGATGATCGATCGCGTGGTAGCCGATCTGGGCCGCAAGCTGGTGGAAGTGCCGGTCGGCTTCAAGTGGTTCGTGGACGGCCTGTTCGACGGCAGCCTGGGCTTTGGCGGCGAAGAGAGCGCCGGGGCCTCGTTCCTGCGCTTCAACGGTCAGCCGTGGTCGACCGACAAAGACGGCATCATCATGTGCCTGCTGGCGGCTGAAATCACCGCGGTAACCGGTGAGAACCCGCAGCATCACTATGACGATCTGGCCAAGCGTTTCGGTGCGCCAAGCTACAACCGCATCCAGGCGCCGGCAACCCATGCGCAGAAAGCGGCGCTGTCCAAGCTGTCGCCGGAGATGGTCAAGGCCAGTACGCTGGGCGGGGACCCGATCACCGCACGTCTGACCGCAGCGCCGGGCAACGGCGCGTCGATCGGCGGCCTGAAAGTGATGACCGACAACGGCTGGTTCGCGGCCCGTCCTTCCGGCACCGAAGAGGCATACAAGATCTATTGCGAGAGTTTCCTCGGGGCGAAACACCGCGAGAAAATCGAGCACGAAGCGGTCGAGATCGTCAGCGAAGTGCTGGCTTCCGCCAAGTAATCGCTTTTCTTGATTGATAAAAAGCGCTGTTTTTACAGCGCTTTTTTTATGGGCGCTATTTAGATATATCTTTTTCACGGCACGCGCTTGCGCATTTAGATATATCGATCTAGATTAGCGCTATCGATGCTGTTTAGATATATCTAAACAACCTCGTATTGATGTTCCCAACTAAAGCGAGGTCTCACCTTATGTTTCATCGATTAGGTTTACACCGGCATCATCATCACCATGAATGCGAAGAGGGCCGTCGTCATCGCAGCGGGCGCCATCACTTCGGCGGCGAAGGCGAAGAGCACGGCCGGGGTGGGCGCGGCGGCCGGGGCGGGCGTCATCGTCTGTTCGAACACGGCGATCTGCGCCTGGTGTTGCTGGCGCTGGTGGCGCGCAAGCCCAGCCACGGGTACGAATTGATCAAGGCGATCGAGGAAGCGTCTTCCGGCCTGTATGTACCGAGCCCGGGGGTGATTTACCCCACGCTGACGCTGCTGGAAGAGCAGGATTTCCTCGAACCGCTCACCACCGGCAACGGCCGCAAAAGCTACCGCATCACCGCGGCGGGCGAGAGCGAGCTGCAAAAGCATCAACAGGTGGTTGAGGTCATTCTGGCGCGTCTGGCGGGTGCCGGCCGCGAGCGTCATCGGCACGGCAACCTGGCGGAAGGCATCTACGACGCCATGAACCGTCTGCGCAGCCTGCTGCGCGGCAACGTGATGCGCGCCGATCTCACGCCGCAGCAGGTGGAGCGCATCAACGCCGCGTTGCTGACCGCCGTGGCGGCGATCGAAAGCGAAATGCAGATTCAACCTTCGCAACAGGAGAAGAACTGATGCCCGGCCACCGTTTTAACATTACCGTTGAAGCCCTGAGCGATCGCCAGGGCAATCCCGTCGAGAAAGCGCCGCTGAGTTTTGAAGTGAGCAACCACGACGATATTCTCGAGATCGTCGAGCGCATTCGGGCGCGTGACGATCTGAACTTTGGCCCCGAGCAGAGCGCCGCCTTCGCCGTAGGGTTGAAACTGTTCTCCGAAGTGATGATCGAAAACCGCAAACACCCGGTGTTCGCGCCGCTGCGCGAGGCGTTTAAGGAATTTATGGTCGGATTGAAGAAGGGCCCGGCGGCGTAAAGGCGCGGCAAGCCGCGCCCACCGGGGTTAAGGCATGAAACGATAGCCGACGCCGGTTTCGGTCAGCAGGTGTTTGGGCCGGGCCGGATCGGCTTCGAGCTTCTGCCGCAAATGGCCCATGTAGATGCGCAGATAGTGGCTGTGCTCTACGTAGTTCGGCCCCCAGACGTGGCTCAATAGCTGACGTTGGGTGATCACCTTGCCGGCGTTGGCCAGCAGCTCCGCCAACAGGCGAAACTCGATCGGCGTCAGATGCAGATCTTCGTCGTTGCGCAGCACCCGGCGATTCACCAGATCGACGGTGATCGCCGAAAAGCTCACCAGCGGGCTTTCCTGTTGGCTGGCGGAGTGGCGGCGCAGCGCGACCCGCACCCGCGCCAGCAGCTCGCCGATGCCGAACGGCTTGCTGAGGTAGTCGTCGGCGCCGGCGTCCAGCGCGGCGATCTTGTCCTCTTCGGCGTTGCGCGCCGACAGCACGATCACCGGAATGGCGCTCCACTGCCGCAGATCGCGGATGTAGCTCAGCCCGTCGCCATCCGGCAACCCCAAATCCAGGATGATCAGATCCGGTTTGCGCGTGCCGGCCTCAATCAGCCCCCGCTGCAGCGTTTCACTTTCAAACACCCGCAGGCCTTCGCTCTCCAGCGCGGTGCGCACGAAGCGGCGGATCTCTTTTTCATCTTCAACAATCAGAATGTTGGTTGGCGTTATGCTCACGTTTCCCCTGCGTTGATTACAGATCGAAGGCGTCGCCGTCGATCTCGGGCGGTTTTTCCAGCGGCAGCACGAAGCGGAAGCTGGCGCCGCCGTTGGCGCCGTTTTCCGCCCAGATGCGGCCGTCATGCACTTCAATAATGGCACGACAAATCGCTAACCCCAAGCCGACGCCGGGGATCGCCGACTCTTTATTGCCGCGTGAAAACTTGTCGAAAATCAGCTGCAGCTGATCGGCGGGGATGCCGGGGCCGTTATCCCAGACCTCGACTTCCAGCCACTCGGGCAGCGTGCGGGCGCGAATGCCGATGGTGGCCTCGGCGCCGGCGTATTTATTGGCGTTTTCCAACAGGTTGGTGAACACCCGTTCCAGCAGGCTGCCGTCGCAGTTGACCAGGATCTGTTCCGGCGGCAGCTCGACCTCGATCGGATGCTGGCTGAGCAGCGGTTCCAGCATGTGCAGCGAGGCGCCGACGATCTCTTCCAGCGACTGCCACTCTTTACGCAGGCTGAAACCGCCGGACTGGATGCGCGCCATATCCAGCAGGTTGTTCACCAGCCGGGTGGTGCTCAGCACCTGCTGGCGGATCTGGCTGGCCTGGGTGGCGTGATTGGAGCCTTCGGCCGCGAGGTCCAGCGTGAGAATTTCCGCCTGGCCGAACAGCACGGTCAGCGGGGTGCGCAGATCGTGCGACAGCGCCGCCAGCAGCGAGTTGCGCAGCTGTTCGCGTTCGGCGTCCAGCTTGGCTTCTTCGGCGCTGCGCGCCAGGTGCAGCCGTTCCAGCGCGCTGGCGATCAGCACTGCGAAGGTTTGCAGCAGCCGCTGTTGTTCCGGCACCATCAGCTGGCGCAGGTTGTTGGGTTCGATGGCTAACAGGCCGAAGGTCTGTTTGGGGGTATTGAGCGGCAGCAGCTGGTAAGGCACGCCGGGCAGGGTGTCGGTGCCGGCGCCGGCCGGCAAGCCTTTATCGAAACTCCAGCGTGCGATGGCTTCGTCTACCGACAGCAGCCCGCCTTCCTCGCCGATCATTTGCTGCAGCCGACCGTCTTCCTGCGGTAGTAGCAGCACGGTTTTCGCCTGGAAGCTGCTGGAGAGGAAATGACGGCTGGTGTTGGCGATGTCGGCCACGGTCAGCGCGCGGCTCAGCCCGCGTGACATTTCGTACAGGTGGCGCGCCCGCTGCTCGCGATAGCGCGCCACCCGGGCCTGATAACGCACCCCGGCGGTCAGGTTGCCGATGATGATGCCGACGGCGAGCATCACGCCGAAGGTCAGCAGATACTGCATATCGCTGACGGCGAACGACCATTCGGGCTGAACGAAGAACAGATCGAAACTGGCGACGTTGATCACCGCCGCCAGCACCGATGGCCAGCGGCCGAAGAACAGCGCGACGATCGCCACGCCGAGCAGGTAGACCATCACCAGGTTGGCCTGATCGAAGCCCGGCAGCAGCCACTGCGAGAGCAGGGTAATCAGCGCGCACAGCGCCACCGCCACCGCGCAGCCGCGCAGCTGCATGCGCCATTTCTCATTGAAGCTGCGGCCGTCGTGCTCCTTGCCCGGCGGCGGCTGTGCGGCGTCGTTGTCCAGCGCGACGATCACCAGATCGAGATCCGGGCCCAGCCGGCCGAGGCGATCGGCGAAACTGCCGCGCAGCTTCCAGCGCTGCTCGCTGCGGCGGCCGATGATGATTTTGCCGAGGTTATGCTCGCGGGCGTAGCGCAGCACTGCGCGCTCTTCGGACGGATCGGCCAGGGTGGCGGTTTCGGCGCCCAGCTCCTGCGCTAGCCGCAGCGCGCGCAGAATGGCGCGGCGCTGGTTTTCCGGCAGCCGGTGCAGCTTGGGGGTTTCCACGTAGACCGCATGCCAGTGGCAGCCGAGCCGCGCCGCCAGCCGGGCGGCGATGCGCACCAGCTTTTCGTTGCCGCTGTTGTGGCCGACGCACAGCAGAATGCTGTCGCGGGTGTGCCACACTTTCTCGCGCCCCTGGGTGTCGCGAAACTCGCGCATCTGGTCATCGACCCGATCGGCGGTGCGGCGCAGCGCCAACTCGCGCAGGGCGATCAGGTTGCCTTTACGGAAAAAATGCTCGATGGCGCGCTCGGCCTGGCCGGGAATATACACTTTGCCTTCGTGCAGCCGTCGGCGCAGATCGTCCGGCGGCAGATCGACCAGCACCACTTCGCTGGCCTCGTCAAACACGTGGTCGGGCACCGTTTCGCGCACCCGCACGCCGGTCACGCCGCCCACCACGTCGTTCAGACTTTCCAAATGTTGCACGTTGACGGTAGTCAGCACGTCGATGCCGGCGTCCAGCAGCTCTTCCACATCCTGCCAGCGTTTGGGGTGGCGCGAACCGTGGGCGTTGCTGTGCGCCAGTTCGTCCATCAGGATCAGCGCCGGATGGCGCGCCAACGCGGCGTCGAGGTCGAATTCATGCACCAGTCGCCCACGATGCTGGATGCGCTTTTGCGGCAACAGCGCCAGGCCGTCGAGCAGGGCGGCGGTCTCGCTGCGGCCGTGGGTTTCCACCACGCCGACCAGCACATCCAGCCCCTGAGCGCGCAAACGCTGGGCCTCCTGCAGCATGGCGTAGGTTTTGCCCACGCCGGCGCAGGCGCCGAAGAATACCTTCAACCGGCCGCGCGGTTTTTCATTGGCCAGCGCCAGCAGGCTATCGGGATCGGGACGCTGCTGTTCTTCTTCGACCATGACAATTCCTTGTGTTACCAAGCAAAAAGGGGTTCGGCACGCCGAACCCTATCACTATGCTGAATACGGCGCGTTACTTCAACGCATCCAGCGCCAGGTTCAGTTTCAGCACGTTGACCACCGATTCGCCCATGAAGTTGGGCGTGGCCCGATCGGTGTTGTCTTCGATCAGTTTGGCGACCTGTTCCGGCGGCAGATGACGCGCCGCCGCGACCCGCGCCAGCTGATACCGCGCCGCAGCGGTCGAGATCTGCGGATCCAGCCCGCTGCCGGAGGCGGTCAGCAGATCCACCGGGATCGGGCCGCTCATGGCCGGATTGGCCTGGCGCAGCTGCGCCGCGCGTTCGGCGATAGCCTTATCCAGCGCCGGGTTGGTGGCCGCCAGGTTGCTGCCGGCGGAGGCCAGTGGATTATAGGCTGAATCGCCGGTCGCCGACGGGCGGCCCCAGAAATAGTCGGCGCGCGTGAACTTCTGGCCGATCAACGCGGAGCCGACCGCCTTGTTGCCCTGGTACAGCAGCGAACCGTTGGCCGCGCCCGAAAACAGCAGCTGCGCCAGCCCGGTGGTCAGCAGCGGATAGGCGATGCCGGTGATCAGCGTCAGCAGGATCAACATCACCAGCGCAGGTCGTAAATACGTCATGTTCATTTCCCTCAATGGTTAACCGGCGACGTGCAGCGCGACCAGGATCAGGTCGATCAGTTTGATGCCGACGAACGGCACCAGCAGACCGCCGACCCCATACAGCCACAGGTTGCGGCGCAGCAGAGCTGCGGCGCTCATCGGTTTGTAGCTCACCCCTTTCAGCGCCAGCGGGATCAGAAACACGATCACCAGGGCGTTGAAGATCACCGCCGACATGATGGCGGAGGCGGGGGAGTGCAGGTGCATCACGTTCAGCGCGTTCAGCTGCGGATAGGTGGCCGCGAACGCCGCCGGAATGATGGCGAAGTACTTGGCCACGTCGTTGGCGATGCTGAAGGTGGTCAGCGAGCCGCGCGTCATCAGCATCTGTTTGCCGATATGCACCACTTCGATCAGCTTGGTCGGGTTGGAATCCAGATCGACCATGTTGCCCGCCTCTTTGGCGGCCTGGGTACCGGAGTTCATCGCCACCGCCACATCGGCCTGCGCCAGCGCCGGGGCGTCGTTGGTGCCGTCGCCGGTCATCGCCACCAGACGGCCTTCCGCCTGATACTGGCGGATCAGCGCCAGCTTGGCTTCCGGCGTGGCTTCCGACAGGAAGTCGTCCACCCCGGCTTCGGCGGCGATCGCCGCCGCGGTCAGCGGGTTATCGCCGGTGATCATCACCGTTTTGATGCCCATCTTGCGCAGCTCATTGAAGCGCTCTTTGATGCCGCCCTTGACGATATCCTTCAACGCCACCACGCCCAGCACCCGTGCGCCTTCCGCCACCACCAGCGGCGTACCGCCGGTGCGCGCCACGCTTTCCACCAGATCGTCCACCGCCCGCGGGAAGTGCCCCTGATTGGTTTCGACGTGACGGCGAATGGCGTCCACCGCGCCTTTGCGGATCATGCGCTCCTGCACGTTGACGCCGCTCATGCGGGTCTGGGCGGAGAAGGGCACGAAGGTGGCGTTCAGCGCCTGCAGATCGCGCTCGCGCAGGTTAAAGCGCTGTTTGGCCAGCACCACGATGCTGCGGCCTTCCGGCGTTTCGTCCGCCAGCGAGGCCAGCTGCGCGGCATCCGCCAGCTCTTGCTCTTTCACGCCCGGCGCCGGCAGGAACTCCGAAGCCTGGCGGTTGCCCAGCGTGATGGTGCCGGTTTTATCCAGCAGCAGCACGTCCACGTCGCCGGCGGCTTCCACCGCGCGGCCGCTGGTGGCGATCACGTTGGCGCCGAGCATGCGGCTCATCCCGGCCACGCCGATGGCGGACAACAGACCGCCGATGGTGGTGGGGATCAGGCAAACCAGCAGCGCGACCAGCACGGTGATGGTGACCACGCTGCCGCTGCCGGCCGCCTGGACGCTGTATTGCGAGAACGGGAACAGGGTGGCGGTGGCCAACACGAACACGATGGTCAGCGCCACCAGCAGGATGGTCAGCGCGATTTCGTTCGGCGTTTTGCGGCGTTTGGCGCCTTCCACCATGGCGATCATGCGATCGAGGAAGGTTTCCCCCGGGTTGACGCTGCACTGCACCACCAGCCAGTCGGACAGCACGCGGGTGCCGCCGGTGACCGAAGAGAAGTCCCCGCCGGATTCGCGGATCACCGGGGCGGATTCCCCGGTGATGGCGCTTTCATCCACCGAGGCGCCGCCCTCCAGCACTTCGCCGTCGCACGGAATGGTGTCGCCGGCTTCCACCAGCACGATATCGCCTTTGCGCAGGCTCTCGGCAGCCACTTTCTCCGTGGCGCCGTCGCGGCGCGGGCCGGCCAGTTTTTTCGCCCAGCTGGTTTTCTTGGTGCCTTTCAGGCTTTCCGCCTGGGCCTTGCTGCGGCCTTCGGCCAGCGCCTCGGCGAAGTTGGCGAACAGCACGGTGAACCACAACCACAGGGCGACGCTGCCGGTAAAGGCGGCGGCGCCGTCGGTTTGGCCGGCGAGGATCGCCAGCCAGATGGCGGTGGTCAGAATGCTGCCGATATACACCACGAACATCACCGGGTTGCGCCATTGAACGCGAGGATCCAGTTTTTTCACCGCATCGATCAGCGCGGTGCGCACCAGGGCCGGTTCAAACAGCGCGCGTTGTTTGCGAGTCATCTCTTATTCTCTCTCTGTGACGTCGGTTAGTTTGCCAACCAAAGTTGCAAATGCTCGGCCACCGGGCCCAGCGCCAGCGCAGGCACGAAGGTCAGCGCACCCACCAGCAGCACGGTGCCGATCAGCAAGCCGATAAACAGCGGCCCATAGGTCGGCAGGGTGCCGTTGCCCGCCGGCTGGCGCTGCTTGGCGCTCAGTGAACCGGCGATCGCCAGCACCGGCAGGATCACCCCGAAACGGCCGACGAACATGGCGAAGGCCAGCAGCAGGTTGTAGAACGGCGTATTGACGCTCAACCCGGCGAAGGCGCTGCCGTTGTTGTTGGCGGCGGAGGACAGTGCATACAGCACTTCGCTGAAGCCGTGGGCGCCCGGATTGAGGATGCCGGCGCGGCCCGCGTCGGTGCCGATGGCCAGCGCGCTGCCCAGCAACACCAGCGCCGGCGTGACCAGGATCGCCAGCGCGGTCATCTTCATGTCATAGACGTCGATCTTCTTGCCCAGATATTCCGGGGTGCGGCCGATCATCAGACCGGCGATAAACACCGTCAGCAGCACGAACAGCAGCATGCCGTACAGGCCGGAGCCGACGCCGCCGAACACCACTTCACCGATCTGCATCAGCCACATCGGCACCATGCCGCCCAGCGCGGTGAAGGAGTCGTGCATGGCGTTGACCGCCCCGCAGGACGCGGCGGTGGTCACCACCGAGAACAGGCTGGTGGCGAGAATGCCGAAGCGCGACTCTTTGCCTTCCATATTGATGTTGCTGTCGGCGCCCAGCGCGCTCAGGTGCGGGTTGCCCGCCAGCTCGGCGTACATCACCACCACCACCGCCACCACGAAGATCAGCGCCATCGCCCAGATCAGCGCGTGGCCCTGACGGTTTTCACCGGCCAGTTGTCCGAAAGAGAAGCACAGCGCGCAAGGGATCAGGAAGATGGCCAGCATCTGCACGAAGTTGGTCAGCACGGTCGGGTTTTCGAACGGGTGCGCCGAGTTGGCACCGAAGACCCCCCCGCCGTTGGTGCCGAGCATCTTGATCGCTTCCTGCGAGGCGACCGGCCCCATCGGCAGCGTCTGCTGCGCGCCTTCGAGCGTGGTGACGTGCAGGTAAGGCAGGAAGTTTTGCAGCGTGCCCTGGCTGACGAAGAACAGGGCGATCAGCAGCGCGATCGGCAGCAGCACATACAGCGTGATGCGGAACAGATCGGCCCAGGCGTTGCCGACGGTCTTGCCGGCGCGGCGGGTAAAGGCACGGATCAGCGCAAAGGCCACGGCGATGCCGGTGGAGGCGGAAACGAAGTTCTGCACCGCCAGCCCGGCCATCTGGCTGAAATAGCTGAGGGCGCTTTCACCGCTGTAGGCTTGCCAGTTGGTGTTGGTGACGAAGCTGACGGCGGTGTTGAGCGCCAGATCCCAGGAGAGGCCAGGGAAGCCTTGCGGGTTGAGCGGCAGCGAGCCCTGCGCCATCAGCAGGGCGAACAGCAGCGCCAGGCCGAGCAGGTTAAACGCCAGGATCGCCAGCGCGTACTGCCACCAATTCATCTCGGTGGGGCGGATGCCGCAGGCGCGCCAGACGCCGGCTTCCACTGCGCGCAGCGCAGGCAGCGGCTCACCTTCGATCAGGCGCGCCATAAAACCGCCCAGCGGCCGGGCCAGCAGCAGAAGCACCAGCAGGAAACTGGCGATCAGTAAAAAGGCTGAAGCCGCCATCAGAAATCCTCCGCGTTAAACAGGGCGTAGACCAGATAGGCCAACAGCAGCAGAACCAACAGCGCACCACCAATAACGCTGAAACTCACGGGACACCTCCAGAGGTGTTGTTTTTGATAGAGGCAGTGTAGGGAGCGGGGTAGAAAGAAGATGAAAAAATCGCGCGGGCGGGTGTAAAAAAAGTATAAAAATGGCTGAAATTTCAGCAAAAATTGAGCATTTCAACCAGCAGGTTGGCGGCGAGATTGCGCCTGATGAGTGAATAAGCAAGGGCAGCGGCGTGGAAGCAGGAACCGGATAATAACCACAACGTAACCAATGTTAAGTTAAAAATTAACTTGGTTGTAACAAAATTACGAATCGCCGCGGTGATTAGCGATTTTTTGTGCGATTTAGTGGTCGGATGAGTAGTAAACTTTCATCAAGTGCGCTAAAATTTTGTCCAGTTACCAAATTACCGATTGTTCATTTGATACGCCCACGCCGTTTTCCCTGACAAATCAACGGCAGGCGTTTTTAAGGAGGTTCGCATGTCTACGACCTATCACGCTTATTCACTGCATCGGATTCTCCTGCGCCGCAGCGCAGTGGTGATCGCGGGCATTTTGGCCCTGCCGGTGATGCTGTTCCGCAGCGATCGCGGGCGTTTTTACAGCTACCTGCACCGCGTCTGGTCAAAAACCAGCGATAAGCCGGTCTGGCTGCAGCAGGCGGAACTGGCGTCCTGCGACTTCTACTGAGTCACTGCCGACTCACGAACAACCCTCGCCCTGCGGCGGGGGTTTTTTTATGCCCCAAGCCCGCTGCCGTCAAGCGCAAGGTCGTATTTGGCAAGCCATTCTTCTACACTTTCCTCATCGACCAACACCACGAGAGAACGGTATGAGTGACAAGATCCCTATCGGCATCAGCGCCTGTTTACTGGGCGACGCGGTGCGTTTCGACGGTGGCCACAAGCGGCTGGCCTTCGCGGTGGAACAGTTGGCGCCCTATGTGCGCTTTGAGCCCGTTTGCCCGGAAATGGCGATCGGCCTGCCCACGCCGCGCCCGGCGCTGCGTCTGGTGAAACAGGCGCAGCCGTGGCCGGCGATGCGCTACAGCAACGACGCCGGCGTGGATCTGACCGAGGAGATGCGCAGTTTCTCCGCGCAGCGCGTGGCTGCGTTGCAACACCTGTGCGGCTATATCGTCTGCGCCAAGTCGCCGAGCTGCGGCCTGGAGCGGGTGCGGGTCTACAGCGAGAACGGCAAGGACTCGCGTAAAAACGGCGTCGGGCTGTTTACCGCCGAGCTGCTGCGCCAGATGCCGTGGCTGCCGGTGGAAGAGGATGGGCGTTTGCAGGATGCGGCGCTGCGGGAAAACTTTATCGAGCGAGTGTACGCGCTGTATGAGTTGAACATGCTGTGGCGTCAGGGGCTGACCCGCGGCGGGCTGATCGCGTTTCACAGCCGCTACAAACTGTCGTTGCTGGCGCATTCGCAGCCGGCGTACCGCGAACTGGGGCGTTTCGTCGCCGACATTCATCGCTGGGACTCGCTGGAAGACTTCGCCGTGGAGTACCGCAGCCGCCTGATGGCGCTGTTGGCGCACAAGGCGACGCGCCGCAACCATACCAACGTGCTGATGCACGTGCAGGGTTACTTCCGCCGCCAGCTCAGCGCGGCGCAGCGCCAGGAGCTGGCGCACCTGATCGACCGCTACCGGCAGGGCATGCAGCCGCTGCTGGCGCCGATCGCCTTGCTTAAGCATTACATGGCGGAATACCCCGACAGTTATCTGGCGGAGCAACGCTATTTCGAACCTTATCCGGAGGCGCTGCGTTTGCGTTACGGCCATTGATTGACAAGGGAATTTTATGACCACGCATCTGGTCTGGTTGCGTAACGATCTGCGTATCACCGACAACAAAGCGCTGCACGCTGCCTGCAGCGATCCCAAAGCCCGGGTGCTGGCGGTGTTTATCGCCACCCCGCAGCAGTGGCGGCAGCATGAGATGGCGCCGCGGCAGGCGGCGCTGATCTACGCCAGCCTGCGGGCGGTACAGCAGGCGCTGGCGCAAAAGGGCATTGCGCTGCATTGCCATGCCGGCACGGACTTTGCCGCGTCGATCGACTGGCTGGCGGAGTATTGCCGGCGAGAGCAGGTGGACGCGCTATTTTACAACCGCCAGTACGAACTGAATGAACGGCGACGCGATGCGCGGCTGGAGCAGCAGTTGAATGGACGGGTAACGTGCCACGGTTTTGATGACAGCCTGCTGTTGCCGCCGGGCAGCGTGCTAACCGGCGGCGGCGAGATGTACAAGGTTTATACGCCGTTTCGCAACGCCTTCATTCAGCGCCTGACTGAGTCCGACGTGAGCTGCCTGCCGGCGCCGAAGATCCGTGCCGATGGCGCGTTGCCTGCGCCTGAGGCGCCTGTGGCGTTCGATTATCCCGCGGCGGACATCGGGGATGACTATCCCGCCGGCGAGGAGGCCGCGCTGCAGCGGCTGCGCGCCTTTTGTCGTGAGCAGGTGCAAGATTACCTTCGGCAGCGCGATCTGCCCGCCATCGCCGGCACCAGCAGCCTGTCGCCCTATCTGGCGATCGGCGCGCTGTCGCCGCGCCAGTGTTTTAACCGCCTGCGCGCCGAATGCCCGCAGCTGCTGGAAGATCGCGAGAGCGGCGCTTTCGCCTGGCTGAACGAGCTGATTTGGCGCGAGTTCTATCGCCACCTGCTGGTGGCCTACCCCGAGCTGTGCCGCCATCGTCCCTTTATCGCCTGGACGGACAAGGTGCGCTGGAGCGATGACGCGGCGAAGCTGCAGGCCTGGCAGCGGGGCGAGACCGGCTATCCGATCGTCGATGCCGCCATGCGCCAGCTGAACGCTACCGGCTGGATGCACAACCGGCTGCGCATGATCAGCGCCAGTTTTCTGGTGAAGGACCTGCTGATCGACTGGCGGGCCGGGGAGCGCTACTTCATGTCGCAACTGCTGGACGGGGATCTGGCGGCCAATAACGGCGGCTGGCAGTGGGCGGCCTCCACCGGCACCGACGCCGCGCCGTATTTCCGCATCTTTAACCCGACCACCCAGGGTGAACGTTTTGATCCACAAGGCACTTTCATCCGTAAATGGTTGCCGGAACTGGCGGATGTGCCCGACAATGACATCCATTACCCCCACCGCTGGGCGGAAAAGCAGCGCCGTACGCTGAACTACCCGCTGCCGATCGTCGATCACAAACAAGCCCGCGTGGAGACGTTGGCGGCGTTCGAGGCGGCGAAACGGGGAGAGTCTTGAGGCAACTGCAAGGAGCGACGTAATGATGAAAAAGGTGCTGGCCCTGTGCCTGAGCGGCTATTCCGCGCTGGCGATCGCCGGCTTTGACGTGGTGGCGCTGGGTGTCGACGGCGGCGTCAGCGACGGCAACCTGACCTCTTATCTGATCCGCAGCGATAATCAGCCGCAGTATGTGGCGCTGGACGCCGGCTCGCTGCTGCCGGGCATCGCCAAAGGGCTGGAGAAGGGCAGTTTCCCGCAGGTGACCCCTGAGCTGGCCGCGCCTTACACGCCGCAGGGCTATGTGTTCCGGCAGTTGATCGGCGGCTATTTCATCAGCCACGGCCATCTGGACCACGTGGCGGGGCTGATCGTCGGCTCGCCCGAGGATAATAAAAAAACCGTTTACGCCCAGGCGGACACCGTGCTGACCCTGCGCAACCATTACTTCAACTGGAAGGCCTGGCCGAACTTTACCGACGCCGGCAACGGCTCGCGGCTGGGCACCTACCGGCTGCAAACGGTGCGGCCGCAGCAGCGCTTTACCCTCGGCCTGACCGGGTTGACCGGCGTGATGTACCCGCTCAGCCACGATCGCTACCCGTCGTCAATGCTGCTGATTTCCAACGGCAACGAGTTCTTCGCCTACTTCGGCGATACCGGGCCGGACAAGGTGGAGCAGTCGCGCGATCTCGATACCGTGTGGCGCGTGCTGGGGCCGCTTGTCGAGCAGAAAAAGCTCAAGGGCATGATTATCGAAACCTCTTACCCCAACGGGGTGGAGGACAAACATCTGTACGGCCATCTGACGCCGGCCTGGCTGCTGAAGGAGCTGAAGAACCTGACGCAGTACAGCGGCGGCGAAGGCTCGCTGAACGGTCTGCCGGTGGTTGTCAGCCACATCAAGCCGAGCCTGAAGCAGGGCGAAGACGCGCGCGCCGCCATTGCGCAGCAGCTGGCGCAGGGCAACGATCTGGGAGTGAAATTCATCCTGATGGCGCAGGGCGACCGGCAGACATTTTGACTATGAAGAGAGAAGAGAATGCGTAACCTCGATCTGGAACAACTGATCAACACGGAACTGAACGCCGCGGCGTTTCAGGACTATGCCCCCAATGGATTGCAGGTGGAAGGGCGCCCGCACGTGCAGCGCATCGTGACCGGCGTCACCGCCTGTCAGGCGCTGTTGGACGCCGCGGTGGCGCATCAGGCCGACGCGATCATCGTGCATCACGGCTATTTCTGGAAAAACGAGGCGCCGGCGGTGCGCGGCATGAAGCGCAACCGCCTGAAAACGCTGTTGACCCACGACATCAATCTGTACGGCTACCACCTGCCGCTGGACGCGCATCCGGTGCTGGGCAACAACGCGCAGCTGGCGCAGGCGCTGGGCATTCGGGTGATTGGCGACGTCGAGCCGCTGGTGCCGCACGGGGAATTCGAACAGCCGCTGACCGGCGAAGCGCTGCAACAGCGCATCGAAAGCCGGCTGGGGCGCGCGGTGCTGCACTGCGGCGATAACGCGCCTGAGCATATTCGCCGAGTGGCCTGGTGCACCGGCGGCGGCCAGGGCTTTATCGACAGCGCGGCGCGCTTCGGCGTCGATGCTTTCATCAGCGGTGAAGTGTCTGAGCAGACCATTCACAGCGCGCGCGAAATGGGCGTGCATTTCTTTGCCGCCGGCCACCACGCGACCGAGCGCGGCGGCGTGAAAGCGCTGGGGGAATGGCTGGCTCAGCACCACGGTTTTGATGTGACCTTTATCGATATCCCGAATCCCGCCTGATTTTTTCTGCGTCGGATCCAGCCCGGCCTGCGCGCCGGCTGAATCCTTTTACCGCGCTATTTCCTTATTTTCCTTATGGTTGCGTTCTATTGACAGCCGGGGCTGCGTCACGCATAACTGGTGTGTTTTTCAGCGCGATAATAATAAGGAGAATAAGGGTGCAACAAGCGCGTTATTACCTTTTAGGTGAAAGAGCGGTAGTGCTTGAACTGTCACCGCCGGTGACGTTGCCGAGCCAGCAGCGCATCTGGGCGCTGGCGGAAAAGCTGAATCATCATCCCGACGTGCGGGAAGTGGTGCCGGGAATGAACAACCTGACGCTGCTGTTGCATACGCCACAGGCCGACGCCGAAGCGATGCTCGCGTTACTGCAGCAGGGGTGGGAAAGCAAAGAGCGCCTGACGCCGGAGTCGCGTCAGGTGGAGATCCCGGTTGTCTACGGCGGGGAACAGGGCCCCGACCTGGATGAGGTGGCGCGCCATACCGGCATGACGCCGCGACAGGTGGTGGAATGCCATGCGGCGGCGGCTTACGTGGTCTATTTTCTCGGCTTTCAGCCGGGCTTCTCCTATTTGGGCGGCATGCCGGAAAAACTGGCGACGCCGCGCCGCGCCGAACCGCGTCTGGCGGTGGCGGCCGGCTCCGTCGGTATCGGCGGCGGCCAGACCGGCATCTATCCGCTGACGACACCCGGCGGCTGGCAGCTGATCGGCCGCACGCCGCTGGCGTTGTTCAATCCCCATGAAATGCCGCCGACGCTGCTGCGCCCGGGTGATAGCGTACGCTTTGTGCCGCAGAAGGAGGGCGTATGCTGATTATTCTGCGTGCCGGCATCTATACCACGGTGCAGGATTTGGGCCGTGAAGGATTTCGCCGTCTGGGCATCAGTACCGGCGGCGCGTTGGATCAACCGGCGCTGAAGATCGCCAACCTGCTGGTGGGCAACGCGCCGGAGGCCGCCGGGCTGGAGATCACGCTCGGCCAGTTCAGCGCCGAGTTTACCCGTCCCGGCTGGATCGCCCTGACCGGCGCCGGCTGCGACGCGCAGCTGGACGGTAAGCCGCTGTGGACCGGCTGGCGCTACCCGGTGAAAAAGGGGCAGCGTCTGGTGCTGGGCACGCCGAAGCGCGGCATGCGCAGTTATCTCGCGATCGCCGGCGGTATCGCCGTGCCGGAAATGCTGGGCTCGCGCAGCACCGACATGAAAGCCGCTTTTGGTGGGTGCGAGGGGCGTAATCTGAGGGACGGCGATCGGTTGCCGCTGGGCCAATCCGCCGCTGAACCGCAAACCCGCTGTGGCGTGAAGCAGTTGCTGTTCACCAATCGCATCCGTGCGTTGCCGGGGCCGGAGTACGCCGAATTCAGCGAAGAGGCGCAAGATACGTTTTGGCGCGCCGCCTGGCAGCTCAGCCCCCAGAGCAACCGCATGGGCTACCGTTTGCACGGCGGCACGCCGCTGGCACGCACCACCGAGAGAGAGATGCTGTCGCACGGTCTGATGCCTGGTGTGGTGCAGGTGCCGCACAACGGCCAGCCGATCGTGCTGATGGCCGATGCGCAAACCACCGGCGGTTACCCGCGCATCGCCTGCGTGATCGAAGCCGATCTTTACCATTTGGCGCAGATCCGTCTCGGCGAACCGATCCATTTCGTTCTCTGTTCACTGGCCGAGGCGCAGCGCGCCAAGGCCGAGCAGGATCTTTTCCTTCGACAGATTGCCTGGGGGTTACATGATCGTTGATTTGAACGCCGATCTCGGCGAAGGCTGCGCCAACGACCAGGCGCTGTTGCAATTGGTGAGCTCGGCCAACATCGCCTGCGGCTTCCACGCCGGCGATGCGCAGACCATGCGTCAGTCGGTGCGCTGGGCATTGCAGTACGGCGTGGCGATCGGCGCCCACCCGAGTTTTCCCGATCGGGAGAATTTCGGTCGCACTCGCATGCAGCTGCCGCCGGAAACGGTGTACGCGCAGGTGGTGTATCAGCTCGGGGCGCTGGCGGCCATCGCCCGCGCCGAGGGCGGGGTGATGGTGCACGTTAAGCCGCACGGCATGCTGTACAACCAGGCGGCGGTTGAGCCGGCGCTGGCGGAAGCCATCGCCCGGGCGGTGCAGGCGGTCGATCCGGCGCTGCGGCTGGTGGGGCTGGCCGGCAGCGAGCTGATCCGCGCCGGGCAACGGCTCGGTCTGACCACCCGGCAGGAGGTGTTCGCCGATCGCGGTTATCAGGCCGACGGCACGCTGGTGCCGCGCGGTTTGCCGGGGGCATTGATCGAGGATGACGAACAAGCGCTGGCGCAAACCCTGGAGATGGTGCGCCATCACCGGGTGCGCAGCGTCGATGGCGTTTGGACCGCCGTACAGGCGGAGACCGTCTGCCTGCACGGGGACGGCGAGCATGCGCTGGCGTATGCGCGCAAGCTGCGGGACAGTTTTGTTCAACAGGGCATCCGCGTCAGCGCAGAGCAGTAAAGCAAGACACAACATCACAAACAAAAAAATTATTAGAAAATATCGAGGGAAGACTATGGAACAGGCCCTGAATCTCTGGCCACTGATCGGCATCGCCGCGATAGTGGTCGGGTTTGTATTGCGTTTCAATCCGGTGCTGGTGGTGATCGCCGCCGGCATCATCACCGGTCTGGCGGCGCTGATGCCGCTGGACGTCATTCTGGAAAAGCTCGGCGAGGGCTTTCTCAATACCCGAAACCTGCCGCTGATCCTGCTGCTGCCGCTGGCGGTGATCGGCCTGCTGGAACGTCACGGGCTGAAAGAGCGGGCGCAGGCGTGGATCGCCAGGATCAAAAGCGCCACCGCCGGCCGTTTGCTGATCGTGTACCTGTTCGTGCGCGAGATCACCGCGGCGATGGGGCTGACCAGCCTGGGCGGGCATCCGCAGATGGTGCGGCCGCTGCTGGCGCCGATGGCGGAAGGGGCGACGGAAAACCGCTACGGCGAGTTGCCGGAGCGCACCCGCCACCGTCTGCGCGCCATGTCGGCCGCCACCGACAACGTCGGGCTGTTCTTCGGCGAGGATATCTTCGTGGCCTTCGGCGCGATCATCTTCATGCATAACTTTATGCTGGAGTCCGGCGGCATTCAGACCGAGCCATTGCATATCGCGCTGTGGGGCATTCCGACCGCCATTTTCGCTTTCCTGATCCACGCTTTCCGGCTGTATCGGATGGATAAACAGCTGAGCGCCGAGCTGGCGCAGCTGAATCAGGCGGCGCTGCAGGCGAAGGGGGAAGCACGATGAACTTCCAGCAACAATATCTCTACTGGCTGGCCGGCGCGGTGCTGCTGATTGTGGCGGTGATGTCCTTGCGCGATCGCGCCAACCCGCGCCGCATCACCACCGGGCTGTTTTGGGGGCTGTACGGCCTGGTATTCCTGGTCGGCGACTGGACTTATCGCCTGCTGGGCGATGTGCTCGGCGAAGGCAGCAACGAGAAACGCATGCTGCACATCATCGTTGGCGTGGTGGTGGTGGTGATGGCCCTGATCGCCGGCTTCGGCGGCGTGCGCCTCGGCAGCTATCATCAGCGAACGCCGCAGGAGCGCGAGGCGAGCGCCAAGCGCCTGGGCAACAAGCTGTTCATTCCCGCGCTGGCGATCCCGGTGGTGACGGTGGTCGGCGTGCTGCTGTTCAACAACGTGCCGGCGTTGCAAAACGCGGTATTCGGCAGCGGTAACCACGCGACCCTGATCACCCTGTTCTCGATGACCGTCGGTTGTCTGATCGGGTTGGCGATCGCGGTGAAAATGACCCATGAGAAGGCGCTGCAGCCGATACAGGAAGCGCGGCGCCTGCTGGATTCGATCGGCTGGGCGTTCATTCTGCCGCAGATCCTCGCCACGCTGGGGCTGCTGTTTACCGTCGCCGGCGTTGGCACTGCGATCTCGCATTTGACCCAGGAATATCTGGCGGTCGATAACCGTTTTATCGCCGTGGCGGTCTACGCTATCGGTATGGCGGTGCTGACCATGGTGATGGGCAACGCCTTCGCCGCTTTCCCGATCGTTACCGCCGGCATCGGCATTCCGATCCTGGTGTTGCAGCACGGCGGCAACCCGGCGGTGATGGCGGCGATCGGCATGTTCTCCGGCTATTGCGGCACCCTGATGACGCCGATGGCGGCGAACTTCAACATTGTGCCGGCGGCGCTGCTGGAGTTGCCGGACAAGAATGCGGTGATCAAGGCGCAGGTGCCGACCGGCGCGCTGCTGCTGTTGGTTAACGTGTTCCTGCTGTATTTCCTGATGTTCCTGTAGGAGTAAGGATGCAAAAAGTATTGATTACCGGCTTCGAGCCGTTTGGCGGCGAGCGCCTCAATCCCTCCTGGGAAGTGGTGAAGCAGCTCAACGATATGGAACTGGTGGGCACGCGTATCGTGGCGCGCCAGTTGCCGTGCGTGTTCGGCGCCGCGCTGGAGGCGCTCAATGCGGCGATCGACGAGGTGCAGCCGGTGATGGTGCTGGCTATCGGCCAGGCCGGCGGCCGCACCGATATCACGATTGAACGGGTGGCGATCAACGTCGACGATGCGCGTATTCCCGACAATCAGGGGCAGCAGCCGGTGGATGAGCCGATCGTCGCCGGCGGTCCGGCGGCCTATTTCAGCACCTTGCCGATCAAAGCGATGGTGAGTTCGATGCGCGAGGCCGGCATTCCGGCCGCCGTTTCGCAGACTGCCGGCACCTACGTGTGCAACCATGTGATGTATGGGCTGCTGCACCGTTTGAGCGGCCAGCGCGAGGTGAAGGGCGGTTTTATCCATATCCCGTATCTGCCTGAGCAGGCGGCGGCGCACCCCGGCGCGCCGAGCATGGCGGCTTCGACGGTGCTGTTTGCATTGGAGCTGGCCGTTTCCATCGCTTTGCAGGTGGAACACGATCTGAAAGTGGTGGGCGGTGCAACGCATTAAGCCTGATAATCCCCGGCGCATCGGGCTGCGCCGGGTCTATGCAAGGAGTGGTCTATGCCGGAAGGACCGGAGATCCGCCGGGCGGCGGACAAACTGGCGGCGGCGGTGATCGATCAGCCGCTGACCGCCGTCGATTTCGCTTTTCCCCAGTTGAAGCACTACCGCCAGCGTTTGCTCGGCGAGCGCATCGTCGCCATCGAGCCGCGCGGCAAGGCGCTGTTGACCCACTTTTCCAATGGGCTGACGATGTACAGCCATAACCAGCTGTACGGCGTATGGAAAGTGGCGGCGGCGGGAGAGACGCCGGAGACCAAGCGCGATCTGCGGGTGCGGCTGGAAACCGCTCGCAGCGCAATATTGCTCTACAGCGCTTCCGACATCACCGTCGGGCCGCGCGAGGAGATAGAACAGCACCCGTTCCTGCAACGCATCGGCCCCGACGTGCTGGACATGTCGTTGACGGTGGATGAGGTGCAGGCGCGTTTGCTGACGCCGCGTTTTCGCCGCAGGCAGCTGGGCGGCATGCTGCTCGACCAAGCGTTTCTCGCCGGATTGGGCAATTATCTGCGCGCCGAAATTCTGTGGCAGGCCGAACTGGCGCCGCAGCACAAACCGCAGGATCTGGCGCCGGAAGCGCTTTGGCGTCTGGCGGAGGCGCTGCTGGCGGTGCCGCGTCTTTCCTATCAGACGCGCGGGCAGGCGGATGAGAACCGCCATCACGGCGCGCTGTTTCGCTTCAAGGTGTTTCATCGCAGCGGCGAGCCCTGTGAGCGCTGCGGCGCGATGATTGTGCGCACCGACCTGTCGTCGCGGCCGTTTTATTGGTGCCCGGGCTGCCAGAAATAAGCAAAAAAAAACGCCGCCCGAAGGGGCGGCGCTGTGCGGTTTCAGCCGGGGAAGCGGCTTACTTGGTTTTCAGCTGGGATTTGAAATCACGCTCGGCATAGCCGGTGTACAGCTGACGCGGACGGGCAATTTTGATGCCTTCGTCGTGCATTTCGTTCCAGTGCGCGATCCAGCCGATGGTGCGCGCGATGGCGAAGATCACGGTGAACATGGAAGAAGGAATGCCCATCGCCTTCAGGATGATGCCGGAGTAGAAGTCGACGTTCGGGTACAGTTTCTTCTCGATGAAGTACGGGTCGTTCAGCGCGATGTGCTCCAGCTCCATCGCCACCTGCAGCAGGTTGTCGTCCTTCTTGTTCAGCTCTTTCAGCACTTCGTGACAGGTCTCGCGCATCACGGTGGCGCGCGGATCGTAGTTCTTGTACACGCGGTGGCCGAAGCCCATCAGGCGGAAGGAGTCGTTCTTGTCCTTGGCGCGCTTGATGAATTCCGGAATGTGATCGACGGTCTTGATCTCTTCCAGCATTTTCAGCGCCGCTTCGTTGGCGCCGCCGTGCGCCGGCCCCCACAGGGAGGCGATGCCGGCCGCGATGCAGGCGAACGGGTTGGCGCCGGAAGAGCCGGCGGTGCGCACGGTCGAGGTAGAGGCGTTCTGCTCATGGTCGGCGTGCAGGATCAGGATGCGATCCATGGCGCGTTCCAATACCGGGTTCACCACGTACTCTTCGCACGGGGTGGCGAACATCATGTGCAGGAAGTTGCCGGCATAGGACAGATCGTTGCGCGGATAAACGAACGGCTGGCCCAGGGAGTATTTGTAGCACATCGCGGCCACGGTCGGCATTTTGGACAGCAGACGGAACGCGGTGATTTCACGGTGACGCTCGTTGTTAACGTCCAGCGCATCGTGGTAGAACGCCGCCAGCGCGCCGGTCACGCCGCACAGCACCGCCATCGGGTGCGAGTCGCGACGGAAGCCACGGAACAGATGGGTGATCTGGTCGTGGATCATGGTGTGGCGGGTTACGGTGGTTTTGAAGGTCTCGAACTCTTCCGGCGTTGGGGTCTCGCCGTACAGCAGGATGTAGCACACTTCCAGGTAGGAAGATTCTTTCGCCAGCTGTTCGATAGGGAAGCCGCGGTGCAGCAGCACGCCTTTGTCGCCGTCGATGAAGGTAATCTTGGATTCGCAAGAAGCGGTGGAGGTAAAGCCGGGATCAAATGTGAAATAACCTTTGGAACCCAGAGCGCGGACATCGAGGACATCAGGGCCCAGTGTCGGTGTCAATACGCCCAGTTCGATCGGAGCTTCGCTGTCGTTAATGGTTAGCGTCGCTTTCTTATCAGTCATTTACTGTCTCCTTAGCGCCTTATTTTAAAAACCACTAACAACTGAAATACCTTAAATCTCTGCAGGTTGCCCGCAAAAAAATGGTGCGGACGCTAACTCTGTGAGCGACTGCGCAACTGTGCGCGGGTAGGGTACAGAGTGCTGACCAGGCGAACGAGACGGGTGACCAGTTGTTAACGATTCAGAGTAATTCGTTATAGTCTGTTAATCTTACCTATGAGCTGTTCGAAGAGATGTGAACCTATCCCAATAATCTGTTTTTACGTGCTTTATTTGCTTTTGACGCCGGCAAACTCGAGCGGGAAACAACGGCTATTGGGATAGGTTCGCCAAATACACTGTTGCATAACTCGAACCCGGGAGGAAGTGTATCTGCTGACCCATAGCGCATCATAGGACCGTTTGTGCCCCTATATGTAATGGAAATGTTGATCTCTTGTCAAATCAGATAATTAATTTTGCACTAATTGTGAAATCCGTGATCTGAATCACTGTTCGGGGGAAATGTTATCAAAGCGGTTGTATGAGAATTGTAATCAGAATGTGATCCTCCTATACTGCCGCCAGGTCTCCGGATTACCCTGAAGTAGGAGCACCCAGCGTTATAAATGCGCGCCGTTTGAGCACAGAGGATGTTGATGTTTGAGCGCGTGACGTGTAAGGGTTTTAGGCTCTTAACGCTGTCTGATCCCCGCCCAGGCCCGGAGGAAGGAAAATAATAAGAGCTGTGTGGGCAAATACGTGAAAAAACAACGACCTGTCAACTTGGATCTGCAAACGATCCGGTTCCCCGTAACTGCGATAGCGTCTATCTTACACCGAGTCTCTGGCGTAATTACCTTCGTTGCCGTGGGTATCCTCCTCTGGCTGCTGGGCCTGTCACTCTCTTCCCAAGAGGGGTTCCTGCAGGCGGCCGCCATCATGAATAGCTTCATCGTCAAATTCATATTCTGGGGCATCCTCACGGCGCTGGCCTATCACATTTGCGGTGGCATCCGTCACTTGTTAATGGATTTTGGCTACATCGAAGAGAGTTTGGCCGCCGGCACCCGTTCCGCCCAGGTGGCGATCGGTCTGACCGTCGTGCTGTCAGTTCTGGCTGGAGTCCTCGTATGGTAAACAACGTTTCTGCATTAGGGCGCAACGGCGTGCACGATTGGTTGCTGCTGCGTGCTTCCGCTATCATCATCACCCTGTACGTCCTGTATATCCTGGGCTTTTTCGTCACGGCTCCGGAACTCACTTATGACATCTGGCGCGGTTTCTTCGCCACTTCCATTACGAAAGTGTTCACTCTGCTGACCTTGCTGTCGATTCTGGTTCACGCCTGGATCGGGCTGTGGCAGGTGCTGACGGACTACGTCAAGCCGCTGGCGGTTCGCCTGGTGTTGCAGCTGGCTGTCGTGGTCGCGTTGCTGGTCTATTTACTGTACGGAACAATCGTAGTGTGGGGTGCTTAAATGAAACTGCCAGTCAGAGAGTTTGATGCCGTCGTAATCGGCGCCGGCGGTGCGGGCATGCGTGCCGCGCTGCAAATTTCCCAAGCGGGCTCGACCTGTGCCCTGCTGTCCAAAGTTTTCCCGACCCGTTCCCATACCGTGTCCGCCCAGGGCGGCATCACCGTCGCGCTGGGCAACAGCCACGAGGACAACTGGGAATGGCATATGTACGACACGGTGAAAGGTTCCGACTATATCGGTGACCAGGACGCCATCGAATATATGTGTAAAACCGGCCCGGAAGCGATTCTGGAACTGGAACACATGGGCCTGCCGTTCTCTCGCCTGGACGACGGCCGCATCTATCAGCGCCCGTTCGGCGGCCAGTCGCTGAACTTCGGCGGCGAGCAGGCGGCGCGTACCGCCGCCGCAGCCGACCGTACCGGCCACGCGCTGCTGCACACCCTGTACCAACAGAACCTGAAAAACCACACCACCATTTTCTCTGAGTGGTATGCGCTCGATCTGGTGAAAAACCAGGACGGCGCGGTGGTCGGCACCACGGCTATCTGCATCGAAACCGGTGAAGTGGTTTACTTCAAAGCCAAGGCCACCGTGCTGGCGACCGGCGGCGCAGGCCGCATTTACCAGTCCACCACCAACGCCCACATCAACACCGGCGACGGTGTCGGCATGGCGCTGCGCGCCGGCGTGCCGGTGCAGGACATGGAAATGTGGCAGTTCCACCCGACCGGCATCGCCGGCGCGGGCGTGCTGGTGACCGAAGGCTGCCGCGGCGAAGGCGGTTACCTGTTGAACAAACACGGCGAGCGCTTCATGGAGCGTTATGCACCGAACGCCAAAGATCTGGCGGGCCGCGACGTGGTTGCCCGTTCGATCATGATCGAAATCCGCGAAGGCCGCGGCTGCGACGGTCCTTGGGGCCCGCACGCCAAGCTGAAGCTGGATCACCTGGGCAAAGAGGTGCTGGAATCCCGTCTGCCGGGCATTCTGGAGCTGTCCCGCACCTTCGCGCACGTCGATCCGGTGAAAGAGCCGATCCCGGTTATCCCAACCTGTCACTATATGATGGGCGGCATTCCGACCAAGGTGACCGGTCAGGCGCTGACCGTGAACGAGAAAGGCGAAGACGTGGTGATCCCGGGGCTGTTCGCCGTGGGCGAAATCGCCTGCGTATCGGTGCACGGCGCCAACCGTCTGGGCGGCAACTCGCTGCTGGACCTGGTGGTGTTCGGCCGTTCCGCCGGCATGCACCTGCAGGAATCGTTGGAAGAGCAGGGCGTGAGCCGTGACGCCAGCGACTCCGACGTGGAAGCCTCGCTTGATCGTCTGAACCGCTGGAACAACACCCGTTCCGGCGAAGATCCGGTCGAAATTCGCAAAGCGCTGCAGTCTTGCATGCAGCACAACTTCTCGGTATTCCGCGAAGGCGATGCGATGGCCAAGGGCCTGGAAGAACTGAAAGTGATCCGTGAACGTCTGAAGAACGCACGCCTGGACGATACCTCCAGCGAGTTCAACACCCAGCGCATCGAGTGCCTGGAGTTGGATAACCTGATGGAGACCGCGTATTCCACCGCCGTGTCGGCCAACTTCCGTACCGAGAGCCGTGGCGCGCACAGCCGCTTCGACTACCCGGAACGCGATGACGCCAACTGGCTGTGCCATTCGCTGTATCTGCCGCAATCGGAAAGCATGACGCGTCGTGAAGTGAACATGCAACCGAAGCTGCGCCCGGCATTCCCGCCGAAAGTGCGTTCTTACTAATTGCGGAGATCGACAGATGAAACTCGAATTTTCCATTTATCGCTACAATCCGGATGTCGACGACGCGCCGCACATGCAGGACTACACCCTGGAAGCGGAAGAAGGCCGTGACATGATGCTGCTGGATGCGTTGATCCAGCTGAAAGAAAAAGACCCGACCCTGTCGTTCCGTCGCTCATGCCGCGAAGGCGTGTGCGGTTCCGACGGCCTGAACATGAACGGTAAAAACGGCCTGGCGTGCATCACCCCGGTTTCGTCGCTGCGCAAAGGCAACGGCAAGATCGTGATCCGTCCGCTGCCGGGCCTGCCGGTGGTGCGCGATCTGGTGGTGGATATGGGTCAGTTCTACACCCAGTATGAAAAGATCAAGCCTTACCTGCTGAACGACGGCAAGAACCCGCCGGCGCGCGAGCACCTGCAGTCGCCGGAGCAGCGCGCCAAGCTGGACGGTCTGTACGAGTGCATCCTGTGCGCCTGCTGCTCGACTTCTTGCCCATCGTTCTGGTGGAACCCGGACAAGTTCATCGGGCCTGCCGGTCTGTTGGCGGCGTATCGCTTCCTGATCGACAGCCGTGACACGGAAACGCAAGAACGTTTAGATGATCTGGACGACGCTTTTAGTGTTTTCCGCTGCCATAGCATTATGAATTGTGTCAGTGTATGTCCTAAAGGCTTGAACCCGACGCGTGCGATCGGGCATATCAAGTCCATGCTGCTGCAACGCGGCGCATAAACGGAATGAGATGCTGCGCCGGGCTCTTTTCCGGCGCACATCCCATAGGGGAGGGAACCTCTAAAAACTGACCCGCGGCTGCGGCGCTATGCAGCCTGGTTCTTCCGCCGGTTTTTAGAGGTTCCTTGTAAGGGACCGCAAGGTCCATAACAGAACGTATCGGGCCGACATGGCCGCAAGTACGTCGAGTGAACCGTTTTACGGCAAACCGTATTCATCACGGTAATTATGTTAACCACGGCGAAAACTAAAGCTTCAAAGCTTAAGGGATCATGATGCAGAACGGCGCAATGAAGGCCTGGCTGGATTCCTCCTATCTGGCGGGCGCGAACCAGTCTTACATAGAGCAGCTCTATGAAGACTTCTTAACCGATCCGGGTTCCGTTGAAGATAGCTGGCGTTCCATTTTTCAACAGCTACCAACCGCGGGTGTCAAACCCGATCAGCTTCACTCTCAAACGCGCGATTACTTCCGCCGCCTGGCGAAAGACTCCGCGCGCTACAACACCACCATCACCGATCCGGAAACCGACGCCAAACAGGTCAAGGTACTGCAGCTGATCAACGCCTTCCGCTTCCGCGGGCATCAGCATGCCAACCTCGATCCGCTCGGCCTGTGGCAGCGCGAGCAAGTTCCTGACCTTGATCCCGCATATCACAACCTGACCGAAGCCGATTTCCAGGAAACTTTCAACGTGGGCTCTTTCGCCATCGGCAAAGAAACCATGAAGCTGGGCGATCTGTACGCCGCGCTGAAGCAGACCTACTGCGGTTCGATCGGCGCTGAGTACATGCACATCACCAACACCGAAGAGAAACGCTGGATCCAGCAGCGCATCGAGTCGGTGGTGGGGCGCGCCAGCTTTACCGCCGACGAAAAACGCCGTTTCCTGAACGAGCTGACCGCGGCGGAAGGCCTGGAACGTTACCTGGGCGCCAAATTCCCGGGTGCCAAACGCTTCTCGCTGGAAGGTGGCGACGCGTTGGTGCCGATGCTCAAAGAGATGGTGCGCCACGCCGGTAAGAACGGCACGCGCGAAGTGGTGTTGGGCATGGCCCACCGCGGCCGTCTGAACGTGCTGATCAACGTGCTGGGCAAAAAGCCGGCCGATCTGTTCGACGAATTCGCCGGCAAGCATAAAGAACACCTCGGCACCGGTGACGTGAAATATCACCAGGGCTTCTCCTCCGACGTGGAAACCGAAGGCGGCATGGTTCACCTGGCGCTGGCGTTCAACCCGTCGCACCTGGAGATCGTCAGCCCGGTGGTCATGGGGTCGGTTCGCGCCCGTCGCGATCGTCTGGACGAAGCGCGCAGCAACATGGTGCTGCCGATCACCATCCACGGCGACGCCGCCATTACCGGCCAGGGCGTGGTGCAGGAAACCCTGAACATGTCTCAGGCTCGCGGCTACGAAGTGGGCGGCACCGTGCGCATCGTTATCAACAACCAGGTTGGCTTCACCACCTCCAACCCGCTGGATGCGCGCTCTACCGAATATTGCACCGACATCGCCAAAATGGTTCAGGCGCCGATCTTCCACGTTAACGCGGACGATCCGGAAGCCGTGGCCTTCGTCACTCGCCTGGCGTTGGATTTCCGTAACACCTTTAAGCGTGACGTGATGATCGATCTGGTCTGCTACCGTCGCCATGGGCACAACGAGGCCGATGAGCCGAGCGCCACCCAGCCGGTGATGTATCAGAAGATCAAGAAACACCCTACGCCGCGCAAAATCTACGCTGACGTTCTGACCGAGCAGAAAGTGGCCAGCCTGGAAGATGCCACGGAAATGGTCAACCTGTACCGCGACGCGCTCGACCGCGGCGATTGCGTGGTTGAAGAGTGGCGTCCGATGAACCTGCACTCCTTCACCTGGTCACCGTACCTGAACCACGAGTGGGACGAAGAGTACCCGAGCAAGGTTGAGATGAAGCGTCTGCAGGAACTGGGCCGCCGCATCAGCACCGTGCCGGAAGCGATCGAAATGCAGTCGCGCGTGGCGAAAATCTACGCTGACCGCGCCGAGATGGCCGCAGGCAACAAGCCGTTCGACTGGGGCGCCGCCGAAACGCTGGCCTACGCCACCATGGCGGATGAAGGCATTCCCATCCGCATCTCCGGCGAAGACGCCGGCCGCGGCACCTTCTTCCACCGTCACGCGGTGGTGCACAACCAGAAAAACGGTTCGGTCTATGTTCCGCTGGCGAATATCCACAGCGGCCAGGGCGAATTCAAGGTCTGGGACTCCGTGCTGTCTGAAGAGGCGGTGCTGGCGTTCGAATACGGCTACGCCACGGCGGAACCGCGCACGCTGACCATCTGGGAAGCGCAGTTCGGTGACTTCGCCAACGGCGCGCAGGTTGTTATCGACCAGTTCATCAGCTCCGGCGAGCAAAAATGGGGCCGTATGTGCGGCCTGGTGATGCTGCTGCCGCACGGTTATGAAGGCCAGGGCCCTGAGCACTCCTCCGCGCGTCTGGAACGTTATCTGCAGCTGTGCGCTGAGCAGAACATGCAGGTGTGTGTCCCGTCCACGCCGGCGCAGGTTTACCATATGCTGCGTCGTCAGGCGCTGCGCGGTATGCGCCGTCCGCTGGTGGTGATGTCGCCGAAGTCGTTGCTGCGTCACCCGCTGGCGGTCTCTTCGCTGGACGAGTTGGCCAACGGCACCTTCCTGCCGGCGATCGGCGAGATCGACGATTTGGATCCGAAAGCGGTCAAGCGCGTCGTGCTGTGCTCCGGTAAGGTTTACTACGACCTGCTGGAACAGCGTCGCAAGAACGAGCAGAAAGACGTGGCCATCGTGCGCATCGAGCAGCTGTATCCGTTCCCGCATCAGGCCGTTCAGGCCGTGCTGGAGCAATACTCGCACGTGCATGACTTCGTCTGGTGTCAGGAAGAGCCGCTGAACCAGGGCGCCTGGTACTGCAGCCAACACAACTTCCGTGAAGTGGTGCCGTTCGGGGCTTCTTTACGTTACGCAGGACGTCCGGCCTCCGCCTCTCCGGCGGTGGGTTATATGTCCGTACACCAGAAGCAGCAGCAGGCTCTGGTGAATGATGCGCTGAATATTGACTAATGTTCGCTCGCTTGCCGGCCGAGGGGCCGGCAAGCAGATGATAAAAAACTTAAGGGAAAGCTAAATGAGTAGCGTAGATATTCTGGTTCCTGACCTTCCTGAATCGGTTGCCGATGCGACCGTAGCCACCTGGCACAAGAAACCGGGCGACAGCGTTCAGCGTGACGAAGTCCTGGTTGAAATTGAAACCGACAAAGTGGTGTTGGAAGTGCCGGCCAGTGAAGCGGGTATTCTCGATGCTATCGTGGAAGAAGAGGGCGCGACCGTGCTGTCTCGCCAGCTGCTCGGCCGCATCCGCCCAGGCGACAGCTCCGGCAAGCCGACCGCTGAGAAGAGCCAGGAGAAAGAAGCCACGCCTGCGCAGCGCGCGACCGCGAGCCTGGAAGAAGAAAGCAATGACGCGCTCAGCCCGGCGATTCGCCGCCTGATTGCTGAACACGATCTCGATGCCGGCGCCATCAAAGGCACCGGCGTGGGTGGCCGCATTACGCGTGAAGACGTGGAAGCGCACCTGGCCAAAGGCGGCGCTGCTGCCAAACCAGCCGCCGCTGAAGCCGCGCCGCAGCCAGCTCTGGCCGGCCGCAGCGAAAAACGCGTGCCGATGACCCGCCTGCGCAAACGCGTAGCCGAGCGTCTGCTGGAAGCGAAAAACAGCACCGCGATGCTGACTACCTTCAACGAAATCAACATGCAGCCGATCATGGACCTGCGCAAGCAGTACGGCGAAGCCTTCGAGAAACGCCACGGCGTGCGTCTGGGCTTCATGTCCTTCTACATCAAGGCGGTGGTTGAAGCGCTGAAGCGTTTCCCGGAAGTGAACGCGTCGATCGACGGTTCCGACGTGGTTTACCACAACTACTTCGACATCAGCATCGCGGTTTCTACCCCGCGCGGCCTGGTGACGCCGGTACTGCGCGATGTGGACGCCATGAGCATGGCTGACATCGAGAAGAAAATCAAAGAGCTGGCCGTTAAGGGCCGCGACGGCAAACTGACCGTGGAAGAGCTGACCGGCGGTAACTTCACTATTACCAACGGCGGCGTATTCGGCTCCCTGATGTCCACCCCGATCATCAACCCGCCGCAGAGCGCCATCCTGGGCATGCACGCCATCAAAGATCGCCCAATGGCGGTCAATGGTCAGGTGGTGATCCAGCCGATGATGTATCTGGCGCTGTCTTATGACCACCGCCTGATCGACGGTAAAGAATCCGTCGGTTATCTGGTGACGGTCAAAGAGATGCTGGAAGATCCGGCTCGTCTGCTGCTGGACGTCTAGTAACCCTTGCCGGGCGCGGCATGCCGCGCCCGCACTCTGTGCTATGTGGCCGGAAAACCATGCGGTTTACCGCGTAATAATGGTCCGGCTAAAAACCTTCAGAACTGAATGGATAGAACATCATGAATTTACACGAATATCAGGCAAAACAGCTGTTTGCTCGGTATGGCATGCCGGCACCAACCGGTTACGCCTGTACCACTCCGCGTGAAGCAGAAGAAGCCGCATCCAAAATCGGCTCCGGCCCGTGGGTGGTGAAATGTCAGGTTCATGCTGGCGGCCGCGGTAAAGCGGGCGGCGTTAAAGTCGTCAACAGCAAAGAAGATATCCGTGCCTTCGCGGAAGCCTGGTTGGGCAAACGTCTGGTGACTTACCAGACTGACGCGCTGGGCCAGCCGGTTAACCAGATCCTGGTAGAAGCGGCGACCGACATCGATAAAGAGCTGTATCTGGGCGCCGTTGTAGACCGCGCGACCCGCCGCATCGTATTCATGGCGTCTACCGAAGGCGGCGTGGAAATCGAAAAAGTGGCGGAAGAAACCCCGGAACTGATCCACAAAATGACCATCGATCCGCTGGCGGGTCCACAGCCTTATCAGGGCCGTGAGCTGGCCTTCAAACTGGGCCTGACCGGCAAGCAAGTCAGCCAGTTCGCCAAGATCTTCATGGGTCTGGCGACGCTGTTCCTGGAGCGTGACCTGGCGATGGTTGAGATCAACCCGCTGGTGATCACCAAGCAGGGCGATCTGGTGTGCCTGGACGGCAAACTGGGCGCCGACGGCAACGCCCTGTTCCGTCAGCCTGAACTGCGTGAAATGCGTGACCCTTCGCAGGAAGACGAGCGTGAATCCCGCGCGGCTCAGTGGGAGCTGAACTACGTTGCCCTCGACGGCAACATCGGCTGCATGGTGAACGGCGCCGGTCTGGCGATGGGCACCATGGACATCGTTAAACTGCACGGCGGCGAACCGGCCAACTTCCTGGACGTTGGCGGCGGCGCGACCAAAGAGCGCGTGACCGAAGCGTTCAAAATCATCCTGTCCGACGACAAGGTGAAAGCGGTTCTGGTTAACATCTTCGGTGGTATCGTACGTTGCGATCTGATCGCCGACGGCATCATCGGCGCAGTGGCTGAAGTGGGCGTTAACGTCCCGGTCGTGGTGCGCCTGGAAGGGAACAATGCCGAACTGGGCGCCAAGAAACTGGCGGACAGCGGCCTGAATATCATTGCTGCGACCAGCCTGACTGATGCGGCTCAGCAAGTTGTTGCAGCAGTGGAGGGTAAATAATGTCCATCTTAATCGATAAAAACACCAAAGTAATTTGCCAGGGCTTCACCGGTAGCCAGGGGACTTTCCACTCCGAACAAGCCATCGCTTACGGCACCAAAATGGTTGGCGGCGTCACCCCGGGCAAAGGCGGCACTCAGCACCTGGGTCTGCCGGTGTTCAACACCGTGCGTGAAGCGGTTGAAGCGACCGGCGCGACGGCCTCTGTCATCTACGTTCCAGCGCCGTTCTGCAAAGACTCCATCCTGGAAGCGATCGATGCCGGCATCAAACTGATCATCACCATCACCGAAGGCATCCCGACTCTGGACATGCTGACCGTGAAAGTGAAACTGGACGAAGCCGGCGTGCGCATGATCGGGCCGAACTGCCCAGGCGTGATCACCCCGGGCGAGTGCAAAATCGGTATCATGCCTGGCCACATCCACCTGCCGGGCAAAGTGGGTATCGTGTCCCGCTCCGGTACCCTGACCTATGAAGCGGTGAAACAAACCACCGATGCCGGTCTGGGCCAGTCCACCTGCGTGGGCATCGGCGGCGACCCGATCCCGGGCTCCAACTTCATCGATATCCTGAAGATGTTCCAGCAGGATCCGCAGACCGAAGCGATCGTGATGATCGGTGAGATCGGCGGCAGCGCTGAAGAAGAAGCGGCAGCTTACATCAAAGAACACGTCACCAAACCGGTCGTGGGTTACATCGCCGGCGTGACCGCGCCGAAAGGCAAACGCATGGGCCACGCGGGCGCCATCATCGCAGGCGGAAAAGGCACCGCGGACGAGAAGTTTGCTGCGCTGGAAGCGGCGGGCGTGAAAACCGTTCGCAGCCTGGCGGACATCGGCGACGCGGTAAAAGCGGTGCTGAAGCGCTAAGCATTGAGTACGAAATAACACTATCTCGACATGTTTGGCCACCCATTGGGTGGCCTTTTTTATGGGTGAAGATCAGAAGTCGTTAAGCGCCTTGATCAACGCGATCCGATCCTGCAGGCGGCGCTGCCGCACCGGATCCGTGGCGGTTTGCCGCTGTTGCTCCAACGAGGTGAGGGCGGTGCGGTAATCGTCGGCATTGTTGAACAGCGCGTCTTTGACGTTGATCGAGGCGACGTTGGTGTAGCGCCCGTCGTCGGTGGTCGGCACCTGGATGACGCCATCATTGAGCAGCCGTTTGACTATCGCTCGCTGCGGTTCGTATCCCGCCATGCCGACCAGCTTCCAGCGCTGCGGCGGCACGCTCTGATACTGGCCGTGTTTCACTTCCGTCAGGTAGCGCAGAGTCAGGTTGCGAATGGTGCCTTCTTCTTCACCGTATTGCGCTTTGCTGTCGAACAGCACCGGGAAGGATTGCCCCTCCAGCGCGCCACCCTTCTGCGTCAGGTGGCCCATACGGTAACTGTTCATGCCCAGGCGGATCGGCATGTCGTCGGTGACCGGCGTGCCGTCTGCCAGGTGCAGACTGACGATGCGTGAACCGGCCGGTTGACGCAGATCGATGGTGTAAGTGACGCCGTCGAAGAAATCGTTGGTGGAATATTTGGACGAGCGCCGTGCCGGGTTAAAGCTGTAGGTGACGTCGCCCGGCTGCAGCTGGTTGAAATAATCGGCAGACCACTCCATGTAGCGTTTAAGCGCTTTGCCGTTGAGCTGATAAACGGTGATCTCGCCGCCGGCGTATTGGTAGTTAAAGGCGATATCCTTGGCCTTGATGTCGCCGACATCCAGTTTGGCGCGATCGTTGTCGATCTGCAGGGCGATCACCTGCGCCAGCGGTGCATAGTGACGGGCGGCCTGCTGGAATAACTCACTGATGCCGGTATCCTGAACGTGTACCTGAGGAATGCCGCGAAACTCGTCGGCAGGCACCAGATCGCTGCCGCTCAGTTTCGCCACGACTCGGTTGGCGTTGGCGCGCAAAATGTCATGATACGGCTGGTAGAGAGCCTGCATGGCGCTGTCTGGCGCCAGCCCCTTGATGGAATAGGTGTAGCTGTTTTTGTCGATCAGCGTGAATTTGCCATCGCGGCGTTCAAATTGCAGGTCAATGCGTGACAGCGCGCGACCGTACTTATCCGGCTCCGTGATGATGACGCCGTTCACCACCGCTTTGTCGATCTTCACATGCATGTGACCGGCGACGATCGCCGCCAGCTCCGGGTTGGCGTTGGCGATGTCCGCCACGCCGGTGCCGGGGCGCTGGTTCTCGTTGTCGATGCCCATATGCGCGACCAGCACGATCGCGTCGACCTGGCCGTCGATCTGCCTGATGACCTGTTTCACCGCCTGTACCGGATCGGTGAAGTTCAGCCCTTTGATGCGATCAGTGCCCTTGGCGAATTCCGCAGTCATCGGCGTGTCCATGCCGATAATGCCGATCTTCACGCCCTGGCGTTCAACGATGGTGTAAGCGGGCAGGTAGGGTTTGCCGCTGTCCCAGACGATATTGCCTGCGAGCGCCGCCCCCTTGAACTGTTTGAGCGGCGTGGCCAGCACAGGCAGACCGAAGTCGAATTCGTGGTTGCCCATCACCCAGACGTCGTAGTCAAGCGCGTTGAGGCCCAGCATCATCGGGCTGACGGCCTCCTGTTTGAAGGTTTCGACGAAGTTGCCTTGGATGGTGTCGCCGGCGTCCACCAGAATCAGGTTGGGCTGTTCGGCGCGCACCTTTTTGACCTGGGTGGCTATCTGGCTCAGGCTGCCCGCCAGGTTTTCCGTGTCGCTGGCGTAGTCCCAGGGCACGAAAGTGCCGTGCAGATCGGAGGTGCCCAACAGGGTGATATTTACCGTTTCGGCGGCCATGGCGTTTCCCGAGAGTCCCAAGACAGAGGCAAAGATGATTTTTTTCATAAGTTATTGTCACTCAATGCAATTTTAACATAATTGGTCATTTTGCTACAAAATCGCAACCTTTACGATCCCATTGCGAGAAATAGACTAATATTGGAGAGAGATTTGTTGTTTTGTGACTGCTATCACTGTCACGGCTTATTGGAAATAAAAGGTTAATTATGTCGCATAATAAGTGCGTAATAATACAATGGCGGCTCTTTTGAATTACATTTATTTAACACAAAAATATCATTAAAAAACAATTAAACCATTGCGCAACATGACCCTAAGAAAATTATGCGAAATGTGCTGATGAATATGGAAATAATATGCGGATAGGCTTAAATTGTCTCAGATCAAATTAGGCCGAAGTACCTCTTTCGGCTAAGATTTGACCTGTAACCAAAAGTCCAACCCACGTCACGTAAAAACCTATTTATTGTGTGGGATTGGGCGAGTATCATCCATGTTGTGATTATGGATGGTTGATCTTGTTGCATTTGTTACCCGTTGTCGGTTTTCAGTGGCGTGCTTGTCGACGGCCCGTGCGGGCTATTGGCCGAGTGTGCGGTTGAAAGCGGAGAAGCTGGATCAAATTTGTTGTGTTTAAGGGCATTCACTGCGGGGCGTTACTGGCGGCTTTGAAAGAAGCGTGCCGATAACCGCGTGTCGGAGTCTTCCTGCGAGGAGCAAGGAGTCAAGATGTTTGATATTGTCGAACTGTCGCGCTTACAGTTTGCTTTAACGGCGATGTACCATTTCTTATTTGTCCCATTAACGCTCGGTATGGCGTTCTTGCTGGCAATTATGGAAACGGTATATGTCCTGTCTGGCAAACAAATCTATAAAGACATGACCAAATTCTGGGGAAAGTTATTTGCGATTAACTTTGCTCTGGGTGTGGCCACCGGTTTGACCATGGAGTTCCAGTTCGGGACTAACTGGTCATATTTCTCTCATTACGTCGGCGATATCTTCGGGGCCCCACTGGCTATCGAAGGTCTGATGGCGTTCTTCCTTGAATCGACGCTGGTCGGCCTGTTCTTCTTCGGCTGGGATCGTCTGAGCAAGGTGCAGCACATGGCGGTAACCTGGTTCGTGGCCCTCGGCTCCAACCTGTCCGCGCTGTGGATCCTGGTCGCCAACGGCTGGATGCAGAACCCGATCGCGTCGGATTTCAACTTCGAAACCATGCGCATGGAGATGGTCAGCTTCTCCGAGTTGGTGCTTAACCCGGTTGCGCAGGTGAAATTCGTTCACACCGTGGCTGCAGGCTACACCACCGGCGCCATGTTCGTGCTGGGCATCAGCGCTTACTACCTGCTGAAGGGCCGCGACATCGCTTTCGCCAAACGCTCCTTCGCCATCGCCGCCAGCTTCGGCATGGCTGCGGTGCTGTCGGTGATCGTGCTGGGTGACGAATCCGGTTACGAAATGGGCGACGTACAGAAAACCAAACTGGCCGCCATCGAAGCGGAGTGGGATACCCAGCCGGCGCCGGCGTCCTTCACCCTGTTCGGCATTCCCGATCAGGACAAGATGGAAAACTCCTTCTCTATTCAGATCCCGTATGCGCTTGGCCTGATCGCCACGCGTTCCACCGACACTCAGGTCACCGGCCTGAAAGATCTGCTGGCGCAACATGAAGTGCGCATCCGCAACGGCATGAAAGCCTACCAGCTGCTGGAAGAGCTGCGCGGCGGCAATACCGATCCTGCGGTGCGTGCGGAATTCAACAAAACCAAGCAAGACCTGGGCTACGGCATGCTGCTGAAGCGTTATACCCCGAACGTCAGCGACGCGACGGAAGCGCAGATCCAGCAGGCGACCAAGGACTCCATTCCACGCGTGGCACCGCTGTACTTCGCCTTCCGCATCATGGTGGCCTGTGGCGTGCTGATGCTGCTGATTATCGGTCTGTCCTTCCTGAGCGTGGTGCGCGGTCGTATCGGCCAGAAAAAATGGCTGTTGCGTGCGGCGCTGTATGGCCTGCCGCTGCCGTGGATCGCGGTGGAAGCCGGCTGGTTCGTGGCGGAATACGGCCGTCAACCGTGGGCGATTGGTGAGGTGCTGCCGACCGCAGTCGCCAACTCTTCGCTGACCGCGGGCGACATTCTGTTCTCGATGGGGCTGATTTGCGGCTTGTACACCCTGTTCCTGGTGGCTGAAATGTACCTGATGTTCAAGTTTGCGCGTCTGGGTCCAAGCAGCCTGAAAACCGGCCGCTACCACTTTGAACAACCGACTGCCGCCGTGCAGGAAGCGCGCTAAACAGGAGTCCACGTATGTTTGACTATGAAGTACTGCGATTTATCTGGTGGGTGCTGGTTGGCGTACTGCTGATCGGCTTCGCCGTCACCGACGGTTTCGACATGGGCGTCGGCATCCTGGTGCGCATCATCGGTAAAACCGATACCGAGCGCCGGGTGATGATCAACTCCATCGCCCCTCACTGGGACGGTAACCAGGTGTGGCTGATCACCGCCGGCGGCGCGCTGTTCGCCGCCTGGCCGATGGTCTACGCAGCGGCCTTCTCGGGCTTCTACGTCGCCATGATCCTGGTGCTGGCGGCGTTGTTCTTCCGCCCGGTCGGTTTTGACTACCGTTCCAAGCTCGAGAGCAGCCGCTGGCGCAACATGTGGGACTGGGGCATCTTCATCGGTTCCTTCGTGCCTGCGTTGGTGTTCGGCGTGGCGTTCGGCAACCTGCTGCAGGGCGTGCCGTTCCATGTGGACGAGTACCTGCGTCTGTTCTACACCGGCAACTTCTTCCAGCTGCTGAATCCGTTCGGTCTGTTGGCGGGCGTGGTCAGTCTGACCATGCTGGTCACTCAGGGCGCGACCTACCTGCAGATGCGCACCACCGGCGAGATCCACCTGCGGTCACGCGCCGCAGCGCAGATCGCGACGCTGATCATGGCGGTATGCTTCCTGCTGGCGGGGGTGTGGCTGGTTAAAGGCATCGACGGCTACGTGATCACTTCGGCGCTGGACACCATGGCGGAATCCAACCCGCTGCGTAAAGAAGTGGCGCATCAGGCCGGCGCATGGCTGATCAACTTCAACAAGTATCCGCTGCTGTGGGCCTTGCCTGCCCTGGGCGTAGTACTGCCGTTGTTCACCATCCTGTTCTCGCGTCTGGAGAAAGGCGCGCTGGCGTTTGTCACCTCGTCGCTGACCATCGCCTGCGTCATCCTCACCGCCGGGGTCACCATGTTCCCGTTCGTGATGCCGTCCAGCACCGTGCCTAACGTCAGCCTGACCATGTGGGACGCGACGTCGAGCCTGTTGACGCTGAAAGTGATGACCGTCGTGGCGGCGATCTTCGTGCCTATCGTTTTGGCGTACACCAGCTGGTCGTACTACAAAATGTTCGGTCGTCTCGACAAGAACTACATCGAAAACAACAAGCATTCGCTGTACTAAGGATAAGGAGCTAAACCATGTGGTATTTTGCCTGGATTCTCGGAACGCTTCTTGCCTGCGCCTTCGGCATCATCACGGCGCTGGCGCTTGAGCAGAGCGAAGCGACCAAAGCTCAGCAAGACGGTAAGTAATGAGCTCGTCCGTGATTGACAAGCTGTACGCTGTCACTGACAAGGGCCCGGTTCGGGCCCTTTCCCTGGTGCTGGCGTTGATTTTGGCGGGGTGCGTGTTCTGGGATCCGACGCGTTTCGCCGCCAAAACCAGCTCGTTGGAGATTTGGGAAGGGCTGTTGCTGATTTGGGCCGTATGCGCCGGAGTGATCCACGGCTTCGGATTCCGCCCGCAGCGCAGCGTCTGGCGCGCTTTTTTCGCGCCGCTTCCTGCAATTGTGATCTTGTGCGCAGGATTACTTTACGTTTCTTTATAATCTCCCCGATGTCCCCACGTTATGGGCCCTCACGGCCCATAATTATTTTCATTCCCATCTTGTAACCCATTCCCAACCCGATCCGTCTTGCGTATAGTAGCAGCGTTAAATTGCATTGCTGGGAAGTAGAGTGAGTAATACGTTGTTTCGATGGCCGGTTCGCGTTTACTACGAGGATACCGATGCCAGTGGTGTGGTCTATCACGCCCGCTACGTCGCCTTTTTTGAAAGAGCGCGCACAGAGATGCTGCGTCAGCACAACTTTCATCAACAGCAGCTGCTCAGTGAACAAGTCGCTTTTGTCGTCCGGCGCATGACGGTGGATTATCTGGCTCCGGCTCGTCTCGACGAGCAACTGGAGGTCCAGAGTGAAATCACCTCTCTGCGCGGGGCTTCTCTCACGTTTGCTCAACGCATTGTCAATTCTGACGGGGCCCTACTGAGCCAGGCAGATGTCCTGATTGCCTGTATTGATCCACACCAAATGAAGCCAAGAGCGCTTCCTAAGTCTATTGTCGCGGAGTTTAAGCAGTGACTGACATGAACATCCTAGATTTATTCTTGAAGGCGAGCCTGCTGGTTAAGCTTATCATGTTGATTTTGATATGCTTCTCGGTAGCCTCTTGGGCGATCATCATTCAGCGCACCCGCATCCTCAATGCGGCGACGCGTGACGCCGAAGCCTTTGAAGACAAATTCTGGTCCGGTATCGAGCTTTCCCGTCTGTACCAGGAAAGTCAGGCGCGTCGCGATAGCCTGACCGGTTCCGAGCAGATCTTCCATTCCGGCTTCAAGGAGTTCGCCCGCCTGCACCGCGCCAACAACCATGCGCCGGAGTCGGTGATCGAAGGGGCGTCGCGTGCGATGCGCATTTCGATGAACCGCGAGCTGGAAACGCTGGAAACCCATATTCCGTTCCTCGGCACCGTCGGTTCGATCAGTCCGTACATCGGCCTGTTCGGCACCGTGTGGGGGATTATGCACGCCTTTATCGCGCTGGGCGCGGTGAAGCAAGCCACGCTGCAGATGGTGGCGCCGGGTATCGCCGAAGCGCTGATCGCCACCGCGATCGGTCTGTTCGCCGCCATCCCGGCGGTAATGGCCTATAACCGTCTCAACCAGCGCGTCAACAAGCTTGAGCAGAATTACGACAACTTTATGGAAGAGTTCACCGCTATTCTGCATCGTCAGGCCTTCTCCAGCGACAGCAAATAAGTAGGAGGTAGCATGGCGAGAGTACGTGGACGTAGTCGGCGCGAGCTGAAGTCCGAAATTAACATCGTTCCGCTGCTCGACGTGTTGCTGGTGCTGCTGCTGATCTTTATGGCAACCGCGCCAATCATCACGCAGAGCGTGGAGGTTGACCTGCCGGACGCCACCGATTCCAAAACGGTGTCCAGCGATGACAATCCGCCGGTGATCCTCGAGGTTTCCGGCGTAGGTCAATACACCCTGGTGGTGGATCACAACCGTATGGAGCTGCTGCCGCCTGAACAAGTCGCGGCCGAAGCCAAGTCGCGTTTGGCGGCTAACCCGAAAACGGTCTTTTTGATCGGCGGTGCGAAGGAAGTCCCTTACGATGAGATTATCAAAGCATTGAATATTCTCCATCAGGCGGGCGTGGCTTCCGTGGGGCTGATGACCCAGCCGATCTGACCGTAAGGCGAACGGCAACCCGGTTCCTGCGCTGTGGCCCAGGAACCCCGTATAAGCAACACCAGTTTTTGGGAATCTATTTTGGTAAAGGCAACTGAGCAAAACGATAAGCTGAACCGCGCCGTTATTGTTTCGGTCGTTCTGCACTTCATATTGATTGCCCTGCTGATTTGGGGATCGCTGCAGGAAAAGGTCGACATGGGCGCCGGCGGTGGCGGTGATGGCACCGTGGTGGGCGCGGTGATGGTCGATCCCGGCGCGGTGGTGGAGCAGTACAACCGCCAGCAGCAGCAGAGCAACGATGCGCAGCGTGCCGAGAAGCAGCGCCAGAAAAAAGCGGAGCAACAGGCCGAAGAGCTTCAGCAGAAGCAGGCGGAGCAACAGCAGCGCCTGAAAGAGCTGGAGAAAGAGCGTTTGGCGGCGCAGGAGAAAGCCGCGCAGAACGCCAAGGCGCAGGCTGAGCAACAGCAGAAGGCGGCGGAGCAGCAGAAGCAGGCCGCCGAGCAGCAAAAAGCGGCGGAAGCCGCCGCTGCGAAGGCCAAAGAGCAACAGAAGGTCGCCGAAGCCGCCGCCGCCAAGGCGAAGGCCGAAGCGGAAAAGATAGCGAAGGCGCAGGCGGACGCGCAGAAGAAAGCCGAAGCGGAAGCCAAGAAAGAAGCGGCTGCTGCCGCCGCCGCCAAGAAACAGGCGGAAGAGGCGAAGAAAGCCGCCGCCGCTGCCGCAGAGCAAAAAGCTGCAGAGGCCGCGGAGAAGAAAGCGGCTGCTGAAGCCGAGAAAAAAGCCGCAGCGGAAGCCGAGAAGAAGGCAGCCGCCGAGGCAGAGAAGAAAGCGGCCGCCGCTGAGAAAGCTGCGGCAGCCAAGAAAGCCGCTGCAGAGAAGAAAAAAGCCGCCGCCGAGGCTGCGAAGCAATCGGCGGAAGTTGATGACCTGTTTGGTGGCCTGGCGGACGGCAAGAACGCGCCGAAAGGTGGTGGTGCCAAATCGAAAGGTGATGGTAAACCGGCTGGGCAGGGCAATGCCAAGGCGGCAGGCGCCAGCGGGGCGGATATCAGCGGTTATATGGGGCAGATTCAAGGGGCGATTCAGAGCAAGTTCTATGACGCCAGTTCGTTCGCCGGCAAAACCTGCGACCTGCGTATCAAGCTGGCGCCGGACGGCCTGCTGATAAGCGTACAAGCAGCGGGGGGCGATCCTGCTCTGTGTCAAGCTGCGGTGTCTGCCGCCAAGTTGGCGCATATACCGAAGCCGCCGAGCGATGCCGTTTATCAGCACTTTAAGAATTCTATACTTGAATTCAAGCCGCAATAACGGTTGATTGAGTGATATCACAGGGATGTACTAAGGTAACCAACAGGGATTATGTAGTTTTACGTAAGTTGGTTTGTTAAAATTCTGCTAATTTATCGCAGGCATCCCGCCTGGATAAGGGAGATGAGATGAAGCAGGCATTTCGAGTAGCGCTAGGTTTTTTAATTCTGTGGGCGTCCGTGTTGCACGCGGAAGTTCGCATTGAAATCACCCAAGGGGTCGACTCCGCTCGTCCGATTGGCGTGGTGCCGTTTAAATGGGCGGGCCCAGGCACGCCGCCGGAAGATATCGGCAAGATTGTCGGTGCGGATCTGCGCAACAGCGGCAAATTCAACCCGATCGACGTGGCGCGCATGCCGCAGCAACCCACCTCCGCGTCTGAAGTGACGCCGGCGGCCTGGACTGCATTGGGCATCGACGCCGTGGTTGTCGGCCAGGTTCAACCTGGCGCCGACGGCAGCTACCTGATCTCCTACCAGCTGGTGGACACCTCGGGTTCGCCGGGCACCGTATTGGCGCAGAACCAGTATAAAGTGACCAAACAGTGGTTGCGTTATTCTGCCCATACCGCCAGCGACGAAGTGTTCGAGAAGCTGACCGGCATCAAGGGCGCGTTCCGCACCCGTATCGCCTACGTGGTGCAGACCAACGGCGGGAAATTCCCGTACGAGCTGCGCGTAGCGGATTACGACGGTTACAACCAGTTCACGGTGCACCGTTCGCCTGAGCCGCTGATGTCGCCGGCCTGGTCGCCGGACGGTAGCAAACTGGCTTACGTGACCTTCGAGAGCGGCCGTTCCGCGCTGGTGGTGCAAACCTTGGCTAACGGCGCCATCCGCCAGATCGCTTCGTTCCCGCGCCACAACGGTGCGCCGGCGTTCTCGCCGGACGGCAGCAAGCTGGCCTTCGCGTTGTCCAAGAGCGGCAGCCTGAACCTGTACGTGATGAACCTCGGCTCCGGCCAGATCACGCAGCTGACCGATGGCCGCAACAACAACACCGAACCGACCTGGTTCCCGGATGGTCAGTCTCTGGCGTTTACCTCCGACCAGGGCGGGCGTCCGCAGATTTATAAAATCAGCGCCAGCGGCGGTGCCGCACAGCGTCTGACGTGGGAAGGCTCTCAGAACCAGGATTCTGAAGTCAGCTCCGATGGTAAATTCCTGGTGATGGTCAGCACCAACAGTGGTGCACAACACATCGCCAAACAAGATCTTGGATCAGGCGCCGTTCAGGTTTTGACCGGCACCTTCCTGGATGAAACGCCTAGTATTGCGCCAAACGGCACCATGGTGATCTATAGCTCCACGCAAGGTATGGGCTCCGTGCTGCAGTTGGTGTCAACTGATGGGCGTTTCAAAGCGCGTCTTCCGGCAACTGATGGACAGGTCAAATTCCCTGCCTGGTCGCCGTATCTGTGATGCATGTGTAAATATGTATGGCAAACTATAAAAGGATCAAAGAAATGCAACTGAACAAAGTGCTGAAAGGGCTTCTGCTGGCACTGCCAGTTCTGGCTGTAGCAGCTTGTAGTTCTAACAAAAGCGCGAACAACGACCAATCTGGTATGGGCGCTGGCGCCGGCACTGGTATGGAAAACGGCAGCAGCAACCTGTCTTCCGAAGAACAAGCTCGTCTGCAGATGCAAGAACTGCAGAAGAACAACATCGTTTACTTCGGCCTGGACAAGTATGACGTAAGCTCCGAATTCGCTCAGATGCTGGACGCGCACGCTGCATTCCTGCGTAACAACCCGTCTTACAAAGTGACCGTTGAAGGCCACGCTGACGAACGCGGCACGCCGGAATACAACATCGCTCTGGGTGAGCGTCGTGCTAACGCCGTTAAAATGTACCTGCAGGGTAAAGGCGTTTCCGCTGACCAGATCTCTATCGTTTCTTACGGTAAAGAAAAACCAGCAGTACTGGGCCACGACGAAGCGGCTTATGCTAAAAACCGTCGTGCCGTTCTGGTTTACTAAGAGAATCGCATGAACAGTAACTTCAGACGTCACCTGTTGAGTCTGTCGTTACTGGTTGGCGTAGCGGCCCCTTGGGCCGCTACTGCCCAAGCGCCAATCAGTAATGTCGGCTCCGGCTCGGTCGAAGACCGCGTCACCTCGCTTGAGCGCATCAGCAATGCTCAAGGCCAGCTTTTAAACCAACTCCAGCAACAACTCTCTGACAATCAACGCGACATTGATTCTCTCCGTGGGCAAATCCAGGAAAGCCAGTATCAGTTGAATCAGGTCGTTGAACGCCAGAAGCAAATCTATCAACAGATGGATAGCCTCAGCCAGGGCGGCGCTCAGAGCGCCTCTGCGGCAGCGGGCGCTGCCGGCGGGGCAGCCGCAGGCGCATCTTCCGATGCGGGCAGCAGCGCGCCTGCAGCCGCTTCTGCAACGCCGAGCGGCGGTGATGAGAACAGCGACTACAACGCCGCTGTTTCTCTGGCGCTGGAAAAAAAACAGTATGACCAGGCGATTTCCGCCTTTCAGTCCTTCGTAAAACAGTACCCGAAGTCTACTTACCAGCCCAACGCCAACTATTGGCTGGGCCAGTTGTTCTACAACAAGGGTAAAAAAGACGATGCGGCCTATTATTTTGCGGTGGTGGTGAAGAATTACGCTAAATCACCGAAGGCGCCGGACGCCATGTACAAGGTGGGTATCATCATGCAGGAAAAAGGGCAGGCTGATAAAGCCAAAGCCGTGTTCCAGCAGGTGATTAAACAATACCCAACCAGTGCGGCGGCCAAGCAGGCGAAAAGTCGCGTAGGCAGTTAACGGTTAGAAAAATGAGCCCAGAAGTTAGTCGATTTGACCGATTTCTGGGCTCGTTCGCGTGAAGAACAAGCAGTTGAACGCATCGGTAAAAAATTTAGGTTGCGCTGCCAAGATAAATTAGTAATATATGCCGCCGTTGCCAAGACATCTTGCAAGATGTTAAAGCGGCAGGGAAATTGGGTCGTTAGCTCAGTTGGTAGAGCAGTTGACTTTTAATCAATTGGTCGCAGGTTCGAATCCTGCACGACCCACCAATTTCTGAAGTAGCAGTAACCACAACAGTGGGTGATTAGCTCAGTTGGTAGAGCATCTCCTTTACACGGAGGGGGTCGGCGGTTCGAGCCCGTCATCACCCACCACTGTTATGGGTCGTTAGCTCAGTTGGTAGAGCAGTTGACTTTTAATCAATTGGTCGCAGGTTCGAATCCTGCACGACCCACCATTCATAGAGAATGGCTGCAATAGAAAATCGTAAAGGATGAGAACCGTAAAGGTTCGAGTCTCGCGAAGCGAGACAACATCACTCCGGTGATGGCCCGCAAGGGCGAGGCCAAAGGCCGAGTTATCCTGCACGACCCACCATTCTTAGAGAATGGCAGCTTCAGAATCGGTTTGATGTGGCAAAGTAAAGGTCCGAGTCGAGTACCCGTCGAGTTGTCCTGAACATCCCCATCCTTGTTTTCCGCGAGTCGGTTTTTGTAACCTATTCGCCATCAGCAGTAAACCACATCAGTGGGTCGTTAGCTCAGTTGGTAGAGCAGTTGACTTTTAATCAATTGGTCGCAGGTTCGAATCCTGCACGACCCACCACTCTTTGATAGAGCAAGGTGTTAAATCGTCAGGATGAGAACCGTAGAGGTTCGAGTCTCGCGAAGCGAGACAACATCACCCCGGTGATGGCCCGCAAGGGCGAGGCCAAAGGCCGAGTTATCCTGCACGACCCACCACTCTTTGATAGAGCAGGATGTGAAAAATAGCAGTACCACAGCAGTGGGTGATTAGCTCAGTTGGTAGAGCATCTCCTTTACACGGAGGGGGTCGGCGGTTCGAGCCCGTCATCACCCACCACACTGCGGGTCGTTAGCTCAGTTGGTAGAGCAGTTGACTTTTAATCAATTGGTCGCAGGTTCGAATCCTGCACGACCCACCAATTCAGAGAAAAGCGCCTTTTGGCGCTTTTTTCGTTTCTGTAACACCCAAACCTGACTTATCCTCTTGCCAACAGAGTTTACCGAGTTGTGCAGGATGAGACAAAAGCATTTATGCTTTTGAACAGCGCTTGCGCTGGCCCGAAGGGGCCGTCTATGAAATAGGCGGATAGCCGTAGAGGCTCGAGCATCGCGCAGCGATACGACAACGCGCAGCGTTGCCCGCAGGGTGAGGCCACAGGCCGAATCAATCCTGCACGACCCACCCATTCAGAAAAAGCGCCTTTTGGCGCTTTTTTCGCATCTGTAATCCCGCACCCGAATCTTCTGCTTTCTCGTTTCAACACCGCAACGTTCTGCATCTCGTCGTTCTCTGAACGCTATACGTTCTCTCCGGGGCATTATCTGCAGCGATTTGCGTGGTCAACGCCTATGTTTTTTAATCCATTAAACACTGAGTGCGCAAATATGAAAATATCAGCGGACTTTTCGCGCGATTTTAGGTATTTTGTTTAGTATATAAAACGATGGGCGTTGCGGCAGGCGATATTCACGCGGCAGGCGCCTAGCCTAGCATGAGATTGCAGCGATGAGTGAAATGTTTGATGTCAACGCGGCGGTGTATCCCTTCCCGCCGAAACCGGTACCGCTGGACGTAGCGGAAAAAGCCTTTTATCGCGAGAAGATCAAAACCCTGCTCAAGCAGCGCAATGCGGTGATGGTCGCCCACTACTATACCGATCCGGAAATCCAGGCGCTGGCGGAAGAAACCGGTGGCTGCGTGGCGGATTCGCTGGAAATGGCGCGCTTCGGCAGCGCCCATCCGGCTTCCACGTTGTTGGTGGCCGGCGTGCGCTTCATGGGGGAGACCGCCAAGATCCTCAGCCCGGAAAAACAGGTGCTGATGCCGACCCTGTTTGCCGAATGTTCGCTTGACCTGGGTTGCCCGGAAGAGGAGTTCCATGTGTTTTGCGACAGCCATCCCGATCGCACCGTGGTGGTCTATGCGAACACCTCGGCGGCGGTCAAAGCACGCGCCGACTGGGTGGTGACCTCCAGCATCGCCGTCGAACTGATCGAGCATCTGGATAGCCTGGGCGAGAAAATTATTTGGGCGCCGGATCGCCATCTCGGCAGCTATGTGCAGAAGCAGACCGGCGCCGACGTGCTGTGCTGGCAAGGCGCCTGCATTGTCCATGACGAGTTCAAGACCCAGGCGCTGCGGCGCATGAAGGCGCTCTATCCGCAGGCGGCTATCCTGGTGCATCCCGAATCGCCTCAGGCGGTGGTCGAGCTGGCGGATGCGGTGGGGTCTACCAGCCAGTTGATTCAGGCGGCGAAAACATTGCCGCATCAACAGCTGATCGTTGCTACCGATCGCGGTATCTTTTACAAGATGCAGCAGGCCTGTCCGGACAAGGAGCAGTTCGAAGCGCCGACCGCCGGAGAAGGCGCGACCTGCCGCAGCTGCGCGCATTGCCCGTGGATGGCGATGAATGGCCTGAAGGCGATTGCCGAAGGGCTGGAGCAGGGGGGCGCGCAGCATGAGATCCACGTGGACGCTGCGCTGCGTGAAAAGGCGCTGGTGCCGCTGAACCGCATGCTGGATTTCGCCGCTCAGCTTAAGATGCAGGTTAAAGGCAACGCTTAACCGTTTAAAAGGATGACCTCATGAGCTTCTTCAGTACCAGCAATATTCTGGTGCATATTCCGCTTGGCGCGGGCGGTTACGATCTGTCGTGGATCGAAGCCATCGGCACCCTGTTCGGATTGCTGTGCATCTGGTACGCCAGCAAGGAAAAAATCATCAACTACCTGTTCGGCCTGATCAACGTCACGCTGTTCGCGGTGATTTTCTTCCAGATCCAGCTGTACGCCAGCCTGCTGCTGCAGCTGTTTTTCTTCGGCGCCAATATTTACGGTTGGTATGCCTGGAGCCGCCAGACGCAGGATAATCAGGCTGAGCTGCAGATCCGCTGGCTGCCGCTGCCGAAAGCGCTGGCTTGGGCGGCGGTGTGCGTCATCGGCATCGGCCTGATGACCTTCAACATTGACCGCGTGTTCGCCTGGCTGACGCAGATTGCGGTGGCGGTGATGCAAGGGCTGGGGCTGAACGTACAGATGCCGACGCTGCAGCCGGACGCTTTCCCGTTCTGGGATTCGGCGATGATGGTGCTGTCCATCGTGGCGATGATCCTGATGACGCGCAAGTACGTGGAAAACTGGCTGCTGTGGGTGGTGATCGATGTCATCAGCGTGGCGATCTTCGCTTACCAGGGCGTTTACGCGATGGCGCTGGAGTACGTCATTCTGACGTTGATCGCGCTGAACGGCTCCTGGCTGTGGATCAAGAGCGCCGGGCGCAACCATTCCAATCCGCTATCTTCCGCGCCGTAACAACGCAGAGGGCGCCGTGATGGCGCCCTCTTGGCTTAGTGGCGATGCCCAAGGTGCGAATGCGCTTCGGCATGTGAGTGTTCACTCGGCTCCGGCGCCCGATTGATACCGCAGTCCGGCGTCTCGCAATGCCGGTACTCCATCTGAATGGTCACGTGGCCGATCTTGTAGTGTTGCAACAGATAAGCCTGGATGCGTTGCAACAGCCCATCGTGGTCATGTGGCGGGATCACCTGCGCATGCAGCGTCATCAGCTTCTGTTCGCCGATCTGCCAGACGTGTACGTGGTGGATATTGCGCACTTCCGGGATGTTCAGGCACAGGTCTTTTTGCAGCTTGGCGATGTCAACCTCCTGCGGTGTGCCTTCCAGCAGCTCGTGGAAGCTCTCCTTCAGCAGCCGCCAGGCGCTGCGCAGTACCAGACAGGAGACCAGTACCGACAGGATCGGGTCAATCGGCGTCCAGCCGGTGGCGAGAATAACGATGGCCGCGACGATAGCGCCCACCGAGCCGAGCAGGTCGCCCAGCACATGCAGCGCGGCGGCGCGCACGTTGATATTTTTCTCTTCGCTGCCGCGATGCAGCAGCCAGAAGGCGAACAGGTTCGCCAGCAGCCCCGCTATGGCGATGATCAGCATCGGGGTACCCATCACCGGCTGCGGTTCGAAGAAACGCCGTATCGCCTCCCACAGGATGAATACCACGATCACCAGCAGCGCTGCGGCGTTGAGGAAGGCCGCCAGCGTGGTCAGGCGCAGGTAGCCGAAGGTGTGGCGCGCGTTGGGTTTGCGCTGGGAGAAGTGTACCGCCATCAGCGCCACCAGCAGCGCGGCGGCGTCGGTCAGCATATGGCCGGCGTCGGCCAACAGCGCCAGCGAGCCGGACAACAGGCCGCCGACCACCTCGGCCACCATAAAGACGGCGGTGACTAAAAAAGCGGTCAGTAGGCGTTTACTATTACTGTCTTTCGGCAGGTGTACGTGTGGAGTGTCCGACATTATTCATCCTTATGCATAGCGAAAGAGGGGGCGGCGGCGAGCAGAGCGCCCAGCTCCGGTTCTATCTGCGCCACTAACGCCTTTAATTTAGTATAAGCGGCGGCGGCAAGCTCGCCCCGACGTGCGGTATCCACCAGCTGTTGGCACAGTTGCGCAGCTTCCGGCAGCTGCAGCATCAGCAGGCTGCCCTTGATGCGGTGTGCCGCCTGCTCCAGGCGAGGCCAGTCGTTCGCGGCGACGGCGTCCGCGAGCCGCTGCCGGTCTTGCCGCAGCGTATCGCCGAGGGTCTGCGCCAGCCGCTGCAGCATGGCGCGATCGCCGCCCGCCATTTCGGCCAGCGTTTGCCGTAGGTCAGTAAGGACTGACTTTTCTTCCTGAGCCTGCGGTTGCTGAGCCAATACCTGGCCGATCGCCGTCAGCGAAATCGGCTTGGTCAGGAAGTGATCGATCGCCACCAGCCCCGGCGGGATGCGGGTAAACTCCTGCACGTCCGCCGAACAGAGCACGATGCGGCAAGGCGGGCGCTGCAGCCGCTGTTCGTCGCGCCGGATCAGCCTGGCCAGCGTCAGGCCGTCCGGGCGCGGCATGTTATAGTCGATAAACAGCAGGTCAAACGGCTGCCGTCGCTGGGCCTTCAGCAGCGCATAGCCTTGTTCGAAGCGGGCGGGTTGCTGCCCGAAGTGGCGCAGTTGGCGTTCCAGCAGCAACAAATTGGTGGGATGATCGTCGATCAGCGCGGTACGCAAGGCGGAAGACGGCAGAGCAAAGGTGTGCTCCTCCTGGGCGCCAGCTGGCGCGTCGCCGCTCAGCTCGACCGGTATCACTACCTCGACGCGGGTGCCGACGCCCGGCTGCGAGTGCAGCTCTATGCGGCCGCCCATCTGTTCGACGATTTCTTTGCAGATAGAGAGGCCCAAACCGGTACCTTGCACCGAGATGCGTTGCGCGCCGCGCGCGCGGTAAAACGGTTGAAACAGCTTGCTTACTTCATCGGCGGCGATGCCGCAGCCGCTGTCGTTCACCGTTAACTGCAACTCTCCCCGTCGTTCATCCTGCGCGCGCCAGCCGACCTCGACCTGAATGGTTCCGCGCGTCGTGAACTTTATCGCGTTGTTTATCAGGTTGTTAGCCACCTGAAGTAAACGCTCACCATCAATGACCACCGCCTCCGGCAGCGCCGGATCCGCCGCCACCTTCAACGTCAACGGCCGTTCGCCGATAAGCGGCCGGTAAAGGGCGTCAATGCGCGCGACCCAGGGGCGCAGCGCCACCGGTTTTGGTGCCAACGTCAACGACCCGGTTTCCAGCCGCGCGTGATCCTGCAGGTCGTTGAGCAGGTTGAGCAGCGATGAGGCCGAACTGTAAATCACCGGCAGGCCTTCCGGCGCCGGTTGGCGTTTGAGCTCCAGTTCCAGCAGGCCAAGGATGGCGTGCATCGGCGTGCGCAGTTCATGGCTGACGGTGGCGAGGAATTTGCTCTTCATGCGGTTTTCCGCTTCGGCGCGGCGGCGCGCCTGCTCGAGCTCTTCGCGTTCGCGTTTTTCACGGCGCTGCAGCATGAAACGGCGCAGCGTCAGCGCCAACAGCAGCACGGTGGCGGCGGCCAACAGCGCCAGCAGCCAGGTGGTCTGCGGCGGCATGCGGTTGTCGTTCACCGCGTCGATAAGGTTGCTGCGGTCGACGATCCACTCGTCGCGCAGCGATTGCAGGGTATCCGCCGGGATCTGCATCAGGTTCTTATCGAGGATCGCCAGCAGCAGCGGCTGATCGCGGCGTACGCCGAAGGCTACCGGATAGGGGATGTTGTTGGCGGCGAAGGCCAGTTTGATCGCGCCGGAATAGCGCGACAGCGCCAAAAAGTTGGCGGAAATGACGTTATCTACCAGCGCATCCAACTGGCCGTTGGCCAGCGCGTCGTACATCGACTTGCTGTCGGCGAAGCTGACGGTCTGTTCCTGCTCCGGTACCAGCCCCTGAGCCAAATCGCCCTGCAACACGCCGATGCGCTTGCCGGCCAGATCGCTCCAGGTCGAGACGCCGTTGGCATACTGGCCGACGTAAACGCCCCACAGCGAACGGTGGATCGGCATGCTGGCGCCATAGCGCGCCTTGACGCCGCGCGCCAGTGGCAGGGCGGCGCGGAAGCTGGCCTGGCCGGATTGCACCAGTTGATCGGCCTGCTCGGCGTTGCGCGCCCACAGCGGCGCGAAACGCAGCCCAGTGTTTTGCGCGATGATGTTGAGAATATCGATGGCGTAGCCGCGCGGCTGGCCGTCGGAACCGCGGTAGGCGAACGGGAAGTTGTTCTCGATGGCGGCATAGTAAACCACGCGGTGGCTCGCCACCCAATTCTTCTCCATCGTCGTCAGATCGGCATTGCCGGTATCGAGGTAGCTGGGGATCTTTTTGCTCCAGCGGCTCTGTAGGGCATTCATCAGTTCCATCGGCGCGTCGGCGATGGCGGTGTCCAGCGTGTCTATCAGGCGCGGGTCGGCGGCGGCGAACACGAAGGAAAGGTTGCCCAGGTTCTCGTTGCTTTCAATTTGATAGAGCTGGCCGAGCTGCAGCTGGTCGATGATAAAGCTGGCGCTGGCCTCGTCGGCGATAAAGTAGTCGCTGCTGCCGTTGAGCAGCGAATAGACCGCCTGCAGGTTGTTGTCGTAGCGCTGGATCTGCGACGCCACCGCCTGCAGGGCGCCGCCGGACTGCATGTCGGTCAGCGCGCCGATCGCGACGCGGGCGTTGGCGGAATTGAGCATCACCGGCCGATCGTTGCTGCGATCGCGCAATACGCGCAGGTTGCTGATGTAGTAAGGCTGGGAGATCTCCAGCCCGTGCAGCGCTTCGCTCTGCGGGATGCCGTACAGCAGATCGACCTTGCCGTCGTGCAGCGCCTGTTCCAGCTGGGTCAGATCGGCGAAGCCGTAAATGGCGAAGCGGATGCCGGTCACCTGCTGAATATAGCCGAGGTAGTCGGCGTTCAGCCCATACAGATCGTCGTCCACGATGATGTTGTACGGGCTGGTGTTCTCACTGATGATGCCGACGCGCAGCGTGCGATCGCGCCAGGGATTTTTCTCGCCGACGATCAGCATATTCTCAGGGGTATTCAGGTTGCTGACCAGCTGATAGCGCACCGGCTCCGCCGCCTGCGCCAGGCCGCACCACAGGATCAGCAGCAGCAGGGCGCGGCGCATCATGGCGCCAGCTCTTTAAACACCGCCACCAGCTCCAGCAGGTTGCCGGCGCCGGTTTTGCGCTGGATGTTTTTTTTGTGCGTGCTGACGGTCTTGTTGCTGATGTGCAGCCGGTCGGCGATCTGCAGGTTGGATAGCCCCTGGCTCAGCAAGCCCAGCACCTCGAGCTCCTTAGGGGTGAGCAGCCCGCCGTCCGCCGTCGGCGCCTCTTCGGCCAGCGCGGCGGCGGGGAAGCTGATTTCACCGTCCAGCACCTGCTCGATCGCCTGCACCAACTCCGCCAGCGAGCTGCCTTTATTGACGAAACCGTCGGCGCCGGCGGCATGCGCCATGCGCGCATAGACATCGGCTTCCTGCGCTGTATAGATCAGGATCTTTTGTTGCGGATAGCGGCGGCGGATTTTTTTCAACAGCTGCAGCCCGTCGACCTGCGGCAGGCCGATATCCAGGATCACCAGGCCGAAAGCGGCCTCGGCCAGCAGGGCCAGCGCCTGTACGTCATCCTGCGCCGCCTGCAGGCGGTAGGGGCGGGATGATTTCATTAGCGCCGCTTCCAGTGCGACATGAACCACCGGGTGGTCATCAACTAATAGCAGAGAGGGCATGTTCAACTCGGGTCACTTTATATTCCGATCGCTAGCATAGCGAAAAAGGAGGCTCTGCGCTCGCCAGATGAAACAGCACAATCTGCTGTTAATTTGGCGGTTCCAGCGGTGGGGGGCAAAGGTGATTTACAGCGCCATTCTCACAGGCTAGATTGTTGGGATCTACACCGTTACGCACTGCGAAATACCCCACGATACCGAATGGAAAAGCTATGAATTACCAAAACGACGATTTACGCATTAATGATATTAAGGAACTCCTGCCGCCGGTGGCTTTGCTGGAGAAATTCCCGGCCACTGAACGCGCGGCAAAGACGGTGTCCCAGGCCCGCAGCGCAATTCACAATATCCTCCGCGGCAGCGACGATCGCCTGCTGGTGGTAATTGGCCCTTGCTCCATCCATGATACCCAAGCCGCCAAAGAGTACGCGGGGCGCCTGCTGGCGCTGCGTGAAGAACTGAGCGGCGAGCTGGAAGTGGTGATGCGCGTGTACTTCGAAAAACCGCGCACCACCGTGGGCTGGAAAGGCCTGATCAACGATCCGCAAATGGACAACAGCTTCAACATCAACGACGGCCTGCGCCTGGCGCGCAAGCTGCTGGTGGAGATCAACGACAGCGGGCTGCCGGCCGCCGGCGAATTCCTCGACATGATCACGCCGCAATACCTGGCGGATCTGATGAGCTGGGGCGCTATCGGCGCGCGCACCACGGAATCGCAGGTGCACCGTGAACTGGCCTCCGGCCTCTCTTGCCCGGTCGGCTTCAAGAACGGCACCGACGGCACCATCAAGGTGGCGATCGACGCCATCAACGCCGCCGGCGCGCCGCACTGTTTCCTGTCGGTGACCAAATGGGGCCACTCGGCGATCGTTAACACCAGCGGCAACGGTGACTGCCACATTATCCTGCGCGGCGGCAAAGAGCCAAACTACAGTGCGGCGCATGTGAAGGACGTCAAAGCCGGCCTGAGCAAAGCGGGGCTGCCGGCGCAGGTGATGATCGACTTCAGCCATGCCAACAGCAGCAAACAGTTCAAAAAACAGATGGACGTGAGCGCCGATGTTTGCGGGCAGATTGGCGGCGGTGAAAAAGCGATTATCGGTGTGATGATCGAAAGCCACCTGGTGGAAGGCAACCAGAGCCTCGAAAGCGGTGAGCCGCTGGTTTACGGCAAGAGCGTCACCGACGGTTGCATCGGCTGGCAGGATACCGAAACCGTGCTGCGCGATCTGGCGGCGGCGGTGAAAGCGCGCCGCGGTTAATCGCGTAAAGAGGGCTCGCCAGCGGGCCCTTTTTCTATTTACCTTAAAATTTTATATCTCTTGTCAATTTAAGGCCTACAGTCAATAGGCTTATTAAATCTTTAAGCGGCCGTATTCGCATTATTCCTATTTAATAAAAGAATAATTGTCACCGCTCTCGGCATTGTGCTTATATAAGACGCTTTTTTATTCCATAAACCCCGCAGGCCTAATAAGTGGGGAGTGGTATGACCTTATTCCTTTCAGGATGAAAGAATTATGACAAACAATACCTCGCAGCCGCTGGGGCTGCACCGGATTAAATTCCATGGGAAAGGTGGTGAGTACTTCGCTATTTGGTTAGTCAACGCGTTATTGACCGCGCTGACCCTGGGCATCTATTCCGCCTGGGCGACGGTGCGTCGTCGTCGCTATTTTTACGGCAACACGGAATTGGACGGCGATCGTTTCGATTATCATGCGCAGCCGCTGCAAATTCTGAAAGGACGGCTGTTGGTGATTGGCGGCATCATCGTATTTTATTTCCTGCTGGCGGTGACGCCATTGCTGGGGCTGTTGGCGCTGCTGGTATTGCTTGCCCTGCTGCCGTGGATTGTTATCCGCAGCTGGCGCTACAATGCGATTATGTCGAGCTATCGCGGCGTGCGCTTTAATTATGTCTGCCGCACCGGGCGCGCCTATTGGGCTTTGCTGTTCTGCCCGTTATTGCTGATTATCGGACTGTATGTCGGTCTGATCGTCTTGCTCGGCATTGGCAGCGGTCTTGGCAGCATCAACGCCATCGCATTTATGCTGGTGCTGACGCTGATTTTGGCCGTGCCGGCATTTGCGGCGGTAAACGGCATTATTAGCGCACTGCAGCATGATTTGTACGTTAATAACCTGTTTTTCGGGAACACGCCGTTTATTGCCGAACTGAAGAAATCGGCCTTTATCAAATTTGCCTTGATCGGCCTGCTCATATTCCTGCCGTTCATGTTGGTCGCGCTGGTGTGCATCGGTTCGTTCTTCTTTACCCTCTATCAGATGGTGTTGATGGGCATGTTGACCAACGAAGCCATCGATGTGCTGGTGCTGGACAATATCAGCAGCCTTCTGCTGATGATGGTGGTGCTGCTGATCGGCGCCCTGGTGGCCAGCAGCTACCAGGTTGTCGCCCAACGCAACTACCTGTTTAACCAGGCAAGGCTGAACGGCGACATCAAGCTGCATTCCTCAATGAAAACGCTGCCGTACATGGGATTGTTGATCACCAATACCCTGATTACCCTGTTCTCGCTCGGTTTGGCGGCGCCGGTGGCGGAAGTGCGTCATGCCCGTTATCTGGCGGCGTGCACGGCGGTTGAAGGCGATCTGGCGCTGCTGGACATTACGGCGCATCAGGAAACCGCCAACAGCGCGGTGGCCGAAGAAGCGGTGCAGGCGCTGGATCTGGGCGGCAGCTTCTGAGGCGCCGATGATCCTTGAAGGCGCTTATCAGTTGCCGGGGCGGGCCGCACGTGAGGCGGCTCGTCTGCTGGTGAACGAAAGCGGCGAAGGCGTGACGTTGCAGCGGCAGGATGAACAGCGTTACATCCCGCTGACGGACATCACCGTTTCTGCCGCGCTGGGCAATATTCCGCTGACGCTCACCTTCAAGGGGGGCGGGCGCTTTGTGCCCGACGACGACGCGGCCTTTCGCCGCTGGTTCTATCAGCGCCGTTCGCCGGGGTGGGTGCATCGCCTGGAACGCCATAAACGCGGCGTCGCCCTGGCGCTGCTGATGACGCTGTTGGCGGTAGTGGCTTACGTTTACGTGGTGCTGCCGTGGGCGAGCAGCGAGATCGCCATGCGCATCCCCACCTCGGTGGAACAGAAGCTGGGCGAACATACGCAGACGTTCTTGGAGCAGAGCGGCTTCGCGCCCTCGGCACTGCCGGCCGAGCGGCAACGGGCGCTGCAGCAGCTGTTCCGGCAGGTGATGCCGGCCGACATGCGCCAAGAGCGCACGCCGCTCTCGCTGAAGTTGATGGCGGCGCCCGGTGCGCCGAACGCCTTTATGTTGCCGGACGGCACGCTGGTGCTCAGCGATAGCCTGGTCACCTTGTCGAAAAACGACGATGGCCTGGCGGCGGTGATGCTGCACGAAATGGGGCATCACGCTTATCGCCATCCGATGCGCATGTTGGTGCGTTCGTCACTGGTGGCGTTGACGCTGATGTGGATGACGGGTGACGTCAGCGGCATCGGCGACACGTTGCTGCAGTCCGCATCCTTCGTAAATGAGATGCAGTTTTCTCGCGGGATGGAGCGTGAGGCGGATGCGTTTGCGATAGCGGAAATGCAGCGCCAGGGGCATTCGCTGGCGGAAATGGCGGCGATCTATCGCGCGTTGGCGCAGGCGCCTGAACGAGAAAAGACCGATGACTGGGCGCTGCCGGCCTGGCTCAGCACCCATCCGGCGATGCAGGAACGGCTGGATGCGGTGAATGAGGCGATGGCGCAGCAGAAATAAAAAAGCCCCCGGTGAAAACCGGGGGCTTTTTCGTGAACCGGCGAAATTACTTCGCTTTACCCTGGTTCGCCACGGCCGCCGCTTTTGCAGCGATCTCATCGGCGTTACCCAGGTAGTAACGTTTGGTTGGCTTGAAGTTCTCGTCGAACTCATACACCAACGGCACGCCGGTTGGGATGTTCAGCTCGAGGATTTCGTCTTCGCTCAGGTTATCCAGGTATTTCACCAGCGCGCGCAGCGAGTTGCCGTGCGCCGCAACGATCACGCGCTCGCCGCTCTTGATGCGTGGCAGGATCTCTTCGTCCCAGTAAGGGATAACGCGATCGATGGTCAGCGCCAGGCTTTCGGTCAGCGGCAGCTCTTGCTCGCTCAGCGAGGCGTAGCGCGGATCGTGGCCAGGGTAACGTTCGTCTTCTTTGGTCAGCTCCGGCGGGGTCACCGCGAAGCCGCGACGCCATTGTTTCACCTGCTCGTCGCCGTATTTTTCAGCGGTTTCGGCTTTGTTCAGACCCTGCAGCGCGCCGTAGTGACGTTCGTTCAGCTTCCAGGATTTTTCGGTTGGCAACCAGGCCTGATCCAGCTCGTCGAGGATGTTCCACAAGGTGTGGATCGCGCGCTTCAGTACGGAGGTGTAAGCGAAGTCGAAAGTGAAACCTTCTTCTTTCAACAGCTTGCCTGCTGCTTTCGCTTCGGTGCGGCCCTTATCGGACAGATCAACATCATACCAACCGGTGAAGCGGTTTTCTTGGTTCCACTGGCTTTCGCCGTGACGCACCAGAACCAGCTTAGTTACAGCCATAGCTTAACTCCTTAATAATCTGACATTTCAATGATAACGAAAATCATTATATTGCCGCGGGCCGGGGCTCGGCAATCGATAGTGTCTAACCATAGCCAATTTCTTGCCGCAAAGTAAGGGCTGGAGAAAGGAAAAAGCTGAATCGTTCAGCCTGAGGCGGAAGGGGGAGAAACGGCGCGCCGAAATCGTTTCGGGCGCGCCGTGGCGTGGGGTAAATCAGGCCGATTTTTTCAGGCAGTTGCTCATGAAGGTTTTACGCGCGTCGCCCTTCAGATTCTTGGTCTTGGCGTCGGCGTTGCAGGTTTTCATCTTCTGCTGCTGCGGCGTCAGGGTTTTGCCTGTCGCAGCGGCGCCTTCGGATTTCAGACAGGTGCTCATAAAGGTGGAGCGATCCGCGCCTTTCAGCGACTTGGTGGATGCCTGCTGGTTGCAATCGGTCATGCGTTTCTGTTGGGCCGCCTGCGCCGGCGAAGGCGTTTTTGTCGCCGTCGTCGCGTCGGCCGCCATCAGATTGGTGCTCAGCATTAAGCCCGCCAGCAATGGAAGTGCAGTAATCAGACGCATAGGTGTTCCTTCAGCTATTGATTGGCCGCCATCGGCCGAAAATTGTGACGTTGCACAAGGCGTTGTGCTTATCACGGTAGCCTGAGTGTAGTGCGCGCTTTGGAATAAGGAAAGGTGGGCGCCGGCGGGGGGATAGCGCTAAAAGGTAAGCATTTATAACAAATCGCCCCCGGCCGCGCGGCGAGGGGCATGGCGGGTCAGATAGGATAAAACTGATAATGCGTGGCGCTGCGGTAGCGGCTCCCCGGCTGCAGCCAGCAATCCGGCTGCGGCCACTCGGGATGGTGCGGGCTGTCCGGCAAAAACTCGCTTTCCAGCGCCACGCCGGCATGGTTGGCATAGCTGCCGCCGTCGCGCGCCGGCGTGCCGGCCAGAAAATTGCCGCTGTAGAGTTGCAGCGCAGGCGCGTCGGTGAACACGCTCATTTGCACCTGCCCGTCGGCGGACCACAAATGGGCCGCCGGGCTTTCCAGCGCGCCGCAGATGCGGTGCAACAGAAAGGCGTGATCGTAACCGTTGACCCGCTGTTGGTCGCGATCGCGCAGGAAATCCTGCAGCAGCGTTTTCGGTTGACGAAAATCCATGCCGCTGCTGCCCACCGGCGTCAGCTCGGCGCAGGGAATGCCCTCGGCGTCGACGGGCAGATAGCGATCGGCGAACAGCTGCAGCCGTTGGGCGCGGGCGTCGGTGCCGGGGCCGTCCAGATTGAAATAGGCGTGGTTGGTCAGGTTGACCGGGCAGGGGCGATCGACCTGCGCCAGATAGCTGATTTCCAGACGATTATCGGGGGTCAGGCGGTAGCAAATCTGCACGTCGAGATTGCCGGGGAAGCCCTGATCGCCATCCGCTGAATGCAGCGCATAGCAGACCTGTTGCGTATCCTGCTGTATCCGGCGCCAGCGGCGGGCATGAAAACCGTCGGGGCCGCCGTGCAACTGGTGCGCGCCCTGATTGGCGAGCAGCGCATGGGATTTACCGTCGATGGGCAGGCTGGCATTGGCGATGCGGTTGGCGTAACGGCCGACGGTGGCGCCCAGATAGGCGCCCTGACGTTGATAGTCCGCGGCGCTGCGGCAGCCGAGCAGCAGCTCGCGTTTTTCGCCGGATGTGAGCGGCAATACCGCGGACAACCAGGTGGCGCCCCAGTCCATCAGGGTGACGGTCATGCCGCCGGCGTTTTGCAGCCGCGTCAGCTGGTAAGGCTGCCCATCGGGCGCCGCTTCCGTGCTCACCGTCAGCATGTGCCGGCCCCCTGCGAAGCCTGGCAGACGTAAAACGTTTCCCGCAATCCGCCGGTTTGCAGCGGATACTCGTGCGCCACGGCGGCGCGCACCGTTTCCACGAGGTCCTGCGGCATCAGCGCGACGATGCAGCCGCCAAAGCCGCCTCCGGTCATGCGCACGCCGCCGCGCGGGCCGAGGATCGCTTTGACAATCTCGACCAACCGATCGATTGGCGGCACGGTGATTTCGAAGTCGTCACGCATCGAGGCGTGGGACTCCGCCATCAGCCGGCCCATGCGTTGCAGATCGCCGGCCGCCAGCGCATCGGCCGCCGCCAGCGTGCGGGCATTCTCGCTGATGACATGGCGCGCGCGTTTGGCCACCAACGGATCCAACTCATGTTGACGCGCTGCAAACTGTTCGGGGCTGACGTCGCGCAGCGCCTTGACGCCAAAGAAACGCGCCGCTTCTTCGCACTGTTTGCGGCGGGTGTTGTATTCGCTGTCCACCAGCCCGCGTTGCACATTGGAGTTGATGATCACCACCGCCACGCTGTCCGGCATCGGCACCGCGCGGGTCTCCAGCGAGCGGCAGTCGATCAGCAGAGCGCTGTCGCGCCGGCCGAGCGCGGAGATCAGCTGGTCCATGATGCCGCAGTTGCAACCGACGAATTGGTTCTCCGCCTCCTGGCCGTTCAGCGCCAGCGCCACGCCGTCCAGCGGCAGCTGATAGAGCGCCTGCAGCGCCTGGCCCACCGCCACTTCCAGCGCGGCGGAGGAGCTGAGCCCCGCGCCCTGCGGCACATTGCCGGCGATCACCAGATCCGCGCCGCCGAAATCGGCGTTACGGCGCTGAAGGTGCTTCACCACGCCGCGGACATAGTCGGACCAGCGCTGGTCGGGATGGCTGACGATCGGATCGTCGAGCGAGAATTGATCCTGCTGATTCTGATAATCGGCGGCCAGCACGCGGATCTGGCGGTCGTCGCGCTTGGCGCAGGCGATAACGGTTTGGTAATCAATGGCGCAGGGCAGCACGAAGCCGTCATTGTAATCGGTGTGCTCGCCGATCAGGTTCACCCGCCCCGGCGCCTGGATGGTCAACGCCGGCGCATAGCCGAAGTGTTTGGTAAACAGGGAATGGGTAAGCGGTTTCAGGCTCATGCTTGGGCTCCGGCTTCACGGTAATGAATATCGCTGACGGCGCGCAGACGCTCTGCGGCCTGTTCGGCGGTCAGGTCACGCTGGGTTTCCGCCAGCATCTCGTAACCGACCATAAATTTGCGCACGCTGGCTGAGCGCAGCAGCGGCGGATAGAAATGGGCGTGCAGCTGCCAGTGCCGGTTGTCGGCGCCGTTGAACGGCGCGCCGTGCCATCCCATCGAATAGGGGAACGAGCACCGGAACAGGTTGTCGTAGCGGCTGGTCAGCTTCTTCAGCGCCAGCGCCAGATCGCGGCTCTGCGCCGCGCTGAGATCGGTGATGCGCTGCACCGCCGTTTTCGGCAGCAGCAGCGTTTCAAACGGCCAGGCGGCCCAGTAGGGCACCACCGCCAGCCAGTGTTCGGTGTTCACCACGATGCGTTCGCCTGCGGCCAGCTCGCGCTGCGCATAGTCCAGCAGCAGCGGGGAGGCATGTTCCCGGAAATAGTCGTGTTGCAGGCGATCTTCGCGTTCGGCCTCGTTCGGCAGAAAACTGTTGGCCCAGACCTGCCCGTGCGGGTGCGGGTTGGAGCAGCCCATCGCCGCGCCTTTGTTTTCGAACAGTTGCACCCAGGGGTAATGCTTGCCCAGCTCCTCGGTTTGCGCCTGCCAGGCGGCGACCACCTGCTCCAGCGCCGGCAGCGTCAGTTCGGGCAGGGTTTTGCTGTGATCGGGAGAGAAGCAGATAACCCGGCTGACGCCGCGCGCGCTCTGGCTGCGCATCAACGGATCGTGGCTGTCGGGCGCCGGCGGCGTATCGCTCATCAGCGCGGCGAAATCGTTGGTAAAGACATAGGTGCCGCGATATTCCGGATTGCGATCGCCGGTGACGCGCGCGTTGCCCGGGCACAGGAAACAGTCGGGATCGTGCGTCGGCAGCGTTGCCGTGGGGACGCTCTCCTGTTGGCCCTGCCAGGGGCGCTTGGCGCGGTGCGGTGAGACCAGCACCCACTGGCCGCTCAGCGGGTTAAAGCGGCGGTGTGGATGGTCGATAGGGTTAAATTCCGTCATACGGTTCCTTTCTTGGCGTCGACGAGGGTGTAATCGCTTCCAATTACCGTCTTGATACGCCCATTGCTGAACAGGGAGTGGTCAATGCGCAAAAAGATAGCATGGCTACAGCGATAAAAAGGTGATCCAACGCGAAAAATGGAATCGTTTACACTTCGGTGAAAAGTACCGGAAAGGCGGTGTAAAGCAGCGTGCAAAACGGTTGATGGCGGGGCGGTGAGGCGCTTGTGATAACGTTTTCATCCAGCCAACCGGCAGAGAAGCGCTCTCTGCCGGCGTCAGAGGTTAGGGATGCTGATACAGTGGGTAGGTGAAGAACAGCAGATGGGTCAGATTCAGTCCGAAATGGAACAGAATCGGCACCCACAGACGGCCGCTCCACATCCACGCCAGACCGTAGATCACCCCGGCGAGGGTCGCGAAGATCACCATCAGCATGCCGCCCGCCAGATGCGCGGCGCCGAACACCAGGGAGGCGACGATCAGCGCCGGCCAGGCCCCCAGCCACTGGCTGAGGCGCTGCTGCAGGTAGCCGCGAAACAGCGCTTCTTCGGCCATGCAGACGAAGAACAGGTTCGCCATGACGAAGGGCAGGATCCAGGCGGGCGCATGCAGCTCGATTTTTAATCCGCCCAGCGCCACCGCCAGCAGCAACAGCGCCGGCACGGCCAGCAGCAACGCAATCCAGCCCGCCTTGCCGCCGTTGCCGCCGCGTTCGGCGGAAAACAATGTGGGCAAGCAGGCGAACAGCAGGAACGGCACCATCGCCTTGTCGAAGTTGTAATACATGGTGAACGGCGCGCTGAGCGGGCCGGCCTTTTCGCCGTCGATCATCAGCTGGTTGTGGATGCCAGGCACCAGATGCAAGAACAGCGCCACGCAACCGGCGATCACCAACCCTTCGAGCGCGATCGCCAGATTACGCTGCGCGCGAAAATAATGACGCAGACCCGCCAGCGCCACGATGGCCAACAGGCAACCCAGGCTGAGCGGCGTCAGCACCCCATGATAAAGCCCCATGCCCGCCGAGGCGGCCAGGATCACCCAGGCTATCAGCCGGTTAAACGGCAAGAAAAATAACGAAGCAGCCAGTACGCCCCACATAATATATCCCTTTAAATATGTACACGGCGCTCAGCGCCTTTGCGGCGTGCGATGATGGCGAAATTGAGCGCTAAAGCGGATAGTAGCACACCAGAATGACGCTAAAGGTCGGGGCAGTGATGGATTTGTACATGATGCCGGCCGACACAACCGGCGGCGATGCGGGTTAGCTTCTCATCCAGGCCTGCGAACGGGTGATTTCGGCCAGATTTTGCAGGGTATCCAGACTCTGCTGGTGGATCTCCTGCGTAGGGGCTGCGCACAGATCGTGCAATACGGTCACCTGAAAGCCGGCGTCGTGCGCCTGACGCGCGGTGCTTTCTATGGCGAGCGGCGTGCTGATGCCCGCCAGCAGCAAATGGTGGCACCGATGTTGCCGCAGCCAGGCTAACAAATTGTTACCGGAGAAGGCGCTAACCGCCGTTTTTTCAAACTGCAGATCGGTCTCTTCCTGATGCAGTTCGGGCATCCAGCGGCAGCCCGGGCCGTTTAACCGCAGCGCGCCGATCTGCTTGAGATGGTTGAACAGCGGCGAGTGAGGCGGGATGTCATGATAATCGTCGGCGAATCCCACCCGCACCCAAATTACCGGGATTTTTCGCACCCGCGCGTAGGCCGCGGCGGCATTGACGTTGGCGAGCAGGTGGGTCGCCGCCACCTGTTCACGGCAGTGGTTGGCGCGGCCTTTGGGCCCGATAAGATCCTCGATCAGGTCGATGATAATCAACGCAGCGGACATGGCGTCTCCAGAAAATGGCCTTCTTTCTTTCTATGATAAAAGGCCAAATGTGATGTGCTGCGGTGAAGTGTTGCCGGATATGTTTACGCCGCGTTTCAGGCGGAGGCCGCTTCCAGCCGCTGGTGTTGATAGCCGTAGCCGTCCTGGCCGTCGGGCACGAAGCTGAGGCGGTGGGTGATGCACTGCGGCGCATCTTCGGCATGGTGCGAAACGAACAGCAGCTGGGTGGCGCCCTGGCCGATCAGCACGTCGATGAAGCGGCGCACCAGCTGGCGATTGAGCGGATCCAACCCTTGCAGCGGCTCGTCGAGGATCAGCAGCGCCGGGTGTTTCACCAGCGCGCGGGCGATGAGCGCCAACCGCTGTTGGCCCCAGGAAAGGCTGTGGAACGGGGCGTCACCGTGGGCGCCGTCGAGCCCGAGCAGCGCCAGCCATTGCTCGGTCAGCTGCCGCTGGCGATCCGAGACCGCCTGATAAATGCCGATAGAATCGAAGAACCCCGACAGCACCACGTTGCGCACGCTGGTGTTGACGCGATAATCCAGATGCAGGCTGCTGCTGACGTAGCCGATATGGCGTTTGATTTCCCAGATGGTTTCCCCGCTGCCGCGGCGGCGGCCGAACAGTGTCAGATCGTTGCTGTAACCCTGCGGGTGATCGCCGGTGATCAAACTGAGCAGGGTGGATTTGCCGGCGCCGTTCGGGCCGACGATCTGCCAGTGTTCACCGGGGTTAACCTGCCAGTCGAGATGATTGAGGATCGGCCGCTCGTTATAGCTGACCACGCCGTCACGCAGGACGATCAGCGGACGATCCGCCGGCAGGGCCACTTTATGCGCCGGATCCTCCGTTTCCGGCAGCGCCAGCCCGCTGAGGTTTTCGCTGTGCGCCAGCTGCGCCACCAGCGCGTCCGCCATCACCTGGCTGCGCGGCCCGCGGTTGGTCAGGGTGCAGTCCGCCAGCACGCCCACCTGCCGGACAAAATCCGGTATTTCGTCGAAACGGTTGAGCACCAGCACCACGGTCTGCCCCTGGGCGGAAAGCTCGCTCAGCAGCGCGGCGAGCTGCGTGCGCGAGTGAACGTCCAGCCCGTCGAAGGGTTCGTCGAGGATCAGCAGGTCGGGCTGCGGCATCAGCGCGCGGCACAGCAGGGTTTTGCGCGTTTCGCCGGTAGACAGGTATTTGAAGCGGCGCGTCAGCAGGGCGGTGATGCCGAACTGCGCGGCCAGTCGCTCACAGCGTGCGGCGTCTTTCACCTCTTCCTGAATGATCTCCGCCGCGGTGCGGCCGGTGTCGTCTTCGTCCGCGCTGAGCAGATCGGTATTGTTGCGTTGCCACTCGTCGCTGACCATCTTTTGCAACTGTTCGAAGGAGATGCGCACCGCATGCTGAAAATCGCTGCGGCGTTCGCCGCGCAGCAGAACCAGTTCGTCGGCCAACGCGCGCGCCAGGGCGGATTTGCCGCTGCCGTTGGCGCCGACGAAGGCCCAGCTTTCACCGGCCTGGATCGCCAGCGCTTCCAGCGTCAGGGTGCGGGTATCGCTCAAGCGGAATGAACCTTGCGAAATGTGCAACGACGACATCACCTGTTCCTTTTTTTGCAATTATTTGCCTTAGAAATAGGCGCATTGCAGGGGGATGTCAATCAACAAAAACGCAACATCACGTTGCGCTTAACACAACGTGGCGACAATCACCCGATCGGCGTTGAACAAGGCGTGTACGGCGTCGCCGACGCTCAGCTGCAGGCGCTGCAGCTCTGCCGTCGTCAGGGTCGCGCACAGGGTTTCGCCGCCCGCCAGCGTCACCAGCACCTCGCTGTGTTCGGCGCCCGGCTGAATGCCGGCCACCACGCCCGCCAGCGCATTATCCGCGTCGGCGTTATCGGCCGCATTGACGCTCAGACGCACCCAGGGCGCCTTGATCAGCGCCAGCACCTCTTTGCCGGGCGTCAGTTGCAGCCGATCGGCGCTTTGCTGGGTAATGGCCGCCGTCAGGCGAGTGCTGCCGTCGTTCAGCAGGATCGCCAGATGCTGCTGTACCTGTTGGTGGTCGCGTTCGATCACTGTGCCGAAAAACTGATTGCGCGCGCTGGTTTGCAGCGAGAAGCGCGAGATGGCCGCCAGCAGGCTGTCGAGCGGCAGATCGTCCTGCTGCAGCACGTCGAAGGCTTTTTGCTGCACCTGGCCCAGCAGATCGTACAGCTGGATTAGCCGTTGGCCGTAGTGCGTCAGATGCGCGCCGCCGCCGCCTTTGCCGCCGGTGGCGCGTTCCACCACCGTTTGTTCCGCCAGTTGGTTCATCTCATTGATGGCGTCCCAGGCGCTTTTGTAGCTGATGCCCGCCAGTTTGGCGCCCTGGCTGATGGAGCCGGTGTGCTGCACCTGTTTCAGCAGCGCGATGCGGCGCGGATCGGCGAACAGCTTTTGCTGGAGTTTAAGAGTCAGAAGAATTTCGGCCTGCATAAGCGCATCCTGTCGGCGGCAAAAATCGTATTGTCGCCGATTTGGCGGCAAAGCGCCAAAGGGCACGTTTGGCCGATCACAATTTTGCCTCGCTGGCTAAAATAACTCCGATTTTAGCGATTTTTTGGGTTAGAATAACCCGATATGCGGTGAAAGGCATTTGCCGCTCAATGGGCAGTTAAGCGAGGCTATCATGTTGGAATTATTGAAAAGTCTGTTATTCGCCGTGGTGATGGTGCCGGTGGTCATGGCGCTCATTCTCGGCTTGATCTACGGTTTTGGCGAAGTGTTCAACGTCTTCTCCAAAGTGGGCCGTTCGAAAGAAAACCGCACCCAGCACTGACCGTTCCCCATCCCGATACCCGTCGGCATCGCCCGGCGGGCATTCCTCAAGTTATCTCACGCTTTGCCGATAAACCGCATGACAAGCTTTCGCGCAACGTTATATTATTTTTTATATAACGAAGAGTGATAATGCACGTTAACTTGCGGAGAAAAACAATGAAACAGCAATGGACCAAATGGGTTGGCGGGATCGTGTTGGCATCGGGCCTGGTGGCTCAGGCCTCGGCGGCGGAAAAGATCACCGTGTTCGCCGCCGCGTCGCTGACCAACGCGCTGCAGGACATCGCCACCCAATATCAAAAAGGCAAGGACGTGCAGGTGGTTTCCTCCTTCGCGTCGTCCTCGACGCTGGCGCGCCAAATTGAGCAGGGCGCCCCGGCCGATCTGTTTATCTCCGCCGATCAACAGTGGATGGATTACGCCATCGACAAACAGCAGATGGTAAAAGACACCCGCTATACGCTGCTGGGCAACGAACTGGTGCTGATCGCCGCCAGGAACGATAAACAAGACAAGATCGCCATCGACAAGCAGACCGATTGGGCCATGCTGCTGAACGGTGGCCGCCTGGCGGTGGGCGATCCGGATCACGTGCCGGCCGGCATCTACGCCAAAGAGGCGCTGGAGCATCTGGGCGCCTGGCGCGCGCTGGAGCCTAAACTGGCGCGCGCCAACAATGTGCGCAGCGCGATGGCGTTGGTGGAGCGCGGTGAAGCGCCGCTCGGCATCGTTTACGGTTCCGACGCGGTCGCCAGCGACAAGGTGAAAGTGGTGGGCGTGTTCCCGGAAGACAGCCACAAACCGGTTGAATATCCGATGGCGATTGTGAAAGATCGTCAAAATCCGACGGTCAGCGCTTTCTATACCTATTTGAAGAGCCCGGAAGCGGCCGCTATTTTCGAACATTATGGATTCACCCCGCGTAAATGATTCTGAGCGAGTACGAGTGGCAGGCGGTTGAGCTGAGCCTGAAAGTTTCCGGTTTGGCGGTAGTCTGCAGCCTGCCGTTCGGCATTCTGATGGCCTGGGTGCTGGTGCGCTGCCGTTTTCCCGGCAAGGCGCTGCTCGATGGCGTCATTCACCTGCCGCTGGTGCTGCCGCCGGTGGTGGTCGGTTATTTGCTGCTGATCGCCATGGGGCGGCGCGGCGTCATCGGCGAGCGGCTGTACGATTGGTTCGGCTTCAGCTTCAGCTTTAGCTGGCGCGGCGCCGCGCTGGCGTCGGCGGTGGTGGCGTTTCCGCTGATGGTGCGCGCCATTCGGCTGGCGCTGGAGGCGGTGGATACCCGGCTGGAGCAGGCGGCGCGCACGCTGGGCGCCAATCCGTGGCGGGTATTTTTCACCATCACGCTGCCGCTGTCGCTGCCCGGCGTCATTGTCGGCGTGGTGCTGGCCTTCGCCCGTTCGCTGGGGGAGTTTGGCGCCACCATCACCTTCGTCTCCAACATTCCCGGGGAAACTCGCACCATTCCGCTGGCGATGTATACGCTGATTGAAACGCCGGGTGCGGAGGCCGCCGCCGCGCGTCTGTGCGTGATCGCCATCGTGCTGTCGCTGGCTTCGCTGATGGTGTCCGAATGGCTGGCCCGCTGGGGCCGCAAACGGATGGGGGTGTAAATGCTGGAGCTGGATTTCTCGCAGCAGCTGGGCGACCTCAATCTCAACGTCCGCGCCGATTTGCCGGCGCAGGGCATCACCGCGATTTTCGGCCTGTCCGGCGCAGGCAAAACTTCATTGATCAACGCCATCGGCGGCCTGACTCGCCTGCAGCAGGGGCGCATCGCGCTCAATGGTCGCACGCTGGTGGATACCGCCGCGGGCCTCTGCCTGCCGCCGGAAAAGCGCCGTATCGGCTATGTGTTTCAGGATGCGCGGCTGTTCCCGCATTATCGGGTGCGCGGCAACCTGCAGTACGGCATGGCGGCCGGCATGCGCGCGCAGTTCAATACCATCGTCGAGCTGCTGGGCATCGGGCCGCTGCTTAATCGGCTGCCGCTGACGCTCTCCGGCGGTGAAAAACAGCGGGTGGCGATCGGCCGCGCGCTGCTGACGGCGCCGGAACTGCTGCTGATGGACGAACCGCTGGCCTCGCTCGATCTGCCGCGCAAACGCGAGCTGCTGCCGTATCTGGAGCGGTTGGCGCAGGACGTGAACATCCCCATCCTCTATGTCAGCCACAGCCTGGACGAGATCCTGCGCCTGGCCGAGCAGGTATTGGTGCTGGATCGCGGCGAGGTGCGCGCGTTCGGCGGGCTGGAAGCCGTCTGGGCCAGCAGCGCGCTGCGGCCGTGGCTGCAACGTGAAGATCAGAGCAGCGTGCTGCGCGTCAGCGTGATTGAGCATCATCAACGTTATGCCATGACCGCGCTGGCGCTCGGCGATCAGCGGCTGTGGGTCAGCGGCATCGACGCCGAGTTGGGCACTCAGCTGCGCATTCGCATCAATGCCGCCGACGTCTCGTTGGTGCTGCAGCCGCCGGTCAACAGCAGCATTCGCAACGTCTTGCCGGCCAAGGTCAGCGAGTGTCTGGACGTGGACGGGCAGGTGGAAGTGAAACTGGCGGTCGGGGAACACGTGCTGTGGGCGCGCATCACGCCCTGGGCGCGAGACGAACTGGCGATCCGCCCCGGGCAGTGGCTGTACGCGCAGGTGAAAAGCGTGTCGATCAGCCGCGAGAGCCGTTAAGGCGGGCCCTCCCGGCGGGAGGGCGAAAAGACTACAGCACGCGGGTGCGGATCACCTCGGCGATGCCCGGTTGCAGGTTATCGGCGATCACCAGATCGGCGCGTTCCTTGATCGCGTCATCGGCGTTGCCCATCGCCACGCCCAAACCGACCGCTTCCAGCATGCTGATGTCGTTGTAGTTGTCGCCGAACGCCACCACCTGATCCATGCTCAGCCCCTGCGACTCCACCCATTGGCGCAGGCGTTTGCCTTTGCTGTTGCCGCCTTTGGCGATATCCACCTGATCGTGCCAGGACCATTCGCACGCCAGCCCCAGCTCTTTTTCCACCGTGTCGGCAAACTCGCGCAGCGCCGGAATATCGGCGTGCGAGGTGGCGAATTTCCAGATCGCCTGCGCGTCGTCGGCCGCCTGCGCCAGGCTGCCGACCTGCAGCAGCGTCGGGCGCTGCGCCGCAGGCAGGGTTTCGGCCCAGGCCAGCGAGCGAATCACGTGGCCGCTCGGTTCCTGATACAGCATGGCGTCGTCAACGTACATCAACCCGTGAATGTCGGTCTGTTTGAGCATCTGCAGCACCTGTTTGGCCTGCTCCTTCGCCAAGGGATCGGCGGCCAGCACCTTTTTCTGCTGAAAATCATACAGGTAAGTGCCGTTGCAGCAGATGGCCGGTGTGTCAATCTGTAGCGCCTGGTAGAACGGATGGATGGCGACGTGATGGCGGCCGGTGACCACCACCACCTGGACGCCGGCGGCGCGCGCCTGCGCCAGCGCTTCCAGCGACTGCGGTAAGATGCGTTTTTGATTGTCCAGCAGGGTGCCGTCAAGATCGAGGGCGATGACGCGGTAGCTCATAGGGTTCTCGTTATCGTTAGCCATAAAATTAATCCGATGGTACACCGGATAGCCAATGGAGAAAACCGCGTGTGCTTCCGGTGCTAAGCAGGGTTGCCATGCGACGGATGTGCGGTAAGCTAGGGACAATCGAACGGCCTGAAACCGGTTCCTCTTTTACCCTTTGCAAGGAGAACACATGAAGCAAATCGTTTATGTCGCCAGCCCGGAGAGCCAGCAGATCCACGTCTGGCAGTTGGACGACGCCGGCGCGCTGGCGCTGCTGCAAACCGTTGACGTGCCGGGCCAGGTGCAGCCGATGACCCTTCATCCGGACAAGACTCACCTGTACGTCGGCGTGCGTCCGGCGTTCGGCATCGTCAGCTACCGCATCGAGGCGGACGGCACGCTGCAGCAGGCCGGCATGGCGCCGCTGCCGGGCAGCCCGACCCATATCTCCACCGATTTGCAGGGGCGTTACCTGTTCTCCGCTTCCTACAGCGGCAACTGCGCCAGCATCAGCCCGATCGGCCACGACGGCGTGGTCACGGCGCCGATCCAACAGATCGACGGTCTGAACGCGCCGCACTCGGCGAACATCGATCCGACCAACCAGCTGGTGCTGGTGCCGTGCCTGAAAGAAGACCGCATCCGTCTGTTCAACCTGAGCCTGGCGGGCCAGCTGACGCCGCACGCGCAGGACGCGGTGGATATCGCCGCCGGCGCCGGTCCGCGCCATATGGCGTTCCACCACAACGACAAGTTCGCTTACTGCGTCAATGAGCTGAACGGCACGGTGGACGTGCTGGCCATTTCGGAAAACGGCGGCAAATACACCGTGACGCAAACGCTGGATATCATGCCGGACGATTTCGACGGCACCCGCTGGGCGGCGGACATTCATATCACGCCGAACGGCCGCTTCCTGTACACCAGCGATCGCACCGCCAGCATTCTGACCCTCTTCAGCGTCTCCGAAGACGGCGGCACGTTGAGCGTGGTCGGCTATTATCCGACCGAAGCGCAACCGCGCGGTTTCAATATCGATCACAGCGGCCGCTTCGTGATTTCGTCCGGCCAGAAGTCCGATCACATCGCGGTGCATGAAATTGATCAGGCCAGCGGTCAGCTGACTATGTTGGCGCGTTATCCGGTGGGCAAAGGCCCGATGTGGGTAAGCGTGCTGGCGAAGTAATTCGGCGGGCAGAGTGGAAAAGCGCGGTTCGGTTGAGCCGCGCTTTTTTATGGGCGGAGATCAGTTGAACATCACCGTCAGCGTGGCGCTGCCGAGGCTGTGGAAATGCACGTTAAAGCCCACCAATGCGCCGCTGGAACCTTCATCCACCTCAATGCTTTCCACGTCCAGCGCATGCACGGTGAACTGATAGCGGTGGCGTTCGCCATTCGGCGGCGCGGCGCCGCCGTAACCGGCCGAGCCGAAGTCGGTACGGGTTTGCAGCGCGGCGCTCGGCAGCGGCGCTTTGCCGGAGCCTGCGCCCTGCGGCAGCTCGCGCACGTCGGCCGGAATATTGGCCACCACCCAGTGCCACCAGCCGGAGCCGGTCGGGGCATCGGGATCGTACAGGGTGACGACGAAGCTTTTGGTGCAGGCTGGCACGCCGTCCCAGGCCAGGTGCGGCGACAGGTTATCGCCGCGGTAACCCATGCCGTTGAAGACCTGCGTCTGCGGCATTGTGCCGCCGTCCTGCAGATCGTTGCTGTACAAACGAAAAGCCATAATGACTCCCAGTTGTCGATAAACGCGGACCCTTAAGCTAGATCTTTTCGCTGGAACAATACAACCCCTTGCGCCAGCGGTGGACGGTTGATCTCGACGGTGACATGCACCAGTTCAGGATGCGCAGCCAACAGTTGGCGCACACGATCGGCGGTGAGGGCGCGATCGGCGCTGCTCAGGGCGAGGACGCAATGATATTTTCCTTTGCCGATGCGGCCTACATGCAAATCGGTCAGCGTGAGCGCGTGGCCGGAATCGGCCAGGGCCTGGCGGATGTCTTGCGCCACCGGGGCGTCCATTTCGGCATCCAGCAAAATCTTTCCGCTATCGCGCATCAGGCTATAGGCCCAGGCGGCCACCATCGCCGCGCCGACGATGCCCATCAGCGGATCGAGCCAGGCGGCGCCCCAAAGCTTGCCGCCGAACAGCGCGACGAGCGCCAGCACCGAGGTGGCGGCGTCGGCGAGCACGTGAACATAGGCAGAACGCAGGTTGAGGTCATGATGAGTGTCGTCGTGGTCATCCCCGTGATGATGATGGTGGCCGCCGCCGCGCAACAGCCAGGCGCAGAGCAGGTTGACGGCCAGCCCGATCGCGCCGATGGCGATGGCTTCGTTGTAATGAATCGGGCTGGGATTCAGCAGCCGCTGCCCAGACTGAAACAGCATCAGCGCCGCCACCAGCACCAACAACACCGCGCTGGTGTAACCGGCCAGCACTTCGATCTTCCAGGTGCCGAGGCTAAAGCGGCGATCCTTGGCCAGTCGGCGTGCTGCGCCGTAAGCCAGCACCGACAGGCCCAGGGCCAGCGCGTGCGAACTCATGTGCCAGCCGTCGGCCAGCAGCGCCATCGAGTTAAACAGCCAGCCGCCGGCGATCTCGATAGCCATCATACTGGCGGTGAGTATCACCGCCCATCTGGTGTTTCTTTCGGCCAATGGGTTACCATCGTCAAAAACGTGGCTGTGCTCGCGGGGCAAAACGGGCGCGTGAGACGTCATGGTGAAGTTCCTCAGCAAAAGATAGTGTGCTGAAATATACTATACCCCAGTATAGTAAATGACAATCAGGCGGAAATGATGAGCCATACCCACAGAGATCAAAAGAAGCTGTTGGCGCGGGTGCGCCGCATTAAAGGGCAGGCCGAAGCGCTGGAACGCGCGCTGGAGAGCGGCGGCGAATGTTCGGCTGTTCTGCAGCAGATCGCGGCGGTGCGCGGCGCGGTCAACGGTCTGATGGCGCAGGTGCTGGAAGGGCATGTGCGCGAACATCTGGCTGCCGCGGACGCTACGCCGCAGCAGCGCGAGCAGGACATCGAGCAATTGATGACCGTTTTACGTTCTTATATGAAGTAATCATGATTTCACTGAAAAAACGCACGCCGTGGTTCGGCTGGCTGCGCCGTTGGGCCAAAGGCATCAAGCGCGATATCTACGCGCTGTGGCTGGCCGCCCGTGATAAGCGCACCCCGTGGTACGCCAAGCTGATCGCGCTGCTGGTGGCCGGTTATGCGATCTCACCGATCGATCTGATCCCGGATTTTATTCCGGTGCTGGGCTATCTGGACGATGTGATCATCGTGCCGTTGGGCATCATGTTGGCGGTGCGGCTGATCCCCAAACCGCTGATGGCCGAGCTGCGCGAGAAGGCGCAAAAGCGCGTCGATAATCCCACCGGCCGCATGGCGGCGGCGATGATCATTTTACTGTGGCTGCTGTGTTTGGGATTGCTGGCCCGCTATCTGGACCAGCATTGGTAAGGCATTAACGCGCGGCGGCGGCGACGGCGGCGGTCAGGCGGCTGAGCTGGTCCGCTTCGATGATGTAAGGCGGCATCAGGTAAATCAGCTTGCCGAACGGCCGGATCCATACCCCGCGCTCGACGAATCCGCGCTGCAGCTCGGCGACATCCACCGGTTCGCGCATCTCCACCACCCCAATCGCGCCCAGCACCCGCACGTCGGCCACCTTCGGCAGCGCCGCCAACGGCAACAGTTCCCGCTTCAACTGGGTTTCGATGGCGCTCACCTGCGCCTGCCAGCGATTTTCCGCCAGCAGCGCCAGACTGGCGTCCGCCACGGCGCAGGCCAGCGGATTGCCCATAAAGGTCGGCCCGTGCATAAAGCAGCCGGCCGCGCCGTTGCTGATGGTCTCCGCCACATGGCGGGTAGTCAAGGTGGCGGAAAGGGTCATATAGCCGCCGGTCAGCGCCTTGCCCAGACAGAGAATGTCCGGCACCACCTGCGCGTGCTCGCAGGCGAACAGCTTGCCGGTGCGGCCGAAACCGGTGGCGATCTCGTCGGCGATCAGCAGCACCTGATGGCGATCGCACAGCTCGCGCACCCGCTTGAGGTAGGTCGGATGGTAGATGCGCATGCCGCCGGCGCCTTGCACCACCGGTTCCAGGATCACCGCCGCCACTTCACCGGCGTGCTGTTCCAGCAGCGCGGCGAACGGCGCGATATCCTCTTCGCGCCATTCCTCGTCGAAGCGGCACTGCGGCGCGGTGGCGAACAGGTGTGGCGCCAGATACCCCTGATAGAGGCTGTGCATCGAGTTGTCCGGATCGCAGACCGACATCGCGCCGAAGGTATCGCCGTGATAGCCGTGGCGCAGCGTCAGGATGCGCTGCCGGCGCTCGCCGCGCGCCTGCCAGTACTGCAGCGCCATTTTCAGCGACACTTCTACCGCCACCGAACCAGAGTCCGCCAGGAACACGCACTGCAGCGCTTCCGGCGTCATTTCCACCAGCCGACGGCACAACGAGATAGCGGCCGGATGGGTAATGCCGCCGAACATCACGTGCGACATCTTCTCCAACTGCTGGCTGGCGGCCTGATTCAGGCGCGGATGGTTGTAACCGTGGATCGCCGCCCACCAGGAGGACATGCCGTCCACCAGACGCCGGCCGTCCGCCAGCTGCAGTTCGACGCCGCTGGCCGATTCGATCGGGTAACAGGGTAACGGGCGGCTCATGGAGGTGTAGGGGTGCCAGATATGGCGTTGGTCAAACGCCAGGTCGGAAGCGGTGACAGACATTGTTGTAAACCAAAAAGTATTAAGATTGGTTGACAGTATATCCACAATATTTAAACTGGCGACACTTTTTCGTTTTGGAGACGCCATGATGGCCGACCGCATTCACTGGACAGTAGGGCAAGCCCAGGCCCTGTTTGACAAACCGCTGCTAGAACTGCTGTTCGAAGCGCAAACCGTACACCGCCAGCACTTCGACCCGCGTCAGGTGCAGGTCAGCACGCTGCTGTCGATCAAGACTGGCGCTTGCCCGGAAGACTGCAAATACTGCCCGCAGAGCTCACGCTACAAGACCGGCCTGGAGTCGGAGCGGCTGATGCAGGTCGAGCAGGTGCTGGAATCGGCGCGCAAGGCCAAGGCGAACGGTTCGACCCGTTTTTGCATGGGCGCGGCGTGGAAGAACCCGCACGAGCGCGATATGCCTTATCTGCAGCAAATGGTGCAGGGCGTGAAAGCGATGGGCATGGAAACCTGCATGACGCTGGGCACATTGGATGGCACCCAGGCCGAGCGGCTGGCGGAGGCCGGGCTGGATTACTACAACCATAATCTCGACACCTCGCCGGAGTTCTACGGCAACATCATCACCACCCGCAGCTACCAGGAGCGCCTGGATACGCTCGACAAGGTGCGCGACGCCGGCATCAAAGTGTGCTCCGGCGGCATCGTCGGGCTGGGTGAAACGGTGCGCGATCGCGCCGGGCTGCTGGTGCAACTGGCCAACCTGCCAAAACCACCGGAGAGCGTGCCGATCAACATGTTGGTGAAGGTGAAAGGCACGCCGCTGGCGGATAACGACGACGTCGATCCGTTTGATTTCATCCGCACCATCGCGGTGGCGCGCATCATGATGCCATCTTCTTATGTCCGTCTCTCCGCAGGCCGCGAACAGATGAACGAACAGACGCAGGCGATGTGCTTCATGGCCGGCGCCAACTCGATCTTCTACGGTTGCAAGCTGCTGACCACGCCGAATCCGGAAGAAGACAAAGACCTGCAGCTGTTCCGCAAGCTGGGGCTCAACCCGCAGCAGACCGCCACCGAACACGGCGACAACCAGCAACAGCAGGTGCTGGCCAAGCAACTGCTGAACGCCGATACCGCCGAGTTTTACAACGCGGCGCCGTGATGAGCTGGCAGCAACGCATCGAGCAGGCGCTGGCTGAGCGGCGCCTGAACGCCGCCTATCGCCGGCGACAGACCACCGAGGGCGGCAACGGCCGTCAGATCCGGCTCGGCGATCGTCTCTATCTGAACTTCTCCGGTAACGACTACCTGGGGCTGAGCCAGGATGCGCGGGTGATCGCCGCCTGGCAGCAGGGCGCGCAGCGTTACGGCGTCGGCAGCGGCGGTTCGGGCCACGTGACCGGTTTTAGCGCGGCGCATCAGGCGCTGGAAGAGCAACTGGCGGCGTGGCTCGGCTATCCGCGCGCGCTGCTGTTTATCTCCGGCTACGCCGCCAACCAGGCGGTGCTGGCGGCGTTGATGCAAAAGGGCGATCGCATTTTGGCCGATCGTCTCAGCCACGCCTCGCTGCTGGAGGCGGCGGCGCAGTCGCCGGCCGAGCTGCGCCGGTTCCAGCATAATCAACCGCAGGCCTTGGCGGATCTGCTGGCCAAACCCTGCGACGGGCAGCGGCTGGCGGTCACCGAAGGGGTGTTCAGCATGGATGGCGACGGTGCGCCGTTGGCGGAGCTGCATCGCTTAACCCGTGCGGCGGGCGCCTGGCTGATGGTGGACGACGCCCACGGCATCGGCGTGCGCGGCGAACAAGGCCGCGGCAGCTGCTGGCAGCAGGGCGTGCGCCCTGAACTACTGGTGGCGACCTTCGGCAAGGCGTTCGGCGTCAGCGGCGCGGCGGTGCTGTGCGATGAAGCGACCGCCGAGTATCTGCTGCAGTTCGCCCGCCATCTGATCTACAGCACCGCGATGCCGCCGGCGCAGGCCTGCGCGCTGCAGGCGGCGCTGGTCTGCATTCGCGAGGGCGATGACCTGCGCGCCCGGCTGCAGGCCAACATCCGGCGTTTCCGCCAGGGCGCGGCGCCGCTGGCGCTGACCCTGACGGATTCCGATACCGCCATCCAGCCGCTGCTGGTGGGGGACAATCAACGCGCGCTCGATCTGGCGACCCGTCTGCGCGAGTGCGGCCTGTGGGTGAGCGCCATCCGTCCGCCGACGGTGCCCCCGGGCGGCGCGCGGCTGCGCATTACCCTGACGGCGGCGCATCAGCCGCAGGATATCGATCGCCTGCTGGAGGTGCTGAATGACGTCAGCCAATGACACAGTGAACAAACAGGCGGTCGCCTCGGCCTTCAGCCGCGCGGCCGGCAGCTACGACGCCGCCGCCGAGCTGCAGCGTGACGTTGGCGAGCGCTTACTGGGGATGGGGAGTTCTCACCCAGGCGAACAGCTGCTGGACGCCGGCTGCGGCACCGGCTATTTCAGCCGCATGTGGCGTGAGCGCGGCAAACGGGTGACCGCGCTCGATTTGGCGCCGGGCATGCTGGACGTCGCCCGCCAACGGCAGGCGGCGCATCATTATCTGCTGGGCGATATCGAACAGGTGCCGCTGCCAGATGCGGCGATGGACATCTGTTTCAGCAGCCTGGTGGTGCAGTGGTGCAGCGATCTGCCTGCCGCGCTGGCGGAGCTGTATCGCGTGACCCGGCCCGGCGGCGTGATCCTGTTTTCCACGCTGGCGGCGGGCTCGCTGCAGGAATTGGGGGACGCCTGGCAACAGGTGGACGGCGAACGTCACGTGAACGCCTTTTTGCCGTTGACGCAGATCCGCGCCGCCTGCGCCGCCTATCGACACGAGCTGGTGACGGAGTTGCGCACCCTGAATTACCCGGACGTGATGACGCTGATGCGCTCGCTCAAGGGCATCGGGGCGACGCACTTGCATCAGGGGCGCGAGGGCGGCCTGATGTCGCGCGGCCGCCTCGCCGCGCTGCAGGCGGCTTACCCGTGTCGGCAGGGGCAGTTCCCGCTCAGCTATCATCTGGCTTATGGAGTGATTTATCGTGAGTAAACGTTGGTTCGTGACCGGCACCGACACCGAAGTGGGGAAAACCGTCGCCAGCAGCGCCTTGCTGCAGGCCGCCAACCGGGCGGGCTATCGCAGCGCCGGCTATAAGCCGGTGGCCTCCGGCAGCGAGATGACCGCCGAGGGGCTGCGCAACGGCGACGCGCTGGCGCTGCAGGCCAACAGCGGTGTGGCGCTGGATTACGACGAAGTGAACCCTTACGTATTTGCCGAACCGACCTCGCCGCATATCGTCAGCGCCGATGAAGGCCGGCCGATCGACGCGGCGCGGCTGTCCGACGGCCTGCGCCGGCTGGAGCAGCGCGCCGACTGGGTGCTGGTCGAGGGGGCCGGCGGGTGGTTTACCCCGTTGTCGGCGGAGTACACCTTCGCCGACTGGGTGCGGCAAGAGCAACTGCCGGTGATCCTGGTGGTGGGCATCAAGCTGGGCTGCATCAACCACGCGGTGCTGACGGCCCAGGCGGTGCAACAGGCCGGGCTGACGCTGGCCGGTTGGATCGCCAACGACGTGGCGCCGCCGGGGCGGCGGCATCAGGAATACCTGGCTACGCTGCGCCGTATGCTGCCCGCGCCGCTGCTGGGCGAAATCCCGCACCTGCCGCAGGCCGAACGGGCGCCGCTGGGGCAGTATCTGGATATCAGCTTGCTGGCGCAGTGAGAGGTTCTGGCTGATGAATCACAACGCCGGGTCTTATGACCCGGCGTTGGCTTTTACATGGCGGTAATACAGGCGTTATCGAGATAAAGCACGCCATTTTTCGCCAGGGCAAACAGGTTGAACGTCAGGATGACATGGGTCGCCCAGACCGGGACTTTTCGTCGATTGGCGTTGAAACGATATTCGGTGTACTCGGCGTAAGCATCGGCTTTCAAGGCGGCGTCCCAGGCTGCCGGCGCGGCTTTGGCGACGAGCGAGATGCCATTGTCCGCATGGTCCTGGATACAGGCATATTGCAGCGTCGCGAACAGATTGCCGGTACCGCCGTTGACCGTTTTCAGGGTAAAACAGGCGCCCAGCTGCTCATATTGCGCGGCGGGCACGATCACTCTCACTCCGGCGTTGGTATTGGCGTTGCCCAACTTGGTCACTTTCAGGGCATTGCTGCCGTTGACGCCCGCGCCGGCTTCGATACTGATAGTCACTGCGTCTGAGGTAAAGGGCTCGCTGATCGTGCCGCCTGTCACTTCCCAGCCAAACGGCTTAGCGGAAAAGGCGAACTCACCGTCTTTTAACTTGTTATTCACGGCGCCGACCAGCGTCTGGATCCCGGCGCCACCCCCACCGCCATCCAGTCGGCTATTGACGATGACAAAGTCGCCGGTACCGCTGAAATAGCGGCCGCTGGCGGTTCGTACGCCATAGAACTTCACGCTGTCGACGATAATCCCGCTACTGCCGGCCTCGGCGTAAAACAGCGACGCTTGTGCCAGTCGGCCGCCGGCGACGATGATTTCGCCGCCGTGTATCAACAGCGATGCATTTTGATTGGCGCTGCAACGGAAGGGAATTTCCGTAAGTGGACTATTACCGTTGTTGAATTCCATATGGCAGCCATGCAATTCAATGCTACCGGCCTCAACGTCGGCAATCGAGCCGGCATAGTCGATCGAAGTGCCGAACAGGCGGAAGGCGCCGTTGGGGTTAGCGTTGCGAACGGCCAGCCCCTGGGAATTGCCGAGGGTGCCACCGAAGAAGTTGATGCCTTCGCCGAAGTTTTGGGCGCCGCTGTTCGTTGAAGGCATATGCAGGCACTCAAAACAGCGAATGACTTCACAGGCGTAGTGGTGGGCGATATAGGCATTGGTACCGTAGTACAGGCCGTAGTAGAAGCCGGAAATATAGACGTTATTGACGGAAAAGTTGCCCAGCGGGCCTTCAGGCGAATCGAAACGGACGCCGTCGATATAGGTGTATTCGATCGTCGTTTCATCTTTGCTGTTGTTAATCCTGGCGCCGATGCCCTTTACGGTGAAATCTTTCATGATAGGCGCCGGGCGAATAGGAACGTTGTTATCCAGCGCGCCGCTGCTGGTATAGCAGCGCAGGAAATAGTTATGGTCGCTTTCCGTGCCGTTGGGGATCTCGGTAGTGATGTTGACGCCGTTGCCGTCGATATAGACGAATCCGACATTGATATCGGTTTTAGGCGCCGTCCAAAGGGCAAAAGGCGCGGCGAATCTGACAATCGCAGGGCGTTTTAACGTTTTGATGATAAAGTCTTGTGCGCCGACCAGTTCGTCGCGCGAACTGACGTAAATGCCTTCAATATTAAGACGTTCCTGCAGGCTCCAGTTTTTGTTGCGCAAATCCGCGTATTGAATAAATGCCGCGTTGTTGTCTGTCATGCTTACATCCCTCGATATTATGGTGTCGGTGTGGCCCCTATCGAGTATGAAAAGATGGCCGGCCCATGCCTATTGGGCGCAGACCGGCCGTGACTGATACAACAGCAACCTAATCGCTAACCCGAGCACTCACTCTGCCAGCCCGGCGCCGATCAGCGCCTCATCCAGCTGCGCCAGCGCGCCGTGCGCCACGGTGCGCCCGCTCTCGAGCAGACAAAAACGATCCGCCACCCGGCGCACGAACGGCAACTGATGCTCTACCAGCAAAATGGTCATGCCCAACTCATAGTTGAGTCTGCGGATCACGTTGCCGATGTCGGCGGCGATCGAGGGCGGTACGCCCGTCGTGGGTTCGTCGAGGATCAGCAGCGCCGGCTCCTGCGCCAGCGCACGACCAATCGCCAACTGGCGCTGAGCGCCTTCGCACAGATCGCCGGCGCGGCGGGTGCGCATCTGGCGCAAATTGGGAAACAGGCTGTAGATCAGCGGCGGAATGCGGTAAGGGGCGCCGCGCACGGCCATCTGCGCCACTTGCAGATTCTCTTCCACGCTCAGCTGCGAGAAGAGTTGCCGCCCTTGCGGGACGTGGCTGATGCCGAGTGCGGCGCGGCGCTCCATCGGTTGCAGCAGCAGGTTTTGCGGCGGCTGATCCGCCGGCTGCCAGGTCATGCTGCCGCTCACCACCGGCAAATGCCCCATGATGCAGTTGACCAGCGTGGTCTTGCCCACGCCGTTGCGCCCGATCAGCACTGTGCACTGGCCGCGCGGCAGCTCCAGGTTGATGTCCCACAGGGTATGATTTTGCCCGTAAAATTGATTGACCGATCTCAGACTCAGCATGTGGCATTCTCCTCATAGACATAGGCGCCCGTTCCACTCGTTGGTGGGGTGCTGCAAAGGCCGCATTGGCGGTTGATTTCCCGAGTGTGGCAATGTCCGGAACAAAATGCCGTCCCTCCGATTCGCCTGAGCAATGTCTGCGGTGGACGGAAAGACAGTCAATATGTCGTGAAAAACGACGTTTATGACGACTTGGTGTCGTTCTCGCGCTTTTACGAGGCATAGCCAGGCGGCAGTTGCACGTCGCATTCGGCAGCGCATTATGCTGTCGCGCCTCGTTCGCACGCGGGAAGATAAAGCAACTCCCAGGCCAGTTTTGCCACTGGCCGAAAAGGGGGGAGTGTTATCGCTTTGTTAACCGCCTGTCAGGCCCGACGCGCTCTGCCGCGGCGGCCTGAAAATACGCCGGGAAGTTAACCCGGACATTTTTTGCACTCTTGTGGTGCTCTCCGGCGTGGGCGTGGTGCAAGGCGTTGCGCCGCCGTCAAGCGCGATCGGCGTGAAAGGGGGCAATGCGATTTTGGCAATGGGGATTTTTAGTATTAATCGGCATAAACAAAGCGATATTTTTATGAAAAAATAACTAAAAAAGCCATTTTGGCGAGTGTAAAGGGCGAAAAGCTTTCTTTCTGTAACTCCCGCCACGGGCGGGGCGGTGAGAGTTATCCACTATTCCTGTGGATAACCTTGTGCATTAGATTTAGAAAAACGCTGTAAAGCGAGAGCCGACGCGGGTTCTGTTCGCTTTGTCCGCAATCTCGTCTTTTTATTAAAAACATTAATTATCAATAAATTAACTAAAATCAAGACGCCAGGGCATTGATCGGGTTTCTATGTGTGATTTTTCGCCGGCGTGCTATCAATAAGTTAATTTTCGGCAAGTTCTGGGGATAAATCTGTTATTGACAATAAAAATGTCACCCCGCTGTAATCTCACGGTGCAACGGCGTTGCCGCGCTGCCGGGCGCAGCGACGAATCCGCTTGAAGCTGGTTTTATATCCAGTATCATGGGCACTGGCGCAAATCGCCGACACTTTCCATAATTAGGGGCCACGTCCGGCGCAGAGCCGGCTGGCCGCCTGAGCGCGCGCATCTCCACAGGGTAGCCGAGCAATGAGTAAACTTTTCAAACTGCATTCTGATTTCAAACCGGCCGGCGATCAGCCGGAAGCCATCCGCAAACTGGAAGAAGGGTTGGAAGACGGCCTGGCGCACCAGACGCTGCTGGGGGTAACCGGCTCGGGCAAAACGTTCACCATCGCCAACGTGATAGCCGATCTGAATCGGCCGACCATGGTGCTGGCGCCGAACAAGACGTTGGCGGCGCAGCTGTACGGCGAGATGAAAGAGTTTTTCCCGGAGAATGCGGTGGAGTACTTCGTCTCCTACTACGACTACTACCAGCCGGAAGCCTACGTGCCCAGCTCCGACACCTTCATTGAAAAAGACGCTTCGGTGAATGAGCACATCGAGCAGATGCGCCTTTCCGCCACCAAGGCGCTGCTCGAGCGGCGCGACGTGGTGGTGGTGGCGTCGGTGTCGGCGATCTACGGCCTGGGCGATCCGGATCTTTACCTGAAGATGATGCTGCACCTGACCAAGGGCATGATCATCGATCAGCGCTCCATTTTGCGCCGGCTGGCGGAGCTGCAGTATTCCCGCAACGATCAGGCTTTCCAGCGCGCCACCTTCCGCGTGCGCGGTGAGGTGATCGACATTTTCCCGGCGGAGTCGGACGAGCTGGCGCTGCGCGTCGAGCTGTTCGACGACGAAGTGGAGCGGTTGTCGCTGTTCGATCCGCTGACCGGGCAGATTGAGCAGGTGGTGCCGCGTTTCACCATCTACCCGAAGTCGCACTACGTGACGCCGCGCGAGCGGATCATTCAGGCGATGGAAGAGATCAAGGTCGATCTGGCGGACCGCCGCAAGGTGCTGTTGGCCAACAACAAGCTGCTGGAAGAGCAGCGCCTGACGCAGCGCACCCAGTTCGATCTGGAGATGATGAACGAGCTGGGTTACTGCTCGGGCATCGAAAACTACTCGCGCTACCTTTCCGGGCGCGCCGAGGGCGAGCCGCCGCCGACGTTGTTCGATTACCTGCCGGCGGACGGCCTGCTGGTGGTCGACGAATCCCACGTGACCATTCCGCAAATCGGCGCGATGTTCAAAGGCGACCGCGCGCGCAAGGAAACGCTGGTGGAGTACGGTTTCCGCCTGCCGTCGGCGCTGGACAACCGCCCGCTGCGCTTCGAGGAGTTCGAGGCGCTGGCGCCGCAGACCATCTATGTTTCCGCCACGCCGGGCAAATATGAGCTGGAGAAATCCGGCGGCGATCTGATCGACCAGGTGGTGCGCCCGACCGGGCTGCTGGATCCGATCGTGGAAGTGCGGCCAGTCGCCACTCAGGTGGACGATCTGCTCTCCGAGATCCGCAAGCGTGCGGCGATCAACGAGCGCGTGCTGGTGACCACCCTGACCAAACGCATGGCGGAAGACTTGACCGAATATCTGGAAGAGCATGGCGAGCGCGTGCGCTACCTGCACTCGGATATCGACACCGTGGAACGCGTCGAAATCATTCGTGACCTGCGTCTGGGCGAGTTTGACGTGCTGGTGGGCATCAACCTGCTGCGTGAGGGGCTCGACATGCCTGAGGTGTCGCTGGTGGCGATTCTGGACGCCGACAAGGAAGGCTTCCTGCGTTCCGAACGTTCGCTGATCCAGACTATCGGCCGCGCGGCGCGTAACCTGAACGGCAAGGCGATCCTGTATGGCGATCGCATCACCGATTCGATGGCCAAAGCGATCGGTGAAACCGAGCGGCGGCGCGCCAAGCAGCAGGCTTACAACGAAGCCAACGGCATCGTGCCGCAGGGGCTGAACAAGAAGATCGGCGACATTCTGCAGATTGGCCAGCCGGTCAACCGCGCCAAGGGTAAAGGCAGGGGCAAGGCGGCGGACAGCGGCGCTCAGCTGCAGAACCTCACGCCGAAAGCGCTGGATCAGAAAATCCGCGATCTGGAAGCGCAGATGTATACCCATGCGCAAAATCTGGAGTTCGAGCAGGCGGCTGCGCTGCGCGACGAGATCCACCAGCTGCGCGAGCAGTTCATCGCGATTTCCTGACCGTTGGACGGCGCCCGCGCTGTGGGCGTCAAAATTCCTTGTCGGCCGCGTCAAAGCTGTTATGGTGTGCGGCCCGATTTGACCACGAAGAGTACCGAACATGAGCCAACACCAGTCTAAAGACCCGCTGCACGGCGTGACGCTGGAGCAACTGCTGAATAAACTGGTGGATCACTACGGTTGGTCCGAGCTGGGCGCGCGCATTCGCATCAACTGCTTCCGCAGCGATCCGAGCATCAAGTCCAGTCTGAAATTTTTGCGTCGTACGCCCTGGGCGCGTAAAGAGGTGGAAGATCTGTATATCGATATGGTCAGCCATCCCGCCCCAGCCAGCGATAATCCCTGGCTGCGCGGGCGAGACGGTTAAATTCGGTCAGCGGCGGTCGGCCAGCTCCACCAGCGCTTGATCCAGCGCCTGGCGCAGCAGCTGGCGATCGTGGCGATAAGGGATGTCGCTCGCTTCCAGCGGTTGCTGAATCACCACCCGATCCTGCACTTCACTGGCGTCCACCGCCGGGCCGACGATCAGCGCATCGATCATCCGGCGGCCGATCTTCTCTTCCATCAGCGTCAGCTTATCCTTTAACGACAGCGCCGCGGCGGCCACGCTCAGCTCGCGGCCGAGGTTGCCGATATAGATCATGCTGGCGCTGCTGCGGCGCAGCGCCTGGGTGAGATCGTCGAGCAGCAGCAGCGGCATCAGGCTGGTGAGAAAACTGCCCGGCCCAATCAGGATCACGTCGGCCTGCGCGATGGCGTCCAGCGCTTCGCGCGTGGCGTTGACCGGGGGAGACAGCATCAGCTCCTGCGGCATATGAGTCAGTTGGTCAACATTCACTTCACCGTAAACATGGTTGCCTTCGTGATCGTGCGCCATCAAATCCACCGGCTGTTCCGACATCGGGATTAACGCCGCGTCCACCTTCAACAGGCTGCGCACCAGGTTGATCGCTTCCAGCGGGCGCACGCTCAGGTGATCCAGCGCTTTCAACATCAGGTTGCCGAGGTTATGGCCGGCCAGTTCGCCGTTGCCGCTGAAGCGGTATTCGAACATCGCCGAGGCGACGCTCGGCTCGGTGATCAGCTGGTTGAGACAGTTGCGGGTATCGCCCCAGGCAATGCCGCCTTCCGAACGGCGGATCCGGCCGGTGGAACCGCCGTTGTCGGTGGTGGTAACGATGCCGGTCAGGCGGGAGCCTAAGGACGACAGGGCCGACATCACACGGCCCAGGCCGTGTCCGCCGCCCAACGCCACCACGCGGTCGAGATCGGCCAGGGTACGATTACGCATAAATTTCCTTACAAAGGGGCTGAACTGCCCGCATAAGGTAGCGGATCCGGCGTAAAAACGCGATATACCCGTTATCCTTGACGTTGCCTCTGGGGTGAACGCGCTTGCCGTCGGGAGGCGACGCCCATTATTTAGGGGATAAAGAGTGCCATTTGCGTGATTCTGGTCAATTCGCCCTCGTAAGCGATGTTTATCATGGTTTACCCGATTACGCGGCGTCTAAAAACGCTGTATAGACAGTTATATAGCGAATTAACGCGTTGGCTATCGTTGCCGATTAGCGCTAGAATTCTGCTGAAAACCACGGTTTCATTCCGGCTACTCAAGGTAGCGGGAAGAGAAATCAAACTCCTAGCCCCTGCGCCTACGTTGTTCATCCGGAACGATATGGCGCCTGGGCCGTGGCGAAGTCAGCCACCAGGGTGCAGAGGGGAAACGCTCGCATCTCCCGACTTTGGAAAGGTGTTATGGTACCGCAACTCATTGATGCTTATGAGCGCAAGTTCTATTACCTGCGCTTGTCGATCACCGACGTGTGCAACTTTCGTTGCACCTACTGTCTGCCCGACGGCTACAAGCCGAGCGGCAGCCCGAAAAGCTTCCTGTCGCTGGATGAAATCCGCCGCGTCAGCCGCGCGTTCGCCGAACTGGGCACCGAAAAGGTGCGCCTGACCGGCGGCGAGCCTTCGCTGCGCCGCGACTTTACCGAGATCATCGCCGCCGTGCGGGAAAATCCGGCCATTCGCACGCTGGCGGTCACCACCAACGGCTACCGTCTGGCGCGCGACGTCGCCGCCTGGCGTGACGCCGGTCTGACGGCGATCAACGTCAGCATCGACAGTCTGGATCCCCGCCAGTTTCACGCCATTACCGGTCAGGACAAGTTCTGCCAGGTGATGGACGGCATCGACGCCGCCTTCAGCGCCGGTTTCAGCAAGGTCAAGGTCAACGCCGTGCTGATGCGCGACGTCAATCACCAGCAACTCGGCGCGTTTCTCGCCTGGATCAAGGATCGGCCGATCCAGCTGCGCTTTATCGAACTGATGGAAACCGGCGAGGGGGGCGAACTGTTTCGCAAACACCACGTTTCCGGCGAAGTGATTCGTCTGCAGCTGGAGCAGCAGGGCTGGCAGCGCCAGGCGCGCGGACGCAGCGACGGCCCGGCGCAGGTGTTCAGCCACCCGGACTACCAGGGTGAGGTGGGTCTTATCATGCCGTATGAAAAAGACTTCTGCGCCAGCTGCAACCGGCTGCGCGTTTCTTCCATCGGCAATCTGCATCTGTGCCTGTTCGGCGAGCAGGGGGTGCCCCTGCGCGATCTGCTGGCGGACGACGGCCAGCTCGACGCGCTGAAGGCGCGCATTCAGAGCGGGCTGCTGAGCAAGAAGCAGACCCATTTCCTGCATCAGGGCAACAGTGGGATCACCCAGAACCTGTCGTTTATCGGCGGCTGACAGCCAATAGGAGCTTATTGAACCATGAGCCATGCGAGCAGCGAGTTTATTCCGGCGCATATCGCCATCCTGACCGTGTCCGACAGCCGCGGCGCGGCGGAAGACACCTCCGGCCAATATCTGCAGGAAGCGGCGCAGGAAGCCGGCCATCAGGTGGTGGATCGCGCCATCGTCAAAGATGACATTTACCAGATCCGCGCACGGGTTTCCGCGTGGATCGCCGATGACAACGTGCAGGCGGTGCTGATCACCGGCGGCACCGGTTTTACCGCGCGCGACAACACGCCGGAAGCGCTGTTGCCGCTGTTCGACAGAGAGGTGGAAGGGTTCGGCGAACTGTTCCGCATGGTGTCGTACGAAGAGATCGGCACCGCGACGATCCAGTCGCGCGCGCTGGCCGGCCTGGCCAACCGCACGGTGATTTTCGCCATGCCGGGCTCCACCCGCGCCTGCCGCACCGCCTGGGAGCGGATTATCGAAGAACAGTTGGACGCGCGCCATCGCCCGTGCAACTTCCAGCCCCATTTGAAGAAGCCCTGAGTCATGACACAGCTAACCCACATTAACGCCGCCGGCGAAGCCCATATGGTTGACGTTTCCGCCAAGGCCGAAACGGTGCGCGAGGCGCGCGCCGAAGCCTTCGTCGATATGCTGCCCGCCACGCTGGCGATGATCGTCGACGGCAGCCATCACAAGGGCGACGTGTTCGCCACGGCGCGCATCGCCGGCATTCAGGCGGCCAAACGCACCTGGGAACTGATCCCGCTGTGCCACCCGCTGATGTTGAGCAAAGTCGAAGTGCAACTGGAGGCGCAAACGGAGCACAGCCGGGTGCGCATTGAAACCTGCTGCCGGCTGACCGGCAAAACCGGCGTCGAGATGGAAGCGCTGACCGCCGCCTCGGTGGCGGCATTGACCATCTATGACATGTGCAAAGCGGTACAGAAAGACATGGTGATCGGCCCGGTGCGCCTGCTGGCGAAAAGCGGCGGCAAATCCGGCGATTTTAAGGTGAACGCATGATCGATATTCTTTTCTTCGCGCAGGTGCGCGAACTGGTGGGCACCGGCGCGCTGTCGATGCCGGCGGATTACCCGACCGTCGAGGCGCTGCGTCAGGCGCTGTGCGCGCGCGGCGATCGCTGGGCGCTGGCGCTGGAGTCCGGCAAACTGCTGGCGGCGGTCAATCAGTCGCTGGTGGCGGCGGATCACCCGCTGCGCGCCGGCGATGAAGTGGCCTTCTTCCCGCCGGTTACCGGGGGATAAGCATGGAAAACACCCGCATTCGCGTGGGCGAAGCGCCGTTCAACGTCGGCGACGAGTATCAGTGGCTGGCGCAGTGCGACGCCGACGGCGCGGTGGTGACCTTCACCGGCAAGGTGCGCAACCATAACCTCGGGGACGACGTCAGCGCGCTGACGCTGGAACACTATCCCGGCATGACCGAGAAGGCGCTGGCGGAGATCGTGGCCGAGGCGCGCAGCCGTTGGCCGCTGCAGCGCGTGACGGTGATCCACCGCGTCGGCGCGCTGTATCCCGGCGACGAGATCGTGTTCGTCGGCGTGACCGGCGCGCACCGCGGCATGGCGTTCGCCGCCAGCGAGTTCATCATGGACTACCTGAAGACCCGCGCGCCGTTCTGGAAGCGCGAAGCGACCGGCCAGGGCGATCGTTGGGTGGACGCTCGAGACAGCGATCGTCAGGCCGCGCAGCGCTGGCACGACGCGGCTAAATAACGCCTCAACAGCGGAAACAAATCAAGACCTTTGCCGCTTTCGCGCGGCCTATTCTGTGGTACGCTTATAGCAGGCGAAGCCCCGTTTACGGGGCTTCGGAATCTTGTTTACAACGCAAAAGGTAACCGTCATGGACCGATATCCACGCTCTAATGGTTCAATCGTCGAACGTGCCAACAGCGGCATTCAGGCCTACATGGCGCAGGTTTACGGCTGGATGACCTGCGGTCTGCTGCTGACGGCGTTCGTTTCCTGGTATGCGGCCAATACGCCCGCGATCCTCAACTTCATCTTCTCCAGCCAGATCACCTTCTTCGGTCTGATCATCGCCCAGTTGGCGCTGGTGTTCGTGATTTCCGGCATGGTCAACCGCCTGAGCGGCGCGGTGGCCACCTCGTTGTTCATGCTGTACTCGGCGCTGACCGGGCTGACGCTGTCGAGCATCTTTATCGCGTACACCTACAGCTCGATCGCCAGCACTTTCGTCGTCACCGCCGGCATGTTCGGCGCGATGAGCCTGTACGGCTACACCACCAAGCGCGATCTGAGCGGCTTCGGCAGCATGTTGTTCATGGCGCTGATCGGCATCGTGCTGGCTTCGCTGGTGAACATCTGGCTGAAAAGCACCGCGCTGATGTGGGCGATTACCTACATCGGGGTGGTGGTGTTCGTCGGCCTGACCGCGTACGACACGCAGAAACTCAAGGCGATGGGCGAGCAGCTGAACGCCGATGATAAAGACGGCTTCCGCAAGTACGCCATCGTTGGCGCGCTGACGCTGTATCTCGACTTCATCAACCTGTTCCTGATGTTGCTGCGCATTTTCGGCAACCGCCGCTAAATCCGTCGTCTTTCATGCCTTAGGGTATTTGGCGATCAAAAAGCTCTGCATGTGACATGCAGAGCTTTTTTTATGCGATCTTGCGGCGGAACAGCGCGTAGGCGGCGCTGCCGGTGGTGGCGGTGATCACCAGCAGCGGCCACAGGCTGCGCCAGATAATGCTGAAGCTGGCGTCCTTCAGGTAGATCTGCTTGGTGATGTCGGTGAAGTGGCGTATCGGGTTCACCCAGGTCAGATCCTGCAGCCACACCGGCATATTCTCCACCGGCGAGACATACCCCGAGAGCAGGATCGCCGGCATCATGAACACGAACACGCCGATAAACGCCTGTTGCTGAGTGGCGCACAGCGACGAGATCAGCAGGCCGAAACCGACCAGCGACAGCCCGTAGATCAACATGGTGGCGTAGAACAGCAGTAGCGATCCGGCGAACGGGATCTGATACAGGAAGATGCCGATCAACAGCACGATGCTGGCCTGGAAGCTGGCGACGATCAGCGCCGGCACCGCCTTGCCGATAAAGATCTGCCAGGTGGTGAGCGGCGAGACCAGCAGCTGTTCCAGCGTGCCCTGTTCACGTTCGCGCGCCACCGACAGCGAGGTGACGATCAGCACGCCGATGGTGGTGATCATGGCGATCAGCGACGGCACCACGAACCATTTGTAGTCCAGATTCGGGTTATACCAGTTGCGCACCACCAGTTCGCTGTTGTTGGGTTTGGCGCGCTTGCCGAGCAGCTCGTTCTGATATTCCTGCACGATCTGCTGCACGTAGTTGGCGGCGATCTGCGCGCTGTTGGAGTTGCGCCCGTCGAGCAGCAGCTGCAGCGGCGCGGTGTTGCCGGCGGCGATATCGCGTGAGAACTGCGCCGGGAAGCGGATCAGCAGCAGCGCCCGCTGGTTGTCGATGGTGGTCTTTATCTCCTGCGGATTGCGCAGCAGCAGGACATGGGAGAAGGCTTTGGCCTTGGCGAAGCGTTGGGTCAGCTCCACCGATGCTTGGCCGCTGTCCTCGCTGTAGACCGCGATGGTGGCGTTGGTGACTTCCAGCGTCGCGGCGAACGGGAACAGCAGCACCTGCAGGATCACCGGCATGATCAGGATGGCGCGGGTTTGCGGATCGCGCAGCAGCGCCTGCATTTCCTTGATGATGAGCGTCAACAGACGGTGAAACATCACTCTTTCTCCTTAATCCAGCCGGCGCTGGGTTTTCCAGGCCGTCAGGCCAATGAACACCACGGCGGAAGCGATCAGGAACAGCAGATTGATCGCCAGCACGGTGCCGACGTTGCCCGCCAGGAACAGCGTTTGCAGCGTGCTGACGAAGTAACGCGCGGGAATGATGTAGGTCACTGCGCGTACGATGGCCGGCATGCTGTCGATCTGGAAGATGAAGCCGGACAGCATGATCGACGGCAGGAAGGCGGCGTTCAGCGCCACCATCGCCGCGTTGAACTGGTTGCGGGTGAGGGTGGAGATCAGCAGGCCCATGCCGAGGGTGCTGGCGAGGAACAGGCTGCTGATCAGCAGCAGGATCAGCAGCGAACCGCGATAGGGCACGCCGAGCACCCAGACCGCCACCGCCATGCACAGCGCCATGGCGATCATGCCGAGGAAGTAATACGGGATCAGCTTGGAGAGCAGCAGCTCGCTGCGCGTCACCTGGGTGGAGAGCAGGGCTTCCATGGTGCCGCGCTCCCATTCGCGGGCGATCACCAGCGAGGTGAGAATGGCGCCGATCACCGTCATGATGATGGTGATGGCGCCGGGAATGATGTAGTGCCGGCTGATGGCCGCCGGGTTGAACCAGTAGCGCATCTGCACGTCAATCAGCGGCTTGTCGTTGCTCCCCCGATCGGCGGCGCGCTGCTGCTGCCAAACTTGCCATACGCCCTGGGCATAGCCCTGCACGAAGTTGGCGGTGTTCGGCTCGCTGCCGTCGGTGATCACCTGGATAGGGGCGCTGTCGTGCGGGCGCGCCATGCGCTGGTCGAAATCCACCGGGATCACCACCAGGCCGCGGATCGTGCCGGCCTGCATCTGCTGGATCAGCTGCTGGCGGTTATCGCTGATGGTCGGTTCGATATAGGGCGAACCGGCGAAGGCGTGGGCCAGATCGCGCGCGTCTTCGCTCTGTTGCTCCATCAGAATGCCCAGATGCAGCTTGCTGGAGTCCAGGTTGATGCCGTAGCCGAAGATAAACAGCAGCATCAGCGGGATAACGAAGGCGATCAGGCCGCTGCTGGGATCGCGCAGTATTTGCCGCGTCTCCTTCAGGCACAGCGCGCGCAGTCGGCGCCAGGAGAAGCCGCCGTCGTCGATTGGGGCTCGGTTGTCGCTCACCGCGGTTCCTCCTCGTCGTAGCCCTGCACCAGTTCGATAAACGCCTGTTCCATCGAGGGGTTGGGGTTGTCGTCGCGCGCTACCTGTTGTTTGAGATCGTCCGGCGTGCCGGCGGCGATGATCTTGCCGCGATACACCAGGCCGATGCGGTCGCAGTATTCCGCCTCGTCCATAAAGTGGGTGGTCACCATCACCGTGACGCCTTTGTCGACCATGCCGTTGATGTGCAGCCAGAACTCGCGCCGCGTCAGCGGATCGACGCCGGAGGTCGGTTCGTCGAGGAACAGAATATCCGGTTCGTGCATCAGCGCGCAGGCCAGCGCCAGGCGTTGCTTGAAGCCGAGCGGCAGGGCATCCGGCGTCTGATCGAGGATCGGCGCGAAGTTGAAGGCGCGGGACATCTCGTCGATTTTGTCGCGCTGCGCCTTGCCGCTCAGGCCGTAGACGCCGGAGAAGAACTTCAGGTTCTGCGCCACCGTCAGGTTGCCGTACAGCGAGAATTTTTGCGCCATGTAGCCGAGGCGTTGGCGCGCCTTGCCGGAACTGGTCTTCAGATCCATCCCCAGCACCAGCGCCTTGCCGCCGGACGGCACCAGCAGGCCGCACATCATTTTGAAGGTGGTGGACTTGCCGGCGCCGTTCGGGCCGAGCAGACCGAAGATTTCGCCGCGCCGTACCTGAAAATCGACGTGATCGGTGGCGGCGAAATCGCCGAATTTCTTGGTCAGCTGCACCGCTTCGATCACCGTTTCACCGCTTTCTCCGTCAACGGTCGGCATGATCTCCGCCAGCGCCGAGCGATGGTTGGGGCCGCCGCCGAGCAGATCGATAAACGCATCCTCGAAGCGCGGATCCGCTTCGTCCAGTTCGGCGTCCGGCAGATCCAGCGCCTGCAGCAGCTGCCGGTGATCTTCGCCTTCTTTCAGGATCAGGCGCAGGTACTTGCCCTGGATCACGCCGTCGGTGACCGCCGGCAGGCAGATCGCCCGCTGCAGCAACGATCGATGGCTGCCGGGCGGCGCGGCGATCAATACCGTGCGTCCGGCCATGCGCTGGGTCAGATCCTGCGGCGCGCCGCTGAACAGCAGCTCGCCCTCGTTGAGCAGCAGCACTTCGCGACACTGCTCGGCCTCGTCGAGATAAGAGGTGCTCCACAGGATCAACATGCCGTCATTGGCCAGCTCGTGCACCATGCGCCACAGCTCGCGGCGCGAGATCGGATCGACGCCGACGCCCGGTTCGTCCAGCAGCAGCACCTGGGGTTCGCCCACCAGCGTGCAGGCCAGTCCCAGTTTTTGCTTCATGCCGCCGGAAAGCTTGCCCGCTAGACGCTCGGTGAAGCGGGTCAGATCGGTGAATTTCAGCAGCCGTTCGAAGGTCTGGCGGCGAAGATCGCCGGTGACGCCGCGCAGATCGGCGTACAGCGTCAGGTTCTCCATCACCGTCAGATCCTCATACAGCCCGAACTTCTGCGGCATGTAGCCGAGGATCGCATGCAGTTGGCGATCCTGGCCGATCGGATCCAGCCCGGCGACCCGCAGTTTGCCGCTGCTGGGCTTCAGCAGCCCGGCCAGCATGCGCAGCAGGGTGGTTTTGCCGGCGCCGTCCGGGCCGACCAGCCCGATGACCGCGCCGCTGCGCAGGGTGGTGGTCAGGCTGGCGACCGCCGGTTTCTCAAGCGACGGGAAGCGCTTTTCCAGCCCTTCCAACTCGATGGTGTGCGCCTGTTCCATGGCCGGCCTCAGGGTTTGGCGAAGCGCAGGGTGACCGGCATGCCCTGACGCAGCGCATCGTCGGCGTCGGTGACGATCACCCGCAGGCGGTACACCAGATCGGTGCGCAGATCCGGCGTTTCAACGCTTTTCGGCGTGAACTCTGCGGTTGGCGAGACGAAACCGATCTTGCCGTGGTAAGGCTTGTCGGGGCGGCCGTCGGTGTAAATTTCCAGCTCGGTGCCGGGCACCGCCTGGTTCAGGCTGGTCTCGTTGACGTAGGCGCGCACCCACACCGGCCGGGTCAGCGACAGGGTGAACACCGTGCCGCCGGCGCCGAGCATGGTGCCCGGCTCCACCGCGCGGGTCAGCACCGTGCCGGCGGAAGGGGAGAGCAGCGTGGCGTCTTGCAGGTTCAATTGCGCCTGCGCCAACGCCGCTTCGCTTTGCGCCACCTCGGCCTTGGCCTGTTCAATCTCTTGCGGGCGGTTGCCGCTGCGGTATTGCGACAGTTTGTCCTTCGCCGCCTGCAGGTTGGCCTGCGCCTGGTTGCGGGCGGTGCGCGCATCCTCCAGCGCGTCGGCGGAGGTGGCGTTTTTCGCCCACAGCCCCTGCTGGCGCTTCAGGAAACTGTCGGCGTAGGCGAAAGCGGACTGGCGCTGCGCCATTTCTGACTGCACCTGGGCTATCTCTTCGCTGCGATAGCCGGCCTGCAGCAGCGACAGTTTGGCGCGCGCGCTGCCGACGTTGGCTTCGGCCTGTTGCAGCGCATTGCGGTAGGGAGCATCGTCCAGTTTGCCGAGCAGCTGGCCCGGCTGAACGGTATCGCCTTCATCCACCGTCAGCGACGCCAGGCGGCCGTCGACGCGAAAGCCGAGGTTGACCGTGCGGATATCGACGTTGCCGTACAGCGTCAGCGGCCGCTCCTGCTGTTGTTGGTAATGCCATACCCCGTAAGCGACGGCCGCGATCAGCAGAATCAACAACACGATCAAGGCACTGCGTTTTTTGTTCATAACACTCCCTGCCTGAATTTACGCGCCGTGACGTTGGCGCAGCCCAATAACTAAAATCTCGATATGCTCGCTCAGCACCGCCGCGATTTGCGCCGCTTCGCCCTCGCCAATCTCTTGCCAGCCGGCCTGACGGCGGATGGTCTCCCGCGCTACGCGGAACGACAGCACCTCGCCGATCAGCGCATGGGTATGCAACACGAGGCGGGCAGCGCGTTCGTCGATGCCGGTGGCGGCCGACAGCAGGCGGCACAGCCGTTCGTGCATCGGCGCGATCACCTGGCGGTGGATCAGCGGGTAGGCGTCGGTTGGGGCGAGCTGTTCGCGCGACATGATTTTGCTCAGATTCAGCGTGTGCGGCTGGGTCATCAGTTCGCTGAAGGCCAGCAGGCCACGCTGCAGCAAACGCAGCGCTGCGTCGGGCGATCGCTGTGCGGCAGGCTGCTGCCCAAAGCGATCGGCCTCTTCGGCCAGCGGGGCGAACGCCTGCTGGATGAAATCGGCGAGCGACTGCGCCACGGCCAGATACAGCCCCTCTTTGGAGCTGAAGTAGTAGGTGATGGCGGCGATATTCTGGCCGGCGCGCTGGGCGATATCGCGGGTGGTGGCGCCCTGCAGGCCGAATTCGCCGAACAGGTCGGTCGCCGCGGCGAGCAGTTGCCGACGCGTTTGCTCGCCGCGCGCCCGGCCGGCGGCCTGATGAGGGACGGAAGCTGGCATGGGGCACGCTCAAAGTTAATCAATCATATGATTAACTTTATGCCAGATTGTTTAAAACGCAACCGCTAACCACAATGAGTTATGTGACCGACTTCAGATAATGCTGAATTTACGGCAGATTGTGCTCTCTGCACGTAAAAGTGCTTTTTATTGCGCGACTTCTGTTACAATCGCCGCCTGGTGCACTGCAGTTTGTGCCAATCCCTCGTGGTCATGCTTAATGCCCCGTCTGATCATCCTCCCAGGAAACTGCACCGAACACTGTTAGGTTAGGGGGGATCTGGAGTTTTTCTCTTTATGTCATTTGAAACCCTCGGCTTAAGTGCTGAAATTGTGCGCGCTGTTGAAGAACAGGGCTATCGCGAACCGACGCCAATTCAGCGTCAGGCTATCCCTGTCGTGCTGGAAGGTCGTGACCTGATGGCCAGCGCCCAGACCGGCACCGGTAAAACCGCCGGTTTTACCCTGCCGCTGTTGCAGCTGCTGAGCAAGCATGACCATCCGGTCAAAGGCCGTCGCCCGGTGCGCGCGCTGATCCTGACGCCAACCCGTGAGCTGGCGGCGCAGATCGGCGAAAACGTTGATGCCTACAGCAAACACCTGCGCCTGCGTTCGCTGGTGGTGTTTGGCGGCGTGAGCATCAACCCGCAGATGATGAAGCTGCGCGGCGGCGTCGATATCCTGGTGGCGACGCCGGGCCGTCTGCTGGATCTGGAACATCAGAACGCGGTTGACCTGTCCAAAATCGAAATTCTGGTGCTGGACGAAGCGGACCGCATGTTGGACATGGGCTTTATCCACGACATCCGTCGCGTGCTGGCCAAGCTGCCGGCCAAGCGCCAGAACCTGCTGTTCTCCGCAACCTTCTCCGACGACATCAAGGCGCTGGCCAACAAACTGCTGCATAACCCGGCCTCGGTGGAAGTGGCTCGCCGCAATACCGCGTCCGAGCAGATCGAGCAGAGCGTGCACTTCGTCGACAAGAAGCGTAAGCGGGAACTGCTGTCGCAGATGATCGGCGAAGGCGACTGGAAACAGGTGCTGGTCTTTACCCGCACCAAGCACGGCGCCAACCACCTGGCGGAACAGCTGAACAAAGACGGCATCACCGCCGCGGCGATCCACGGCAACAAGAGCCAGGGCGCCCGAACCCGTGCGCTGGCCGATTTTAAAGACGGCCGCATCCGCGTGCTGGTGGCGACCGACATTGCGGCGCGCGGTCTGGATATCGACCAGTTGCCGCACGTGGTGAACTACGAGCTGCCTAACGTGCCGGAAGACTACGTGCACCGCATCGGCCGCACCGGCCGCGCGGAGCGCACCGGCGAAGCTATCTCGTTGGTGTGCGTGGATGAGCACAAGCTGCTGCGCGACATCGAACGTCTGCTGAAGCGTGAAATTCCGCGCATTGCGCTGCCGGGCTACGAGCCGGATCCGACCATTAAGGCCGAGCCGATCATCAACGGCCGCCAGGGCGGCGGACGCGGTGCGCCGCGCGGCAACGGCGGCGGCCAACGTTCCGGTAACGGCGGCGGTCAGCGCAGCGGTAACGCCAACGGCGGCCAGCGTGAAAACCGTGGCAACGGTAACGGCAACGCTCGCCCGCAGGGTGATGGCCAGCGCCGTTCTGGCGCGCCGGCCTCGCGTCGCCCGCGCAACCGCAAACCGGCCGAATAAGCCCGATTGCGCAAAAGCAAGCCGCCTGTATGGGCGGCTTTTTTTTGCCTGGCGGAACGGCATTTTCGTACTAGGCTGGACGGTGGCTACCCCTACATTCCAGGAGACGGAGATGAAATTGAAGTGCGCAATTCTCGATGACTATCAGCAGGTGGCGCTCAACATGGCGGATTGGTCAGCGCTGACCGATCGGGTGGTGGTGTCGGCCATCAGCGCGCACTTTACCGATGAGGCGGAGCTGGCGGTGCATCTGCAGGAATGTGACATTCTGGTCATCATGCGCGAGCGCACGCCGATAACCGCCTCGCTGCTGGCGCGGTTGCCGCAACTGAAACTGCTGATCACCTCCGGCATGCGCAATGCCGCTATCGATCTGGCCGCCGCCGCCGAGCGCGGCGTGGTGGTGTGCGGCACTGCCAGCGGGTCGGCCGCGCCGATGGAGCTGACCTGGGCGCTGCTGCTCGGGCTGGCCAAGCATATCGTGCCGGAAAGCGCAGGGCTGCGGAACAACGGCCCGTGGCAGTTGGGCTTGGGCGTCACGCTGCAGGGGAAGACGCTGGGGCTGCTGGGGCTGGGTAAGATCGGCGGCCAAATGGCCAAGGTGGCGCAGGCGTTCGGCATGCGGGTGCTGGCCTGGAGCCAGAACCTGACGGCGGAACGGGCAGCGCAGGAAGGCACCCTGCTGGCGCCGTCCAAGCGGGCGCTGTTCGAGCAGAGCGATTTTGTCTCCATTCACCTGGTGCTGAGCGATCGCAGCCGTGGGTTGGTGGGGCGCGACGAATTGACGGCGATGAAACCCACCGCTTACCTGATCAACACCTCGCGCGCGGGGATCGTCGATCGGGCGGCGCTGGTGGACGTGCTGCAACAGCGGAAGATCGCCGGCGCCGGGCTGGACGTGTTCGAGACGGAGCCGCTGCCGGCCGACGATGTGTTTCGTCAGCTGCCCAACGTGCTGGCGACGCCGCATGTGGGTTACGTGGCGGAGGACAACTACCGCGCCTACTTCACCGAGGCGGTCGAGGACATTGCGGCGTTTCTCGCCGGCCAACCGATCCGTCGGCTGGGCTGACGGCGTTTTTAATGCCCGCAGAGGCTTGTCTGGCGCGGGCATTCACCCGTATCATTGCGGGTCTTTTTTTAGCTGGGATTGGTCATGCGCGTATTATTGGCTCCGATGGAGGGCGTTCTCGACTCTTTGGTGCGTGAATTACTCACCGAAGTGAACGACTACGATCTGTGCATCACGGAATTTTTGCGCGTGGTCGATCAGCTGCTGCCGGCCAAGTCGTTCTACCGGCTGTGCCCGGAGCTGCGTCACGCCAGCCGCACGCCGTCGGGCACGCTGGTGCGGGTACAGCTGCTGGGGCAGTACCCGCAGTGGCTGGCGGAGAACGCCGCGCGCGCGGTGGAATTGGGCTCTTACGGCGTCGATCTCAACTGCGGCTGCCCGTCCAAGCTGGTGAACGGCAGCGGCGGCGGGGCGACGCTGCTCAAAGATCCGGAATTGATCTACCAGGGCGCCAAGGCGATGCGCGCGGCGGTGCCGGCCCATCTGCCGGTCACGGTGAAGGTGCGCCTGGGCTGGGACTCTTCCAATCGCAGCTTTGAAATCGCCGATGCGGTGCAGCAGGCGGGCGCCAGCGAACTGACGGTGCACGGTCGCACCAAAGAGGACGGCTATAAGGCGGATCGCATCAACTGGGCGGCGATCGGCGAGATCCGTCAGCGGCTGAGCATCCCGGTTGTCGCCAACGGCGAGATCTGGGATTACCAGAGCGCGCAGGATTGCCTGCAGACGACCGGCTGCGACGCCATCATGCTGGGGCGCGGCGCGCTCAACGTGCCGAACCTGAGCCGGGTGGTGAAATATAACGAACCGCGCATGCCCTGGCCGCAGGTGGTTGAGCTGCTGCAAAAATACGTCCATCTGGAAAAGCAGGGCGACACCGGCCTGTATCACGTGGCGCGCATTAAACAGTGGCTGGGTTATTTGCGTAAAGAATATGATGAAGCAACTGAACTGTTCAGCGAAATACGCGCGCTGACGACGTCCGGGGATATTGCGCGCGTCATCTGCCGCAGCTGAAAATAAACCCGCGCGTGGCGGGTTTATTTAAATCGGCATTATCAGGCGGCTTTATCAAGTCTGTTTAATTCTATCTCGATATCCTGAATGGTTTTTTCCAGTCCTTCCAGACAGGCGCCCTGTTTATTCAATAGGTCGTTAATGGCTTCGGCGAATGCCTTATTTTTGCATTCCCCCTGATCGAAGGCCAGCCAGTGTGCGGAGAGCGTCTCGATATTCGACTGCGCGTAGTGGCGCATTTCCTTCAGCTGGGAAGCGACATTGCGTAAATTATCCAGCTGCGCCTGTGCATTTGCATTGTTGCTCATGAATTTCTCCTTGAGTTGGCCGTTAAATAATTTCGACTGCGGGATCAAGCTTACCCCATTTAAATAAAAATATCACCCTGAGTGGTCTGGGTGGTTATTTTTTGGTGGGTGTGACTATATTTATTGTTCGGTTGAACAAGGACTTGGGTGGAATTGTAAAAATAGATAAATAAGGTGTTTTTGGCGATTATTTTCGGCCATCCCGTTCGGGATGGCCGTTATTCTACCCCTTAAGCGTGAGGCCGACTATGCCGCGTCCGCCAGCATAAACATGCCGTAGGGGTGAATTTCCAGATAATACTGCTCGCCGACGTTCGGTTGCAGGCGGGTGGCGTTAACCTGCAGCAAAATCTGTTGCCCGTGCCACGCCACCGTCACCTCATACTGCGGCCCCATGTAGGCGACATGCTGGATCTCGCAGCGCTGGCTTTCATCGCCATGCTCGCTCAGCGTGATCGCTTCCGGCCGCACGCCCACCGTGCCGGCGCCCTGGGCGGCAAAGTGCGCGGGGCGCGGCAGGCGATAGCCGCTGATATCGACATGATCGGCGCTGAAGCTGGCCGGGAACAGGTTGGCGTCCCCCATAAAGCTCGCCATAAAGCGCGAGGCGGGTTGCCGATAGAGATCCTGCGGCGAGCCCATCTGCATGATATGCCCCTTGTTCATCACCAGTACGGTGTCGGAGACTGCAAAAGCCTCGCTCTGATCGTGGGTGACGTACAGCGACGTGATATCAAACTGCTTTTGCAGCTCGCGGATCTTTTCGCGCATGCTGCGGCGCAGGTTGGCGTCGAGGTTGCTCAACGGCTCGTCGAACAGCAGCACTTTCGGCTTGAGGATCAGCGCGCGCGCCAGCGCCACGCGCTGCTGTTGGCCGCCGGAGATCTGATCGACATAGCGATCGTCGAACCCCGCCAAGTCCACCATCGCCAGCGCTTCCTGCACGCGCGCTTTCACTTCGGCGCGCGGAATGCCGAGCATCTTCAGGCCATAGCCGACGTTCTCCCCCAGCGACATGTGCGGGAACAGGGCATAAGACTGGAATACCATGCAGATGTCACGCTGCTGGATGGAACGATGGGTGACGTCTTCACCATCAATGAATATCTGCCCGTCGCTCGGTTTTTCCAGCCCGGCGACCAGGCGCAAAATGGTGGTCTTGCCGCAGCCGGAAGGGCCGAGTAGCGTCACCATTTGCCCCCGTGGGATGGTGAGCGTGATGTTATCGATTACCGTGTTGCTGCCGAACCGTTTGGAGACGTTACGCAGTTCAACGAAATTTTTCTGGCTCATCATGGGCTCCATTACGCCTGGTTTTTGGCTTTTGAACGGGAGATGCGTGCCTCGCCGATCAGCCAGTCAAAGAGGAAAATAATCGCCAGCATCACCACGATCAGAATTGAACCGTAGGCGATCGCCACGCCGTATTCGCCGTCTTCCACGCGGTTGAGGATGTAGGCGGTGGCCACGCGGGTATCGGGGGTGACCAGGAAGACGATGGCGCTGACGGTGGTGATGGCGCGCACGAAGCTGTAGATCAGCGCCGACAGGATAGCCGGGCGCAGCAGCGGCAGCAGGATGTGCGTGATGGTGCGCAGCGAGCCGGCGCGCAGGCTGAGTGAGGCTTCGTCCAGCGATTTGTCTATCTGGCCCAGCCCGGCGATCCCGGCGCGAATGCCCACCGGCACGTTGCGCATCACCATCGAAATAATCACGATGGCGGCCGTCCCGGTGAGGTACACCGGCGCGCCGTTAAAGGCGAGAATGTAAGAGACGCCCGCCACGGTGCCCGGCACCGCAAAGCACAGCATGGTGGTGAACTCGATGGTCTTTTTGCCCTTGAACTGCTGGCGCACCACGATCCAGGCGATCAGCAGGCCGAACGCGGCGGTGATCGGCGCGGCGATCCCGGCGTACAGCAGCGTATCGAGCAGCGAAGGCCACGCGCCGTCGCTCATGCCCTGGCCGAACAGCTTGATGAAGTTATCCAGCGTCAGCGTGTAATCCACCCCCCAGTTGACGGTGAAGCTGCCGTAGAAAATGCTGCCGTAAAGCAGGGCGTTAAAGGCTATCCACACCGCCAGCAGCGCGATCACGCTCCATACCAGCGTGACCGGCAGCGGCTGTACGTCGCCGCGATAGGATTTGCCGGACACGGTGACGTAGGAACGCTTGCCGATCCACATATACTGGATGCAGAACACCAACAGCGAGAACAGCAGCAGGAAGGCGCCGAGGGTGCTGGCGGCCTGATAATCGAGCTGTGAACCGGTAATGTAGAAATAGATTTGCGTCGCCAGCACGTCGAAGTTGCCGCCGAGCACCAGCGGGTTGCTGAAATCAGCCAGCGATTGCACCACCACGATCAGAAACGCGTTGGCCAGCGCCGGTTTCAGCAGCGGCACGAACACGCCGTTAAAGGTTTGCCAGCGGCTGGCGCGCAGGGTGTAGGAGGCTTCTTCCAGCGAAGGATGAATGGTCTTGATCGCGCCGTCGAGGATCATGAATGCCATCGGAGTGAACGCCAGCACCTGCGCCAGCCAGATGCCGGTAAAGCCGTACAGCCAGTTGGTGTTGGTCAAACCGAACCAGGCCACCATCCACTCGGTGACGTAGCCGGAGCGCCCCATCATCAGCGTGACGCCCAGGCCGACGACGAACGGCGGCGTGACGATGGGCAGGATGGAGAAGATGCGGCCGATAATGGCGCTGCGCCTGGCGACGCGGGTGGTGTAAATCGCCAGCACCAGGCCGAAAAAGGTGCAGCCGGCGCCCACAGCGATCGACAGGGCGATGGAGTTGAGGATCACCTGAATGATATGCGCCTGCGACAGCACGTTCATAAACGCCAGCGGCGCGAACGCGCCCGTCTGGTCGGTGAACATCGGAATGAAAATCGCGATGCTCGGCCAGACGATAAAGACGCCGATCAGCGCCACGATGGTGACCAGCGCGCCGATCACGAAACGGTCGCCCCCCAGCCAGTCGAGGCGGGTCAGCGCCAGCGTCATGATGGCGCCCAGCGCGGTCAACTGCACCAGGGTGGCGTAGCCTAAACCGCGTCCCGCCACCGTGGCGCTGACAACGATAAAGGCCATGCACAGCAGCGCCCAGCCGGCATCGAGCGCGTGGCGGCGCCGCTGCTCACGGCCCGCCGCAGCGTAAGGGCGCAGCAGCAGCAGGCTCGGCAGCAGGCACCAAAGCCAGCTGATATTGCGGTGTGACCAGCCATAGGCCGCGAGGATCTCTTCGCCGGTGGACTCCAGCAGGCCGTAATCCAGGCTCCAGCTCGGCAGCAGGGCGAACGCCAGCCAGCCAAGCAAAACCCAAAGGGATATCGCATCTCGTTTTTTCACGAGATGGAGTGCATGTGTATGTGACATAAGTTTCCCGGATGTTCAGGCCGGGCAAGCCGTGAGGCTTACCCGGCAACAGGCGCAGAATGTGGGCTTATTTACCCATCTTGACTTCGCTGACCCATTTATTGATCAGCGCCTTGCGGACGTCGGTCGAACCGTACTTGTCCATGTCGTAGTTGATCAGCTTCAGGTCGTCGAGCTTCAGCGAGTTCGGCGAGGTGTCGGCGGTGGTGTTGGTCAGGATCTGATAGGACTTGCCTTGCTTCCACGCCAGCTCCTGCGCCTCTTTCGACAACACCCAGTCCACGAACAGCTTGGCGTTGTCGAGGTTGCGCGCGCCTTTGAGGATGCTGACGCCGCCGATTTCGTAGCCGGTGCCTTCGCAAGGCGAGATCAGCTCCAGCGGCGCGCCCTGTTCCTTTTCGAGCGAGTAGTCATGCAGGAAACCGATGCCGATCGCCGTTTCACCGCGGGCGGCGTTGCGCGCCGGGGCAATGCCGGATTTGGTGTACTGCGAGACGTTGGCGTTCAGCTGCTTGAGGTAATCGAACGCCTGATCGTCTCCCCACAGCTGGGCAAAGGTCGCTAGCGCGGTGTAGGCGGTGCCGGAGCTTTGCGGATCGGCGATTTGAATCTCGCCTTTGTATTCCGGTTTGGTCAGGTCTTTCCAGCACTTGGGCACCGGCAGGTTTTTCTCTTTCAGGCGCTGGGTATTGACGCCAAAGCCGAGAATGCCGACGTAGACCGCCGAGGAGTAGTTGCCTTTCAGCTTGGCCGGATCGCGGAATTGCGTCATCACCTGGTCGAGATTCGGCGATTTGTACGGCTGCAGCAGCCCCATTTCACCGGCCTGGGATTGCGGATCGAGCGTGCCGCCGTACCAGACGTCCGCCTGCGGGTTCTTCTTCTCGGCGTCCACTTTCGCCAGCGTACTGCCGGATCCGTTGCGGATGAACGCGGTTTTCACGTCATATTTCTCGCCAAAGGCTTTGGTTTCCGCTTCGCACATTTCATTGGTGGCGCTGCAGTAGACCACCAGGCGGCCCTTGGCGTGCGCGGCGCCGCTCAGCGTGGCCAGCGCGATGCCGGACGCTATCAAGGTAGTGACCCACGTTTTTTTCATTGTTTTATCCTTCTCTCGGTAGAGGTGGTAACGCTCGCCATCAGCAGCGGCATCAGCAATAAACCCATAAGAACGGCGGCGATCGACAGCAAACTGAACATGCCTGACCAGCCGTAGCCTTCGATGACCCGCGACAGCGGCCAGCCCGCCAGCGCTGCCCCCAGGTAGGCGAACAGGCCGAGAAAGCCGGTGATGGAGCCCGCGGCGCCTTTGTGCCCGCATTCCACGGCGGCGAGGCCAATCAGCATCTGTGGGCCGAAGACAAAAAAGCCCACCGTAAAGAAACAGCCCGCCAGCAGCGCGTAGTGATGCACCGGCGCCAGCCACAGCGCGGCGACGGAAACCATCAGCCCGAGCGTGAACAGCAGAATCATCGGCGCGCGCTGCCCGCCGAACAGCACATCCGAGCCCCAGCCGGCGAACAGCGCGCCGAGCAGGCCGCCTATCTCGAACAGCATCACCGTCGCATTGGCGCTGAGCAGGTTGACGCCGTGGCTTTCCGTCAGCCACAGATTGCCCCAGTCGTTCAAGGCGATGCGGATCAGATAGACCAGCACGTAAGAGACGCCGAGCAACCAGATCATCGGGTTGTTCAGCATCGTGGCGCGCAACATTCGCCACAGCCCCATCGGCGGGCTTTGCTGTTCCTGGCGCAGCTCCAGCGGATCGTGGCGCCACTGGCCGACCGACGGCAGGCCTTCTTCCTGTGGCGTGCCTGTCAGCTGCCGCGTGAGCCAGATGCCCAGCACCATGCTGACGGCCCCCGGGATCAACATCGCCGCCTGCCAGCCCCAGCGCTGGGCGGCGAAGGCGCTGATCAGCGGCACAATCGCGCCGCCGAGGTTGATCGACATATTCCAGCAGCCCCACCAGAAGCCGCGTTCGTTGCGCGAATACCAGTGGGTCAGCAGCCGCGCGCAGGGCGGCCAGCCCCAGCCCTGAAAGAAGCCGTTCAGCGCCCAGACCGCCAGCAGCAGCGTCAGCGATTCGCCGAAGGCGAACGCCACGTTCAGCAAACCGGTGGCGAACAGGCCGATCCCCATAAACCCGCGCTGCCCATGGCCGTCGTGCCACAACCCGGCGACGAATTTTGACAGGCCGTAGCTCAGATAAAACAGCGAGCCGAGCAGGCCGATGTCTCCTTTATCCAGCCCCAAATCCGTTTGCAGCGCCGGCAGCACGTAATTCACGCTTTTGCGCGTCAGGTAAAAGGCGGCATACCCGATGACCATGTACAGCAGCAGCCGCGGGCGCAGCGCGCGGTAGCGATGATCGATTTCAGATGCCGAGCGTGCTTGCATAGCCGCCTCCCTGGTGCTGACTATAAGAAGGTGAAAAGGAAAGGGGATGAGAGAAAGTCCGGAGTGGCTAAGACTTTTTCCTAGTTAGTCGGCGGTTTGTTGCAAATTTGTGGGCAGGTTAACAATTACCCGGGTGCCGCGCTGCGTGTCCAGCGTCAGTTCGCCGCCGAGCGCGCTGACCCGTTCGCGCATTCCCTGAATGCCGAAGCCCGGCGCGTTGCCCGCATGGATGCCGACGCCGTTGTCCCGCACCTCGAGGTGCAAAATGGCGCCTTGCTGATACAAAACGATGGCGACTTCGCTGGCCTCGGCGTGTTTGCACACGTTGTTGAGCAGCTCTTGCAGCAGCCGGTAGAGGGTGAAGCGCACCGTCTCGCCGGCGGGCGTGTCGGTCAGGCGGTAGTCGAAACGGCAACGGATGCCCCGTTCGCTAAAGGCGAATTCGCTCAGCAGGTGGTGAAGCGCGTCTTTGAACGCCAGCTCGTCCAGCGCGGGCGGGCGAAGTTGGCGCAGCAGCTGGCGCGTGGAGTGATGAATGCGCCGGGCGAGATCGCCTATCTGGTTCGCGGCGGCCTGGGTTTGCGCCGGATCGCGCGCCCGCTTGACCAGCTGCGACTGAATTTGAATGGCGGTGATGTTCTGGCCGATTTCATCGTGCAGCTCGCGCGCCAGGTTCTTTCGCGTGTCTTCTTCGGTGTGGATCAGTTTTTCGGTCAACGCCCGCCGCGCCGCCAACTCTTCTTCCAGGCGTTGGCGATAGTGGTGCAGGTTTTGCGCCAGGTGCTGCTGACGGCTGATGGCGATGCCCAGACCGATGCCGAGCAGCGCCTGGGTCGCCAGAAAGATTTCCAGCTCGACCAGATTGCCGAACCCCACGCCGACCTGCCGCGCGATGGTGATCATCATGCTGCCGAGCAGGCCGGACAGCACGCCGCCCTGCCAACCGAACTTCCACGCCATCACCACGTTCGGCAAAAACACCACGATCAGCAGCAGGCGCTCGATTTCCGGCGACAGCACCATCTGCGTACCGATGCCGATAACGAAAAACAGGCTGCACCAGATGATTAAGGACGCGCGCAGCGGCGGGTTGGCGGTGTCCAGCCCCAGCAGATGGTAGCGGTGCTGCTGGCGCAGAAATTCAAAGATCAGATAGACGAACGGGGTCAACAAAACACCGCCGGTAAACGACGCCAGGCCGAGCAGCATCGCCGGGCTCTGCGCGAAAGGCGACAGCAGGGCGGTATTGAGCAGCGAGGCGGCGGTCACTGCGGCCAGCAGCAGCGTCAGCCGTTGCCAGTAGAGCGGAAAACGGCGCCAGACCCGCTGCGCGAGAAGTGCCGGGATCAGGGTGATGAACGGCGCGGCCAGCAGGCCGTAGCCGCTCAGCAGGCGTTCGCCGTGCAGCCAGAACAGCAGCAGCACCGGTGGTATTATCAGGGCGGGCCAATAGCGCCGCCCCAGCAAGATCAGCAGCGCGAGATAGACGCCGTGGGGCAGAAACAGCGCCGCCTGATTGCCGTTGTGGGTCAGATAGAAACCGAGCGTCCACAGCATCAGCCAGCCGCTGCCCCAGGCCAACAGGATAAACAGCGAGATAACCCAGGGCCGTGAGCGGAGTGACATCAATGCCCCACCAGCAGCTGATGATCGAGGGCGAAATGCACCAGCTCGATGGTGCTGTTGCACTGCAGCTTGCCCAGGACGTTGGCGCGATGTACGTGCACCGTTTTATGGCTGAGATCGAGCTTGAAAGCGATCTCCTTTACGCTGTCGCCTTTGACCAGCAGTTCGAAGATTTCACGCTCGCGCGGGGTCAGCACTTCCAGCGCCGTGGCCGGCTGCTCGCCGCCGCGCAGCGCCCGCAGCGCGTCGGCGCACAGGTAATGGCCGCCCATATCGACGGAGCGCACCGCCTGCACCAGCTCTTCCGGCCCGCAGCGTTTGGTCAGATAACCGCTGGCGCCGGCATCCAGCGCGCTCTGCACGAAGGTGGGGGAGTCATAAATGCTGAGTATGATCGCGCGAAACAGCGGCTTCTGCGCCCGCAGGCGTTTCAACAGGCTCAGGCCGTTTTCATCCGGCATGGCGATGTCCATCACCGCGACGCTGACGTCGTCGCGCAGCAATGCCGGCCAGGCCGCCGCCGCGCTGCTGTATTGCCCCGCCACGTCGATGTCTGCTTCGAGGCTGAGCAATTGCGCAAAGCCGGAGCGCACCACCACATGGTCATCCACCAGTATCACACGGATCATTTTTCGCACTCTGTTGCCGAATCATGATCCTATGATGCCTGCCGCCGCGATGCTGGCAATCAGCCAAGCGCGGTTATGCAATCGATGTAACAGAATCGTAATAAAAGGACGCCGCCGGCGCCGTCAACGATCCACATCGATGGCGAAATGTCGCCACAGCGCGGCCCGCCGCTCCTCTTCCGAATGCAGCGTCGTTTCGTGGCGCTGGTGATCTTCGGTCACGATCAGCTTCATGTCGCTGAGAGTCACCCGGCCCTGTTCGGTCGGCCGTGAACACACCAGGCGCTGGGTGAAGTGCGACTGCGGCGAGGTGCTGTGGAATCGGCACATCTCGTCGAATTCATGCGGTTCGCGCGGCTGAACGGTAAAGCGATACAGGGTTTTGGCATGCGAGCGCTGGTCGCCGTTGCGGCGTTCCAGCAGGTAATATTCGCCTTCCCGCTCCAGGTGGAAGGTGCCGCTGGCCTGCGGTTGCGGCTCGGCAACGACGATTTTGAGCGGCGTCAGGAAGGAATCGCCGAAACCGACGTCCACCAGCCAGGCCTGGCCCGCCAGATCCACCCGCAGCGCCAGATGGTCGTAGGGCGGGCCGAAATGGCCGTCGCGCGCGCGGATCTCGCCGGAGATAAAGCTCACCCTGAAACCGATCTCCCGCAGCAGCAGGGCGAACAGCGTATTCAGCTCATAACAGAAACCGCCGCGGTTACGCTCGACCACTTTGCTGAACAGCGCTTCGGGCGCCAGCTGAATACCCTGATGATAAATAATGCTCAGGTTCTCGAACGGCACGCTCAGCATGTGGCGATGGTGCAGCTGTTGCAACGTGGGGAGATCGGGGCGGGCGACGCCGGTAAAGCCGATATGCTGCAGGTAGCGTTGGATGTCCACAGGGTGTCTCGCATGAGAAAAAGTAGGCTTAAAATAGCGGGCTTTGCGGCGTTTGTGAGCGCATTACGTGCTGCGCCTCGGCAGCCGGATTACTTTCCCGACGGGCGTCTTAGGTAAAGCGCCGGGTTCAGTGAGCGCAGATGCATTTTCAGTACGGCACCCCGTTGAAAGAGATAGTTGAGTACGGTCAATGACAGCAGTTCGGTCAGCAAGGTGCTGTAAGCGGCGCCCATCATGCCGTATTGCCGAATCAGGCCGTATGACAGGGGAATGTTAATGATAAACACCAACAACATTTTGCGTGAAAGGAAGCCGTAACCGGAAAACAGCACGATGTATTTATAGGCCACGGTCCCCAGGGCGGAGAGCAGGGTGGCGACGGCCAATACCCCCATGGCGGCATAGGCCGCCAGGTATTGCTCGCCGTACAACAGTGCGATGACCGGTTTGCCCAGCCAAACGATCCCGGCGACGATGGCTAAGGCGATGGCCAGCACCAACCCATTCAGTTTGGCCGCGGCGCGCATCGCGTCTTCGCGCCGATAGGCGAATATTTTCGCGAAGAACGAGGTGATGACGGCATCGGTAACGAACATCCAGGCGGTCGCCAGGGTAATGGCGACCGAGTAAATGCCCAGCACCGCGGCGGAAACGAACCACATCAAAAACAGCTGCGCCAGCCGGGTATAGATGGCGATGGAAACATTGGATACCGCCAACGGCAGGCCGCTGGCGAGCAGATAGCGCACATATTTGCGCCGAATACGGCCGGGGGCTGAAAAGCCCGGATGGCGGCGATGATAAAGGTGATGACGGATCAGATAGGGGATGAGGTACACCATCACGATAGGGATGGCCAGAAAGTACAGGTGCAGATCAAAAAACACGATCAGCCAGCGAGCCAACAATGCGCTGGCTAAGCCGGCCACGTTGGCCAGGGTATTGAAACGCGATTCCAGCCGGGCGTCATGGTAAATGGCGAAGACGTCTTTGAGTGAAAAAAACGAGGCCAGGAATGTGGCGGCGCAAAAGTAAAAGGTCGTGAAGTCTTCCCGCAGCCCGGTATAAAGCAAGATGATCGCAGAAAAGGCCAGGAAACAGGCTTGCCTCAGCCGGTTGGTGGAGAACATCAGCGCTGCGCCGGAGCGCGGATTACGGCTAATGCGTTTGAAGAGGATGGTGTCCGACCCCAGCAGCGCCAACGTTTGGGTAATGGCGAAAACCGCTGTGGCAAAGGTAATCTTTCCGAAGCTTTCCGGCCCAATATATTTGGCCATGTAGGCGGTGATGAATATAACGCCGAGGATTGATACCGTCTTTTCCGCTATCATCCAGGAAGCGTTTCTTATTATGCTGAAGTCTATGATCTTTAGTTTCACTGACGCTTCCCTGAATACCTTATGATATAGGATTATTCCGTTTTTTATCCTTTAATAATCACCAAGGCTTTTTTTATATTTTACAATTGAAGTCAATTGCATTTAAACTTTAGCTGGGTCTTTTGTTATGTTGGATTAATGGATGAATCAACGGAATGAGAAAATTCGTAAAATACCTCTATAAGGTTTCGCCTGACTTTATTTATTATCAGCTGTCGCATTATTTTGTTCACGGAAGCTTTGTCAACTTTTTGAATCCTAAAAGTTTTTCTGAAAGGATTTATCATAGAATGCGCTACCCGCGCGAAGAGTTCAGCCTGTTGGCGGATAAGGTGGCGGTGAGGGATTATATCTCCAGTCGCGTTTCGGAAAAATACCTAACGCCGGTCATCATGATAACGGAGAACTTCACTGAGCAAGACTATTTGTCGTTGCCTCAATCTTTTGTTATCAAAACAAATAACGCCTCACAGCAAGTTAAGATTGTCAGAGATAAAGCGCGAGTGAGTTATGATGAGATTGCAAGCACTCTCAAGAAATGGTCAAAAATAACGTATTGGAAGCGCTTTCGTGAGAAGCACTATGCGAAGATCCCACTGCAAATTGTGGTTGAAAATCTGTTGGACATCGAACGCGACGGTGAATTGATCGACTATAAAGTGCATGTTTTTAACGGCAGCCAGCCTTATCTGTTCGTGGAGTTGCTGCGGGGCGGCCCGGAGCCGACGTCGCTGGAGTTTTTGGACCGCCATGCGCATCACTGCTTTTTTACCCAGAAAGATATTCCCCAGATCAATACGTTGCACGCGAAGCCTGACTTTTGGGATGAGATGATTGAGGTCGCCCAAGCCGTTGCCGCCGATCTGGACTACTGCCGGGTCGATTTCTACCTGACGCAAGACAGGCTCTATATCGGCGAGCTGACGCTTACCCCCGGTGCAGGCAATGAAGTGTACCAACCGCGCGCCACGAACCTGCTGCTGGGCGAGCTGATGGCCAAAACCTGAACGCTATGTCGAGCGTTGAGCCAGTTCCCGCAGCCAGCCCAAAAACGCCGCAGCGCCGGGTTTTTCCAGCGTGCGCGGCGGGTAAACTACGTAGTAGGGCTTGCTGAGTGGCAGCGCCGGTTCAGCCAGGGTGACCAGCCGGCCTTCCGCCAGTTCACGGGCGATCAGCCGCCGCTGGCCGAGCAGCACCCCGCGTCCTTGCACGGCGGCGTCGATGGCCAGCGAGGTCAGGTTATAGGTCAGCCCGCGGCGCGGCGGCGGCGGCCGATCGGCGGCGGTGAACCATTCGTGCCAGCCCGGCAGAAACTGGCTCTCCTTGCCCCAATCGACGTGGAGCAGCGGCAGTTGCGTCCAGTCGCCGCGATCGCGCAGCGCCGGGCTGCATACCGGCTGCACCCGATCCTGAAACAGCTGCACTTTTTCCAGCAGCGGGTAATCCTGATCGCCGAAGCACAGCGCGAAATCCGCCGCCGAATGGGCGAAATCGACCGCCGCATGGGTCGCGTGCAGCCGCAGATCGCCGTCGGGGCACTGCGCCAGCCAGTCGCCCAGCGCCGGATTCAGCCATTTAGACGCCAGCGCCGGCAGGGCGAACACCGTCAGCGCCTGTTTGCCGCGCTGGCGTTCGACGTGTTGCTGCGCCACGCGCAGCGTTTCAAACGCCTCTTGCACATAGGCCAGGTAGTCCGCGCCCTGTTCGGTCAGCGTGACGCCGCTTTTGGCGCGAATGAACAGCGTGATGCCCAGATGTTGTTCGAGCTGGCGGATCTGTTGGCTGACGGCGGCGGCGGTCAGCGCCAGCGCATCCGCCGCACGGGCCAGGCTGCCGGTGCGAGCGGCGGTTTCGAACGCCAGAATGGCGCTCAGCTTGGGCAAGCGCGCACGGGACGGTGAGTGCATGAGCAGGGCTTATCGCTAAGAATTCGTTAGCTTATCCATAACGTATTTTTGTTATGGCGGCAATGCGGCATTCGCTACAGTGGGAGGCATCCGGCTTTCGCACACGAGGGGAACGTCATGCCGCAACTTGCCGATATTATCGATCTGTCCGCTCATCCCATCGACGACGCCGCGTTCCGCGTCCGCTGCCGGCAAACGCTGGCGCGCGCCGGCGCGCTGGTACTGCCGGGATTTCTGCGCGAAGCCGCGCTGGCGACGGTGCGGCTGGAGGGTGCCGAACAGCACCATGCGGCGTTTTACGCCACCAGCAAACACAACGTGTATCTACGGCCACAGGACGACGCGCTGCCGGCCGACCATGCGCGCAACCGGCTGGTGGTGTCGTCCAAGGGCTGCATTACCGACGAGGATATTCCGCCGCAGTCGCCGCTGCGCGCGTTGTACGACGCTCCGGCGTTTCGCGCGTTCCTGTGCGCGGTGTTGGATGAGGCGCAGCTCTATCCCTACGCCGATCGGCTGTCGTCGATCAACCTGCATTACGCCCACACCGGCCAGGAGCTGGGCTGGCATTTTGACAACTCCTCGTTCGCCATCACGCTCCTGATCCAGAAACCGCAGGCGGGCGGGCGCTTCGAATACGTGGAGAACCTGCGCGACGCCGATCGCGGCGAGATGAACTATGCCGGGGTCACGCAGGTGCTGGACGGCGAGCGGGCGGTCAAACAGCTGGCGATGGAGGAGGGGGATTTGGTGCTGTTTCGCGGGCGCAACGCCATGCACCGGGTGACGCCGACCGAAGGCGACACCACGCGCATGCTGGTGGTGCTGGCCTACAATGCGCAGCCGGACGTGATGCTGTCGGAAAGCGCCAGAATGACGTTCTACGGGCGGTTATAGCGGATAAAAAAAACCGCCCCGGAGGGCGGTTTGTCGATTCAGTGCGGGTTCTGCTCTTCGTGAGCCTGCTGTTCCAGCTTCACTTCCTGCGCGCGTTTGCGCAGGCCGAACCAGCCCAGCGTCAGCAGCACCGCCAACACCGGAATGGTGGCGATGGTCCAGGTGCCGTTCGGGTAGTCGAAAGCCATCATCACCACCACGATCAGCAGGAACGCCAGCGTCAGCCACGAAGTGAACGGCGCGCCCGGCATTCTGAACGACACCGGCTGAGCACGGCCTTCGCGCACGGCTTTGCGCAGGCGCATCTGGCAAACGATGATAAACGCCCAGGAGGCGATGATGCCCAGCGAGGCGATGTTCAGCACGATCTCGAACACCTGCGACGGCACCAGGTAGTTGAGCACCACGCCGATCACGTAGATGCCGCAGGTGACCAGGATGCCGGCGTAAGGCACCTGCTGGCTGCTCATTTTGGCCATCAGCTTCGGCGCGGAGCCGCCCATCGCCAGCGAACGCAGGATGCGGCCGGTGGAGTAGAGGCCGGAGTTGAGGCTGGACAGCGCGGCGGTCAACACCACGATGTTCATGATGGTGCCGATGTAAGGCACGCCCAGCTTGCTGAAGAAGGTGACGAACGGGCTTTGGCCGGCCTGATAGGCGTTCCACGGCAGCAGCAGCACCAGCAGCACCACGGAGCCGACGTAGAACAGACCGATACGCCAGATCACGCTATTGATCGCTTTAGGCATCATTTTGGCCGGATCTTTACACTCGCCGGCGGCGGTGCCGATAAGCTCGATGCCGGCGAAGGCGAAGATCACCCCTTGCACCAGCACCAGCGCTGGCAGCAGGCCGTGCGGGAACATGCCGCCGTTTTCCGTGATCAGGTGCATGCCGGTGGTGTGGCCGGCCACCGGCGTGCCGGTGCCGAGGAAGACGACGCCGACAATCAGGAACAGCGCGATGGCGGCGACCTTGATCAGCGCGAACCAGAACTCCATCTCGGCGAACCACTTCACGCCGATCATGTTCATGGTGGCGACGATGCCGAGCGCGCCGAGGGCGAACAGCCACTGCGGCACGTCGGCGAAGGTGCCCCAATAGTGCATGTACAGCGCCACGGCGGTGATGTCGACGATGCCGGTCATCGCCCAGTTGAGGAAATACATCCAACCGGCGACGTAAGAGGCTTTTTCACCGAGGAATTCGCGAGCGTAAGAAACGAAGCTGCCGCTGGAAGGGCGATGCAGCACCAGTTCGCCCAGCGCGCGCAGGATGAAGAAAGAGAAGATCCCGCACACCAGATAGACTAGCGCCAGCGCCGGCCCGGCCAGTTCGAGACGGCCGCCGGTACCGAGGAACAAGCCGGTGCCGATGGAGCCGCCGATGGCGATCATTTGGATTTGCCGGTTGCCCATGCTTTTGTGATAACCGGATTCATGAGAGTCTAGCCAGCGTCTTCTGGCGGCGTGTTTTTCATCCGCAGACTGTTTTTGTGAGTGCATTATCCGTCCTGTTTACCTGTCTATGTTAACCCTGCTCTTACCGAGAGCAAACGATTGCTATGACCAATCGTCATGAGAATGAGGTCGTGGCATCATTCCGCTGTTTATTGTGTATACAGCCATCATTAAAATAACGGCGAAGCATGCTACCTTTTCTCCGTAATGGTGGCAAAAAATACTGCGCATAAAACGTGAACAAGTGTGTTTATTTTTTAATCCAAATATAAAAGGATATATTATTCAAAAAGATGTGATGTTTTATCAAGACGGAAATCTCGAGGAATAAAAAGTGATTAAAATCACAAAATAATAATTACCGTGCAAATTACAGGGTGTTGTTCTTATATTTCGCGGTGAGAAATAAGGGGAAAGGAAATGGCGACCCGCGCAGAAAATGGCATCAGCAGCGGGTCGGTGGGCGCGTAACGGGTCTTAGGCCGATTCGCCGGCCGGCAGGGCCGATGCGGGCAGGCCGAACAGCTTGTCGAATGCCCAATTGAACACGAAGGTATAACAAGGAATGATGACGATCAACGCCATATCCAGCAGCAGCGCCTGCCACAGCGTGATGCCCATCCACCAGGCGATCAGCGGGATCAGATACACCACCAGCGTCAGCTGAAAGCCGACGGCGTGCAAAATGCGGCGTTTGAGCGTGCGGGTGCGCGACGCCTGGCGGCTTTCCCACCACTCGAATAAATAGTTGTAAATAAAGTTCCAGCTTACCGCGATGGTGGTGATCACCACCGCCAGCGGCCCGGTGCTGCTTGGCGCATGGCCCGACAGCAGCGCCAGCCCCAGCGCCGAGATCGCCATGCCGATGATTTCATAAGCGGTGACATACACCAGTTTGCGTTTGACGCCTTGCATCGTTTTCTCCCGATCTGTTTTTAGTTGCCTCTGTGGCGACGGCGGCTAAGATAACGTCAATCACATTGATAGAAAAAGTCAGGAGTTGTCAGTTAATCTGACAGGTTGAACAATGAATTTTTCCAGCGACAACATCGAACTGTTTTTGGCGGTGCTCGATCGCGGCTCGTTTTCCGCCGCCGCCCGCGCGCTGCGGCGCGTGCCCTCCGCCGTCAGCATGGCCATCGCCAACATGGAGGCGGAGCTCGGTTTCGCCTTGTTCGACCGTTCTCACCGTGAACCGACGCCGACCGCGCTGGCGTTGGCCCTGGCGCCGCACGCCCGCCTGATCGCCGGGCAGCTCAAGCAGCTGCAGGTGCACGCCATCGAACTGTCCCAGGGGCTGGAGAGCCGGCTTTCGATCGGCGTGGCGTCGGATATCAACGGCGCCGGCCTGCTGGCAGCGGTGAAAACGCTGTCGCGACGTTATCCGCTGCTGAACATCGAAGTGCTCAGCGCGCCGCAGGACGACGTGTTGCACATGCTGCACGAGGGGCGCATCGGCGTTTGTCTGGCGTTCGGCGGGCTGAACGTCAACAGCGCGGAACAGTTCCACTTCGTGGGCGCGGAGTCACTGGTGGCGATGCTGTCGCCGCAGCACCCGGCGCTGGACGGCGCGGCGGGCGAGCTGTTTCTCGAGGATCTGGTCAACGTGCGGCAGATCATGGTGGCCAGTCGCGATCTGCCGATCGGCGATCTGCGTCCCCAGGTGGCGGAGGCTTACTGGCGCACCGACAGCCTGCCGATGGCGCTGAACATGGTGGAAGCAGGCCTGGGGTGGGGCAATTTTCCGCTGTCGTTGGCCGAGCCGCTGCTGGCGCAGGGGCGGTTGGTGCGGCTGAAATTCAAAAACACCAAGAACGAGCTGCGCTTGCCGATGCATTTGATCTGGCTTAAGAATCGCCCGCTGGACAAGGCGGCGCGCGAACTGGTCGCGCTGATGCGCGAGGCGCCGCAGGAAAGCTGACGCCCGCTGCGTTTGCTTACTCTGGGTGGCGTTTACGCCACCAGAAACGCACCAGCAGGATGGCGGCGATCGCCAGCGCGACAAACAGCAGGCTGGAGAGCTTTTTGTCGAAGCCGGTAACGAAGCGTTCGATCGCCTGGCCGCCAAAATAACCGAGCATGACGAAGATCGTCGCCCATAAAATGGCGCCGAGGATGTTAAGCGGCACGAAGCGCGAGGGCGGCAGGCGGCTGGCGCCGATCAACACCGGGCCGATGATGCGGAAACCGTACATGAAACGCACCCCAATAACGAACAGCATCGGGTGGCGGGCGATCAGCCTTCTGGCGCGCGCGATGCGCTTTTCCTGTCCCTTGAGCCGCGAGATGACGCGGCCTTCAAACCGGCGGCCGGCGAAGTACAACAGCTGGTCTCCCATCATGCCGCCCAGCGCCACCACTGCGATCACCCACGGCCAGTGCAGCAGCCCTTCATGGGCGGCGATGCCGCCCAGCAGCGTGATGGTTTCCCCTTCCGCCAGGCAGCCGATAAACAACGCCCAGTAACCGTAGTCCGTAATATAGTGGGCTAAATCGGTCATTCCTTACTCCTTATGTGGCTGACGCATAAGGGCAAGTATACGCCCGATTGCTAACCTTGGGCGATCTGGGCCACCAACGCTCTGCGCCGCTGCAGGCTCTCCGCCATCTGCGCCTGTACCTTGGCGTAAATGTGCGGCGGGGCCAATTCCGGCGTGCCGCCCTCGAACGGCGGCGCCGGGGCGTATTCCAGATAGAGCTGGATCATTTGGGCGGTCTCTTCGCCGTGCAGTTCGGCGATCAGCGCCAGCGCGAAATCGATGCCGGCGGTGACGCCGCCGCCGCTGATCACATTGCCGTCGCGCTCCACGCGCGCTGAGCTCGGCACGGCGCCGAACAGCTGCAGGCTGTCGCGCATCGACCAGTGGCAGGCGGCGCGTTTGCCTTGCAGCAGACCGGCGGCGGCCAGGATCAGCGAACCGGTGCATACCGAGGTCAGGTAGCGGGCATCGGCGCCCAGCCGACGGATCTGCTGCATGAACGCCTGATCCTGCAGTGCCTGGGTGCAGCCGCTGCCGCCCGGCACGCACAGCACGTCGCAGCGCGCGATCTCCGGCAGCGGGCGCAGCTGGGTGAAGTGCAAGCCTTCAGACTCGACATCCGCGCCGTCTACCGAGGCGACGATGATTTCCGCGCCCGGCATGCGGCGCAGGAACTGCAAGGGGCCCGTGAAGTCGAGCTGGGTGACGCCTTGATAGATGGGAAATACAATCACTAATGATTCAGACATGATATTCGCCTCATTTTTATCGTTGGACCTGGGTCATAATAGCCGCCCTGTTTTTGGCTGATATGACAGATAACCCTCAAAAAGCGCCATCATGAAAACGATCGGTTTTGTGGTTTTTCCCGGTTTTAACCTGCTGGACTTTGCCGGGCCGCTGGCGGCGTTCGATAACGTCAGCCAGTTCACCGACCCGCCGGCCTACCGCTGTGTGGCGATCTCGCCGCAGGGCGGCATGGTCGCCAGCTCGGCCGGGGTGGAAATCGCCACGCAGCCGTGCGTCGACGAGCATTTCGATACCCTTGTCGTCGCTGGCGGCAGCGGCAACGTGATGGCGGCGCAGTCACCGGCGCTGGCGGCGTTCCTGGCCAAGCAAAGCCGACGAGCGCGGCGCATCGCCAGCGTATGTACCGGCGCGTTTATTCTGGCGGCCTGCGGGCTGCTGGACGGCAAGCGCGCCACCACTCACTGGTATCATGCGGCGCGGCTGCAGCAGAACTACCCGCGCATTCGCGTCGACAGCAACCGCATCTTCATTCGCGACGGGGATATCTGGACCTCGGCCGGCATCAGCGCCGGCATCGATCTGGCGTTGGCGCTGATCGAAGACGATCTGGGCGCCACCCTGGCGGCGGCCGTGGCGCGGCAGCTGGTGGTCTATCACCGTCGCCCCGGCGGGCAGTCGCAGTACTCGCTGCTGCTGGCGCTGAATCCGTCATCGGATCGCATGCGCACCGCGCTGTCGTACGCGCGCGAGCATTTGCATCTGCCGCTGTCGGTGGCGGATCTGGCCGACGCCGCCTGCCTGAGCGAGCGGCAATTCGGCCGGCTGTTCCGCGCCGAAACCGGGCAGACGCCGGCCAAGGTGATCGAGCAGCTGCGGGTGGAGGCGGCCAGAGGGCGTATTGAAGAGAGCGCCGAACCGCTGGAAGCGATCGCCCGCTCGGTGGGGTTCAGCGATCCGGAACGCATGAGGCGGGCGTTTATCCGCGTATTTGGCCTGTCGCCGCAGGCGATCCGCCGGCTTGGCCGCGCGGGATAACTTTTTTGCCACGCCTGGCGGCGGGGCGCATCAGAGGAGCAACGGATGTATCAGGATTTTGAGAGCGAATTGAGCTGGGCGATGCGCCATATGCCGCGCACCCGGGCGGCGGTGGCGGCGTTGCCGGACCTGCACGGGGTGCGGCTGGCGTGCAATATGCACCTGGATCTGAAAATGGCGCCGCTGGTGGCCGGCCTGCTGGACAAGGGCGCGGCGATCTTTCTGACCACCTGCAATCCCACCACGGTACAGAACGACGTGGTGGCCTGGCTGGAACGGCGGGGCGCGCAGGCTTACGCCTGGCGCGATATGAGCGCCGGCGAATGGTCGGAATCTTTCGATCGCGCGCTGGCCTGGCGGCCGACTCACCTGTGCGAAATGGGAGCGGATCTGACCACCCGTCTGCACCAATCGCCGAACGGCCCGCAGATCGTCGCCGGGCTGGAGGCCACCGGGTCAGGCATCAGCCGGTTGAACGGCGTGGCGCCGCGTTACCCGATCTTCAACTGGGACGATCTGCCGGTGAAAGAAGGATTGCATAACCGGCACATGGTTGGGCTGACCGCCTGGCATACCTTCTTCCAGACCACCCATTTGACGCTGCACGAGAAGCGCGTGCTGGTGATCGGTTACGGCCTGGTCGGGCAGGGCACGGCGGCCGCGGCCAGAGCCTACGGCGGCCAGGTGATGGTGGCGGAAATCGATCCGGCGCGTGCGCTGCAGGCGCGCTATGACGGCTGGCAGGTGGTGGATCTGGCGAACGCGGTCGCGCAGGCGGACGTTATCGCCACCGCGACCGGCGCGAAAAACGTGCTCTCGGCGCAGCATCTGCAACAGGCGCAGGACGGCGTATTTATCCTCAACGTCGGCCACGTGGCCGAAGAGATCGATGTCAGCTTCCTCAAGGGCCTGCCGCACCACGAGCCGATGCCTTATGTGAATGCTTACCAACTGAATGAAAAGACGGTCTATTTGCTGGCCAACGGCTCGATGTTCAACCTGACCGCCGGCTATGGCGACAGCCTTAACGCCTTCGACGTGACGCTGGCGGTGATGGCGGCCGGCATCGGCCATATTGTCGGCGCGGGAGCGCGGCAAACGCCGGGGCTGTACCTGTTGCCGCAGTCGGCGTGGCAGCCGGCACTGTAACTTTTTCCCCGCGGGCGTTCATCCCAGAGCGCCCGCGGGCTGTGCCGTTTTTCGGCCGACAGAATTTGTCACAAATCCGCCATACAATCCCAGTGCCAAGCGCTGAACCCTCACATATAATTCGCTGAGTTCAAGCCCCCATTTCAGAGTAATGCCTGTGAAAATACGTGTTTTGGTTCTGACCCTGCTCGCTTTGCAGGCGGGCGCAGGCTTTGCGCCGCGCGCGCTGGCCAGCGACAACGCTGCCGCCCTGCACGCCACCCAGCCTGAGCTGGCCTCCGGCAGCGCGATGGTCGTCGATATGCAAACCCATAAGGTGATGTACGCGCGCAACCCGGATGAAGTGGTGCCGATCGCCTCGATCACCAAGCTGATGACCGCCATGGTCACGTTGGACGCGCACCTGCCGCTCGACGAGATGCTGTCGGTGGACATCCACCAGACGCCGGAGATGAAAGGGGTGTATTCACGGGTGCGGCTGAACAGCGAAATCAGCCGCAAGGATATGCTGCTGCTGGCGCTGATGTCGTCGGAAAACCGCGCGGCCGCCAGCCTGGCGCACCACTATCCGGGGGGCTACAACGCCTTCATCAAAGCGATGAACGCCAAAGCCAGGGCGCTCGGCATGACCAATACCCATTATGTGGAACCGACCGGGCTCTCTATTCATAACGTGTCGACGGCGCGCGATCTGACCAAACTGCTGATCGCCACCAAGCAATATCCGTTGATCGGCCAGCTCAGCACCACCACCGAACGCATGGCCAGCTTCAAGGATCCCAACTACACGCTGCCGTTCCGCAACACCAACCACCTGGTGTACAACCCGAAATGGAACATTCAGCTGACCAAGACCGGCTTTACCAACCAGGCGGGCCACTGCCTGGCGATGCGCACCATGATCGGCAACCGCTCGGTGTCGCTGGTGGTGCTGGACGCTTTTGGCAAATATACCCACTTCGCCGACGCCAACCGTCTGCGCAGCTGGATTGAAACCGGCAAGGTGACGCCGATCCCGGCCGCCGCGCGTGACTATCGCCGCCAAAAAGACGCCCGTCTGGCGAAGAACGACAGCGAATAACCCGCCTGGCGGTCCGCCCGTTTGCGGCGGGCCGCTATCGGCCCTCGGGCCGTCTGATGACAAATCCCCGCTCGCGATCGCCGTCGAAACCCGCTTTGAGATAAAGCTGGTGCGCGCCGGTGCGTTGCTGCCCCGACAGCAGCATCACCTTATAACAGCCCTTGCGCCAGGCCAGCTGCAGCGCGTATTCGATCATGGCGAGCGCCACGCCGTGGCCGCGGTAGGGCTCCGCCGTCACCACATGCTCGATGACGCCGAACGGCTGCGCCTGGTGCGCCAGCCCCGGGATCAGCGCCAGCATGCAGGTGGCTATCGGGTATTCTTCTTTCGCCGCCACCACCAGACGGATCGCCGGATCGTCCAACAGGCGTTGCAGGGTACGGCGCGCATCGTCGGTGCGCAGCGGCGCGTCCTGCGGGCGCAGCTCGCGATACAAGGCTAACAGGCCGTTGAGATCGTCCGGCTGCGCCAGGCGATGAATGATGCTCATGGTTGCTCCTTTCCGCCGCTTCAACGGTAATCCGCTATCCTCCATTAATACCACAACGTTTGCCGGAGGGGATGTTATGAGTCAGGTTTCGACCTTTGTCATGTTCCAGGGAGAGGCGCAGCGGGCGATCGATCTCTACAGCCAGGTGTTTGAGCGTTTTCGGCTCATGCAGGTGCAGCATTACGATCCGACGCCGGACGGCCGGCGGTTGATCAAGCATGCGTCCATCGATTTTGATCGGCAGAACCTGGTGTTTACCGATAGCCCGATCAGCCATGACTTCAGCTTTACCCCGGCGGTGTCGCTGTTCATCAACCTGCCTAACGAAGAAGCGTTGGAGCGGACGTTCCAGCGTCTGGCGGAGGGCGGCAAGGTGCTGATGCCGCTCGATGACTACGGCTTCAGCGCCCGTTTCGGTTGGCTCAACGATCGTTTCGGCCTCTCCTGGCAGCTCAATGTGCCGGCGGGCGATCTGCCCTGAGCTTAGCGCGCGGCGTGCAAAAGGGATGGTCGTGCCTACTGTTGTTTCATATGCTTATCGCCATGGCGGCAGGGCTCTCTGCCGTGGGAAATACCGACAACATCATGGAAAGGTGCGCTTTGATTGATTTTGACCGCTATGTTGAGCAAGCGAAGTCTTACGGCGAGTGGCCGGGCGGGCATGTGGAGATGTCGTCCGGTCGCGTTGAGGGATTGAGCTATCGCCTGTATCGGCAAACTGCCGCGAGTGAAGACGTGATGGTGGTGTATCACGGCGGCGGGGTGAACAGCGCCGCCGGGTATGACGTTCTTGCGCGCCAGCTGGCCGCCGAGCCAACGCTCGCGGTGTGCCTGGTGGATATCCGCGGACATGGCGATTCCACGGGAGAGCGGGGGACGGTTGAGCGGCCTGAGCGTATTTGGCGCGATGTCGATGTCATCCTGGCGGAAATGCGCCGCCGGTTTCCGTTGGCGCGCAGGCATCTGCTGGGCCATTCGAGCGGCGCCGGGATGTTGCTCAACTACTTGACCCGTTACTCTGGCGAACAGCAGGCGGACAGCCTGATCATGCTGGCGCCCGAGCTGGGGCCATTTTCCGGGATGGCCCGCGATCTGGCGGCGACGGCCCGTTTTGCGCAGGTGCGTCAATGGCCGTTTGTCGCCAATGCGCTCAGCGGCGGGCGCTGGTTTGGGCACGTTCGGGCGGTCAGCCTGAATTTTCCCCCGGCTGTGCTGGCCGCTGACCCCGATTTTGTCTGCCAATACAGCGTCAATATGGCTAACGCGTTGACGCCTCGCGCCCCGGCCAGGCAACTGGCGGCGCTGCGATTACCGACCTTGCTGCTGGCGGCAGCGCAGGATGAGTTGTTCAATGCGCAAGCGATGCAGCGCTTCGTCGAACAGCATGGCAACGCCCAAACCGCCTTTGGTTTGCTTGAAGGCAGCACGCATTTATCGTGCGTATTTGATGCCCATCGCCTTGTCCTTCAACATATCTCGCGTGCGGCCGCTACCGGATCCGGTGAGGGGCTGGCGGGCGAGGGGGCTTAACGTCGGCGCGGGGCGGCCATTGCTGGCCTGGCGTTTTCCTCTCTCATCCTATATCCCTGCATGGCGCTTAACCGCTATGCTAAACAAATAATAAATGTGAATGTAAAAGGATGAATCATTTTGGCAGGAAGTAGCTTACTCACTCTCATCGACGACATCGCCTCATTGCTCGACGATGTCTCTTTAATGAGCAAGATGGCGGCGAAAAAAACCGCCGGGGTGCTGGGGGACGATCTGGCGCTCAATGCGCAGCAGGTCACCGGCGTTAAAGCCGACCGCGAGCTGCCGGTGGTGTGGAGCGTCGCCAAAGGCTCGCTGATCAACAAGGCGATCCTGGTGCCGTTGGCGCTCTTGATCAGCGCCTTCGCGCCCTGGGCGATTACGCCGCTGCTGATGGTGGGCGGCGCCTACCTGTGTTACGAAGGGTTCGAAAAGGTGTTCCACAGCCTGAAGCCCGGCAAGGCGGCGCAGGAGGAAAAATCGGACGGGCCCGGCGCCAATGAGGACGCCGCGGCCTATGAAAAACGCAAGGTGAAGGGGGCGATACGCACCGATTTTGTGCTGTCCGCCGAGATTATCGCCATCACCTTGGGCACGGTCGCCGGCGCCACCTTCAGCCAGCAGGTGATCGTCTTGTGCGGCATCGCCGTCGTGATGACGCTCGGTGTGTACGGCATTGTCGCCGGCATCGTCCGCCTGGACGATCTGGGGCTGTATCTGAGCCGCAAACGCAGCGCGGTGGCGCGCTCCCTCGGCGGCGGCATCGTGCGCGCCGCGCCTTATTTGATGAAAACGCTGTCGATCGTCGGCACTGTCGCCATGTTTATGGTCGGTGGCGGTATTCTGACCCACGGTTTGCCGCCGGTGCATCATCTGTTCGAAGACTGGGCCTCGTACACCACTGTGGTGCCGACGTTTGGCCACCTTTTGCAGGGGGTGATCCCGGCGCTGTTGAACGTGGCGTTCGGGCTGGTGGCCGGCGGCGTGGTGCTGGCGGTGGTGTCGGCGCTGGGCGCCGTGCGTGCGCGTTTCAAGGCTTGATGAAAAGTCTCGCCCCGGGAGGGGCGGGACGTATCAGACGAATTAAAAGATCAGTTTGAGAACGCCGGTAATCGTCAACAAACCCACGATGAAGATGATGGCGACAATCCACAGAATAATTTTCATTGGCTTCTTCCTTACCGGTTAAAGGTGGGGCGCGATTGGCGCTAACTTAATGAAATCATTCTTCACTATAGACGCTATCTCTCTATCGTGCGTCGTCATGCCTTCACGGGCGCCGCTTGTCGCCCGCGCCCAGCGCGCGCTGCATAATCTGCGTGTCGCGCCATTCCCCCAGCTTGAACCCCACCGCTTTTAACGTCCCTGCACTGGTGAAGCCGAGTGACTGATGCAAGGCCAATGAGCCGCGGTTGGCGGCGGAATCGCCGACGATCGCCAGCATCTGGCGCCAGGGGCCTTGTTCGCAGCGGGCGATCAAGGCGCTCAGAAGCGCTCTGCCGATGCCTTTACCCTGCTGCCCTTCGGCGATGTACACCGAGTCTTCCACGGTAAAGCGGTAAGCCGGCCGGGGGCGATAAGGTGTGGCATAACAGTAACCCACAATGGCGCCTGCGCTTTTCGCCACCAGCCAGGGCAGCCCGGCCTCCCGCACCTTGCTCAGGCGCAGCTGCATTTCCGCCAGCGTCGGCGGCTGTTCTTCAAACGAGGCCGCGCCTGTCAGCACGTGGTGGGTGTAAATACGCAGCACGGCGGCCATATCGTCCGGCGTGGCGTCAAGAAGGCTGAGTACGGGGGCGGAGAGCGTCATGGCGGGTCGTTCACCTTGAAAATCAGCGGATAAACCGCATTATGCGCGCCGCCCGCCGTCGGGGTAAATCGGGTTTTCTTATGGTGAGATAAGAAAAGGCGATGATGAGCGGGAAGGGGCTCTTTGGGGAGAGCCCCTGAGGCGGTTTGCCTGGCATTACCAGCCTTTCACCGCGCCGCCGTTGAAGATTTTTTCGGCGGCTTTGGCCACTTCATCCGATTCATAGGCCTTGATGAAGTTCTGCACGTTCGGCGCGTCCTTGTTGTCTTCGCGCGTGACGATGATGTTGGTGTACGGCGAGTCTTTATCTTCGATGAAGATGCCGTCTTTGGTCGGCGACAGGCCGGTTTGGTTGATGTAGGTGGTGCTGATGACGGCGACGGTGACCTTCGGATCGTCCAGTACATGCGGCAACTGCGCGCCTTCCAGCTCCATGATCTGGTAATGATGCGGGTTGGCGCTGATATCCAGTGCGGTAGGCAGCAGCCCTTTGCCAGGCTTCAGGCTAATCAGCCCGGTTTTTTCCAGCAGCAGCAGGGCGCGCCCCAGGTTGGTCGGATCGAGCGGAATGGCGATCACCGCGCCGTCCGGCAGCTCTTTCAGCGATTTTATCTTTTTGGAGTAGCCGGCCATCGGGAAGACAAAGGTATTGCCGACCGCTACCAGCTTATAGCCGTGATCTTTGTTTTGCTGTTCGAGGAACGGGCGGTGCTGGAACACGTTGGCGTCCAGTTCGCCCTTGTCGGTGGCGTCGTTCGGCAGCAGCGAGCCGCTGAAACCGACCAGCTCGACGTCCAGCCCGTATTTCTCTTTCGCCACCTGCCTGGCGACTTCCGCCACGTCCTGTTCCGCGCCGTTGATGACGCCGACTTTGATATGGTTTTGGTCGATTTTTTGATCGCAGCCCTGAAGTGCCAATACGGCGGCGAAGGCCGCCGCCAGAGGGGTGATACGCCAGCGTAAGGTCATCGAACTCTCCCTGAAAAGAACAATAAAATCAGTTGGTTTTTGTTCTTACAGCTAAGCCTGAACCGCCGATGAAGTCAAACGCTCGTTCAGCATAAACGGCTATAGCTTATAGCCGTTATGCGATGGGGGATTATCGGCTGAGTGAACGCAGCACCACGATGCCCGGCGTGGCCATCACGTAATCCATAAAGGGCGAATCGACGACCTGCATGTTGGCCTTGCGCGATGAGGCGTTGCGCAGCACCGGGCCGTTGTCGGTCATGACGAAGATGCCGGTATGGGTCACGTCCAGCCCGGCGAGGTTGGTGTAAATGCCGATGTAGTCGCCGGTGCGCAGCTGGGCCAGTACCTTGTCGTCGACGCGATCGCTGGGAATGTAGGTCACGCTGCGCTGCACGACGGGCAAGCCGGGCAGGTAGCTGCCGCCGTCGGCTTTCTGATTGAGGTTTTTCACGAGGCTGACGGCGTGCGGGCTGAGCTGGGCGGTGATGTCTTCGGCCACTTTTTTCGGCCGCTGCGCCCAGTCGGTGAAGAAGTGTTTGCGCTGCGGGAAGGCGATTTTGCCGTCGACATAGCGGATGTCCACCAGGCGCTGAACGAACTCGGCTTCGTTGCGGGCGGTGCTGAGCGCTTCGACATAATCGATGTAGGTGAAGCAATCCAGCCCGCGGAAGTCGATCACCAACTGCTCGGGCGTGCTCTGCGAACCGATCAGGCGGTTGGCGAGATAGGGCGTGCCGAGGAATTCGCGCGAAATCAAATCGACGGTGCGGCCATGCGGCTGCGCGGCGGGCCAACCGGCGCGCAGTGCGAGGATCTCACGCAGCTTGCTGCGGGTGCTGTCATCCATCTGCGGTTGCAGGTTCGGCGGCGAAACGGCGGCGTCGGTCGGCGGCGTTGCGGGGGTGACGGCGGTGGGGCGATCGGCGCATCCGCTCATGGCGATAGCTAACATCAGTAAAACAGCCTTGTTCTTGTTCATACGGCCCTCCATGGGTGTCGCTGGTTTATCAGAGTAAGTGATAACAGTTCTCATCCGATGGTAGGGGTTAAAAAGTAAACATAACCTCAATGGGAATCGATAAATCAGTAACCGATTTCGCTATTGAACGGCAAATACCAGAACAGCGCGATTTCGTGATCGGCGATCTCCGGTTCGGCGCGGTACAGCAAGCGATCGATGCCGCCGAGGATAAATCCATAGTGCTGGTAGCAGCGGCAGGCCGCCAGGTTGTTGTTCTGCGTTTCGAGCATCATACCTGAGGTTTCCTGCTGCCGCGCCCACTGTTTGGCGCAGTCCAGCAGCGCCCCGGCGATGCCTTGGCGGCGCGCGTCAGCGCTGACGGCGATCTCGTCGATCAGGGTGTAGCCGTTCCAGTTTTTGCTCAGCGTGATGTGGCCAACGGCGTCGTTCTGGCGATAAGCCAGGAAGGTCACGCTGTCTTCGTTGGCGAACGGCGCCAGGGGATAGCGTTTGCGAAACGGCGCCACCGGGCGGGTTGGCCAGCTGTCCACCGGGCTGTCGAACTGCGGCAGGGCGTAACAGGCGATGGTGAAGCTGAAATCGCCGCGGGCCAGATAATCGTCGGGCAACGTCTCAATGGCTGCGATGCGGATGGCCGGGTTCATTACGGCAGCTCCCGCAGCAGACGCGCCGGGTTGCCGGCGTAGATCCCCTTGCGGGTGATGTCGCGGGTCACGACCGCCCCGGCGCCGATCACCGCGTCGCTGCAGATCGTCACCGCCAGGATCGTGGCACCGGAACCGATGGACACCCGATCGCCGATGCAGGTGCGCCCCCAGCTGGCCGGATCGGCGTTGGGCGCGCCGTCCCGAAACAGATCGTTGGCGAAGGTGACGCCGTGGCCGACAAAGCACGCTTCGCCGAGGGTAACGTATTCGCAGATAAAGCTGTGCGACTGAATTTTACTGCGCGCGCCGATGCTGACGTGGCGCTGGATCTCGACGAACGGGCCGACGAAGACATCGTCGCCGAGCCGGCAGCCGTAAAGATTGCAGGGTTCTACCACGGTGACGTTGCGCCCGGCGTCGACGTCGACGATCCCCGCCTGGCGGGTAATGATAGCGGATGACATAACCTTCCTCACAGCCTGGGTTTAATGGGGAGAGTATAAGAGAAAGCGCCGCGCCTTTCGCTTTCCGCACGTTTTTTCGCCAAAAGACTATAATTAGTACAGGGGAGAGAGCCCCGTGGCCGCAATCCTCGCACGGGTAGCTGTCCGTCAGAGGTGTGAAATTCGTTCGCCGATCGCGGCCTACGGCGAGATAGGAGGTGTCTCATGGTCAGTCATGTTTGGGGACTTCTGGCGCATCCCAGCGCCGAGTTCGAACAGATCAAAAGCGAGAATGAAAGCGTCTCGCACCTATACACCCATCACGTGTTGCTCTTGGCAGCAATCCCGGTGGTCTGCGCCTTTATCGGCACCACCCAGTTGGGCTGGCTCTCCGGCGAGGGACATGCCATCAGGCTCGACATGTTTACCGCGTTTTATACCGCCGTGGCGTTCTACCTGCTGATGCTGGCAGGCGTAGCAGCCATGGGGAAAGTCATTCACTGGATGGCGCGGCGTTATGAATCGCGCCCAAGCCTGCACCGCTGCATGGTGTTCGCCGGCTACGTGGCGACCCCGATGTTCCTCAGCGGGGTAGTGGCGCTTTATCCGGTCGTCTGGCTGTGTCTGTTTGTCGGCATTATCGGCCTGTGCTATTCGGGCTATCTGCTGAATCTGGGGATCCCACACTTCCTGAATATCGACAGTAAGGAAGGGTTCATCTTCTCCAGCTCGACCTTCGCCATCGGCATTCTGTTGCTTGAGCTGCTGCTTGGGGTGACGGTGCTGCTGTGGGGGTACGGTTCCTGGTTGTTCTGAGTTAACGGTTGTTGTTATCGCCCCCGCGCCGGTGGAACGGCGCGGGGGCTTTTGTTTTTAGGCTATGCGCGGCGGAAAACCAGCATCACGCCGAGCACGATGCCCGCCATGCCCAGCAGGCTCAGCGCGGCCAGCGCGTGGCCGAGCAGCAGATAATCCAGCAGGGCGGTGACCGCCGGGATCAGGTAGAACAGGCTGGTCACCTGCACCAGGTTGCCGCGCTGGATCAGCCGATACAGCAAGAACGTCGCCAGCACCGAGATCACCACCGCCATCCACAGCAGCGGCAGCACGAACTCAGGCCGCCATTCGACCCGCAGCGGCTCAAACGGCAGCGCCAACGCACACATCAACAGCCCGACGGCATACTGCAGCGGCAACACCGCCAGCGGCGGCTGCGTCATGCCCTTTTGCAGCAGGGTGCCGGCGGTCATGCAGCCCAAGGCGATAAAGGCGAACAGCATGCCGCTCAGCGAGAAATGGGCCACCATCAGGCTTTGGTACACCACCAGCGTCAGCCCCGCCAACGCCAGCGCCAACCCGAGCGCGCGCAGCCCGGCGCAGCGCCGTTCGGTAATGAACTGGGTCAGGATCGGCTGCACGCCAAGCAGCGTGGCCAGCACGCCAGGGGTAATGCCCCGTTCGAGGGCCAGCAGATAGCAGATCTGATAGCTGCCGATCATCAGCACGCCGATCAACGCGACGCGCCGGCGGGTGCCGGCGGCGGGCAGGCACTGGCACCGCCACAGGCCGATGGCCAACAGCACCGCCAGCGCGATGGCGCAGCGGAAGAACAGAAAAGCGAAGGCGGAGGCGTGCTCCAACCCCCAACGGGAGAAGATCGCGCCGCTGCTCCAAAGCAGGACGAACAGAGTAGCCAGGCCGGCATTGGCCCAGAGAGAAGGTAATCGCATATCAATTTCACCTGTCGTGAAAATTACAGGCTCCGGCGCGCGCGGCGGTCTACGCCTGAACGCAACAAATCAACATAAGCCGGAGGTAAAAAGTCGGTGTGGCTTAGCGCACGACCACAATGCGTGGCGGGTAAGCGGCAACCGCGGAAACGACAGAGAAAACGGCGGGTGGAGCGGAGGAAGCACACAGCAAAACGACGGCCGGAACGGTCGCGTTTGTCGGATCTGTGCTGTGCGCCAGGTAGGTCATGTGAGTTCCTGAAAACCGTGAATGAAACCAATCGCTTCAAACATAGCCAAGTTCAGCGGGGCGCGCAACCGAAAATCACAGAAGTACAGATGATAATGAAAATCATTATCATTAAATTAAAGGTGTGCTATGTTGCTGCAAAAACGCAGTTTTAACGCCAGCGCGAGGCGCAAGGGGGTAGGCTCCCCGCCGCCGTTTCCCGTCATGCGTGCGGCAAGAGACTTTACGATTCGTTTTTGCAGAGGGCGCGCAATCGTGATAAAAACATTGATATGTTATAATATAACAATTAACGCATGATGAATTCAGCTCACGACATCCTCCATGTTGATGAGGTTAGCCTGACCGGCCACGGCGGGGCCTCGATACTCGACAACATCCATTTCACGCTGCGCGCCGGTGAGAAGCTGGCGGTGATCGGTCCTAACGGCAGCGGAAAATCCAGCCTGTTGCGCACGCTGATCGGCGAAACGCGTCCGGACAGCGGTGAGATTTACTGGCGCGGGCGCGCTTTGTCCGGCTTGTCGGCGGCGGAACGCGCCAGAAGCATCGCCTTTCTGGCGCAAAACGATCTGCCGGATTTGCGGCTGTCGCTGGAGGACTATGTGGCGTTAGGGCGTTTGCCGCATGGCGAACGGCCCGCGGCGGGAAAACGCATCGTTGACGAGACTATCGGGGAAACCGGTCTGGCGCCGCTCAGGCACCACCCGTTGGGGCGGCTCTCGGGCGGCCAGCGTCAGCGCGCTGCGTTGGCCCGGGCGTTGGCGCAGACTCCCGACCTGTTGTTGTTGGATGAGCCGACCAATCACCTCGATCCCCCCGGGCGTTCGGCGCTGCTGTCGTTAGTAAAACATAAAGCCATCGCCGTGATTGCGGTGCTGCATGACCTGCCCGTGGCGGAGGCGTTCGCCGATCGGATCCTGGTGCTCAACGAAAGCCGCCAGGTGGCCTGTGGCTCGCCCGCGGCGGTGTTGCAAACCCCGGTAATTCTGCCGGTGTTCGGCATGCACAGTTTCAGCGTGGCGCATCCCGTCAGCGGGAAAACGCTGCGTATTTTTGAAGTTCCCCATTGCGCTTGATAAACCAGAGAAAAACATGAACATACGCGTACTCCCCTTGCTCCTGCTGTTGGCCGGCGGAGCGGCAGCGGCCGAAAAATTTCCCGTCACCGTAGAAAGCTGCGGTACGCCGATCACCTTCAATCAGGCACCGCAGCGCGCCGTCATCAACGACATCAATATGGCCGAGATGGCTTTTGCGCTTCATCTGCAGGATCGGATCGTCGGGCTGACCGGCATCACCGGCTGGTACAAATTGACGCCTGACTTCAAGACGGCGATGGGCGCCATTCCCGAACTGGCGCCGAAGTATCCCGCCCTGGAAACGTTGCTGGCGGCGCAGCCGGACTTTTTCTTCGCCGGCTGGAATTACGGCATGAAGATCGGCGGCGACGTCACGCCGGAGACGCTCGCGCCGTTCGGCATCAAAACGCTGGTGCTGAGCGAGAGCTGCGTACAGGCCGGCGGCCGGCCGCAGAAGGCCGATATGAACCTGCTGTATGACGATGAGCTGAAGCTCGGCAAGATTTTCGGCAAGCAGCGAGAGGCCGCCGCGCTGATTGAGGGCTGGCGCCGCCGGTTAGCTGCGCTGCCCGCCAGACCGGCGGGTCAGGCGCCGCTCAAGGTGTTCGTGTATGACTCGGGAGAAGAGAAGCCTTTTACCAGCGGTAAATACGCCATGCCGACGGCGATCGTCGAAGCGGCGGGCGGCCGCAACGTGATGGATGGTTTGGCGGCGAGTTGGACGACGGCATCCTGGGAGGCGGTGGCGGCGGCGGAACCCGACTTCATCATTCTGCTGGATTACCAGACCGGGTCAGGCGCCGAGGCGCTGCGGCGTTTCCTCGAGTCTCATCCGTTAATGAAGTTGACGCCTGCGGTACGGCACCATCGTTATCTGAAACTGCAGTATGCGGAGCTGACGCCGGGGCCGGCCAACATCGGCGCGGTGGAAAAGCTGGCGCGGGCGCTGTACGCGCCGGAGGCTGAATGAACTCGCCGACACGGCGGTTTATGGTGCTCGCGCCGCTGGCGCTGTTGACGTTGTGCGGATTAATGGTCTGGAGCCTGCAATTGGGCAGCGTCGCGCTGTCATGGCGGCAGGCGTTGGCGGCGTTAGGGATAGGTTCGGCGCCGCTTTCCGGCATGCTGGACACTATCGTCGTGCAACTGCGCGTACCTCGGGCCTTGTTGGCGGCGTTGACCGGCGCCGGGCTGGCGATGACCGGCGCGCTGCTGCAGACCACCACCCGCAATGAGCTGGCCGATCCATTTTTGTTTGGGCTTTCCTCCGGCGCCGCCGCCGGCGCGGTGCTGGTCATCACGCGCTTCGGCGATGCGCTGGGGGCGCTGACGTTGCCGCTGTCCGCTTTCGTCGGCGGCATTCTGTCCGCGTTGGCGGTGATGATCCTGTTTCGCGTCAGCCGGGTCAGGCGCGCCGAGCAGCTTATCGTCTGCGGCCTGGCGGTCTCATTTTTGTTCAGCGCGCTCACCAGCTATCTGGTCTTTTCCGGCGATCAGCGTGCGGCCGGTTCAGTGTTGTTCTGGTCGCTGGGCGGCCTGGGGTTGGCGCGTTGGGATAATCTGTTCATTCCGCTGGTGAGTTTCGCACTGTTGGCCGGGTTTACGGCGCTGCGTTGGCGGGCGCTGGACGCGCTGCTGGCGGGCGAGCAAACCGCCCATTCGATGGGCGTCAACGTGGCGCGCCTGCGCACCGAGACCTTTCTGTGCTGCGCATTGTCTACGGCGTTTCTCGTTTCGCTGACGGGGGTGATCGGTTTTGTCGGGCTGATGGTGCCTTATCTGGCCCGGCGCCTGGTAGGTGTGCGCCACCGCTTGTCCGTGCCGATGTGCGGCCTGCTGGGGGCGATGCTGCTGACCGGCGGCGACATGCTCAGCCGCAGCCTGATCCCCAATCAGGAGCTGCCCATCGGCATCATTACGGCGGGGCTGGGGGGCGCGTTCATCGTCTCCTTGCTGTTGCGCGCGGAGCGGTGAACGCCATTCTGCGAAGATAACGTCGTCTATCGAAGGCCCGCGCCGGGTGGGCGGCGGGCCGATCGTGCGGCGTTTAGCGGGGGTCTTCGGCCCAACCTTTGCGTTTGCTGGTTTTGCCGATGCCGGGGTTGAAGCTGTTGGTCGGATCGGCAGCGCGGTAGAACGCCTGCAGATCCGGTTTGGCATGGTACAGGTGGCCGACGTTATGCTCCGCCGGGTACTCGGCGCCGCGCCGGTTGAGGATCTCGAGCATCTTTTCTTTCAGTGCATGGCTGTCCACGCCTTTTTTCACCACGTAGTCCTGGTGGAAGACGTGGCACATAAAGTGGCCGTAATACAGCTTATGCACCAACTGACTGTCGATTTCCGGCGGCAGCGTTTCGAACCAGTCGGTGTCGTTGCGGCGCAGGGCGATGTCCAGCGCCAGAATATCCTCCACCTTGTCGGCGTGCACCGCGTGGTAGCGCACGGCGGCGCCGGCGGCGGCGAAGCGGTGCAGGAAAGCCTTTTTGCCCTCGTCAGGCGTGCAGGCGAAGAAGGCGCCTTCGGCCTGGGCGAAATAGTCGGTCAGGTAGCGCTGGGCCTCTTCCACGCCGGGGCCGGCCATCTTCAGCAGCAGATGGTGTTCGAAACGTTCACGGTATTCCTTCATGCGTTTCGGCAGGTGGCTCGGCGCCAGATGGCTCAGGCCCTGCATCAGCCGATCGGTCAGGTTGTGCGGCAGCAGCGGCAGCTTGTTGAGGCTGGCGTCCATACGGCCCTTCAGAGTGAAGAAGCGCGGCATCTGATCGGTGCCGAGCTTGTCGATCATCATGAAGGTGTCTTTGCCGTACACCTCGGCGATGTCGAAGATATCGCGGTGCATGTATTCACCGGCCACCGGCAGGTTTTCGAATTTGCTCAGCATGTGGCGGCGCAGTTCGGTCAGCACCGCGGTGTCGTTGGTGCCGATATAGAACACCTGCTCTTTGCCCTCTTTCTCGAAGGTGTCGAGCCGCACCGCGAACACCGCCAGTTTGCCGGCGCAGCCGGAGGCTTCGTACAGGCGGCGTTTGTCGGCGTTGAAGCGGGAAGGGGTGTCGGCGTCGACGTCGCGCACCCGGCTGGCGTACTCGTTATCCGAGGCGCGCAGCTCGCCGTATTCGACGTCGCTCGGGCGATAGTCGCCTTTTTCCAGCCGGGTGAGGATCTCTTCCGGCGTGTCGCCAAGCCGGATGCCCAGATGGTTAACCAGGCGCAGCTGGCCGTCTTCCCCTAACTGGGCGTACAGCGCCATTTCGGTATAGGCCGGGCCGCGTTTCACCAGCGAGCCGCCGGAGTTGTTGCACACGCCGCCGATCACCGAGGCGCCGATGCAGGAAGAGCCGATCACCGAATGCGGTTCACGGCCGTAGGGCTTGAGCAATTTTTCGAGGTGGTGCAGGGTGCTGCCGGGGAAGCCGACCACCTGCTTGCCGTTGTCCAGCACCTGAATATGGTCGAGGCGCAGGGTGCTGACGATGACGATATCGCGATCATAGTTGTTGCCGCTGGGGGTTGAGCCCTCGGTCAGGCCGGTGTTGGCGGCCTGCATGATGACGATTTTATCGGCGGCCACGCAGGCCTGCAGAATGCGCCACAGCTGCAGCAGGCTAGTGGGAAACACCACTGCCAGCGCCTGGCCTTCGCCGGAGCGGAACCCTTTGCGATACCGTTCGGTGTTGCGATCGCCGGTCAACAACTGCGGGCCGCCGACGATGTCCTTAAGCTGGTTGAGAAACGCCTGATTGCCTGACTGCATGCTGCCTGTCTCCCTGTCATCCCCGTCGCTTTAACCGCGGCGCCGGAGTGCCGCGCAGTCAGCTAAGAGGCTATTAATTAAATAACTTATTAAGCTATCAGCTTGTCAAGCTAATGGCTTGCGGATTTAGTAGCGTTCGGCGTAACCGGCACGACGCTCTTCGTCGCGCAGCGTCAGGATCTCCACGCCGTCGGCGGTGACCGCTACGGTGTGTTCCCACTGCGCCGACAGTTTTTTGTCGCGCGTCACCACCGTCCAGCCGTCTTTCTTCTGCTTGATGCGGCGGTCGCCCTGATTGATCATCGGCTCGATGGTGAACACCATGCCTTCCTGCAGCGCCATGCCGCTGCCGGGTTGGCCGTAGTGCAATACCGCCGGCTCTTCGTGCATGTCGCGGCCGATGCCGTGGCCGCAATACTCCCGCACGATGCTGTAGCCGGCCTGCTCGGCGTGGCGCTGGATGGCGTGGCCGATATCGCCGAGGGTGGCGCCCGGTTTCACCGCGCGAATGCCCTGCCACATCGATTCATAGACGTTGTTCACCAGCCGTTTGGCCAGCGGCGTCACCTGGCCGATGCAGTACATCTTGCTGGAGTCGGCGATGTAGCCGCCGTTTTCCAGCGTGATGTCCACGTTGACTATCATGCCGGAACGCAGGATTTTGCTGGCCGACGGCACCCCGTGGCATACCACGTCGTCGACTGAGGTGTTGAGCACATAGGGGAAATCATACTGCCCCTTGCTGGCCGGGCGCGACTTCAGTTCTTCGACGATAAACGCCTCGGCGCGGTCGTTGATCTCCATGGTGGAGATGCCTTCGACGATGACCTCATCGAGCATAGCAAACACTTTAGCCAGCAGAGCGCCGGAATGGCGCATTTTGGCAATCTCTTCCGGCGTTTTAATCACAATCTGTTTCACCCGACAATCTCCTTCAGCGTCAACGCGTTATCTTTCATCATTTTTTTTACCAGTTGCGGGTAGGTCAGTTCCGGATGGAACTCCGCCAGCATGCCGATCTTGATCCAGTACTCGGCCTGCGCGTTGATCGAACGCGTCATGGTCAGACTGGCGAGGCGCAGATCGTCATGCAGCGCGTCCGAAATTTTTACGATGCCCATCGGCGTCTCCATAAATGAACGATATACGAAGTGTATACGCTTTGGATGGTCACGATGTGGCAATCTGTGGCGTAAGAAGATTCTGGCAACAACGATTGCCGCCGCCAGGCAATGCGTTTATTGTGATGAACGACTTTTTTGCCATGATTTTTCAGAAGGATTTAAGGCGTGACTAAACTACGTGTTGGGGTGATTTTTGGCGGTAAATCGGCGGAGCATGAGGTGTCGCTGCAGTCGGCCAAAAACATTGTGGATGCAATCGACAAAGAGAAGTTTGACGTCACGCTGCTGGGGATCGACAAACAGGGGCAGTGGCACATCAACGACGCCTCCAACTATCTGCTCAATGCCGAGAACCCGGCGCTGATCGCGCTGAACCGCTCGAACAAGAACGTGGCGCTGATCCCGGGCCAGGAAAAACAGCAGCTGATCGAAGCGGGCAGCGCCGGCGCGCTGGGCCAGCTCGACGTCATCTTCCCGATCGTGCACGGCACGCTGGGGGAAGACGGCTCGCTGCAGGGGCTGCTGCGCATGGCCAATATGCCGTTCGTCGGCGCCGGCGTGCTCGGCTCGGCGGTCAGCATGGATAAAGACGTGACCAAGCGCCTGCTGCGCGACGCCGGGCTGGCGGTGGCGCCGTTCGTCACTCTGACCCGCGCCAATCGCGCCGGGTTCACGTTTGAGCAACTGAGCGAGCGCCTCGGCCTGCCGCTGTTCGTCAAGCCGGCCAACCAGGGCTCGTCTGTGGGGGTCAGCAAGGTGGAAAACCGCGCCGAGTTTGACGCGGCGGTGGCACTGGCCTTCAGTTTCGATCACAAAGTGCTGGTGGAGTCGGCGATCGTCGGCCGCGAGATCGAGTGCGCGGTGCTGGGCAACGACGATCCGCAGGCCAGCGTGTGCGGCGAGATCGTGCTGAGCGACGCTTTCTACTCCTACGACACCAAATACATCAATGAGCAGGGCGCTCAGGTGGTGGTGCCGGCGGCGATCGCGCCGGAAGTGAGCGACCACATCCGTGAGGTGGCGCTGAAGGCGTTCCGCGCGCTGGAGTGCTTCGGGTTGGCGCGGGTGGATGTGTTCCTGACGCCGGATAACCAGGTGGTGATCAACGAGATCAACACGCTGCCGGGCTTCACCAACATCAGCATGTATCCCAAGCTGTGGGCCGCCAGCGGCGTCAGCTACCAGGCACTGATCACGCGCCTGATCGAATTGGCGCTGGAGCGCCACCAGCAGGATCGCGCGCTGAACAGTTCGGTGTTCGATCGCTAAACGCGGCAGGGGGCGGCGGTGCCGCCCCCGTCCATCACTTCACCGTCACGTCGATATCGCCGAAATACTTCTTCGACAGCGCCGTCACCGTGCCTTGCTGTTTCACTTTGGCGATGGCGGCATCCAGTTTCTTCTTCAGCGCCTCATCCCCTTTGCGCAGGCCGAAGGCGATGCCTTCACCGAGGATCTTGTCGTCGCGCACCGCCTCGCCGACGAAGGCGAAGCCTTTCCCGTCCGGCTGCGACAGGAAGCCGCTTTGCCCCGAGGGCGCCATCACCAGCGTGGCGTCGAGCCGACCGGCCGCCAGATCGAGATACACCTGATTCTGATCCTGATAAGACACCACATCCACGCCCGCCGGCGCCCAATGGGTTTTGGCGTAAATCTCCTGAATCGAGCCTTGCAGCACGCCCACGTGTTTGCCCGCCAGCGCTTTGGCGTCCGGCAGCAGGCCGCTGCCCGCTTTGGCGATCAGGCGGTTCGGCACCTGATAGATGGCGTCAGTAAAGGCGATCGCCTGGCGCCGCTGTTCGGTCACGTTCATCGCCGAGTTGATGGCGTCGAACTTGCGCGCCTGCAGCGCCGGGATCAGGCTGTCGAACGAGGTTTCCACCCAGCTGCATTGCAACTGCGCGGCGGCGCACACCGCGTCGCCCAGTTCAATGTCGAACCCTTCCAGTTTGCCGCTGGCGGATTTGGATTCGAACGGCGGATAGAGCGCTTCCAGACCGAAGCGCAGGCTGTTTTCCGCCGCCAGAGAAGAGCCGGCGGCCAGCAGGCATCCGGCGGCGAACAGCGTTTTCAAAGCTTTCATAGGCAGTGCCCCTTTCCCATGGTCGGACAAAAAATTACACCTGGCTCAGGCGGCGCGCGCCTTCCAGCAGGGTCTCGTTATCTTTGGAAAAACTCAGCCGAATAAGGCCGGTATCGGTGCCGTCGCTGTAGAACGCCGACAGCGGGATCGTCGCCACCTTCGCTTCGCGGATCAAGCGCACGGCGAAATCATTGTCGCTTTCGTGACTGAAGCCGCTAAAGCGGGCCAGCATGAAGAAGCTGCCGCGGCTGGGCAGCAGCTCAAAGCGCGAATCCTGCAGGGCGCTGGCCAGCAGATCGCGCTTTTGCTGGTAAAACGCCGCCAGCCCCAGGTAACTCTGCGGGTTGGCGAGCGCGGCGGCGAAGGCGTACTGCATCGGCGTATCGGCGGAGAACACCATGAACTGGTGCACCTTGCGGATCTCGTCCATCAACGCCGCCGGCGCCAGGCAGTAGCCGACGCGCCAGCCGGTGACATGGTAGGTTTTACCGAACGACGACACGATCACGCTGCGTTCCGCCAGCTGAGGATAGCGCGCCATGCTGTGGTGAATATCGCCGTCGAACACCACATGCTCGTAGACCTCGTCGGACAGGATCACGATGTCGGTGTCGCGGGTCAGGGCGGTCAGGCGGTCGATATCCTGCGCGTCGAACACCGCGCCGGTCGGGTTGTGCGGCGTGTTGACGATGATCATGCGCGTTTTGCCGTTGATGGCGGCGGCCACTTCGTCCCAGTCGACGCGAAAGTCCTGCAGCGACAGTTTGATCGCCACCGGCGTGGCGCCCTGCAGGCGCACGATCGGCGCATAGCTGTCGAACGCCGGTTCGAAATAGATCACCTCGTCGCCGGGGTGCACCAGCGCGCTGATCGCCGAGTACAGCCCTTCGCTGGCGCTGGCGATCACCGTGATTTCTTCGTCGGCGTCATAGCGCGCGCCATACAATCGTTCAGCTTTTTCCGCCAGAGCAGCACGTAACGCCGCCACGCCGCTCATCGGCGCGTATTGGTTATGACCTGCGCGCATGGCTTGCGCCGTTGCCTCGATCAGCTGCGGGTCACCGGCGAAGTTGGGCGCGCCCTGCGACAGGTTGAGGGCCTGATGTTCGGCGCTGAGTTGGCCAATGACGGTGAAGATGGTGGTGCCGACGTCCGGCAGCTTCGAGCGGGATGAGCAGGCGCTCTGCATGATGGGCTCCAGGCAAACAGGGAAGTGTTGAGCGATTAAGCATCAGGCGGCGTAGGCGGACAAGGGAAAGTTTGTCATACTTGCCATGCACTACGATCATACCTAATCGAGGCACGCTATGCCGATATCCCTGCCGTCGCTCGACGTATTGAAAACCTTTGTGGTGGTGGCGCAACGCCTCAACTTTACCCATGCCGCCCGGCAGCTGCACCTGACGCAGGGGGCGGTCAGTCGGCAAATTCTTGGGCTGGAACAGCGTCTGGGCTATCCGCTGTTCAGCCGTCAGGCGCGCGGTCTGGCGCTGACGCCGCAGGGCGCGCAGCTGCTGGCGCCGGTGCAGCAGGCGCTGGGGCAGTTGGATGAAGCCCTGACGCGGGCCGCCGCCCCGCCGGGGGCGCTGCGCATCAAATGCCCGACCTGCGCCATGCGCTGGGTGCTGCCGCGCATCATTCGCCTGCAAAATGAACGGCCGGACATGCATATCGAGCTGACCGCCTCGGTGTCGCACGGCCTGGATTTCAGTACCGAGCAGTTTGACGCCGCGGTGGTATTCGGCCGGCCGCCGGGTAAAAAGCTGACCGCGCACTTGCTGTTCGATGAAATCCTCACGCCGGTCTGCACGCCGACGTTTCTGCCGCCGGCGGCCCGGTTGATGGACTTGACGGACAAAACTCTGCTGCACCCGACGCGCGATCGGCGCGACTGGCTGCGCTGGCTGAAGGCGGCGGGCGCCGATGCGTTGCCGTCCGGTAAGGCCCAGCATTTCGATACCCTCGATCTGGCGATGAGCGCCGCGCTGCAGGGATTCGGCATCGCCATCGGCGATCTGTGCCTGCTGGAGGAGGATATTCAGGCGCAGCGCATCGTAACGCCGTTCCCGCTCTGCGTCAGCAGCGGCGCGGCCTATTATTTGGTCTATCCTGAACGCACGGTGGCGCCGCCGACGTTAACCGCGCTGGTCGATTTTCTGGCGGCGGAGGCCGCCGACAACCGCGCCCGGCTGCAGAATTACCTGCCGATAACCTGTCATGCTTTGTAAACATTAGCGATGCGAATTCCCTTGGCGATGAAACAGAGTGTGGCAAACTGTTTCTTCACTCCGATTAAACTCCGCGGCGTTGGCGGCGGAAACACGCCTGAGATAAAACAAGATGAAATGGCTTTGTGTGGTGAGTATGTTGTCCGGTCTGGCCCTCAGCCCGGTTTTTGCGCAGGAAACGCCGATAACGCAGGGCATTCACGCCCAGCAGCGCGACGCCTTCGTGTCCAATTTGATGAAGCAGATGACGCTGGAAGAGAAGATTGGCCAGCTGCGGCTGATCAGCGTCGGGCCGGATAACCCGAAAGAAGCGATCCGCGAGGGGATCCGCAAAGGGCAGATCGGCGCCATCTTCAATACCGTCACCCGGCCGGATATCCGGGTGATGCAAGATCAGGCGATGCAGCTCAGCCGCCTGAAAATCCCGTTGTTCTTTGCCTATGACGTGGTGCACGGCCAGCGCACCGTGTTCCCGATCAGCCTGGGGCTGGCGGCCAGCTTCGATCTGGAAGCCATCGCGCTCAGCGCCCGGGTCGCGGCGCAAGAGGCCAGCGATGACGGCCTGAACATGACCTTCGCGCCGATGGTCGATATCACCCGCGATCCGCGCTGGGGCCGGGTTTCCGAAGGCTTCGGCGAAGACACCTGGCTGGTCTCGAAAATCGCCAAGGTGATGGTCGACGGTTTCCAGAACGGCGACCCGGCCAAACCCGGTTCGGTGATGGCCAGCGTCAAGCACTTTGCATTGTACGGCGCCGTCGAAGGCGGCCGCGATTACAACACCGTCGACATGAGCCCGCTGCGCATGCATCAGGACTATCTGCCGCCTTACAAAGCGGCGGTGGACGCCGGCAGCGGCGGGGTGATGGTGTCGCTCAACTCGGTGAACGGCGTGCCGGCCACCGCCAACCCGTGGCTGCTGAAAGATCTGCTGCGCGAGCAGTGGGGCTTTAAAGGCATCACCATCAGCGACCACGGCGCGATTAAGGAACTGATTAAGCACGGCGTGGCCGCCGACGCGCGCGACGCGGTGCGCCTGGCGATCACCTCCGGCGTCGATATGAGCATGAGCGACGAGTTCTACGACAAATACCTGCCGGGTCTGGTGAAGGACGGACTGGTGTCTGAAAGCGATATCGACCGCGCCTGCCGCGACGTGCTGAACACCAAATACGACATGGGGCTGTTCAAGGATCCGTATGTGCATCTGGGGCCGGTGGGTTCCGATCCGCAGGACACCAACGCCGAAAGCCGTCTGCACCGCGCCGAAGCGCGGGTGGTGGCGCGCAAGACGATGGTGCTGCTGAAGAACGATAAACAGACGCTGCCGCTTAGCAAGCAGGCGACCATCGCGCTGGTCGGGCCGATGGCCGACAGCCAGCGCGACGTGATGGGCAGTTGGTCAGCCGCCGGGGTGGTCAAGCAGTCGGTCACCCTGCGCGAGGGGCTGGAGCGGGCGGTGGGCGACAAGGCGCGCATTCTGTACGCCAAGGGCGCCAACGTCACGCAGGATAAAGGCATCATCGACTATCTGAACGAGTATGAGCCGGCGGTGGCGTTCGATACCCGTTCGCCGCAGCAGATGATCGACGAAGCGGTGCAGGCGGCGAACAAGGCCGACGTGGTGGTGGCGGTGGTGGGGGAATCGCAGGGCATGGCGCACGAGGCCTCCAGCCGTGCCGACATCACGATCCCGCAGAGCCAGCGTGATTTGATCGCCGCGCTGAAAGCCACCGGCAAGCCGCTGGTGCTGGTGCTGATGAACGGCCGGCCGCTGGCGCTGAGCTGGGAGAGCGAGCAGGCGGACGCGATGTTGGAAACCTGGTACAGCGGCACCGAGGGCGGCAACGCGGTGGCGGACGTGCTGTTCGGCGACTATAACCCGTCGGGCAAGCTGCCGATGACCTTCCCGCGCTCGGTCGGCCAGATCCCGATGTACTACAACCACCTGAACACCGGCCGGCCGTTCGGCAAGGAGAACCCGGGCAAGTACACCTCGCGCTACTTCGATTCGCCGAACGGCCCGCTGTATCCGTTTGGTTACGGCCTGAGCTACACCACCTTCAGTCTGTCGGATCTGAAATTGTCCAGCCCGACGATGGCGCGCAACGGCAAGTTAACCGCCAGCGTCACGCTGAAGAATACCGGCAAGTACGACGGCGCCACGGTGGTGCAGCTGTATCTGCAGGACGTCACCGCGTCGGTCAGCCGCCCGGTGAAAGAGCTGCGCAACTTCAAGAAAGTGACGCTGAAGGCCGGTCAGTCGCAGCAGGTTGAGCTGCCGATTAGCGAAGACGATCTGAAGTTCTACAACGCCAGCCTGAAGTGGGGGGCGGAGCCGGGCAAATTCAACGTGTTCGTCGGCCTGGATTCCGACAACGTGCAGGCGCAAAGCTTTACGCTGAAGTAACCTTTTCCCCCTCTTTCACTGCGGTGGGAGAGGGGGCATCCATCCCTTTCCGCTAACGTCACCGGAGCTTGCCTCATGAAACGCTATCTGGACTGCAGCGCCAGCGATCTGGCCGATATCGGCAAAACCGATCTGCTCTACGCCATCCGCGCCAGTGAAGGGCGCATTTTGGTCAGCGAAACCATCGCGGTCACTCAGCCGCTGCTCAATAACGTCACCAACGCCGAACTGGCGGCCAGCCAGGGCGCCGACCTGCTGCTGTTGAACCTGTTCGACGTCGATCGTCCGCATATCGCGGGCCTGCCCGCCGACGTGCCGCCGCAGGAGGCGCTGCGCACGCTGCAGCGCCTGACCGGGCGGGTGATCGGGGTGAACCTGGAGGCCGTCGATCCGGCTTTCGCCAGCGAACATAACGACTTTTGGCAGATGACCGCGGGCCGCGCCGCCACCGCCGAGAATGCGCGCAAGCTGTATCAGCTCGGCGCGCGCATGCTGGTGCTGACCGGCAACCCGAACAATGGCGTCAGCAATCAGGCGATCGCCGCCGCGCTGAAAGCGATCCGCGAGGAAGTGGGCGACGAGATGGTGCTGGTGACCGGCAAGATGCACGGCGCCGGCATCGTGCGCGAAAGCGGCAGCCAACTGATCGGCGAGCAAGACATCGCGCTGTTCGTGGAGAACGGTGCGGACATCGTGCTGCTGCCGGCGCCGGGCACCATTCCCGGCATGTCGCAGGAGAAAGTGGCGGCGCTGATCGCCTTTGCCCAGCGGCAGGGGGCGCTGGCGATGACGGCGATCGGCACCTCGCAAGAGGGGGCCGACGTGCAGACCGTGCGGCAGATTGCGCTGATGAGCAAAATGGCCGGCGCGGATCTGCACCATATCGGCGATACCGGCTTTTTGGGGCTGGCGCTGCCGGAAAACATCTTCGCCTACAGCGTAGCGATTCGCGGCGTGCGCCACACCTACAGCCGCATGGCGCGTTCAATTAACCGCTGAAATGGCTGCCGCTTGCGGGCTTTTCTTCCGCTAGGCAACATTCGCAACCCATAGCTTAATAACGCCGGCAGACAAAGGTCGGGCTTTGAAGCGTACTGACCACATACAGGTTGCCGAGTACGTGTTCGACGGCGACATGGTAGGAGATTCGGGGATCTTCCGACTGCAAAAAGGTCGCCCAAAGGGGGGCGGGAACCGTATCTCCGGCATGTTTACGGTCGGCGGCGAATCGCAGCGTATACCCATCGCCGCCGCCATCCTCTTCATCCGTCTCATCGCCGGGGGTGTCATACACATAGTGAAGTTCGCGGTTCAGCACATAGGTTTTTTCTTGTCGCTCGATAAAGCCATTGAGCCTGATAAAGCCAGTGCCGTTGTGGTAGAGGAAAAAATACATCTTTGCTTTTAAAACCGCGGCGGGCTCCATGGCAGGGCCATAGCGGTTGCGCGTGGTGATCTCCGCTTCGCAACGCAGTAAGGTTTTAGGATGGTGCGACAGCTGGGCGACCTGGCTTGCCAGAGGCGCCATCAGCAATAACAAGCCGACGATGAAGCGTGTTTTTTTGTTCATGGCGTCATACCGTCGGTGTTTTTGATCGTGCGGCACCGGCCATATTGACCGGGTTGCACCAGATTGCAAATGGCGATGAAGGTGACCTGAAAAGGAAGATTGGGGTTGGCGATTTTGGTGTAGAACAGATCGGCGGGCGTCGTGCCGCAGTCGGTCGCTTCAGCTTTCAATGCAGCGGCAATTTGCGCTTGCGTTTCATGCCGGTCGTTCAGCGCGGCGGTTTCCAAAGTAAAAACGTTGCACAGCTCATGGCGATAAAAAAAATCGACCCTGGCGTTTTTGAACGCGTGAACCGGCCGGTTGAACCACAATAAAGCGCAGACGAGGCTAAAGCACGCAATCATCATCAATACAGCGGCAAGGGGCGCTTTTTTTGCCTGGCAGATATTCCCATGCCGTTTTAACAGCGCGCTGGCTCGGGTCAACAGGGGGGGAATAACCGTTTTTGGGTTGTCCGGTGAGCGCATGTTTTCGCATGAGGTAATTTCCGCTTCAAGAATGAAACCCAGCTTGGGGATGGTAATAATGATTTGCGGATCCAGTGCCAGCGATTCAAGCGCTTTTCTTATCTCACTGATGCAACCATTCAGATTATTGTTTGAACCCACAAAACCATTATCTTCCCAGACCCGCTGCATCAAATGCCTGCGGGTGAGCATCTCTTTATGATGGGTAACCAACTCTAACAATAAGCGGGTGGCAGGGTTAGATAACGGCATAAAAGATTCCCGTTCATTGATGATGAACAATGCGCGTTCGGCAGGTGAGAAAATAATCATCTGATTAATGACGTATTCCATAATGTGCTGCTTGCCCTTATAGCGACGGCGAAATTTAGCGAGGACAGAGTTATCTATTATTTTTCACCCGTCAAGATGATGGCGGTTTTTTCATGTTGTGAAATTTTTGGCGAAAGTTTAAACGTACGGATGTTGCCAGTTTTATAATATTAGGTTTTCTTTGTTTTGGTTTTTAATTCTTTATTTATATATTTTTAGGAATTAAAAACTGTTTTCATGGTTAAATGCAATACATATTTCTTGTTTTTGGCTGCGGCGATACTATGGAACTCGCTGGGTAATGCGACAGGATTTTGCCGTAAATCCACGTTTAAATTGCGGGTTTTCTTTGTTTGACGCCTGAATGGCCAAGAGGAAAAGGTATGTTTAAAAGAAGCTGGACGCTTTTACGCTATAGGCGAAAATTCTTTGAAGCTATTCAATCTGTCGGGATTGTGATGGCGATAGTTACCGGGCTGGTGTTGCTGGCAGGCATTTCGTTTATTGCAATTGAAAAATGGCTCAGCCTTTTCTGATGGTTTTTCGGATATATATTTTGGGATGAAGTTATTATGTCTATTCCATGTTTAAAGTTCATGGTGATGGTCTATGTCAGCGTATTGCTTTTGTTGGGTGGCTATATTTATCACTATGATATGAACTATTTCTCGCTGACGTTTCCATATTCTCTTGTGATTGGGGGGGGCCTGTTTGCTTTATTGGGCGTCGGCGGCGCGATCCTTTTTTTGCGAAAAACGTGGGGGATGACCCCCGCGTGTTTTTTCTTTGCGCTGGGCGCGGTGATATTGCTGCTGCCCCTTTTTTATTCTCGTGCCGAGTGGGGCGTGCTTACCGTCGGGCGAATGGCCTGCCTGTTTGGCAGTTGGATTATTTACTTTATCCTATTGCAATATCGGGTCATGCCACACGTGCGTATTGCGTTTATCTATACGCTGGTATTAGCCGCAGCCGTGGGAGGCATTTGGCTTTTTTCCTTCCCGGCCGAGGCGGCGGCGGGCTATGCCGGCAGCGGGGGGCGTTGGCCGGATGCCGCGAGCAGTATATTGGCGAGCGGATTATTGGCGGGATGGGGTCTGACGGTGTTGCCTCGGTTCCGCATGTTGCGCCGAGATAGCGAGCGATGGCGTATTTTACTCTTGCTGCCGCTCTTGATCGGTTTATCCGCCGCGCTGGGCTGGGGGGCATCGCAGACCGTTTGTCTCAGCGTGCTATTGGGTGCCGCGCTGCTGACCCTGATGTTTGTGCGCAGATACCCGCTGCATTGCGTGCTCGCGCTGCTGATGACGGCATTGGGATGCTGCCTGGCGATATTGGCGGATGAATTGAACGCCGGCGTTCGTTTGTCGAATGCCGCGCCTTGCTGCGATACGCTGCTTGATTCGCTGGCGCTGGTGGCAGAGCGGCCGTGGTCAGGATGGGGCTATGGCCGATTCGAGCATGGCTTTGAGCATTTACAGGCCCATGCGCTGCCCGCGGTAGCGCGGGCTGGCGCAGCGCGGCAACCCTATAACGAGCTCCTGCTGTGGTGGATAGAAGGCGGCGTCGTTGCGTTGGCGGGCATGCTGTGCCTGCTGGCGGGCGTGGCGGCGCTGGTGCGCCAAACATGGCGACGGGAGCGCATCGCCGCCCGCTTGCACAGCCCGGCCGCCGGGGAAGAGGCCGCGTTGGTGGCGAGCGGCATTCCCTTGCTGCTGTGCGCGCAGTTTTCCTACCCGTTCGGGCTGTCGCTCATCCAATGGGCGGTTTTGACGCTGCTGCTCGTTACATTGGATGGGCGCAGCAGGTTCAGCGCCGGCCGGTTTTGCCGGTTTGTTTTCGCGCGGAGGGAAACGGCGTGAACACGGTCATCAATATCGCCTTCCTGGATATCGACCGCTTTTTTGTCGCCGGGACGTATCGGGCGCTGAGCGACTATTTTGGTGAACGTGGCATCGAGGCGCGCTGCTGCGAGCCGATGAATGCCGACCTTGTGTTCCAGGCGATCGCCAAAGGCGACATGGCGCGTTTTTGCCATCCTCCCCATGCTCCTCACGCCCTTTATCTCGCCGTTTACGATCTCAGAGAAGCCCGCATTCGCGCCATTTCGGGGTGCCTGAGGGAAGCGGGCAGGGTGTACCGCAATGAAGGCGTCGCAAAGCTGTTGCACACGGTAGCGCGGGTGATAAAAGGCCGAACCGGCGGCGCCTGCGGTTTTTCTTGTTGCGCCTGGTGTCAGCCGTTGCCATTGACGCCGCAGGAAAAACAAGTGATGCGTTACCTGAGTTGGGAAATGACGCCGACCGCCATTGCCCGTCGGCTTCGGGTCAGCATCAAGACGGTGAGCACGCATAAACGGGCGGTGATGAGAAAGATGCATTTTCAGCGCGATGCGGAGCTTTACCGCTGGTTGCGTCAGGGGGGATTCGGTCCGGGAAATGGCGATAGCCACATCGTCTGAGCGATAGCATGGCAGGTCCGGGCCTGATGGCCCGGAGCGACTTACCAAAACAGCGGCGTGGTGCTTTCGGCCAGAAATGCCAGCAGCGTTTCATTGACCGCCGCCGGATTTTCCTTGTTGCTGATATGCCCGGCGTTGGGGATCAGCACATGTCGGCAGCCGAGAAGATCCGCCATGCGCTGGCCTTCCGCCGGCGGGCGCGGCTTATCCTGCGCGCCGGTGATGACGATGCTGGCGGCGGTGATGTGTTCCAGCAGCGCCAGCTTGTCGGGGCGGCCGAAGATCATCCGGCCCAGCGGCACGATGCTTTCGCGCAGGCGCTCGGCGGGCAGGCTTTGCAGATGGGCCAGCAACGGCTGCGACAGCGCAGCGGGCACGTCGTCGGAATAGAACTGCGCGGCGATATATTCCAGCAGCGGCGGCGTAATGGCGCCGGCCTGTTCCACGGCGGCCAGCATGCCCATATAGCGCTGCCGCGCCTCTGGGGTTTCGTCGCCCAGGTAGCTGTCCAGCAGCGCCAGCACTTTCACCCGCTCCGGCGCCAGCGCCGCCAGTTCGGCGCCCCACATGCCGCCGACGGACAGGCCGACGATGCCGAACTCTTCAATATCCAAATGATCCATCAGCGCCAAATGATCGGCGGCGATATCCGACAGGCTGTTTCGCCCGGGCGGCAGCGCCGGTGAATCGCCGTGGCCCCAGAGATCCGGCACGATGAGGCGGTAGCGTTTAGCCAGCGCTTCGAACTGCGGCGCCCACATATTCAGATCGAACAGATAGCTGTGGCCCAGCAGCAATGGAAAGCCTGAACCTACGTCGAGATAATGCAGGGATTTGCCCATCGTTGGCATCTTATCGGTTCCTTATATAAAAAGAGTCCCGGCTGCTTATATCACACTCATATTCGACCCACGGTATTAATTTACCTTAAATTACTCAGGCGGAGGCTTATTTTTAATTACCCATTGCTAACAAGACGTCAATAAAAGGTGACATTAAGGAAAATATTCTGGTCGATGCCAGAGCCTTGGTTTATGCTGGCGCTCCTTTCGGTATGGAATAGATAAACAGGGAGTCGCGATGAAAAGACTTTTCAGACTATTAATTATTTTGCTTGTCATTTTGCTGCTGGCGGCGGTGCTGTGGTGGTTCTTCGGGCGCGGCAATCCGAATGCGCTGTGGCAGATAGTCAGCCAACAGTGCGTGCCCAATCAGCAGCAGAACCACGATCCCGCGCCCTGCTTAAAGGTGGATTTAACCGAGGGATATGTGCTGTTTAAGGACAGCAAGGGCCCTTACCACGATCTGGTGATGCCGGCCGAAAAGGTCAGCGGCATCGAGAGTCCGATATTGCAAGCGGAGCGAACGCCGCCTTATTTCGCCCAGGCCTGGAATAACCGCGAACATATATCCAGCGAGCTGGGTAAACCGTTAAAAGACGCATGGGTTTCTCTGGCGGTCAATTCGAAATATGGCCGCTCTCAAAATCAGCTGCATATTCACGTTGCCTGTTTGCGCCAGGATGTCTATAACGCGCTGGGGGAACAGGCTGAGCAATTAGATCAACAGTGGCGGCCGCTGGCGGTGAAATTGGTCGGCCATCAATATCTGGCCAGAAAATTGGCGGGCACCGATTTAACCCAGGAAGATCCTTTCCGCTTGTTGCAAAACTACGTGGTCGAGCAGGGCGACAGCATCGGCAATTACGGCCTGGCGCTGGCGGTCAGCCCGAAGGGCGAGATGCTGCTGTTGGCAAACCGTCTGAAGTTGACCGATCTCAACCTGGGGTCGGCCGGTGAAATTCAGGACTACCGGTGCGAGATCGCGGGGAACTGAGTTTTTCTTATCGCTCCCCGTCGCTGGGGAGCGTATGCCGTGCGATACGAACTAACCAAATGTATTAACTCGTTTTTATTTTATTCTCCCTCATCTGCTTGATCCTGTTCTCATGTCCGATCTATTATTTGTTTGCACAAGCAAATAAATAATCGAGAGTAACCCGACATGTCACAACCGCGTAAACTTCCTGCTGCACTGGGCATCCATCTGGATGTGACCAATCGCCTGTGGCGCACGGCGATGGACCAGTCGGTGAAAATGACCAATCTGACGCGCCCGCATTGGCTGGCGCTGAGTGCGATTGCCGATCTGGGGGATGGCTGCACGTTGAAAGACGTTTCGCAGCATTTGAACGCCGAAGTCTCGACGATGTCGCGCGCGCTGCTGTTTCTGGAAAAAAATCGGCTTATCGCTCGCGATGCTCTGTCCGAAGATAAGCGCGCCAAAGGGGTGAGAATGACCGAGGCCGGGCAGGAGATGCTGGCGCAGTTGGATCATTCCAGCCAGCAAGCGAGGGAAAAACTGCTCAATGGCATTTCGGCCAACGATCTGGAGGCTTTTTACCGCGTATTGTTTGGCATCAAGCATAACGCGATAGCGATGCTCGAACAGGAAAATCTGTTGCCAGACGAGTTTGCTCTTCTGGCGGAGGAGCGAGTGGGTGCGATGAAGCCGGAAGGTGAAGCGTGAACGGCCGCTGGCGGAGAGCACAACAGCTGTGCGTTATCGCGTTGGGGATCTTCTCCTGCTCGGTCTTCGCCAGCCAGAATGACCAACAGGTCATCGCACGGGGAAAATATCTGGCTACCGCCGCAGATTGCGCGGCTTGTCACCGCGGCAGCAGTCAACAGGACGCCCCCTATGTCGGCGGTTATGCCATCGCGTCGCCGATGGGCGACATCATCGCCAGCAATATCACGCCCGCCAAAGGAACCGGCATTGGCGACTACAGTGAACAAGAGTTTCGCCGCGCGTTAACGCAGGGCATTCGGCGGGACGGCCAACCTTTGTATCCCGCCATGCCTTATACCGCTTATCGGGGGCTGAGTGATGACGATCTGCACGCGCTGTATCGCTATTTTATGGCCGGTGTCGCACCGGTCGATCGTGCGGTGCCTGAGACCCAACTGACGTTCCCTTTTTCCTGGCGTTATGCGATCCACGGCTGGAACTGGCTGTTTCTGAAAAAGACGCCCGTCGATGCAGACGAGAGGAAGGCGCGTGGCCGCTATCTGGTGGATGTGCTGGGGCATTGCTCGGCGTGTCACAGCCCGCGTAACGGGATGATGGCGGAACGCGGCGATCGCTATCTGGCAGGAGGAGAAACCGGCGGTTGGATCGCGCCGAATATCACCTCGGATCCCGTGAGCGGCATCGGCGGCTGGAGCCAGAAAGAGTTGGTGCAGTATCTGCGGACCGGGCGCAATGACAAAGCTCAGGCTGCCGGCGGCATGGCGGAGGCGGTGGAGCATAGCCTGCGTTTCCTGAGTGACGACGATCTCGACGCCATCGCCGACTGGCTCAAACAGACGCCGCCGCTTGTCACCGTACAAGGAACGAAAGCGGCCTATCAATATCAGGGGGGCGGTAAAGGCCGTGCCGCCGGACAGGCGCTGTATGCCGCTTCCTGTGCCAGCTGCCATCGTCTGGGCGGCGAGGGGGCTTATGACGGCCATTTCCCTTCTTTGATGCACAACACCACCGTAGGCAGCGAACGGGCCAATAACCTGATCATGGTGATGCTGTATGGCGTGCAGCGTCAGGGGGAGACGCTGCAGACCTGGATGCCGGGGTTCGCCGATAGTCTGGATGACAGGCAACTGGCTGAATTGGGCAATTACGTATTGCAGCAATTCGGCAATCCGGCGGTCAGGATAACGCCGGAGCAAGTGGCTCTGCAGCGGGCGGGCGGTGAAAAACCGCTGTTGATTACGTCATTGCCTTATGTGTTCTGGGGCGGCGTATTGTTGGCATTGATCGTCATTGGGGCGTGGGTGAAACGTCGGGTGAAGCATTGATCCAAGAGAGGATGGCATGAAGTTTAATCTGAACGGCCAGGCGGTCGAATTTAACGGCGAGCCGGATACGCCGCTGCTGTGGGTGATCCGAGAACATTTTAAGTTAACCGGCACCAAGTTCGGCTGCGGTATCGGCGCCTGTGGCGCTTGTACGGTACATGTCGACGGTAAGGCTGTGCGTTCATGCTGTTATCCGCTGCAATTGGTGCGCGATCGGCAGGTGACCACCATCGAAGGGCTGTCCATCGATCGCCGTCATCCGGTGCAGCAGGCCTGGATTGCGGAGGACGTGCCGCAGTGCGGCTACTGCCAATCAGGCATGATCATGGCGGTCAGTGCGCTGCTGGCGGAACACCCGAGTCCGGACGATCGGCAGATAGATACGGGCCTGACCAATCTGTGCCGCTGTGCCACTTACCACCGGATCCGTGCGGCGGTGCACCGCGCCGCCGACAAGGGAGAACCCTGAGTATGGCGATCACCCGCAGAACCTTGATAAAAGGCAGCGCGTTGGCAGTGGCCGCCATGCTGCTGCCGATATCGACGCGCAGCCTGGCGGCCGTGGTTTCACAGGACGTGGCGCCTCCGGACAACCAGTACGAATTGAACGATTGGATCTGGATCGATCGCGATGGGCGCATCGTTATCGGCGTGTCGCAATGTGAAGTCGGGCAGGGGATTTACACCGGCCTGGCCGAAGTGGTGGCGGCGGAGATGGATGCCGATTGGGCGCAGGTGACGGTGAAATTCGTCACCGGCCGCGACGCTTACCGTCAGGTTGCCGGGGGCGAGGCTTTCGCGCAGTTTGTCGCCGCCTCAACCTCCATGACCAAATTTTATCAGCGTGCCCGGCTGGCCGGCGCACAGGCGAGAGATTTCTTTCTGCGGGCCGGCGCAAAACATTTCGCGCTTTCACCATCGCAGTGCCGTACGGAGAAAGGCTGGGTGCTTGAGAAAGGCGGGAAGCGCAAGGTTGCCTATGGCGATTTGGTGCGCTATGCCGCCGAGCTGCCGTTGGATCCGCAGCCTGCTTTAAAGAGTGAGGCGCAAGAGCGAGAGAGTGTCATTGGCAAGCCGCTGTTGCGGGTCGATACGCCGGAGAAAGTGGATGGCAGTGCGATTTACGGTATTGATATCGACTTGCCGGAGATGCTGATCGGCGTCCCCTGGATGGTGCCCGACCTTAGCGGAAAGCTGGTCGCCGTGCGTAATGAACGACAGATTCGGGCCATGCCGGGCGTGGTGGATCTGGTGTTGACCCGGCAGTGGTCGATGAACAACATGGTCGGATTGGATCATGATATGTCACTCAATACGGTGATCGTGGTGGCGGCGAGTTACTGGCAGGCCAAAAAGGCGGCGGATTTGCTGGAGGTCGACTGGCTGCCGGGCGCAGGAAAAGCGCTGACCGGCAGCGTGATTGCGGCGGAGAATTTGGCGATGCTGGATGGCGATACACTGGTGCCGGCGGTCGATCGCGGCGAGGCGTCGGCGTTGATTCGTGGCGTTGAACAAGGTTCGCGCTTGCATGAGGCGCGTTACAGCGCACCTTATGTGGCGCACGCTACCCTGGAGCCTTGCAATGCCACCAGCCATTACGGCGAGGGCCGTATCGAAACCTGGGGCCCCTTCCAGGGGCAGGACATGGTGCGTAACGTTCTGGCGAAAATGTTCGGGCTGAAGCCGACGGATGTGGTGGTGAATACGACCTATCTGGGGGGCAGCTTTGGACGCAAATATCTGCCGGATGCCGTGATGCATGCTACCGTCGCCTCCCGGGCGGTGGGGAAACCGGTCAAAGTGATCTATCCGCGCGAGATCGACATGCGGCACGAATACTATCGTCCGGCCTGCATCAGCCATTATCGGGCGCTGTTGGATGAAAACGGCTACCCGCAGGCGCTGTGGGCGCGCTATGCCGGGCAGTCTCTCTTCTGGCAAATGCGACGCGAAACGGTCAACGACGCCGGGGGATGGGATGAAAGTATGGTGGAGTGCGTTTACAGCACGCCGTATCGCATTCCTCATCTGAAGGTGGAGGCCGGCATCGTCGAACAGCCGATTTCCCTGAGCTATCTGCGCGGTGTCGGCAGCGTCGCCAGTCTGTTCTTTTTGGAAAGCTTTATCAGCGAACTCAGCCATAAGGCAAACCGGGACGAATACCAATATCGACGGCATCTGTTGCAGGACAGCCCGGAAGCGTTGCGCGTCCTGGACGCCACTGCGGCGGCGGCGGGGTGGCAGCATGAACCGCCGTCGGGTGTTTATCGCGGTATGGCGTGCAATATTTGGGTTGGCCGCAATAACGCTTTCACCACCTACGTCGGTTTGGTGGTTGAAATCGCCATTCAGGAGGGGCGACTACGGGTGCTGCGCGCGGTATGCGGGATTGACTGCGGTAAGGTGATAAACCCGAACCTGGTGCGTGCCAACGTAGAGGGCGGCATCGGCTTTGCGCTGACCACCTGTCTGCACAGCGAGCTGCATTTTGAACGGGGTGGCGTGGTGGAAGGGAATTTCGATCGTTATCCGCTGCTCGCGATCGCCGAAATGCCCAAGGTGGAAGTGGTGGTACTCGACAGTGCGCGTGCGCCGCAGGGATGCGGGGAAGTGTCGACTGCGGTGGTCGCCCCGGCGATGGCCAGCGCGCTGCATAAGGCCACCGGCAAAACCTATCGTACTATGCCGTTCCCACGCGAGTTCTCGTCGGTGTAACGGCCCGCCGGTTCGGTCAGCCGGCGGGCCGTGCGGTCAGAGCTTTTTCAGCAGCGCCAGCAGTTGCGCTTCGCTTTTCTCCGCTAATCCGTCGATCGCCAGCTTGATGATGTCGGAGCGGGTGATGCGCACGATGCCGTTGCGCGCCGCCTGCACGATCACTTCATCGATAGCGTCAATGTGGCTGTCCGTCAGGCTGACGGAGATCGCCTTATAGGTGCGCTTACGGCCGGCCGGCTTGGCTTCCGGCGCGGGCGCCGCTACCGGCAATGTATGCGAGGTGGCGCTGTTGATGAATTCGTCTTCCGACATGCGGTGGGTAGGGGTGCGTTTCTTCACAGGATCACCTCTTTCACCAGGCATTCAATTTCGCTCTGCGCCTTTTCATTGTTCGCCTCGTGCACGGTGATGGCTTCACCCCAGGCGTCGCGGTAAATCTTGCGGTCGCACAGGCGGTTGCTCACCAGGGTGAACTCCGGGTATTCACTCAGCACCTGCGCCGCTTCGTTGGCTTCATTAATAAAGATATTGGTCGGGCACATGTTCAATACGATGTAGCCTTTGACCTTCTCGTTGTATTCCTGCGCGGTGGAGAACATCTCCGACAGATAGCCGATGGTGTCGAGATCCATCTGCGAAGGGCGCAGCGGCGAGAGGAACAGATCGGCGGCCAGCAGGCCGGAGCGCAGTTCGGCGCTGTCGCGGCCGGCGGTATCGACGATCACGTAGTCGTAATGGCGATCGAGCTCCAGCAGCGTTTCCTTGATTTTACCCGACGCGGCCACCACCGGAATGTGCGGCAGCCCCTCGACGTTCTGACGGTCGTTGTACCAGGTCATGATCGATTTCTGGTCGTCGGCATCGACGATGATCGCCGTCTTGCCTTGCTTAAGAATCAGATACCCGGCGATATTCACTGCTTTCGTCGATTTGCCGACGCCGCCTTTTTGCGAGCCAATCAGAACAATCATGCTGCCATCTCTCAAGTTATTAAGCGGGTAACTTATTAAGTTAATGTGCTTATTAGGTTGATAATTAAACAGGTTAACAAGAATAACTCGCGAACAATATGCACCAACTGCGGCGGCTTGCCAAGCCAGTATGTTGTTAACTGCGCAGCTTATTTTGCGGTGAATGGACCGGATGGGTAAGTAGGAATTCTCTGGGAAGTGGCGGAACGGAAGAGGCTTTTGTTAGTTTAACAGCTTAATAAGTTAGTGGCTCATTAAGCTGTCGATGGCGTTACTTCTTCATCATCGCCTTCAGGTTGGCGAACGGGTTGTGGGTGGCGACGCCGATATCTTTTTGCGCATCTTCACCGGCCACCACCGTCGAACCGTATTGATCGGCCTCGGTGTATTTCGAGTGTTCGTGGTCGTGGCAATACAGACACAACATTTCCCAGTTGCTGCCGTCTTCCGGGTTGTTGCTATGATCGTGATCGATGTGGTGCACCGTCAGCTCGCGCAGGTTGGAATAAACGAATTCGCGCGAGCAGCGCCCGCATACCCAGGGGAACAGTTTCAGCGCTTTTTCGCGGTAGCCGGTTTCCAGCTTCGCATAGTTTTTGGGGATATAGGCCATGGTGGTTGTCCGTTGTGAATCACTATGCGGTAAATAATACCACACAGCGTGCGGCTACAACGTGCGGCTCATCTTGCCGTTGTCAAAAGTCTCCACCGCCCAGTCGATGAACGCCCGCAGCTTGCCGCTGAGGTGGCGATTGGATGGGTAGACCACGTACATCTGCTCCGGCGGCGGCTGCCAGTCGTGCAGCAGGCTGATCAGTTCGCCGCGCTCGAGGTGCGGCTGCGCCATAAACCGATAGATCTGGATGATGCCCAGGCCGGCCAGGCTCGCCGCCAGCAGGGCGTTGCCTTCATTGATGCTGACCGGGTAGCGCTGTTGGATGGCGATCTCTTTGCCGCGCTCGACATAGCGTTGCGGATGGATGCGGTCGTTGACCGGATGGCGGTAGTGCACCATCGGAAAACCCTGTTCCAGATCGCACGGGTGGCGCGGGGTGCCGTGGCGCGCCAGATAAGTCGGGGTGGCGCAGCTGACCCAGTCCAGATCGAACAGACGCCGGGCGATCAGGCTGGAGTCGGCCAACGGACCGCTGCGGATCACGCAGTCGGTGCTGTCGCTAATAAGATCGATAACGCGATCGCCGATGCTGAGATCGATCTGGATTTGCGGGTAGCGTTCCAAAAAGCCGGGCAGCGCCGGCAACAGCAGTTGGCGGGCGGTGCCGCTGCCGGTATCGATGCGCAGCACGCCCTGCGGAGAATTCTGCGACTCGGTCAGACAGCCCTCCATCTGCTCCAAATCCGCCAGCCATTTCACCGTATTCTGGTAATAGCATTCGCCTTCGCGGGTGACCGACACGCTGCGGGTGGTGCGCTGGAACAGTTTGGTCTGCAGGTGATCCTCCAGATTTTGGATCAGCTTGGTGACCGTCGCTTTCGGCATGCCCAGCGAATCGGCGGCGCGGGTAAAGCCGCCGGTTTCCACGACGCGATTAAATACCCGGATAGCGAGCAAATGATGGTCCATAGGTTCTCAACGCCATGCCCCGGCGGTGGCCGGGGCGTGTTTCTGCAGATAGATAATGATTAACACTGTTTAGCGCCAATCACGCCGGCGCGCAAGCTGAGACCGAACACCAGAGCGGCGGAGAGGATCAGCGCGCCGCCGAACAGCATGGCGCTGCTGACGCCCTGCCAGTCCACCACCTCACCGCCCAGCAATGCGCCGGAGGCCAGCGCAATCTGAACGACGCACACCAGCAGCGCCTGGCCGGCTTCCGGCGCCTGTGGCACCGCGGCGAACATCCAGTTGGTGGCGCAGACCGGCACGGCGCCAAAGGCCAGCCCCCACACCAGCACCATCAGTGTGGCGCCGCCGAGGCCGCTGAGCAGCGGTGAAACGATCAGGATGCCCGCCAGCATGGCGGCGATCAGGATAAAGGTGGCGCGCAGGCTGTATTCCCCCAGGCGTTCGCCGAGGAAGGTGCCTAGCAGGCCGATGGCGCCATAGGCCAACAGCTGCAGCGAGATGGCCGACGGGCTGAGCACGAACACCTGCAGCAGCAGGGGCCGCAGATAGGTGTAGGCGGCGAAGTGGCCGATGAACAGCAGCACGATGGCGATCAGGCCGATGCGCGCCATCGGCAGACGCAGCGGCAGCACCAGATCGCGCGGCGTGACCGGTCGGGAAGGCGGTACCGACGTGAGTAAACGCAGCTGCGCCAACAGTACGCCGACCGCCAGCGCCGCACCGCCGAAGAAGGCGGCGCGCCAGCCGAACAGATCGCCGACCAGTGCGCCGATCGGCACGCCGCATACCGCGCCGACCGAAACGCCGCTGAGGATCAGCGCGGTGGCTCGCCCCTGGCTGGCTTCCGGCACCAGATGGCGGCCATAGTTGGCGGCGAACGACCAGAAGCCGCCGACGCAGATGCCCAGCAGCACGCGGCCGAGCAACATCATCGGAAAGTTGACGGCCAGCGCCGCCACCAGATTGGATACCACCAGCAGCAGCGACAGCCCCAGCATCAATAAACGCCGATCCAGGCGGCCGGACATCAGGCTCAATGCGGGTGCGGCCACCGCTGCCACGATGCCGGGCATGGTGACCATCAGCCCGGCGGTGCCGGTACTGACGCCCAGCGAAGGGGCGATGTTGGTCAGCAGGCCGATCGGCAGAAACTCGGTGGTGACCATGACAAAACAGGCGACCGTCAGCGAGAAGATCGCCGGCCACGGGGATGATGCAGGGTTATCTTTATTATTCAGCATAATGCCGCTCTTCTCAGGTGAATGCGCAGGCCGCGCTCGGGGCGCGGCGTGACCGAAATCACAATTTACGGCAGGCGAGAGCGGCGGATAAATCCATTCACGGTGGTTACACTGTTTCTGAGGGGGAACAATGACGGCAGCGAGTTAAAACGCGGCTTGCGCCGCGCCAAGGGGAAAGGAATAAAACGGTATAAGGTTATGACCGGAACGCGCGCGGCGCTAGAGCCCCGGCGCTTTCCACATGGAGGTGGTCAGGCCGTTATCCACCAGCGTCAGCTGATCGGCGTAAACCTGCCGCCAGTTTTCCTTCTGCTCCTGATACAAGGCGTGGTGGGTCATGTCCGGCTGATGTTCACGCTCCCAGCGCACCAGCTGCTCGCCGGTTTCGGCCAGCGACGCGTAAAGCCCGGCGCCGACGCCGGCGGCGATCGCGCAGCCCAGCGCGGTGGCTTCTTTCACCACCGGCACGCGCACCGTCAGGCCGGTGACGTCGCTGAGGATTTGGCTCCACAGTTTGCCTTTGGCACCACCGCCGGCGAACACCAGCGAGCGGGCCTGCACGCCGGAGAAGGCGGCGATCTGTTCCAGATTACAGGCGGAGACGATGGCGGCATTCTCCTCCAGCGCGCGGAACAGCGTTTGTTTGTTGCAGCGTTCAGGATCGATAGACATGTTGATGAATGACGGCGCCGCGTGATACCAGGTTTTGAAATGCATGGCGTCGGAAAAGATCGGCATCACGCCGTAGGCGCCCGGCGGCACCCTGGCCGCCATCTCTTCCAGCAGGCTGTAAGCGTCGATCCCCAGTCGCTCCGCCAGCAGTTTCTCTTCGGCGCAGAAAGCGTCGCGGAACCAGCGCATGGTCAGGCCGGTAAAGAAGCTGATGGATTCCGCCTGCGCCATGCCGGGAATGACGTGAGGGTTAATGCGGATGTTCATTTCCGGATCGATGGCCGGTTCCGGCAGGTTGACGATTTGCTGCCAGAAGGTGCCGCCGAGCACCGCCGTCTGCCCGGCGCGCACGATGCCGAGCCCCAGGCTGCCGAGCTGCACGTCGCCGCCGCCCATCACCACCGGGGTGCCGCGCAGCAGCCCGCTCTCCTGTGCCGCCTGCTCGGTGACGCGCCCCAGCACGCTGCCGGTCTCTTTCACCGGCGACAGAATATCGGCGCGCAGCCCGGCCATATCGAGCAGCGCCGGCCGCCAGTCGCGGCTGGTCAGATCCAGCATGCCGGTAGTACCGGCGTTGGAAGGATCGACCGCCAGCTCGCCGCTCAGCATGTAGGCCAGCCAGTCGCTGATCATGGTCAGCGTCGCCGCCTGGCGATAGATGTCCGGCCGATGGTGCGCCAGCCACAGCAGGCGCGGCATGGCGCTCAGTGCCAGCGTCTGGCCGGAGTACTGGTAGACCTCACGTTCGAAGCCTTGGTTGTGCAACTCTTTCAGTTCGCTGACTTCATGGCTGGCGCGCGCATCGACATTGGCGCAGGCCCAGATCGGCACGCCGTTGCGATCGTACAGAACGATGCCTTCACGCATCGAGCAGCAGGCCACCGCACGGATCGCCTGCGCGCCCAGCCCCGCGCGCTGCAACGCCTGGCGGATGCACTGGCAGGCCAACTGCCAGTTGCGGTTGAGATCGAATTCCATCGAGCCGGGCACGCCCGGCACCGCGAGGTGTTGCCACTCCGCCTGACCGTGCGCGATCTGATTGCCCGCCAGATCGAAGATCACCGCGCGAATGCTGCCTGTTCCTGCGTCCAGCGCCATCAAGTAGTTATCCATAGCCTATGCTCTCAGGGGGAGGAATAGTAACTATAGATGCCGCCGTCTTCCCTCGCCGGGGGCGGAGTGGGCATCGCCGGTGCGATTTGTGAGCCAGGCGGCAAAATTGCCGTTGCGGCAGGGCAATCGACGGGAATAAACCTATGGTTGGAAAGCGCCATGCTGCGGCGCGCCGTTTAAACAAGGAGCTGTCATGCACGTCACATTGGTAGAGATCAACGTTAAACAGGACAAGATCGACGAATTTATCGACGTTTTCCGCGCCAATCATCTGGGGGCGATCGAAGAGCCGGGCAACCTGCGTTTCGACGTGCTGCAGGATGAGCATATTCCGACGCGGTTTTACATCTACGAAGCCTATCGCGACGAGCAGGCGGTGGCGGCGCATAAGCAGACCCCACACTATCTGCAGTGCGTGGAGAAGCTGGAAGCGCTGATGACCGGCCCGCGCAAGAAAACCACCTTCATTGGCCTGATGCCGGAATAAACGCCGGCGTTTGCCGGTGTCCATGCGCCCGGTTTGGTTGTAACCTGCAAGGCAAAGCGAATTTTCAATGGGATAAGCGGGGCGAGGATGACATTGCGCGATCGGCTGTTGGCGCTGTTGGTGGTGGTGATCTGGGGCGTGAATTTCGTGGTAATCAAGTTCGGCCTGCAGGGGATGCCGCCGTTCCTGTTGGCCGGGATGCGTTTTTTACTGGTGGCGTTGCCGGCGATCTTCTTTATCCCGCGCCCGACCATCCCGTGGAAATGGCTGTTGCTCTACGGCATGACCATGAGCTTCGCGCAGTTTGCCTTTCTGTTTGTCGCCATCAAGGTGGGCATGCCGGCGGGGTTGGCCTCGCTGGTGTTGCAGGCGCAGGTGTTCTTCACCCTGCTGTTGGGTGTCGTGCTGATGGGCGAAAAGCTGCGCGTCAATCATTTCGTCGGCATCGCTATCGCCAGCGGCGGCATGCTGGCGCTGGCGCAGGCCAGCTTGCATAAGCCGGGCAGCGGCGCGGTCCCCCTGGCGGGCCTGCTGCTGACCCTGGCGGCGGCGTTCTCCTGGGCGCTGGGCAACCTGACCAACAAGAAGATCCTGGTCGGTTTCCCGCAGCGCAACATTTTGTCGCTGGTGGTGTGGAGCGCGCCGATCCCGGTACTGCCGTTCCTGATTTGCAGCTGGCTGTTCGACGGCCCGCAGGCGGTGCTGGCCAGCCTGAGCCATGTGCAGGTCGGCACCTGGCTGGCGGTTGCCTATCTGGCGTTCGCCGCCACGCTGTTCGGTTATTCGGTGTGGGGCAGCCTGCTGGGGCGCTACGAAACCTGGCGCGTCGCGCCGCTGACGCTGCTGGTGCCGCTGGTCGGGCTGTTCGCCGCCTGGCTGCTGCTGGACGAAGCGCTGTCACCGGCGCAGTTCGGCGGCGCGTTGCTGGTGCTGGCCGGTATGGCGGTCAATACCTTCGGGTTGCCGCGCCGACGGGCCGTCGCGGTGCGCTAAACCTAACAGGGCAATTCTGTTCAATACGTTGTCGGCGTGGCCCGGCATTCTGGCGCTTGTGAATTTTTCCTCAGGTGCCCTCATGAATAATATCTACCTTTCCATGGCCGCATTTGCGCTGGCGGCCTCCATCACGCCCGGCCCGGTCAACATCGTTGCATTGAGCGCCGGGGCGCAGTTCGGCTTTGGCGCGACCCAGCGTCACGTGTTCGGCGCCACGCTGGGGTTTACCCTGTTGCTGGTGCTGCTGGGTTTGGGTATGCACCAACTGCTGATCCTGTGGCCGGCGTTGACCCGCTTGATCCAATGGGCCGGCGTGGCCTTCCTGCTGTTTATGGCCTACCGGCTGGCGTTTGACGACGGCAGGCTGGGCAACGGCGAGGCGCAGGCGCCTTCCTGTTGGTACGGCGCGCTGATGCAATGGCTGAACCCCAAGGCGTGGCTGGCGTCGGTGGCCAGCCTCGGGGCGTTTGTCGGCGACGGCGACATCCGGCTGCTGTGGCAGTTCGCCGGGCTCTACTTCGTGATTTGCTATGCTTCGGTGGCCTGCTGGGCTTACGTTGGCGCGATGTTGCGCGGCCTGCTCAGGCAGGCGCGCAACGTACAGCGTTTCAATCGTGCGATGGCGGCGTTGCTGGCGGCCAGCGCCTGCTATCTGTTGGCGGAGGGTTTTTGATACTGGCCGGGCGTGGCGGCCAGCAGCTGTTTGAAGGTGCGCTGGAAGTGCGCCTGATCGGCAAAGCCGCTTTCGCTGGCAGCCGCGGCGATCGGCAGACCGCTTTTCAACAGCCGATGGCCGTGCTGCACGCGGCGATTGACCAGATAGGCGTGCGGCGTCATGCCGTAGCGCTGGCGGAAGGCGCGGATCAGGTAGGAGGGCGAGAGCGCGGCGGCGCGGCAAATGTCTTCCAGCGTCAGCGACTGAGTGCAGTGCGCGTCGATAAACGCCGCCGCCGCTTCCAGTCGGGGGTGCGGCGGCGTCTCCGGCTGGCTGCCGCTGCCCAGCGCGAGCTGCAGGGCGCTGAAATACTCCACCAGGGCGATCTGTTTTTCCAGCGCGCCGCACTGCGCGTTCGTCAGCAGCGCATACAGTTGGTTCAGCCCGTTGAACAGCGCCGGATCGCGGCTGAGCGGCCGGCTGAAGGGGACAAAGCGGTCGCCGTCGCCGCCCATCATTTCCTGCTGCAGCGCGCCGAGCCAGGCGAGATCGAGATAGAACATGATGTATGACCAACGGCGGTCGGCGATCGGGTTGCAGGCATGCGCCTGCTGCGGATTGATGACAACCACATCGCCGGCGCCGACCTGCATGCGCCGCTCGCCGTTGATATAGGTGCTGACGCCGCCGGTGATGGCGCCGATGGAAAAGAATTCGTGGCTGTGCAGGCTGTAGCACACTTTGCGGCCATCATTGATGGCGCGCGCTTCGACAAAAGGCAACTGCGGGTCGCGCCAGAACTGGGGCGTTTTTTCACTCATGCGCTTTCCTTTTCACTGCGGCGGCATCACAGTGTTATAGCCTGAAAGCGACGAAAAGGGGAATGGCGGATGATGATTTTTAACGTGTTCGGCCGCCTGGTAGGCGTGAAGCGTATCGGGGACGAATGGCGGCTGTTCCGCGTGACGCTGCCGGAGCGCAAATATGCCCCCAGCTACGATATCGTGTTGCCGGCGGATCTGCGCGAAGAGGAGATCGCCGGCTATCTGGGGGATATCTATCACGAAGCCGCGACCCCGCAGCGGCCGGACGTGTTTCGCGTCGAGTAGCGCGGGCGTTACTCTTCCGCGTTGCGCGCCATGAGGCGGCGCTGATGTTCCTCGCTGGCGGCCTGGATCTCTTCCAGCACCGAGCCGACGTCGGCGCGCTTCTGAATTTCGCTGAATCGGCCGCTGAGGACGCTGTCCGGCGTCAGCGTGCCTTCCTGATACAGCGCCCAGATCTCTTTGGCATATTGGCTGTCGCGCAGCTCCGGGGCAAATTGGCCGTAATATTCCGCCAGATTGTCGATATCGCGCTCGAACATGCTTTTGGCGTGGTTGTTGGCGGCGGCGTCCACCACCTGCGGCAGATCGATGATCACCGGCCCGTCTTTATCCATCAGCACGTTGAATTCCGACAGATCGCCGTGCACCAAGCCGGCGCACAGCATGCGCACCGCGTAGTTCATCATCAAAGCATGATCGGCGCGCGCCTGTTCCGGCGTCAGGATGACATCGCTCAGACGCGGCGCCACCAGGCCTTCCTCGTCGGTGATCAGCTCCATCAGCAGCACGCCGTCCAGGCAGATGTCCGGCTGCGGCACCCGCACCCCGGCCCTGGCCAGCAGATACAGCGCGTCCACTTCGGTGTTCTGCCAGGCTTCTTCCTGTTGCTGACGGCCGAATTTGGAGCCTTTGCTCATGGCGCGCGCGTCGCGGCTGTTGCGCACCTTGCGCCCTTCCTGGTAGTGCACGGCCTGCTTGAAGTTGCGCTTCTCGGCTTCTTTGTACACTTTGGCGCAGCGGATCTCATCGCCGCAGCGCACGATAAACACGTCGGCTTCTTTGCCGCTTTTCAAACGGCGGATGACTTCGTCGATTAACCCGTCATCCACCAGCGGCTGGAGTCGTTTTGGAATTTTCATGCAGCCTTGTACCCTATTTAGGCTCCGGTGTGAATGGCTTGCGCAGTTGATAGCGTAAGTTAGACCCGAAAGGCAAACATTAGTTTTGCCGCCGCGGCATCATTGCGCGGCGGCGGGCGTTCACAGGCTGCCTGTCGGCACCCAGACGCTGACGCTGCCGGCGTTGACCGGGAAATGGGCGCTGCCCTGGTCGTCGGTGGTGATTTCCTCCTGGCGGTTACCGAGGAAATCGCGCCAGGCGGTGCGCGCCAGATCGGCGCCGAGCGCGACCGTCTTGCCGCTTTCGCCGCCGTTGGTCAACACCACCACGCAGCCGGGGGCGTCGGCGGTGCCGGCGCGGCTGAAGGCCACGCAGTGGCTGTCGTCGAAGTAGTCGGTTTGCGGGCCGTTGGCGAAGCGCTGGCGGGCGGCGATCAGCTTCTCCAGCTCCGGGATCGCCGGCATGTCGATCGGGTATTCGCCGCCGTCGCGCCCTTTATCGCGGTAACTGGCGCCATAAAGGTCGGGGTAAAACACGCAGGGCACGCCCTGTTCACGCAGCAGGATCAGCGCGTAGGCCAGCGGTTTGAACCAGGGTTCCACCGGCGCCTCCAGCGATTGCAGCGGCTGGGTATCGTGGTTGGCCACCAGCGTCACCGCGTGGGCCGGATCGGCGGCGGTCAGGGTATCGGTGAAGATCTGCGCCATGTCGAAGCCGTCGCCCTGTTTCGACGCCTGATGAAACTTCAGGTGCAGCGCCACGTCGAACAGCATCACTTTGCCGTCCACCAACTCGATGTATTGTTGCAGCGCGCTGAGATCGTGCGACCAGTATTCGGCGACGATAAACAGATCGCGCTGCGCGCTGTCGCGCACGTGATCCGCCCACTCTTTGAAAAACCAGGCGGGAATGTGTTTGGCGGCGTCCAGGCGGAAGCCGTCGCACGGCAGCGTGTCCAGCAGCCAGCGCGCCCAGTATTTGAGCTCCTCCGTCACGGCAGCGTTGCGGAACTCCACGTCGGCGCCCATCAGGTAGTCGTAGTTGCCTTTCTCGTCGTCGACCTGATCGTTCCAGCCGTCGTCGCCGTAGTCGTTGGCGATTTTAAACACCCCTTTATCGTCCGGCTGCTCAACGTAATCGACGCCGCTGAAGCATTTGTAATCCCAGATAAACTCGGAATGCGCGCCCTGGCGGCCGGGGAAGGTGAAGCGGGTATAGGCCAGCGCGTCGAAGCCCTGGTCGTCAATGTCGTTGCGGTTGTTGGCGTCCACTTTGAACACGTGTACCCGTTCTTTTTCGTCCGCGCCGAGCTTGTGGTTGAACACCACGTCGTAAATCACCCCCACGCCGTGTTCGCGCAGCGCAGTGGCGGCGTGTTCGAGCGCCGCCTTGTCGCCGTATTTGGTGGCCACGCTGCCTTTCTGGTCAAACTCGCCCAGATCGAACAGATCGTAGGTGTCGTAACCGACGGAGTAACCGCCGGAAGCGCCTTTGTAGGCGGGCGGTAGCCACAGATCGGTAATGCCCAGTTCGGCGAGGTGCGGGGCGCGTTCTGCGGCCTCCTGCCACAGTTTGCCGCCGTCGGGGTAGTACCAGTGGAAGAATTGCAGCAGGGTGGTTTTTTTCGTCATGAGCCAGCGTCCCGGTTAGCCAGAAGGAAAGGAGCAGTTAAAGCATGGGCTACTTTTGGCAAAAGGGACAAGTTTGGCATAGGCGGCCCGAGAAGGCCGCCCGAGAGACTGCTTAACGCTGGCTGGCGTAATGAGGCGAGCGCGGGCCATAAAGAATGGCGCCGTTCTGACCTGTTGCCGACAGGAGGCGAGTGTTGGCGATGGCGCCAATGTCGAACCCTTTGTCGCTGATGGTATCCGCGATTTGTGAAATCGCGGCGCTGATCACCATGCCCAGCAGGCCACCGGAATTGTTGTTGCCTTCGTTGCTGGATGCGGTGGCGGTGCCGGCCCACAGCTGTTTGCCGTTGCGCAGGTCAACCAGGCGAGCGGCTACGGTAACGCGAGTTTCGCTGCTGATCACCATGTAGCTGGTACCGTATTGCGTGACATCCAGGTACAGCACGGTGTCGGCGCCGAAAATCTGGTGCAGTTTTTTCGGACTGACGGCGCGGATGTCGTTGGCGTTGGTTAGACCGTTTTGCAGGAAGGTTTCCTCCACTACAGCGACCGGCAGCACATAGTAACCGGCCTCGGCCAGCGGTAAGGTTGTACTGGCGAGCACGCTGTGGCTGGCTTTGACATCCGGCGACTGATTAACCGGCGGCAAGACCAGGATCGACTTCGGCTTGCTCTCATGGAATGCCGCATAGTCATAAGGCGTTTGCTTGGCACAGCCGCTCAGCAACAGGATGGCGGTAACGCTGAGGAAAGTGAGTACACGCTTCATTTAAAGCTCCCCTTATCCTTGGCCATCAGGAAATTCATAAACGGTGCCGATTCCGGGAACAGCGTTTTTTCCGTGTTGAATTCATTCATGGCTTGTCCGTCGTTGCCGGTTTTGCTGTACAGCAGACCCAGTTGCGCATGCAGCCCCGGCGGTACGGCTTTATCCTTGGCGCGGGATTTCTCGACGATCTCTTTCAGCGTAGCGATCTGCTGCTCAGGGCTTTGCCCATCCTGCTGGTAGTATTGATAAAGAGAAGTTTGGTAGCCATCCCAATTGTAAAGCGTTTTCGGCGCGGCGCAGCCGGCCAACAGGGTCGCTGCAAACAGCGCCCCGCCCATTTTTTTAGTTATCATCTTTCTGCTTCTAGTCCGTTAGTGAGCAGGGCGCCATGCGCCGTTTTCGATACCGGTAACCAGGTTATTGACGGCTTCACGCACGGCCAGATCCAGCACCTTGCCGTTAAGGGTGGAGTCGTAGCTGGCGGTGCCCCCGAAACCGATGATTTCGCGATTGGACAGTTCGTATTCACCGGCGCCCTGAGAGGAATAGACGACTTCTGAGGTCTGTACGTTCACGACGTTCAGATTAACTTTGGCGTAAGCGACCTGTGATTTACCACGGCCCAAAATGCCCCACAGCTGATGATCGCCGACTTCTTTGCGGCCGAATTCGGTGACATCGCCGGTAATCACATAGTTGGCGCCTTTCAGCGTTTGTGCTTTCCCTTTAATGCCGGCTTCAGTTTTCAACTCTTCCATGTTGGCGCGATCCAGCACGTTGAAACGGCCAGTCTGCTGCAAATGCGTGATCAGGATAGTCTTGGACTGATTGCCCAGCCGATCGACGCCATCGGAGAAGATGCCATTCATGTAGCTGGAGCGGTTGTCGAATTTGCCGACGGCGATAGGGCTGCGTGGGCCCTGATAAGAGGTGTTGTAGGAAGCCACTTTCGGCACTTCCAAAGAGCGGGAGGATTCGGTCGCGCAGCCCGCCAGTAAAGTGACGGAAAGGGCGACGGAACAGACGGCGAGTGATTTTTTCATTGGCATGCGATCTCTCCATGAGCATAAAACGGCGCGGGAGCAACCCGCGCCCGATGTTTCCATCACGAGCGTTGTCGCCGTTATGGAAGCGTCGCGATCCTGCCATGAATATGTAACAAATTACAACAAGATATCGGCATTAATGCCGCTATTAACATTATTGTAACCTATTGTAATGCAATGGATTGATATCGATTTCTGCTCTTATTCGCAGATTCTTTCACGATTGTATGGTTTTTAACTGGTTTATTGTTTTATCAAAACTAAATTAATGAATTTTTATTCTGATTTTTTTGAATTAATTAGTTTAATATATTGGGTGATGTAACGTTTTGCATCAGCTCCTCTGTTATACCGGGGTTCATGGCGGTTTGATGATCCGTTAAGGTATTGAGAATTAGGTAACACTATCAACTAAATCTCATTTTTTATCGGTAGCTGATTGGGGATATCAATTGTGAACATCAGGGATTTCAGAGCATTGGCGCGCAATTTGGTCAGAGAATTCGGCATGTTGAACAAGCAGAGCAACGGCTCGCGCTTTTCGCCGCTGCAGATCCATCTGATGATCGAAGTTAGCGAGCAGCCGCTGGGCGTCACCGAGCTGGCGGCCCGGCTGTGCATCGACAAGGCCAGCGCCAGCCGGGCGCTGCGCAGCCTGGTGGCCGCCGGCGTGATAGAAACGGTGGATCATCCGGATGACAGGCGGCACAACCTGCATCGGCTGAGTAAACAGGGCGGCAAGACGCTGGCCGGCATCGAGAACGACGCCGACGGCTTTATGCAGGCGGCGCTGGCGCAGTTGGATGACGATGAGCTGGCGAGCACCACTGCGGCGATGAAAAAGATGACCGCGGCGCTGCGCAGCGCGCGCAAACAGCGCGACGCCAATCTGCGGGTGCGGCCGATCGCCGCGCGCGACGATGCGGCGATGGCGGCGATCATTCGCGAGGTGTTTCGCGAGTACGGCATGGACAAGATGGAAGGGGTCAGCCTGCACGATCCGGATCTCGATCGGCTGACCGGCCTGTATCATGACAACGGCGGCCGCTACTGGGTGCTGGAGCGGGACGGGCAGGTGGTGGGGGGCGTCGGCATGGCGCCGCTGGCCGGCGAAGAGCCCGGCTATTGCGAACTACAAAAACTGTTCTTCAAACCCGGTGCGCGCGGGCTGGGCATGGCGCGCTATATGGTGGTGCAGGCGCTGAAGGCGGCGCGGGCGGCGGGGTACCGCTACTGCTACCTGGAAACCACCGAACAGTTGAAAGAGGCGATCGGGTTGTATTACGCGCTGGGTTTCACGCTGCTGACGGAACGGCGCGGCAATACCGGCCACCACGGCTGCAATGTGTGCATGCTGAAAAATCTGCAGAACGACGATATGTGAGCGGTTTCAAGGTTAACGCCCGCGCCTTGTGTCACCCTGTTAACCGTTTGATAACAATCACAACGTTTTATCAGGGAGGAGAATTATGTTGGGGGATCCGATGGCGCTGTCCGCGCTGGTCACGCTGGTGGTCATCGCGCTATGGGCCAGCGCCCGTTTGCCGGAGTATTTGGTCGCGCTGCTGTTCTTTGCGGCGGTGATGGTATTGCAGCTGGCACCCGCCGCGGTGACCTTTTCCGGTTTCGCGTCTTCCGCATTCTGGTTGGTGCTCAGCGGTTTCGTGTTGGGCACCGCCATCCGCAGCACCGGCTTGGCGGATCGCCTTGCCAACCGACTCTTGCCGCATCTGGCCGGTTCCTGGCCGCGCCTGGTGGGCGGCGTGGTGGCGATAAGCTACGCGTTGGCGTTTGTCATGCCCTCCAATATGGGGCGCATTACGCTGCTGATGCCGATCGTCATGGCGTTGGCCGAGCGCGCCGGCCTGGCGGAAGGCTCGCGCGGCCGCATCGGTTTGGCGCTGGCGGTGGGGTTCGGCACCTTCCAGCTTTCCGCCAGCATCCTGCCGGCCAACGTGCCTAACCTGGTGATGAGCGGTGCGGCGGAAAGCGCCTACGGCAGCCACTTCGCTTATCTCTCTTATCTGCTGTTGCACGCTCCGGTGCTCGGGTTGGCCAAAGGCGCGCTGCTGACGCTGTGCATCTGCGGCCTGTTCCGTGCCCGGCCGCAGCCAGTGGCGGCCGAGGCGGGGCAAACGCCGCTCAGCGCCGCCGAGTGGCGACTGATCGCGCTGTTGGGCATTACGGTGCTGCTGTGGATGACCGACAGCTGGCACGGCATCGCCCCCGCCTGGATCGGGTTGGCGGCGGCCTGCTTCTGCCTGTTGCCGCGCATCGGTTTTCTCAACGGCGAGCAGTTCGCCGCCGGGGTCAACGTGCGCACCTGTATTTACGTGGCAGGGATCCTGGGGCTGACCGCATTGGTCAGCCACTCGGGGCTCGGCGATCGGTTGGGTGGCGCGCTGCTGGCGATGATGCCGGATCTGCACGGCAAGCCGTTTACCGCATTCGGTTCGCTGGTGGGGATCACCGCGCTGTTGAATTTCGTGGTGACCGCCAACGGCGTGCCGGCGCTGTTTACCCCGCTGGCGCAGGCGTTGTCCGCAGGCAGCGGCTTGCCGCTGCTGACGGTGCTGATGACCCAGGTGATCGGTTACGCCACGCCGCTGTTGCCGTATCAGGCCTCACCGATCGTGGTGGCGATGGGGATGGGCAAAGTGCCGGCGCGCGAAGGGCTAAAGCTGTGCCTGCTGTTGGCCGCGCTCAGCTTCGCACTGCTGGTGCCGTTGGACTATCTGTGGTTCAGGCTGCTGGGGTGGATCCCGTAAACAGCCCCGCGCCGCCGGCAAAGCAGTCTTCGTCCAGCGTCAGGGTGGCGATTTTATGCACCGGTCCGCGCATGCTGACCTGAAAATCGCCGCTGAAGGCGATCTGCAGTTCGCCGCCCGGCATCCGCACACTAACCCGATCGCCGACTCGTCCCAACTTGCGCATCACGCTGGCGGCGGCGCAGCTGCTGCTGCCGGAGGCGAGGGTAAAACCGGCGCCGCGCTCCCAGATGCCGATACGCAGCGTCTGGCGATCGACCACTTCCACCAGTTGTACATTGGTGCGTTTCGGGAACAGCGGATGGCGCTCAATCTGCGGTCCGAGCCGATGCACCTGCGCCAGATCCAGTTTTTCCACCGGCACCACGCAGTGCGGGTTGCCCATCGACACCAGCGAAACGCTTAACGTCTCCTCCTTCAGGGGCAGCGGATAGTTCAGCGCCTCCGGCAGATCGATCAAGGCCGGCAGCGCCGCCGGGCTGAAATTGGCGCGCCCCATCTCCACGGTTATCTGATGCGCGTCTTCCGCCACCTGGCAACGCACGTCGCCGCCGGCGGTGTGCACCAGAAATGGCTGATGCGCCACGCGCTTGCTGTCGAACAGATACCGCGCGTAGATACGCAAGCCGTTGCCGCTTTTCTCCGCTTCGGAGCCGTCCGGGTTGATGATGCGCAGGGTGGGATTGACGGCGTCGCCGCTGTCGATCAGCAGGCCGTCGGAACCGATGCCGTAATGCGGGTGGCACAGCAGGCGGATCTGTTCCTGGCTCAGGCGATCGGCGACCGAACGATGGCATACCAGGTAGTCGTTGCCCAGACCGTGATATTTGTGAAACAGCAGGGGAGTCATGACGTTGCTCGGCTCAGCGGGAAGAGGTCGCTACAGCTTACAACAGAACGTTGGCGTTAAAGCAAACAAAAGGCGGCCTGAGCCGCCCTTTTGCACGATTGCCGATCCGGCCATTAATTGTAGATGATCGCGGTGCCGTGCAGTTTGTTGTCACCGGTAGTGGCGATGATCTGGAAGGATTTGGCGCCCGCCGCGTCGGCTTTGGCCGCCAGTTTGTTTTCCAGGCTGCTCAGGTCGGACGCGCCGCTGACGGTAACGACGCCGGCTTTTTGCAGGTCGGCGGGTTGCGCGTTCACCAGTTCGGCGGCGAAGCTGCCGAAGGAGGCGGAAGTCAGTGCGATGGCTGCGATGGTCATTTTCAGGTTTTTCATGGTCTTATTTCCTATCAGTGTTCTTTACGATGTTTGTTTTGTAAGGTCGTTAAATTAATTAACGATCGATAATTTAATGCTAGATGCCGGTTTGACGGATTGCAAGTATTTTTTTAATGCTCGTTAATTAATTTTTTTTTACGCCCTGGCATTGTGAGCAATAAGGGTATGCAGTCCACAGGCTTAATGCTTTGTTATTGATAGATTTCTGCAGTGCCATGCAGCTGGTTGTTGCCGCCGGCGCTGGTGATGCGGAAGGATTTGGCGCCGGCCTGATCGGCTTTGGCGGCCAGGCTGTTTTCCAGCGAGGTCAAATCGGACGCGCCGCTGACGGTGATGACGCCCACTTTTTGCTGGTCGGCCGGTTGGCTAGTGACCAAATCGGCGGCGAAGCTGCCGAAGGAAACGCTGGCCAGAGTGAGGGCGGCTAAGGTTAGTTTTAAGCTTTTCATGATGTTAATTCCTTTTCGATAACGGTCAATAGAGGGTTTAATCCGGTTCGCTAATTTTTATTAACGATCGATAACTAAATGCTAATCGGTTCTCGACGAGGGCGCAATATTTTTTTATAATGATCGTTAAGTTATTTGTGCTAAGCCTGCTGTGGAGCGGGATAGGAGAGGAACGATGAGCATCAATGAAGCGGTTTGCGGCAAGAAAAGCCGTGGCAGACCCAAACAATTTGATCGCGACCGGGCGTTGGAAAGCGCACTCGATCTGTTCTGGCGGCACGGGTATGAAGCCACCTCGCTGGCCGATCTGGTGGAAGTGACCGGCGCCAAGGCGCCGACGCTGTATGCCGAGTTCGGCAACAAAGAGGGGATGTTCCGCGCGGCGGTGGAGCGCTATCTGCAGAAATACACCACCTGCACCAACCAGCTGTTGGAACAGGATGTGCCGGTGGCCGAGATCGTCGAGGCTTACGTGCGTTCTTCGGTTCAGGTCTTCACCGATCCTGATACCCCCTCCGGCTGCTTTATGGTGTGCGCCTCCGCTGCGCTGTCGTCCGCGTCCGACGACGTCGCCCAGATGCTGCGCAAAAAGCATCATGCGCAGGAAGCGGCGCTGAAGGCCTGCTTCGATCGCAAGGTGCAGCAGGGCGAGCTGCTGGCGAAAACCGATACCGCGCTGCTGGCGAAATACGTGATTTGCACCATTGAAGGCATGTCGGTGCAGGCGCGAGAAGGGGCAAGCCGGGACGATCTGTTGCGGTTGCTGGAGGCGCTGATGCTGGTGTGGCCGCGTCTCAGCCAGATTGGCAATAAGGTGTAGAAACAGGCCCGGCTTTTACCGCAATGCTGATCAGTTAGCGTTTTTCTGCAGGCGTTCGTGACATTTTCGGTCGATAAAAGTGAGATGCCCCATGTGGCTCACGCACCTCGACCGAGCCAGGGGCCGAAGGCGCGGCCCCTGGCAACCCGCGCCTTTGCCCTATCAGACGGTTGGCTTTGCCAACTGCCCTCTCTCCGCCATAGCGCATTGAGGCCGGTTGCGACAGGCGTCCCTGCCTGTCTCACCTGAAACCGCCGTCCATGGCGGTTTCGCCTAATGCGCTATGCCTGCGTTCGGCGTCTTCAAGGGCGCCCAACACCGCGCTCATCTCCAACTTCTCTACCAGAACCTCATAAGCGACAGATTTCCCGGTAGCAGCCAGCTCAGGTGTTGACCTTGGGCGCGCATCACCGGCTGCCGAGCAAGACGGCGTTGTCAGGGTCAATCGGCCAGGGAAGGCCGGTTGAGGCGAGACTAACAGGGACGTTTGTCGCAGCCGACCCGCCCGACAACGCTGACGCGGCGAGGGTATCCGCGTAGCGGACAGATGGTGTTAAGCGAAGGCGCGGGTGGAGGGGCCGCGCCATCGGCCCCTCCAATTGCCGTTCATATTGGCCACAGAGAAATGCGGACATTTACGGCAATTCCCCTGCACAGAACGCCCAGAGGCTGGATAAAAAAATGCCACTCAGGCTTAAGTGAGCGGCATTGCGGCTTTTACCGGGCCGTTTAACCCATTACTGATTGACCGGGATCACCGCGCCCTGGTACTTCTCGCGGATAAAGTCTTGAATCGGCTTGGAGTGCAACACTTTCACCAGCGCCACGATCTCCGGCTTGTTCACGTCGGCTTTGTGCACGGTGATGATGTTGGCGTACGGGTTGTTTTCGCCGCTTTCGACCGCGATTGGATCCTTGGTCGGATTCAGCCCGGCGTCGATGGCGTAGTTGGCGTTGATCACCACGGCGTCACCTTCGTTGTTGTTGTACATCTGCGGCAGCAGCGCGCCTTCAACGTTAGCCTGGAACTTCAGGTGTTTCGGGTTTTCCACCACGTCGGCGATGCGCGCATCCACCTTGCTCACCCCTGGCTTCAGCTTGATCACGCCTTCCCGTTCAAAGATTGACAGAATGCGGCCTTCTTCCGCCACCGCGTCGCGCATGATGATTTTGCCGTTTTCCGGCAGATCTTTCAGGCTCTTGTACTTCTTCGAGTAGATGCCGATAGGCTCAATATGGATCGCGCCGGCGCTGACGAAGTCGTAGCTCTTGTCGTCGGCGTGGTCTTTCAGCACCGAGTTCAGGTAAGGCACGTGCTGGAAGTAGTTGGCGTCGATGTCGTGGCTGGCCAGCGCGGTGTTCGGCAGGATGTAGTCCTGGAAGCGCTTGATCTGCAGATCGATGCCTTCCTTCGCCAGTATCGGTTTGGCCTGTTCGAGGATCTCGGCGTGCGGCACGTTGGAGGCGCCAACCACCAGCTTGGTCGCCGCGGCGGCGCCGTAAGAGGCGAGGGTGGCGACAGAGGCGAAAGCCAACATCAGTAGGTGCTTTTTCATCATCGTTTTCCTTGGTTAATTAACGTTTATCGAGCGTTCTTGTCAGGGTGTCGCCAATGAACTGAATGACGAAAACGATCAGCAGGATCGTCAGCGTTGCCACCAGCGTCACGTCACTGTGGTTGCGTTGGAAGCCTTCCAGATAGGCCAGGTTGCCCAGGCCGCCGGCGCCGATCACTCCGGCCATCGCGGTGTAGCTCACCAGCGCGATCAGGGTGACGGTGATGCCGGAAACCAGCGCCGGCGAGCTCTCCGGCAGCAAGACGCGGAAAATCAGGGTGCGGTTTTTGGCGCCCATCGAGCGCGCCGCTTCGATTACCCCTTTGTCGACCTCGCGCAGCGCGATCTCCACCAGTCGGGCGTAGAACGGCGCGGCGCCGACGATCAGCGCCGGCAGGGCGGCGTCCGCGCCGAGAATGGTGCCGATCAGCGACTTGGTGAACGGGATCAGCAGCACGATCAGAATGATGAACGGAATGGAGCGGAAGACGTTGACCAGCACGGAGATCAGGGTGTAGACCGTGCGGTTTTGCAGCAACTGCCCCTTCGAGGTTAAAAACAGCAGCACGCCGAGCACGATGCCCAGCACCAGCGTGGCCAAACCGGCGATGCCGGTCATGTACAGCGTTTCCCAGGTGGCGTCCCACAGTTGGTCCAGACGCAGGTGGGGGAACAGGGATTCAATCATGTTGGATAACCTCGACGGCGATGTCTCTTTCGTTCAGCAGGCTGAGCATGTCGGCGACGTGTTGTTCGTTGCCTTCGGCGTGGATGTACAGTTCGCCGAACGAACCGTTGAGGGTGTGGCTGATCTTGCCGTGCAGAATGTTGACGGTGAGCGGGTAGCGCCGAATCACCTCGGCGATCACCGCCTGATGCGTTTGTTCGCCGACGAAGGTCAGCTTGAAGATCGCCCCCGGCAGGTGGGCGGTGAGCTGCGGGTTGAAGCTCTCAGCCGTGTCCGCATACTGCGACACCTGTTTGACGAACTGCCGGGTGATCGGCTGCTGTGGCCGGGTGAACACCTCGAGCACTGGCCCCTCTTCGACGATGCGGCCGTTTTCCATTACCGCCACGCGGTGGCAGATTTTGCGCACCACGTGCATTTCGTGGGTGATCAGCACGATGGTCAATTTCAGCTGGCGATTGATGGCCAGCAGCAGGTCGAGAATGGCGTCGGTGGTTTGCGGATCGAGCGCTGAGGTGGCCTCGTCGCACAGCAGCACGCTCGGGTTATTGGCCAGCGCGCGGGCGATGCCGACGCGCTGTTTCTGGCCGCCGCTGAGCTGCGACGGGTAGGCGTTTTCGCGCCCCTGCAGGCCAACCAGCGCGATCAGTTCTGCCACGCGCGGGGCAATCTGCGCCTTGGGGACGCCGGCTATCTGCATGGAAAAAGCGATGTTTTGGCTGACGGTGCGCGACCACAGCAGGTTGAAGTGTTGGAACACCATGCTGATTTTCAGCCGCGCCTGGCGCAGGTGGCTGCCTTTGGCGCGGGCGATATCGAATCCGCCCACGTCAATGCGGCCGCTGGTGGGCTTTTCCAGGCCGTTGAGCAGGCGGATCAGCGTGCTTTTGCCGGCGCCGCTGTAGCCGATGATGCCGTAAATTTGCCCGGCTTCTATCGCCAGGCTGACGTCGTCAACCGCCACGACGCGGCCCTGTGCGCTGTCAAAAGTTTTGCAAACGTTCGAAAGAACGATCATAGCGAAGCGGATCCTTATCGATACATCACAGCATTCCGTCCGGGGCGCGTCGCGCCGGACAAGGATCGTTCGGCTTTTCGGCGGGGCACAACCCGGCGGGAAGTGACGGACGGAACCTCTGTTGCGGGTGAATACCGGGCAATCCTACCGAGGGTTTATAGTGACAGGAAGAATGTAAAATCTATTACTTATTCTGATTTGATATATTAGCGGCGAGCGAGATAAGGGGGAGAAAACCGGCCGCAGGGCGGCCGGCGGAGGCGGACTAGCGTTTTTCCAGCTTCATGTGCAGCAGCGGGAACGGGTTGCCCTGGCCGTCGAGCGGTGAGCGGCCGGTGATGACAAAACCGTAGTGGCGGTAGAAGCCGCTGGCCTGCGGATTTTGCTCGTTCACGTCCAGCTGCAGCTCATCGTGCAGCGTTTCCGCGTGGGTCAGCAGCGCTTTGCCCACGCCTTTGCCGCGCTGATCGGCATCGATAAACAGCATCTCCACCTTGTTGCCGTTCAGACCGATAAAGCCGCAGGGATGCCCCGGCTGCTCTTCGGCCACCCAAACGTTGACCGCCGGCAGGTAGTCGTTCAGCACCAGCGGGAACAGCTGTGCGATGTTGTCTTCGGTTAAAAAGTGGTGAGTGGCGCGCACCGAACGCAGCCAGATATCTGCCAATTGCGCGTTGTCTTCCGCCGCGCGTGCTCTGATGGTAATCATCGAACTCTCTGCTATCTAAGTTGAAGGAAAAGAAACTAGATAGAGGTTTTGTGGGGTTAGTGCCGAATTAACGTGGGTTAACGCCCTGCAAAGCGCCTCTGCAGTGGATCGAATAGGCCCGCCTGGTTGCAAGCGGTATAACAACTGTAATTCAGTAAGTTAAAGCTTTCAACCGCCGCAGGGCGCAATGAGGCGCTCGCCGCGTGATACACTGGCCGCTGAATGAGCAAGAGGGCGGCAGGATGGAAGCGGTACGCGCAGCGATAGAAAAACAGGTGCTCAGCCTGACCGGGCTGGCGCTCGGCGGCGTCGATTTTGAGAATCCGCCCGGCGATCCGGGGCTGTTCGGCCCGCAGTCGGTCATCTGGCAGGTACATCGCGACTTCACCCCGATGCTGTGCGGCGGCGTCAGCGCCTTGTTGTTGCAAATGCTGCACCCGTTGGCGCTGGCCGGCGTATGGGATCACTCCAACTTCCGCGACGATATGATCGGCCGCCTGCGCCGCACTAGCCAGTTCGTGTCGGTCACCACCTTCGGCCCGACCGCCGAGGCGGAGCGGCTGATCGCCAAAGTCAAAGCCATCCACCTGCGAGTGGCCGGCGTCGGCAGCGACGGCACGCCCTATGCCGCCAGCGATCCGGCGCTGCTGACCTGGGTGCACGTGGCGGAGAGCAGCCGTTTTCTGGCCAGCCACCTGCGCTACCGCAACCCGCATCTTTCCCGCGATTTGCAGGATCAATACTATCGCGAAGCGGCGCGCGTGGCCGCCGCGCTGGGGGCGACCACCATCCCTCAGTCCTGCGCGGAAGTAGACGACTATCTGCAGGCGATGCGGCCGCAGCTGGTGTGCGATGAACGCACGCAAGAGGTGGCGCGCATTCTGCTGAAGGCGCCGGCGCCGAGCGCATTGGCGCGCCCCCTCGGCGGGGTGGTGATGCAGGCGGGCATCGATCTGTTACCCGATTGGGCGCAGCGGCAGTTCGGTTTTCATCCGGGCGCGCTGCGGCGGCGGCTGGTGCGAACGGGCGCCGCCGGTTTGGGCAAGGTGCTGGGCGCGTCGATGCGCAACGGTTCCTATCAGCGTGCGGTGCGGCGCATCACTCAGCCGTCATGAGCCGCAGCCGCTATAATTAGCCTTTGTTTATCTTCGTTTACGGCCGTTTTTGAGACTTTTACGGGTGATCCGGCCAGTAATGCGTTTTACACTTGGGGGCAAAGCCACATTCCATTTTTTGCGCGCAGCCGATTCTGCCGCGCCCTGACCCTATTGAGGTGATATGAACGAGTCATACGTACTTGCTGAAGTCAGCAATGAGAACCAGACGCTGGTCGCGGTGGTTCAGCAAGGGAGCAGGGCAGCCTATTTTTACATTTATCCCGCCGAAGCCTACAGCGATCGCTATCAGGTGCGCGCCTGCTGGCTGCGCAATCTGGCCGCCGCGCCGCTGCAGGAAGATCGCGCCGCGCTGGAGCAGGGGCAACCGCCGATGCTGGCGGCGGAATTTTGCCGCAACCTGGAAGGGGAAGCGCCGCTGAACCCGGAAGGGCTGATGGTGGTGTGGAGCGAAAGCGACGACGGCGCGGCCCTGTGGTATTACGGCCAACTGCTGGCGGTGATCCCCGGCTGGAGCCTGTATATCGACCATTCGGTGTGCTATTCCGCCAGCTGCATCAAGGAGAGCCCGTTGGCCTATCCGCTCGGTTCGGCCTCAACCAACACGCAATATGCGCAGGCGGAGAGCACCCGCCAATTCTGGCGCAGCTGGCAGCGTGAAGAGGGCAATCCGTGGCCGAAGATGCAGCGCGATTTTCAGGCGCGCTATGAGCAGCATTTCGGCCCTTCGGTAAAATACTACGCCATCGATCAGGGCAAGTGGCCTCCGATGGCCATCACCCAGCATGAACGCGACGGCATCTATTACTTCCTCACCATGGGCGTTAGCATTCGGCCGATGCCGTGGGTGGAGATCCTGTTCAACGATGAGGCTTCGCGCTATCGCCGCATGGAGATGGCGATCGCCATCGACAGCCAATACATGACCGAAGACAACGCGGTGCAGATGGCCAGCGCGCTGGCCGGTTTCGCTCACGCGCCTTGGGCGCGGCTGACCTGGATCGGCGAAGGGCATACGCTGGAGTCCGACGTGGCGCCGTTGGGCTATGAAGGCTATATTTTATCGTCGTCCTTCTACCCGCATCACGCGCACCTGACGTTGCCGCAGCAGTACGGCGATCCGGTGAACCTGTTCTGGGCCAGCCCGGTGTTTACCGCCGAGCGCCAGCTGGCGCACGCCACGCCGAACGGCGGGCACGATCTGGTGCACAGGCTGCGCGAGCAGGGCGTCGACCATATTTTCCGCCCGCGCCAGCCGGTGTGCTGACGCGACTTGTCTTCTCTTCGGGAGCCGCCATGACCAGCGCGCTGTTGATTATCGATGTGCAGGAAGGGTTGTTTACGCCGCCGCCGGCGGATGCCGCGGGCACCGTTGCGCGCATCAACCAACTGAGCGAGCGCGCCCGCCGGGCGGGCGTGCCGGTTGTCGTGATTCAGCACCATACGCCGGACGACGAACTGCCGCATGGCAGCGCCGCCTGGCAACTGCTTGCGGCGCTGAAGGTGGCGCCGGGCGACCATCGGGTGGATAAAACCACGCCGGACTCGTTCCTGCGCACTTCGCTCGGCGCGTTACTGATCGCCAACGGCGTATCGCAGCTGGTGGTTTGCGGCTACTCCACGCCGTTTTGCATCGATACCACGGTGCGCAGCGCGGCGGCGCACGGCTATCCGGTGACGCTGGCGGCGGATGCCCACACCTGCCACGACAAATCCTATGCCGACGGTTTGCTGATCCGTACCCACCATAACGAGACGCTGTCGAACATCGACAGCTTCGGCGTGCCGATCCGCGCCATACCCGCGGCGGACATCGTGTTCTGAGTATGGAAAACGGGGGCCAACGCCCCCGTTCGTTATTTCAGGCCCGCTCGTCGCGCCGCCACCTTGGCCAGCGCCGCCCAGTCCAGATCCGCATCCCCCTGCGCCATCGCGTCGAGGAAATTGTCTTTCAGCACCCCGGCGAACGGCATCGGCGTATGGCTGTCGGCGCCGGCGGCCAGCGCAAGCCCGACGTCCTTCAGCCCCAGCGCCAGCCGGAATCCGGCGGGGGAATACTTCTCGGCGGCGATCAGCGCGCCATAGCCCTGATAGGCCGGGGCGGCGAAGACGGTGCCGCTCAGCATCTGCAGATAGTCGGCGCCGGAAACGCCGTAGTTGCGCACCAGCGCGCTGCCTTCCGCCATCGCTTCAATGGCGCTGGCCAGCGTAAAGTTGGTGGCGATTTTGACCACGTTGGCCTGCGCCGGATCGGCGCCGAAGTGCCAGGTTTTCTGGCCGAGGGCATCGAACAGCGGCTGCGCTTGCTTCAGCCGCTCGCTATCGCCGGCCGCCAGAATATTCAGCTTGCCGGCGGCGGCCACGTCGACCCGGCCCAGCACCGGCGCGGCGATATAGCCGATGCCGTGTTCCGCATGCAGCGTCGTCAGGCGTTTGGCGAGTTCGACCGAGATAGTCGCCATATTGATATGCAGCGCGCCCGGTTTCATCCGCTGCAGCAATCCGCTGTCCACCACCACCTGTTGCGTCGCGGCATCGTCGGCCAGCATGGTGATCAGCACGTCGGCATCGGCCAACTGTTCCGGCCGTTCGGCCTGCCGCGCGCCGGCGCTCACCAGCGGCTGCGCCGCCTGCGGCGAACGGTTCCATACCGTCAACGCAAATCCCGCCTTCACCAGGTTAGCCGCCATGGCGCTGCCCATCCCACCCAGTCCGGCAAATCCGATCTTCATCATGCGCTCCTTTTTCAGGTTGAAGGTTTTACCCTAGCGCGCCGGGCCAGGAACGCAAATGCCGGAGTGTAACGCCGTCTTACGCGCCGGCGGCGGGCTATTGACGCATTGCCGCTGCGGGTATACCTTGATGGCATGAATATATCGATGCACTCCACCCACAATCAGTCATGGTGGCGCCTCTTCTGAGGCGGCACGAGTATTCACATCTCTTTTTAATGCCGCCGGTTTGGCGGCATTATCTTTTGTGGCGTTGATCCGGCGGTCTACAGACCTTCAGGAGCACTGTCATGAGTTACACCATTCTTACCGGCGATCGCGCCACCGGCCCACTGCATTTAGGTCACTTCGTCGGCTCGCTGCGCCAGCGCGTCGAACTGCAGCACCAGCATAACCAAACGGTGATGGTGGCGGATTTGCAGGGCCTGACCGACAACGGCAACAACCCGCAAAAAATCAGTGCCAACGTGCTCAACGTGGTGGCCGACTATCTGGCGGTCGGCATCGCTCCGCACAAGACCACCATTTGCCTGCAGTCGGCGCTGCCGGCGTTGGCCGAGCTGACGATGTACTACCTCAACCTGGTCAGCGTGGCGCGGCTGGAACGCAACCCGACGGTGAAAAGCGAAATCGCCGAGAAGGATTTCGCCCGCAGCCTGCCGGCCGGTTTTCTGATCTATCCGGTCAGCCAGGCGGCGGACATCACCGCCTTCGGCGCCACCCACGTGCCGGTCGGCGAGGATCAGCTGCCGATGCTGGAGCAAACCAACGAGATCGTTCGGCGCTTCAACCACATCGTCGGCCAACCGGTACTGACGGAGTGCCAGCCGCTGCTGAGCAACGTCGGGCGTCTGCCGGGGCTGGACGGGCAGGGCAAAATGTCGAAATCGCGCGGCAACGCCATCCCGCTTGGCGCCGGCGCCGACGAGGTGCACAAGGCGGTGATGAGCATGTTCACCGACCCCGGCCATCTCAACGTCAGCGATCCCGGCCGGGTGGAGGGTAACATGGTGTTCACCTATCTGGACGCCTTCTGCGAAGACGCCGCGCTGGTGGCGGAGCTGAAGGCGCACTACCGGCGCGGCGGGTTGGGGGACGTGAAAATCAAACGGCTGCTGGAGGATTGCCTGCAGAGCCTGCTCGAACCGATCCGTACCCGCCGCGCCGAATTCATCGCCGATAAAGGCGAGCTGACGCGCATCCTGCAGCACGGCACCCGCCGCGCGCATCAGGTCAGCCAGCAGACGCTGCAGCAAGTCAAGGCGGCGCTGGGGCTGGACTTCTTTAGCCTGGAATGATGCGCACGCCGGGGCGTCACGCGTCACGCCCCGGCCATAAAACCATCATCCCACTGTCATAAACTTATCCGTTAATAGGTGCCCATAATGATTAGCCACTGAAACCAGAGAAATCATATGGCTCAGGCACTGTTAAAATTGGCGCAGCACGACTTTCCAGGGCAGCACGCCGCCGCATCCCGCAAAGTGTTATCGGTAAAGGGGCTCGGCAAGGCCTACAAAGCGCAGCAGCGCGTGCTGGATGACATCAATTTCGATCTGCACGCCGGCGAATTCGTGGCGGTGATCGGCCGCTCCGGCGCAGGCAAGTCCACGCTGCTGCATACCCTCAACGGCACCATTCCTTCCAGCTGCGGCGAGATGCTGCACTTCGAAGACGATGGCGTGGCGCAGGATATCGCCCAGCTTGCCGGCCGCCAGATGCGCCAATGGCGCGCGCGCTGCGGCATGATCTTCCAGGACTTCTGCCTGGTGCCGCGGCTGGACGTGATGACCAACGTGCTGCTGGGGCGCCTGAGCCACACCTCCACTCTGAAATCCTTCTTCAAACTGTTCGATGACGCCGACCGCGCTCGCGCCATCGAGCTGTTGCAGTGGCTCAACATGCTGCCGCACGCGCTGCAGCGCGCCGAGCACCTCTCCGGCGGCCAGATGCAGCGCGTCGCCATCTGCCGCGCGCTGATGCAAAACCCGCAAATCCTGCTGGCCGATGAGCCGGTGGCGTCGCTCGATCCGAAAAACACCCGCCGCATCATGGACGCGCTGCAGAAAATCAGCGAAGACGGCATCGCGGTGATGGTGAACCTGCACTCGGTCGAACTGGTGAAAGAGTATTGCTCGCGGGTGATCGGCATCGCCCACGGGAAGATCGTGTTTGACGGGCATCCTTCGCAACTGAACGAACGGATCCTGCACCAACTGTATGGCGAGGAAGCCAATCAGATCCATTGAAGCACTTTTGACCTTTACCCTTTACACACAAGGCACACCTAATGAAAAAAGTATTGAGTCTGACCACCCTGATGGCCGGCGCGATGATGGTATTTAATGCTGCCGCAGCGGATGCGCCGAAAGAGCTGAACCTGGGCATTCTCGGCGGCCAGAACGCCACCCAGCAGATCGGCGATAACCAGTGCGTGAAGCAGTTCCTGGATAAAGAGTTGAACGTCGATACCAAGCTGCGCAATTCGTCCGACTATTCCGGCGTGATCCAGGGCCTGCTGGGCGGCAAGATTGACCTGGTGCTCAGCATGTCGCCGTCGTCGTTCGCTTCGGTTTACATCAAGGATCCGAAAGCGGTGGACATCGTCGGCATCGCGGTTGACGACGTCGACCAGTCGCGCGGCTACCACTCGGTGGTGGTAGTGAAGGCCGGCAGCCCGTACCAGAAACTGGAAGACCTGAAGGGCAAGGCCATCGGCTTCGCCGATCCGGATTCCACCTCCGGCTTCCTGATCCCGAACCAGGCGTTTAAAAAGCTGTTCGGCGGCACGGTCGACAACAAATACAACAACACCTTCTCCAGCGTCACCTTCTCCGGCGGCCACGAGCAGGACATCCTCGGCGTGCTGAACGGCCAGTTCGAAGGCGCAGTGACCTGGGCGTCGATGATCGGCGACTACAACACCGGCTATACCAGCGGCGCGTTCACCCGCATGATCCGCATGGATCATCCGGACCTGATGAAACAGATCCGCATCATCTGGCAGTCGCCGCTGATCCCGAACGGCCCGATCCTGGTGAGCAACTCGCTGCCGGCCGACTTCAAGGCCAAAGTGGTCACCGCCATCAAGAAGCTGGATAAAGACGATCACGCGTGCTTTATCAAAGCGATGGGCGGCAAACAGCACATCGGCGACACCACCCTGGCGGAATACCAGACCATCATCGATATGAAGCGCGAGCTGACCAAAGGCGACCGTTGATTCCCGGCTGCCTCGGCCGCCCGAATGAAGGGGGTTCAGCATGCTGAACCCCTTGTTCCATAACGATGGAAGACCTGTTTTGAATACCGATTTCGCACACTATTACCAACGGATCCGCAGCAAGCAAAAGCGCGAAGCGCTGCTGTGGTCGCTCGGGCTGGTGGTGCTGTACCTGGGCGCCGGCAACCTCGCCGAGTTCAACCTGCACACCGTCTGGGTGTCTATTCCGCACTTCTTCGACTATCTGGCCGAAACCGTGCCGACGCTGCACTGGAACCTGCTGTTCGCCGATGGGCGTACCGAAGGCTCGCTGGCCTACTGGGGCTATCGCCTGAACATTCAGCTGCCGCTGATCTGGGAGACCCTGCAGCTGGCGCTGGCGGCGACCATATTCTCGGTGCTGGTGGCGACCGTGCTGGCGTTTCTGGCGGCCGGCAATACCTATACTCCGGCCTCGGTGCGGCTGGCGATCCGCACGCTGGTGGCGTTTCTGCGCACCATGCCGGAGCTGGCGTGGGCGGTGATGTTCGTGATGGCGTTCGGCATCGGCGCCATTCCCGGCTTCCTGGCGCTGGCGCTGCACACCATAGGCAGCCTGACCAAGCTGTTCTACGAATCGATCGAAACCGCCTCCAACAAACCGGTACGCGGGCTGGCGGCCTGCGGCGCCACGCCGCTGCAGCGCATGCGCTTTGGCCTGTGGCCGCAGGTGAAGCCGGTGTTTCTCTCCTACAGCTTCATGCGGCTGGAGATCAACTTTCGCCAGTCGACCATTTTGGGGCTGGTGGGGGCGGGCGGCATCGGCCAGGAGCTGATGACCAACATTAAACTCGACCGTTACGATCAGGTCAGCATGACGCTGCTGCTGATCATCGTGGTGGTTTCCGTGCTCGACTACGTGTCGGGCGAGCTGCGCAAGCGCGTGGTGGAGGGGGCAAAATGACAGCGGGCACTCCGGCATCGGCGGAAACGCTACGCCAGTTGAAACAGCAGCATCCGGCGATCTTCGCGCAGCAGGGGCGTTACCTGCGCACCGTCGGCCTGATCGCCTTGGCGATCGTGCTGTACTACGTGTTCTTCTTCCTGGTCTTCGGCATTAGCTGGCCGCAGTTTATCAACGGCTGCCAGCAGCTGGGGCGCTATTTCCTGCGCATGTTCGTCTGGCATGACTTCGCCAACTGGCCGTTCATGTACTACTTCCAGCAGATCGGCATCACCATCGCCATCGTGTTCGCCGGCACCATCACCGCGTCGCTGATCGCGCTGCCGCTGTCGTTCTTCGCCGCGCGCAACGTGATGTCGACGCCGCTGCTGCGGCCAGTTTCGGTGCTGGTGCGCCGCTTGCTGGACGTGCTGCGCGGCATCGACATGGCGATCTGGGGGCTGATCTTCGTGCGCGCCGTCGGCATGGGGCCGCTGGCCGGGGTGTTGGCTATCGTGATGCAGGATGTCGGGCTGCTGGGCAAACTGTACGCCGAAGGGCACGAGGCGGTGGACAAGTCCCCGAGCCGCGGCCTGACGGCGGTAGGCGCCAACGGGTTGCAGAAGCACCGCTACGGCATCTTCACCCAGTCGTTCCCCACCTTCCTGGCGCTCAGCCTGTACCAGATCGAATCCAACACCCGCTCTGCGGCGGTGCTGGGCTTCGTCGGCGCCGGCGGCATCGGCCTGGTGTACGCGGAGAACATGCGGCTGTGGAACTGGGACGTGGTGATGTTCATCACCCTGATCCTGGTGGTGGTGGTGATGATCATGGACAAGGTCTCGTCGCTGCTGCGCAACAAGTACATCATCGGTGAAGACATCCCGCTGTATCAGCAAAAAAGCCAAATCGATTGAGAAACCCCTTGCCGATCCCTATACTGCCGCACATTCAAGGTGTGTGGCAGTCATTTCGTTTCGCAATGTGCGCACGTCCCCGTTAGACAAATAAGGCAATGCAATCCCATGATGAACAACGACGTGCTGCGCAGCGTGCGCTATATGCTGAGCATTAACAACGCCAAAATGGTCGAGATTATCAAACTGGACGATTTCGAGGTGGCGGTGTCGGCGATGGACGCTTACGTGATCAAAGAAGGCGAGCCGGGCTACGAGAAGTGCCCGGACGAAGTGATGGCGCACTTCCTCAACGGCCTGGTGTTCTTCAAACGCGGCAAGGACGACAAGTTCCCGGCGCCGGCGGTTGAGCTGCCAATCACCAACAACCTGGTGCTGAAAAAGCTGCGCGTGGCGTTCGAGCTGAAAGACACCGACATGCACCAGATTTTCACCGCGGTGGATTTCCGCATCTCCAAGCCGGAGCTGAGCGCGCTGTTCCGCAAAGAGGGCACCAAGAACTACCGCCCGTGCGGCGATCAGATGCTGCGCTACTTCCTCAAAGGGCTGGCGCAGCGCATTCGCGGCGAGTAACGCGCAGCGTTCACCGAACATCAGGCGCAATCGCAAGGTTGCGCCTTTTTTATTGCCGCTCTCCCCCCCGCCGTTGTTGTACAGGCCCTCAGCCATCCGTCATCGATGGAGGGCGTGCCGCCTATCCGGTTACTTTTTTAGGGTTCGTTCAATTCAATGTCGATTGAAACGTAAAATCCAGAGGAGTAATTCAATGGCTCAAATGTCAAAAGAAGATCTGCTGTTCAACGCAAAAAATGCCGCCGCTGAGACCAATGACGGCGGTGAATTTGCTGAATATACCCCCGAACAGTTCGGCGCCGTGGGCGATGGCCTGGCCGATGATCGAGAGGCTGTCAGCGCCATGTTCGCCAAAGTGGCTATTGATGCCGCTAAATCGATAAAAAAACGCCAGGTCAGAATGGCGAATGTCTATCGGTTGACGTTGGGTCCGGCTTGGCAACCTCTGCAGATCCCCAGCAACTGCCATATTTATGGCGGTGGCGAAATTCATCTGGATGACGATACGCCTCAAATCAACATTTTTAATACCGTTGAACAGTCGAATTTCCTCGTGGAGGATCTCAGGATTACGAGAAAGGCGACACAGAAAGATGCCGATCCTATTTGGTGGTATGCCACTCGCGCGTGTACCGGCATGGCTTTCACCCGTTGTGAAAACTTCACCGTGAGAAATTGCGTCATCAGCATGCATACCGATGCTTTGGGCCTTTCTGACTGTACGTCCGTTACTCTTGAGAACAATTTGCTTAAGGATCTGGGAGAAGAACCTATCGCCGTTCGTGGCGGACGCCATATTACGATCCAGAATAACGAACTGACGAATCACCAGGGTGACGGGATCCTGCTGAAAACGGGCGTGAACAGAGAGGCTTATGACATCTTAATCGTGAACAATCATATTCACGATGGGCACAAGCCTGAGAAACCGGCAGGGGCCGGGCATACGCAAAGAGGGGGCGGGGTGACATTGAATAATGAAGTGACCGGTACGCCTCATTCATTCACTAACCTGACCGTTGCCAATAACCATATTGTTAATACCAGCTATGGCATCTCGCTGGGTGGAATCAGTGACATTAATATCTCTAATAACTACATCAAAACGATCGAAAGGTTCGGCATTCAGATCGACTATTCCTTAGTAAATAACCCCACTAAAATCCCTACGAATAATTCCCGAATTATCGGGAATCACGTTGAGGATACCGTTGAAAATGGCATCGATTATCACGGTAACAACGATATTTCTGTCGCTGAGTCTGTTATCGCAGATAACTTTTTAAACTTCTGTGGTACTTCCACGGCATCGGCCTTCAATGGCATTGCCGCAACGGAGGCGACCCTTTCAGGCAATATTATCAATAACTGCAAGGTTGCCCTGTTCGCTAATAGCTGCGTGATGACCGGCAATAAGATAACCAACTCCGGATGGGGCGCCAGTCAGGTATGGATCAAGCTGTATGGCGACCGTACTGTGTTTTCCGGCAATCGGGTGACGGACGCTGGGTTTGGTTATATCCGTTTCTTGAATGGGAAAAACGCCATTATTGAAGGGAATGTGATTAAACTTGCTTCTCCCGCTCGGGCGCTGGAGTTAGGCGGGGAATTTGACGAAACGACCCTCATTGGCAAGAACGCCTGGGATTGCGCTTTTAAACCTATTCTCTCTACGATTGCTGGGGTGACGGGCAATCAACTTATTCAGTATTCCTTCCCGAATGAAGGCGTGGCCCACATTACCCCGCAGATGTTCGGCGCGAAGGGCGATTGGAATGATACCGCTGGCGTTGGTACGGATGATACGCAGGCGTTTAAACAGGCTATCGCTTATGCGATTAGCCAAGGTTGCAAGAAGCTCTATGTGCCTGCCGGCAACTATTACATTACGGATACGTTAAATTTAGGGGGGGAAAACTACACCGGAGATAAAGGCATTGCGATAGAGGGTGAAAATTGGATTAGTACGAAATTCTTCTTTAAGCCGACGTCTAATGATCATGCGTGTTTTGAGTCGAAAGGCGGTTCCGGGATCCATACCAACAAATATATCAGCGACGTGACGATTACGCCGGCCAAGGGCGCGTTATATACGGGCACCGGCTATCGGATTAATGGTTCCTGCTTCATGCGGCATGAAAGATTGCTGATTATGAAGTTTTTTGTGAACCTACATCTGTTGAACGGCTATGCCGGTGCGTTTACAGAGTTCGTCAGTTTTCACTCTTGCCGGTTCCACCGTGGCTTGTCGAACATCTTGATGGAAAGCAATGGTGGAGATAGCTCCTTCCACGGCGTGGGGTTCCATGAAATTCAATGTCAGATCAAAGTTTCCGGCAATCCGGGCGATGGCGGCACAAATATGGATGCCGGCGTGGGGCTGGAGCTGAGAGGAAACGCCAACAGAGCAACCTGGTACAACGGTTTCTGCTACATCCACCTGTTCGGCGGCGTCGGCGCAACGGCGATCAAACTCACCCGGACCAACACCGATAACATCCTGGGGCAGTTTACTTGCGAAGGTGAAACCATTCTTCAGAGTGATGGAAGCACTTTTGAATGTCGAGGCGGTTTCTATAACGTGAGTACTACCACTTACAATGTGGCGGCAGAGCCGGTAAACGGCATTGCGGCGGCATTTGTGTTTGATAACATGATGAGCAATACGACAAGATTCGCCAACGCGGCAATCGCTGATATGACCCCGAGGCAGCTTCCGTGGTCCTTGGCGGACAGGGCCAGTAATGGCGCTTATCCGGCGATTTTCCATGGCATCAAGGGCGACTCCGATAACCTGTTCTATGCCGCCAAAGGGGGAAGTACCAACTATCATTACTTTGGCGGTATTTCTCCAGGCAATAACCTTCAGGGGTTTGAACCGGGCGTCAGGTTGGCTCAGGACGGGGCTTCTTTAATTAGTTTTTCACCTAAGTTTACGCTTGGCGCTAATAACAATACGACCAGCAGCGGCGTATCCATCTCCCCGGCGGATTTTTCGCCGCAGAAGGATATCGCGACCGCCTTAGGGCAACCTTCATTCAAATGGAGCGGGTTGTACACCAAGCAGTTAACGGTTGCGGATAATGGCATCTATCCGGCCGGTAACGGCGCTTATCCTATTGGTGGGCCGAATAACCAATTCTCCTCCGGCCACATAAAAGTGTTGAATATTTATGATTCAGCGAACGTGAACGGAGATCCTGTAGGTGTCAGAGTTGCTGTCCCCGCTTCGGCCGTTGCGCCCGGTAAAATAGGCCAATGGTCGGCAGACTCCGCATTCTTTTATGTTTGCACGGCGGCCAATACCTGGAGAAGGGTGGCGCTCACCACATGGTAGGTACTGAACTTGCGGCTGATGGCTGACCTATCCATATCATCCTTCCGGGGCGGCGAGTGTCGCCGCCCCGTTTTTTCCTCTGCGTCATCCCGCCATTGCACTCTTTTTGTTCTCCCGCTGCGCGCCGCTGGTGCAGCCCGTTTGCTGCCATCGTCATAAGTTTTAATTATAATTTATTGAAATCATGAGATTAAAAATTGGCACGCCGGTTGCTCTGTTGGATCCCATCTTGTGTACCAGATGGAATTCAGTCGATGAGCGAATCTGTTGTAGCGTGCGGTTTTACCCTCAGTGAATGGCAGCACCATTATCAAACCCGTCCGGCGGGCGAGCGCCTCGCCTGCGTCAGTGCGACGATCGAAACGCTGGTCGCCGGGCTGAACCCAGACGATAACGCCTGGCTGTATCTCGCTACGCCGGCGCAGCGCGAGCAGCAGTATCGGCAGCTGGCGCAGAGGCTCGAGGTGGTCGCAGGCGATCTCAGCCGCCTGCCGCTGTTCGGCGTGCCCTTCGCCATCAAAGACAATATCGACGTCGGCGGCTGGCCGACCAGCGCCGCCTGCCCGGCGTTCACTTATCAGGCCGCGGCGGACGCCACCGTGGTCGCCCACCTGCGCGCCGCCGGGGCGATCGCCCTCGGTAAAACCAACCTCGACCAGTTCGCTACCGGGTTGGTGGGCACCCGCTCACCTTACGGCGCGGTGGTCAACAGCTTCGACAGCCGCTACGTCAGCGGCGGTTCCAGCTCCGGCTCCGCTTCGGTGGTGGCGCGCGGCCTGGTGCCGTTCGCGCTCGGCACCGATACCGCCGGTTCGGGGCGCGTGCCCGCCGGGTTCAACAACATCGTCGGGCTGAAGCCGACCAAAGGGCGATTGTCCAACCGCGGCGTGGTGCCGGCCTGCCGGTTGAACGATACGGTGTCGGTCTTCGCGTTGACGGTGGCCGATGCCGCGCAGGTGGCGGAGCTGGCGAGCGGCTTTGACGCGGCAGACCCGTATTCCCGCCCCGATCTGTATACCGCGCCGGCGGATATCCCCGCCGCGCCGCGTTTCGCCGTTCCCGCCCAGCTGGAGTTTTTCGGCGACGTGCAGGCCGAGCGGGCGTTTCACCGAGCGCTGGCGCAGCTGCAGGCGGGCGGCGCCACGCTGGAACCCCTCGATTTCGCGCCGTTTCGCACTCTGGCGGAACAGCTGTATTACGGCCCCTGGGTAGCGGAGCGCACGGTAGCGATTGAGCAGGTGCTGGAAGCGAACCCGCAGGCTATCGATCCGGTGGTGCGCGGCATCGTTGGTAACGGCCTGGGCTACAGCGCCTGCGACGCCTACAAAGCAGAATACCTGCGCGCCGAATTGGCGCGGCAGATCGCCCAGCGGCTGGCGCCGTTCGACGCGCTGGTGGTGCCGACCGCGCCCACTATCCGCACCCTGGCGGAGATGGCGCAAGAGCCGGTGCTGTTCAATTCGCAATTCGGCACTTACACCAATTTCACCAACCTGGCCGATCTGAGCGCGCTGGCGCTGCCGGGGCCGCTGCGCGAAGACGGGCTGCCGGCGGGCATCACCCTGATTGCGCCCGCCTGGCATGACCGGGCGCTGGCGGCGTTTGGCCTGCGTTGGCAACGGCAAAGCGCCTTGCCGCTCGGGGCCATCGGCCGGGCATTGCCGCCGCAGCCTGCGCCGGCGCCGTCCAAAGGGCACGTGCGTCTGGCGGTAGTGGGCGCTCACCTTAGCGGTATGCCGCTCAACGTCCAGCTGACGCAGCGTGACGCGGTGCAGGTGGAGCAAACCGTCACCGCCCCCTGTTATCGCCTCTACGCGCTGGCCGATACCGATCCGCCGAAGCCAGGGTTGGCGCGCGTGGCGCAGGGCGCGGCGATCCGCGTTGAGCTGTGGGACATCCCGCTGGCGCGTTTCGGCGAGTTTGTGGCGGAAATTCCGGCGCCATTGGGCATCGGCACGCTGCTGCTGGCGGACGGCCGGCGGGTGAAGGGGTTTATCTGCGAAGCCTGGGCGCTGGAAGACGCGACGGATATCACTGAGTTTGGCGGCTGGCGCGACTATCTCGCCAGCGTTAAGGGGGCATGAACATGTTTACTACCGTACTTATCGCTAACCGCGGCGAAATCGCCTGCCGCGCCATTCGCACCCTGAAACGCCTGGGCGTCACCAGCGTGGCGGTCTACTCCGACGCCGACCGCAATGCGCCGCACGTCACCGAGGCCGACAGGGCGGTGGCGCTCGGCGGCGACAAGGCCGCCGACAGTTACCTGCGCATCGACAAGATCCTCGCGGCCGCAGCGGCCACCGGCGCGCAGGCGATCTACCCCGGCTACGGCTTTTTGTCCGAGAGCGCCGAGTTTGCCGACGCCTGCGAGGCGGCGGGCATCGCCTTTATCGGCCCGACGGCGGCGCAGATGCGCGAGTTCGGCCTCAAGCACCGGGCGCGCGAGCTGGCGGCGTTGGCCGGGGTGCCGATGACGCCGGGCACCGGCTTGCTGGAGAGCGTTGAGCAGGCGGTTGCCGCCGCCGCGCGCATCGGCTACCCGGTGATGCTGAAAAGCACCGCCGGCGGCGGCGGCATCGGCCTGACGCGCTGTGACGACGAGGCGGCGCTGCGCGACGCGTACGACAGCGTCAAACGGCTGGGAGAGCAGTTCTTCCGCGACGCCGGCGCCTTTATCGAACGCTTCGTCGATCGGGCGCGCCACGTCGAGGTGCAGATTTTCGGCGACGGCCAGGGGCGGGTGGCGGCGCTCGGCGAGCGCGACTGTTCGCTGCAGCGGCGTAACCAAAAGGTGGTGGAGGAAACCCCGGCGCCGCATCTGCCGGCGGCGACCCGCCAGGCGCTGCACCGGGCGGCGGTGGCGCTGGGCGAGTCGGTGAATTACCGCAGCGCCGGCACCGTAGAGTTTATCTATGACGCCGCGCGCGACGAGTTTTATTTCCTGGAAGTGAACACCCGCTTACAGGTCGAGCACCCGGTCACCGAAATGGTCACCGGCCTGGATCTGATCGCATGCATGCTGCAGGTGGCGGCGGGCGACGCGCTGGATTGGGCGACGTTGCAACGCGCGCCGCAGGGCGCGGCGATCGAAGTGCGCCTCTACGCCGAAGATCCGCTGAAAAACTTCCAGCCCAGCCCCGGCGTACTGACCGAGGTGCATTTCCCTGACGACGTGCGCCTCGACGGTTGGGTGGCGACCGGCAGCGAAGTGTCGGCGTTTTACGATCCGATGATCGCCAAGCTGATCGTGCACGGCGCCGATCGGGCGCAGGCGCTGGAAAAATTGCGCGCGGCGCTGGCGGCGACCCGTTTGCACGGCATCGCCACCAACCTCGACTATCTGCGGCAGGTGATCGCCACGCCGCAATTTCAGCGCGGCGACGTCTGGACGCGCCTGCTGGACGATGTGCGTTTCCAGTCGCACTGCCTCGAAGTGCTGCAACCCGGCACCTACAGCAGCGTGCAGGATTATCCCGGCCGCCTCGGCTATTGGGACATCGGCGTGCCGCCGTCCGGCCCGATGGACGACTTCGCGTTTCGGCTGGCCAACCGCATCGTCGGCAACCACCCGGCGGCGGCCGGGCTGGAGTTTACCCTGCAGGGGCCGACGCTGCGCTTTCACTGCGACGCCACCATCGCGCTGACGGGCGCCAGCTGCCCGGCCGATCTGGACGGCGAGGCGGTTGCGTATTGGCGGCCGATCGCGGTGCGGGCCGGGCAGGTATTGACGCTGGGCCGTGCTACGCAAGGTTGCCGCACCTATCTGGCGGTACGTAACGGCTTCGACGTGCCGGTATATCTCGGCAGCCGCTCCACCTTCGCGCTGGGCCAGTTCGGCGGCCACGCCGGGCGCACCTTGCGGGTGGCGGACATGTTGGCGATCGCCCAACCGGCGCTGGCGGCCAGCACCACCCCGGCGCCGATCGCCGCGCCGCAGGCGATGGACGACAGCCTGATCCCGCACTACGGCGACCAGTGGCACATCGGCGTGCTGTACGGGCCGCACGGCGCGCCGGACTTTTTCACCGCTGAATCGATAGAGGCCTTTTTCGCCACCGACTGGCAGGTGCATTACAACTCCAACCGCCTCGGGGTGCGCCTGGCGGGGCCGAAGCCCGAGTGGGCGCGGGAGGACGGCGGCGAGGCCGGTTTGCATCCTTCCAACGTGCACGATTGCGAGTACGCCATCGGCGCCATCAACTTCACCGGCGACTTCCCGGTGATCCTGACCCGCGACGGGCCGAGCCTCGGCGGCTTCGTCTGTCCGGTGACCATCGCCAAGGCCGAACTGTGGAAAGTGGGGCAGGTGAAGCCGGGCGACCGCATCCGTTTCCATCCGATCGGCTTCCGGCAGGCGCAGTCGCTGGAGCAGGCGCAGCTCGGCAGCATCGAAGCGCTGGCGGCGGTGAAGGCCATCACCCTGCCGCCGCCGGATCTGGCCCCGGCGGAGACCGTTTCCGCCGCGGTGCTGGCGGCGCTGCCGGCGGCGGAAGGGCGCCCGGCGGTGGCGTATCGCCAGGCGGGGGACGGCTACATCCTGATGGAGTACGGCGACAACGTGCTCGATCTGGCGCTGCGGCTGCGCATTCATCTGCTGATGCAGTCGCTGCGTGAGGAGGCGATACCGGGCGTGGCGGAGCTGGCGCCGGGCGTGCGTTCGCTGCAGATCCGCTACGACAGCCGGCAGATTGGCCAGGCCGACCTGCTGCAGCGCCTGCTGGCGCGCGAACGGGCGCTGGGGGACGTCAGCCGCCTGAAGGTGCCGACGCGCACCGTGTGGCTGCCGATGGCGTTTGAGGATTCGGCCACGCTGGGGGCGGTGGATCGCTATCAACAGACGGTGCGCGCCTCGGCGCCCTGGCTGCCGAACAACGTCGATTTCATTCAGCGCATCAATGGCCTGAGCCGACGCGAGCAGGTGCGCGACATTCTGTTCGACGCCAGCTACCTGATCCTCGGGCTGGGCGACGTCTACCTCGGCGCGCCCTGCGCGGTGCCGCTCGATCCGCGCCATCGCCTGCTGAGCTCCAAATACAACCCGGCGCGCACCCATACCGCCGAAGGGACGGTCGGCATCGGCGGCATGTACATGTGCATCTACGGCATGGACTCGCCGGGCGGTTACCAGCTGGTGGGGCGCACGCTGCCGATCTGGAACAAGTTTCTCAAAAACCCGCAGTTCACCGCCGGTGAGCCCTGGCTGCTGCGCTTCTTCGATCAGGTGCGCTTCTACCCGGTCAGCGAGCAAGAGTTGGACGAGCAGCGCGAAGCGTTCCGTGAAGGGCGCATGCAGGTGCGCATCGAAGAGAGCGAGTTCGACTTCGCCGCCTACACCCGTTTCCTGGCCGACAACGCCGAGGCGATCGCCGACTTCCAGCATCGCCAGCAGCAGGCGTTCAGCGCCGAAGTGGCGCGCTGGCGCAGCGATGACGACGAGGCCGAGGCGCAGCTGTTGCCGCCGGAGGAAGAAGACGCCATCGACGGCGATCTGGTCAGCGCCGATCTGAACGGCAGCGTGTGGAAGATCCTGGTGGAACCGGGGCAGGCGGTGGCGGCCGGGCAGCCGCTGATCGTGGTCGAGGCGATGAAAATGGAGCTGGCGGTCACCGCGCCGCGCGCCGGGATCGTTAAACGCATCAGCTGCCGGCAGGGGCGGCCGGTCGGGCCGGGCGACGCCCTGCTGTGGCTGGAAAAGGCGGTCTGAACGGAGGAGCGATGATGCAAATCACCAACGGAGAGCACAAGGCGCGCCCGGAGGGGCTGGCGGAGCGCATTTATCTGCAGCTCAAGGCCGACATCTTCGAGTTTCGCCTGCTGCCGGGCGATCGCTTCAGCGAAAGCGACGTGGCGCAGCGCATGGCGGCCAGCCGCACGCCGGTGCGTCAGGCGCTGTTTCGGCTGGAGCGCGAAGGCTATGTCGAGGTGCTGTTTCGCAGCGGCTGGCAGGTGCGGCCGTTCGATTTCGCCTACTTCGAGGAGCTGTACGACCTGCGCATCGTGCTGGAACAAGAGGCGGTGAAACGGCTGTGCGAACGCCCGGCCGGGAAAACGCCGGACGCGCTGGCGGCGCTGAGCCGTTTTTGGACCGAAGCGCCGCGTCTGGCGGACGGCAAGGCGGTGTCGCAGCACGATGAGCAGTTTCATCAGGCGTTGGTGGCCGCGGCGGGCAACGGCGAAATGGCGCGCATTCACCGTGAGCTGACCGAAAAGATCCGCATCATTCGCCGGCTGGATTTCACCCAGCAGGCGCGGGTGGACGCCACCTACCGTGAGCACGCCGCCATTTTGCAGGCGATCCTGCGGCGGCAAAGCGGGGCGGCGCAAACGCTGCTTAGCGAGCATATCGCCGTCAGCAAGGCAGAGGTACGAAAAATAACGCTGCACATGTTGCACCAGGCGCGGGCTCAGCAGCCTGCGCGCTCGGCGTAACGATTTTGATTTCACACACATCAGGAGTTTGAACTATGCAACGTCGTCGTTTTATCAAAGCTTTTGCGCTGTCCGCCGCCGCTGTCGGCCTGGGCCTGGCCTGGAGCGCGCAGGCCGCCGACACCATCAAGGTCGGCATTCTGAGTTCGCTCTCCGGCACCATGGCGATTTCCGAGACGCCGCTGAAGGATGTGGCGCTGATGACCATCGACGAGATCAACGCCAAAGGTGGGGTGCTCGGCAAAAAGCTGGAGCCGGTGGTGGTGGATCCGGCCTCCAACTGGCCGCTGTTCGCCGAAAAGGCGCGCCAGCTGCTGAGCCAGGACAAGGTGGCGGCGGTGTTTGGCTGCTGGACTTCGGTGTCGCGCAAGTCGGTGCTGCCGGTGTTTGAGGAGCTGAACGGACTGTTGTTCTATCCGGTGCAATACGAAGGCGAAGAGATGTCGCCGAACGTGTTCTACACCGGCGCGGCGCCGAACCAGCAGGCGATCCCGGCGGTGGAATACCTGCTGAGCGAGGACGGTGGCGGCGCTAAGCGCTTCTTCCTGTTGGGCACCGATTACGTCTATCCGCGCACCACCAACAAGATCCTGCGCGCCTTCCTGCACAGCAAAGGCGTGCAGGACAAGGATATCGAAGAAGTCTATACGCCGTTCGGCTATAGCGATTACCAGACCATCGTCGCCAACATCAAGAAGTTCGCCGCCGGCGGCAACACCGCGGTGATCTCCACCATCAACGGCGATTCCAACGTGCCGTTCTACAAAGAACTCGCCAACCAGGGCGTCAAGGCCACCGACGTGCCGGTGATCGCCTTCTCGGTCGGCGAGGAGGAGCTGCGCGGCATCGACACCAAGCCGCTGGTGGGCAATCTGGCGGCCTGGAACTACTTCGAATCGCTGGATAACCCGACCAACAAACAGTTTGTCAGTCAGTGGAAGGCCTACGCCAAGGCGCATAATCTGCCGAATTACGCCACTGCGGTCACCAACGATCCCATGGAGGCCACCTACGTCGGCCTCCACATGTGGGCGCAGGCGGTGGAAAAGGCCGGCACCACTGACGTCGATAAGGTGCGCGCGGCGATGGCCGGGCAAACCTTCGCCGCGCCGTCGGGCTTCACGCTGACCATGGACAAGACCAATCACCACCTGCACAAGCCGGTGATGATCGGCGAGATCGAGGGCAACGGCCAGTTCAACGTAGTGTGGCAGACCGAGGCGCCGGTGCGCGCGCAGCCGTGGAGTCCGTATATCGCCGGCAACGACAAAAAACCGGATTACCCGGTGAAAGGCGGCAAGTAACGTCACTCAGCGCCGGCGCGGCTCGACGCGCGCCGGCCCAACAGAAGAGGCAGCTGATGCAATCTCCGTTTTTATCCTCTCTGCGCGCCGGGCTGTGGCTGTTGTGCGCCTGGCCCTTGCTGGCGCAGGCCGGGCCGGCCGATGAGTTCGCGGCGGCCACTCGCGCGCAGCAGGCCAAACTGCTGCAGGCGTGGGCGGCCGAGCCGGATCCTGCGCGTCTGCCGTTGCTGCAGGGGCTGCAGCAGGAAACCGTGGCGATCGACGAGGCGAAACGCGCCTTTATCCGCCAGGGTGACCGCTATCTGCCGCTTGAAGGTGAGGCGGCCCCGGTTGGCGAGCCGAAGAAGGTGTGGCTGAACAACCGGCTGCGCATTCTAATCGCCAACGCGTTGTCGGCGCAGCGGTTGGTCAGTGCGGACGCGGCGGTGCGGCTGCAGGCGGCGACCGCGCTGCAGCGCGAGGCGCAGGGCGAGCAGTTGCCGCTGTTGACCCGGCGGCTGGCGCAGGAGAAAGACCCGCAGGTACGCGACGCGCTGAGCATTGCGCTGGCGAACCTGCAATTGACCGACGCCAGCCCGCAGGTGCGCTTCAATGCGGTGCGGCTGCTGGGGGAATCGGGCGAGCCGGAAACCCGCGCGCGGCTGCAAGCCTTGATCGACGCGGCCAATGAGCCGGACGCCGCGGTGCGCGCCGAGGCGCAGCGCAGCCTGCAGCGCGTGCAGCACCGCCTGATGATCGGCGATCTGCTCGGCCAGGCGTTCAGCGGCCTGTCACTCGGCTCGATCTTGCTGCTGGCGGCGCTTGGCCTGGCGATCACCTACGGCCTGCTCGGCGTCATCAATATGGCGCACGGAGAAATGCTGATGCTCGGCGCCTATTCCGCCTATCTGGTGCAGGGGCTGTTTCAACAGTTTGCGCCGCAGTGGCTGGCGCTATATCCGCTGGCGGCGCTGCCGGTGGCGTTCGCCATCACCGCCGGGATTGGCATGACGCTTGAGCGTACGGTGATCCGCCACCTGTACGGCCGGCCGCTGGAAACCCTGCTGGCCACCTGGGGCATCAGCCTGGTGCTGATCCAACTGGTGCGGGTGCTGTTCGGCGCGCAGAACGTCGAGGTCGCCAACCCGGCGTGGCTGTCGGGTGGCGTGCAGCTGTTGCCGAATCTGGTGTTGCCGTGGAACCGCATCGCGGTGATCGCGTTCGTGCTGCTGGTGCTGGCGTTGACCTGGCTGTTGCTGAACAAGACCCGGCTCGGCATGAACGTGCGCGCGGTGACGCAAAACCGCGCGATGGCCGCCTGCTGCGGCGTGCCCACCGGCCGGGTGGACATGCTGGCCTTCGGGCTGGGATCCGGCATCGCCGGGCTCGGCGGGGTGGCGCTGTCGCAGTTGGGCAACGTCGGGCCGGAGCTGGGGCAAGGTTACATTATCGACTCGTTCCTGGTGGTGGTGCTCGGCGGCGTCGGCCAGCTGGCGGGGACGGTGGCGGCGGCCTTTGGCCTCGGCATCGTCAATAAGATCCTCGAGCCGCAGATCGGCGCCGTGCTGGGCAAGATCCTGATCCTGGTGCTGATCGTTCTGTTTATTCAAAAGCGTCCGCAGGGGCTGTTCGCCCTCAAGGGCAGGGTGATTGACTGATGAGCCAACCATTGACCGTAACCGGCGTGCAGAAAGCGCCCCGGCTGGCGTTGAGCATCGGCGCGCTGGCGTTGCTGGCGCTGTTGGTGATGCCGTTCTTGACGCTGTTGCCGGCGGATCATCCGCTGGCGGTGTCCACCTATACCCTGACGCTGGCGGGCAAGATCCTGTGCTACGCGGTGGTGGCGGTGGCGCTCGATCTGGTGTGGGGCTATGCCGGGCTGCTGTCGCTCGGCCACGGGCTATTCTTCGCGCTTGGCGGCTACGCCATGGGCATGTACCTGATGCGGCAGGCGGCGGGCGACGGGCTGCCGGCATTTATGGCGTTCCTCTCCTGGAATGAGCTGCCGTGGTTCTGGAGCGGCACCCAGCATTTCGCCTGGGCGCTGTGCCTGATCGTGCTGGTGCCGGGCCTGCTGGCCTTCCTGTTCGGCTACTTCGCCTTTCGCTCGAAAATCAAAGGGGTGTACTTCTCGATCATGACCCAGGCGCTGACCTATGCCGGCATGCTGCTGTTCTTTCGCAACGAGACCGGTTTCGGCGGCAATAACGGCTTTACCGGTTTCACCACGCTGCTCGGCTTTCCCATCACCGCCGCCGGCACGCGGGTGGCGCTGTTCCTGGCGACGGTGCTGCTGCTGGCCGCCAGCCTGGCCATCGGCTTTGCGCTGGCGCGCAGCAAATTCGGCCGGGTGCTGACCGCGGTGCGCGATGCGGAAAACCGCCTGACCTTCTGCGGCTACGATCCGAAAGGCTTCAAGCTGTTCGTCTGGACGCTGTCGGCGGTGCTGTGCGGGCTGGCCGGCGCGCTCTATGTGCCGCAGGTCGGCATCATCAACCCCGGCGAAATGTCGCCGACCAACTCGATCGAGGCCGCCATTTGGGTCGCCCTCGGCGGGCGCGGCACGCTGGTGGGGCCGCTGCTCGGCGCCGGCATCGTCAACGGCGCCAAGAGCTGGTTCACCATGGCCATTCCCGAATACTGGCAGTTTTTCCTCGGCCTGATGTTTATTGTCGTCACGCTGTTTCTCCCGAAAGGAGTGATTGGCCTGCTGCGCCGGAGGAAAAACTCATGAAGGCGATGCAAGTGACCGACGAACTGTTTACCCATCCGCTGCCGGCGGACAAATACCGGCAGCAAACCGATCCGGTGCTGCAGCTCGACAATGTCAACGTCAGCTTCGACGGTTTTCGTGCGCTGACCGATCTGTCGCTGCGCATTGGCGTCGGCGAACTGCGCTGCGTGATCGGCCCCAACGGCGCCGGCAAGACCACGCTGATGGATGTGATCACCGGCAAAACCCGGCCGGACAGCGGCAGGGTGTTTTACGACCAGACCGTCGATCTGACCCGGCTGGCGCCGATGCAGATCGCCCATGCCGGCATCGGCCGCAAGTTTCAAAAACCGACGGTGTTCGAGGCGCTGACGGTGTTCGAAAATCTGGAGATCGCCCAGAAAACCCGCAAGTCGGTATGGGCCTGCCTGCGCGCCCGTTTAAGCAGCGAACAGCGCGACCGCATCGACGAGATGCTGAAGACCCTGCGGCTGGGGCATGAGCGCCACCGGCCCGCCGGGCTGCTGTCCCACGGGCAGAAACAGTTTCTCGAGATCGGCATGCTGCTGGTGCAGGAACCGCATCTGCTGCTGCTCGACGAGCCGGCGGCCGGCATGACCGACGCTGAAACCGACTACACCGCCGAACTGTTCCGCGAGCTGGCGGGCAAGCATTCGCTGATGGTGGTGGAGCACGACATGGGGTTTGTGGAAACCATCGCCGATCGCGTGACGGTGCTGCATCAGGGGCAGGTGCTGGCGGAAGGATCGCTGGCGCAGGTGCAGGCCGATGAACGGGTGATTGAGGTATATCTGGGGCGCTGAGGAGGCGTAATCATGCTGCAGGTAGAAGAATTGAATCAGTATTACGGCGGCAGCCACATTTTGCGCGGCCTGTCGTTCGAGGCGCGCATCGGCGAAGTGACCTGCCTGCTGGGGCGCAACGGCGTGGGCAAGACCACGCTGCTGAAATGCCTGATGGGGCTGATCCCGGCACGCAGCGGCAGCGTTTGTTGGCGGGGCGAAACCATTACCGGCAAAAAGCCGCATCAGCGGGTGCAGGCGGGCATCGCCTATGTGCCGCAGGGGCGGGAGATTTTTCCGCGCCTGACGGTGGAGGAAAATCTGCTGATGGGGCTGGCGCGTTTTTCCGGCGCCGACGCGCGCGCGGTGCCGGATCCGATCTATGACCTGTTTCCGGTGCTGCGGCAAATGAAGGATCGGCGCGGCGGCGATCTTTCCGGCGGGCAGCAACAGCAGCTGGCGATCGGCCGGGCGCTGGCCTGCCGACCGCAGCTGTTGATCCTCGACGAACCGACGGAAGGGATCCAACCTTCGGTGATCAAGGAGATCGGCGCGGTGATCAAACAGCTGGCGGCGCGGGGCGATATGGCAATCCTGCTGGTGGAGCAGTTCTATGATTTTGCCGCCGATCTGGCGGACAGCTATCTGGTGATGTCGCGCGGCAGCATCGTGCAGCGCGGCGCCGGCAGCGCTATGGAACAGGACGGCGTCCGCGCGCTGGTGGCGATTTAACGTTGGGTCAGCTGAAAAAGGATTGGCTGAGTGGATCGCGGGAATGATGCAGCACTCTGATGATATTCACCTCCCGCTTGTGCTGTCGAAAATAAATCAGGTGGTCGGTGACGGGCAATACCCATAGGCCGGGGCCGATTGCATCGATGTTTTTGCCGAGTTGGTGGTGGCCAAGGTTATCGAAAGCCTGATGCAGGCGGCGCAGATAATCTTCCGCCACCTGCAAGCCAAAGTGCGCCAACTCGTAAAAATAGATCTCTTCCATATCGTCCAACGCTTTTGGACGAACGGTTACTCTCCTGCGCATCCTTTTGCTTTGCTCCGTATTCTTTCCATGAACACATCACGATCCCATTCGACGGCTTCGCCGCTGTTCTCTCCTTCGGCGATCAAGCGCCTAAGCTCTTCCAGTTTTGAGGCGGCGGTACGTTCGCGCAAAGTGCGCACGGATTCGCGGATGACTTCGCTGGGCGTGCGGTAATCGCCGCTGGCCACCAGGTCTTCGACGAAGCTACGCAGTTCGTCACCCAGATCTACCGTTAGTGTTCTGCCCATTGTTCCTCCTCACTTTCGGCTATGCTGCGTCATTGTAAGATTAGTTCTTACATTGTGCACGTCAAACTATCAGGATCTCAATAGCGGTCCCGTCATGAGGACGGGAGCCACCCGTTTATTCATTAAGGATAACCATGAACGAAATCACTGTGTCACGCCTCGGTTGTATCGTCCTGTCCCTGTTTCCGGCCCTGTGGGGGCTGTTTAGCCTGTTGAACAATACGGCGGATTTCGCCGGCACCGCGCGCAATGCGGTGGGGCCGCTGCTCGCCATGCAGGATACTTATCAAACGCCGGGGCTGATGTGGCGCGCGATCAGCGCCGACTGGGCCTGCATGTTGGGGTTGGCGGTCATCACCGCGCTGGAAACGCTGGCCGGCCTATTCGCGGCGGCGGGCGTGGCGCTGATGATCGGGCGATTGAAAGGCCCTTACGCCGCCTTCGCCAAGGGCAAAGCCTGGGCGATGCTGGGGGCGCTTTGCGCGATAACGGTGTGGGGCGTCGGCTTTATGGTGGTCGCCGGCGACTGGTTTATGGCCTGGCAGGCCAAAGAGAACCCGCTGGCGGTGCAGCTGGGGGCGCTGATCTACCTGGTGCCCAATGCGTTTGCCTTGCTGTTTCTGATGCTGCAGCGGGAGCCGCGCTAACGACGGCGAGTGGGGCGCGGTTACAGCGCCTTGCTCATATACCAGATGCCTATCGAGCCCTGGGCGCTGGTGTAGCAGGTCTCGCCACACATGCTCAATCCTTGACGCTGATAAAAACGTTGGGCGCGGGTGTTGCGTTGCAGCACTTCCAGCCACAGCGTTTTTTGCCGACGGTCGATAGCCCGCTGCTGCACCTGTTCGAACAGGCGCTGGCCATAGCCGTTGCCGGCATGGCCCGGCAGGAAATAGATTTTCTGCAGCTCTGCGCCGATTTGTTCGGTTGGTGCCAGCAGGCTGTCGAAGTTCACCCGCGCATAGCCGACGAGGGCGTCATCCTCATGGGCCAACAGCCAGCATACGTCGGGATCGCGCAGCGTCCGTTCCAGCGCGGAGACGGAAAAATCCTCCGCCAGAAAGGCCTCCAGCTCGTGCGGGTAGCGCCACAGCTCACCGAAGTGGGCGCGATAGGTGCGGATGCCGATATCGCGCACCTGGGTTAAATCTTCTACCAATGCCTGACGGACGGTGAACATCTGTGCCCCTTTGAGTAAGAAGAATTACAGCCGTTGTTCCAGATGCCGGTGGGGCACCATCGCCTGATGCAGAATGGCGAGAACGGTGATGCCGGCAGGGCGGCTGCGGTAGTAGATCCTATGGCTGGCGTAAGGAAAACTGCGTATCGCTTCGCCCAGATCGTGGAAGTGAGCTTTACCCGCTTCCGGCATATCTGCCAAATGATGCATGACCTCTCTCAACTGCTCAAGATAGCGGCGAGATTGCGCTTGGCCCCAGTGTTCGATGGTGAAATGACGAATAGCCAGCAGATCTTGTTGGGCCTGCGGGGTGAGGCGAAACGCGGGCATCTCAGTCTGTTTCATCGGTGAGCATACGGTTGAAGAAGGCATCGCCGTCTACCGCCTTACCGGCGTCTTCCTCGGCGGTGGCCTGCGCGATTTTTTGCTGCAGTGCGCGTAATTTGAGATCTTCCAGCGCCTGGTAATCTTCTACCGACATGACGACGGCGACCGGTTTGCCGTTGCGATTGATTTGCACCGGTTCACGCTGCGCCTTGAGCAGCAAATCGCCGAATTGGGTTTTGGCCTCGTTCGCGCTGAGTGCGTACATTTAATCGCTCCAGTTAATTAAATCGTTCGATTTAATCATTATACGGCGCGATGAAAAAATCACCAATGTTATTCCGGCGGGCAGGTTTCGTTGGACAGATGCCGCGGCGTTTCACGGCGAAAACCCAGGCCGATGATGCGGCCGAACAGGCGCGGCAGCCAGCGGCTGTTGCCGACGCGGGCGATCAGGCGCGAACCGCCAGCGGCGCGGCGCTGACCCGGCTTGCGCTGGCTCATTTTGATCTGCAAAAACTGGATGGCGCGAGTGGGGAATTCGCGCCGGCGCTGCACGCTCAGCAGATGCTTCAGCTGCAGCCGATGCTGGCGCAGCGGCGGGATCAGGGCGTTGGCGGCGGCCACCGCGTCCTGAATCGCCAGGTTGACGCCCACGCCGCCGATCGGCGACATGGCGTGCGCGGCGTCGCCGATGCACAGCACCCCCGGTTTGGCCCAGCGATCCAGACGATCGATGCGAATGCTCAGCAGTTTTACCTGATCCCACTCGACGATCTCCTGCAGGCGATCGTCCTGGAACGGCGCCACCTCGGCGAGGTGCAGCAAAAATTTCTCCAGCCCGCTGCGGCGGATCGCATCGAAGCTGCCTTTGTCGATCGAGTAACCGCACTGCCAGTAGTCGCCGCGATCGATCATGATGAAGTTCTGTTTCGGCCCGGTATGGCCCATCGACCAGGCCGGATCGCCCGGCTGCTTGCTGAGCTTCATCCACAATACGTCGCGCGGCGCGCCGAAGGAGCGGCTGCTGAGCGCCGCCTGTTCGCGCACCACCGAGTTGCGGCCGTCGGTGCCGATCACCAACTGGCTGCGCACGCGGATCGGGCCTTCCGGCGTGTCGGCCAGCACGCCGCACACCTGGCCGCGGTCGTACAGCAGCTGGTGAACCTGCGTTGAGGTCAGCAGCCTGAAGTTGGGGAAGCCGGCGGCCTGCTGGGCCAAAAAGTTGAGGAACTCCCACTGCGGCATAAAGGCGATAAATTTGCAGCGCGTCGGCAGGCGGGTGAAATCCGCTAGCTTGATGTCGCGCCCGGCGACTTCGGCATGCAGAGATTCCGCGCGCTGATGCGGCAGCGTCAGCAGTTCGTCGAGCAGGCCCAGTTGATGCATGACTTCCAGCGTCGACGGGTGAATGGTGTCACCGCGAAAATCGCGCAGGAAATCGGCGTGCTTCTCCAGCACCGTCACGTCGATCCCCGCCCGCGCCAGCAGATAGCCGAGCATCAGCCCGGCGGGGCCGCCTCCCACGATGCAGCAGGTGGTGGCGTAAGGTGTGATTGGTGATGACGACATGACGGTTGACCCCGGAGACCGGCCCGCATCCCGCGAGCCGCAAATGAATATGCAATATTGATAATGATTATCAATATCACATTGAGCTGTCAACCCGCGGCGCAGTGTGGTCAAAGGGAGCGGACAGAGGGGCGGAACCGGCGGGCAGGGTAGAACGGTATTGCATCGCGAGTATAAGGATTCTCCGGAAAGACATTGACCCTGAGCGCGTGACACGCCATCTTTATCAGTAAAATCGGTATTATTTTGATTGATGGTTCAGAAAATCAGGATGGTCAGCATGGGGCGAATAACGTTCGATCTCGAGGATTTGCGCAGCTTCGTCACCGGCGTCGAGTTGGGCAGCTTCGCCAAGGCGGCTGAACGGCTGGGGCGTTCGACGTCGGCGGTCAGCGCCCACCTGAAAAAGCTGGAACAGCAGGTTGGCGCGCCGATCCTGCGCAAGGCCGGGCGCGGCATGGTGATGACCGAGACGGGGGAGACCATGCTCGGTTACGCGCGCCGCCTGCTGGAGCTGAATGACGAAGCCGCCGCCGCGGTGCGCGGGCTGGATCTGCAGGGCACGGTGCGGCTGGGGCTGCAGGAGGATTTCGGCGAGACGTTTCTGCCGCAGGTGTTGGGCAGCTTCGCGCGCGCCAATCCAAAGGTGAGGATCGAGGCGCGCATCGCGCGTAATGCCGAGCTGATCGACTGGGTGCTGAAAGGCCAGCTGGATCTGTCGCTGGCGTGGGATGGCGGTCTGAGCACGCCGTTTCATCAGGCGCTGGGGCAGCGGCAGTTGCACTGGATTGCGTCGCCCGGCTTCGCGCTGGCGCCCTGGCGAGAAGGGGATGAGCCGCTGCCGTTGGTGATGTTCGACGCGCCCTGTCTGATGCGCAGCGCGGCGACGCAGGCGCTGGATCGCGCCGGCATACCCTGGCGCATCGCCTTTAGCAGCCGCAGCCTGAACGGCGTGTGGGCGGCGGTGAGCGCCGGGTTGGGCGTTACGGTGCGCACGGCGGCGGGCTTGCCGCCCGGCCTGTCGCCGCTGGCCCCCGATCTGCTGCCCGCTCTCGGCCAACTCGGCGTGGTGCTGCACCGCGCCGAGGATCAGCCTTCGGCCGCCGTGCAGCGGCTGGCGCAGATCGTGGTCGAGCGGATCGAAACTTAATCTTGGGCGATAGGCTGCTTGCCGCTCAGCTGGCCCCATTCGCTCCAGGCGCCGTCATACAACTTGACCTGCGGCGCGCCGAGCGACAGCAGGCCAAACGCCAGCACCGCCGCCGTCACGCCGGAGCCGCAGCTGGTGATGATTGGGCCGTTGATGTCCACCCCCTTGTCGCTGAAGGTTTGGCGCAGCGCTTCCAACGATTTGAAGCGGCCGTTTTCCAGCAGCTCGCCGTACGGAATGTTGATGCTGCCGGGAATATGGCCGCGGTGCAGGCCGGGGCGCGGCTCTGGCGCTTCGGCATAAAAGCGCGGCGCGGCGCGCGCGTCGAGAATTTGCACCGGCGTGCCTAACGCTTGCTCCACTTGCCGCATATCCACCACCGCGTCGGCGTTGAACCGGGCGTTAAACGTCTGCGGGGCAGGCTGCGCCGGGCCGGTTTCCAGCGCTTGCCCCAGCGCGGTCCAGCCGTTCAGCCCTTCATCCAGCACATAAACGCGCTCGGCGCCGAAATTGCGGAAAGTCCACCAGCCGCGCGGTGCGGAGAACTGGTTGCCCTCATCGTAAATCACCAGGGTATCGCGCTCGCTGATGCCCAATTGGCCCGCCGCCGCGGCGAATTCCGCCGCCGTCGGCAACATGTGCGGCAGCGCGGTGTTTTTGTCCGCCACGTCGTCGATGTCAAAATAGACCGCGCCGGGGATATGGCCGCGTTCGAACTCGGCAAGCATGTCTTTTTTCGGCGTCAGCCCGACCGGCGACATCCGCACGTCGAGAACGACCAGATTTTCATCGTTGATATGTTGCGCAAGCCATTGGGGAGTCACCAGAAACGGAGAGTTCATCGTCATTGTTCGCCTGTTGTGAAAACGGATTTTCACTATACACCAGGCCGCGCGGGGATGAAGTATGATGTTCAGTCAAAGGCGATGGGCCGGGAGCGGAGAAATCATGACGGACGAGGCGTTTGGCGGGGCCAAGATCGCGCTGCTGTGCGACGGTCTCTTGCTGGTTTACCAACGGGACGACAAGCCGGGCATTCCGTGGCCCGGTCAGTGGGATCTGCCCGGCGGCGGGCGGGAAAACGGCGAAACGCCGCTGCAGTGCGTGCAGCGGGAAACGCGGGAAGAGTTCGGCGTGGCGATCGCCGAACGTCAGGTTGTCTGGCGGCGGCGCTACGCCGGCATTTTGCCCGGCTATCCGCCGACCTGGTTCATGGCCGGGATGATCACTCCGGCGCAGATCGCCGCCATACGTTTCGGCGACGAGGGGCAGCGTTGGCGGATGATGCCGGTGGAGCAGTTTATTCACCATCCGCAGGGTATCGAACACCTGCGCCGCCGGGTGGCGGAGTATTGGCGGCAGGGCGGTTAACTCTGTTGTTCAGGATGCCGCCAGCCGGTTGATCTGCGCCGGTTCGATGATGCGCAGCGCGCTTTCCCGTCGCGCCACCGCCAGCATCGCCCGCCCGATTCGTTCGGTGCTGCTTACCCGGGCGGGAAACAGCCGCAATGCGCCGAGCCACAGCGGCTTGAACAGCCGATAGGCCAGATCGTAGAGGCGGGTTTTGGAGCGAATGCCGTGCAGCGGCACAATGGCGCCGGGACGGAACATCACCGCGTGGAACGGCAGCGCCAGCAAGGCGTTCTCGGTGGCGCCCTTGACCCTGGCCCACATGCTGCGGCCGCGTTCGCTGCTGTCGGTGCCGAGGCCGGAGACGTAGACGAAGACCATCGACGGATTCAGCGTCGCCAACGGGCGGGCGGCGGCCAGCGTCAGATCGTAAGTCACCGCGCGATATTCAGCTTCACTCAGGCCGGAGGACGAAATCCCCAGGCAGAAGAAGCAGGCGTCGTAGCCGGCGAGCTGCGGCTCCAGCGCCGACAGATCACGCAGATCGGGCACAGAAAGCTGGCGCAGTTTGGCGTGGTTCTGGGCCAACGGGTTTCGGCCGATGCTGAGCACTTCGCTGACGCGCGGATCGTGCAGGCATTCCCGCAACGCGCCCTGACCCACCATGCCGCTGGCGCCGAAAATAATCACTTTCATGCTCTGTTCTCCCACTGGCCGGCGGCGCGCTGCGTGCGCCAGCGGCTGGGCGTCAGCGTTTCCCACTGAATAAAGGCGCGGCTGAACGAATTCAGCTCTTCGAATCCCAGCACAAAGGCGATTTCGCCTGGCTCAAGATCGGTGTCCGCCAACAAGCGGCAGGCGGTGCGGTGGCGGGTTTTGTCCAACAATTGCTGGTAGCTGTAGCCGTGCTGTTGCAAGCGGCGCTGCAGCGTGCGCGGGCTGAGATAGAGTTCAGCGGCCACGCTGTTGACGCTGGGGCGCTGGCCGCGCATGCTGCGGCTGAGGATCGCCATCACCTGCGTGGGCAGATCGTGCGCCGACTGAGATTTGGCCAGCTCCGCCTCCAGCCCCGGCAGCAATACGGCCAGCATGTCCTGATTGTAAGTGATGAACGGTTGGTCTATCAGCGCGCGGTCAAACACCAGCACGTCCTGCGGGGCGCGGAATTTCACCGGGCAGCCGAAATAGCGCGCCAGCGGCGAGGCGGCGTCCGGCCGCCGGGTCAATTCGATCGCCTGCGGCTGCAGGGGCAAGCCGGTGCCGCGCCGACACAGGGCCGTGATGGCGGCGAACATGGCGTCGATCAGCAGCGCCGGCGCAGGGGCTTCGCTCATGGTCCAGCGCGTATGCAAGCGGATGCTGTCGCCGTCTTCTTCCAGCATCAGCTCTTCCGGGCAAACCAGCCGTTTATAGCGCGCCACTTTTTGCAACGCTTCGCCCAGCGTGGCGGAATGCAACGCGGCGACCAACGCAATGTCATAGTGTTCCGGCGGGACCTCGCCGCCCAGGCGCAGGCCGAAGGCGGGATCGTCAGTCAGCTGTGGCAGACTGCGCCAAAGAGAGAAGAATTGTTGCGTGGTGAGTTTAATCTTGTCGCGCCGCGCGCCGAACAGGCTGGCAGGTAGCCCGGCCAGGTGGCCGAGCTGCTCGATATCGACGCCCTGCGCCGCCAGGTGTACCGCCAGCGCGCCGGAAACCGGGATTTGATCGCTGCTCAATGCGGGCTCCTTAGGGTTTTCCCGTCACGACTGCCGCGATGGCGGCGTGATCCGGCGAGCTGTCGTCGTGGTCGGTGCTGAGACTGAGGGCGCGAAACGCGGCGTCCTCCGCCTGGCGTTCTGCCAACACCTGCGCCGCCATATGCACCGCGTCGCTGCCGAGCAGCAGGCGTAGCGGAGGGGCTTCCAGCGCCGCCAACTGCAGGATCGCCTGCGCCGCCTTGGCCGGATCGCCGGTTTGGCTGCCGTTATGCTGCTGCAGGAAGGCCAGCATCGGCCCCAGCGTCGGCTGATAGGCTTCGCCGATCGGCGCAATGGTCATTGAAGAACCGGCCCAGTCGGTGCGGAAGCCGCCGGGTTCGACCATCGTCACCTTGACGCCGAAGGGGGCCATCTCTTTGGCCAATGATTCGGAGAACCCTTCGACCGCCCACTTGGCGGTATGGTAGGCGCTGAGGCCGGCAATGCCGAGGCGAGCGCCGATGGTGGCGATCTGGATGATATGGCCGCTGCCCTGCCGGCGTAATATCGGCAGCGCCGCGCGGGTGACGTTGAACACGCCGAAGAAGTTGGTTTCGAGCTGCGCGCGAAAATCGGCTTCATCGGCTTCCTCCACCGGCGCGATATTGCCGTAGCCGGCGTTGTTGACCAGCACGTCCAGCCGACCAAAGCGTTCAATCGCCGTGCGCACCGCGCGTTCGGCGGCGGCGGCGTCGGTGACGTCGAGCGCGATCGTGGCGACCCGATCGCCGTAGCGTTCCACCAGCGGCTGCAGCTGTTGCGGCTGACGGGCGGTGGCGACCAGACGGTGCCCGGCGGCCAACACCGCCTGCGCCAGCTGTTGGCCCAGGCCGCGGGAACTGCCGGTGATTAACCATACCTGTGACTGAGACATCATGACCTTCCTGATTGCGAGTGGGTGTGATGCCACTTTAGAGCGACGGGCAGCGCAGCGATAATCCGATCGCGTCAAGATTTAATCCGATTGCGCCAAACTGTCGGCCGGCATCAGCCGCTGGATGGTGGCGCCGACCCGCTGTACCGCCTGCTCGATCTCCGGCGTCAGCGCCGGCGCATAGTTGATGCGCAGGCAGTTGCGGTATTTGCCGGCGGCGGAAAAGATGCTGCCGACGGCGATCTGCACGCCCTGCTGCTCGAGATGACGGTTGAGGCGCAGGGTGTCGAACGCTTCATCCAGCTCTATCCACAGCATAAAACCGCCGCGCGGCCGGCTGACGCGGGTGCCTGCCGGGAAGTATTTCAGGATCAGATCGGTCATGCGGTCGCGGTTTTGCTGGTAGCGGGCGCGCATGCGCCGCAGGTGCTTCAGATAGTGCCCGCCGCGAATGAATTCGGCGATCGCCAGCTGCGGCTGGGTGGCGGTGGCGCCGGAGCCGATGAACTTCATGTGCAGCACCCGCTCCAGATAGCGGCCGGGCGCGATCCAGCCCACGCGCAGCCCCGGCGCCAGCGTTTTAGAAAACGAGCTGCACAGCAGCACGCGGCCATCTTCGTCGAACGATTTGATGGTGCGAGGCCGCGGGTAGTGGTAGGCGATGTCGCCGTAAACATCGTCTTCGATGATCGCCGCATCATGGCGCTGCGCCAGCGTCAGCAGCCGCTGTTTATGGGCGTCGGGCATGATGTAGCCCAGCGGGTTGTTGCAGTTGGGCGTCAGCAGGACGGCCTTGACCGGCCACTGTTCCAGCGCCATCTCCAGCGCCGCCAGGCTCACGCCGGTCAGCGGAACGGTGGGGATTTCCAGCGCTTTGATGCCCAATCCCTTCAGCGTTTGCATGGTGCCGTGGAAGCAGGGGGAATCGACCGCCACGATATCGCCGGGTTGGCAAACGGCGCGCAGCCCGGCGGAGATCGCTTCCTGACAGCCGGTGGTGATCAGCAACTGATCGGCGCCGATTTGGCAGCCGGAATCCAGCAGCAGGCGCGCGACCTGTTCGCGCAGCGCCGCCACGCCCTGAATGCTGTCGTAATACAGGCTGCGCAAATCGCCGTGGCGGGCGGCGTTTCTCAAGGCGACGATCAGCGGTTTCATCGTCGGCTCGGCGATGTTTGGCATGCCGCGCCCCAGTTGGATCAGGCCCTCGCGCGGCCGGCTGCGCACCAGTTCCAGCACCTGTTCCCATTGCGAAATGTCCACCGGCCGCTGCACCGGCGCCGTCATGGCGGGCAGCTCGGCCTGCGTGCGCTGCGCATGCACGAAGTAGCCCGATTTCGGCCGCGCTTCCACCAGGCGCTGTTCTTCCAGCAGGCGGTAGGCTTGTTGCACCGTGCTGATGCTGACGCCGTGTTCCAGGCTCAGCGCACGCACCGAAGGCAAGCGGTCGCCGGCCGGATACAGTCCTTGCTGGATGCGCTGGCTAAGAATGGCGGCCAGGGCGGCATAGCGTGTCATACAGATGCCTCTCGTTGAGTTGAATGCCGTAAAAACCGGTACAGATGCCTCAAAAGTAAACCATTCAGCGCATTTTGGTATGCAGCTGTATGAAAAAAATAGCGCTAACGTGCATCTGTATTGTTTTTTGCCCGGCGCGCATCATCACAACAAGGCGAAAACATCAGGGGGAATAATAAGATGGCTCTGTTTGATGGCATGACGACGTGGCGACGGATAGGCTGGTCACGCTGGCGTTGGTATTTGTTGCGTCGCAGAACGCGCAGAGAATTACTGCTGCTGAACGACAGGCAACTGGCGGATATCGGCCTGACGCGAGCGGATGCGCGCCGCGAAGGGGATAAGCCTTTCTGGAGAGGGTGAGGAAAGCGAATGCTGAAATTATTGGGTAAGGCTTCATCGATCAACGTGCGCAAGGTGTTGTGGACCTGCCATGAGCTGGCGCTGCCGCTGGAACGGGAGGACTGGGGCAGCGGCTTTCGCTCCACGCAGGTACCCGAGTTTTTGGCGCTCAATCCCAACGGCCTGGTGCCGGTGCTGATCGACGGCGCGCGGGTGCTGTGGGAGTCGAACACCATTTGCCGCTATCTGGCGGGGCGGGAAGGGCGGCAAGATCTGCTGCCGCAGGCGCCCGGCGCGCGGGCGGCGGTAGAGATGTGGATGGACTGGCAGGCCACCGATCTGAACGGCGCCTGGCGCTATGTATTCATGTCGCGGGTGCGCGGGCATGCGGATTATCAGGATGCCGCCAGCCTGGCCGCCGCCGAGCGCGAATGGAACCGGCTGATGGGCTTGTTGGACGCACATCTGGCGCAGCGCGGCCCTTACGCCGCCGGCGCTGCCTTCACGCTGGCGGACGTGGTGCTGGGGTTGTCGCTGAACCGTTGGTTGATGACGCCGTTCGAGCGGCCGCATTATGCGGCGCTGGCGGACTATCAGCAGCGCCTGCTGCAACGTCCCGGCTACGTGCGGCACGGCGCCAACGGTTTACCGTGATATGAAATAAATGGTTCATTTTATCTCGTCCGGATACGACCCGCCGTGTCCGGGATTTCTTCGTTGCATCATCCCGTCAAGGTTTCATGAACGACATCACGAATCCGAACTTTCTTTTTCCGTGCGCTTGTTATTGAAATTTATATTCCATATAAACCCGTTATCAACCGGGGCGTTTCATTGAGTGGCGCCTGGTTCTACGCAGGATTTCGGTCACGGGAGAGAATGATGAAACAGGTACGCGTTGGGTTAATCGGCACCGGCTATATCGGGCGTTGTCACGCTATCGCCTATGCGCAGGCCGCCACGGTATTCCCCCTCAAGGGGGAACTGGTGCTGGAGATGCTGGCGGAGGTGACGCCCGAGCTAGCGGCGCAGCGCGCCGCCGAATTCGGTTTTGCGCGCTCGACCGGCGACTGGCGGCAGCTGGTGGCCGATCCGGCGATCGACGTGGTGGACATCTGCGCCCCCAATTTCTTGCACAAAGAGATGGCGCTGGCGGCGATCCGCCACGGCAAGCACGTGTATTCGGAAAAGCCGCTGGCGCTGGATGCCGCCGACGCGGCGGAGATGGTGCAGGCCGCACGCGCCAAGGGGGTGAAAACGCTGGTCGGTTTTAACTACATGAAAAACCCCACCAGCCAACTGGCGCGTGAAATTATCGCCAACGGCGAAATCGGCGAGGTGGTGCATTTTTACGGCACCCACAATGAGGATTATCTGGCCGATCCGCGCACGCCGATCGACTGGCACTGCCGCCGCGCCAGCGCCGGGTTAGGCGCGCTCGGGGATCTGGCGGCACACATCGTCAATATGGCGCACTACCTGGTGGGCGATATCGTGGCGGTTTCCGGCGATATGCAGACCGTGATCAAACAGCGGCCGGATCCGCAAGACCCGTCGCGTATGCATCCGGTGGAAAACGAAGATCAGGCCAGTGCGCTGCTGCGTTTCGCCGGCGGGGCGATGGGCACTATCGAAACGTCGCGCATCGCCTGCGGGCGCAAGATGGGGCTGACCTATGTGGTTACCGGCACCAAAGGTACGTTGAGCTATACCCAGGAGCGGATGGCGGAGCTGAAGCTGTATCGGCACGATGAACCGGCGGAGCGGCAGGGGTTCAAGACGCTGCTGGTGGGGCCGAGGCACCCGGACTACGCGGCGTTTTGCATCAGCGCCGGGCACGGCATCGGTTTTAACGATCAGAAGACGGTGGAGATCCGCGATCTGGTCAACGGCATCGCCGCAGGCGACCGCATGTGGCCGGACTTTGAAGAGGGCTGGAAGGTGTCGTGCGTGCTGGATGCGATAGCCGCCTCCGCCGAACAGCGGCGCTGGCTGGAGATCAACCGCGATTGAAAAGGAAATGGCGCTCTCCGCGGACAGCGCCATTAATTTATTATGTTGCTAGCTTAATACCTTATTAAGTTAATTTTATAATAAGTCATTGGCTTGATAACTTAGAACGAGAAGCACGAACAGCCGAACGCGCCCCAGAAGGCATTCTCGTCCGACACCGGGATGCTGGAGCGGCGCGCGATGTCATGCTGGTGCGCATGCACGCCGCACGGGCCGCAGCATTGGTGCGCCTGGCTCACTACCCCGACGCGGGTCGCCGCCGACGGCGGCGCGGAGCGGTAATGGCCCGGCACCTGGGTGACCGGCGACCACTCTGGCAACACCGGCAGCGGCGGCGGCGCCAGCGGTGAGAAGCTGCCGGCGGCGTAGACCACTTTGCCGTCCACCACCGTCATCACCGACTCGATGCCTTTGATCTGCTCTTCCGGCACGCTGAAGTAGTCCTGCGACAGCACCGCCAAATCCGCCAGTTGGCCGACCTTGATCTGGCCTTTCTTGCCCTGCTCGGTGGAGAACCAGGCGCTGCCCTGGGTCCACAGCATCAGCGCCGTTTCGCGATCCAGCCGGGCGCTGTCGTCGTACATCGCCATGCCGCCGACGGTGCGGCCGGAGACCAGCCAGTACAGCGCCGTCCACGGGTTGTAGCTGGCGACGCGGGTGGCGTCGGTGCCCAGCCCGACCGGCAGCTCGGCCGCCAGCATTTTCGCCACCGGCGGCGTATGTTTGGTGGCTTCGATGCCGTAGCGGTCGGCGAAATATTCCCCCTGGAACGCCATGCGGTGCTGCACCGCAATGCCGCCGCCCAGCGCCTTGACCCGCTCGATATTGCGTTCGGTAATGGTCTCGGCGTGATCGAACAGCCAGTGCAGGCCGTTGAACGGAATATCGCGGTTCACCTTCTCGAACACGTCCAGCATGCGGCTGATGGATTCGTCATAGGTGGCGTGCAGGCGGAACGGCCAGCGGTGCTCGACCAGATGACGCACCACCCGCTCCAGCTCGTCTTCGGTGCCCGGCGGCAGATCCGGGCGCGGCTGCAGGAAGTCTTCGAAGTCGGCGGCGGAAAACACCAGCATCTCGCCGGCGCCGTTGTGGCGATAGAAGTCGGTGCCCTGGCCCGGTTTGAGCATGTCGGTCCACAGCTCGAAGTCTTCCAGCTCCTGTTTAGGCCGCTGGGTGAACAGGTTATAGGCGATGCGGATGGTCAGCTGCTTTTTCTCGTGCAGCTCGGCGATCACCTGATAATCCTCCGGGTAGTTCTGGAAGCCGCCGCCGGCGTCGATGGCGCTGGTGAGGCCGAGACGGTTCAGCTCACGCATGAACTGGCGGGTGGAGTTGACCTGCTGCTCCAGCGGCAGCTTCGGCCCTTTCGCCAGCGTGGCGTACAGGATCATGGCGTTGGGTTTGGCGATCAGCATGCCGGTCGGATTGCCGTTGGCGTCGCGTTGGATCTCGCCGCCCGGCGGGTTCGGCGTGTCTTTGGTGTAGCCGACCACCTTCAGCGCCGCGCGGTTGAGCAGCGCGCGATCGTATAAATGCAGAATAAATACCGGCGTGTCCGGCGCCGCCTGGTTGATTTCGTCCAGCGTCGGCATGCGGCGTTCGGCGAACTGGAATTCGGTCCAGCCGCCGACCACCCGCACCCATTGCGGGCTCGGGGTGCGCAGCGCCTGTTCTTTCAACATGCGCAGCGCGTCGGCCAGCGAGGGCACGCCTTCCCAGCGCAGCTCCAGGTTATAGTTCAGGCCGCCGCGGATCAGGTGCAGGTGCGAGTCGTTCAGGCCAGGAATGGCGGTGTGGCCGTGCAGATCGATCACCTGGGTTTCCGGCCCGGCGTGCTGCATGACTTCGCTTTCGCTGCCGACCGCCAGAAACTTGCCGTCGCGGATGGCGACCGCCTGTGCGGTAGGATTTTGGCGATCGACGGTGTGAAACTTGCCGTTGGTGATGATCAATGAAGCGTGGTGGTTCATAACATTCTCCCGGTGAACCGCCTAGCGGCGGATCAGCCATTGATGAAAAACGCGAGTCACGATGGGCATCCACAGGTACACCACCAGGGCGACCACGGTGGCGTCATTGAGAAAATGGCCGAGCAGCGTGCCGTTCAACTGCGGCAGCGCCAGCCCCCAAAACCAGGGCACCAGATTGGTGGAAGGGAAGATCACCAGCAGGGTGATGATGAACTGCTTCCACTGGGGCGGCTGGCGCACGCTGGGGTTGGGCGGGGTAAACCAGAACTCCGCGCCGGGGCGGATCTCGATATGGTCGTTCTCCAGCAACAGCGGAGTGACTTCTTCGATGTATTGCTTGCGCAGCGGCGAGTTGAGCCAGCGGTAGAGATTATCGACATTGTCGAAGCGGACCAGCACCGTATAGGCCTGTTCGCTGTCGGATGGGCGGATGACGTTGACGCCCAGATGGCCGGTGAAGCCCGCGGCGTCGGGCATGATGCGGTTCAGCCAGGCCTCATAGGCCTGCTCGTTCCCCGGCGCCAAACGGTGGGTGATCACCAGCGTGACATGCTGCGGATGGGCCATAAAACCGACTCCTGAAAATACCCCGGCGCGGGGCCGGGGCAGGGGGAATTATTTCACCGTGCGGGCCGGTGCGTGGTGCACCATGGTGTAAGCGTAGTCGACGCCCATGCCGTACGCGCCGCTGTGTTCGCGCACCAGCGCCATCACCGCGTCGTAGGTGTCTTTGCGCGCCCAGTCGCGTTGGTACTCCAGCAGCACCTGCTGCCAGGTCACCGGTACGGCGCCGGCCTGCACCATGCGATCGATAGAGCGCTCGTGCGCATCGACGGAGGTGCCGCCGGAGGTGTCGGTCACCACATACACTTCATAGCCGGCTTCCAGCGCCATCAGCGCCGGGAAAGTCAGGCACACCTCGGTCCACAGCGCGGAGATCACCAGCTTTTTACGGCCGGTGGCTTCCACGGCTTTAACGAAGGCCGCGTCTTCCCAGGAGTTCATCGAGGTGCGTTCAATCGGGGTGATTTCAGGGTGTACCGCCAGCAGTTCCGGCCAGATATAGCCGCTGAAGCTTTCGGTTTCGACCGAGGTGAAAAGGGTGGGAACGTTGAAAATCTTGCCTGCCTTCGCCAAACCAACAACGTTGTTTTTCAGTTGCTGACGATCAATATTAGCCACGCCGAAGGCCATTTGCGGTTGATGATCGATAAAAATCAGTGCGGAGTTGTCTTTATCAAGCAGTTGAAACTTGGACATAATTTACCTTCCCAGTGATATTTCGGTTGAACATCTGATGAGTGTAACGCCGATAAAACCCATGGTAGGCAGAGGGCGATTTCAAAGATACCGCAGAATTTTTGCCGACTTGTTGAGTTTTTTTATACACGGGAGAAAACATGAGATTAAACCTGGAAGCGCTGCTGATTTTGGACGCGCTGGACCGGCACGGATCTTTCGCCGCCGCGGCCGCCGCACTGTTTAAAACCCCTTCGGCACTGAGCTATATGGTGCAAAAGCTCGAGAACGATCTCGATATCACTCTGCTCGATCGCTCCGGCCACCGGGCGAAGTTCACCGATACCGGCAAGCTGATGCTGGAAAAGGGGCGGGTGCTGCTGCGCGCGGCGCAGGATCTGGAACAGCAGGCGCGTTATGTCGAAAACGGCTGGGAAAGCGAGATCACGCTCGGGATTGACGCCTCTTTCCCGTTTGCCCGCCTGTTGCCGCTGATAGAAGAGTTCTACCGGCAGCATCACCATACCCGGCTGCGCTTCAGCCACGAGGTGCTGGCCGGCTCCTGGGAGTCGCTGGTTTACGGCTGTGCCGACATTATCATCGGCGCCATCTGCGAACCGCCGTCGCGGGTGGGTTATGCGTTCAGCCGCCTGGGGCAGCTGGACTACGTGTTCGCCGTCGCGCCGCAGCATCCGCTGGCGGCATTGCCGGAACCGTTGCCGAAGGATGAGATCCGTCAGCACCGGGCGGTGGTGGTGCGCGATACCTCGCGCGTCAACGCGCCGCAGAGCCTGAATCTGCTGGAAGAGCAAGACACGCTGACGGTCTTCGGCTTCGACGCCAAGCTGCAGGCGCAGCTGGCCGGGCTGGGCTGTGGCTATCTGCCGCGCGCCTTGGCGGAACCTTACCTGAACAGCGGCGAACTGGTGGCGAAACGCGTCGAATCGGAACGTTGCAGCGACATCGCCTACTTCGGCTGGCGGGAAAGCGCCAGCGGCCTGGCGGCCAAGTGGTGGCGCGAGCGGCTGCAGCGTTACGCGGATGACGGTGAGGCTTACCCAGCGGCGCAGTAAGGGCGCTCGATAAAGATTAATCCCCAATAAGGACATAGGGAATGAAAAAGACACTAAGCCTGTTGGCGCTGTTACTGTTGAACGGCTGCGGCGCGGGCGCCGGGCGTCAGGCCGGCACCCCCTTGCCGTCGCCGCAGGCCGAGGCGCCGGTAGCGGCGCCGCTCAGCTATCCGGTGCGGGTGCATAACGCGGTGAGCCGCGAGCTGCGTTTGCCGGAGCACGCGCGCGGCCAACGCTGCACCATCAGCATCCGTCTGCGGCCGGACGGGAAACTGGCGAGCAGCAAGATCGTAAGAGGCGATGCGCCCCTGTGCGCGGCGGCCAACGCGGCGGTGCAGCGCGCGCAGTTTCCGCCGATGGCCAGCGCCACTGAATACGCATTGTTCAACGCCGTGGTGCTCGATTTCGTTCCCTGAAGGGATATGACCGACGGGCCGTCTGCGCGGCCCGTTTTTTCTCGTTTCGCCGTTTGCGTATTCACGCTTTTCCGCCAATAGTGTTCTGCAGGCATGCACCCAGACAATTTTTCATTGGCCGGGCAACGGGAGCAAAAGACATGAAAGGCGGGCATCATTATCAGGTCTCGGTGACCTGGCAGGGGAATCTGGGCGCAGGCACGGAAGATTATCGCGCTTATGGACGCGATCACCTGATCGGCGCCGTGGGCAAGGCAGACATCGCCGGCTCAGCCGATCCGGCCTTTCGCGGTGACGCGACGCGCTGGAATCCGGAGGATTTGCTGGTGGCATCGCTCAGCGCTTGTCACAAATTATGGTACCTGCATCTGTGCGCCACCTCGGGGATTTCGGTGCTGGCCTATCAGGACGATGCCGTGGGCGTGATGCGCGAAGACGCCGCGCGCGGCGGCTTTTTCACCTCGGTGACGCTGCGGCCGCAGGTCACGGTGCGCGACGGCGACGATCTGCAACTGGCGCAACAGCTGCATGAGAAGGCGCATCACCTGTGCTTTATCGCCAATTCGGTGAATTTCCCGGTGGCGTGCGAACCGCAGGCCGCGCACGCAACCCGCTGAATTTTCACTTAGCTTTGCCATTTTCGTTATTTTGAACGTCACTGCGGCTCACGGATACTGGGAGAAAATCCCCAACCGCGAGCCGCAGCATGTCCTACGCCCACTATTTGCACCCCGAACAACGCGACCGCATCCGGCGGCTTCATCGGCGCTGGCACTGGCGGCTGGAACTGCCCACCTGGGGGATCATGGCGGCGGTGTACGGCGGCTGGTTTGGCGTGGCGCATTATTGGCAGGCGCTGGGCCCGTGGCTTGGCGCGCCGCTGCTGATCCTGCTGACCACCGGGTATATGTCGCTGCAGCATGAGCTGATCCACGGCCATCCGACGCGCCGGCCGCGCGTCAATCAGCTGTTCGGCCTGTTGCCGCTGGCGGTGTGGTATCCCTATGGACTGTATCGCGATTCGCATCTGCGCCACCATCGCAATGAACACCTGACCGATCCGCACGAAGATCCCGAAAGCTACTACTTCAGCGCCGCGCAGTGGCGGCGTTATCCCCGCCTGTTGCCGCGGCTGGCCGCGGTGCGCAATACGCTGATCGGCCGGGTGCTCCTCGGCCCGGCGCTGGATATCGTCGCCACGCTGTTCGGCGCCGTGAAGACGCTTGCGGCGGGCGATCTGCGCGCCTGGGCGATGTGGCTGACGCATCTGTCGCTGTTGGCGGCGCTGCTGCACTGGCTGCAGGCGCAGGGTATCGGTACGGCGTTTTACCTGTTGGCCATCAGCTATCCGGCGCTGGCGCTGACCAAGGTAAGATCGTTTTTTGAGCATCGCGCCGTGGACGCACCGCAGGCACGTTCTATTATTAATGAGGCGGGCTGGCCGTGGCGGCTGTTGTTTCTCAATTTGAACTACCATTTAGTGCATCACGATCTGCCCGGCCTGCCCTGGTATGGCCTGCGCGAAGTCTATCTGGCGGAGCGCGAGGCGTATCAGCGCCGCAGCCAGGGATTTGTCGCGCAAGGCTACGGCGAGTGGCTGCGCGATTACGCGCTGACGCCGATCGACGTCGGCGTGCATCCGCTGAGCGCCGGCGAACGGCGGGAGGAACGCGGTGCCCGGCCGAAGAAAAACTTTATTGCGCGCTGGAAGCGCGTTTCTCAGGATTTTCCAACCGAACTGGCCCATGAGCCGGAAAACATATAACCAGAGGAAAAGTATGGCAATCACCTTATCACGCGGACGTTCCTTTGCCGTCGCGCTGGCCCTGCTGGCCACCGGCGGCCTGGCGCAGGCGGCCGACTCGGTACGCGTCGGCTCCAAGATCGATACCGAAGGTTCGCTGCTCGGCAACATCATCGTGCAGGTGCTGGAAGCCAACGGCATCAAGACCACCAACAAGCTGCAGCTCGGCACCACCAAGGTGTTGCGCGGCGCCATCACCTCCGGCGAGATCGACATTTACCCGGAGTACACCGGCAACGGCGCGTTTTTCTTCTCCGATGAGAAAGATCCGGCATGGAAGAACGCCCAGGCCGGTTTCGAGAAGGTGAAGCAGCTCGACTACGACAAAAACAAAATCGTCTGGTTGGACGCGGCGCCGGCCAACAATACCTGGACTATCGCCATTCGGCAGGACGTGGCGGACGCCAACCATCTCAAAACGCTGGCGGATCTCGGCAAGTGGATCAACGGCGGCGGCAAGTTCAAGCTGGCGGCCTCGGCGGAGTTTATCGAGCGGCCGGATGCGCTGCCGGCGTTCCAGAACGCCTACGGTTTCAAGCTGAATCAGGATCAACTGCTGTCTCTGGCCGGCGGCGACACGGCGGTGACCATCAAGGCCGCAGCGGAGCAGACCTCCGGCGTCAACGCGGCGATGGCCTACGGCACCGATGGCCCGGTGGCGGCGCTGGGGCTGCAGACGCTGGCGGACCCGAAAGGCGTACAGCCCATCTACGCGCCGGCGCCGATCGTGCGCGAAGCGGCGCTGAAAGCGCACGCCAATCTGCCTGAACTGCTGAAACCGGTGTTCGCCTCGCTGGATGGGCCGACGCTGCAAAAGCTCAACGCGCAGATCGCCGTGGAAGGCCAGGACGCCAAACAGGTGGCGGCCGCTTACCTGAAAGAGAAAGGATTTGTTAAGGGATAACGCCGAGGTGCCCCCTCTTGTTACGGGAGAGGGGGAAAACCGATGGCGCCGGAGAGTTTCTTTGACTATTGCCGTAAAACATCGCGTGTTGTTAACGCTGTTCGTGTTGTTGCTGCTGGCCGCCTTCGGCCTGCCGTTCCTCAGTTATGCCCCCAATCGTCTGCTGTCGGGTAAAAGCCTGTCTTTATTCTCCCTGCTGCACGGCCCGGCGCTGTGGCTGCTGTTGCCGCTGGCGGCGTTGGCGATCCTCAGCCTGTTGCCGCCGACGCGGGGGCGTGCGCTGTTGACGGCGCTGGCCGCCTGCGGGGTGCTGACGCTGGTCTTTTGGATCGGCGGACAGGCCGCCGAACGCCTGGCGCAGGAGGGATCGCGCCTGGCACGCACCTCTTGGGGCAGCGGTGCCTGGCTGACGATGGCGCTGAGCCTGCTGATCGCCGCCGACGCCATGACGCGCCTCACCGCGTCGCACCTGCGGCGGATGCTCGGCAACGCGCTGGTGCTGGTGCCGCCGGCGCTGCTGCTGTTCGGCCATCAGCTCGATCAGCTGTCGCTGCTGAAGGAGTACCACAATCGGCAGGAGGTGTTTGACGCCGCGCTGCTGCAGCACCTGACCATTCTGCTGGCGACGATGGCGCCGGCGCTGGCGATCGGCGTGCCGCTCGGGGTGCTGTGTTTTCGCTCCGAGCGCTGGCAGCGGCCGATCTTCTCCGCGCTGAACATTATCCAGACCGTGCCTTCCATCGCGCTGTTCGGCCTGCTGATCGCGCCGCTGGCGGGGCTGGCGGCGGCAGTGCCCTGGCTGGCGGAACACGGCGTCAGCGGTATCGGCATGGCGCCGGCGATCGTGGCGCTGGTGCTGTACGCGCTGTTGCCGCTGGTGCGCAGCGTGGTGGCGGGGCTGCAAAGCGTGCCGGCCGGCGTGATTGAGTCCGCTACCGGCATGGGGCTGACGCGCGGGCAGATCTTCCTGCGCGTGCAACTGCCGTTGGCGCTGCCGCTGTTCCTGACCGGTGTGCGTATTCTGGCGGTGCAAACCGTCGGCATGGCGGTGGTGGCGGCGCTGATCGGCGCCGGCGGCTTTGGCGCCATCGTGTTTCAGGGGCTGCTCAGCAGCGCGCTGGATCTGGTTCTGCTGGGGGTGATCCCGGTGGTCATGATGGCGGTCATCGTCGATTCGCTGTTTAAATTTTGGGTTTCAATCCTGGACGTATCGCGCCGATGATTCACTTTGAGCAAGTCAGCAAAATTTTTCAGGGCAAGCCGGCGGTGGACGATCTCACGCTGCACATCGCCGAGGGCGAATTCACCGTGTTGATCGGCACCTCGGGTTCCGGCAAGTCCACGACATTAAAAATGATCAACCGCCTGATCGAACACGATCGGGGCAAGATTCTCTTTGCCGGCGAAGAGATCCAGTCGTTTAAACCGCAGGATCTGCGGCGGCGCATGGGTTATGCGATCCAATCGATCGGCCTGTTTCCACATTGGACGGTGGAGGAGAACATCGCCACCGTGCCGCAGCTGCTGAAATGGCCGCGCGCGCGCATTCGCGATCGGGTTACCGAGTTGCTGGAGCTGCTGCACCTGGAACCGGATCTGTTTCGTCGCCGCTACCCGCACCAGCTTTCCGGCGGGCAGCAGCAGCGGGTTGGCGTGGCGCGCGCGCTCGCCGCCGATCCCGAGGTGTTGTTGATGGACGAACCGTTCGGCGCGTTGGATCCGGTCACCCGCACGGCGCTGCAGGCGGAGATCGCCCGCATTCATCAGATCTCGGGCCGCACCATTGTGCTGGTGACGCACGACATCGACGAGGCGTTGGGCCTGGCGGATCGCCTGGTACTGCTCGATCAGGGGCGGGTGGTGCAACAGGGCACGCCGCTGACGCTGTTGACCGCCCCGGCCAACGACTTCGTGCGTGACTTCTTCGGGCGCAGCGATCGCGGCATCAAGCTGCTGTCGCTGGGGACGGTGGCGGAGCGGGTGCGGCCCGGTGTTGCCGGGGGCGAACCGATCGCCGCCGCCATGAGCCTGCGCGAGGCGCTGTCGGTGTTCGTGGCGCGCGGCAGCGACTGCCTGCCGGTGGTGGATGAACGGGGCGAAGCGTTGGGGGTTCTGCACTTCCACGATCTGATCGCCGGGCAGGCGCTGTCATGAGCGGGCGTCTCTGGCGCCTGCTGCGCGATCCGCTGCCCTGGACGCTGGCGCTGCTGTTGGCGCTGGTGTTCGGCATGGATCATCTGCGCGGCCTGTTCGCCGCCTGGTTCCCCGATCTGGACCGGCCCATTTATCAGCAGGACAGCTTTATCGCGCTGGTGGGGGCGCACCTGTCGTTGGTGGCGATCTCCAGCCTGATTGCGGTGGCTCTCGGCGTGGCGGCGGGCGTCGCCGTGACCCGACGTGGCGGCCGGGAGTTTCGTTCGCTGCTGGAAACGGTGGTGGCGGTGGGGCAGACCTTCCCGCCGGTGGCGGTGTTGGCGGTGGCGGTGCCGGTGATGGGGTTCAGCGAGCAGCCGGCGATCATCGCGCTGGTGCTGTACGGCTTGCTGCCGATCCTGCAGGGCACGCTGGCGGGCATCGAATCGGTGCCGCCCGCCACGCGCGAGATCGCCCGCGGCGTGGGGATGAGCGCCTGGCAAATACTGTGGCGGGTTGAACTGCCGCTGGCGGCGCCGGTGATTGTCGCCGGGATCCGCACGTCGGTGATCATTAACATCGGCACGGCGGCCATCGCTTCCACCGTCGGTACCAAAACGCTCGGTTCGCCGATCATCATCGGCCTGACCGGGTTTAACACCGCCTATGTGATCCAGGGCGCGGCGGTTGTGGCGTTGTTGGCTATTATCACCGATATGCTGTTCGAACGTTGGGTGCGTTATCTCACCGCCTGGCGTCAGCAGACGCTGGCGGCCACTCCGGCGGGGTAAGGGGGAAATGATGCAGGTGTCTCTACCGATGTACGGCGTTGGCCGGGAGCAGGCCGACGCTTTCTGGCAGGTCTTGCGCGGCAAGCTGCTGCGGCTGGGGCTGCCGGCGGCGCCGGAACGGCTCAGCTGGCCGGACGATTTGGCGCGGCATTGGCGGCGCGAGGATCTCTTGCTCAGCCAAACCTGTGGTTATCCGTTGGTCAGCAGCCTGCCGCAGGTGCAGCTGATTGGAACCTATCATTATCGGGTGGAAGGGTGCGACGGGCCTAATTACCGCAGCTGGCTGGTGGTGCGCGCAGGCGACTCCGGGGAACGGCTGGCGGATTTTCGCGGCCGGACGGTGGCGTATAACAGCACCGATTCCCAGTCCGGCTACAACGGCTTGCGCGCGCTGATCGCACCGCTGGCGCAGGACGGGAAATTCTTCGGTGCGGCTATCGCCTCCGGGGCGCATTATCAGTCGCTGAAACTGATCCGCAGCGGGCAGGCGGATATCGCCGCCATCGATTCCATCAGCATGGAACTGCTGCGCCGCGCGCAGCCGCAGGCGCTGGAGGGGCTGAAAATCATCGGCCGCACGGCGGCGGTGCCGGGTTTGCCGCTGATCACCGCAGCCGGCACGCCGCCGGAACAGGTGGACATCCTGCGCGCCGGCGCCCGAGCGATGCTGGATGAGGCGGTCAGCGACCGCCTGCTAATCGGCGATTTCAGCCTGGTGCCGCGCTCGGCCTACCAGATTATCACCGTGCTGGAGCAGCAGGCCGCCGCACAGGGCGTAACAGCGCTCTAGCCGCCGTTACAGCAGGCCGCCGCCATCGATGTCGATCACGCTGCCGGTGACGAAACCGTTCTCCATCGCCAGCAGGTAACCCGCTGCGACGTCGGCCGTCTGGCCGATCCGGCCGACCGGTAGACTGACGCTCACGCGCTCGAACAGCGCCTGACGCTGCGCGGCGCCCATGCCGTCGTAGGCTTCGGTGGCGGTGATGCCGGGGCTGACCACGTTCACCCGCCGCGGCGCCAGTTCCTTCGCCAGCTGTTTGCCGACCGCTTCCAGCGCGGCGTTGATGCCGGTTTTGATCAACTGACCGCCGAGGTATTTGCGCGACAGCTGGCCGGAGGTCAGGGTGATGGAGCCCTGCGGTGCCAGCGTCGGCAGCGCGGCCTGCACCGCGCGCAAGCTGCCCCAGAATTTGACGTTGAAGTCGGCCTGCGCCTGCTCAAAATCAGTCTCCGCCAGCGGTTTCGCCTGCACCAGCGGCCCGGCGGTGATCACCAGATGGTCGAAAGCGCCGACGGCGGCAAACAGCGCATGCAGCGACGCTTCATCGGTCAGATCGGCCTGCATCAGATGCAGCGCGTCGTTTTTCTCCCCGGCGTGGGGAAGGCGGCGCGAAGCCAGCACCACTTCAGCGCCGCGCGCCGCCGCTGCGTAGGCCACCGCGGCGCCAATGCCGCTGGTGCCGCCCAGGATCACCAGCTTTTGTCGTTTCAGGGGGGAGTCAGGAATCGTCATGTTAAGGCCTCTTTTTAGGTAAGTTTCAACGGGATCTATCTTTCCTGATTGAAAATGAGGAAAAAAGCCCGCCTAATAGCAAACACTTGTAAATTAATATTAATAATTGATTGGGCTAAAAAGAGGGGGAGCAGATGACCTCATTTGTCGATCTCGAGGTGTTTGTCCGCACGGTGGACGGTGGCAGTTTTTCCGCCGCGGCGCGCGCGCTGGACATGACGCCGGCGGCGGCCAGCATTGCGGTGAAAAGGCTGGAGCAGCAGTTGGGCGCGCGGCTGCTGGTGCGTTCCACCCGCAGCCTGAGGTTAACGGAGGAGGGGGCTCGCTATCTCGACAGCGCGCGCCTGGCGCTGGGCGCGTTAGCCGAAGGAGAGCAGGCGATCCGCGAGAAGCATCAGGGGCTGTCCGGGGTGCTGCAGATTTCCGCGCCGTCGGATTTTGGCCGCAATTTGCTGCTCTGCTGGCTGGATGAGTTCCGCCTGCAGCATCCGCATATTCAGCTGCAGCTTCTGATCAACGATCGGCAGGCCGACCTGTTCCGCGAACCGGTGGACGTGGCGTTGCGCTTCGGGCCGCTGGCCGACTCTTCGCTGGTGGCGCTGCCGATCTTGCCGCAGCATCGGCGGTTGATCTGCGCCAGCCCGGATTACCTGCGGCGTCACGGCGCGCCGCAAACGCCGGCCGATCTGGCCCGGCACAGCATTCTGGTGTATCAGCCCAGCGGCAAACGGCAGGTGGAATGGCGGCTGTGGCGCGGTGAGGAGGGGGTCGAAGTGCCGCTGAACGGCAGCTATTTTACCGATGACGGCGAGGTGGCGCGGCGCTGGGCGCTGGCGGGGCACGGCGTGGTGCGCAAGTCGGCGATCGACGTGGCGGCCGACATTCACGCCGGGCGGCTGGTGCAACTGTTGCCGGAATGGCGCAGCGACGCGGTGCCGATCAATCTGGTCTGCCCGCATCGTTCGCAGGTGTCGGAGCGCGTCAGGCAACTGCAGCGCTTTTTACAGCAGCGCTGCCAGCGCTGGATGGACGATCACTTGGCCTGAAGGGTTTCGGTTTGCGCCGGCGTAGCGGCGGTATCACCGGCAGGCGCGCTTTCTTCGTGCGGGGTGGTGGAACGGGTGTAGATGTTCAGCCCGGCGAGGAATACGCCGCCCAGAGAACCGAAGGCGCACAGGGCGATGACGATGACGAACGCTTTTTTCAGCATAGGAATAATTTCGCAGGTTGCTTGGAACAGCGGGAATTATAGCCCCTTCGCCGGGTGAAACAAGAATCGTTTTTAACGGCGGCCCGCAGACCGCCCTTTGTGATCATCGCCGTTCGCAGTCGATGGCCTGTACGTTGGCCGGGCGGGCGAACAGGTATTTTCCCAGCGTCACCAGCACCACCGCCGCCACGATGATCACCAGCGCCAGCCACTCGCGCGGCGCCAGCGATTCACCGGCAAAACCGATGCCGAGCAGCACCGCCACCACCGGGTTGACGTAGGCATAGCTGGTGGCGACCGCCGGGCGCACGTTCTTCAACAAGAACATATAGGCGCTGATCGCCAGCATCGAACCGAAGACGATCAGATAGCCCAGCGCCAGAAAGCCGGCGGTGCTCGGCATCTGAACGAGGCGCTCGCCGCTCAGCTGGCTGGCTGCCAATAACACCACGCCGGCGACCAGCATCTCCGCCGCGCCGGCCATCGGCCCGGCCGGCAGCGAGATGCGCGATCCCAACACCGATCCGAAGGCCCAGCTGGCCGACGCCAGCAAAATCAGCAGCGCGCCGGTCGGATTGCCCACCAGGTTGTTGCCGGTATTAAGCAGCACGATGCCCACCAACCCGAGCGCGATGCCGGCCCATTCCAGCTTGGTGTTGCGCATGCCCCACAGCAGGCTGAAGCAGAGGGTGAACAGCGGCACCGTCGCCACCATCACCGCGGCAATGCCGGAGGGCACATGTTGGTGTTCCGCCACCGTCACCAGGCCGTTGCCCACCGCCAGCAGCAGAATGCCGATGGCGCCGGCGGCCAGCCACTGCTTCGGCGTCGGCAGCGCGTGGCCGCGCCAGGCCAGGAAACTGAACAGCACGATGCCGGCTAGCAGAAAGCGAATCCCGGCCATCATCAGCGGCGGCCACTGTTCGACGCCCAGACGAATGACGAAATAGGTGGAACCCCAAACGATATATAACGTGAACAACGCCCCGATCAACGGCAGGACGCTACGGCTTTGTTGGCTAAGCATAGGATTGTATTTTGCGGGAATGATTATTATTAGAACGCTCAGTAAACCCGATCGGGCAACCGATAAGCAATGGCCTGCGGCATTATTTTTCCGGCGGCCGAAAGCCGTTCAATGGCCTTGCTGTTTCCACTGCAGCCAACTGACGGCCGGCAGATAAATCGACCAGCCGATGGCCAGCAGCAGCAGCATGAACTCCGGCGGCACGCCGGGCAGCAGGGCGTCCAGTTTCCAGGAGACGGCGTAGGCGAAAGGGCCGAGGGCGGCGCCCAATACCGCCAGCGGCCAGGGCGCCGCTCTGACCACGTCCAACAGCCAATACCACCAGCAGCCGAAGCCGATCCACAGCGCGATGGTCCAGAGCGGCAGGCCGTGTTGCCCGCTGTAATGCAGCACGCCGCTGTAGCTCCACAGACCATCCATGCCGATGCCGCCCAAGGCGGCCAGGGCGGCGCCCTTGCGGCGGGCGGCGGGGGTAAAGATCAGCGCCAGCGCCGCACCGGCCAGCAGTATGCCGTTGAGCCGATCGCGAGTCAGCAGCGCCAGCAGCCAGCAGACGCCCAGCCCCAGCGTCGCCAGCCAGAATCCGGCATGCGGCTTCTTCATCGTTCAACTCCCGTGGGGTTACTCTGCCGCCGCGCGCGCAGCGCGCCGACGGAGGTGTCAGAACGGGCGCGGGGCCCGTTGTTTGCCTGAATATTCGATAATTCAACCTTAGAAGGGAAGGTGCGGGGTGCACAAGCAGAATAATCTGTACCGGTTGAAAACGCGGGCAAAAACCGGTGTTACAAGAGAGAAATCCGGTAGGCGCAGCGGCGTGAGCCGGCCAGAATGTGTTCGGCGCGCTCCACCTGCGCCTGCAGCACTTCGGTGAAGATGCTCAGCTCAGCGCGGCAGAAGCCCTGGCAGACGGTGGCGGCGGCGCAGATCGGGCAGTGGTTTTCCACCAGCAGATAGGCGCCGTCTTCCTCCTGACGCCATTCGGCCATATACCCTTCGCGGCAGCGGATCTCGGTGAGGCGCGCCACGCGTTCGCGCAGATCGGTGGCGCCGATCATCGCCTGCTTGTAGTTGATGCGGTTTTCCTGCTCACGGGTCTCGATCAGCAGGTCGATCGCCTGTTCACCCAGTTTGTCACGCACGGTGCGCAGCAGCTGCACCGTCAGATCCGCATGGGTGTCAGGAAAGCGTGCGTTACCGGCGGCAGTCAAATGCCACAGCTGCACCGGGCGGCCCACGCCGCGCGTTTCCGCTACCGCTTCGACCAGCCCCTCTTTCGCCAGCTTGACGAACTGCTGCCGGGCCGCTTCACCGGTGGTGCCGAGCACTTTTCCTGCGTCTGAGGCTTGCTGCGGGCCGCGGGTCTTCAATAGCGTCAGCAAGCGGTCACTGACCGATTGTGCGGTGCTGCCGCCATTTTCCAAGTTTATTCTTGACATATTTCTCCGCCTCGCCCTAACTTATTCCAAGATAACCCTTGTTAAATTTAACGCAATCTCATGACCAACTCAATGCCATTCCTCTGAAAACAGGACAACAACCGTGATAACCCATGATGATAGCCGCTGGAGTGACCTTTTCTCCGGCAAAAATGCGGCCAGTGCGATCGCGCTCTCGCTTGGCGTGGCGCTGCATGCCATCAATATTCTGGTCGCCACCACCATTCTGCCCTCGGTGGTGCAGGATATCGGCGGTCTGGATCTCTATGCCTGGAACACCACCCTGTTCGTGGTGGCGTCGATCCTCGGCTCCGCGCTGTCGGCCCGCTTGCTCAGTGGCTACGGCGCGCGCAGCGCCTATCTGGTCGCTTCGCTGTTCTTCCTCGCCGGGGCGGCGCTGTGCGCGCTGGCGCCGAGCATGCCGGTGATGCTGATCGGCCGCACGGTGCAGGGGTTCGGCGGCGGGCTGATCTTTGCGCTCTCCTACGCGATGATCAATCTGGTGTTCGAGCAGCGATTGTGGCCGCGCGCCATGGCGCTTATCTCGGCGATGTGGGGCATCGCCACGCTGGTCGGCCCGGCGGTAGGCGGCATTTTTGCCGAGTTGCACGCCTGGCGTTGGGCTTTCGGCATTCTGCTGCCGATCATGGCGCTGTACGCCGCGTTTACCTTCCTCATCCTGCCCAAGGGCCAGACGCAGCAGGCGGCCGCGCCGCTGCCGACCGCGCAGCTGCTGTTGCTGACCGTGGCGGTGCTGGTGGTATCCGCCGGCAGCCTGGCGCACAGCGTCTGGATCAACCTGGCGGGCATCGCGCTTTCGCTGGCGCTGATGGCCTGGCTGATGAAGCGCGAGGCGCGCGCGCGCGCGCGCCTGTTGCCGCACGGCGCGCTGCGGCGCGGCTCATCGCTGGCGGCGCTCTATATTACGGTGTCGTTGCTAGTGATCGGCATGACCAGCGAAATCTTCGTGCCCTATTTCCTGCAGTTGCTGCACGGCCAGTCGCCGCTGATCTCCGGCTATATCGCCGCGACCATGGCCGCCGGCTGGACGTTGTCCGAAATCCTCAGCTCCGGCTGGCGCGGGGCGGGCATTCGCCGGGCGATCGTCAGCGGGCCGCTGTTCGTGCTGGTGGGCCTGCTGGCGCTGGCGATCCTGATGCCGACGCCCTCCGGCGGTCACTGGCAGGCGCTGACCCCGATCGTCATCGCGTTGTCGCTGGTGGGTTTCGGCATCGGCTTCGGCTGGCCGCATCTGCTGACGCGCATTTTGCAGGTGGCGCCTGAAGCGGACAAAGACATCGCCGGCGCCTCGATCACCACGGTGCAGCTGTTCGCCACCGCATTCGGCGCGGCGCTGGCGGGGATGACCGCCAACCTGGCGGGGCTGAACGATCCGGGCGGCGCGGCGGGCGCGACATCGGCGGCGCGTTGGCTGTTCCTGGCGTTCGCGCTGGCGCCGCTGCTGGCGGTATTCAGCGCCTGGCGCTGCGCCGCGATCGCGCCGCCGGCCGCCGAGACGGGCAATTTTGTACCCAACCCGTCCTCGCGCGAGTGCTAGAACGCTTCTCCTCATTCGGCGATGTTTGCGGTGATCCTGGCGTTATTCCTGCGCGACATTGTTAAAATCCGCTTGCTATATCTCTAATTTGAGATTATTTCTCTTATATGGGATTTTCAAGCGGAGTGTGAGCGATGGATAACGGTCTGGACAATGCCGACCTGAGGTTGGCGCAGCGGCTGGCGGATTTGCGCCGGCAACGGGCGTGGTCGCTGGAGGAGCTGGCGCAGTGCACCGATCTTAGCCGGGCGACGCTCTCGCGGGTGGAGCGCGCCGAGACCAGCCCGACGGCGTCGTTGCTGAACCGGCTGTGCGCCGCCTATGGGTTGACCATGTCGCGCCTGCTGAGCGAGATCGAAGACGAGCCGCCGGAGCTGTTGCGGCCGCAGCAGCAACCGGTGTGGGTCGATCGCGCCAGCGGTTTTCACCGTCGCTCCGTTTCTCCCCCTGCTGCGTTGTATAAGGCCGAATTTATCGAAGCCCGGCTCGATGCCGGCGCGCAGATCGATTACGACCTGCCGTCGATTCCGGCGCTGGAGCACCATCTCTGGCTGCTGTCCGGGCAGCTGGAGTTGACGCTGGAAGGGCGCGTTTTCCGGTTATCATCCGGCGACTGCCTGCGCTACCGCCTGTTCGGCGCCTCCCGTTTCCATGTCCCCGGCGATGAGCCGGCCCATTACACCCTCGTTATTTGCAGGCCATAGCCATGATCGAATTGCAACAGTGGGACGCCGGCGCGGCGCAAAGCGCCATTGCCGAATTGGCCGAAATGCTGCACGCCAGCGTGGCGCACGGCGCCAGCATCGGTTTTGTCATGCCCTTTACGCTGACGCAGGCGCAGGCGTTTTGGCAGGGGTTGCTGCCGGCCATCGCGCGGGGAGAGCGTGCGATGCTGGTGGCGCTCGCGAACGGCCGGCCGGTCGGCACCGTGCAGCTGTTACTGGCGATGCCGGACAACGGCCGCCACCGGGCGGAAGTGGTCAAGCTGATGGTGCACCCGCAGGCTCGGCGGCAGGGCGTCGCCCGGCTGCTGATGCAGGAAGTGCAGGCGCTGGCGGCGCGTCATCAGCGCAGCCTGTTGGTGCTGGATACCCTGAGCGGCAGCGCGGCGCAGGAGCTGTACCGTCAATTGGGGTTCGAGTCGGCGGGCGATATCCCGCAATACGCCCGCGCCAGCGACGGCGGGGCGTTGGAGGCCACCTGCTATATGTATAAACTGCTGTGAGGGTTAGCGCCCGCGCCAGGCGTTGATCGCCTGCTGGCGAACCTGCAGCTTTTGCTGCGGCGTCAGCTTGTTGTAGTCGCGGGCCAGGCCGCTTTCCCAATCGCCGTACATCGGGTTGGGCAGCACGATGAATTCGGTGCCGAACTTAGCCTGGTTGTCGCTGACGAACGCCCGGCGCTGCGCATTATCCTGGTGATAAGTCGCGGCGCCGAAGTCGTTCAGGTTGTCGCCCGCGTACACCACGATGTCATAACCGGCTTGTTTGATGGCGTCGAAGCGCGCCTGCTTATTGGCGGTGTCGGTGCTGAGCAGCACGGTTTTTTCCGACAGGCCGGTGAAACCGAGCTTCTGCATGTTGGCCACCGTGGCGGCGTAGTCGCTCTGTTTGCGGTTCGATACGTAGAACATCGTCCCCTGATGGCCGTTGACGTAGCGGGCGAACGCCACTGCGCCCGGCACTGCGGCGGCCTGTTCGGCCTGCGTCCATTTGGCCCAAGTCGCGCCGTCGTACGGTCGGCCTTGCTGCGCCTGCCAGCCGGAGTAGGCGCTGTTATCCAGCATGGTTTCATCCAGATCGACCACCACCGCCTTTTTACGGCCTGGCGCGGCCCTGGCCTGATCGAAGGCGCGCTGCGCGCTGTTGAACGCCTGATGCGCCAGCGCCTGGTATTCGCCGGACTGTTGGAACCAGTTGACCGCCAGCACCGATTGATCCGCCAGCCGCTGCTGGGCCTGCGCATCGGTGTGCGGCGGCTGCGCGCAACCGGTCAAGGTCAGCAGCGCGACGCCCATCGCCGCGCCGAGGGTGAGTGTGCGTACCTGTTTTCCTGCCATTGTTATCTCTCTTTTTTATTGTGGGCTGTCCAGCAGCATATCCATCTCGAACTGACGCAGGGGATCCTGCCGCCAGCCAAGATGCGTAAAGAAGGGGGCGGCCACCTCGGGCACAAAGACGTTGGCGGTCAGCGGCAAAGGGGCGAACTGCGCTTGCAGCGCGGCCAGCAAGGCGCGGGCATGCCCCTGGCCGCGGTGCTGCGGCGGCACGTAGATCAGACGCAGCCAGCAATGCTCGGCACCGGGCATCACCACGGCGTAAACCTGACGATTGAGCGTATAGGCTTGCGGTTTGCCCGGCAGCTTGAACAACGATTCAGGGGCGATCAGCCAGGGCAGGTCGGTGGCGCCTTCCGCCGTCAGGCGATGGCTGACGGTCAGCGGGTCGACCGCCTGCAGCACCGCCTTGCCTGGCGGCACGGCCGCCGGCGCCTGATGGCCGGTCAGGGTGCGCACGATACGCAGCCCGGCGCGGTGGTACAGCGCCAGCGCGGCGTCGTTGCCTTCGATCACTTCCAGCGACAGCCGATGGTCGCCGCGCTGACGGGCATCCGCCACCACGCGCTGCATCAGCGCCTTGCCCAGCCCCTGGCCGCGCATCTCCGGGCGCACGGAAAAGGCCGCCACCCGGCTGTGCCGGCCGCGGCGAGCGATCAGCACCACCGCCACCGGTTCATTGCGATGGGTGACGATCAGGCTGTCGTTCAGGCTGAGATCTTCGGCGCCGAAGCGGGCGGCGAAGGTCGGCCCGTCGAGGACGAAACGCACGATGTAGTTTTCAAAACAGTGGTTGAGGATGTTCGCCAGTTCGTCGCTGCTGTAGCGCACGGCGTTGTGATAGTTAAACCGACCGTCGTTATGCATGGCTGATTCCGCTCGGAGGAAAGCTATACATGTAGACCCGTTTGTTTGGCAAGGCAAGCGGGGGCATTCGCCGGCGGGGAAAATAAAAACAAAAAAGCCGGACGCAGCCGCCCGGCGAAATAAAACTCTGGGTATCAAGTGACGCTAAAGTTTGCAGTGGTGGTTATTCATTCATCACATCAGAACTGATAGGTCAGGGCGACGGCAATCACGTTGTCGTCTTTCAGACCCAGCTTGTTATTGCTGTCGAGCTGGTTGATTTTATAATCCACATAGGTCGACATGTTCTTGTTGAAATAGTAGTACGCGCCGACGTCGATATATTTCACCAGGTCGGCATCGCCGATGCCTTCAATATCTTTGCCCTTCTGCTGAACGTAGCCCAGCGATGGACGCAGACCGAAGTCGAACTGATATTGCGCAACCAGTTCCAGGCCTTCGGCTTTATTGGCGAAGCCGCTGACGGAAGTGGAGCGGTTATTGATGGTGGCGGTGCCGGAAATTGGCGCGATGTTGCGGCTTTCCGAGTAGGTCGCGGCCAGGTAGACATCGTTGTTGTCATACTTCAGACCGGCGGCCCAGATATCGGCCTTGTCGCCTTTACCGAAGGTGCCCGCTTTCTGACTGGCGGTGCGGTTGGAAGAGGCATAGGCGGCGCCCACGCTCAGGCCGTCGATGATTTCATAGCTGGAGGAAAGACCCCAGCCGTCGCCGTTCGCCTTGCTGGCGGAGCGGCTGTCGTTTTCGTTCTTGCCCTGATACTGGACGGCGAATTTCAGGCCGTCGACCAGACCGAAGAAGTTGTTGTTACGGTAGGTAGCGACGCCGTTGGTGCGGCCGTTCATGAAGTTGTCGGTTTTGACGTACGCGTCGTCGCCGAATTCAGGCAGCATATCCGTCCAGGCGCCGACGTCGTAAATAATGCCGTAATTGCGACCGTAGTCGAAAGAACCGAGGTCTTTATATTTCAGGCCGGCGAAGCCCAGACGCGTTTTAGTGTCTTTGGTGCCGTCGGATTCAGAATGGTTAGCGGCGATCTGATATTCCCACTGGCCGTAACCGGTCAGCATGTCATTAATCTGGGTGGCGCCTTTAAAGCCGATACGGACGTAGGTTTTATCGCCATCGTTGCCGGCATCATCGGAGAAATAATGCAGGGCTTTCACACGACCGTAAAAATCGAGTTTGTTGCCGTCTTTATTGTAGATTTCTGCTGCCTGTGCCGCTTGCGCAAGTAAAAGTGCCGGAATAATAACGGCCAGAAGATTACGTTTCATGGGTTACCCTGCTTTATTCGATTAAAAGACGCTATCATCAGTTGCATTGCTGCTTTACTGTGCCGTCCGGTTGTTGGCGGCGGAGAATTTTTACCGTAGTAATGTGATCTATTTATGACAAAAAATTCATTTTCATGTCGAACGATTAAAAAAGTCGCGCAAAGGGTGAATTTTTTCTGCAACCGACGGTCGGCGGCTGGTCTACAGTTACCGATAGCCTGATCGGTTTCCGGAGGAATCATGCACGATACTTATACATTGTTCGGTACGCAGGGGTGTGGCTCGACCATCGTGGCCGCCGCGTTGGTGCTGACCGCGTTCCCCTGGGGCTACGAGGAAGTGGATTACACTCAGGACGGCCCGGAGCGGGATCGCCTGTTGGCGTTGAACCCGCTCGGCCAGGTCCCCACTCTGGTGCTGCCTGATGACGAAGTGATGACGGAGAGCGCGGCGATTATCCTGCTGCTGCACGATCGCGCGCCGCACGCTGAATTGGCGCCGCCCGGCGGCTCGCCGCTGTTGCCGCGCTTTTTACGCTGGCTGTTGTTCATCAACGCGGAGATTTATCCCACTTTCACCTACGCCGACCATCCGCAGCGCTGGCAGCCGAAAACGGAAGGGGCGGAACAGCTGAAAAACGCAGTGATGAGCTATCGCGAGCGTTTATTGCGGCAGTTGAACGCCGCCGCCGGCGCCGCCGGCCCGTGGTTTCTCGGCAAGAGCTTCAGCGCGCTGGATCTGTACGTGGCGGTGATGTGCAACTGGCGGCCGGGGCGCGCGTGGTTCCGGCAACACTGCCCGCGGCTTTACGCCATCGCCGCACGGGTGGAGCAGCGGCCGGAGCTGAATGCGCTGCTGAGCGCCCATTTCGACGGCGTTGCGCCGCTGGAATCGTGACATCTCCCCGCCGTCGGCGGGGAACCCTCCCGTTTTTCTGAACCGAGACTGCCGAAAATCCCGATTTTCACTCGCCTCGTCGGCGGGTAGCGTAAGGCTATCCGCAACTGACAGGAGAGTGTGATGCCATCAGAATCCCGGGCCGGACAACAGGCGTTCGGCGATATCGCCCCCAAGCTGGCGCAGCTCAGCGACAGCGTGTTGTTTGACGATGTCTGGCAGCGGCCAGAGCTGAGCCCGCGCGAGCGCAGCCTGATCACCGTCGCCGCGCTGGTGGCGCTCAACCGCCTGGAGCAACTGCCGTTTCATCTGCAGCTGGCGCAGCGCAACGGCGTCGATCGCCCGCAATTGGTGGAGCTCATCACCCACCTGGCGTTTTACGCCGGCTGGCCCGCGGCGGCGTCGGCCGTGGCGCGCTTGCGCGAGCTTGAACCGGAGGCGCCCCATGCCGTTTAGCCGCATCTCCCTGCATCAGGGCAAATCCGCCGACTATCTGCAAACCTTGTCCGACAGCCTGCATCAGGCGCTGGTAGAGGCGTTCGAGGTGCCGCCGGCGGACAAATTTCAGGTGATCGATCAATACCGCCCCGGTGAGCTTATCTACGATCGCGACTATCTCGGCGGGCCGCGCAGTGCGGATTTCGTGCTGTTCTACATCACCGCCGGGCGGCCGCGCGACAGCGACACCAAGCGGCGTTTTTACCGGCGGTTGGCGACGCTGCTGGCGGAAAACCTGCGGCTGAACCCCGAGGATGTGATGGTGGTGATCGCCACCACCCGGTTGGACGAATGGTCGTTCGGCGCCGGGCGCGCCTCGATGATCGATCCGCAGACGTAACTCGGGCTGACGCCGCCGGCGGTCTGTGGGACAATAGCGCCATCATTTCGTTTAGATAAGAGTTGAATGGCGCTCTCCTCCGCAGTTAAAGATCAGATTGGCCAGTGGTACAAAGCCCTGCAGCAGCAAATACCGGATTTCATTTCCCGCGCGCCCCAGCGTCAGATGATCGCCGAGGTGGCGAAGACGCTGGCCGGCGACTACCCGCGCCATCTGGCGATTGAGGCGCCGACCGGCGTCGGCAAAACGCTGTCTTACCTGATACCGGGCATCGCCGTCGGGCGGGCGGAGAGCAAACCGCTGGTGGTCAGCACCGCCAACGTGGCGCTGCAGGATCAGATCTACAGCAAGGATTTGCCGCTGCTGAAGAAGATTATTCCCGATCTGAAATTTACCGGTGCCTTTGGCCGCGGGCGTTACGTCTGCCCGCGCAACCTGGCGGCGATGAGCACCGACGTTAGCCAACAGGGCGATCTGACGCTGTTTCTCGACGACGAGCTGGCACCGTCCAGCGGTGAAGAGCAGGCGCTGTGTCAGAAGCTGACCAAGGCGCTGGCCCGCTTTGAGTGGGACGGGCTGCGCGATCACTATCAGCAGAGCATCGACGATCCGCTGTGGGCCAAGCTGAGCACCGACAAGGCCAACTGTCTGGGGCGCAACTGTCACTACATTCGCGAATGCCCGTTCTATATCGCCCGCAAAGAGATCGAGAGCGCCGACGTGGTGGTGGCCAACCACGCGCTGGTGATGGCGGCGCTGGAGACGGAATCGGTGCTGCCGAACCCGAAAGAGCTGCTGCTGGTGCTGGACGAAGGCCACCATTTGCCGGAGGTGGCGCGCGACGCGCTGGAGATCGACGGGGAAATCACCGCGCTGTCGACCAACCTGCAGCTGGACATGATCGTGCGCCAGGTCGAGCAGTGCATGACGCAGTACCGGCCGAAGAATCCGCCGGGGCTGGCCAACAGCGAACGGCTGAAAAACCATTGCGAGGAGCTGCGCGAGCTGGTGCAGATCTTCGAGCATCAGGTCAGCGCCTATCTGCCCGGCGATAGCGTGGCGGCCGAGCACCGTTTTGAAATGGGCGAGCTGCCCGCGGAGATGGTGGAGAGCTGCGCACGGCTGTTCAAACTGACCGATGCGCTGCGCGGGCTGGCGGAGTTCGTGCTTAACGATCTGACCGAACAGACCGGCAAGCACGACATCATGCGTCTGCACCGCTCGATCATTCAGATGAGCCGCACGCTGGGCTATCTGGAGGCGATGAGCAAGCTGTGGCGGCTGGCGGCGCTCGACAAGTCGTCCAACGCGCCGATCTCCAAATGGGTCACGCGCGAACTGCGCGATAACGTCACCCATCTGTATTTGCACTGCGTCGGCATTCGCGTCAGCGATCAGCTGGAAAAGCTGCTGTGGCGCAAGGTGCCGCACGTGGTGGTCACCTCGGCCACGCTGCGTTCACTGAACAGCTTCGCGCGTTTGCAAGAGATGAGCGGGCTGAGCGAGAAGGCCGGCGATCGCTTCGAAACGCTCTCATCGCCGTTCAATCACGTCGAACAGGGCAAGATTGTCATTCCGCAGATGCGCTATGAACCGGCGCTAGCCAACGAGGCGGAGCACCTTGAGGAAATGGCGCGGTTTTTCCGCGCCGAGCAGGCGAGCGGCAAGCACAAAGGCATGCTGATCCTGTTCAGCAGCCACCGGGCGATGCAGACTTTCCTCAGCTACGTGACCGATCTGCGGCTGATGCTGCTGGTGCAGGGCGACCAGCCGCGCTACCGGCTGGTGGAAGAGCACCGCAAGCGGGTGGAGAAGGGCGTCGCCAGCGTGCTGGTGGGGCTGCAATCGTTCGCCGAAGGGCTGGATCTGAAAGGCGAACTGCTGACCCAGGTGCATATTCACAAAATCGCGTTCCCGCCGATCGACAGCCCGGTGATCATCACCGAAGGCGAGTGGCTGAAATCGCTGAAGCGTTATCCGTTCGAAGTGCAGAGCCTGCCGAGCGCCTCGTTCAACCTGATCCAGCAGGTCGGCCGCCTGATCCGCAGCAACCAATGTTATGGCGAGATCGTGATCTACGATCGCCGGCTGTTGACCAAAAACTACGGTTCGCGGCTGTTGGCGTCGTTGCCGGTGTTCCCGATTGAGCAGCGCGCGGTGCCGGAGGCCGACAAGGCGCATCTGGCGGCGCTGAAATCCGCCGCCGACGCGACTAAAAAAGAGAAGAAGCGCGGCAACCCGTTCGCCCGCAAACGGCGGCGTTGATCAGAGCAGCGGCGGCAGGCGGCGCTTGACCGGCGTGGTTTTCACGATCGAGGTGTTGCTCTGCGCGTGCTCGGCCAGCCGATCCAGGGTGTGGTCGAGCTGTTCCATCGAGTGCGCCACCAGCCGCACGATAAAGCAGTCTTCACCGGTCACCTTATCGCATTCGACCACTTCCGGGATCGCCTGAATCAGCTGTTCGACCTTCTTCAGCATGCCCGGCAGCGGCTTGATGCGCACCAGCGACTGAAAGGCGTAACCCACCGCCTGCAGATTGACGTTCAGGGTATAGCCCTGGATCACGCCGCTTTCCTCCAGCCGCCGCAGTCTTTCCGACGTGCTCGGCGACGACAGGCCCACCTGCGCGCTCAGCGTTTTCAACGATGCGCGCGCATCTTCCGCCAGAATGGTCAGGATTTGGCGATCGATATCATCCATAACGCCTCCGTTAGGTGTTTTCTTGATTGTAGCTGCGAGAAAAAGGCAGTTAAGCATATCTGCCTTTTTTATGCTATGGAAAGCCGCCCTGCGAAGCCGCAAGCTATGTCTCTGGGCAAGCTTTGAGGAACGCAGAATGAATACAGAGATAAAATGCGGCTCGCTGGAGATGGCGGCGGCGATGCTGATTTCCGGCTCCATCGGCTGGTTTGTGCTGATGTCCGGCCAGCCGGTGGTCAACGTGGTGTTTTGGCGCTGCGCGGTGGGGGCGCTGGTGCTGCTGGCGGTGTGCGGCGCGCTGGGCCAGCTGCGCCGCGATGCGCTGACGCGCGCCACGCTGCTGCTGGCGATCGCCGGCGGCGTCGCGCTGGTGATCAACTGGCTGCTGCTGTTCGCCGCCTATTCCTATGCCTCTATCTCCATCGCCACCGCGGTGTACAACACCCAGCCATTTATGCTGGTGGGGCTGGGGGCGCTGTTTTTGGGGGAACGGCTGACCGCCCGCAAGCTGCTGTGGCTGGGGCTGGCGTTCGGCGGCATGATGCTGGTGGTGCTGGCGCAGCCGCGGCAGGCGGGGGAGCAGAGCCATTATCTGGCGGGCATCGCGCTGGCGCTCGGCGCGGCTTTTTTTTACGCCCTGATGGCGCTGGCGGCCAAGCGGCTTAAAGGCACGCCGCCGCATCTTATTGCGCTGATTCAGGTGACGGTGGGGGCGGTGATGCTGCTGCCGCTGGTGGATTTTCATGCGTCGGCCAGCGTTGGCCAGTGGGGGATGCTGGCGACGCTCGGCGTGTTGCATACCGGCCTGATGTACGTGCTGATGTACGGCGCGTTGCAGAAGCTGCCGACCCACCTGATCGGCTCGCTGTCGTTCATCTACCCGATCGCCGCCATGCTGGTGGATCGCCTGGCGTTTGGCCATCGGCTGTCGGCATGGCAACTGCTGGGGACGGCGATCATCCTGCTGGCGGCGGCGGGCATGAACCTGCTGGGCGATCGGCGAGCGCGACTGCTGCCGGCCTCGGACGGCCGGCGCGCCGGCTGATGCTCAGTTCGGTTTTTTCAGCCGACGCCATAAAGTGGTGCGACTGATCCCGAGCAACCGGGCGGCGGCGGCGTGGTCGCCTCCACACCGCGCCAGGGCTTCGTGGGCGGAGACGGGCGCCGCCTGCGTCTCGGGCGGCGAGACCGTCGCCAGCTCCGGCAGCAGCCACTGCAGGGTCTCGCCGCTCGGCGCGACGCCGGTGCTCAGCATCAGCGCCACCCGCTCCATCATGTTGCGCAGCTCGCGCAGGTTGCCGGGCCAGGCGTAATGACCCAGCGCGGCGTAACACCCGGCCAGGGCGGCGCGCAGCGGCTCCGTCAGCGGCACGTCGAGCGCCGCCAGCGACTGTTTCAGAAAGTGTTCCGCCAGCATCGCGATATCGTCGCCGCGCGCCCGCAATGGCGGCAGCTGCAGCCGCAGGGCGCTCAGGCGGTAAAACAGATCGGCGCGAAAATCGCCCTGTTGAATCGCTTGCTCCAGGCGGGTGTGGGTGGCGCTGATAACGCGAAAATCGACCGCCACCGGCTGTTGCCCGCCGACCCGGGTGATGGTTTTCTCTTCCAGCGCCCGCAGCAGCCGGGTTTGCAGGTGCAGCGGCATTTCGCCGATCTCATCCAGAAACAGGGTGCCGCCGTTGGCGGTTTCCAGCAGCCCGCGTCGGCCGCCGCGCCGTGAACCGGTGAAGGCGCCTTCTTCATAGCCGAACAGCTCCGCCTCCAGCAGCGATTCGGCGATGGCGCCGCAGTTGATGGCGACGAACGGCGGCGTCGCGCCCCTGGACGGCGCGCCGCGCCGGGAAAAGTATTCGCGGTGGATCGCCTGCGCCGCCAGCTCTTTGCCGGTGCCGGTTTCGCCTTCGATCAACACCGCCGCCGGCGAGCGGGCGTACAGCATGATGGTGCGCCGGGTCTGCTCCATCTGCGGGGAGTCGCCCTGCAAATCGCCCAGCCCATAGCGTGGCTGCAGGGTATCGCGCGCGGCGTAATCGCCGCCGCGCTTGGCGCCGCCCAGCATCAGGCGCGTTACGTCCAGCGCATCGCTGAAAGCGGCGCGCAGGGTGGCGGCGGAATAGAGAAAAATGGCGGTGAGCCCGGCTTCTTCCGCCAGATCGCTGATGAGGCCTGCGCCGACCACGGCCTGAATACCGGCGGCTTTCAGCTCGGCGATCTGTCCGCGCGCGTCCTCTTCGGTGACGTAACTGCGCTGCTCCAGCGGCAGATCGAAGGTTTGCTGGAACTCCATCAGCGCGGGCAGGGGCGTTTTATAGGTGATGACGCCGATCCGGTCGGCGGTTCTGCGCGCCTGGCTCAGCGCCTGCAGCAGGTCGAAGCCGCCGGGCTTGACCAAAATGACCGGCACCGACAGGCGGCTTTTCAGGTAGGCACCGTTGGAGCCGGCGGCGATGATGGCGTCGCAAGGCTCAGTCGCCAGGCGATCGCGAATATGCTGCACCGCCTCTTCGAAGCCGAGACGGATCGGGGTGATGGTCGCCAGATGGTCGAACTCGAGACTGATATCTCGGAACAAATCGAACAGGCGGGTGATGGAGACGGTCCAGATCACCGGTTTGTCAGGCGTGCGGGACGGCGTGATGTGATCGCTCATGGTAGGTTACCGAATGAAAGTGGCTGCATTAGGTGTAGCCCGGTTTCAACCTTGTTTCAAATGAGCTGTGTGAAACATCGATTGAAACGTTAACTGAAACGTTTTTTATCCCTTAGCCTGGCGATAGGCGCAGCAGTTTTTGTAACATCTTTATTTTTATCGCTTTTAATTTTTTCCTCGCCAAAGTGCAACCTGGCCCGCCTCTTGCTATGTCTGTTTCATCTAGCTAATCGGAGAGAACGTCATGACGCTGCGCTCACCCGGGCTCGCCTTTCGTCAGGCCCTGAGTAAAGAGAAACCCCTGCAAATCGCCGGCGCGATCAACGCCAACCATGCCCTGCTGGCCCAGCAGGCGGGGTTCCAGGCCATCTATCTTTCCGGCGGCGGCGTGGCGGCCGGTTCGCTGGGGCTGCCGGACCTGGGCATTTCGACGCTGGACGATGTGTTGACCGATATTCGCCGCATCACCGATGTCTGCCCGCTGCCGCTGCTGGTGGATGTCGACAGCGGTTTCGGCGCATCGGCGTTCAACGTCGCCCGCACGGTGCGCTCGGTGAGCAAGGCCGGGGCGGCGGCGCTGCATATCGAAGATCAGGTCGGCGCCAAGCGCTGCGGCCATCGGCCCAATAAGGCCATCGTCTCCACCGAAGAGATGGTGGATCGCATCAAGGCGGCGGTAGATGCGCGCAGCGATCCGGACTTCGTGATCATGGCGCGCACCGATGCGCTGGCGGTGGAGGGGCTGGAGGCGGCCATCGAGCGCGCTCAGGCTTACGTGGCGGCCGGGGCCGACATGCTGTTTCCGGAGGCGATCACCGAGCTGGGCATGTACCGCCGCTTCGCCGAAGCGACGCAGGTGCCGATCCTCGCCAACATCACCGAATTCGGCGCGACGCCGCTGTTCACTACCGAGGAGCTGCGCAGCGCCCGGGTGGATATGGCGCTGTATCCGCTGTCGGCCTTCCGGGCGATGAATCGGGCGGCGGAGCGGGTGTACCGCGCCCTGCGCGAAGAGGGCACGCAGAAAAACGTCATCGACACCATGCAGACCCGCAACGAGCTGTATGAAAGCATCAACTACTATTTGTTCGAAGAGAAACTCGACGCTCTGTTCGCTCGCCAACGCGACGAATAAGCGCCATTCACGCAGAAGCCAAATGAGGACAGTATGAGCCAAGCGATCCCCCCGCAAAGCCCGACTGGCGTTAAGCCGAAAAAATCCGTGGCGTTATCCGGCGTGCCCGCCGGGAATACCGCGCTGTGTTCCGTAGGGCGCAGCGGCAACGATCTGCACTACCGCGGTTACGACATTCTCGACCTCGCGCGCCACTGCGAGTTTGAAGAGGTCGCCCATCTGCTTATCCACGGCAAGTTGCCCAACCGCGACGAACTTCATGCCTACAAGCAGCGGCTCAAGGCGCTGCGCGGCCTACCCGCCAGCGTGCGCACGGTGCTGGAGGCGCTGCCGGCGGCATCTCACCCGATGGACGTGATGCGCACCGGCGTTTCGGCCCTCGGCTGCACGCTGCCGGAAAAAGAGCAGCACGGCGCGGCCGGCGCGCGCGACATCGCCGACCGCCTGCTGGCGTCGTTGGGATCGATGCTGCTCTACTGGTATCACTACAGCCACAACGGCGAGCGCATTCAGCCGGAGACCGACGACGATTCCATCGGCGGCCACTTCCTGCACCTGCTGCACGGCGCAGCGCCTTCCGCCAGCTGGGAGCAGGCGATGCACGCGTCATTGATCCTGTACGCCGAGCATGAATTCAACGCCTCGACCTTCGCCGGCCGGGTGATCGCCGGCACCGGATCCGATGTCTATTCGGCGATCGTCGGCGCCATTGGCGCGCTGCGCGGGCCGAAGCACGGCGGCGCCAACGAGGTGTCGCTGGAGATCCAGCAACGCTATGAAACGCCGGACGAAGCGGAAGCCGACATTCGCCGCCGCATCGACAACAAAGAGGTGGTGATCGGCTTTGGGCACCCGGTGTATACCGTCTCCGATCCGCGCCATCAGGTGATCAAAGAGATCGCGCTGCGCCTGTCGCAGGAAGCGGGCGCGATGAAGCTGTATGACATCGCTGACCGGCTGGAAAGCGTGATGCGCGACACCAAAAACATGTTCCCCAACCTCGACTGGTTCTCGGCGGTGTCTTACCACCAGCTGGGGGTGCCCACCGAAATGTTCACGCCGCTGTTCGTCATGGCACGGGTGAGCGGCTGGTCGGCGCACATCATCGAGCAACGGCAGGACAACAAAATCATTCGCCCGTCCGCCAACTATACCGGGCCGGAAGCGCGAGCCTTCGTACCGCTGGATCAGCGCTGAGCGCCGATCGTTATCGTGTCGTTTTCACTCTGGAGCCTTTGGGAATCATGATGCTTGAGTCTGCCAACACCGGCCGTCCGCCGTTCGATCGCGAAATGGTCGATATCGTCGATTATGTGATGAAAGAGGCCGTCGATACCCCGGCGGCGTACCGCACCGCCCATTATTGCCTGCTCGATACCCTCGGCTGCGGGCTGGAGGCGCTGAGCTACCCGGCCTGCAAGAAACTGATGGGGCCGGTGGTGCCGGGCGCCGAGGTGCTGAACGGCAGCCGGGTGCCCGGCACCCGTTTCCAGCTGGATCCGGTGCAGGCGGCGTTCAATATCGGCGCCATGATCCGCTGGCTCGACTTTAACGACACCTGGCTGGCGGCGGAGTGGGGCCACCCGTCGGACAACCTGGGCGGGATCCTGGCGGTGGCCGATTGGCTCTCTCGCCAGGCGGTGGCGGCGGGCAAAGCGCCGCTAACCATGCGGCAGGTGCTGATCGCCATGATCAAGGCGCATGAGATCCAGGGCTGCCTGGCGCTGGAAAACGCCTTCAACCGGGTAGGGTTGGATCACGTGCTGCTGGTGAAGGTGGCGTCCACCGCGGTGGTGGCGCAGCTGCTCGGCCTGAGCCGCGAGGCGATCCTGAACGCGGTGTCGCTGGCGTGGGTGGACGGGCAGTCGCTGCGCACCTACCGCCACGCGCCTAACGCCGGCACCCGCAAATCCTGGGCGGCGGGGGATGCGACCGCCCGCGCGGTGAGGCTGGCGCTGATGGCCGCCACCGGTGAGATGGGCTATCCCTCGGCGCTCACGGCGCCGACCTGGGGATTCTACGACGTCTCGTTCAACGGCAAACCTTTCCGCTTCCAGCGGCCGTACGGCGCGTATGTGATGGAGAACGTGCTGTTTAAAATTTCGTTCCCGGCGGAGTTCCATGCCCAGACCGCCGTGGAGGCGGCCATGACGCTGCATCGTCAGATGCAGGCCGCCGGAAAAACCGCCGCCGACATCGCCGCAGTGAGCATCCGCACTCATGAGGCCTGCCTGCGCATTATCGACAAGCAGGGGCCGCTGGATAACCCGGCGGATCGCGATCACTGCATTCAGTATATGGTGGCGATCCCGCTGCTGTTCGGCCGGCTGACGGCGGCGGATTACGAGGACCGGGTGGCCGAAGATCCGCGCATCGACGCATTGCGTAGCAAGATCCGCTGCCATGAAGATCCCGCCTTCACGCGCGATTATCACGATCCGGAAAAACGCTCGATCGCCAATGCGCTGACGGTGGAGTTCGCCGACGGCAGCCGTTTGGATGAGGTGGCGGTGGAGTATCCTATCGGCCATGCGCGGCGGCGCGAAGAGGGCATCCCGCTGCTGATCGAGAAGTTCAAAATCAACCTGGCGCGCCAGTTCCCGGCCCTGCAGCAGCAGCGCATTCTCGAGGTGTCGCTGGATCGGCAGCGGCTGGCGCAGATGCCGGTCAACGAGTATCTCGATTTGTGGGTGATCTGATGTGAGCGGCGCTGACAAGCCACGTCGGCGTCGCTATGATGGACGCTCCATCCCCGTCCGTCTTCTTATCAGGTGATTCATGATTGATGCCGCAACGCTGTTGTTGTTTTCCGGCGCCTGCGTGGCGCTGGCGCTGACTCCCGGCCCGGATATGCTGCTGATCGCTTCGCGCAGCGTCAGCCAGGGGCGGCGGGCCGGTTTCGCTTCGCTGGCGGGCATTCAGCTCGGCACTTACTGCCATGCGCTGGCGGCGGCGCTGGGGTTGTCGCAACTGTTCGTCGCGGTGCCGCTGGCTTACGACGCGGTGAGAATGTTGGGCGCGGCCTATCTGCTCTATTTGGCGTGGAAAACGCTGCGATCAGGCAGCAGTCTGCAGGCTTCTGCCGGGTTGCAGGCGGTGCCGACGGCGCGCATTTTCCGTCAGGGGCTGCTGACCAACATCCTCAACCCGAAAATGGCGCTGTTCGTGCTGGCGCTGTTCCCGCAGTTTATCGATCCGCGCGCCGGCTCGGTGGTGGTGCAGATGCTGGCGCTGGCGACGGTGCTGAATCTGGTCGGCTTGCTGATTAACGGCGGGGTGATCCTGGCGGTCAGCGGCATGAAAAGCCGTTTCGCCGGCCGCCGTTTCAGCGCCCGCTGGCCGAACTACCTGCTGAGCGGCGTATTCGCCGGGCTGGCCTGCAAACTCATTTTCGACAGCCGTCGTTAATCCTCGCGCAGCAGCGCTTCAAACGCCGCGCTGGCCGGTTCGTTCGGCAGCGCGCTGTACATCACCAGCCGCAGATGGTTCTCTTCGTCGACGATGAAAGAGGCGTGGTCAAAGGTGACCGGGCCGATCTCCGGGACGACGAAGCTGCGCCGCCCCTGACAGCGTCCGTGAATGTCATGCTGCCGCCAGAGCCGGCGGAACGGCGGCGACACCCGCTCCAGCGCCTGCACCCGTTGGCGCATCACCTCATCCTCCGGCGCGCGGGCGTAGTCGCGGCGGAAGCTGGCCAGGATTTGCGGCGCCTGCGCCTGCCACTCCAGCAGGCGCTCATTGAGCTGCGGATCGGCAAACAGCATCCACAACATGTTGCGCTCTTGCGCCGGGCGCTCGCCGATGGCGAACAGCCGCTGCGCCGCCGGATTCCAGGCGATGATGTCCCAACTCAGGTTCATGACGTAGGCCGGCCGCAGCGCTAAATCGTCCAGCAGACGCCGCACCAACGGCGAAACCTGGCACCACTGATGCCCAACCGGCACCGGCGGGCGCTGATGCGCCAATAAGAACAGGTGGTAGCGGCCAGCGGCGTCGAGCTGCAGCACCCGCGCCAGATTTTCCAAAAACGTCACCGATGCATTGATTTCCCTGCCTTGCTCCAGCCAGGTGTACCAGGTGAGGCCGACGCCGGCCAGCGCCGCCACCTCCTCGCGCCGCAAGCCCGGCGTGCGGCGGCGGCTGCCGCTCGGCAAGCCGACCGCCTCTGGTGACAGTTGTTCTCGCTTTTGCCGCAGAAAATCTCCCAGTTCGTGGCGGGTGCGTTCGAGGGTGCGTGGGGGCATGTCGGCCGTCCTGTTGCTGTCAGTAATAGTATAAGTGGCTATATAGTAACAGTTTAAACCTTGTTCCATACTGCGGCCATCATAATCTCTGGAGGTGGTATGGAACATTCATTATCTCGTGAGCGGCGAGGGCTGCCCGGCCTGCCGGTGCTGCTGTTGGGCGGTTTTGTCACGGTGTTCGATCTGTTCGTGGTCAACGTGGCGGCGCCGGTGATCCAGCGGCAGTTCGCCGCCGATTTCGCCGGGGTCGGTTTGATCGTCGCCGGTTACGAGCTGGCGTTTGGGGTGCTGTTGATCGCCGGTGGGCGTCTGGGCGATCGCTTCGGGCGTCGGCGTCTGTTCAGCCTCGGCATGCTGGGATTCACGTTGAGCTCCCTGCTGTGCGGGCTGGCGGGATCGCTCAGCCTGCTGATCGCCGCGCGTATTCTGCAGGGGGCGACGGCGGCGCTGTTGTTCCCGCAAATTTACGCCTTGATGCGGGTGCTGTACGCGCCGCAACAGCGGCGGCGCGCCTTCGCCTGGCTGGGCATGACGTTGGGGTTGGCGGCGATATTCGGCCAGATCCTCGGCGGATTTATCATCGAGGCCAACCTGTTCGGCAGCGGTTGGCGCATGATCTTTTTGATCAATTTGCCGATCGGCGCACTGGCGCTGTGGGCGGCGCGGCGCATTCCCGAATCACGGGTGGCGCAGGCGCAGCGGCTGGACGGCGTTGGTCTGTGGCTGGCGGCGACCGGCCTGTCGCTGTTGCTGCTGCCGCTGCTGGAGGGGCCGGCGCGCGGCTGTCCGTGGTGGATAGCGCCTATGTTGGCGTTGGCGATGCTGACGTTGTGGGGCTTCCTGCGTTGGGAGCGCCGTCTGGCGCAGCGCGGTGACGATGCGGTGCTCGATCCGGCGCTGTTCCGCCAGGCGGGTTTCGCGCCGGGTATGGCGGTGGTGCTGGCGATTTATGCCACCGCCTCCTCGTTTTTCTTGTGTTTCGCGCTGCTGCTGCAGGCGGGGGCGGGGCTGACGCCTTTTCAGGCGGGCAGCCTGTTCGCCCCGGCCAGCGCGGCCTTTATGTTGGCCTCGATGCTGGCGCCCCGGCTGGCGCAGCGCTGGGGCAACGGTGTGCTGAGCGTGGGCGTGGCGATTTACGCCGCCGGGTTGGCGCTATTGATGGCGCAGGTGCTGTGGGGTGAGGCGCTGACGCATCCGCTGCGGCTGCTGCCGGGGTTGGTGGTGCTGGGGTTCGGTCAGGCGCTGAGCATGACGCCGCTGCTGAATCTGGTGCTGGGTTTGGCGCAGGAGCGGCAGGCGGGGATGGCGGCGGGTCTGGTCGCCACCGTGCAGCAGGTGGGAGGCGCGTTGGGCATCGTGGTCAGCGGCGTCGGTTTTGTGCCGCTGTTGGCGAGCGGCGGCACGGCGGAGCGCTATGCCCAGGCCTTTGCCGGTGCCATGGTATTTAATCTGTTGGCGATGGGCGTGGCCCTGCTGTTGTTAAACCGGATCACTCGAAATAGCCAGAAAGCGGATCTTAAGTAGGCCGCCGGCGGGTGCTTTACTGTCGTCATCATGAGAGAGCGATAAGGAGCCCACTGATGTTTCAACCCGCCGCATTTCGCGAAGACGATCTCGATACCCAACTGGCGCTGGTGCGCGCCCATCCGCTCGGGCTGCTGGTCAGCCACGGCGAACAGGGATTGACGGCCGATCCGCTGCCGTTTGTGGCCGATGTCGAGCAAGGGCAGCTCCGGCTGCGGGGGCACCTGTCGCGCGCCAACGAACACTGGCGGCGGTTGCAACAGGTGGCCGAATGTCTGGTGATCTTTCAGGGCGTGGAGGGCTATGTGTCGCCCGGCTGGTACCCGAGCAAGCGCCAGAGCGGCAAGGTGGTGCCGACCTGGAACTACAGCGTCGTGCAGCTGTATGGCGTGCCGACGGTGACGGACGATCCGGCCTGGCTGCGCCGCCAACTGATCGATCTGACCGCGCAGCAGGAAGGGCGGCGTCCTGAACCCTGGCGACTCGACGATGCGCCGGCCAACTACATCGCCGCGCAGCTTAAAGGCATCGTCGGCATCGAGATCGCCGTCACCCGGCGCGAAGGCAAATGGAAGATGAGCCAAAACCGCAGCGCCGACGACGCCGGCGGGGTCATCGCCGGGCTGCGCGAGGGCGATGACGCGCAGCTGCGGCTGGCGGCGGAGGTTGAGCGGCGGCGCGGATAGGGTATGCTAACTGAAGGGCAGCCAGGGGAACCTTCGGATGGATTACACCAAAATTATCAAAGAAATAGGCCGCGGCAAAAACCATGCGCGCGACCTGGATCAACAGACCGCTTTTCAGCTGTATCAGGCGATGCTGGCCGGGGAGGTCCCCGAACTTGAGCTGGGCGGCATTCTGATCGCGCTGCGCATCAAGGGCGAAGCCGAAGAGGAGATGCTGGGGTTCTATCAGGCGATGCAGCAGCAGGTATTGTCGCTGCAGGCGCCGCAAGGGCGCCCGCTGCCGGTAGTGCTGCCGAGCTACAACGGCGCGCGCAAGCAGGCCAACCTGACGCCGCTGCTGGCGCTGCTGCTGGCGAAAGTGGGCCTGCCGGTGGTGGTGCACGGTGTGCTGGACGACAGCACCCGCGTGACCAGCGCCGAGATTTTCCGCGCGCTTGGGCTGCCGTGGTCGGAACAGGCTGCTCACGCCCAGCGGCGTCTCGATAACGGCGAGGCGGTATTCATGCCGGTTTCCACGCTGTCGGCACCGTTGGCGCGGCAGCTCGGATTGCGTTGGCGCATGGGGGTGCGCAACAGCGCTCATACGCTGGCCAAGCTGGCGACGCCGTTTGGCGAGCAGGATGCGTTGCGTCTCGCCAGCGTCTCACATCCGGAGTATGTTGGCCGGGTGGCGTCGTTTTTCCGCCAGATTGGCGCCCGCGGGTTGCTGATGCACGGCACGGAAGGCGAGGCCTATGCCAACCCGCTGCGCTGTCCGCAGATTCACCACATCGTCGGCGGCGAACAGCAGGTGCTGCTGGAGCGTACCTTGCCGGATGAAACGCCGGCATTGCCGGCGGCGAAAGACGCGGCAACCACCGCACGCTGGACTGAACGCTGTCTGGCGGGCGAGGTGGCGATACCGCAGGCCATCCAGCGGCAGGTCGCCTGTTGCCTGGTGGCCGCCGGCGAGAGCGAGACGCTGGAGCAGGGGCTGCAGCGCCTGCGTCAGGCCTAAGCGCGACTATACTGGGATATTTCCTCATCGGCTGAGAAGGACGGTTATGCAACAGGCTCTCGATTACTTCAATCAATTGAACCAGGATTACCTCGACGTTCACCGCGCCAAAGAAGAGCTGTTCTGGCAAAACTACATGGGCACCGGCGATGAAGACGTCTCGGCGCGCTTTTCCGCCGCGGAAAGCGCCTATAAGCGCTTCCTCGCCGAACCGCGCCGGCTGGCCGAGATCCGCAGCCTGCTTGCCGGGCTGGAAGTGTTGCCGCAGGAGGCGCAGCGCGATGCGCTGATCCATGGTCTGCAAGGTTGGCTGCGTTTCTTCGACTGCAACGCCATTGAAGACTCGCAGGCGCAGGCGCTGTTGGAGCAAATCATCCACGCCGAGTCCGATCTCTACTCGCGCCGCAAGGGCTATCAGGTTACGCACCTGAACGCCGACGGGCGGCCGGTGGCGGCCTCGCTCGGCGAGCTGCTGACCAACCAGGCGACCAACCCGAACGAAGACTCTCGCCGCAGCTCGCAGCAGGCGCTGCGCGATCTGGAGCAATGGCTGCTGCATAACGGCCTGCCGGAGCTGATCGGCCTGCGCAACCGCTTTGCGCGCCAGATGGGCTATCGCAACTACTTCGATTACAAGGTGAACAAAACCGAGCGCATGACGCCGGAGCAGCTGTTCGCCATTCTGGATCGCTTCGAGCGGGAAACCCGCACGGCCAACGCGCGCAGTCTGCGGCAGTTGGCGGCCGACAAGGGCGACCAGGCGCTGGAGCCGTGGAACGTACGCTTCGCCAGCGCCGGCGACGTTACCCGTCAACTGGATCCTTACTTCCCGTTTTCTCGTTCGCTGGAACGCTGGGTCGACAGCTTCAAACGCCTGCACATCGGTTTTGGCGGCGCCGAGATGAATCTCGATCTGCTGGTGCGCAAAGGCAAGTTTGAGAACGGCTTCATGCACGGCCCGGTGCCGCCGTTTGTGCGCCAGGGGGAATGGGTGCCGGCGCGCATCAACTTCACCAGCCTGGCGCAGCCGGGGCAGGTGGGCAGTGGCGCTTACGGGCTCAACACTCTGTTCCACGAGGGCGGCCATGCGGCGCACTTCGCCAACATCCGCCAGAACGCGCCGTGCTTCTCGCAGGAGTTCCCGCCGACCTCGATGGCCTATGCCGAAACCCAGTCGATGTTCTGCGACAGCCTGCTGGACGATGCCGACTGGTTGAAGCGCTATGCGAAAAACGCCGCCGGCGAAGCGGTGCCCGATGCGCTGATTGAGGCCGGCATCGCGGCGCGCCAGCCGATGCGCGCGTTCAACGAACGCCATATCCTGCTGGTGCCGTACTTCGAGTGGGCGTTGTATCAGTGGGATGACGAGCAGCGCACGCCGGAAGCCATCACCGCGCTGGCGCGTGAGATCGAGCAAAAGATCCTCGGCATCAGCGGCAGCCCGCGCCCGACGTTGGCGATCCCGCACCTGCTGTCGCTGGAGTCCGCTTGTTCCTACCAGGGCTATCTGCTGGCGATGATGGCGGTGGAGCAAACCCGTCACTTCTTCCTGCAGCGCGACGGTTACCTGACGGACAACCCGGCCATCGGCCCGGATCTGGCGCAACACTACTGGCTGCCGGGCAACAGCGTCAGCCATGACGATACGCTGCGCAGCCTGACCGGCGAAGGGTTTAATCCTGACTATCTGGCGCAGGCCTGCAACCAGACGGTGGCGCAGGCGTGGCACGAGGCGCAGCAGACGATGGCCGCCGCGGCCAAGCGTCCGCAGCCGCCGGCAGATTTCGATTTGCAGGCGCACATCCGGGTGGTGGATGGCGAGACGGTATTGGCGGACAACGCCGAGGGTGACGAACGGATGTGCCGCGACTTCGCTGCGGCGATAGAGGCGCGCCTGGCTTAAGGCGGATAATAAAATCCACGCCGCGGCGTGGATTTTATTTAATGGCTAAACCGGGCGCTATTTTATTCGAAATAGACGTCGGGATTATCCGCCAAAGACACGAAGCTCTTGGTGTTTCTATCCAGCGTGCGAATTTCGCCGCTTTCGATGTCGTACACCCAGCCGTGCAGGCGCAGCCCGCTGTTGCGCAGACCCACCGCCACAGAAGGGTGGGTTTTGATATTATTTAGCTGAGCTATAACGTTCTCTTCCACCATAGCGTTAACTTTGTCTGTTTCGCTATGCCACGTTTTCTTCTCGACCACCGCTTTTGCCGCATCGGCATAGTGCAGCCAGTGAGCTACCGCAGGCATGGGGTCGAGGCACTGGCAGGACGCGATAGCCTTCATGGCGCCGCAGTTCGAGTGGCCACAAATCACGATATCGGTAACTCCCAACGCCACCACTGCATACTCGATGGTGGCAGAGACGCCGCCCGGCTCCGGGCCGAAGGAAGGGACGATGTTGCCGGCGTTACGGATAACGAAAAGCTGCCCAGGTTCTTGCTGTGTGACCAGCTCGGGCACTAAACGGCTGTCAGAGCATGAGATAAACAGCGCTTTGGGATTTTGGCTGGAGGCAAGGCTGCGGAACAGTTCCTTGCGCTGCGGGAAAATCTCTTTCTGGAAACTGAGGAAACCTTCAATGATATGTTGCATACAACGCTCTCTGCATCTGTAGTCTGCGTAACATGATAATCATCCTCTCCCGTTAGTCCAGCTATGGGCAGGTAAAAAAATGTGTGTGCAAACCCCACTGAATACAGGGGTTCTGCCTGTTGGTGACAGAATTTTCCGGCTCGTTTACGCGTGGGGTGCGGACAAAGCGGACGGCAAAAAACTCGCTGTCGTACCCATTCAGCGCTGACGCACGCGAACATAAAAAAAGCCCGCCGGGGTGATAGCCGGCGGGCTTTTTGACGTCTGGGGCGGCGATTATTTGTAGATAACCGCGGTGGCGTGCATCAGGTTATTGCCGCTGGTGGAGGTGATGGTGAAAGCCTTGGCGCCCGCCGCATCGGCTTTGGCGGCCAACTGGGATTTCAAGCTGCTCAGGTCGGTCGCGCCGCTGGCGACGATCACGCCGGCTTTTTCGAATTGGGCGGCATCCTGCGCGCTGACGTGTTCAGCGGCGAAAGTGGTGAAAGAAACGGTAGCTAGGGCGATAGCGGCAGCAAAAGTTTTGATGGTTTTCATGTTGGTCATTCCTGTCAAAGTGAATTAGGGAGAAAGGGTGTTGCCTTTCGATGGGAAGATTATTGCGCAGTGACAGGCGGGATGAAATCGGAGAGTGTTGATAGTTTTGTTCAGATTTTTTGATTGTTAATCCCCCGTTTACATCCGAGATAAACGGGGGGAGACGATCAGCGCGTCGGGCGCGTCAGGTCGAACCGGTGCTGTTCCGAAATGCCGTAGTAGGCGCTCGGGCCGCCGGCGCGCAGGATCGGTTCGGCGGCGGCGGTCTGGTAAACGCCGTGTTCATCCAGCAGCGCCGGATCGAGATGCACCGCCACCACTTCGCCCAACACTAGCCAGGTCTCCACCTGTTCCCCTGCGGCGGTTTGCAGCTGAATGCATTGGGTCAGGCGGCATTCGAAGTTCACCGGGCTTTCGGCCACGCGCTCGGCTTTGACCCGGCGCCCGGGCAGCGGCGTGACGCCGGCGAAGGCGAATTCGTCCTCACCGCGCGGCAGGTTGATGGAACTGTTGTTCATCGCTTCCGCCAACGGGCGCGTCGCCAGGTTCCAGACGAACTCGCCGGTTTCCACGATATTCGCCACGCTGTCTTTCCAGCCGGTGCTGGCGAAACCGATGATTGGCGGGCGGTAGTTGAAGCAGTTGAAAAAGCTGTAGGGCGCCAGATTACGCAAGCCGGCGGTGCTGCGGGAAGAGATCCAGCCGATGGGGCGCGGGCCGACGATGGCGTTCAGCGGATCGTGCGGCAGGCCGTGGCCGGCGGCGGGTTCATAATAATAACGAGATTCACGGCTCATGGGGGCCCCTGTGGCAATCGATGAAGCTTTCATTGTGCCGGGTTTCCCGCCGCTGCGCCATTCCGGGCCGGATGTGTTATCTTACGCGCCGGAAATACCTTCAAGAGAGCCCGTCACGGTGGAAAAAAAGAAAACCTTCCCGCAGCAGAAAAGCGGCCTGCATCCGCGCAACCGTCATCGTTCGCGCTACGACTTCCCGGCGCTGATCGCCAGCTGCCCGGCGTTGGCGCCGTTCGTAAAACCGAACGCCTGGGGCGATGTCTCGGTGGACTTCGCCGATCCGGCGGCGGTGAAAATGCTCAACCGTGCGTTGCTGCAACACTTTTACGGCATCGAACACTGGGATATTCCGGCTGATTACCTGTGCCCGCCGATCCCCGGCCGCGCCGACTATCTGCACCACCTGGCGGATCTGCTGGCGACCAGCAACGGCGGCGAGATCCCGCGCGGCAAGGGCGTGGCGATCCTCGACGTCGGCGTCGGCGCCAACTGCATTTACCCGATCGTCGGCCTGCGCGAATACGGCTGGCGTTTCACCGGCTCCGAAATCGATCCGGTGTCGCTCAACGCAGCCAAAATGATCGTCGAGATGAACCCGACGCTGCGCAACAGCGTGCGTCTGCGGCTGCAAAAACAGCCTGAGCTGATTTTTAGCGGCATCATCGGCGCGGCCGAGAAATTCGACGCCACCTTGTGCAACCCGCCGTTCCACGCGTCCGAGCAGGAAGCGCGCGCCAGCACCCGCCGCAAGCTGCATAAACTGGGCAAAGGGGAAGTGGCCGACAAGCCGGTGCAAAACTTCGGCGGCAAGAACAACGAGCTGTGGTGCGAAGGCGGCGAAGAAGCCTTTGTGCGCAAGATGGTGGAAGAGAGTGTCAGCAAGGCCAACAACTGCCTGTGGTTCACCTCGCTCATCTCGAAAAATACCACGTTGCCGGCCATCTACCATGCGCTGAAAGTGGCGGGGGCGGCCGAGGTGCGCACCGTCGAGATGGCGCAAGGGCAGAAGATCAGCCGCTTCGTCGCCTGGACCTTCCATGACGCCGAGCAACAGGCCGCCTGGGCGGCCGAACGCTGGCGTTAATCTTCCCGGCGCCGGTTATCCTGCCGGCGCCGACAAAAATCCGCATTTTACCTTTCAATTTTCATCACTTACGTTATTCTCAATACAGTTATTCATAATAAAAATCTTAGGTTGTTGGTTTATTTAAATTCGAATAATTACTTTACTGAATAAATAAATTTAATCCGGTTAAGAGCAATAACCAGAAGGCGCGGCGCTGCCCGCGCCTTCCGCGATGGCACGTCTGCGTGTGGGCGCGGCATGTGGCCAGACAAAATAAGAAAAGCGCCATCATCTGCCACAAGGACTACACCCTATGCTGTTACGATTCAGTCAGTTAACTACCCACAAAGGCGCCGAACTGAGCGCGATAGAACACGCCGTTCCCATGATTGTATTCTCGCCCGACGGCACGGTATTGCGCGCCAACGATCTCTTTCTCAGCACGCTCGGATTTCAACGCGATGACGTGATAGGCCGGCATCACCGTATTTTCTGCGATCCTAATTATGTCGCCAGCCCGTTATATCGCGAACATTGGGAGACGCTGAATAAAGGGCAACCCATCACGGACACGATAAAGCGCATCGCGAAAAACGGCGAGGCGGTGTGGCTGCAGGGCACCTATGCGCCGGTGCTGAATAAACAGGGTAAGGTGGTGGAAATCGTCAAGATCGCCAGCGAAGTGACCGAGCGAGTGACCCAGGCGCAGGAACACCGCAGCCTGCTGGCGGCGCTGAATCGCTCGATGGCGATGATTTCTTTCACGCCGCAGGGCGACATTGTCAGCGCCAACGACAATATGCTGGCGCTGATGGGCTATCGGCTGGATGAGGCGTGCGGGCAGTCGCATGCGGTGCTGTGCCCGCCGGCGTTCGCCGCTTCCGACGACTATCGGCGGCACTGGCAGCGCCTGGCGCGCGGCGAGTTCATCACCGGGCGTTTTGAGCGCGTCAACCGGCGCGGCGAACGGGTCTGGCTGGAGGCCAGCTATAACCCGATCCTCGACAACGACGGCCAGGTGGTGAAAGTGGTGAAGATCGCCCAGGACATCACCCGGTTGATGCAACAGCAGCAGCACGAAGAAGAGATGGTGCGCAACGCGCATCATCTGTCGCTCGATACCGACCGGCAGGCGGCGCAGGGCGCGGTCATCGTGCAGCAGGCGGTGAAGGGCATGCAGCAGGTCGAAGCGGCGGCGCGCGAAACGTCGGACGTGGTCACCGAGCTTGGCAAGTGCTCTCAGCAGATCGGCACCATCGTCGAAGCCATTCGTAAAATTGCCTCGCAAACCAATCTGCTGGCGATTAACGCCTCCATTGAAGCCGCCCATGCCGGTGAGCACGGGCGCGGTTTTGCGGTGGTGGCCAACGAGGTGCGCACGCTGGCGGAACAGTCGCGCAAGGCGGCGACCGAGATCGAACGCATGACCAAGTCTATCCAGCAAGGCGTGGCGGCGGCGATCGCCGGTATGGCGACCTGCGTGGAACAGGCCGGCGGCGGTGTGGCATTGACCCATGACGCCGGAGAAGTGATCAACCAGGTCAACATCGGCATGCATGACGTCGTGAAACTGATGCAGGCGTTTACGTCGGTGAAGCAGGGCGACGCGCTGCACTGAGTTTGCCGGGCACCGCCCCTGAAAGCGGGGCGGCGTTTGTCTCTTCCCACCGATCTCTGCGCCGTTGAGCCGCGGTTCAATTTTACCGGCCTATGCTATTCTTAAATATGAACGAACGTTCGTTCATATTTATTCGATGGCGCCAGGCGCCCCCCTTCACCGTTTCGGGAGCTGCCGATGGGAAACCGAGAAAAGATTGTCGACGCTGCGCTGCACAGCTTTACCCATAAGGGATTTCACCAGACCAGCATGCGGGATATCGCCCAGGCGGCGGGCGTCAGCGTGGGCAACCTCTATAACCATTTTTCCGGCAAGGAGGCGCTGATCGGCGAGATCGCGCTGCTGGAAAACGGCGTATTCGCCGAGTTCGCCGCCGCATTGCTGGCCGAGAAAAAGCGGCCGAAACAGGCGCTGTCGGCTTTTTTCACCGCCTATCACGCTTTTGTCGCCGAACCGGACAATGTGCAACTGTCGGCGGAAATTGTGGCTGAAGTGGCGCGCAACCCGGCATTGGCCGAGCCGTTCAGCGCCAACCAGCGGCAGTTGATTGAGGCGCTGGCGACGACGATCGCCGAGGCTCAGCAAATCGGCGAGATCGCGCCGGCGATAGCGCCCTTGCCGCTCGCGCAGCTGGTGCTGGACGTGATCGAAAGCCAGGCCTGGCGGCAGGCTATCTTCGCGTCGCCTTCGCCGGAGGCGATCACGCCGGTGCGGCTGTTGGAGCAACTGCTCTACCGCCAACTCTAGTCGAGGTTGATATGTTGCACATTGAGCCTTATCGCGACGCTGACCGTCTGCAAACGGCGGCGTTGATCTACGCCGCGTTCTGCGACAAATTCCAGCGCGCGCGCCATCTGAGCGCCCGCCTTCAGTGGCGTCTGTTCTATCGGCTGTGGAGTTGGAAGCAAAGCGGCAGCCGGGAGCGCAGCTTCGTGGTGAAACAGGATGAACAGGTGGTGGCGGCCTTTGCCCTGAATGCCATCGATGGCGAGAACCGCGCCGGGCTGCGTCCGCGCGCCTTGCCGATTTGGCGGCTGTGTCGCCGCTATGGCTGGCTGAACGTTTGGCGCATGTATCTGCAAATTGCGGTGTTGCAGCACACCCCGGCGGCCGATGAGCTGTATCTTTCCTACCTGGCGGTGGCCGAGAGTCAGCGCGGCAAAGGGGTGGGCAGGCGACTGCTGCAGTGGATGAATGACTACGCCGCCGAACAAGGCGCAGGCCGGCGCCTGAGCCTGCACGTCAGCCGGCGCAACGTCGATGCGCAGCGTCTGTATCAGCGCTGCGGTTTTCAGGTGCGGCGCGAAGAACATTACGCCTCGCTGGGCTTGCTGTTCGGCCAGGCCGACTGGGTGTTGATGGAGAAACGCAGCGGGGAGGCGACGTGCGCAGAATAGGGCTGTTCATCGTGGCGCTGCTCCTGCCGGCGCTCGGCTGGGTGATTTACGTCAACGACTTTCGCTTTGTCACCGAACCGGTGGTGGTGACCGCCGGCGGCAATCGGCTGACCGGCACGCTGGTGCTGCCGGAGCATGCGCCGGTGAAGCCCGGCGTGGTGGTGTTCGTGCACGGCGATGGGCCGGCCAACGCCAGCCGCGACGAAGGCTATTACGGCATTTGGGAGACGATGGCGCAGCAGGGCTATGCGGTTTTAGCCTTCGATAAGCCGGGCGTGGGCGGCTCCGGCGGCAACTGGCTGCATCAGACCATGGCGGATCGCGCGCGGGAAACCGCCGATATCATCGACTGGGCCCGGCAGGACGGGCGCTTCGATGCGCGCTGCGTGGGGCTGTGGGGCACCAGCCAGGCGGGGTGGGTGATGCCGGAGGTGGCGCGTTTGCGCCCCGACATCGCGTTTACGCTGGCGGTGGCGCCGGCGATCAACTGGCTGCGGCAGGGGCGCTACAACACCCGGGCGGCGATGGCGGCGGCAGGGGACGATGAAGCGTCGATCGCCGCGCGCGAGGCGCACTGGCGCCACATCCAAACGCTGCTCGAACAGCCGGACGGCTACGAACAGTACCGCCGTGAGTTTGGCGCCGCCGCTGCATTGAGCGCCGACCGCTGGCGCTTTATTCGCGCCAACATGGCCAGCGACGCGACGGCGGGATTGCGGTATTTCGTCACGCCGGTACACCTGATCCTGGGTGGGCGCGACGTCAACGTGGACGCGGACGAAACCGAGCGCGTGTATCGGCAAACGATCCCGGCCTCGCTGCTGACGGTGACGCGCATCGACGAGGCCGATCATGTGATGGTCAAGCCGCTGTACGCGCGCCATCCGTGGCTGATCAACGTGGTGGGCCTGTTTGCCCCGCGCTCGGTGCAATACGATGCCTACCGGCAGGACGTGGCGGCCTTCCTGGCCGCTCAGCCCTGCGGGCGCGGGCGCTAACCTCAGATCGCCGCGGGCGGCGCCTGCTCGTCATGCGACTGCGGCGCGCGGGAAATCTGCATCGCCTGCTGCGGCATGCCGATGCCGGCCCGATCGAAATGGATTTTCACCAGCCGGTCGAGGGCGTATTGCACCACCCACTGTTTCAGCGCCTGCGTGCGCACCGTCACGCGGGTGGTGAACGAGCGATCGCCCAGCGCCACCACGCCGTTGAAGACCGGCTCGCCAATCAGGAAATGCTTCACCTGTTCATCCTGCTTCAGCGCCTCGATGGCCTGATGCAGCACCTCATTGACCCGATCGATGTCCTCGTCGCGGCTGACGGTGTAATTGGCGCGGTATACCCCGAACTCACGCGCATAGTTGGCCAGCGTGGTGATCGAAGAGTACGGCACGATGTGATAGACGCCGTAGTCGTCGCGCAGGCCGATCGAGCGGATGGTCATGCGCTCCACGGTGCCGGTAATGCCGCTGACGGTCACGTATTCGCCAGTGTTCATGCCGTTTTCAAACTGGATGAACACGCCGGTGATCACGTCTTTCACCAGCGTCTGGGCACCGAAGCTGATGGCCAGCCCCAGCGCGCCGGCGCCCGCCAGCAGCGGCGCGATGTTCAGCCCGACCTGCGACAGCACGATCATCACGGTGATGGTGCTGATAACGATAGCCAACACGTTGCGAAACAGCGTCAGCAGCGTGCGTTCGCGCGCGCTCGGCCGCACGCCGTTGCTCAGCTCCAGCGCCAGGCGGTGCTCGATGATGCTGGCCATCAGCGTCCAGCTGAACACGGCGATCAACAGGATCAGCAGAATATGCACCAGCCCGCCGAGCGTCCGCTGGCCATTTTCGCTGCCCGCCCATTGATACAGGTTGATCAGATGCCAGGCATCGAGCAGAAACAGGGTCACTGCCAGCACCACCATTACCCGCAGTATCTTCAACCCGTTGGGGATGTAGGAGTTGATGCGCCGTTCAAGCATCGGATAGCGCAGATTGACGTCGGTCGGCAGCGAAATGCGACGGAAAATCCAGCGGGTCAGCATGCCGGACAGCAGAGCGCCGACACCGACCACCAGCAGGCTTTTTACCGTGGCGCTCATCATAAAGCGCAGGCTGTTGCCGATGTCGAACTGGGACAGCACGAACAACACCAGAAAATAGGCGATCGCCAACAGATGCCAGACATGCCCCAGCCCGCGCAGGATCACGCTGAAAAACGCCATCGACCGTTCGGCCAGCAGGTTGATCTGTTGCTGTATCGGTTTGCGGTTGTGCAGGATCAGCCAAATGGCGTACAGCGTCAGCGCCAGCATCACCACCAGGTTGACGGCGGCGGCGGCCGAATAGCTGATCTGGACCGCCACCACCGGCACCACCACCATCAGGCCATAGCCGATCAGGCCGCTGAGCCAGGCGAGGCGGGTGTTCCAATAGCGCGCGCTCCGATCGCTGAAGGGGAATGGGCGCAGATAGTCGAAGCGGGGGGCGAAAATCAGCCGCAGCACCGCCTTGAAAAATTCAATCACCGCGAAGGCGCTGAGAAACAGGGTCTGCAGCCGCAGGATGGTGGCGCTGTCGGCGTGGACGTGGCGGGCAAACAGGTTGCCTGCCGCCAGCGCCAGCAGCAGCACTAGCAGATCGATGGCGAAAGCGCCGAGAATGGCGGCGGGGCGCTTATACCACGGGCCGCGCTGCAGCCTGGCGTTGTGCCCCCAACTGCCCATGCGCTTGTACAGCGGCGCGATCAGCCGCCGGATCAGGTGGAACAGCGCAAAGGTGACCGCCACCGTCAGCAGAAAGTAGCCCAGCGCGCGGAAAAAGCCGGCGGGATTGAAAACGCGCTTCGGGCCGGAATCGATCAGCTTTTGCAGCGCGCCGAGCTTCTGGTTAAAGGTGCCGATGCCTTCCTGCGCCAGCGAGTTCAGGCTGTCGCTCAGCGTAGCGGGCGTCGATGCCTCCGGCGTTGCCGGCGCGGCGGCGGGGGCGTCGCCGGCGGTCTGTTTCAGGTGGTTAATGAGTTCCGCGCGCGCTTTGTCGTCTTGCAGCAGCTCAGCCAGCGCGGCGTAGGCGGCTTTCTGCTGCTCGCTCTTGTCGGCGGGCGCGGGCGGCGCATTTTGCGCCAGCGCCGGTGGTGCGAAGACGTTCAGGGTCAACAGCAGCAGCAGGAAAAGCAGGTGTTCTCGCAGATGAGAACCTCGTCGGGAGTCTGCGTTTGGCGGCATGGTTCCTCTCTTTGGCGTTCTGTGATCGGCGGATGTAAAAGCAATACGATGAAAAACAATCAATATAGTAGGAAAGGTGGCGCGACGGGGCGTGGGAGAGCGTGCGGAATGAAAGCGGCGGGCGCGTGGTGCGCCCGCCGTTAAACCGCCAGGATCAGGACACGTGCTGCAGGAACTCCTGCAGACGCGGGCTTGGCGGATGGTTGATCAGATCGTGCGGGTTGCCGTCTTCGGCAATCCGGCCCTTATCGATAAAGATCAGGCGCGACGCCACTTTTTCGGCAAAGCCGACTTCATGGGTAACGATGACCATCGTCATGCCTTCCTCGGCCAGATCTTGCATCACCTTAAGCACTTCGTGGCGCAGCTCCGGATCGAGCGCGGAGGTCGGCTCGTCGAACAGCATCATTTTCGGCTTCACCGCCAGCGCGCGCGCAATGGCCACGCGCTGCTGCTGGCCACCCGACAGTTCGGACGGATAGTGGTGGGCACGTTCCGCCAGACCGACCTTGGCCAGCAGCTCGCGCGCCAGCTTTTCCGCATCGGACTTCTTCGCGCCGCGCACGCGGATCGGGCCGAAGGCGACGTTTTCCAGCGCCGTCAGGTGCGGGAACAGGTAGAACTGCTGGAATACCATACCGGCTTCCTGGCGGATCAACCGATCGTCCACTTTCGGATCGTTGGCTTTCAGGCCATCGACGATCAGATCGCCGCTGGTCACCTCTTCCAGCTTGTTGATGCAGCGCAGCAGGGTGGATTTGCCGGAGCCGGACGGCCCGATGATCACCACCACTTCGCCTTTGTCGATCTTCAAATCGATGTTGTGCAGCACCTGGGTTTGGCCAAAATGCTTGGAGACGTTTTTAAATTCAATCACAGGATTTTCATCCTTCTTTCCAGACGACGCAGCACGAAGCTCAGCACCAGAGTAATAATCAGGTAGATAACCGCCACGGCGCTCCAGATTTCCAGCGCGCGGAAGTTACCGGCAATAATTTCCTGACCCTGACGGGTCAGCTCCGCCACGCCGATCACGATGAACAGCGAGGTATCTTTGATGCTGATGATCCACTGGTTGCCCAGCGGCGGCAGCATGCGGCGCAGCGCCAGCGGCATAATGACGTAGCGGATGGTTTCGCGGCGCGACAGGCCGAGCGCCAGCCCGGCTTCGCGGAAACCGTTATGGATAGACAGCACCGCGCCGCGGGTGATTTCCGCGATGTAGGCGCCGGAGTTGATCATGATGGTCACCACCGCCGCGGTGAACGGATCGATGCGCAAATCGGTGAACGCCATCGGCAGGGCGAAGTAGATGAACATCACCTGCACCACGATCGGCGTGCCGCGGATCACTTCGATAAACACCAACGCGATGTGGTTGGCGATCCATCCGCCGTAGGTGCGGGCAAAGCCGGCGACGAGGCCGATGATCAGGCCGCCAATCAGACCGAGGACCGAAATCAACAGGGTCATTTTGGCGCCCTCTAACAAGATAGGAATGGCGGGCCAGATGGCGCTCCAGTCGAACTGCATGATATTTCTCCCGGTGATCCCAAACGTGGGTATCAGATACAACGAAGCGCAGGGGGTTAAGCGACCCCCTGTGCTTAAGTTAATAGCGTGCCAAGTTCACCGCTTACTTAGGTTCGGTGCCGAACCACTTCTTGTAGATTTCGTTATAGGTGCCGTTCTCGCGCAGGGTTTTCAGCGCGCCGTTCACCTTCTCGCGCAGCGCATCGCTGCCTTTAGGGAAGGCGATGCCATACTGCTGCGCTTCCAGCGAATCGCCGACGGTTTTGAACTTGCCGGCGCCGGCCGTCTTGATGAAGTATAAGATGTTTGGCGTGTCGTGCAGCACCGCGTCGGCGCGCTTGGTGCCCAGTTCCATATAAGCGTTGTCAATGTTCGGGAACTGACGCAGATCCTTGGTTTTGATGTGCTGCTTGGCGTAATCCACCGAGCCGGTGCCGCTCTTCACCGCCACCACTTTACCATTCAGATCGTCGATGCCTTTCACGCTGTTGTTGTCGGCATTGACCATGACCAGCAGGCCGCTCTTGTAGTAACCGTCCGAGAAGTCGATGGCTTTCTTGCGCTCATCGGTGATGGTTATGCCGGCCAGCGCCAGATCGACGTTTTTGGTCTGCAGCGCCGGAATGATGCCGCCGAAGTCCATCGGTTTCAGGGTGTAGTCCAGCTTCAGTTCTTTGGCGACGGCGGCCCACAGGTCGATGTCGAAGCCGACATATTTGTCGCCTTGCTTGAACTCAAAAGGAACGAAAGCGGTGTCGGTGGCGACCACCAGTTTGTCTGCTGCGTGGGAACTTACGGCAAAGGCCAGGGAGAGTGCGGCCAGGGAGACTTTAAAAATCGACTTCATGAGAGGAATTCCTGTACAGGTTGCGGATTACCCATTTTTTATATTGCAGTTGGTGCCATGAAAAAATCGTGCCATGTTTTCAACTACTATAAAAACAAAGAGTTACTGTGTGATGTTGTGCCGTGACGGCGAATAGTTATGGTTGTGCACCACAATGAGGCACCGAAATGGTGCGTAAGAATTATCTTGGTGCACGAGGCTATCATTAACCAAATTTTGGCTGTGAAACAACCGTTCTTTAACGTTTTTGCTTCAATATTGATAACTAACTCTAACTTTCATGATGCACTGACGGTGCAAGCGTGACTGCGAGAGGGGAAAAAGGGGAGCAGATGATAATGCTAGCGCAACTGGCTGTCTTTGCTGCCGCGCCGGTTGTACAGGCTGGTGGCCGCGTGTTTTTTGTCTTGTTCGGCCTGGCAGGCGACGCAAAAACGCACCCCCTTCAGCGCCTGGCGGCGCGCCTCGGGGATCGGTTCTCCGCATTCCTGGCAATAGCGTTCGCTCTCGCCATGCCCGAGCGCATCACGCGCGCGCTGCACCGCATCGTCGACGGTGGAATCAATTTGATCTTGTACGGCGCCGTCCGCCGCCCAGCCGCTGGCCATCATCACCTCCTGACAAGGGAAACCTACCGTTTAATATGGGCCGTTTTTTGCACAATTCAACGGCCGCACAAAAGAAAACAGGCCGGGCGAAGCCCAGCCTGTTCTGCCCGGCACGACGGGCGGTCTGCAACGCGTTGCGGCGTTATTCGATGTTGGATTCGATGAACCACAGGAACTTGTCCAGATCGCGCGAGGCGGCGGTGAACATATCGGCGGTGTCTTCGTCTTCCACTTCGGTAATGGCTTTACGGATGTCGTTCGCTACCGCGCCATAGCGATCGGCCAGCGCTTTCAGGTGTTCTTGCACGCTGTGGATATTGGTCGGATAGCTTTTCAGCGGCGTGCGATCGTTCACCACCTGTACGGTGCCCAGCGCCACGCCGCCCAGCTGCACCACGCGCTCGGCGAAGGTGTCCTGGTGCTCGATGATGGCGGTGCGGAAGCCGTCCAGCATTTCATGAACCGCGATAAAGTTCGCGCCACGCATGTTCCAGTGCGCCTGTTTGGTGATCAACGAAAGATCGATGAATTGCACGACCTGGTGGTTCAGCGCCTTGATGGCGGCCAGTTTGATTTTTTCGTCCAGATCGTTACGGGTATACAGCAGATCAGAAGATTTCGTTTTCACCAGTTTAGCGGTACTCATATCAGATATCCTCTTGATTAGTCGTTGTCCTATTTCGTTACGGGATCAATTATAGCAGGGCTGTTTATTTTTGCCGGACGAAAATGGCTATTGTACAAATAGGGTTAGCCTACGGATAATGGGTCTGGTTGAATTTTTATTTAATGCAATAGCATGAAAAATATAATTATTTGTCATTTACTGATTTGTTATTTATGGCTGTGAAAATTTACCTTGGTTATTTTATTTTTTCGCCTGCGGGTTTCGGCTAAATATCCGCTTTGTTATCGTGGTGTTAATTTCTCATCCATTCATATTGATAGCGGTAATTGATGCCGCTACAGTAGGGTAATTATCCTCTCTCTTTATAGGGCGAATAATGAAAATTAACGTCGTCGGCACCAGCGGCAGCGGTAAAAGCACCCTGGCGCGTCAACTGGCGGAACGGCTTGGCGTGCCCTATATCGAGATGGACAGGCTGTATTGGCGGCCTGAATGGCAGGGAACGCCCGATGATGAGTTCCTGGCGCGGCTTGAACAGACGCTGGCCGAAGCGGGGGATGGCTGGGTGCTGGACGGCAATTACAGCCGCACGCAGCCGGTCAAGTGGCGCGAGGTCGATTATATTCTGTGGCTGGACTATGGTTTCGGCCGCACGTTGTGGCAGGCCGTGCGCCGCGCGTGCCGACGCGCGGCCGGCAAAAGCGAGCTGTGGCCGGGCACCGGCAATCGGGAAAGCTTCCGCCGTTCTTTCTTCAGCCGCGAGTCGATCGTGCTTTGGACGATCCGCACTTACTCGAAGAACCGGCGAAAATACCTGGCGGAGATGGCTCGTCCCGACGCCGGGCGCCGTTTCGTGCGCCTGCGTTCACCCCGCCAGGCCGCCGATTTTCTACGGGCGCTGCTGCAGGTTCACAGCAGCAGACGGTGATGGATCCTCACCACCGCTTTCTTGATGTGCTGCGGCCGCTGCCACACGCAGCCGGTCTTGTGCGGTTCCATCTGGAAAAAGAGGGCGAACATGCCGTGCGTCATGTGCAGCGTTTGCGGGTGGCGTTTGATGTCCAGCAGCAGCAGATCGCTATTCTCCGTGTGGGGTTGTTCGCGATGCCCATTGCCCGCCAGGCCGTATTCGATGCGCTCTTCACCGCTGATCAGCAGATGCAGCGCGATGTATTCCTGATGCATTTCGGCGCGCTTTTCCGCCGCCGGCGCGGTGGTCAGCGTCATCACGTCCATAAAGATGTTGTCGCCGTCGATCGGGTGATGCCCCAGCGCCAGTTCTGGCAGGTCGCATCGGCGCAATTCGGTCAGGGTTGAAACCAGCGCCGGCGCGAGTCCGCGGCCGAAGCGTGGGTTGAACAGGCTGTTGTGAATCACTGTTATTCTCCATGTGAGCGAAAGTCCAAAGAGCCTGCGATACAGGCTAAGGGGAAGTATGCCGACTTGTCACGAGGAAAACAGTTAACCCGCCTGCATTCCGACGTTGCGGTCTGCAGGCGAGTCGGGTCATCAGGAAAGGCTTTCGAGGCGAGGTTTGGGGCGAATGGTGAGGGCGGAGCCCATGGAGGCGGCGATGATCGCCGCCAGCGCCAGCCATTGCACGCCGCTCAGGTGTTCGCCGAGGAACAGCATGCCGGATAACGCCGCCATCGCCGGTTCCAGGCTCATCAAGGTGCCGAAGGTGCGCGCCGGAATTTTGGGCAGCGCGATGATCTCCAGCGAATAAGGCAGCGCGGTGGAGAGGATCGCCACCGCCAGCGCTATCGGCAGAATCTCAACGTTGAACAGCACGCTGCCGGTTTGCCAGGCGCCGATCGGGCAGAACACCAACGCGGCGATCAGCGAGCCGAGCGCCACCGTGCCGGGGCCGTGATCGCCGCCGGCCTTCTGGCCGAAGATGATATACACCGCCCAGCAGGCGCCGGCGCCGAGTGCGCAGGCGGCACCCAACGGGTCGATTCCGCCTACGTCGTGACCAAGCGGCAGCAGGAACCACAGCCCGGCGATCGCCAACGCCACCCAAAGGAAGTCAATCGGCCGCCGCGACGAGAACATGGCCACCGCCAGCGGGCCGGTAAACTCCAGCGCCACGGCGATGCCGAGCGGCACGGTGCGCAACGACAGGTAGAACAGGTAGTTCATCGCGCCGAGCGACAGGCCGTAAATCAACAGCGGCAAGCGGCTGCCGGCGGCGATGCGCATGCGCCACGGGCGGAAGATGATGAACAGAATCAGGGTGCCGATGAAAAGACGCAGCGTCGTGATGCCTTCCGCGCCCACGATCGGGAACAGGCTTTTGGCCAACGAAGCGCCGCTCTGGATCGACACCATGGCGATGATTAACAGACAAATGGGCAGCAGCGCGGAGGGCGCTCTGCCGGCAGTAGATAACGACATCCTTAATGGGCCTTTTATGCGCCGTTCTTCAGCCTTGAGAAAACGGTCAAAACAGGGATGCGAGCAGTGTAAATGAAATGACGAAAATCTGTCTGAGAAAAGCGCGCATCGCGGTGAAATCCGCCGATCCTCGGATGAGATGTGGCGGATTTGGTCAAAAAATGCGCTTTTTCTTAAGAATTATCTGGATATTAAATAGGTGATTTTTGTCACAGAAAGTCGTAGAATACGGCCGAAAATAGAGCGAAAAGAAGAAGATACACTGTTCTTGAAATCTTCTGTTACACGATATAAAGCATTAGACACTCATTTCAAGGCAGAGTTTCACGCTAATTTTTGTTATATTTTCAAAGCATGAACAAATGGATGTACTTAATAATAAAACGCGTTTGAGGTGGTTATGAAAAAAATTGCATGTCTTTCCGCAGTAGCAGCTTGCGTATTAGCAGTTAGCGCAGGTACCGCATTCGCTGGTCAGAGCACCGTATCCGCTGGCTATGCGCAGGGTGATTTCCAAGGCGTTGCTAACAAAGCCGACGGTTTCAACCTGAAATACCGTTACGAGTTCGACAACAACCCACTGGGCGTAATCGGTTCCTTTACCCACCTGGAAAAGGACGGTTCTCAGGACGGTTTCTATAACAAAGCTCAGTACAACTCTATCTCTGCCGGTCCAGCATACCGCATCAATGACTGGGCGAGCATCTACGGTCTGGTTGGCCTGGGTTACGGTAAATTCACTACCAACGCTCAGAACGGCACTTCTCGTCACGACACCGCTGACTACGGCTTCACCTACGGCGCCGGTCTGCAGTTCAACCCAATCGAGAACGTTGCCCTGGATGTCGGTTACGAGCAGAACCGCATTCGCAGCGTTGACGTTGGCACCTGGAACGTTGGCGTAGGCTACCGCTTCTAAGTGTGTTCGTGCCTGCGGGCATGAACCTGCGGCCTTGTTTGCCGCACCCATAAAAAATCCGCCTCCGGGCGGATTTTTTTTATCTGTCATTCACCGCCGCGCCCCGTCGGCTGCGTCGAAAAGCGCGCGCTGCGGGCATCGCGCTCATAGCCTTGCGGCTCGGTCAACAACCCGTACAGCTCGGGGCGCCGCCCGTAGATCCAGCGGCGACCGGTGCTGAGCGGGATCAGCGTCAGATCGAGCTCGGCGCTGACCATCCGGTCTTCCGCCGCCCAGGTCTCCGCCACGATCCGGCCGTAAGGATCGAGGATCATCGCGTTGCCGGTGCGTATTTCATCGTCATCTCGGCCCACGCCGTTGCTGAACAGCAAGAACAGCCCGTTGTCGTGAGCGCGCGACGGCAGCCAGCGCATCAGCCAGCCGCGGCCGTGTTCGCCGCGAAAGGCGGCTTCTATCGCCTGCGGATCTTCCGCGCGCCGCTGCCACAGCGCCTGCGGGATCGGCTTCATGCCGTGCGGGCTGCGCGAATGGGTGCCGCCGGTCTGGTGCGGGGCGATCAGCACCTCCGCGCCCAGCAGCGCCGTTGCGCGCACATTCTCCACCAGATTATTGTCCCAGCAGATCAAGACGCCCACGCGTACGCCCCAGGGGGTATCGAACACCGTATAGCGGTCGCCGCTGGCGATAGCCGGGTGCTCGAAGGCGTGCAGTTTGCGGTGCACATGCAGTTCGCCGTCCGGCAGACAAACGGCATAGGCGTTGTAACATCGGCCGTCATCGCCCAGCTCGATCAGCCCGACGCCAATCGCCATGTTGTAACGCTCAGCCAGCGGGCGAATGCGCGCCAGCGAAGGGCTGCTCACGATCGGCTCCGCCAGCGCCCGCACTTCGGCGTCGGACAGATGGCGCACGTGCCAATAGCCGGTAACGCACATTTCCGGGAAGGCCAACAGTTGTATCTGTTGTTCGGCCGCTTCCGCGATAAAGCGTTCCATGGTCGACAGGTTGTAATTCTTGTCATTGGCGCGATGCTGAAATTGCACCGTGGCGGCGCGTAATGAGGTGGTCATGGGATTTCTCCGGTTGGGGTCTGCATTGATTACAGCAGGCGAATTGATTACTGTATAATCAATTAAATTCCTTATTTGATAACCTAACGGAATGGATATAAAACAACTGCGCGCCCTGGTGGCGCTGGCGGAGCAGGGCAACTATCGGCAGGCGGCGAGCCTGCTGTGCATCAGCCAACCGGCGCTGAGCAAGCAAATTCAGGCGCTGGAAGCCCAGCTTGACGTTCGGCTGTTCGAGCGCGGCCGACAAGGGGCGGTGCTCACTGCCGGCGGGCGGCGGCTTTACCCGGAGGCGCAGGCGCTGGTGGAGCAGTATCAGCAGTTTCAGCGGCGCGCGCGGCGGGTGGCGCTCGGGGAAGCGGGGCGGCTGGCGCTGGGGTTTGGCCTGTCCAGTTTTCATCTGGCGCCGCAGTTGGTGGCCGCCTTTCGCCAACGGTTTCCCGAGGTGGCGATTGGTCTCGAAGATCTGCCGTCGGAGCGGCAGTATCAGCTGTTGCTGCAGGGAGAGTTGCAGGCGGGGTTCGTGCGCTTGCCGGTCAATACGCCACTGTGCGGCGTCGCGTTGTTGAGCGATCGGTTGGTGCTGGCTGCGCCGGGCGCGCTGGCGCTGCGCGCCGACGATTTGATGACGCGTTTCAATCAGTTGCCGCTGTTGCAATTGACCCCTAAACGCGGGCGCGGGCTGAGCGATCAGTCGCTGCGGTTTATCGCCGCTCACCGGTTGACGCCGAACGTAGTGCAGCAGGCCGGCGACATCCAGACGCTGTTGGCGCTGGTCGCCGCCGGCGTCGGCGTCGCGCTGTTGCCGCACAGCATCACGCATATCGCGCCGGCCGGCATCGACATTTTACCGCTGAGCGGCGAGGAGACGGAGTGGCAGGTCGGTATCGCCTGGGCTCCGCAGCGCGCCGACGCGCTGCGGGACAACTTCATTCAGACGGCGTTGGCGGTGCAACGCGCTTAGGCATTCAAAGCGGGCAGTGCATCACCACGATCGGGTTTTGATGGTACTCGCTGCGGTGGCTTTCGCTGAAGCCGACCTTTTTCGCCAACGCCAGCGAAGCCTGGTTTTCAGGCGAGATGATGCAGATGGTTTTTTCCCCCGGCAGGTGCGTTTTCCCCCAGGCCAGCGCCGCCCGCAGCGCCTCGGTGGCATAGCCTTTGCCGTGCGCCGAACTCACCAGCGTCCAGCCCATCTCCGGCGCATCGAGCGGCGGGGTGATGTCGCGCAGGAAGTTGGAGAAGCCGATGCTGCCGAGATACTCGCCGCTCTGCTTGTCACGCACCGCCCAATACCCGTATCCCAACAGCGCCCAGTGGCCAACGTAGCGCATCAGGCGTCCCCAGGAGTCTTCCCGGTCGCGCGGGGTGCCGCCGATATAGCGCACCACCAGCGGGTCGGCCCACAGCGCGGCCAGCGAGTCGAAGTCGTCCAGCGTGTGCGCGTCCAGCCGCAGGCGTTCGGTGATAAGCGTTGGCGCGGTGTTGATTACGGTCATGTTGCTGCTCCTGCACAGGGGGAAAGGCGATGAAAAACAACGGCGTTCAGTATGCCAGAGAAATCACGCCGCCAGCCACAACAGCCAGGTGAACAGGAAGCCGCTCAGGCCGAGCAGGGTGGTCAGCACCGTCCAGGTCTTCAGGCCATCGGCCACCGACAGCCCCAGATAGCGCGTGACGATCCAAAAACCGGAGTCGTTGACGTGCGAAAGCCCGAGCCCGCCGAAACAGGTCGCCAGCGTTACCAGCACCAGCTGCAGCTGGTTCAAGCCGCTGACCGCTTCCGACAACAGGCCGCCGGTGGTCAGGATCGCCACGGTGGCGGAACCCTGCGAGGCGCGCAGCGCCAGCGAAATGATAAAGGCGGCGGGCACCAGCGGCAGGCCGATGGTCGTCAGCACCTCCGCCAGCGCCTTGCCGACGCCGGATTCCACCAGCACCTTGCCGAACACGCCGCCCGCGCCGGTCACCAGGATCACCACCGCGGCGGTCGGCAGCGCTGCCCCCATCACGTCGCCGGCATGCTGCAGGCTCCAGCCGCGGCGCAGCGCCAGGAAGTAGAAGGCCAGCAGCAGGGCGATCATCAGCGCCACCGCCGGCGAGCCCAGCAGCGACAGCGCATCGCGCAGCGCCGAGCCGGCCGGCAGCAGGGTGGCGGAGACGGTGCCGAGCATGATGATGGCGATCGGGATGACGATCAGCGCCGCCACCAGGCCAGCGCCGGGCGGGTTGATGCGATCGCTGAGCGGCGCGTGATCTTCCGGACGCGGTTCCGGCGCCGCCAGCTGCAGCTGTTCCAGCACCTCTATCGATAACGGATAGGTTTTGCGGTTGAGGTAGTTGGCGGCGAAATAGCCGATAACGCCGACCGGAATACAGATCGCGAGGCCGATAATGGTCAGCCAGCCGATGTCGGCGTTGAGCAAGCCGGCGGCGGCGACCGGGCCGGGGTGCGGCGGCAGCGCGACGTGTACCGTCAACATCACGCCGGCCATCGGCAGGCCGAACTTGAGCGGCGACACTTTGGCGACCTTGGCGAAGCCATAGATAATCGGCGCCAGAATGATAAAGCCGACGTCGAAGAACACCGGAATGCCGAGAATAAACGCGGCGAGGGTCAGCGCCGCGACGGTATGTTTCGGCCCCAGACCCTGGCTGAAACGCTGCGCCAGCGACTCGGCGCCGCCCGATTGTTCGATCATGCGACCGAGCATCGCCCCCAGACCGATGATGATGGTCACCGAGCCGAGCACGCCGCCCATTCCGGCGGTCATCACTTTCATCACTTCACCGGTCGGAATGCCGCTGGCCAGCGCCACCAGCAAACTGACCACCAACAGCGCGACGAAGGGCTGCACCTTCGCCTTAATCACCATCAATAACAGCAGCACCACGCCGAGTACGGCAATCAGCAACAGCAGAGAGGTAGACATGAAAAAAGCCTTTCGTTGGGTAAGCGTTGGGCACCGCGATCGCCGCGTGGCGATACGGGTGCGTTTCATTGTTATAAAATCGATTTCCTGGTGTCGGCGTGCGGCTTTAGCGGTAAGGCTTCAGCCAGCCGAGCCCGGCGGCGGTGTCGCCGCGCGGGCGGTATTCGCAACCGATCCAGCCCTGATAGCCGAGCGCATCCAGCTTGTCGAACAGCCACGGATAATTCAGTTCGCCCTCGTCGGGCTCATGGCGATCCGGCACCGAGGCTATCTGGATATGCGCGTAGCGCCCGGCCAGCGTCTCCAGCAGCCCGCTGATATTGCCGTCCACCAACTGCGCGTGGAAAAAATCGAACTGGATGAACACGTTCGGTCTCTCGATCGCCGCCACCGCTTCCGCCGCCTGATGCTGACTGGCGAACAGGTAGTCGGGTTTGACCGGCGGGCTGAGCGCCTCGATCAGCACCTTGACGCCGTGCGGCGCAAAAGCGTCGGCGGCATAGCGCGCATTGGCGATAAAGGTGTCGAGATAACGCCGTCGATCCGCGCCCGCGGGCAGCACGCCGGCCATCAGGTGCACGCAGGGGCAGGAAAGGGCGATGGCGTAGGCCAGCGCGCGATCGATATCGGCGCGCGCATCCCGCTCGCGGCCCGGCAGCGCCGCCAGCCCCCATTCGCCGGCGGCGGCATCGCCGGGCGCGGTGTTGAACAGTACCTGTTGCAGGCCATTTTCGCGCAGTTTTTCGGCCAACAGATCGGCGGGATACTCGTAAGGGAACAGGAATTCCACCGCGCTGAAGCCCTGTGCGGCAGCGGCGGCAAAGCGATCGAGGAACGGCACCTCGGTAAACATCATCGACAAATTGGCGGCAAATTTAGGCATGGTTCAGCTCCGTAATTCGGCAATTTCATCAGCGGTCAAATAGCGGATCGGACGATCGCCGAGGGTGAAGATCAGCCGCGCCGCATCTTCCATCTCTTCGGTATTGTCCGCTGCCGCTCGCAGGTCTTTACCCGTCACCACCGGGCCGTGGTTGGCCAGTAAAAAGGCGCGGTGGGTCGGCGCCAGGCGGGCCAGATCCTGCGCCAGCCTTTCGTCGCCGGGGCGATAGTAGGGCACCACCGGCACCTTGCCGACGCGCATCACCACATAGGGGGTGAACGGTTTGATGGCGTTGTCGGCGTCCAGCCCTTGCAGGCAAGAGAGCGCCGTGAGGTAGGTGCAATGCAAGTGCACTACCGCTTTGCATTCCGGGTTGTTCAGATAGAGCGCCCGATGAAAGCTGATCTCTTTCGACGGTTTGTCGCCGGAGAGCCAGTCGCCGTTCAGGCTCACTTTAGACAGGCGATCGGCCTGCAGCTCGCCGAGACAGGAGCCGGTCGGCGTCGCCAGCAGCGCGCCGTCCGGCAGCAACAGCGAGAGGTTGCCGGCGGAGCCGGTGGCGTAGCCGCGTTGGAAAAACGAGGCGCCCAGGCGCACCATTTCTTCACGCGCTTGCTGTTCAATCGTCATGCTCATACCGGGAACTCCGTTTGCGCGCGCACGAAGAAGGCTTCATCGCCAAAATTGCCCGATTTCAGCGCCAGGGAAATCGCCCGATCGCTGGCGCGCACCCAGGGAACGCCGGGGGAAATGCTGGGGCCGATATGGAAGCCGCGAATGCCCAGCGCCTGTGTGACCACGCCGGAGGTTTCGCCGCCGGCGACGATAAAGCGATTGAACCCCAACTGATGCAGTTGCATCACCAGTTCGGCGAACAAGGCTTCCACCGCTTCGCTGGCGGCGGCGCCATGCCGTTGTTGCGTTTGCTGCAACGACTCCGGCGATGCAGTGGCGTAGATCAGCGGGGCTAGCGCTTCTCTTGCATGGCGCTGCGCCCAGTGCGCCAACTCGACGGCGTAGGCGGCGCGCGTCTGGGGATCGAAGCAACGGTCGATATCGATGGCCTGCGCCGCCGCGCGTTCGCGATAGTGCGCCACCTGCCGGTTAGTCATGACGGAGCAGGAGCCAGACAGTACCGCCGCCTTTTCCCCCTGCGGCGCGCCGGCCGCTTCTGCCGTGCGATCGCCGTTCTGCGCCCATTGCCGCGCCAGGCCGATCGCCAGGCCCGAACCGCCGGTCACCAGCTTCATCGTTTTCAACGCTTCACCCTGGGTAAGCAGATGCCGTTCGTTGAGCGTGTCCAGCACCGCGTAGCGCACGCCTTCCTGCGCCAATTGCTGCAGTTTCTCGCTGACTGCCTCGGCGCCGCGATCCATTTCCGCCGCCGTCACCAGCCCACAGCGCCCGGCGGCCTGGGACTCCATCAGGCGAAGCAGGTTGCTGTCGGTCATTGGCGTGACCGGGTGATGACGCATGCCGGACTCAGACAGCAGCTGCTCCCCGACGAACAGGTAGCCCTGATAGACCGTGCGGCCGTTTACCGGAAGCGCCGGGGAAACAACCGTGAAATTTTCCCCCAGGGCGGCGAGCAGGGCGTCGGTCACCGGGCCGATATTGCCTTGTGCGGTGCTGTCGAAGGTGGAGCAGTATTTGAAGTAGAACTGGCGGCAGCCCTGTTTTTGCAGCCAGGCCAGCGCTTGCAACGCCTGTTCGACCGCCTGCTCTGCCGGGCAGGAGCGCGATTTCAGGCTGATGACGACCGCCTGAGCACCGACCGGCGTTTCGTCTTGCGGCACGCCGTTCAACTGCACCGTCGGCAGGCCGTTTTGCACCAAAAAACTGGCGATGTCGGTCGCGCCGGTAAAATCATCCGCGATTACGCCGAGCTGCATCAGAGCGTCTCCTTTTTCTGCGGCAGATCGATGCCGGCAAAGATTTTGATTACCGCGCTGTCATCTTCTTTACCGTAGCCGGCGTTGCTGGCGGCGGTAAACATGGTGAAGGCGGTGGAGGCCAGCGGCAGCGGGAAATGCAGCGCCTTGGCGGTATCCGCCACCAGCCCCAGATCCTTGACGAAGATATCCACCGCCGATTTGGGCGTATAGTCGCCGTCGACCACGTGGCGCATGCGATTTTCGAACATCCAGGAGTTGCCGGCGGCGTGGGTGACGACGTCATACATGACGTCCAGCGGGATGTTGGCGCGGGCGGCCAGCGCCATGGCTTCCGCCCCGGCGGCGATGTGCACCCCGGCCAACAGCTGGTGGATGATTTTTACCGTCGCGCCCAGGCCGATGGTTTCGCCGATGCGGTAAACCTTGCCGGCGATGGCGTCCAGCACGGGTTGCAGGCGCGTGAAGGTGGCGTCGGCGCCGGCGGCCATCACCGTCATCTGGCCTTCTTCCGCCTTGGCCGCCCCGCCGGAAACCGGCGCATCCAGCATCGCCAGGCCGTAGTCCAGCAGCCGTTGCTCGATCTGTTTGGCGTCATCGGCGGAAATGGTCGAAGACACCATCACCGCCGTGCCCGGCTTGAGCTGCGGCGCCAGGCCTTGCTCGCCGAACAGGATTTGCTTCACCTGTGCGGCGTTCACCACCAGCAGCAACACGGCGTCCAGCTCGGCGGCGAAGTCGCAGGCGCTGGGGGCCGTTTGTTTCGCGCCGGCCTGTTGCAGCGCCGCCAGCGCCTGCGGATTGAGATCGGCGCCGTAGGTGGTCAATCCGGCGCGGAGGCATGAACGCGCGGCGCCCATGCCCATCGCCCCCAGCCCGATGACGCAAACGGCATAATTCCCTGGGTGTGTCATACTGCACTCCTGTTAATTTTAGTGATAATTTGTTTTGTTGTGTTAAATGTAAGCGCTTGTCGGCCGATTATCCGCGATCGTTATCACAATAATTAACAATGTGTGAAACGGATTTTTCGTGCGATTTCTGGCCTGAAGCAACATTACTATTATGTTTTTAAATAAGTTTATGTTTTGCCAGCCTAACTGCGCTCGCCGTCACGCCGCGAGAAATTAGGGCTATCGGCGAACGAAAATTGACGTAAAATCACAATTATTATCACCGCAGCAACGAGAGGGAACCGTGATACCTGTAGAACGCCATCAACAAATTCTTGCGCTGGTATCCGAACGCGGCGTCGTCAGCATCGCCGAGCTGACCGAACGGCTGGGGGTGTCGCATATGACGATCCGCCGTGACGTGCAAAAACTGGAAGAACAGGGGGCGGTGCAGTCGGTCTCGGGCGGCGTGCAGGCGCCGGAACGGGTGGCGAGCGAACCTTCTCACCAGACCAAAGAGGGGATGTTCGGCCGGCAGAAAATCGCCATCGGCCGGCTGGCGGCGCGGCAAATTCCCGCCAATAGCTGTATCTATCTGGATGCCGGCACCACCACGCTGGCGCTGGCGAAACAGATCGGAGAACGTGACGATTTGACGGTGGTGACCAACGACTTTGTCATCGCCGGGTTCCTGATAGAGCATAGCCAGTGCCGAATCATCCACACCGGCGGCACTGTGTGCCGGGAAAACCGTTCCTGCGTCGGCGAGGCGGCGGCGCAGGCGCTGCGCGGTCTGTTTATCGATCTGGCGTTCATCTCCGCCTCTTCGTGGAGCATGCGCGGCCTGTCGACGCCGAACGAAGATAAGGTGATGGTGAAGAAGGCCATCGTCGAGGCCAGCCGCCGCCGCATTCTGCTCAGCGATACGTCCAAATACGGCAAAGTCGCCACCTATCTGGCGCTGCCGATCGCCGCCTTTGACGCCATCATTACCGATGAGGGGTTGCCCGCCGCCGCGCGGGAGGCCATTGAGCAAGCGGGGATTGCATTGCTGACGGCGGAAGAAGAAGAATAAGAACGAACCGGAATCAGGATGGAAGTTCGGTATCGATGCTACGTGCGGGCGGTTCACTGGTTTCAACGCCGCCGCGTTCACGCCATTCGCGGCGCCTTTGTTCCCACCACTCTTCGTGGAAGGCTTGCATCTCTTTCAGGCGCTGTTCCTTAACGTGCTGTTGGTAAGTATGGGATGCTATGGGGGCTACGTGGGATTTCGATGACATAGAGGCCGTCCTTTATAAACTCTATTTTGTATAAATAATGCCCTTTGTGCGCGTATTTTTTCAACAAAAAATCATAAATTTTAGCTAATGCTGGCCTTAACGGTGCACTTAAGATGATCCTGGCATGATACTGATAGGCAAACTTGAGAAGAGTTTCCCCGATGCCAACAACGAATAAGCGTTCGCGTTGGAGAAGGGTATAATGCATTGCGGTATAGGTATCGAAAGCTGAGCGCCGATGCCTGTTTACGTCGCTCAACGCCTTAACATCATAAAACTCCAGAGAGAAAGCATTATTGAGGAGAGCAGTGTCCACATACACTGGGGCAAACCAATGGTGCATGTTTTGCCCAATTCTCTTGAAATCCAAATGATAGATGGCCGATTTACCATCACCTTTTCTGACAGCAATCTGATATCTGTATGTGTCTGCTATTCCAGTGTGTGACTCCCTCACATCAATATCCATGATAAAATCCTTTTTACTATTATTTTTCCTATAGTTATCCCCTTTGTGACGAACAGATTATTAACCGCGGCGGAGACGATCCTCCAGCCGCCGATGAAGGTTGTGCGCAGCGCCGCGCAAAACTAAATGCCGCTGAACCAGTTGTAGCCCTGATCTTCCCAATACCCGCCTGGATTGACGTCGCTGACGAAGATGGCGGCGATATGTTTGGCATTTTTGAACCCCAGCTTGGTCGGCACGCGCAGCCGCAGCGGGTAGCCGTAGTCCGCCGGCAGCGCCTTGCCGCCGAAATCCAGCGCCAGGATGGTCTGCGGGTGCAGCGCGGTGGCCATGTCGAGGCTGGCGTAGTAACGATCGGCGCATTTGAAGCCGACGTAACCGGCATTCAGATCCGCGCCGACGTGCTGCAGAAAGGTGCGCAGCGGCACGCCGCCCCATTGGCCAATGGCGCTCCAGCCCTCAATACAGATCAGGCGCGTGATCTGGCTTTGCTGTGGCAGCCGCTGCAGCTGTTCCAGCGTCCAGGGCGCTTTTTTCTCCACTTTCCCCGCGACCTCAAGCCGGTAGCCGGCGAGATCGATCTCGGGGACGTTGTATTCCGGGTAAAATGCGTTAAAGGGGAAAGGGTGGGTGATCTGATCCGGCCGGTAAGTTTGCGCCAACCGCTGGCCGCTGAACAGCCAGGCCTGCACCCGGTCGTTCCAGCGCGACATGGCCCACAGCACCTTATCCACCCGATCGCCGTCTTGCAGATTACACCCGGTCAGCATGGCGATGCCGCCCAGCGTCAGCCCGGAGCGCAACATCAGCCGGCGTTGCAGATTGACCAGCTGCTTTTTTTGGTCCGGTTCCAGCGTCGGCGCGGTTGCCCGCTGTTTTTTCTCATTCATGTTTGCCACCCGTTATCATCGCCCACAGGGTTTTGGGCACGACAGCCACCATAAAGACGTGGATCGCCACAAACAGGCCGATGCCGGCCATGGCGAAGAAATGCACGTAGCGCGCGAAGTCGAAGCCGCCAAACAGCGCGACCAATCCCTGCAGCTGAACCGGTTTCCAAATCGCCAGGCCGGAGAGCACCAGTAATAGGCCGAGCGCCAGTACGCCGAGGTACATCAGTTTCTGAATGGCGTTGTAGCGGCCATGCCGGTGGCGCAGGCGCAGCGTCATCGCCAGCCAGATATCCTGCCGCAGCGCGTCGGCGCGAAGCGGCAACAGATCGCGGCGAAAATGGCCGCTGAACAGGCTCCACAGCAGATAGCAGACGGCGTTGAGCGCCAATAGCCACATCACCGCCAAATGCCAACCAATCGCGCCGCCCAGCCACCCGCCCAGCGTCATCTGCGGCGGAAAGCGGAAGTCGAACAGCGGCGAGGCGTTGTAGATTTCCCAACCGCTCATGAACATGCACACCATGGCGAACAGGTTGATCCAATGAGTGATGCGAACCGGCCAGCGATGCACCGGCGGCGACGCGTTGGTCTTCATGGCATTCCTCCGGTTACATCGGCGGCACGGTGCCGTCTTTGCCGGCGGAAATGCGCGTGGCGACGCGCTGACCCTTATCGTCGGCGGCGGAGAACAGCACGATGTGCACGCCCGGTTTAAGCAGGCTCAGATCGCCCGGATCCAGCGTCACGATCGGCACGTCTTCCGGCACGACGACGGTTTTCTGCTGGTTACCGTAAGTAACGGTCAGGGTGCGGCCGTTGGATTTCACCAGTTTGCCGACGGTGCCGTTGGTCATGGTGTCTACTTTGCCGTCGGCGGATTCCCAGGCCGAATGTCCTTCGCCTGTGCCGCGCAGGCTGGCGGCGAACACGTGCACTTCCAGTGCCTTGAGCGTGCCGTCCGGCTGCGGCACGGCGGCGGTGCCGATAAAGCTGTCCGGTTTGATATCGTCCAGCGTGGCTTTGGAAACGCTGAGCACTTTAGTTTGATCGTTCAGCTTGACGCTGAGTGTCTCGCCCTTGCGGTCGGTCAGCTGCAGATTGCCGTCGGCAACCTGCGTGATGGTGCCGCGCAGCGGCGCAATCACCTTGCCCGGCGGTTGGGCGGCGGCGGCCAATCCGCTGGAAAGCAGTAACGTGGACAACAGTAAACCGGCTATACGATGACGGGTAATCATAACGTTCTCCTGAAATGAGTTTGCCGGTTAAGCATGGTTGACCTACTGGGTCAGCGCCATGGCCGTTTGATGACATTAATGTCATCAAGTTTGTCCGCCGAAGCTGCTAGTATTTTTGCAGACGTAACGAGGTGGCGAGCATGCGAATACTGGTAGTTGAAGACGATATCGGCACAGGGGATTACCTGAAGAAAGGGCTGGGGGAAGCGGGCTATGGCGTCGATTTGGCGCGCAACGGCACCGACGGGCTGTTTCGCGCGTTGGAGCAGGACTACGATGCGATCGTGCTCGATGTCATGCTGCCGGGGCTGGATGGCTGGCAGATCATCGAGGTATTGCGCAAGAAAAGCGACGTGCCGATCCTGTTTCTCACCGCCCGCGATGGCGTGCAGGATCGCATCCACGGTCTGGAGCTGGGCGCGGACGACTATCTTATCAAACCGTTTTCCTTTACCGAGTTGGTGCTGCGTTTGCGCACCTTGCTGCGCCGCGGGCCGGCGCGCGAAGCCGATCATTACGCCATCGCCGATCTGCAGTTGGACGTGTTGCGCCGCCGGGCGGTGCGCCAGGATCAGGTGATCCCGTTGACCAATAAAGAATTCATGCTGCTGCATCTGCTGGTGCGGCGTGAAGGCGAAGTGCTGTCGCGCACGCAGATAGCCTCTCAGGTGTGGGACATGAATTTCGACAGCGACACCAATGTGGTTGACGTGGCCATCAAACGCCTGCGCGCCAAAATCGACCGGCCGTTCGACGTCAAGCTGATCCACAGCGTGCGCGGCATCGGCTATGTTTGCGAGCCGCGCTCGTGAACGCCCGCGCTTCACGTCGGCCGGTGTCGCTGACGCTGCGTACCGCCATGCTGTTCGCGCTGGTGGCCGCCTGCGTGGTGAGCGGGGCGGGCTGGTATCTGTTCGGCGCGATGCGCCAGGAAATGACGCTCCGCAGCGACCTGCAGGTGACCGGGCGCGTAGAGTATTTCCGCCATTTACTGGGGCAGCGCTTTCCTTTGGCGCGCCTGACCGCCAATAACGGCCTGTTCGAAAACATGCTGGGCAATGAACAGGACGTGCTGATTTTCCAAATGCCGGGGCAAAAACCGCTCATCAATGTGAATCCGGCCAGGGTGGCCCTGCCGCCAATCGCGCCGACGCCGCCCGAACAGGCGCAGACGCTGGCCGCCGTGCGCGGCGGGGAAACGGCGCAGGGGGTGCCGCTGCGCGCGGCATCGGCGATGGTGCGTCTGGAAGACGGCAGTTTGCTGCAGATCTCCGCTGCGCACGTCATGGTCAACGAGCAGAAGATGCTGGCGCGTTACCTGTGGCGCATTGTCGCGGCGGTCATTGTGGCTTTCCTGCTGATTGCGCTGCTGGGCTATGGGGTCATGCGCCGGGGATTGAAGCCGCTATGGCGCATGGCGGCGCAGGCGTCGCAGATTGCGCCCAATACATTGTCCACTCGCCTCAGCGAACAGGGGGCGCCGAAGGAGTTGCAGCAGCTGACCCGGTCGTTCAATGCGATGCTCGATCGGTTGAATGAAGGCTATCAGCGGCTGACGCAGTTTTCCGCCGATCTGGCCCATGAGATCCGCACGCCGGTGGGCGCGTTGATGGGCCAGTGTCAGGTGGCGCTGTATCAACCCCGCAGCGTGGAGGAGTACGAAATCCTATTGTCGAACAATATGGATGAGCTGGAGCGTATTTCGCGCATGGTGGAAAACATCCTGTTTCTGGCGCGCGCCGGTGAGGCGCAGTCTGCGCTGAACTACAGTCATCTGGAGGTGGCGACCGAGCTGCGGCGGGTGGCGGATTACTTCGAAGGGCTGGCGGAAGAACGCGGCATCGCGCTGAGCTGCGAAGGGGAAGGCGAGCTGAAGGCGGACGCGATGTTGTTCCAGCGGGCGCTGAGCAACCTGGTAGCCAACGCGGTGCGCTATGCTGATGAAAACAGCCTGATCGCGTTGCGCGCTGAGCGGCGCGCCGATGCCTGGTGGGTGCAGGTCATCAATCAGGGGCCGCCGATCGCGCCGGCGCATCTGGAAAAGCTGTTCGATCGTTTCTACCGCGCCGATCCCGCGCGCAGCGCCGGCAGCCACGCCAGCGGCCTCGGGCTGTCCATCGTGCGCGCCATCATGACGTTGCACGGTGGTGAGGTGCGCGCGCAGTGTACCGATGATGGTCGTACGGCTTGTTTGACCTTTAGTCTGATATTCCCGTCATCAGCTCAGTGAGCCGCAGCGAATGCATTCGCTCACTGCGGATAACGCGATAGGCGTCATTTGTAATTTTTTCCTTTCATTCCTATTTCCCATCACCTTAGCCAGATCTAAATTTTAACATTTACATTGCTGTAAGCGCCTTAATTCATCCGGCTAATGCTGTTGCTGGCGGTATGTGATTATGCTCAACATTCACGTTTTATTATCTTGTTATTAAAATTTAGTCTGATGACCTTTTATTAGGCCGATTTCCCTTAAAGTTGATAATTTGCGATATAAAAAACTAACTTTATGGTTTTTGGTGTGTCAATGTATCAATGAGTGTGGTGATTGGTTAACCTTTGGTTATGGTTTACTAGAAAAATCCTATATAAACGATGGTGAGGTGAAAAAGCGTATTTCGTGGCGTTAATTGAGAGGTTTTTCTTGCCTGTGCTTAGGTTTTTTTGCTAATTAACCTGATTAAATATTTTTTAATATTTCATTAACATTTAACGCCAAACTATAAATTATCGCTATAGTGAAAACATGTGAATAAAATGAAATATAGATTTAATGACCATATTCTCTTTGACGCAGACACCAGAACCCTTAGTCCAATAGATTTTTCTGACGATCCTATATCCATATCCAGTCCTTCTAAACGGCTGTTGCTGCTGTTGATTGCCCATCACGGTGAGGCTGTGGGGCGTGAATTGATATTCAAGAAAGTCTGGGACGATTACGGCATGGTTTCCAGCAATAATAATCTTAATCAGTGCGTCAGCAAATTACGCCGGGTGATTAAAAATCTTGGCGTCGAGGATGAGGTCATTGCTACGGTTCCTAAAGTAGGTTTTATGCTGCGTGATGAGATTACTATCGAGTGTTGTGAGGACGTGGAAGATATTCCCGACGAAGAACCTGCCAGCCCCTTGCCGAAGCCTGCATCTGAAGAGAGCGCAAATCCGCTGTCGGACAGCGTCATCTACGGAGCCACTGCTCGCCTCGGTTATTTCCGCCGCTGGTGGCTGAAAATCAGCGCGTTGGTTTTGGGGGGGATCCTCATGGCTACTGCTATCACCGCCTATTTTAGCGGTTCAGGGGCCCGGCAAGAGAGCTACCTGGGCAAGTCGGGCAATTGCAAGGTTTTCATGTCGCTACCTGATGGCTCCGCTTCGGTCAACGCCAGTTTGAATCGGGACATTTTGGCTTACGCGGCTCACCAAACGGGAGAGTGCAGTGGCGATGAGTTTTTGCTGGTGGTGCGCAGCAATCAGGTGCGGGCTTACATTTCCGGCATTTCCCGCTTATTCCTGTTGCGTTGCAAGATCTTGCGCGAGCATAAAATGGAGATTTGTTCAGGTTTGGAAAGCGATAGTGCTGAGTTTATCAATTAATATTGAAAACCTCCTTTTTAAGGTGATTGAGAACGGAAATCGGACGGAAATATTAGGGTTTTGAGGTTGGCTGCATGGTTTTAATTTGGCGGGTTGTCGTATGGCGATTATTTATGAATGGCCTTTGTAGGCAATGAGAGGCATTCTCCTTTCTGCGCCATTTCCGATATAATTATGGTGAGTGTGTATGGTTAACGCTGATTTTGGCGATGCGCTGCTATTCTTTGAGCCCAGCTTTTGGGTGAGAAAGGGAATGGATGCGTTTCTCATTACCAGGTCAAATCGAAGATATTCTATCGATACGCTGCGGGGATTAGAGGCGGTGTTGAAAGAGGGGAATCCTCAAGCGGTCGTTATGGAGTTATATCATCAGGGCGAATATTTGTATGATGTATTACGGTTCGTTACAAGGGCGAAAAATGTCTGGCCAGAAACGCCATTGGTGATTTTCACTGCCATCGAACATCCCGGAATATTAGCGTTGCTGGCGATGAATGCGCGTATAGCGATAGTGGCGAAGGATGACCCTTTGCATTGTCTGAAAGATGCTATTGCCGCCGCAGGTGACTTTTCCGGCTATCGTTCGCCGCATATTCGCGCCCGGTTGGCGCATTCGCCAGCCGCCTTATCCGACAGTGAATGGCGAATCCTGAGTATGATGGTTGCCGGTGCGTCTCCACGAAGCATTGCCAACATGACCCGACGAAGTTACAAAACCATAAGCTCCCATAAACTTAACATTATGCGCAAATTGGGCCTCAACCAGGCCGGTTTTCTGCGGCTTATTCTAGCCCTGAAAACACGATTTCCCTCTTGAAACGTGGCGATGAGCCACATTCCTCTCCACAGCGGCCGATCTTAATTGGCCGCTGCTCCGATGTGTAAATCAAACCCAATATCGCGCCCTAAATAGTCACGCTGACGCTGAAATTCTGAATGGGTATGAAGGCAAGAAAACGGCTGCTTCGTGGCCACGTAATCACCGCTTTGATGAGCTTAAAAGCCAATGAGATTGTGCTTTTATCAAAGGCTTGATTAGATTTTTAATGTTACTTTCAGAGGTTAAAAATATTAATTTTGAAATTTAAAACTAAACATTTGAACTTTGGTGGTTAATGATTCTTTTTTGATTGTTCGGGGATATTGTAGTGGCGTCAAGCAGACTGGCTAAACGCAATGATGCAAAAGGCAGGCTGAGAATGGACGAAATAAAGAGAACATATTTAACAATGAAGAATGAAGGGAGTTATACCATGAAGAAAATGACACTGGCTCTGGCGATCGTTTCCGCCTTTGCAGCGGTCAGCACTGCACAAGCCGCCGACGTTACCGCTCAGGCGCTGGCAACCTGGTCTGCAACCGCCAAGAAAGATACCACCAGCAAACTGGTCGTGACGCCGATTGGCAGTCTGGCCTTCAACTATGCAGAAGGCATTAAGGGTTTCAACAGCCAGAAAGGCCTGTTTGACGTCACCGTGGAAGGCGATACCACGGCAACCGCTTTCAAACTGACCTCAAAACTGGTCTCCAATACCCTGACTCAGCTGGATACTTCCGGTTCTACTTTGGAAGTCGGGGTGAACTATAACGGTGCGGTGGTCGGGAAAACGGCTGAAACCACCATGATCGACACCACCGCCGGTATTTTGGGCGGCAATCTGAGCGCCTTGTCCAACGCCTACAACCAGGCCGGCCGCACCAGCGCGCAGGATCAGTTCACCTTCAGCATCATCGGCGCGACGTCAAACGGCACCACCGCCGTCACGGATTTCAGTACGCTGCCGGAAGGTATCTGGAGCGGCGATGTCAGCGTCGAATTCAACGCGACCTGGACTTCTTAACCCTCGAACACTCTTTATCTGGCAGGGGGGAGACCTCCTGCTATTTATCGCCCATCAACGCCAGTGGAATACCGCAATGACACGCTTTTCTCTCGCCGTCACCCTGATGTTAATGCTGCTGCAGCCGGCTTTGGCTCTCGATGTGGGTGAGATCAGCTCCTTCATGCCGGGCGACAGCGCGCGTCTGAGTAAGGAAATCAAAAACACCACCGACAGCGGCCGGCTGGTCAACGTCAGCATCGAACGCATTTCCAGCCCCCTGGCCTCCGGTACGGTGATCCCGATGAGCAGCCGGGATGAAATGCTGCTGTCGCCCGCCAGCCTGATCTTGCCGGCCAACGCCAGCGATGTGATCCGCTTTTACTACAAAGGGCCGAATGACGCTCAGGAGCGCTACTACCGCATCGTTTGGTTTGATCAGGCGCTGAGCGAGGCGGGGCAAAATTCGGCTCGGCGCAATGCCGTGGCCACCACGTCGGCGCGCATCGGCACCATTTTGGTGGTGGCGCCCCGGCAGGATCGCTTCGCCTATCAGTTCGCCAATGGGCGGATCAAAAACACCGGCAATGCCACGTTCAAAGTGGTGGCCTACGGCAATTGCAGGAACAAGCAGGACGGCAGCGACTGCAAGGAAAACTATTTCGTGATGCCGGGGAAGGATCGCGCCTTCAGCAAGGTTGACGTCAACGATAAAAAAGGGCGTGTCGCGCTGTGGCACGGCGAACAGTTTATCCCGGTGAAGTAATGCGCGCGTTATCCACGATGGAAGCAAAACAATCACGCAAGGAGTGGCAAGTGAACGCTGTGCTGTTGAAAACGCTTTTGGCTGCCGGTGCGCTGGCGCTTCCGACGCTGTTGCCCGGCCGTATGGCGGTGGCGGCCGGTTTGACGCAGATTAACGGCGTGCTGATCCCGCAAACCTTTAGCCTGGCGTTGCGTGAGGGGATGAGTATTCCGCTGTTGTTGCATTATGAAAAGAGCGATGGCGTCAAAGATGACAGCCGCATCGGCCATGCCTTTCTCTATTTGGATCGGGACAGGCTAAAGATTCGTCGGGTGACGCTGGAAGATAACGATGACGGCGCTCGGTTGACGGCGGCGATTGCCGGCCAGTTGCAAGCTTTACAGGATGCTCAATTCGATCGTCGGCAGCAAATCCGGTTAGCGGACGACGCCTGGCTGGCGTTGGATTTCAGGCAGCTCAACCTGCAGTTGGTGGTGAAGGAATCCGCCTTGGGAACGGTACTGCGCAGCCGCTCCAGCGATATCGGCGCGTCTAGCGTGGATGCCGTAAGCAGCACGCTGGATTATAACCTGGGGGTCTACGACAACCGAACCCGCGCCAGCGAAGGCAATACCTCCAGTTATTTATCGCTCAACAGCGTCACGGCGTTGCGTGAACACCACGTGGAGTTGAACGGTTCAGTCTACGGTATCGGCAGCGGCGATGAGAACGCCACGCTGTACAAAGCGATGTACGAACGCGATTTCGCCGGCCGTCGTTTCGCCGCCGGCATGCTGGACAGCTGGAACCTGCAGTCACTGGGGCCGGTCACGACCATCAACTCGAGCAAGATTTACGGTCTGTCATACGGCAACCGCGCCAATTCGACGGTGTTCGATAATACCCAAGCACTGACGCCGATCGTGGTGTTTTTTCCCTCGGCCGGTGAGGTGCACCTGTCGCGTGATGGGCGTCTGCTCAGCGTACAAAATTTCGCGATGGGCAACCATGAAGTGGACACCACCAGTCTGCCCTACGGCATGTATGACGTAGAGGTGGAGGTCGTGGTCAACGGCAAAGTCGTGGATAAACGCATGCAGCGAGTGAATAAACTGTTCAGCCCCAATCGCGGCGCCAATGCGCCGCTGGCCTGGCAATTCTGGGGCGGGATGCTGCGCATGGACGACTGGCGCGGCGAGCGAGAGCGCCACCGTCCGGCAAAGGATTCTTATTTGCTTGGCGCTTCGGCTACCGGCAATCTGCAAACGCTCAATTGGGCGCTGTCCGGCTATACGTTTGACGGCAATGCGGTCGGTGAGAGCCGCCTCAGTCTGCCTGTGACCGAGTCGATTCAGTTCAACCTGCAAAATATGGCGGCCTCCGATCGTTCCTGGAGCTTGATCAACAGCGTTAGCGCCGCGTTGCCCGGCGGCTTCAGCAGTCTGTGGGTCAATCAGGAGAAAACGCAGATTGGCGAGCGCCTGTTGCAGAATGATGCCTATAACCGCGCCGTTGGCGGCAGCCTTAATCTGGGCGCGCTGTGGTCCCCGCTGGGCACTCTGAGCGTCAGCTATAACGACGATAAAAAGAACGACAGTCACTATTACAATGCCGATTATTACCAGAACATCTTTACCGGCCGTTTCGGCACGCTGGGCGTACGTGCGGGCGTGCAACGCTATAACAACGGCAGCAGCAGCGCCAATACCGGCAAGTATATCGCGCTCGATTTTTCACTGCCGATGGGCAATTGGCTCAGCGCAGGCGTTTCCAACCAAAACGGCTACACCACCGCCAACCTGGCGGCGCGCAAAGATATCAAGGATGGCCCAATCCGCACATTGGGCGCCAACCTGTCGCGGGCAATCGCCGGTGATACCCGTGGCGACAACCGCTTCAACGGTGGCGGCTATGCGCGCTTCGACACCAAATATTCCGCCGGCACGCTCAATGTCAGCAGCTCCGCCGACGGCTACGTCAACAGCAGCCTGACCGCGAGCGGCAGCGTAGGCTGGCAAGGGCGTGATATCGCCATCAGCGGCCGCAACGAAGGCAACGCCGGGATCATCTTCAACACCGGCATCGAAAATGACGGTCTGCTGACCGCGCGGGTTGACGGCCGGATGGTGAAACTGAGCGGCAATAAGAACTACCTGCCGTTGTCGCCTTACGGCCAGTACGACGTTGAGCTGATGAACAACAAAAATTCGGCGGAGAGCTTCGACATCGTGACCAAACGCAAGAGCAAGCTCACCTTGTATCCGGGCAACGTGGCGGTGATCTCGCCGGAGATCAAACAGATGGTGACGGTATTCGGCCGCATCAAGGCGGAGGACGGCACGCTGCTGGCCAACGCCTATATCAAGAACCATATCGGCCGCACCCGCACCGATGAGAAAGGCGAATTTATCATGGACGTCGACAAGAAATTCCCGGTTATCGATTTTACCCACAGCGGCAATCAGACATGCGAAGTGGATTTGGATCTGAGCAAGGCGCAAGGCGCAGTGTGGGTCGGTGATGTGATCTGCACCGGGCTGAAAACCTATGCGGGCACTGTTTCATCCGGGGAGTTTGACCATGAGAGCTAACGTTGCGCTGTTGTTATTGCTGGCGCTGATGGCCCCTGCGCTGCAGGCTGCGGTCAGCCAGACCAACTGGCCGGATGCGGCGGTAATGAAATTTGTCTTCGTGGAAAACAACGCCGACGACAACTTTTTCGTCACGCCAGCCGGCGGCCTGGATCCGCGTATGACCGGTGCCAATAAGTGGACCGGGCTGAAATACGGCGGTTCCGGCACTATCTATCAGCAAAGCCTGGGGTACGTGGATAATGGCTACAACACGGGGTTGAATGCCAACTGGCGCTATGACATGTGGGTGGAAAATGCGCCGATAAAGAACCCATTTCTTGGCTTGCGCTGCATCAACTGGTATGCCGGGTGTAATATGGACACCAGTCTGATTCTGCCGCAGACCACCGACGAGAAGGGATTTTACGGCGCCGTGGTCACGCCCGGCGGCGCAAAATGGATGCACGGCATGATGTCGCCGAGTTTCTATCAGTATCTGAAGCAGATGGCGACGGGCGAAGCTTTCAGCATGCAGATCAACGGCTGCCAAACGTCGGTAGCTTATGACGCTTCAGCCGGTGGCCGCTGTCGGGATCAGGCCAGCGGCAGTTGGTACAAGCGCACCGTCACGCACAGCAAGGCGGCGCACCTGCGTTTTATCAATACCAATGCCGTATCGGAGGTGTTCGTCAACAGCGATGGGGTGCCGATCATCGGCGAGGGCAATGCCGATTGCAAAAACCAAACTATCGGCGCCCGCTCAGGCATCATGTGCAAGATGGTCAGCTACGATTTGCAGACCGACGGCAGCGTCAGCAATACTTCGATTCATATTTTCCCGGCGATTAACCATGCGGCGCTGTCTTCAGCGGTGAATGCCGCCGATCTGCAGTTCAGTCTGAACGGCAATACCTGGAAAAACACGTCGGGCACCGGCAGCTACTATACCTTTAACGAGCTGAAGAGCAGCAATGCCGTCTATGTGTTCTTCTCCAGTAACTTCTTCAAGCAGATGGTTGCGCTGGGGATTTCCGACAGCGGCACCCGTGATCTGATCAATTTCCGTTTTCAGAACACCACTTCGCCGGAGTCGGGATGGTATGAATTTTCCACCTCAAACCAGCTGATTATCAAGCCGCGCGATTTCAGCATCAGCATTATTTCCGATGATTACGACAACAGCCCGCACCGTGAAGGGTATGTCGGCCCGACAGAGCCGGCGCTGGAGTTCGGCTACATCGTGACCACCAGCGGTAAAACCGCCGCTGATGAGGTGAGGGTGATGGCGACCGGGCCCACCCGGGCGATCAACGGGGTGAACTACTGTCTCTTTTCCTCTGCGGATAACAGTACCCAGGTGCCGTTCCCCGCCATCCTCAGCATCACCACCAGCACCAACGGTCAGCAGAGCTTCGCCGCCGGCTGTGACGGACAGTGGCACGACATGACGAACGCGCTTTGGAGCAGCACCCCGTGGAATGATATCTCCGGCGAAGTGGGTGTCCTGAACAAGACCCGCGTGACCTTTAGCATTCCGATGAATAACCCGATATCGCTGAGAACCGTCGACGGCAACGGTTGGTATGGCGACGTCAGCGCCGCCGGTGAAATTCATGTCGAAGCCACCTGGCGCAACATCAATTGAGGAACGGCCGTGAAACGTGTGCTGATGGGGTTGCTATGTTTGTCCTTCACGTTGACAGCCGCCGCGATCAATGTCGGCACCCTGACGTTTGCCATGGATCAGGACAGCGCACTCACCGCCAAGCGGGTGTTGAATAACAACCGCAGTGCGCGTCTGTATCAGGTGAGCATTCGCGCCATCGATCGGCCGGGAGAGCGTGAGGTGCGCAGCCGGCCGGCGGATGGCGAACTGCTGTTCGCACCGCGCCAGTTGATGCTGCAGGCCGGGCAGGCGGAGTACTACAAATTTTTCTATCATGGGCCGCAGGATAATCGTGAGCGTTATTACCGGGTGTCATTTCGCGAAGTGCCGACCCGATTGTTCGAGCCGGGGCTGCGTCAGGGCGCCGGCGTCAATCTGGAGCCGATTGTGGTGATGGACACCATATTGGTGGTGCGTCCACGCCAGGTAAACTTTGCCTATCGGCTCGATGCACAACGGGGAACGCTCACCAACACCGGCAATACCTACTTCAAGTTCTTGCTCAAGCCGGGCTGCAACAGCACGGATGAAGAGGGCGTTACCGAGTACCTGCGCCCCGGTGATACGCTGACTCACGCCGGCATTCGGCTTAAGGGGCAAAAATTCATTATCTATAACGACAAATTTATCAGCGTCGATCGCAGCTGCCTCGATTAACGCGGCGGAATGGCAAAGCGGAAGCAGGCGCCGCTTTGCGGTTGTTCGATCAGCTGAATGTCGCTGTCGTGCAGCTGCAGAATGCGCCGCACGATCATTAACCCCAGCCCGCCGGCGGGGCGTCGAGCGCCGCTCAGGACAGACGGCCGCACGAACAGATCGGCGCGCAGCGTCTGCGGAATGCCGGGGCCGCTGTCGCTGACCTGCACCATCACCTGGTCTTCCTGCCGCCACAGCCGCACGCCGATGTCGCCGCCGGGCGGCGTATGGCGAATGGCGTTGTCCAGCAGATTGGTCAGCACCCGCTCAATCATGCTGAGATCGGCGAACACCGGCGGCACGCCGGGGGCGATGTCGGCGTGCAGCCGCTGGTTGCGCGCCTCCGCCGCCAGCTCGAACTTCTGGAACACGTCCTGCAGCAGTTCGCTGAGGGAGAAGGGCTCTTTTTGTGGTTTCACCACGCCATATTCCAGCCGCGCCAGCTCGAACAGCTCCTGCGCCAGCTTGCCCACCTTGCGGCTCTGCGCCAGCGCGATCTCCAGATAGCGCCGCCGATCGGTGTCGCTCAGGGTGGCGGCCTTGACCGACAGCGTTTCCAGATAGCCGTGCAGCGAGGTGAGCGGGGTGCGCAGATCGTGCGAGACGTTGGCGATGAATTCGCGCCGCAGCCGATCCTGCTGCGCCAGCGTTTGCCACTGTTCGGCGAGGCGCTGCGCCATGCGGTGGAAGGCCTGTTGCAGCTGGCTCACCTCGTCGCGCCCGGCCGGCACCGCCGGTAGCGCCGCGTAGGCCTGCACCGCCTCAATGCCGCCGCTGTCCAGCGCATTGACCTGACGGGTCAGGCGCCGGATGGGGCGAGTGACCCAGTAGAACGCGAAACCGCCGGCCAGCAGGCTGAACAGCACCATCATCCCGGAGGTCCACAGCGCCATGCTGACCGCCGAGTTGAACTGGGCGTTGCTGGCCAGCGCCGTGTACTCTTCACCGAGCAAGACCACATACAGATAGCCCTCGACCCGGCCGTCGACCTTCAGCGGCGCAACGCTGAACACCTTGCGCCCGTCCGCGCTGCGCGGATCGTCGCCGTACACCGGCATCTGCGCGCCATCGAGCAGCGCCTGCAGCGGCGCCAGCGCGACCCGCTGCCGCTTCAGATGCCCGGCCGGCGCGGCGTTGCCAATGATTGCGCCCTGTTTGTCGAGCAGATAAACCTCAACGCTGGGGTTCACCGCCATCAGCTGGTCGAACAGGGTATGCACCGCCTGCGGATCCGGCCCGTTCACCCCCAGCAGCGGATTGCTGTCGGCGATATGCTGCGCCAGGTTGCCGGACAGGCGCTGGATCACCGCCTGGCTGTACTGGGTATTGCTGCGCACCTGCATCCAGCCGGAAAAGGCGCAGCCGATGACGATCAGCAGCGCGAAGATAATCGTGAGGCGTTGCGCTAACGTAAGGTTTTTCATGGCTCACTCTTGCGGCGCGGCCGCGAATTTATAGCCCATGCCCCACACCGTGAGGATGCGCTCGGGTTCCGCCGGGTTGCGCTCGATCTTGATGCGCAGCCGGTTGATATGGGTGTTGACGGTGTGCTCATACCCCTCGTGCTGATAGCCCCAGACCTGATTCAACAGGCTGAGGCGCGAGAACACCTGGCCCGGGTGGCGGGCGAAAAAGTACAGCAGGTCGAATTCGCGCGGCGTCAGCTCGATCGGCTGTTGGTGCAGGCGCACTTCGCGGGCGATGGGATCGATGGTCAGATCGTTGAAGCTGAGCGCGCCGGCGTCCATGCGCAGGTTGCGGCTCATCGCCTCCTGGCGGCGAAACAGCGCCTTGACCCGCGCCACCAGCTCCAGCATGGAAAAGGGTTTGGCCAGATAGTCGTCGGCGCCCAGCTCCAGCCCCAGCACGCGGTGCACCTCGCTGGAGCGCGCGCTGGTGATGATGATCGGCGTGTAGCGCGTCATGGTGCGCGCCCGGCGGCAAATCTCCAATCCGTCTACGCCCGGCAGCATCAGATCGAGGATCAAGGCGTCCCAGCCGCCCTGTTCCAGCATCGCCATGCCCTGATTGCCGTCGGCGGCGTGGCTGATGGCGTAACCCTCGTCACGCAGATGCAACTGCAGCAGCTCGGCGATGTCGCCGTCGTCCTCGACGATCAAAATTCGTTTTGGCTTGTCCATTCTCATTACCGCTGATTAGCCCGATTCTCTCTGAAGTCTACACAACCGCCACCGGCGGAGTTATCACATTTTATTTAACTTTGCGTGAGGTCTTGGGGAACAAATCCGGGGAATACTCGGTTCATCGCATCGTTAGCTGGCAGGAATCGTTATGAGCCTCACTCTCACCCCGGAACAACGACAGACCGTACATCCGCTGTGGCTGCGGTTAACGCATTGGCTGAATGCGCTGGCGATGCTGATCATGGTGACCAGCGGCTGGCGTATCTACAACGCTTCGCCGCTGTTCAACTTCAGCTTCTTCAACGAGCTGACGCTCGGCGGCTGGCTGGGCGGCGCGCTGCAGTGGCACTTCGCCGGCATGTGGCTGTTTGGCGTCAACGGGCTGTGTTACCTGCTGTTGAACCTCGCCAGCGGGCGCTTCAAACGCAAATATTGGCCGCTCAGCCCGAAGCAGTTTCTCGCCGATGTCGGCGCGGCGCTGCGCGGCAGGCTGCAGCACGCCGACCTGCGCCACTACAACATGGTGCAGCGCGTGGCCTATCTGTCGGTGATGCTCCTCGGCGTGATAAGCGCGCTGTCCGGACTGGTGCTGTGGAAATCGGTGCAGTTTCCGCTGCTGCGCACGCTGCTCGGCGGCTATGAGGCGGCGCGCTATATCCACTTTTTCGCCATGTCGGCGCTGGTGGCCTTCGTCGCGATCCATTTGGTGATGGTGGCGCTGGTGCCCCGCACGCTGCTGGCCATGCTGCGCGGACGTTAAGGAGTTCACGATGAAAAAGGATAAACCGATCATGACGATCGTTGAAGGGCAGGCGATCGTCAAAGAAGCGCAGCGCTTGTTGACCGCGTCGTCCCGCCGCCGCTTTCTGCGCAACGGCCTGACGCTGGGCGGTATCGCTATGCTTACCGGCTGCGATCTCAGCGGCAACGCCAACGTCGAGCAGGCGCTGAGCCGCATTTCGCGCCTCAACGATCGGGTGCAGGGCTGGCTGTTCAACGGCGATCGCCTGGCACCGGTCTACCCGGAGTCGATGATCACCCGGCCATTCCCGTTCAACGCCTTTTACGCCGAGGAGGAGGCGCCCGACATCAACGGCGACGACTATCGGCTGGAAGTGGCGGGGTTGGTGCAGGACAAGCGCGCCTGGAGCCTGCCGCAGCTGCATCGGATGGCGCAGGTTAGCCAGGTGACGCGTCATATTTGCGTCGAGGGTTGGAGCGCCATCGGCAAGTGGGGCGGCGTGCCGTTTGCCAACTTTCTAAAGGTAATCGGCGCGGATCTGAGCGCCCGCTACGTCAGCTTCAAATGCGCCGACGACTACTACACCAGTATCGACATGGCCACCGCGCTGCATCCGCAGACGATTATCGCGCTGACCTACGACGGCCAGATCTTGCCGCGCAAGTACGGCTATCCGATGAAGCTGCGCATGCCGACCAAGCTGGGCTACAAGAATCCGAAGCACATTCAGGTGATCGAGGTCACCAACCGCTTCCCGGGCGGTTACTGGGAAGACCAGGGTTACAACTGGTTTGGCGGCAGCTGAGGCGGCCGCCGACCATTCTCCGGCACTCCGGTGCCTTTGACATGACGGAAGGAAATACCATGAAAAAGTTATTCGCAATGATGATGTGCAGCGCGCTGATGCTGGGCGTAGCCGGCGCCAACGCCGCGGACGGCATGGGCAAAGACGCGATGAAAAAGGACGGCATGAGCCAGATGTCGCACGACGGCATGGCGAAAGACGGCATGAAAAAAGAGTGCATGGGCAAGGACTGCATGAAGAAAGACAAAATGGGCAAAGACGCCATGAAAAAGGATGGCATGGCGAAAGACAGTATGGCCAAAGACGGCATGAAGAAAGACGAGATGAAAAAGGACGCGATGGGGCACTAAGCCGCCTCACCCCGCGGCCGCAAGCGGCAAACCGCGGCGGCTGCGGGCAACATAAGGAGAGAGGATGATGTTGGCGACATGGCTGCGGCGCTTTCGGCGCTCGAACGGGGACGTTATCTTTATGCGCGCGGCGCTGGTGGTGATCTTTGCCGCCTTCGGTTACGCCAAATGGTTTGATTACGAGGCGCAGGGGCTGGTGCCGCTGATCGGCAACAGCCCGCTGCTGAGCTGGATGCATCAGGCGTTCGGCATTCGCGGCGCCAGTTATGCATTGGGCGTCGCCGAATGGAGCTTCGGTTTGCTGCTGCTGGCGGGGTTCTGGTCGCGGCGTCTGGGTTTGCTGGGGGCGATCGGATCGACGGTGACCTACCTGACCACGTTGACGCTGATCTTTTCCACGCCGGGCGCCTGGGAGCCATCCGCCGGCGGTTTTCCCGCCATGGCCGGCGCCACCAGCTTTTTAATCAAGGATCTGGTGTTGCTGGCCGGCTCCCTGGTGCTGCTGAAGGCCGATTTGCCGGCCGAGCAGGCATAAAAAAGGGCGTAGCCTGGCTACGCCCTCTGGTTATTTCTCGGCCGTCACATATCCGGGAAGGTCAGGGTGCCCCCCGGCGCTTCGCGATGAATGTGCAGGAAGTTCAGGTGCTTCTCGTACTGGTCGAGAATATCGCCAATCACCTGTTCCTTGCTGTAGTCCATCAGGTCGTTGCCCTGGGTGCCTTCCATCAGGAAGGTTTCCAGCCGGTAGTAGTGCGACTTGCCGGAGCGGGCGCGGTAGGTGAAGCCCGGCACCGAGTAGCGCATCGGCCAGATCTGATAGATGAAGTTCTGTTCCTCGCCCAGGTGCACCAGCAGCTCCAGGTGGTTCAGGCGTTCGTCCTCGGTCGGCGGCACTTCGCTGAACTCCACCTTCGCGCCGCGCAACTCCAGCTCGCGCGCCACGTCCTGCATCGCCGGGCGGCAAACCTTATCCAACATTTTCTGCGTGTACTGCGTGCCCGGGTAGTTCATCACCCGCGACAGACGCTGTTTCCAGTTGAGCACGTCGTGGCTGGAGACTGGCACCGGCGCCAGGGTGCTGAGCGCGCTGGCCTTGCGGTAGTCCTCCACCCGCAGCGATTTGTACAGCCCGGCCATCACGAAGAAGATCACGAAGCTGAACGGCAGGCCCATGATCACCGTGGTTTTCTGCAACGCCGGCACGCCGTCGGTCATCAGCATGCCGATGGTCAGCAGGCCGATGGCCACCGACCAGAAAATCCGCAGCCAGTTCGGCGCATCATTATTGATGTCGGCCAGGCGCGAGGTGAAGTTACCCAGCACCAGCGAGCCGGAGTCCGCCGAGGTGACGTAGAACAGCAGGCCGGTGATGGTGGCCACCGAGGCGCTGAAGGTGAAGCCGGGGTATTGCGCCAGCAGGCTGTAGAAGCCGCGCTCCGGGAACTGCATCACTTCCTGCGCGAATTCCGCGTTGCCGTGAATGATCTGATACAGCGCGCTGTTGCCGAAGATAGACAGCCACAGCAGGGTGAACACGAACGGAATGATCAGCGTGCCGACCACGAACTGGCGAATGGTGCGCCCGCGCGAGATGCGCGCCAGGAACAGACCGACGAACGGCGACCACGCCACCCACCAGGCCCAGAAGAACAGCGTCCAGTTGTTCATCCACTCCACCGGCCGATCGAACGCGAAGCTGTTGAGCGTCATGCCCATAAAGCGGTTGACGTAATCGCCGACGTTAAGCACCAGCGCGTTGAGCAGGAACTCGGTGTCGCCGAAGAACAGCACGAACAGGATCAGGCCCAGCGCCAGCAGCACGTTCAGCTCGGACAGGATGCGGATGCCCTTGTTGACCCCCGAGGTGACCGAGATGGTGGCCATGATCACCGACAGCAGGATCAGCGAGCCCTGCACCGTCAGGTTTTCCGGGATCTCGAACAGCACCTTGAGGCCGTAGTTGAGCTGCACCACACCAATGCCCAGCGTGGTGGCGATGCCGAAGATGGTGCCGAGCACCGCGGCGATGTCCACGCTGTGGCCGATCGGGCCGTTGATGCGTTTACCGAAGATCGGGTACAGCGCCGAGCGGATGGTCAGCGGCAGATTGTAGCGATAGCTGAAGTAGCCGAGGGCGATGCCCATCAGCGCGTACATCGACCAGCCGGTCAGGCCGTAGTGGAACAGTGTCCAGACCATCGCCTGGCGGGCGGCCTCCAGCGTTTGCGCGTCGCCTTCCGGCGGCATCATGTACTGGGTCACCGGCTCGGCGACCGAGAAGAACATCAAATCGATGCCGATGCCGGCGGCGAACAGCATCGCCGCCCAACTCATCAGGCTGAACTCCGGTTTGGACTGTTCCGGCCCGAGCTTGATGGAACCGAAGCGCGAGGCGGCGATAAACACCACGAACACGATGTACAGCGTCGCCGCCAGCAGGTAGTACCAACCGAAGGTGGTCGACACCCAATTCAGCGTGCGGGTGATCCACTGCCCGGAGAAGTCGGTAAAAAAGATGGTCATCAGCGAGAAGGCCAGGATCAGCCCCGCCGAGGTGAAGAAAACCACAGGGTTGAGGCGGTCCTGCTGCGGTTTGGAGGAGGTTTCGCGTGTTGTCATCGTCATCCTCTGAACTGAGTAAAATCGTGCCGCTCCGCATTCTGGGGCGCGTTGGCGCATCCGGAAAACGGGCGAATGAAGGCGGCGGCCATCCCCACGGGAATGGCCTGAACGATGCCGCTTTCGCCTGCTTATGAAGCACCGGAGCGCTTCGCGGCGGGAACCGCTTACAGCCACTGATTTTGGTCAGATTCGTTAATTACCTCACAAAAATCAGCCAGTTCCACAACCAGAAAATACATTTTTTTAACCAGGCGGCAATAAAATATATGCAATTTTTATTGAACGTTCAATCAAAAAAAAGTTTAATAGTCCTCATGATGACCTGAATCACGGGCGAAACGGCAGTGAAATTTGCCCGCTGAGATAAGGCCGAAGTCGGTTTTGTGAGAGTCGAAATATGCCAAAGGTAGGAATGCAGCCAATCAGAAGGCAGCAGTTGATTGATGCCACGCTCGCCGCGGTAAACGAAGTGGGAATGCATGACGCCACCATCGCGCAGATTGCGCGGCGGGCCGGCGTTTCCAACGGCATCATCAGCCATTATTTCAAGGATAAGAACGGCCTGCTGGAAGCCACGATGCGCTATCTAATCAGCCATCTGGGCGAGGCGGTGAAGCTGCGGCTGCAGGCGCTGACCGACAACAGCCCGGCGGCGCGGCTGCAGGCGATCGTCGCCGGCAACTTCGACGACAGCCAGATCAACAGCGCGGCGATGAAGACCTGGCTGGCCTTTTGGGCCAGCAGTCTGTACCAGCCGCAGCTCAACCGCTTGCAACAGGTGAACGGCCGTCGGCTCTATTCCAACCTGTGCGCCGAGTTTCGCCGCGTTATGCCGCAGCCGCAGGCGCGGTTGGCGGCCAAGGGGCTGGCGGCGCTGATCGATGGGCTGTGGCTGCGCAGCGCGCTGCGCGGCTCCGCGTTCAATCAGGCGCAGGCGCTGGCGCTCACGACCGAATACATCACGTTCCAACTCCGGGGGCAAACGCCGCCCGGAGGATAACTCAAGGAGATCCTATGTCCCGTTTTGGCTTGCAGAAGCTCTATATTCATGGCGCCTATGTAGACAGCACCGCTGGAAAAACCTTCAACGCCATTAACCCGGCGAACGGCGAGGTTCTGGCTGAAGTCCAGTCCGCCGGCGCTGAAGACGTCGATCGTGCGGTGGCCAGTGCGGCCAGCGGGCAGAAGGTGTGGGCGGCGATGACGGCGATGGCGCGCTCGCGCATCCTGCGTCGCGCGGTGGATATTCTGCGCGAGCGCAACGATGAACTGGCGGCGCTGGAAACGCTGGATACCGGCAAAGCGATGTCGGAAACCACCGCGGTGGATATCGTCACCGGCGCTGACGTGCTGGAGTACTACGCCGGCCTGATCCCGGCCATTGAAGGCGAGCAGATCCCGCTGCGCGATACCTCGTTCGTCTACACCCGCCGCGAGCCGCTGGGCGTGGTGGCCGGCATCGGCGCCTGGAACTACCCGATTCAAATCGCGCTGTGGAAGTCCGCGCCGGCGCTGGCGGCGGGCAACGCGATGATCTTCAAGCCGAGTGAAGTCACGTCATTGACGGCGCTGAAGCTGGCGGAAATCTACACCGAAGCCGGCCTGCCGGACGGCGTGTTCAACGTGGTGACAGGCAGCGGGGCGGAAGTGGGGCAGTACCTGACCGACCATCCGGGCATCGCCAAAGTGTCCTTCACCGGCGGGGTGAAAACCGGCAAGAAGGTGATGGCCAACGCGTCGGGTTCGACGCTGAAGGAAGTCACCATGGAGTTGGGCGGCAAATCGCCGCTGATTATCTTCGACGACGCCGATCTGGATCGCGCCGCCGATATCGCCATGATGGCCAACTTCTACAGTTCCGGCCAGGTGTGCACCAACGGCACCCGCGTCTTCGTGCCGGCGGCGCTGCAGGCGCAGTTTGAGGCGAAAATCCTCGAGCGCGTGAAGCGCATTCGCCTCGGTGACCCGACCGATCCGCAAACCAACTTCGGGCCGCTGGTCAGCTTCGCGCACATGGAGTCGGTGCTGCGCTTTATCGAGAGCGGCAAAAACAGCGGCGCGCGCCTGCTGTGCGGCGGCGAACGCGTCACCCATGGCGAATTCGGCAAGGGCGCTTATGTGGCGCCGACGGTGTTCAGCGACTGCCGTGACGATATGGAAATCGTGCGCGAGGAGATCTTCGGGCCGGTGATGAGCATCCTTAGCTACCAGAACGAAGAGGAAGTGGTGCGCCGCGCCAACGACACCACCTTCGGCCTGGCCGCGGGCGTGGTGACCAACGATCTGGCCCGCGCGCACCGCGTGATCCACCAGCTGGAAGCCGGCATTTGCTGGATCAACACCTGGGGCGAGTCGGCGGCGGAAATGCCGGTCGGCGGCTACAAGCAGTCCGGCGTTGGCCGCGAGAACGGCCTGACGACGCTGGAACACTACACCCAGATCAAATCGGTGCAGGTCGAGCTGGGCGAATACGCCTCGGTATTCTGATCTTCCCGTCGTCTTTCGAGCCGCAGCCGCGTTGGCTGCGGCCGACAATCTCTAGAGCGCCCAAATACACAGCCTGTTGCCGAGCCGCGCTTCGCGTCTTTGCCTGACCAGGCCTCTATAAAGTAAGGAGATAATGAATGGAATTTGACTACATCATTATCGGTGCCGGTTCAGCCGGCAACGTGTTAGCCACCCGATTGACCGAGGACGCCGACGTCAGCGTCCTGCTGCTGGAAGCCGGCGGCCCGGATTACCGGATGGATTTCCGTACCCAGATGCCGGCCGCGCTGGCGTTTCCGCTGCAGGGCCGCCGCTATAACTGGGCGTATGAAACCGATCCTGAGCCGCACATGAATAACCGCCGGATGGAATGCGGCCGCGGCAAAGGGCTGGGCGGTTCGTCCCTGATCAACGGCATGTGTTACATTCGCGGCAACGCGATGGACTTCGACAACTGGGCCAAGGCGCCGGGTCTGGAAGACTGGACCTATCTGGACTGTCTGCCGTATTTCCGCAAGGCGGAAACGCGCGATATCGGCCCGAACGATTACCACGGCGGCGATGGCCCGGTGAGCGTCACCACGCCGAAGGCCGGTAACAACGAACTTTTCCACGCCATGGTGGAAGCCGGCGTGCAGGCGGGCTATCCGCGCACCGACGATCTGAACGGCTATCAGCAGGAAGGGTTCGGCCCGATGGACCGCACCGTGACGCCGAAAGGGCGCCGCGCCAGCACCGCCCGTGGTTATCTGGATCAGGCCCGTTCGCGGCCGAACCTGACGATCGTCACCCATGCGCTGACCGACCACATCGTGTTCGACGGCAAGCGTGCAGTGGGCGTTAACTATCTGCAGGGCGACAGCAATCAGCTGACCCATGCCAAAGCGCGCCGCGAAGTGCTGCTGTGCGCCGGCGCCATCGCCTCGCCGCAAATTCTGCAGCGTTCGGGCGTCGGCCCGGCGGCGCTGCTGAAAAGTCTGGACATCAACGTGGTGCACGATCTGCCGGGCGTCGGAGAGAACCTGCAGGACCACCTGGAGATGTATCTGCAGTACGCCTGTAAGAAACCAGTGTCGCTGTACCCGGCGTTGCAATGGTTCAATCAGCCGAAGATCGGCGCGGAATGGCTATTCAACGGCACCGGCGTCGGCGCCAGCAACCAGTTCGAGGCCGGCGGTTTCATCCGCAGCCGCGCAGAGTTCGCCTGGCCGAACATTCAGTATCACTTCCTGCCGGTGGCGATTAACTATAACGGCAGCAACGCGGTGAAAGAGCATGGCTTCCAGGCCCACGTCGGTTCGATGCGCTCGCCGAGCCGCGGCCGGGTGCAGGTGAAGTCGAAGGATCCGCGCCAGCACCCGAGCATTTTGTTCAACTACATGTCGACCGAACAGGATTGGCAGGAGTTCCGCGACGCTATCCGCATCACGCGCGAAATCATGGCGCAGCCTGCCCTGGACGAATACCGCGGCCGCGAGATCAGCCCAGGGCCGGAGGTGCAGACCGACGAGCAGCTGGACGCCTTCGTGCGCGAGCACGCCGAAACCGCCTTCCACCCGTCCTGCTCGTGCAAGATGGGCGAAGACGAGATGGCGGTGGTCGACGGCCAGGGCCGGGTGCACGGCATGGAAGGATTGCGGGTGGTGGATGCGTCAATCATGCCGCTGATCATTACCGGCAACCTGAACGCCACCACCATCATGATCGCCGAAAAGATCGCCGACCGCATTCGCCAGCGCGCGCCGCTGCCGCGCAGCACCGCCGACTACTACGTCGCCGGCGATGCGCCGGTGCGCAAGCAGTAACCGACACGCCCTCTCGCCGTTGAGGGGGAGGGCCGCCGTAGCAAGCAACCCCTCTCCATATGCTCTTCCCCAAGGCGAGGGGGCAACTCTCTTTTTATTCCTTATCCCATCATGCCACCGGCAGCGAGATCGCCTGATCGAAACTGTTGGGCGTCGCCATGCGCCACATGCGGGCGTAGAACTCGCTTTTGATCTCCGGCTGCAGCAGCGCGCCCGGCTCCAGGTAGTAATAGATATCGGCGTACACCTTGATCTCGGTCGGCCTGATGCGGCGCAGCATATGGTGCGAGGTCAGCTGCTCCGGGCGGCTGACGCCGGCCGCCGCCAGCATATCCGCCAGCGCTTTCATCGTATTTTGATGGAAGTGATAGACGCGCTCCGCCTTGTTCGGCACCACCAACGCCTTCTGACGCAGCGGATCTTGCGTCGCGACGCCGGTCGGGCAGTGGTTGGTGTGGCAGCTTTGCGACTGGATGCAGCCGACGGCGAACATAAAGCCGCGCGCCGAATTCACCCAGTCGGCGCCGAGCACCAGCACGCTGGCGATGTCAAAGGCGCTGATGATCTTGCCGCTGGCACCAATCTTGATTTGGTCGCGCAGGCCGCAGCCCACCAGCGTGTTATGCACGAACAGCAGCCCTTCGCGCAGCGGCATGCCCATATAGTTGGAGAGTTCGAGCGGGGCGGCGCCGGTGCCGCCTTCCTTGCCGTCCACCACGATGAAGTCCGGCAGAATGCGGGTGTGCAGCATCGCCTTGACGATGGCGACGAACTCCCACGGGTGGCCGATGCACAGCTTGAAACCGACCGGTTTGCCGCCTGACAGCTCGCGCAGCTGTTGGATGAACTGCATCATTTCCAGCGGGGTGGTAAAGGCGCTGTGCGAGGCCGGCGAGATGCAATCCACGCCTTCCGGCACGCCGCGGGTGGCGGCGATTTCCGCATCCACTTTTTTCGCCGGCAGAATGCCGCCGTGGCCCGGTTTGGCGCCCTGGCTGAGCTTGATTTCAATCATTTTCACCTGCGGGCTTTGCGCCTGTTCGGCAAAGCGGCGCGGATCGAAATGGCCGTCGGCGGTGCGGCAGCCGAAATAGCCGCTGCCCAGTTCCCACACCAAATCACCGTTGTTTTCGCGGTGATAGCGGCTGATGCTGCCCTCGCCGGTGTCGTGGTAGAAATTGCCTTTGGCCGCGCCGAGGTTGAGTGCACGAATGGCGTTGGCGGAGAGCGCGCCGAAGCTCATCGCCGAAATGTTGAAGATTGACGCGGAGTAGGGCTGGCGGCAGTCAGCGCCGCCGATGGTGATACGAAAACTGGTGGGATCGGCGGCTTCCACTGGCCGCATGGAGTGGCCGATGCACTCATAGCCGGTTTGATACACGTCCAGCAGGGTGCCGAACGGTTTGTCGCCCATCTCGTTTTTCGCCCGGCGATACACCAGCGTGCGCTGGGTGCGGGAGAACGGGATCTCTTCATTATCCTGCTCGAGGAAATACTGGCGCAGTTCCGGGCGGATGAACTCGAAGAAGAAGCGCAGGCGGCCGATGATCGGGTAGTTGCGGCAAATGGCGTGGCGCTGCTGCGTGAGATCGTAGATACCCAACACCATCAGGCAACCGCAAGCCAGGGCCGGCAGCCAGAACCACGGATGGTTGTGCATCATGATCAAGAAAACCAGGGTGAGCAAGATGCTCAGCACAAAGCAGGTATAGCGGCTGAATAAGGACGACTTCATAACATCTCCTGATGTTTATTTTTAATCCACACGACATGACTCACGGATAATCCGTGTGCAAATCGTAGCCAACAGGAGAGGATGTTGTGTGTCTGTTGCTGCTTTGTCGCCGGTTGTTACATTAATTTAACTCGGCGAGGGGGGATTGCCGCGCGGCGTACCGCGCAACAAACCAGGACGTGTTATTTGCCGGCGACGAAGATGGTGCTCATGCTGCGCAGCCGCAGCTTTTTCATCGCGCTGTATTTCTGCGAGAAGATGGTTTTCGGGTGCGTGCCGCGTTTTTCCGCGATATGCAGCAGGCTGTCGCCGCGCAGCAGATTGAAGATCACGTCGCTTTCCGCCGGGCTGAGCTCGCGGGTTTTCTGCACCCGGATACCGCCCGGCTCTTTGCTTTCCAGCAGCCGCTGGATTTTTTCCTGCAGCGAATAAAGCGGAATGCGGGTGGAGACCAACTCGACTGAAATCCCCAGGATCGACAGCAGTTTCACCACGCGCTCGTCGTCATAGAACACCAACAGGCGCGTTTTGCTGTTGTACTGCTGGTGCAGGGACACCAGGCTTTCGATCACGTTGACGCTCTGTTCCAGGTTTTGCGAGGTGAAAATCAGTGCGATATCGTGCTTGGTGATCTTTTCCGCTTTGGCGCCGCCGTGCATGAAATCGGAAAACAGGCGGATATCGTACGCGCCGTAGTGTTTCTTCAGCAGCACCGACAGGCCAACATAGCTGTACTTACACTCACTAATCACAAGAACGTTGTTTTTAGACATAGGGCAAACACCAATACCGAGTTAAAAGTATTCAGCTGTAAGAAGCGAGTTCAAATCCTTGATGCTGGATTCCTTCCACAGCTTTCCCTGCAGTGCGTAATATGGCATTTCATCCAGCCATTTCTTGTGTTCGGGAGTTTCAACTCCTTCGATAATTACCTTGTAATGATTAAGGTAAAAGAAGCGCAGTAACGCGCGCATCAAGCCCTCGCCGCCGGACTTTTTCATAAAGTCCCAAAGCAGAAAACGATCGAGCTTAACGAAGCGGAACTGGCTGTTGTACAACGCGGAAAAACCCGCATAGCCAGAACCAAAATCATCGAGCCAAAATGAATAACTATTCAATGACGGATCGCCGTGCACGCGATCTTTCACCAGCCGGGTTGAATTCTCGCTGATCTCAAAATGAATACAGCGCAGGGCATTAATTCTTTCGGCAAAGTGAGTATTCGCCAGCGATTGCAGGGAATAATCGTCAACATTCAAAGTGGCTATCACTTGGTTTTCATGAAACCAGTGTTTGTATTTATCGATCAGATTGATCTGATCCATCAAAATCTCAATCCGGGTAGCGCTGTCGGCATGGCGAAAGAACTGTTCAGGAGAAAAATGGGCATATTCGCTATTAAACGTAAAGCGAGACAGGCATTCAACGGCCAGCAATTGTCCCGATTTCGCGAACATTGGCTGGAAAACATAATTAATGCCGTTATTTTTCTCTCTGAAAGAACCGCTCATTTCCCAATCCTTGGATTGATATTTAACTTGTTGATTTTAAATGGTTAAAAAGAAAGTTACTCCGTATTTATTGGTAAATTTCTTATTTAAAGCGTCAGGATGGCCGAAACGTGTCGACAGACCATTTAACGCGGAATTCGTGCCAAAGTCCAAACGTCGCAATCTGTTACTAAATGTAAATATTCGGGATAATATTCTGATTTTCAGGCCTTAACGCAAAATGTTGAACTCTGCAGCTTTCCCAAACACAGATTATTCCTATTCATATGAATCGTCAACATCGATCGATAGGTATCCGCCGATAGTTTATTCCTATCAAGAGGGGGCTTATGAATGTTTTAAACGATTTAACATTAAGAATATGCTTAGTCTATATTTCGTCCGGCAATGAGTTCATCGAGGCAACGCTCCTTTTCAGCAAGGGAGTGCTATCGCTGAGTGTATGCTCAGTGGCGGCAATATATATATAAGCCCGCCACTGAATCGATTATTTTATTGTTCTATGGAGCTGGAAATGAAAAAAGTATTATTGCCTTTGGCTGCCCTGGTATTGTCTGCAACTGCTTCCAACGCAATGGCAGCAAACGGCACTGTTAAATTCACCGGTGAAATCAAACAGTCTACCTGCCAGGTAACTAGCGATACTCAAAATAAAGAAGTTTACCTGGGTACTTACCCAACTTCTGCTTTCCCAACCGTGGGTTCTAAATCCGCTTCTAAAGCTTTCCAGATCTCTCTGGAAAAATGTGATGCCGGCGATTACAGCCTGCGCTTCGACGGTAACACCGTTGCCGGCAACCCAGACCTGCTGTCCGTAAGCAACGTTGGCGGCACCGGCGCTGCAGCTACCGGCGTGGGTATCGAAATCACCGATAACAACGGCAAGCCATTCGCTATCGGCGACGGTTCCAACATCAACGACGATGTAGCGAAAGTCACCATCGCTGCTGACGGTAAAGCGACCTTCAACCTGCAGGCTCGTTACCGTTCATTCGATAGCAACGTAACTGCAGGTCTGGCTAACGCCACCAGCCCGTTCACTATCGAATACAAATAATCGTCTTTCAGGACACATACGGCCAAGGATGGCCCATAGAGGAAACCGATGAAAAAGTTCTTTGCTGCTCTGCTGATGCTGGGCACCTTTAACAGCTACGCCGGTATCCAGGTAGATGCCACTCGCGTGATCTATAAAGGCGATGACAAATCCGCCTCTCTGCCAATTCATAACGATGCTTCAGAAGCTTATATGGTGCAGACCTGGCTGGACACCGGCGATAGAAACCAAGTGCCGAAAAATCTGCCTGTCGTTGTCGTTCCACCGATTCTGAAATTGGACGCTGCCAAAACCGCGGTTTTGCGCTTTATCTATTCCGGTAATGGCTTACCTCAGGATAAAGAAACCCTGCTGTGGATTAACGTGCAGGAAATTCCACCGGCGCCGAAGCAAGAAAACGTGCTGCAGGTTGCGGTGCGTACCCGAATCAAACTTTTTTACCGGCCGGTGGCGTTGAAAACGACGCTGGACGAGCAAGTACAAAACTTGCGTTGGCAGCGTGAAGGTTCACGCCTGCAAGTGATTAACGATGGCCCGCTGCATATTACCTTTGGGGCGCTGCATTTGAAAAACAGCGCGGGCAAGACCGTGGATGTGGACGCCAACATGGTGAGCCCGAAAGATCGCTTATCGATCAACATCCCGGCGGGCGTCAGCGTCGGCAACAAGATTGCTTTCAGTTATATCAACGATTTTGGCGGTAGAACGGAAGTCAAGGACGTTCCAGTACAATAAGAGAGACAGGGAATGGCAAATCAACGAAAAGTAGCAGGCGGAACGACGCGGCTGACGCAGCTGATCCGTATTGCAATCATTGCCGCCAGCGCGCCAATGTTATGGAGTGAAACGGCGCTGGCAGAGTTTAACATGTCGTTTATTCACGGCGATGAAAACCTGAGTAACGCGGAAGCGGTCGCTCAGGGCGATGCTTTGCAACCGGGCGTTTACCCATTCGACATCTACGTCAACCTGACTCAGGTCGATCACAAAGATGTTACTTTTCGTCAGGTTAAAGGCCAGACCGCGTCTCAACCTTGCCTGAAAGTTGAAGACCTGCGCAACTACGGCATCAAACTGCCGGAAACGCTGCAGGCCGGCAGCTGCGTTGATCTGCCTGCGTTGGTTAAAGACGCCACCGTCAGCTATGACGCGGCGGTGCAGCAGATCAACATCTCCGTACCGCAGACCATGATGGATCTGAGCGCCATTGGCGCGATCCCGCCAAGCATGTACGATGAAGGCATCAACGCGCTGTTCGCCAACTATAACTTCAACTACAACAAGAACAGCTATCGCCGAGATGACGCCGACGACAGCGAGTACATGTTCCTCGCGTTGAACAGTGGCCTCAACCTGGGCAGATGGCGCCTGCGCAACAACTCCACCTGGGACAAACAGAGTGGCAGCAGCAGCAACTGGACCAACGTCTCTTCCTGGGCCGAGACCGACATCGTGCCATGGCGCAGCCGTTTGGTGATGGGGCAGGCGAGCACCAACAACAGCGTGTTCAACAGCTTCCAGTTCCGCGGGGTACAACTCTCTAGCGTTGACGACATGCTGCCGGACAGCCTGCGCGGTTATGCGCCGGTAGTGCGCGGCGTGGCGGCGACCAACGCCCGCGTCGAGATCCGCCAGAACGGTTACGTCATCTATAGCACCAACGTCGCGCCGGGTCCGTTCGAGATCCACGACGTCTATCCGCATACCAATAACGGTGACCTGCAGGTGACCGTGAACGAGGCCGACGGTTCGCATAAAACGTTCAGCGTTGCCTACTCCTCCGTGGCCAACATGCTGCGCGAAGGTATTTGGAACTTCCAGCTGACCGCCGGTAAATACCACAACGGTAACGGCGGCTATCAGCCGAAGCTGATTCAGGGCACGGCGGCATACGGCATGAACTATGGCCTGACGCCGTTCGGTGGCGCCATCATCGCCGAGCACTACCGTTCCGCTGCCGTGGGTATCGGTAAGAGTCTGGGCTCATGGGGCGCCATCTCCGTAGACGGTTCGATCTCCGATACCGAGCTGGCGAACGGCGATCGCAAACAGGGACAGAGCTTCCGTTTCCTGTACTCCAAGTCGCTCAACCAGATGGGCACCAACTTCCAGTTGGCGGGCTATCGCTATGCGACGTCCGGTTACTATGATCTCAGCGATGCGGTCCAGGAACGCAACAGCTGGCGCAACGGCATTTATGCCAATGATTACTGGGATCCGAACGATCTGCAGCCGGGCCAGCCTTCCTGGAGCAACAACCAGAAACGCACCCGATACACCGCGCGCTACGGCAACAAGCGCGAACGCGTCGAGCTGTCGCTCAGCCAGCAGCTGTGGGCGGGCGCGAGCCTGTACGCCAACGTCAGCCACCAGAACTACTGGGGCGTGTCCGGTAACGATCGCACGATTCAACTGGGTTACAACGACGGCTTCAAACGTATTTCCTACGGCGTGTATCTGCAGGATACGCGCGGCCAGTACGGCTATTCCGATCGCAGCGTGAACTTCACGATGTCGATCCCGTTGGATTGGGGCCAGAGCAACAACTCGACCACCGCCAACTTCAGCGCGGCGCACAGCAAACAGAGCGGCGACAGCTACTCGACCGGCATCAGCGGCACCATGCTGGATGACCGTCGCATGAACTACTCGGTTTCCACCGGGCATACGCAGTCCTCCGGTCAGAGCAGCAACCTGAACCTGGGCTACAGCAGCAGCATCGGTAACATCGACGGTAGCTATGCCTACAGTTCGAAATACCGCCAGGAAGGGCTGGGCCTCTCCGGTGGTCTGCTGGTGCACTCCGGCGGCGCGACTCTGACTCAGCCGTTGCAGAACACTATCTTGCTGGTGGAAGCGAAAGACGCCAAAGGCGTGCGTCTGGAAAACCAGCCGGGCGTGACCATCGATCGCTTCGGTTATGCGGTGGTGCCGTCGGCCAACCCGTACCGCTACAACTATGTGGCGCTGCGCACCGAAGATTTTGGCCCGGGCCTGGATGTGCCGGTGGCCAGTAAGCAAGTGGTGCCGACCGAGAAATCGGTGGTGAAGGTGAGCTTCGATACCTTCAAGGGCGTCAGCCTGCTGATTCACGCTCGTCTGGGTGATAACGGTTATCCGGCCATCGGCGCCGGCGTGTTCAACGAGTCCGGCCGCAACAGCGGCACCGTGGGCCTGGAGGGCGCAACCTATGTTTCCGGCGTGAAAGCGGGTGAAAAACTGACGATCAAATGGGGCCCGAAAGCCGATCAGCAATGCGTACTGCCGATTCCGGCGGACGTGGGCGACAAACAAGCGGCCATGGGATATCAGGAACTGACCCTGCAATGCCAAAAACTGTAAGGTACACCATGAACTTGAGCAAATTAGCACGTAACACACTTCTGTCGGTGGTGGGGCTGGCGGGGTTGGCGATGGCGCAACAGGCGGCGGCGATGCAATGCCGCTTCGGCAACTCGACCGGCAGTAGCAGACCAACCGGCAGCGTGACGCAGGATATCGACGTCGGCCGTCCAATCGTGCTGGCCGCCAGCGACTTTGTGGCGGGCAACCTGATTTGGCGTTCGCAGAACTTTACCTCCACCTTTACGTGCTGGGATACCGATAAATTCCCACAGGGGGAACACGCTTATATTTACTGGAACCCGCAGAACTCGTTCGGCGCGTTAGATAAATCATTGGCTATCGGTGTGTCGATCAACGGTGTTGATTATGATGCGATCAACCTTAAGCAGAGCTCCAACAGCCCGACCGGCCCGGATTTGGGGCCAGGCACAATACGTACCAACGGTAGAAACCCGGCGGCGCCGCAGGCGGTGACTGCCACCTATTCGGTGTATATCAAAGCCACCGGGGTGAAACCGCCGGCGGGTAACTTCCCGCCGCTGGCACGCGCATCGCTGTTCCAAATCGATGGCGTGAAGGGTCTGAACGCTACCAAAGACAGTAACTTTAACGCCTACATCAAGGGGCTGGACAAGATCCGCGTGATCCAGTGCAACCCGCAGATCACCGTGTTGGCCAACAACGGCGCCAGCGTCGATTTCGGCGTGCTAACCAGCTCCAGCGCCAAAATCGGTACTATCGCCAAGCAGGTGCCGTTTGATATCAAGGCTACCTTGAGCGGCGGCGAATGTGCCGGCCAATCTCTGCAGGCCAGTTTCAGCAGCACCAACGCCGATCCGTCAGACAACACGCAGATCCTGCCAACCACCCAACCGGGCGTGGCGATCTTCCTGACGCAGCAGCGCGACACCAGTAAAAAACCGATCCCACTGCAAACCAACGTGGATTTCGGCGGTGTGCTGCAGGATAAGCAGAACGAAGTGAAAGAGACCTTTATCGCGAACCTGAAGTGGTTGACCAATACGCCGAAGACCGGGGTGTTCAACGCCACTGCCAACGTCGACGTCACCTTCAAATAATTCGGTGTCTCGTCAATAAAGAAAGGGTTCAGTTCTCGCGAACTGAACCCTTTTTTGTGCCTTATACCGCACTGATTAACGCAGCCCCATCCAGCTGGTGCATACGCCTTCCGGCAGTTTGCCGGCAAACCAGCGCGGTAAGGCGGGGGCGTCGCGGTGTTGCTCAGCCTGCGGCTGCGCCGGCCATTCGGCGACGTCCCAGCGGGTGGTGCGGCGATACACCGCCGGGGTCTTGCCGAACTGTTTCTTGAAGGCACGCGAGAACGAAGGCTGAGAGTCGAAATGGTATTGCAGGGCGATATCCAGGATCGGGCGTGGGGTGGAGCGCAGCGCCTGCGCCGCCTGCGACAGGCGCCGCTCGCGGATATAGCTGCCGAGCGCGTGGCCGGTGGTGCTGCGGAACATGCGCTGCAGGTGCCATTTGGAGTAGCCCGACTTGGCGGCGACGTTGTCCAGCAGCAGCGGCTGATCCAGATGAGTTTCAATCCAGTCTAGTAAATCGTGAATGATATTGACGCGATCCATGGTTTTAGTTCTCCCGCAAAAACGACATTCAGGTCACAGTGACTTAGCTTAATTATCCAAGAATATACTTTGATAATAGGCGTGACTACGCCGTTACGCAAGGGTAAACCGGGGGTAAATAGGTGGCCAAAAATGCTCTTTGAGCGGCAGGGGTATAGAAAAAAGGCCGCATAAAGCGGCCTTGTCAGCAGGAAACCACGGGGAATCAGTTAGTTTCCGGTTTCACTTCAATGTAGTTCAGACCCAGCACGCTGCTGGTGTAGCCGCGGATCTTGTTGGTCATCTCGATATCGCCGTTCAGCTTGTGGCCGTAAGACGGGATGATCTCTTTCAGCTTGCTCTGCCATTCCGGCGTCGCCACTTTGTCTTTGAACACGGTTTCCATCAGATGCAGCATGATCGGTGCAGCGGTGGAAGCGCCCGGCGAAGCGCCCAGCAGAGCGGCGATGCTGCCGTCTTCAGCGCTGACGACCTCGGTGCCGAACTGCAGCACGCCGCCTTTATCCGCGTCTTTCTTGATGATCTGCACGCGTTGGCCCGCGGTCCACAGCTTCCAGTCTTCCTGTTTGGCGTCCGGGAAGTACTCTTTCAGCGCGGCGAAGCGGTCGTCGTCGTTCATCATCAGCTGGCCGACCAGGTATTTCACCAGATCGAAGTTATCCAGACCGACGTGGGTCATCGGCATCAGGTTCGAGGTGCTTAGCGAGTGCAGCAGATCGAACAGCGAGCCGTTCTTCAGGAACTTGCTGGAGAAGGTGGCGAACGGCCCGAACAGCAGCACGCGCTTGCCGTCCAGCATGCGGGTATCCAGGTGCGGCACGGACATCGGCGGCGAACCTACGCTGGCCAGGCCATACACTTTGGCCAGGTGCTGGTTGGCGATCTCCGGATTGGTGGTGACCAGGAACTGGCCGCCGACCGGGAAGCCGCCGTAGCCGTCGGCTTCAGGGATGCCGGATTTCTGCAGCAGGGTCAGGGATGCGCCGCCTGCGCCGATGAACACGAACTTGGCGTTAACGGTGGTTTCTTTGCCGTCGCGGTTCAGATCGGCAACGGTCACGCTCCAGGTCTGGTCGGCGTTGCGCTTGATGTCGCGCACTTCGTGGCTCAGGTTCAGCTTGAACTTGTCGCTGGCGCTCAGCGCGTCAACCAGCTGGTGGGTGATCACGCCGAAGTTGACGTCGGTACCCAGCGGCATGCGGGTCGCGGCGATTTTCTGCGCCGGATCGCGGCCGTTCATCACCAGTGGCGCCCACTGTTTGATCTGCGCAGGATCTTCGGAGTATTCCATGCCGCGGAACAGGGTGCTGTGCTGCAGCGCCGCATAGCGTTTACGCAGGAAGTTGACATTGTCGTCGCCCCACACGAAGCTCATGTGCGGCACGCTGTTAATGAAGGATTTCGGATCTTTCAGGACATTGTTTTTCACCTGATAAGACCAGAACTGGCGAGAGATTTCGAAAGACTCGTTGACCTTCACCGCCTTGCTGATGTCGATGGTGCCATCGGCTTTTTCCGGCGTGTAGTTCATTTCGCTGAAGGCGGAGTGCCCGGTACCGGCGTTGTTCCAGCCGTTGGAGCTCTCTTCCGCTACGCCGTTCATGCGCTCGTACATGTCGATGGTCCAGGTCGGCTCCAGCTCATGCAGATAGGTACCCAAGGTGGCGCTCATGATGCCGCCGCCGATCAGAACCACGTCGACGGTTTTATTCTTCTCTTCAGCCGCCGCCTGTTGCGTAACGCCAAACAGGCTGAGACTGAAAATCAGGACGAGTAATTTTCTCATTGAATTAAATCTCTTGTGTGTAAATTCTACTCATTGCAGGTGAAAGAATTTAGCGGGAGTTACCCTGGAAATAATGAAGCCGACCGCCCGGCGAAAGCCGATAGGCAGCAATAATGCCTTTTTGTTAATAGGGTTTTTAACGAAAAGTGAACTATTGCAGGCCGTCCGGATGCAAATTGATCGGTTCACGTTACTGGCGGGGTATTATTGTTTGCGAGAATGTTAAAAACTACTTTTGTAACTAAAAAAAACGAATATAAGCAAAAATAGGCCGGTTGCTGTCGCAGGAATAAACAGAGAGGAGCGAAAGACAATATAACCGCGTTATTTTCATGGGTTAATTGCCGCGTAATTAGACGTTATTTCGTTATCACACAATAATTGCGGATTAATTGCAAATGCGCATCGGTAACCAATAATAAATGGCCGCCGTCGCGGGCGGCCATCGTTCAGGGGGCGGTTACTTGATACCCATCGCATCGCGCATGGTGAAGAACAGATCGGTCTGATCGGTCAGGCCCACTACGTTGGCGGCGTGCGGGCCGTAGGACGCGACGCGCAGTTGGGTGCCGGTGTGCCCCTGCGACTCCTCTTCCGAGTTGCCGTAGCTGAGGGTCATCGGCGCGCCGTCCTTGGTGGTCAGCTTTTGGGTCAGGCCCGGCGCTTTGGCGTCGGCGGAGACGATCTGGCTGGAATGTGCGTGGTCGGCGGTGACGATCACCAGCGTGTTGCCGTCGGCGCGGGCGAAGGCCAGCGCTTTTTGCACCGCTTCGTCCAGATCGACGGTTTCGCCAATCTGCCCGCACGGGTTGGCGGCGTGATCCTGCTTATCGATCGACGCGCCCTCCACCTGCAGGAAGAAGCCGTTCGGGTTGTCTTTCAGCAGCGCGATCGCTTTTTCGGTCATCGCCGCCAGCGTTGGCGTGGCGGCGGTGCGCGCCGGGTTGTTTTCGCAGGTTACCGCCGGTTTGTCGAGGTTGCCGTGGTAGCTGGCTTTCGGCCCCAGCCAACGCACCGGCATATTGCCGTCGGCGAACAGCCCCAGCAGCGGTTTTTGCTGGTTGGCGAGGGTAACGGCCTGCAGTTCGTCGGCGTTGCTCACCCACTGATAACCCTGCGCCGCCGCCTGCTCCTTCAGCGATTTTCCTTGCCATTCGCCGCTTTTCGCCAGCTGGTTGAACGATTTCGCGCCGCCGCCCAGCGTGACGTCGGCGCGGGTTTTCAGCAGTTGTTCGGTGATGGAGCCGCGGCCGCCGTTTTCCAGCGCGTTAGCGGCGCATTTCTCGCTGGTTTCCTCCGGGCCATAGCACTTGCGTGAGATGACGTGCGAGACCAGCGCTGCCGGCGTGGCGTCTTGCAACTCGGCGGTGGAGACGTTGCCGGTGGCCTTGCCGGCGGCCTTGGCGATCTCCAGCAGCGTCGGTTGATCCTTGCCGTTCACGTCCACGCCGAGCGCGCCGTTATAGGTTTTCACCCCGGTGGCCCAGGCGGTGGCGGAGGCGGCGGAGTCGGTCACGTAGTCCGGCTTGTGGGTTTTCCTGTCCAGCGAGTAATGGGTGTATTGCCCGGTCAGCGGCAGGGCGTCGATGCCCTTGAAGTAACCGCCTGCGCCTTCGGCGTAGTTGCGCGCGGCGGTGATCTCGGAATCCCCCATGCCATCGCCAATCAGCAGGATCACGTTTTTCGCCGTTTTGTCCGACAGCGACGCCTTCAGCGCGGCGGTCTGATCGCCGGCCAGACGGCGGGCGCCGCCCGGTTCGACGAGGTTGCCGCGCGCGGCGCGATCGGTCAGGCCATTGGCATTGGCCGAGGTTTCCGCCGCGATGGCGGAGGAACAGAGCAGGGCGGACAGTACGGCGCCGGCGATCAGGGATACAGCAGGTTGCATGGGGTAAGCTCCTTGTCGTAATACAACAATGTAAATAACATCAAATTGTTACGAAAGGAGAGTAGAGCAGAGGGATGACAATTTTATGACAGTGGAAGGCGGGATGGCCCGGCGGCCACCCCGTTTGACGATCAGGCCGCGCGCGCCGGGATAGCGAGCCCACGCTGCACCGCCGGGCGCGCCAGACCGCGCTCCAGCCACTGCGCGACGCGAGGGAAACTGTCGAACTCCACCAGTTCGCGCGCCTCATAGAAGCCGATCAGGTTGCGCACCCAACCCAGCAGCGAGATATCGGCGATGGTGTACTCCGCGCCCATGATCCAGTCGCGGCCTTCAAGGCGTGTTTCCAGCACGCCGAGCAGGCGTTTCGATTCGTTTTTGTAGCGCTCCAGCGGCCGCTTGTCTTCATATTCGCGCCCGGCGAATTTATGGAAGAAACCGAGCTGGCCGAACATCGGGCCGACGGCGGCCATCTGGAAGAACACCCATTGAATGGTTTCGTAACGCTGCGCCGGGTCCTGTGGCAGGAAACGGCCGCTCTTTTCCGCCAGGTAGAGCAGAATGGCACCGGATTCGAACAGCGGCAGCGGCCGGCCGCCGGGGCCGTCGGGATCGATGATCGCCGGGATCTTGCCGTTCGGGTTCAGCGCCAGGAATTCCGGCGTCCAGGTTTCGTTGTTGCCGATGTCGATCAGGTGCGCTTCATAAGGCAGGCCGATCTCTTCGAGCATGATGGACACTTTGACGCCGTTCGGCGTCGGCAGAGAGTAGAGCTGCAGCCGTTCCGGATGCTGAGCCGGCCAGCGTTTGACGATCGGGAATTGGGTGGAATCGAGCATGGAAACTCCTCGGGTTGGCGGGGTCGCTTAAGCGTACCCCTAGAGTATTGCAGTAAAACTACCCTGCCGCCGGGTTACACCGTGAGGTCAAAATGTGCGGCCAGCGCTTTTTTACCGGCGTCGGTCAGCTGCAGCTCGCGGCTGTCGAGTTGGCGCAGCATCCAGCCGCGTTGGATAAAGGCGTTCAGCAGCGCAGCGCCCAGCGCGCCGCCGAGGTGAGATCGGCGTTCGCTCCAGTCCAGGCAACCGCAGGCGAAACGGCGGCGGGTGGGAGCGGGGGAACAATCGACGCTCAGCCGCGCCAGGGCCGCCTGGCCGGCGTCGCTTAAGCGGTAGTCTTCCTCGCCGCTCAACCAGTTCAGCGCATGCAGCCGATCGTGCAGCTTTACCGCTACCTCGCCCGCCATATGGTCGTAGCAGGTGCGGGCATATTGCAGCGAGGTCGGCGTGCTGCTCTTCACCGACGGGCGCGGCACGCCGGTCAACGCCATCAGACCTTCCAGCGCGGCGGCCACCGGTTGCCCGGCCAGCCGGAAATAGCGATAGCGCCCCTGTTTGACGCAGGCAATCAACTGCTGTTCCAGCAGTTTCGCCAGATGCGCGCTGGCGGTGGACGGGGCGACCTCGACCGCCGCGCTGAGCTCGGTAGCGGTGTAGGCGCGCCCGTCCATCAACAGGCACAGCATGCGCGCCCGGGTGCGGTCGGCGATGGCGGCGCTCAGCGCCGCTAAACGATCTTCTATCTCGATGTTATGCATACTTCGAGGTTAGACGAAGTATGGCTGTGCGTCCATTGCTAGCCTGTAGTCATCGCACTTTGCTGCTGTGCGGCCGTATTCGCTGGATATTGATGAGCGGGCGTTGAAATCGGTGCAGTGGCGCCGTTCGCTGAATGCGCGCGTGCCGGAATTTTACCGTTGAGAGGAGACGAGGATGATTGCCGTGATTTTTGAACTGCAGGCCGCCGATGGGCAGCGCGATACCTATCTGGCGCTGGCGGCGGCGCTGAAGCCGCTGCTGGCGCAGATCGACGGATTCATCTCTATCGAGCGCTTCCAAAGCCTGGCGGATCCTGCGCGCCTGCTGTCGCTCTCTTTCTGGCGCGACGAGGCGGCGGTGCAGCAGTGGCGCAATCTCGAACAGCACCGGGCGGCGCAGACGCGCGGCCGTGGCGAAGTGTTGGCGCAGTATCGGCTGCGGGTGGCGGAGGTGGTGCGGGACTACGGGCTGGAGAGACGCGACCAGGCGCCACAGGATAGCCGTTGTTATCACGCACAGAGCAAGCCTGCGTCGGAAGCGAATTGACAACGCTGCACGGTTGTCATATTCATTAGCTATGAAAAAATCCTACCGCCCATTCGCGAAAATTATTATCACCCTTCTCCAGAGGGTGGGATAGCGCGTGTGTCGCCAATAAAAACCCGCCGGCAGGCGGGTTTTTTTATCCCCTTCCGGCAACGACCGGAGAACGTCATGAAAACCTACCCTGGAGTTTTACACCTGATGTGCGGCAAGGCCGGCGCAGGCAAATCGACGTTGGCGCAGCGTTTGGCCCAGCAGCCGCAAACGCTGTTGCTGAGCGAAGATGCATGGCTGGCGACGCTGTATGAACAGGATATGGCCAGCCTGCAAGACTACGCGCGCTGCTCCGACCGGTTGCGGCGGGCGCTGGGCGGGCACCTTGTTCAGCTGCTGCGCGGCGGTTGGTCCGTGGCGCTCGATTTCCCGATGAATACGCCGGACAGGCGGCGCTGGGCCAAAGCCTTGGCGGAGGAGGCCGGCGTCGCGCACTGCCTGCACTTTCTCGACGTCAGCCATGCGCAGTGCCTGAACCGGATAACGCTGAGAAATGCGCGCGGCGAACACCCGTTTACACTGAGCGAGGCGGAGTTTGAGCACCTGGCGCAGTATTTTGTTCCCCCGGTGGAAGAGGAAGGGATGACTATCTTGCGTTATGGCGAGCGGGACTGAAAACCGGCGCCATGACGGCGCCGGCAACAGGGTTAGGCTTCGGCGTTAAACGCGTTGTGGAAGGTGACCTCCGCGCACGGCAGCGCGCCCTGGAAGGCGACGGCGCGGAAGTAGTCTTGCGGCACGCCCGGCAGGGTCAGCGCGCTCTGCGCCTGGAAGCCGAAACGGCCGTAATAGCTCGGATCGCCCAGCACCACGCAGCCTGCGGCGCCACGCTCCTGCAGCTCGGCCAGCAGCCGGCGGATAAGCATGCTGCCGATCCCCTGGCCCTGACAGGCCGGCAGCACCGACACCGGCGCCAGCCCGTACCACCCGGCGGCGCCGTTGCTGAGTGCGACCGGCGAGACGGACGCGTGCCCGATCGGTGTGCCATTGCGTTCGGCGACCAGCGACAGGGTGAGGGCTCCCGCCGCGCGCAGCGCATTGACGATAAACTGCTCGGTGTGGCTGCTGTGCTCGGCATGCAAGAATGCGGCGGCGGTGAGGGTGGCGATGGCGCCGACGTCGGCCGGCGTTTCGTGGCGTAACGTGATGTTCATGGTTGTATCCTGATTAAATAAGACTGTGCCGACCGGGCTACCTGCCCGGCCGGTATCGATGATTAACGGTTATCCAGCTGCGCCCGCACGGCCTTGAGCCCGGCGAAGGTGACGCGATAAGGGCGCCCCTGGCGAGAGAGGATCAGGCGTTTGGTTTTGAGCTTGGTGAAAACGGCCAGCGAGCAGTCGGCCAAGCCGAGCCCTTCGCGGGTGTAGCATTCAACGTGGGTGACGCGACCGGCGTCGTTGCGGGTGAAGGCGATATAGCCGCCTTTGGCCAACACGTGCAGCACGCGTTGTTCCGCTTTGGAAATGTTCATGTTGGGAGATCCTGTAATAACCCCAGATACGCGCATCCCCGCGCAAACGCGCGTCGGATACGTCAGAGTCCCTCGCCATGCGGCAAGGAAGCGACTATCGGGTGGTTACAATCTCCAACATACAGGCCTCGGGCAGTGAAAAACGCCAGAGCGGCGTTTCAGCGCAGTTAATGTAGCCAATGGCCGGTTGGCTGTCAATTTGCCGGCGACGTGGGCCGCCGGCGCAAGGCCAATCAGAAAGGCTTGGTCGGCAGGTATTTGCCGTCCAGGGTGATCACCGCGCGTTCGCCGCCGTCCGGATCGGCGACCTTCTTGATATCCAGCTTGAAGTTGATGGCGCTGATGATGCCGTCGCCAAACTGCTCGTGCACCAGCGCTTTCAGCGTGGAGCCGTAGACCTGCAGCATTTCATAGAAACGATAAATGGTCGGGTCGGTCGGCACGCCGCCGGGGATGCTGCCGCGCAGCGGGATGGTTTGCAGCAGCTGTACCGCCTCTTCATCCAGCCCCAGCTTGACCGCCACGGTGCGCGCCGCCGCTTCCGGCAGCGCATGCTGCCCCAGCAGCGCGGCGGTGACGAACGCCAGGCTGAGACCGGTGCCCTCGGCCAGCGCTTCGAACGTCAGGTTATGGCGGATCTTGGCGGCCATGATGGTGTCGGTGAGCGCTTCGCGCGGGGCGGCGTTGTGCAGAGAGTGTGTCATGTTGGCTCCTTTTGTGGGCTTAAAAACGGGCGATCGCCGGCGTGGCGGTCACCTCGGGATGGGTGGCGAGCGGCACGAAGCGGCGGGTTTCGCCGTCCAGCGCCTCGATAGCGCCGCTGGCGATGTCATAGACCCAGCCGTGCAGCGTCAGGCGGCCCTGTTCCAGCGCCAGGGCGACGGAAGGGTGCGTTTTGATGTTGTTGAGCTGGGCGATGACGTTTTCGCGCACCATCGACGCGACCCGCGCTTCGTCGCAGGCGTGCGGATAAGCCTGATTGACCGCCTTGGCGGAATCGGCGTAACGCAGCCAGCCGGCGACCGTTGGCAGGTGATCCAGACACTGGCAGGTGGCGATGGCGGTCATCGCGCCGCAGTCGGAATGGCCGCAGATCACGATATCTTCCACGCCCAGCGCGGCGACGGCGTACTCGACCGAGGCGGTCACCCCGCCGGGTTCGGGGCCGAAAGAAGGCACGATGTTGCCGGCATTGCGGATAACGAACAGATCGCCCGGCTCGCGCTGGGTGACCAGCTCCGGCACCAGGCGGCTGTCGGAACACGAGATAAACAGCGTGCGCGGATTTTGGCGGGTGGCCAGCCGCTGAAACAGCGCCGTGCGTTCAACAAAGGCTTCGCGCTGGAACTTCAGGAAGCCCTCAATTACCTCTTTCATTGTTTTTCTCCCAGGGGGTAAGCGATGGAGGCATCATGAACGCTTCTGGCTATAGGGTCTAAGACCCATTTATAATACTGGCTATAGGTTTTACTAATAGTTGGGGCGCTATGCTGCTGCGACATATCCGTTATTTTCTGGCCGTGGCCGAACAGGGCAATTTCACCCGCGCCGCCGAAGCGCTGCACGTCTCGCAACCGACCTTGTCGCAGCAGATCAAACAGCTGGAGGATGCACTGGGAGCGCCGCTGTTCGATCGCAGCGGCAGAAGGGTGCAGCTGACCGACGCCGGTGAGGCCTGGATGCGCTATGCGCGCCTGGCGCTGCAGGATCTGGACGCCGGCGCGCGGGCGATCCATGACGTGGCGACGCTGGCGCGCGGCCATCTGCGGCTGGCGATGACCCCGACCTTCACCGCCTATCTGGTGGGGCCGACGATCGATGCGTTCTACCGCCGCTACCCGGGGATTACGCTGAGCATTGAGGAGATGGCGCAAGAGCGGATTGAGGCGCTGCTGGCGCAGGATCGGCTGGATCTGGGGATTGCCTTTGAGATGGCGCAGTCGGCGGAGGTGGAAGCGATGCCGTTGTTCAGTGAGACGCTGGAGCTGATGGTCGGCGCCGATCATCCCCTGGCGGCGCGGCGTCGGCCGCTGGCGCTGGCGGAGTGGCGAACTCTGCCGCTGGCCTTGCTGAGCGGCGACTTCGCCACGCGTCAGTTTATCGATCGCTACTGCACGCAGCTCGGTTTCCGGCCGCAGGTGGCGGTGGAGGCCAATGCGCTGGCCGCCATCCTTGAGATCGTGCGGCGCGGGCAGCTCGCCACGCTGTTGCCGGCCGCCATTGCGCGCGAGAACCGGCAGTTGAAAAAAGTGGCGTTGGCCAACGCCATGCCGGCCCGTCAGGCGGTATTGCTGCAGCGCCAAGGCGCTTACCGCAGCGCCGCCGCGCAGGCGTTTATCGCCGTTTTGCGGCAACAGGGCGTTACGCCAACGCCCCCCAGCGCTGCGTCATCCCCAGCAGATGCACCAGCCCGAAGCCGAGGCAAATCAGCGAGCTGACGACGATGAAGCGTTGGCTGCGGCCGGTATCGCGCAGGGCGAAAGGGCCGGCGACGCCGCGCAGCAGGTAGATAAAGGTGATGATAAACAGCGCGGGCCGCAGCAGTGGCAGCGGCGCGATCAGGCCCGCGCCGGACAGCGCGTAAAGCGCCCAAATAAACAACACCAGCGCGATGCCGGCGGTAACGACGGCAGGGAACTTTTTACCTGCTTCCGCCGCCTTAATGAAGCGATCGCCGGCGCCGCACAGCCGATAGCCGCGCGGCCCGGCGGCGATCACCCAAATATGCAGCAGGGCGGCGATGGCGCTCAGCGCAGCGCCGATCAGCAGCGCGGTGTTATAGAGGTGTGGCATGGTTCAGCATCCTTGTCCTAAATCAGTCTGGTATCAAGCGTAGACCAGAATGGGTAAGTCAGGCCGGGGGGAGCTCAACGGCCGACATTTGCAGCGCGTCTTCAGGCACTACGTGCGCCTGCGCATCGATAAATGCCAACTGCACCGGCAGCCCGCTGCTTTTATCCACCAGTTGAACGTGGGGGTTGTCATGCAGAATATGCCGGTGGCCCCACGCCATCAGCGCAACCAGGATGGGCCCCAGGCTGCGCCCCTTGTCCGTCAAGACATATTCATGTCGTTCGCGCTCGCCCGGCTCCCGGTAAGCGCGTTTGGCCAACAGTTCTTGTTCTACCATGGCATTCAGACGGTTGCTCAACGCCTGGCGTGAAGCGCCGATATTCTCGCGCAGCTCTTCAAAACGGCGGACGCCGTAGAATGACTCGCGCAGGATCAGTAATGTCCAGCGATCGCCAAGCAGATCCGCGGCCTGCGCCAGCCCGCACAGGGCAAGAGAAACGGTAGGGAGATCGGGAGATTTTGACATGGGCATTTTCCTTGGCTAATCTAAGTCTTGTTTTTAGACTTAACTATATTCAAGGAGAGTATAATGCCATTTGTTAATGTGCAAACGGTGAAAGGCATGCTGGATGAACGGCAAAAAAGCGAAATGCTGTCCCGCATTACCGAACTGCTGGTAGAGATAGAAGGGCGAGGGGATCCGGCGTTCAGGCAGTCGGTTTGGGTCCGAATCGATGAACATGCGCCCGAACAATGGAGCCTGGGCGGCGTGCAGCCGACGGCGGCGATGATTGCCGCGAAGTTCCCGCCGCGTTAGTTCAGCTATGCCGCCTGCGAAAAGGATCGGATGCCGCAGGCGCCGCTCAAAATGTCACCGAAACTTCCCGCGATCTCTGCACCCCGTTGTGGCATAATGCGCGCCAAATCACATTCCCTATGTATAAAGAGCGAGCGCTGTGTTAAGCACTAACAACATCACCATGCAGTTCGGCAGTAAGCCGCTGTTTGAAAACATCTCTGTCAAATTCGGCGGCGGCAACCGTTACGGCCTGATCGGCGCCAACGGCTGCGGCAAGTCCACCTTTATGAAAATCCTCGGCGGCGATCTGGCACCGAGCGGCGGCAACGTGTTCCTCGATCCGAACGAGCGCCTGGGTAAACTGCGTCAGGATCAGTTCGCCTTTGAGCAGTACAGCGTGCTGGATACCGTGATCATGGGCCACACCGAACTGTGGGCGGTGAAGGAAGAGCGCGACCGCATCTACGCATTGGCGGAGATGAGCGAAGAAGACGGCTATAAAGTGGCCGATCTGGAAGTGGCCTACGGCGAAATGGACGGCTACAGCGCCGAAGCGCGCGCCGGCGAACTGTTGCTCGGCGTGGGCATTCCGGTTGAGCAGCACTATGGCCCGATGAGCGAAATCGCGCCGGGCTGGAAGCTGCGCGTGTTGCTGGCGCAGGCGCTGTTCTCCGATCCGGAAATCCTGCTGCTCGACGAACCGACCAACAACCTGGACATCGACACCATCCGCTGGCTGGAAAACGTGCTCAACGAGCGCAACAGCACCATGATCATCATCTCGCACGACCGTCACTTCCTGAACATGGTCTGCACCCACATGGCGGATCTGGACTACGGCGAACTGCGCGTTTACCCGGGCAACTACGACGAATACATGACCGCCGCCACCCAGGCGCGCGAGCGTCTGCTGGCGGACAACGCCAAGAAGAAGGCGCAGATCAATGAGCTGCAATCGTTCGTCAGCCGCTTCAGCGCCAACGCCTCCAAATCCAAGCAGGCCACCTCGCGCGCTCGTCAGATCGACAAGATCCAACTGGAAGAGGTGAAAGCTTCCAGCCGCCAGAACCCGTTCATCCGCTTCGAGCAGGACAAGAAGCTGTTCCGTAACGCGCTGGAAGTGGAAGCGCTCACCAAGGGCTTCGACGAAGGCCCGTTGTTCAGCAAGCTGAACCTGATGGTGGAAGTGGGCGAGAAGGTCGCGGTGCTGGGCGCCAACGGCATCGGTAAAACCACCCTGCTGAAAACGCTGGTGGGCGACGCGCAGCCGGACAGCGGCACCGTGAAATGGTCGGAAAACGCCCGTATCGGTTACTACGCGCAGGATCACGAATACGAGTTCGACGACACCCTGAGCGTGTTCGACTGGATGAGCCAGTGGAAGCAGGAAAAAGACGACGAGCAGGCGGTGCGCAGCGTGCTGGGCCGTCTGCTGTTCAGCCAGGACGACATCAAGAAGAAAGTGAAGGTGCTGTCCGGTGGTGAGAAGGGCCGCATGCTGTTCGGCAAGCTGATGATGCAGCGCCCGAATATTCTGGTGATGGACGAACCGACCAACCACCTGGATATGGAATCCATCGAATCGCTGAACATGGCGCTGGAGATGTACGAAGGCACGCTGATCTTCGTCTCCCACGACCGTGAGTTCGTCAGCTCGCTGGCGACCCGGATTCTGGAAATCACCCCGAACAAGGTGATCGACTTTACCGGCAACTACGAAGACTATCTGCGCAGCCAGGGCATCGTGTAACCCTCGCGGCAACGCATCAGGGCGGGAATTATCCCGCCCTTTTTTTATCCGTCATTCCCCGCCGCACACCTCGCAGTGCGGATCCTTCGGCAGTTTCATCTCGCGGAACTGCATGCTCATCGCATCGAACATCAACAGCTTGCCGCGCAGCGGCTGACCATAGTCGGCCAACAGCTTGATGGCTTCCATCGCCTGCAGGGTGCCGATAGTGCCGACCAGCGGCGCCATCACGCCGGCTTCTACGCAGGTGAGGGCGCTGTCGCCGAACAGCCGGCTCAGGCAGCGGTAGCAGGGCTCGCCCGGCTGATAGGTGAACACGCTGAGCTGGCCCTCCATGCGGATCGCCGCGCCGGAAACCAGCGGTTTGCGCTGCGCGTGGCACAGGCGGTTCAGCGCGTCGCGCGCCGCCACGTTGTCGGTGCAGTCCAGCACCAGATCGCTGGCGGCGATCTCTGCCGCAACTGCATCGTCTTCCAGACGGCCGTCGATGGCGTCGATGCGGATATGCGGATTGATGGCGCTCAGTTCCTGCCTGGCGGAGGCGACTTTGCTCTGGCCGATGCGATCGTCGCGGTGCAGGATTTGGCGCTGCAGATTGGAGAGCGAGACGGTGTCGAAATCCACCAGCACCAGATGGCCGACCCCGGCCGCCGCCAGATAAGGCGCGGCGGCGCAGCCCAGCCCGCCCAGCCCGGCGATTAGCACGCGGGCGGCCTTCAGCTTCTCCTGGCCGTCGAAGTCAAAGCCGCGCAGCACGATCTGGCGGTTGTAGCGCAGAGCTTCGGCGTCGGTCAATTCCGGCAACATGTTCAGCTCCTCAGCAGGGCGTTGAACGGTTCGATCTCTACCGTTTCACCCGCCGCCACCGAACCGCGTTCGCGCTCCAGCACGATGAAACAGTTGCCCTGGCTGTAGGAGCTGAAGACGTGTGAGCCCTGGTGGCCGGTGGTGCTGACCTCCAGTTCGCCCGCGGCGTTGCTGCTGAACACGCCGCGCTGAAAATCGAGGCGGCCCGGCGATTTCTTCAGCGGCGTCAGCGCCCGCGCGCGCAGGCGCGGCGGCAGGCGCCAGTCGCTGTGGCCGGCCAACTTCGCCAGCAGCGGTTGCACCAGCTGGTAGAAGGTCAGGGCGGCGGAAACCGGGTTGCCCGGCAGGCCGCAGAACCAGGCGTGGCCCAGTTTGCCGAAGGCGAACGGTTTGCCGGGTTTGATCGCCAGCTTCCAGAAGCTGACCTGGCCCAGCTCGTCGAGCATCTGTTTGGTGTAGTCGGCTTCGCCGACCGAGACACCGCCGCTGCTGATCACCACGTCGGCCTGGCTGTCCGCTTGTTCGAAGGCGGCGCGCAGCGCATCGCGATCGTCGCGGATAATGCCGAGATCGAGCACGTCGCAGCCCAGCTGCTCCAGCATCAGGCGCACCGCGAAGCGGTTGGTGTCATAGATCTGGCCCGCCTGCAGCGGCTGGCCGACCGGCTGCAGTTCGTCGCCGGTGGAAAACACCGCGACCTTCAGCTTACGCATCACTTGCACTTCGGCGACCCCGAGCGAAGCCAGCAGCGGCAGCTGCGCGGCGCCCAGCTTCACGCCGGCCGGCAGCACGCTGGCGCCTTGGCGAATGTCTTCACCCGCCAAACGGATATTCTGGCCGGCTTCTGCCGGGGCGGTAAAACGCACGCCCAGGTTGCTCACTTCAGCCTGCTCCTGCATGACAACCGCGTCCGCCCCGGCCGGGATCGGCGCGCCGGTCATGATGCGCACGCAGCTGTTGGCCGGCCATTGGCCGTCGAACGGTGCGCCGGCGAAGGCCTTACCGGCGACCGGCAGCGGCACGCCGGCCTGTAAATCGGCGAGGCGCACCGCATAGCCGTCCATCGCCGAGTTGGCGAACGGCGGCACGTCGAGCGGTGAGACCACCGGCGCGGCGGTGATGCGGCCGGCGGCGGCGGTCAGGGCGATGGATTCGGTCTGCTGCAGCGGGGCGATCTGCCCGAGCATTTTTTCCAGCGCTTGCTCCAGGGAGATGAGATCGGAAGTATGGCAATGATCCATAAGGGGAACTCCGTAATCAGGGTGCGCATTGATAGCGACAAAGTGCGGGTATTATGGCAGAGAACGCCGGGGGGGAGAACGGGTTATGCCCGCCATCTTTCGCACTGCGCCGGAAGTGCGAACGGGTATAAACTGCGTAAAACAGAGGAGAATCATGATGCATAAACAGGTTATCGAATTCTGGTTCGACGAGATCGAACCGGTGATGTGGTTCAAAAAGGACGATGATTTCGATCGCTTGCTGCACAGCCGCTTCGGCGAAATCTGGCGGGCGGCGGCGGCGGGGGAGCTGGCGCACTGGCGCGACACCATCGAAGGGCGGCTGGCGGAGGTGATCGTGCTCGATCAGTTCAGCCGCAACCTGTTCCGCGGCACGCCGCAGTCGTTCGCCTGCGACGGCATGGCGTTGATTCTGGCGCAGGAGGCGATCCGCAGCGGCGAGTGCGAACGGCTGAGCCGCGAGCAGCGCGGCTTCCTTTATCTGCCGTTCATGCATTCGGAATCGCCGCTGATTCACCAACAGGCGCTGGTGTTGTATACCGAGCTCAATAACGGCGATCAGCTGGAATTCGAACTGCGTCATAAGGCGATCATCGATCGTTTCGGCCGTTACCCGCATCGCAATGCGATATTGGGGCGCATCAGCACGCCGGAAGAAGAGGCCTTTTTACAGCAACCCGGTTCCGGTTTTTAATCGCGGATTATCTTCGCCCGGCCGGGAAAAAAACGGCAGGCCGGGCGTCGAAATAATGATTATTCAGCGTGAACGCTTATTTCATTACCCCATGCCGCTATTTCCTCTCGCGAAATTACCAATAATCCCAGCCGCACTATCAGCGGTTTGCTGCTTTTTATAACCTGCTGTTTTTATTCCAATAAGCTATTTCAAGGTGCGAAACGGTCTAAGCGGACTACGCTAAAAGTGGGGCGTGGACGTTATGCTGTACTTCCACAGTCGGGCTAAATAGCATCGAAAAAAGACTGAATAATAATGATACCGCGCTCAGCTTATTCGCTGTGCTACGGCGGGATTAACACAGGGTGTCAGGCAAATGAGCAAACCAGTGATTGCCATTCATGGCGGCGCGGGCGCAATTACCCGGGCGGCGCTGAGTGCGGAAAAGGAACGGCAGTATATTCAGGCGCTGTCCGAGATCGTGGCCGCCGGGCAGGCGATATTGGCACAGGGCGGCAGCGCGCTGGACGCGGTGACCGAAGCGGTGCGGCTGCTCGAAGAGTGCCCGCTGTTCAACGCCGGTAAAGGCTCGGTGTTTACCCATCAGGGCACCCACGAGCTGGATGCCTGCGTGATGGACGGCCGCACCTGTGATGCCGGCGCCGTCGCCGGCGTCAGCCGCATCCGCAACCCGGTGCTGGCGGCGCGCGCGGTGCTGGAAAACAGCGAACACGTGCTGTTTACCGCCGAAGGCGCCGAGAAGTTTGCCGCCGCCCACGGCTTGGAAATGGTCGCCCCCGACTTCTTCTTTACTCAGGAACGCTTTGATCAGTTGCACCGCGCCCAGGCGGAGCAGGGGCGGGTATTGCTCGATCACGACGGCGCGGCGCAGGCCGCCGATCCGCTCGATCCCGATCGCAAATTCGGCACCGTCGGCGCGGTGGCGCTGGATGCGCTGGGCAACCTCGCCGCCGCCACTTCCACCGGCGGCATGACCAACAAGCAGGCCGGGCGGGTGGGCGACACGCCGATCATCGGCGCCGGTTGCTATGCCAATAACGCCACCGTGGCGGTCTCCAGCACCGGCACCGGCGAAATCTTCTTGCGCGGCGTGGCGGCCTATGACGTCTCCGCCCTGATCGAATACGGCGGGCTCAGCCTGCAAGAAGCCAGCGATCGGGTGGTGATGGAGAAGCTGCCGGCGCTGGGCGGCAGCGGCGGCATGATCGCCGTCGATCGCCACGGCAATATCGCGCTGCCGTTCAACAGCGAGGGGATGTATCGCGGTTTTGGCTATGTCGGCGATGCGCCGTCCGTCGGGATTTATCGCTAAGCGTTCACCGGGAGGGTGTATGACCGACGTTTCATTCCGGCCCGCCGGCGACGGGCTGCCATTGCCGCCGCAGCGGGTGCTGACGGTGCGCGATCTGAGCATCAGCTTTCCTCAAGCGGACGGCGCCGTAGAAGCGGTGCGCAACCTGTCGTTCGATCTCGATCGCGGCGAGACGCTGGCGATCGTCGGCGAGTCCGGCTCCGGCAAATCGGTCACTTCACTGGGGCTGATGCGTCTGGTGGAGCAGGGCGGCGGGCGCATCGTCGGCGGCGCCATGACGCTGCGCCGGCGCGACGGCGCGTTGCTCGATCTGGCGCGCGCCTCGCAGCACACGCTACGCACGGTGCGTGGCGCCGACATGGCAATGATCTTCCAGGAGCCGATGACCTCGCTCAACCCGGTATTTCCAGTCGGCGAGCAGATCGCCGAATCGCTGCGTTTGCATCAGGGCATGGACCACCGCAGCGCGCGCCAAGAGGCGCTGCGCATGCTCGATCTGGTGCGTATTCCGGAGGCTAAAGAGGTGTTGGGGCGCTACCCGCATCAGCTTTCCGGCGGTATGCGCCAGCGGGTGATGATCGCCATGGCGCTCTCCTGCAAGCCAGCGCTGTTGATCGCCGATGAGCCCACCACCGCCCTCGACGTCACCATTCAGGCGCAGATCCTGCAGCTGATCCGCGTGCTGCAACAGGAGATGCAGATGGGGGTGATCTTCATCACTCACGACATGGGCGTGGTGGCGGAGATCGCCGATCGGGTGTTGGTGATGCGCCGCGGTGAGCAGGTGGAACAAAATCGGGTGCGCGAGCTGTTCGCCGCACCGCAACAGGCCTATACCCGGGCGCTGCTGGCGGCGGTGCCGAAGCTGGGGGCGATGGCCGATCGGCCGCTGCCGGCGAAGTTTCCGCTGCCGGATGGCGAGGGCGATGCCGCGCCGCAGGATACCGTGCCGCCAGACGCCGCGCCGATCCTGCGGGTGGAGCATCTGGTCACGCGTTTTGATCTGCGCGGCGGGCTGTTCAATCGGGTCACTCGCCGGGTGCACGCGGTGGAAAACGTCAGTTTCGATCTTTATCCCGGCGAGACGCTGGGGCTGGTGGGCGAGTCCGGCTGCGGCAAGTCCACCACCGGGCGTTCTTTGCTGAAACTGGTGGACAGCCAGAGCGGCACCATCACCTTCGCCGGGCGGCGAATCGATCGGTTGAAGGGGCCGGCGCTGCAGCACCTGCGGCGCGATATTCAGTTCATCTTTCAAGATCCTTACGCCTCGCTCGATCCGCGCCTGACGGTCGGTTTTTCCATCATGGAGCCGCTGCTGGTGCACAACGTGATGCGCGGCCGGGAGGCGGAAAGGCGGGTGGCCTGGCTGTTGGAACGCGTCGGCCTGTTGCCGGAACACGCGCGCCGCTACCCGCACGAATTTTCCGGCGGCCAGCGCCAGCGTATCTGCATCGCGCGCGCGTTGGCGTTGAACCCGAAAGTGGTGATCGCCGACGAGGCGGTTTCGGCGCTGGACGTGTCGATTCAGGCGCAGATCGTCAATCTGCTGCTCGATCTGCAGCGCGAGTTCGGCATCGCTTTTCTGTTCATTTCACACGACATGGCGGTGGTGGAGCGCATCAGCCACCGGGTGGCGGTGATGTACCTCGGGCAGATCGTGGAAATCGGCCCGCGGCAGGCGGTGTTCGACAACCCGCAGCACCCCTACACCCGCAAGCTGATGGCGGCGGTGCCGGTGGCCGATCCCGCTCACGCCCACAAACGGCAGCCGCTGCCGGCCGATGAGATCCCGAGCCCGGTGCGCGCGCTGGGCGATGAACCCGTTACCGCACCGCTGGTGCAGGTTGGCGCCGGACACTTTGTCGCCCGCCACCCGATCGCCGGTGCTTTTTAAACACCTCAGGAGAGACAAGCGACATGAAGCACTCATTCAAACGCAATGCGCTGTTGGCCGCCGTACTGCTGGCTGCGGGAACCGGCCCGGTCTGGGCGGCGAAGGACGCGGTGATCGCCGTGGCGTCCAACTTCACCACCCTCGATCCCTACGACGCCAACGACACGCTGTCGCAGGCGGTGGCCAAGTCTTTCTATCAGGGGCTGTTCGGCTTCGACAAGGACATGAAGCTGGTGAACGTGCTGGCGGACAGCTATGAGGTCAGCAAAGACGGCCTGACCTACACCGTCAAACTGCGCCAGGGCATTAAATTCCACGACGGCACCGCGTTCAACGCCGAGGCGGTGAAGATCAACCTCGATCGCGCCAGCAACCCGGACAGCCACCTCAAGCGCTACAACCTGTTCAAGATGATCGACAAAACCGAAGCGGTGGACGCCAATACGGTGAAAATCGTGCTGAAGGCGCCGTTCTCGGCGTTCGTCAACAATCTGGCGCACCCGGCGGCGGCGATCATCTCCCCGGCGGCGCTGAAGCAATACGGCAAGGAGATCGGTTTCCATCCGGTCGGCACCGGGCCGTATCAGTTCGTGACCTGGAACCAGACCGATTTCGTCAAGGTGAAGAAGTTCGACGGCTACTGGCAGCCGGGGCTGCCGAAGCTCGACAGCATCACCTGGCGCCCGGTGGTGGATAACAACACCCGCGCGGCGATGCTGCAGACCGGCGAGGCGACCTTCGCCTTCCCGATCCCTTACGAGCAGGCCAAAGTGCTGGAAGGCAACGCCAAGCTGGACGTGGTGGCCGCGCCGTCGATCCTGCAGCGTTACATCAGCATGAACGTTACCCAAAAGCCGTTCGACAACCCGAAGGTGCGCCAGGCGCTGAACTACGCGATTAACAAGGACGCGCTGATCAAGGTGGCGTTCGCCGGTTACGCGGTGCCGGCGGAAGGGCCGGTGCCGCCGGCGATCGATTTCGCCGCGCGCTATAAGCCGTGGCCGTACGATCCGGCCAAGGCGCGCGAGCTGTTGAAAGAGGCCGGTTACCCGAACGGCTTCACCACCACGCTGTGGTCGTCCCACAACCACAGCACCGCGCAGAAGGTGCTGCAGTTCACCCAACAGCAGCTGGCGCAGGTGGGGGTGAAAGTGACGGTGACGGCGATGGATGCCGGGCAGCGCGCGGCGCAGGTGGAGAGCGTCGGGGTGAAAGACACCGGCGTGCGGCTGTTCTACACCGGCTGGTCGGCCTCGACCGGGGAAGCGGACTGGGCGCTGTCGCCGCTGTTCTCCACCCAGGCGGCGCCGCCGAAGCAGTTCAACACCGCGTTCTACAGCAATCCGCAGGTGGACAAGGATCTGACCGACGCGCTGGCAACCACCGATCGCGCCGAGAAGCAGAAACTGTATCAGGACGCGCAGGATCGCATCTGGGCCGACGCGCCCTGGATCTTCCTGGCGACCGAACGCTTGCTGTCGGCCAACAGCAAACAGCTGAGCGGTTTCTACGTGATGCCGGATACCTCGTTCAACTTTGATAACGCCGATCTGAAATAAGGCGCCCATCCCCGCCTGCGGCCACGCGGCTGCGGGTGGGGGAAGGAATGAGATGCTCAATTATTTTCTGAAACGACTGCTGGGCCTGATCCCGACGCTGCTGATCGTAGCGGTGCTGGTGTTCCTGTTCGTCCACCTGCTGCCGGGCGATCCGGCGCGGCTGGCGGCGGGGCCGGAGGCCGACGAGGCGGTGGTGCAGCTGGTGCGCAAGGATTTGGGGCTGGATAAGCCGCTGCCGCAGCAGTTCGCGCACTTTTTCGTCAACGCGCTGCGGGGCGACTTCGGCATCTCGATGGTGTCCAAGCGCCCGGTGAGTGAAGAGATCGCCTCGCGCTTTCTGCCGACCTTCTGGCTGACCGTCACCAGCATGCTGTGGGCGGTGGCGTTCGGCCTGGCGATCGGCGTGGTGTCGGCGGTGTGGCGTAACCGTTGGCCGGATCGCCTCGGCATGACGCTGGCGGTGTCGGGGATCTCGTTCCCGGCCTTTGCGCTCGGCATGCTGTTGATGCAGGTGTTCTCGGTCGAGCTGGGGTGGCTGCCGACGGTGGGCGCCGACAGCTGGCGGCACTACATTCTGCCTTCGATCACTTTGGGGGCGGCGGTGGCGGCGGTGATGGCGCGTTTCACCCGCGCTTCGTTCGTCGAGGTGTTGCAGGAAGACTACATGCGCACCGCGCGCGCCAAGGGCGTGAGAGAAAGCGTGGTGGTGATGAAACACGGCCTGCGCAATGCGATGATCCCGGTGGTGACCATGATGGGGCTGCAGTTCGGCTTCCTGCTCGGCGGTTCGATCGTGGTGGAGAAGGTGTTCAACTGGCCGGGGCTGGGGCGCTTGCTGGTGGACTCGGTGGAGATGCGCGATTACCCGGTGATCCAGGCCGAGGTGCTGCTGTTCTCGCTGGAGTTCATCCTGATCAACCTGCTGGTGGATATGCTGTACGCGGCGATCAATCCGGCGATTCGTTACCAATGAGGATGCGGCATGATTAAGCATTGGCGGCGCAGCGCCGCACTGAAGGCGATGCCGCTTATTGACCCCAACGCGGTGCGCACGCCGTGGGGCGAATTTTGGCGGCGTTTTCGCCGCCAGCGGGCGGCGCTGGTCGCCGGTCTGTTGGTGCTGCTGCTGATTGCGGCGGCGCTGCTGGCGCCTTATCTGGCGCCGTTCGATGCGGAAAACTATTTCGATTACGACCGGCTGAACGAAGGGCCTTCGCTGCTGCACTGGCTGGGGGTGGATTCCCTCGGACGCGATATTTTCAGCCGCATCCTGATGGGCGCGCGCATTTCGCTGGCGGCCGGGGTGTTCTCGGTGCTGGCGGGCGGGGCGATCGGCACCCTGCTGGGGCTGCTGGCCGGTTACTATGAAGGCTGGTGGGATCGCCTCACCATGCGCGTCTGCGACGTGCTGTTCGCGTTTCCCGGCATTTTGCTGGCGATCGGCGTGGTGGCGATCATGGGCAGCGGCATGGCCAACGTGATCGTCGCGGTGGCGATCTTCAGCATTCCGGCCTTCGCCCGCCTGGTGCGCGGCAATACGCTGGTGCTGAAGCACCTGACCTATATCGAGTCGGCGCGCAGCATCGGCGCCTCGGACTGGACCATCATCCTGCGGCACATCCTGCCGGGCACGTTGTCGTCGATCGTAGTCTATTTCACCCTGCGCATCGGCACCTCGATCATCTCCGCCGCCAGCCTGTCGTTTTTGGGGCTGGGCGCCCAGCCGCCGACGCCGGAGTGGGGAGCGATGCTCAACGAAGCGCGCGCCGATATGGTGATCGCGCCGCACGTGGCGATCTTCCCCAGCCTGGCGATATTTATCACCGTGCTGGCGTTCAACCTGTTAGGCGACGGATTGCGCGACGCGCTCGATCCGAAGCTGAAGGGGTGATGCTTTAACGTATGGCGCACATTTGAACGGGCTCACATGACGTCTCAGTGCTATTATCCGTTCAATAAGCCGTGTTGTTTGCACGAAAATGAGTGAGAGAGGTGCCGATGCCAGTAAAACAACGAACGACGCAAAGTGTGACTATGACGCTGGAACGCAGTTTGTTGAGCCGTGCGCGTGAGGCGGGGATTAATCTCAGCGCGACGCTGACTGCTGCTTTAGATGCTGAGTTGCGTCAGCATGAGAGGATAAAATGGCAGGAAGAAAACCGAGAGGCGCTTGAAGCGCTTAACCGATTTAATGATGAGCATGGTTGCTTTAGCGACGAATACAGGACGTTTTAGCGATGCAATTTACGGTGTATGCGAATAGCGGGAACAGCGCGATTTACCCCCTGCTGCTTGATGTGACGAGCGATATCATTGGGCAATTAAATCGTCGAGTTGTGATCCCTTTGTTGCCCGTTGAAAAATACCCGGGGAGTCCGCGACCGGAGCGCTTGATCCCGTTGATCAAATTGATTGATGACAACGAGTACGCCGTGATGACATATGAAATGGCCAGCATCCCGGTTCGGGCTTTGGGGGCCGAATTTTGTGATGTTTCCCAGTATCGGAGCAGGATAAAAGCCGCCATCGACTTTCTTCTTGACGGTATTTGAAGAAATCCGGGCGGTTTAACCGCCCGGATTTTTTTATCAGCGGAACAGGTGCTCGGCGTGGAAGCGCAGGTGATCTTCCACGAAGGTGGCGATGGTGAAGTAGCTGTGATCGTACCCCGGCTGAATGCGCAGCGTCAGCGGCCAGTCGCGCTGGCGCGCCAGCTCCGCCAACCGCGCCGGCTGCAGCTGATCGGCCAGGAACTGGTCGTCGTCGCCCTGATCGATAAGGACCGGCATTTTCTCCGCGCCGCTGGCCAGCAGATGGCAGCTGTCATACTGCAGCCACTGGCTTTCGTCGCTGCCCAGATAGGCGGTGAACGCCTTGCGGCCCCACGGCACCTGGCACGGGTTGACGATCGGCGCAAAGGCCGATACCGAGCGGAAGCGCTGCGGGTTGCGAAACGCCATCATCAGCGCACCGTGGCCGCCCATCGAGTGGCCGAAGATCGACTGACGATCGCTGACGCTGAAGTGTTGTTCGATCAGCGCCGGCAGTTCGGCGCTGATGTAGTCGTACATGCGGAAGTGACGATCCCACGGCGCCTGGGTGGCGTTCAGGTAGAACCCGGCGCCCTGGCCCAGGTCGTAGCCTTCGTCGTTCGGCACTTCGTCGCCGCGCGGGCTGGTGTCCGGCATCACCAGCACCAGGCCCTGCTCGGCGGCGATGCGCTGCGCGCCGGCTTTCAACGTAAAGTTCTCGTCGTTGCAGGTCAGCCCCGACAGCCAGTACAGCACCGGCGGCGGGTTGTCATCGCGCGGCGGCGGCAGGTAGATGCTGAATGTCATGTTGCAATTCAGGCTCTGCGCCGCGTGGCGATAACGCTGTTGCCAGCCGCCGAACATGCGGTGCTCTTCGAGAAGTTCCAATGACAACGTCATCTCTGCCTCCTGGCTTATTTGTCGAAGTGGATGACGGAACGGATCGATTTGCCTTCGTGCATCAAATCGAACGCTTCGTTGATCTGCTCCAGCCCCATGGTGTGGGTGATAAAGTCGTTCAGCGCGAATTCGCCGTCCAGATAACGCTCGACGATGCCCGGCAGCTGCGAACGGCCCTTGACGCCGCCGAATGCCGAGCCGCGCCAGACGCGGCCGGTGACCAGCTGGAATGGCCGGGTTGAGATCTCTTCGCCAGCGCCCGCGACGCCGATGATCACCGATTCCCCCCAGCCCTTGTGGCAGCATTCCAGCGCGGAACGCATCACGTTGACGTTGCCGATGCACTCGAAGGAGAAGTCGACACCGCCGTCGGTCAGCTCGACGATCACCTCCTGAATCGGTTTGTCATAGTCTTTCGGGTTGATCAGATCGGTAGCGCCCAGCTTGCGCGCCAGATCGAACTTGCTGGTGTTGATGTCGATGCCGATGATGCGGCCCGCACCGGCCATCTGCGCGCCGATGATCGCCGACAGGCCGATGCCGCCCAGGCCGAAGATCGCCACGGTGTCGCCCGGTTGCACTTTGGCGGTGTTCATCACCGCGCCCATGCCGGTAGTGACGCCGCAGCCCAGCAGGCACACTTCCTCCAACGGCGCTTCCTTGTTGATTTTCGCCAGTGAAATTTCCGGCACCACGGTGTATTCGGAGAAGGTGGAGGTGCCCATGTAGTGGAAGATCGGCTTGCCGTCCTTGAAGAAGCGGGTGGTGCCGTCCGGCATCAGGCCTTTGCCCTGAGTGGAGCGGATCGCCTGGCACAGGTTGGTCTTGCCGGATTTACAGAATTTGCACTCGCCGCACTCCGGGGTGTAGAGCGGGATCACGTGATCGCCGACCGCCACGCTGGTGACGCCTTCACCGACCGCTTCCACCACGCCGCCGCCCTCGTGGCCGAGGATCGCCGGGAACACGCCTTCCGGATCTTTGCCGGACAGGGTGTAGGCGTCGGTGTGACAAACGCCGGTGGCGACGATTCGCACCAGCACTTCGCCTTTTTGCGGTGGCATCAGCTCGACTTCTTCGATCTTCAGCGGCTGGTTCGGGCCCCAGGCAACGGCGGCGCGGGTTTTGATCATCTCCATCATAGTCTCCTCAGTGGTTTTCTTTTTAAATCAGGCGATATCGACAACGTCTGATAAATCGTTGGGGGTGCTTTCATCAACAGCGGCGGTTTCCGTCTGTTCAATAATCAATTCTTTCAGCGCGCGCACGTTCGGCCCGAACGCGTCGCGGCGCCACAGCAGCCAGGTGGCGGTGTCGGCCACGTCCGGCGGCAGGGTGTGAACCCGAACCCGTTCATGGCCCGGCAGCAGGCTGAGCACCGAATGCGGGATCATCGCCAGCCCGGCGCCGCTGGCGACGCAGGCCAGCATGGCGTGATAGGACTGGATCTCCATGATCTGCCCCGGCCGCACGCCTTCGCGCTTGAACCAGGCCTCCAGCCGCAGGCGGTAGGAACAGCTGGCGCGAAAGGCGAACAGCGTTTCGCCGTTGGCGTCTTTGGCGCTGTGGATCGGCGCGTGATCGAGACAGGAGATCACCACCATATGTTCAGGATAGGCGATACAGCCGTTCAGCTCGTCATAGGGCACCGGGCCGTCGACCAGCGCTGCCGCCAGCGTGCCGGCGCGCACCCGATCGGCGATTTCGCCGGAGGTGCCGGTAGTCAGCGACAGAGACACCTGCGAGAAACGCTGGTGGTAAGCCGCCAGCAGCGAGGGCAGGCGGGTGGCGGCAGTGCTCTCCATCGAGCCGAGAGCGAAGTTGCCCGCCGGTTCGCCGGCATGGGTGATGCTCATTGCCTCGTCGCTCAGCGCCAGGATGCGATTGGCGTAGCACAGAAAGTTATGGCCCATCGGCGACAGGCGCAGGCGCTGTTTTTCGCGGATAAACAGATCGGCGCCCAGCTCTTGCTCGAGCTGGCGCAGCCGGGTGGTCAGATTCGACGGCACGCGGTGCAGCTGCTCGGCGGCGCGGGCGACCGAGCCGGTTTCCGCTACGCAGCAGAACATGCGAAGCTGGGTCAGATCCATAATGTTCTCGTTTTGTGATGAACTTGATGACTATTATTCAGTTTTTGTGAGTTTAATACTGCGGCATGATACTGGCAACTTTCTTTTAACCTTTTGGATACCGGTATGGCTTTACGTATTGCCTTGAGCGGGTTTGCCGCGCTGATCGTGGCGATGGGCATTGGCCGCTTCGCTTTCACCCCTCAGGTGCCGCTGATGATCGCTGACCACCAGTTCAGCCTGACCGGTGCCGGGCTGGTGGCGGCGATCAACTATTTGGGCTACCTGTGCGGCGCCTACGACGCGATGCGCGCCACGCGCCACGTCGAGCGGCGCCTGTGGCTGGGCGTATGGGGCGCGATGGTGCTGACGCTGCTGTCGGCGTTGGCGCAGGATGAATGGACCCACGGCGCGCTGCGCTTCGCCATCGGCTGGGCCAGCGGCTGGGCGATGGTGCTGGTGGCGGCCTGGACCAACGAGCGGTTGGCGCACTACGGCCGGCCGGCGCTGAGCGCGGCGGTGTTCGCCGGGCCGGGCGCCGGCATCTTCCTCAGCGGCATGCTGGCGGTGGGCATCAACGCGCTGGGGCTGACGGCGGCGCAGGCCTGGCTGGTGTATGGCGGGCTGGCGCTGGTGCTGGTCGGGGGGATTAGCGCCTTTCTGCCGCGCAGCGGCGAGCTGCATCGCCCGGAAGTGGCTCCGGAGCCGCTGCTGCTGACGCCGGCGCTCAAGCGTCTGGTGTGGAGCTACAGCCTGGCCGGCTTCGGCTATATCCTGCCGGCGACCTTCTTGTCGCAGATGGCGGCGGCGCGTTTTCCCGACAGCCTGTTCGCACAGTTCGTCTGGCCGGTGTTCGGCGGCGCGGCGGTGCTGGGGATCGTTATCGGCATTGTGACCCGCCATCGGCTGACCACCCAAACCCGGTTGGCGATCACGCTGTGGGTACAGGCGCTCGGCGTGCTGAGCGCCGAAGTGGTGCCGGGCGTGGCCGGCCTGGCGCTCGGGGCGTTGCTGACCGGCGGCGGTTTCCTCTGTGTGGTACAGCTCGCCCTTCAGCACGGCCGTGAACTGGCGCCGCGCCATGCGCGTTACATGGCCGGATTGCTGACCACCGGTTATGCGATCGGCCAGCTGGTCGGGCCGATGCTGTCGGCGCTGTCGACCGCCTTGACCCATCGGCTGGAACCGGCGCTGTATGTGGCGGTGATAGCGCTGTTGGTGGCCGGAGGGCTGGCGGTGAATACCCCGGCGCGGCGGTTGGCGCAAAAAACGGCGACTCGGTGATTAAAAACCATACAAAAAGCGTGGAGACCCGCAGCCGGCCTGATTGTGCTAAATGCGAAGATTTCACCTCTGGATGAAGTACTATCACTGGATAATCGCCGCGCTCTCATCTACAGTGGGGGCAAAATCTTGACCGGGTTCACGTTATCCACCACGAAAACTCTGCCGTCACGAGAGCAAGCAATTCGCCGGCCGCACGCCCTATCAGGCCGCCGGCGGGTTCCGTCCGCAGGAGAACAAATACATGACATCATTAAGTAAAGAAGCCGCGCTGGTGCATGCGGCACTGGAAGAGCGTGGTCTGGAGACACCGCTGCGCGGGGAAGTGCTGGATCGCGAAACGCGCAAGCGTCGCATCAAAGAGCACATGACCGAAATCATGCAGCTGCTGAATCTCGATCTGTCTGACGACAGCCTGGCGGAAACGCCGCATCGCATCGCCAAAATGTATGTCGACGAGATCTTCTCCGGTCTGGACTACGCCAACTTCCCGAAAATCACCGTCATCGAGAACAAAATGAAGGTGGATGAGATGGTGACGGTGCGCGATATCACGCTGACCAGCACCTGTGAACACCATTTCGTCACCATCGACGGCAAGGCCACCGTGGCCTATATCCCGAAAGACTCGGTGATCGGTCTGTCGAAGATCAACCGCATCGTGCAGTTCTTCTCCCAGCGTCCGCAGGTGCAAGAGCGCCTGACCCAGCAGATCCTGGTCGCGCTGCAGACCCTGCTCGGCACCAATAACGTGGCGGTATCGATCGATGCGGTCCATTATTGTGTCAAGGCGCGCGGCATTCGCGACGCGACCAGCGCCACCACCACCACCTCGTTGGGGGGGCTGTTCAAGTCCAGCCAAAATACCCGCCAGGAGTTCCTGCGCGCGGTGCGCCATCACCAGGGGTGATGGCGTTGCGGGGCGACTCGCAAAACGACAACAGGCGCCTGCGGGCGCCTTTTTCATGAGCGGAAGACAGCGATAAAAAATGAACAGTCATCCTCTGCCGCGCATCGCCACGCTGGACTGCGTGCGCGGCATCGCCATCCTCGGCATCTTATTGCTGAACATCAGCGCCTTCGGCTTGCCGAAGGCCGCCTACCTCAATCCGGCCTATCTGGGGATGCCGTCATCGCGCGACGCCTGGACCTGGGCGCTGCTGGATCTCTTCGCCCAGGCCAAGTTCCTGGCGATGTTCGCGCTGCTGTTCGGCGCCGGGCTGCAAATGCTGCTGCGGCGCGGCAAAAGCTGGATCCGCGCGCGGCTGGCGTGGCTGGTGCTGTTCGGCCTCGCGCACGCCATCTTCCTGTGGGACGGCGATATTCTGCTGGCCTACGGGCTGATCGGCCTGGTGTGCTGGCGCATGATCCGCGAAGCCAAAGACACATTCCAGCTGCTGAAAACCGGCGTGGTGCTCTACCTGATCGGCGTGGCGGTGCTGCTGCTGCTCGGTTTTGTCTCGCACGGTGAACCGGGCAGCTTCTGGCAACCGGGCGTGGCGGAGTTGCAGTACGAGAAGTTCTGGAAGCTGCAGGGCGGTTTCGAAGCCTGGCGCAGCCGCGCCGATCTGCTCTCGTCCAGCCTGCTGGCCATCGGCGCGCAGTATGGCTGGGAGCTGGCGGGGCTGATGCTGTTCGGCGCCGGGCTAATGCGCAGCGGCTGGCTGCGCGGCAGCTATTCCTCCGGCTATTACCTGCGGCAGGCGGCGTGGCTGTTGCCGCTGTCCGTGCTGATCCAACTGCCGGCGGTGGCGCTGCAATGGCAGGTGCACTGGGACTATCGCTGGAGCGGTTTCCTGCTGCAGGTGCCGCGCGAGCTGGGCGCGCCGCTGCAGGCGCTGGGCTATCTGGCGCTGTGTTACGGTTTCTGGCCCGCGCTGTCGCGCCTGCGCATCGCCCACTGGCTGAGCCAGGTGGGGCGCATGGCGCTGAGCAACTACCTGTTGCAAACGCTGATCTGCACTACGCTGTTTTATCGCTTTGGCCTCTATGAGCAGTTCGACCGGCTTCAACTGTTGGCGTTGGTGCCGCTGGTCTGGTTGATCAACCTGGCGTTTTCCGCACTGTGGCTGCGTTACTTCGAACAGGGGCCGATGGAATGGCTGTGGCGCAAATTGACGCAGATGGCCGCCGGTGGAACGGAATCCAAAGCGCTGAAGTGAGCGCCCATCGGCAGGTTAAAAAAATGTATGTAAACGTTTTCTTTCCTGTGACGTAATTCACGCAGAGCTGCGGGTCAATCGGGGTAGGATAGCGCCACCGGCCACTACCCCGATTTCAGGATCCCGCATGCCTCCAGTTCATCCGATCACTATTCGCGACGTGGCGAAACGCGCCGGCGTCTCCGTGGCGACCGTGTCTCGCGTGCTCAATCACAGCGCGCTGACCAGCAAAGAGACGCGCGAACAGGTGCTGCAGGCGGTGGCGGAACTGGGTTACCGCCCCAACGCCAATGCCCAGGCGCTGGCGACCCAAAGCAGCGATACGCTGGGCGTAGTGGTGATGGACGTGTCCGATCCGTTCTTCGGCGCGCTGGTGAAAGCGGTAGACACGGTGGCGCAGAAACATCACAAGTATCTGCTGATCGGCAACAGCTATCATCAGGCGGACAAAGAGCGCCATGCGATCGAAGTGCTGATCCGTCAGCGCTGTAATGCCCTGATTGTTCACGCCAAAGCCCTGAGCGACACCGAACTGATCGGCTTTCTGGAGCAGGTGCCGGGCATGGTGCTGATCAATCGGATTATCCCCGGCTATGAGTCGCGCTGCGTTGGGCTGGACAACGTCAGTGGCGCTGACATGGCGATGCGTCTTCTGCTCTCGCAGGGCCATCGTCGCATCGGTTATCTGGGCTCCAATCACCCGATCGAGGACGGGCCGCTGCGTCAGCAAGGTTATGTTCAGGCGATGGCCGCCGCCGGGCTGGCGACGCCCGACAGCTGGCGCGCGTACGGTTCGCCGGATCTGCAGGGCGGCGAGGCGGCGATGGTCGAGCTGCTGGGGCGCAACTTACAGCTGAGCGCGGTGTTCGCCTACAACGACGCCATGGCCGCCGGCGCCATGGCGGTGCTGAAAGAAAACGGTATCACGGTGCCGCAGCATTTCTCGCTGATCGGCTTCGACGACATTCCCATCGCGCGCTACACCAGCCCCAAACTCACCACGGTGCGTTACCCGATCGTTTCGATGGCCACGTTGGCGACCGAGCTGGCATTACAGGGCGCAGCGGGCCTGGTGGAGCCGCAGGCCAGCCATCTGTTCATGCCGACGCTGGTGCGGCGCCATTCTGTCGCCCCCTGGCAAAGTGAGGCGATGGTCACTCTCTGACGATTTAATCTTGTGTAACCGTTTTCAATCTGTGAGAAAATTCACAGAATATTAACATCACGCCGTCTATGCTCTAGGCGTTTTCAGGCGCAAAGGCCCTTGCCGCTGTAACCGTTTATCTCGCGCTGACACAGCATTTCTCGGAAATAACAAGATCCACGGACGACAGGTGTTGAGTGGAAATCGCCTGGCCTGGGGTGTGCGCACTGCCGGTGACCATTGGCTCAAAGACGAGTAATACCCTACACAGAACCGGAGATTGACAATGAATAAGAAGGTTTTCACCCTGGCCGCCATGGCCGCTGCCATGATGTTTGGCGCCGCAGCCCATGCTGATACCCGTATTGGCGTTACGATTTACAAATACGACGACAACTTCATGTCGGTGGTGCGCAAAGCGATCGAGAAAGACGCCAAGGCTTCACCGGACGTTACCCTGTTGATGAATGACTCGCAGAACGACCAGTCCAAACAGAACGATCAGATCGACGTGCTGCTGGCCAAGGGCGTGAAAGCGCTGGCGATCAACCTGGTCGACCCGGCCGCGGCGCCGGTGGTTATCGATAAGGCGCGCGCAAACGATATCCCGGTGGTGTTCTACAACAAAGAACCTTCCCGCAAAGCGCTGGACAGCTATGACAAGGCGTATTACGTCGGCACCGATTCCAAAGAGTCCGGCGTGATCCAGGGCGAACTGATCGCCAAACACTGGAAAGCCAACCCGGCCTGGGATCTGAACAAAGACGGCCAGATCCAATTCGTGCTGCTGAAGGGCGAGCCGGGCCATCCGGATGCCGAAGCGCGCACCACCTACGTGGTGAAAACGCTGAACGAGAAAGGCATCAAGACCCAACAGCTGCAGTTGGATACCGCGATGTGGGATACCGCGCAGGCGAAAGACAAGATGGACGCCTGGCTCTCCGGCCCGAACGCCAATAAGATCGAAGTGGTGATCGCCAACAACGACGCCATGGCGATGGGCGCGGTGGAAGCGCTGAAAGCACACAACAAGACCAGTATTCCGGTGTTCGGCGTGGATGCGCTGCCTGAAGCGTTGGCGCTGGTTAAATCCGGCGCGATGGCGGGGACGGTGCTGAATGACGCCGACAATCAGGCGAAGGCCACCTTCGAGCTGGCGAAAAACCTGGCGGCGGGCAAACCGGCCACCGAAGGCACCCAATATAAAATCGAAAATAAAGTCGTGCGTATCCCTTACGTCGGCGTAGATAAAGACAACCTGTCTCAGTTCATTAAATAAGAATTGAGATCCCGCTAAGACCCCGCCTGCGGCGCCAACACCAGGGATACCGCCGGCGGGGATGTTTACGACTGCAAGATCGTTAAGCCAGGTGTATTTATGGCCGATAGCTCACGCGAATTTTTGCTGGAAATGACGGATATTTGTAAGTCATTTCCCGGCGTCAAAGCCTTGGACAATGTCAATTTACGCGTCCGTCCACACTCCATTCACGCCCTGATGGGGGAGAACGGCGCGGGGAAATCGACGTTGTTGAAATGCCTGTTCGGCATTTACAAAAAAGACAGCGGCAGCATTGTATTTCAGGGCCGGGAAATCGACTTCAAGAGCTCGAAGGAAGCGCTGGAGCACGGCGTTTCCATGGTGCATCAGGAGCTGAACCTGGTGCTGCAACGCACCGTGATGGACAACATGTGGCTGGGACGCTACCCGACCAAAGGCCTGTTCGTCGATCAGGACAAGATGTTCAAAGACACTCAGGCGATCTTCGACGAGCTGGATATCGACATCAACCCGCGCGAAAAGGTGGGCAACCTGTCGGTGTCGCAGATGCAGATGATCGAGATCGCCAAAGCGTTTTCCTATGACGCCAAGATCGTCATCATGGACGAACCGACCTCTTCGTTGACGGAGAAGGAGGTCAATCACCTGTTCACCATCATCCGCAAGCTGAAAGAGCGCGGCTGCGGCATCGTCTATATCTCGCACAAGATGGAAGAGATCTTCCAGCTGTGCGACGAGATAACGGTGCTGCGCGACGGCCAGTGGATCGCCACCCAGCCGCTGGAAGGGCTGGATATGGACAAGATCATCGCCATGATGGTCGGCCGCTCGCTGAGCCAGCGTTTCCCCGACAGGCAGAACACGCCGGGTGAGGTGATCCTCGAGGTGAAGAACCTGACGTCGCTGCGCCAGCCTTCGATCCGCGATGTGTCCTTCGATCTGCACCAGGGCGAGATCCTCGGCATCGCCGGGCTGGTGGGCGCCAAACGCACCGACATCGTCGAGACGCTGTTCGGCATTCGCGAGAAGGTGGCGGGCACTATCAAGCTGCACGGCAAGGCGATCGGCAACCACAGCGCCAACGAAGCGATTAACCACGGTTTCGCGCTGGTGACCGAAGAGCGCCGATCCACCGGGATTTACGCCTACCTCGACGTGGGTTTCAACTCGCTGATCTCCAACATCCGCAATTATAAAAACAAGCTCGGCCTGCTGGACAACGCGCGGATGAAGAGCGACACCCAGTGGGTGATCGACGCCATGCGGGTGAAAACGCCGGGGCATCACACCCATATCGGCTCGCTGTCCGGCGGCAACCAGCAGAAGGTGATCATCGGCCGCTGGCTGCTGACGCAGCCGGAGATCCTGATGCTGGATGAACCGACGCGCGGCATCGACGTGGGCGCCAAGTTCGAGATCTATCAGCTGATGACCGAACTGGCGAAGAAGGGCAAGGGGATCATTATCGTCTCGTCCGAAATGCCGGAGCTTTTGGGGATCACCGACCGCATTTTGGTGATGAGCAACGGCCAGGTTGCGGGCATCGTTAACACCAAGCAGACCTCGCAAAATGAAATCTTACGTCTCGCCTCCCTGCACCTTTAAGGATTCGAATTATGAACGCGCTAAATAAAAAAACCTTATTTACCTATTTCAAGGAAGGCGGCATTTACGTGGTGTTGCTGGTGCTGTTGGCCGTCATCATCATTCAGGATCCTACCTTCCTCAGCCTGATGAACTTGAGCAACATCCTGACGCAGTCTTCGGTGCGCATCATCATCGCGCTGGGCGTGGCGGGGCTGATCGTTACCCAGGGCACCGACCTGTCCGCGGGGCGGCAGGTGGGGCTGGCGGCGGTGGTGGCGGCCACGCTGCTGCAGTCGATGGATAACGTCAACAAAGTGTTCCCGCACATGGAAACCTGGTCGATTCCCGTGGTCATCCTGCTGGTGTGTGCGGTCGGCGCGGTGATCGGCCTGGTTAACGGCCTGATTATCGCCTACCTCAACGTGACGCCGTTCATCACCACGTTGGGCACCATGATCATCGTCTACGGCATCAACTCGCTGTATTACGATTCGGTCGGTGCGTCGCCGGTCGCCGGCTTCGATCCGAAGTTCTCCACCTTTGCCCAAGGCTTCTTGCGCTTCGGCGACTTTAAGCTGTCGTACATCACCTTCTATGCGCTGATTGCCATCATTTTCGTCTGGATCCTGTGGACCAAGACCCGTTTCGGCAAGAACATCTTCGCCATCGGCGGCAACCCGGAAGCGGCCAAGGTCTCCGGCGTCAACGTGCCGCTGAACCTGATCATGATCTATGCGCTGTCCGGCGTGTTCTATGCCTTCGGCGGCTTGCTGGAAGCGGGGCGCATCGGCAGCGCCACCAACAACCTCGGCTTTATGTATGAGCTGGACGCCATCGCCGCCTGCGTGGTGGGGGGCGTCTCGTTTGCCGGCGGGGTGGGTACGGTGTGGGGCGTGGTGACCGGGGTGATCATCTTTACCGTCATCAACTACGGCCTGACCTATATCGGCATCAACCCGTACTGGCAGTACATCATCAAGGGCAGCATCATCATCTTCGCCGTGGCGCTGGACTCGTTGAAATACGCCAAGAAGAAGTAGGTTTACCGCAGCAGAGACGACAAGGCCGGCCTATTTTGCCTAATGCTGGTCAGTTAGCGTTTTTTTGAAGTACTCGGGTCATTTTCGGTCGATAAATGAGAGGTGCATCATGAGGCTCCAGCACCTCGACCGAGCCAGGGGCCGAAGGCGCGGCCCCTGGCAACCCGCGCCTTTGCCCTATCAGACGGTTGGCTTTGCCAACGTTACTCAGCCCATCCCTGGGCCTCGCCCCTTCGGGGCCGCTGCAAGCAGCGTTCAAATCTGCTCCAGGCAGATTTGTCCTCCCTCCGCCATAGCGCATTGAGGCCGGTTGCGACAGGCGTCCCTGCCTGTCTCACCTGAAACCGCCGTCCATGGCGGTTTCGCCTAATGCGCTATGCCTGCGTTCGGCGTCTTCAAGGGCGTCCAATACCGTGCTCATCTCCGATTTCTCTTCTCTGCCATAACCTCATAAGGGACAGGTTGCCCGGTAGCTGCCAGCTCGGGTGTTGACCTTAGGCGCGCATCACCGGCTGCCGAGCAAGACGGCATTGTCAGGGGCAACCGGCCAGGGAAGGCCGGTTGAGGCGAGACTAACAGGGACGTTTGTCGCAGCCGACCCGCCCGACAATGCAGACGCGGCGAGGGCATCCGCATAGCGGGCAGACGGTGTTAAGCAAGGGCGCGGGTGGAGGGGCCGCGCCTTCGGCCCCTCCAATTGCCGTTCATTGTAGTAACAGAGAAATTCGGGGGATTTACGGCAATTCATCCTGCACGTCACGTAAAGAGACTGGATAAAAAATACCAGTCAGGCTTAAGTGACCGGCATTAGGCCTATTTTGCCGGCCTTTCTTTTTGGGCGTTTGCCGCATCAGGGCTGTTTGGCTTTCTGCTTCTCTTCTTTCAGCTTGTGCTCCAGCTCCACCAACTGTTCCGGCGAGACGGCGGGATAACCCTGGGCGTCTTCCGGCACGGTGTGCATGGCGGAGATCGGGATCAGCGGGCCGAGGAAACGCGGCTCGCGCTTGAGGATGTACAGATCGGTCAGCGCGCCCAGACGGGCGAAGATCTCGCGGGCGCGCACCGTCATCATGTCTTTCGGCGACGGCACCGCGTAGCACTGCGCCTGAATGCCCATGTGCAGGGCGATAAACAGCGCGCGCTCGCAGTGGAAGCGCTGGGTGATGATGATGAAATCGTTGGTGTCGAACACCTTGCGGGTGCGCACGATGGAATCCAGGGTGCGGAAGCCGGCGTAATCCAGCACGATATCGCTCGGCGCCACGCCGGCGGCGATTAGATCGCGGCGCATGGTCATCGGTTCGTTATAGCTTTGCTGGGCATTGTCGCCGCTCAGCAGCAGGTATTTCACCTTGCCGCTGTTATAGGCGTTGATCGCTCCCTGAATGCGGTAACGGTAGTACTGGTTGATCACGCCGGTGCGATAATACTTGGCGGTGCCGAGCACTACGCCGACCTGGCGATGCGGCAATTCCTGCAGTTCGTCGTAGACGTAAGGCGCGGTTTTCCAGCTGATCCAGCGATCGAGCGCAATAGCCGAGCCCATCAACACCGCAATGATGATGAACAGGCTGATTATCAGGCGTTTCCACATGTTGTTGCCTTACGCGCGCCGGGCTGAAAAAGATGGATCAAGGCTACTTTACCTGACCGACCGACGCAAGACGCGAACCGCCTGAAGCACGCGCGTCGCCGCATTTTTCGGCGGTTTTGCCGCACAAAAAAGCCCGGCGGAGCCGGGCTGGGTCATTTCAGCGCGTCAATCAGAACGAAGTGCGCTTGTAGCTGCGGTACTGCGGCCGCCAGAAGTTGTGCTCGATGGCTTTCGACAGTGCGTCTTCGGAGGTGACGATCGCCACACCCTGCAGCTGCGCCGCTTTGCCCACTTCCATGGCGATGCACTTGGATACGCCCTGAATATCGTCGATATTCGGCAGCAGCGCGCCGTGGCCGTCGGTCGCCAGCGGCGAACAATCCGCCAGCGCCCGGCTGGCGGCCATCAGCATGGCGTCGGTGACGCGGGTGGCGCCGGAGGCCAGCACGCCCAAACCGATGCCCGGGAAGATGTAGGAGTTGTTGCACTGAGCAATCGGGTACAGCTGCTCTTTGTAGCTTACCGGCGCGAACGGGCTGCCGGTCGCGACCAGGGCGGCGCCGTCGGTCCAGTTGATGATGTCTTCCGGACGGGCTTCCACGCGCGAGGTCGGGTTGGACAGTGGCATCACGATAGGGCGTTCGCAGTGCTTGTGCATCTCGCGGATCAGCTCTTCGGTAAACAGCCCCGGCTGGCCGGAAACGCCGATCAGAATGGTCGGCTTGGCGTTGCGCACCACGTCCAGCAGCGAGATGGCGTCGCTGGCGGTTTCCCAACCGGACAGGTTGTCGCTCTTCTGCACCAGCTTGCTCTGGAAGTCGAGCAGGTTCGGCAGTTTGTCGGTCAGCAGGCCGAAACGGTCAACCATGAATACGCGGGCGCGCGCTTCGTCTTCGCTCAACCCCTCGGACTTCATCTGCGCGATGATCTGCTCGGCGATGCCGCAGCCGGCGGAACCGGCGCCGAGGAAGGTGACGGTTTGATCGCGCAGCTGGCTGCCGGCGGCGCGGCTGGCGGCGATCAGGCTGCCGAGGGTGACCGCGGCGGTGCCCTGAATGTCGTCGTTAAAGCAGCAGATCTCGTCGCGGTAGCGGTTCAGCAACGGGGTGGCGTTGTTCTGCGCGAAGTCTTCAAACTGCAGCAGCACGTTCGGCCAGCGGCGTTTGACCGCCTGAATAAACTCTTCGACAAAGGCGTGGTATTCCTCGCCGGAGATGCGCGGATGGCGCCAGCCCATGTACAGCGGATCGTTGAGGCGCTGCGGGTTGTTGGTGCCGACGTCCAGCACCACCGGCAGGGTGTAGGCCGGGCTGATGCCGCCGCAGGCGGTATACAGCGAAAGCTTGCCGATTGGAATGCCCATGCCGCCGATGCCCTGGTCGCCCAGGCCGAGAATGCGTTCGCCGTCGGTCACCACGATCACCTTGACGTTCTGCTTGGTGGCGTTTTGCAGCATGTCATCGATGCGATCGCGGTTCGGGTAGGAGATGAACAGCCCGCGCGCGCGGCGGTAGATATCGGAGAAGTGCTCACAGGCCTCGCCGACGGTCGGGGTGTAGATGATTGGCATCATCTCGCTCAAGTGCGAGTCCAGCAGGCGATAGAACAGGGTTTCGTTGGTGTCCTGGATGTTGCGCAGGTAGATGTGCTTATCGTTATCGTTCTTGAAATCCTGATACTGACGGTAGGCGCGTTCCACCTGTTCTTCGATGGTCTCCACCGCTTCCGGCAGCAGGCCGTGCAGGTTGAAGTGGCTACGTTCTTCCTCGGTGAAAGCGCTGCCTTTGTTCAGCAGCGGAAATTCCAGCAGAATCGGGCCGGCGTAAGGGATGTAGAGCGGGCGTTTGCTTTCGTATTCTAGTTCCATCAGTTTTACTCTTCACGTATCAGATAACTGTATTGCCGACGATCCTAAAAGATAAAGAGAAGATGTACAGCATTTGTTGCCCGATGATGAACCAGGTTGGCGTAATTATCGACAATCAAATGATTTTTTAACTAAAGAAAGTGTCTCTGGCGGCGTCGGGGCATTGTATTTGGCGGGCGGTACTGTTAACGGCGGAACCGGATGGCCCCGCCGTGGTGCGCTTAGAAGGCGGCGCGGCTGACGTTTTGGCAACCCAGCGCCGCCAGAGTGACGCGGGTGGCATCCCACTGGCTGATGCTCGCGTCCTGCGGTTCGGCCAGCACAGCGCGGCGAATGTTCTGGCAGTCGCCGCCGGAGAGGTTCAGCAGGATCAGCGCGGCCTGCAGCGGCGGCAGGCTCGGGTTGAAGGCGGCGTTTTCCGCATAGCGGCCGGCGTAGATATTGCCGTCTGCCGTTTCCAGCGCCACGCCGCTGTGGGCGTTGCTGTACGGCGCGTGGCTCCGGTTGGCCGCCGCCAGCGCCGCTTGCGTCAGCGCATCGTTCAGCAGCAGTTGATGCCCGTGATCGACCTCGTCCATCAGCAGTGAAGCGACATCCAGATCTTTCGGGCCGAAGGCATCCGGCAGATAGTCCGCCAGCGTGGCCGGCGCGCGGCCAGGCAAACGGATTTGCAGCTCGCCGCCGCTGTTCAGCTCATTCATAAACTGGCGGCAGTGGCCGCACGGCGTGTAGTTGACGGTGACCGAAGCCAGCGCTTTTTCGCCGCGCAGCCAGGCGTGAGTCACTGCGCTTTGTTCCGCATGTACGGATTGCTGCAGCGGCGCGCCGCTGAATTCCATATTGGCGCCGAAATAGAGATTGCCGCTTTGCCCGCGCGCGATGGCGCCGACGTGGAAATGCGATATCGGGGTTAACGAGCAGGCCGCCGCCAGCGGCAGCAGCGCGAATGCCAGCGCGTCATCGTCCAACCCGCAGCCTGAGCGGATCGCCGCCGCTTGCTCGGCCGTGAACATCGCCGGAAAGTCGGACGCGTTCAGATAAGGCTGCAGGGCGGATTGCAGTGTCGCGGGCAGTGCGCTGAAAGCGGTGTGAAAACGCGGATGCATGGAAGGTCTCTCTACAGGTTAACGGGATCACATTCTAGGCAGGCCAGAGACATTAAAGTGTGATCAATATCTCTTAAATGATGAAATCAATGCAATAAAAGGCATAAATGCGAGATGTATCGCAAGTTTCATCCTGATCAACCGAATAGATGCAACAGCACCGGAAACACAAACGGCGCCAGCAGCGAGGTGATGATGCCGCAGATCACCAGCGCCAGCGAGCCGAAGGCGCCCTCCTGATAGTCCATCTCCGCGCAGCGCGCGGTGCCCAGCGCGTGGGAAGCCGTGCCCATTGCCAGGCCACGCGCCGAGGGGGTCGTGATTTTCAACAGGTTGAACAGCGTGTGGCCGAACACGGCGCCGAGGATGCCGACGAAAATAACGCAAACCGCGCTGATCGCCGGAATGCCGCCGAGCGAGTCCGCGACGGCCATCGCGATCGGCGTAGTGACCGATTTCGGCAAGATAGAGGCGGCGATTTCCGGCGTGGCGCCCAACCACAGGGCGATGGCGCCGCCGCTGATCATGGCGGTCAGGCTGCCGATGAAGCACACCGTGATAATTGACTTCCAGCGTGCGCGGATTTGGTGCAACTGCTCATACAGCGGGAAGGCCAGCGCGACGACCGCCGGCTGCAGCAAATCGTTGAGGATCCTGCTGCCCTGGAAGTAGCGCTCATAGGAAATGCCGCTGAGCAGCAGCAGCGGGATGATCACCGCCATGGACACCAGCAGCGGATTGAGCAGCGGCATGTTCAACTTGCGCGCCAGCCAGCGCGCGGCGAAATAGACCGCCAGCGTCAGCGGCAGCGACCACCAGATTTCATGGATCATGAGTTGCCCTCCGTGTCGTCGGGCTTGCCGGCAATGCGGCGCTCGCGGTGAAAATAGTGTGAGGTATAGCCGACCACCACCAGCACCATCAGCGTGCTGATCAGGCAAGAAATGACCAGCGGGCCCAGATGCGCAACGATCTGGTCATAATATTTCATCACGCCGACGCCGATCGGCACGAACAGCAGCACCATGTAGCGGATCAGCAAATGACAGCCGGGTTTAACCCATTTGGCCGGCAGGATCTGGGTCGAGAGCAGCGCGAACAGCAAGAGCATGCCGATGATGCTGCCGGGAATGGCGAACGGCAGCAGCGCCGCCACTGCGTTGCCGACGAACAGACACAGGTAGATGAGGAGCAGGGCCCTGAGGTATTTCCAGCACAGTGTGAGCACGTTGGCCATTGTCTTTTCCCGTTTAACTGATGCATTCATCATACAATTAAACTGTGAGCCATGCCACAGATCGCACCATGAATTCTCGCTATGCCTGCCATGCGCGATCGGCGGGTTGACATCCTGCTTTGAGAGTTGCAGGCAGGGTCAGCGCGCGTCCTCGGCCGTTGCCGCAGAACGTTCCGCCAAACGATGGCCGAGGAAGAAAAACAGCAGGCTGAGCAGCGCGGCGACGATCAGCATCACGAACATCAACGGCGGCGCGGCGTAGCTGAGCAGCACCCCGCACAGCACTGGGTTGATGGCGCCGCCCAGCGCGCTGAGGTTCTGTACCCCATAGTAGCTGCCTTTTAGGTGCGGCGGCGCGATAAAGTCGATGAACATGTATTCCACCGGGATAACGATGATTTCGCCGAGGGTAAACACCGCCATCGCCGCCAGCCACAGCCAGACCGCCTCGCCGGCGACCATAAAGCCGAGCAGCCCGACGATGAAAAACAGCGTGCCCAGCGCCAGCCAGCGCAGCATGTTTTCCTGGCGCATGCCGCGGCTAAGCAGGTATTGCAGGGCGATGACGATGCTGGCGTTGACGATCATCACCAGCCCGATGATTTTGTAGGCGAATTCGGCGCTGGAAACGGTGATCAGGTACTGCGACAGATAGCCGGTGAACTGTCCGAACACCACCGCGCCCAGGGTGCTGCCGAGGGTGAAGTAGATAAGCCGGCGATCGCTGCGCAAGATGGTCAGCGTCTGGCGGAAGTTGGGCAGTGAGGCTGATGCGGCTATAGGGGCTGCGTGCTGTTCCCGCCCGCGCAAGCGCTGGCTCAGCGCCGCCACCGTCGCCAGCGCCAACCCGCCCGACAGGTAAAACGGCAGCAGCGGGTTGAGGCCGGCCACCAGTACGCCGAGTGCCGAGCCGATCGCCCAGCCGACGTTGACCAGCGTGTAGTTGATTGAGAAAGCCTTGATGCGCTGCTCGACCGGCAGCCAATCGGCGAAACAGGCCTTAATGGTGATGCTCAGCACCGAATAACAGGTGTGCAGGATCGCCAGCACCACGATCACGCCGCCGGGGCGCGGGATCCAGGGAATGGCGAAGAAGCTGAGCGCAAACAATAAAATCGACAGCAGGATCAGGCGATTTTTGCTGAATTTGTCCACCAGATAGCCGCCGTACAGGCTGGCGATGATGCCGAGGGTGAGGCTGACGCCCAGGATCACGCCCACGCTCTTCGGCAACAGGTGGAAATGCTCGGTAAGGTAGATGGTGATGAACGGCAGCGTGACGCCGCGGCCGATGGTCAACACCAGCGAACTGGCCAGCAGCACGTTAATCTGCGAGGGGAATCCCTTCATTTGAAACCTGTTTATGCATACAGTTATTGGGCGATGCAGATAACATAGCGCATTTTGGCGGGGACGGAAGGGGGCTGCCGATATTTATCTGAAAAACAGAGGCTGCGTCGGCAGCCTCGTGAAAAACAGCATTATTTACCGTGTTCGGCCTGCAGCGTGGCGAACCACTGCTGAACGAAATCGCTGCTGCTGCCCCAGCCGGGGATGATCTTCGCCAGGCCGGCGACGTTGACCGGCCCCGGTTGCGCCAGCAGCAGCGCCTGTGGAATGACCGCCGCTTTGAACTGATAGTTGTCCGGCGTGCTTTCCCCGGCGATCTTGTTGGCCACCAGGCGCAGGTTGACCGCGCCGATCAGCTTCGGATCCACCGCCACGCTGACCTGCCACGGGCTGCCGGCCTCACGCATCAGCTGTAAATCCTGATTGGAGATATCGATGCTGTACAGCTTGATTTCGGTGCGGCCGTTCTCTTTCAGCGCCTTGTAAGCCCCTTGGGTAAAGGCGTCCCACGTGCCCCAGATGGCGTCGATCTTGCCTTTCGGGTATTTCGCCAGCACCGCGCCCACCTTGTTGGCGGTATCGCCCTGTACGTCGGATGAGACCGCGCCGATCGATTCCAGCTCATGAATGCCCGGATGCTGTTTCAGCAACTGCTGATAAGCGGCCTGACGGCGCTCCATCGGCGGGAAGCCGGCCACCCACAGCTTGACAATATTGGCCTGGCCGTTGAAATCCTTCACCAGTTGGCCGAAGGAGGCATTGGCCAGTGAAGCGTCGTCCTGCTGCGAGACGGTGATGCCGGGAACGCTGCCGCTGACGTCGGTATCGAAAGCCGCGACGGCGATGCCGGCCGCCGCGATGCGCTTGACCAGGTCGGTGGAATAGGGGGCTCGCCCCTGCGAGAGAATGATGCCGTCATATTTCTGGCTGATAGCCTGATTGACGAAGTCCTGAAAGCGCGCGTCGTCGCCGTTGCTGAGGAAGGTATCCACCTTGAAGCCCAGCTTGCGCCCTTCCTGAATGGCACCCGCCAAAAATTGCGTGGTGTTGTCGTCGGATCCGAGGTTGCGGATCACCGCGATGCGCACCGGCCCCTGATGCTGAGCGATGGCGGCGGGTACGGCGGCGTTTTCCGCCGCCTGCAGCGGCAGGGCGGACAACAGACTGAGGGCGAGCAGCGAAGTCTTGAGGTTTTTCATTATTATAGGCTCCAAAAAAGCAGGGAAACGATCCCGGTAAAGGTCTGTTATAGCAGTCTTTCTGTCTGGACGTCTATTTTGGGTTTCTGAGCATCATAGCCGGATGCGGCGGGCAGGGGAATCAGGGCGGTTATGACTTTTTCTTCATGCTTATAACGTGGGGGTTGGGGCAATAAAAAAGGGCCGAGCAAGCTCGACCCTCCCTACGCCGCGCATCTGCGCGATTACTTGACCTGCATGCCAGGCTGCGCGCCGCTGTCCGGGCTCAGCAGGAAGATCTCTTTCCCGCCTGGGCCCGCCGCCATCACCATGCCTTCTGACACGCCGAAGCGCATTTTACGCGGCGCCAGGTTGGCGACCATGATGGTCAGACGGCCTTCCAGCGCTTTCGGGTCCGGGTAAGCGGAGCGAATGCCGGAGAAGATTTGGCGCGATTCGCCGCCCAGATCCAGCTGCAGCTTCAGCAGCTTGTCGGAGCCCTCGACAAAGTCGGCGCTCTTGATCAGGGCGATGCGCATGTCGACCTTGGCGAAGTCGTCGAAGGTGATGGTTTCCTGAATGGGATCATCGGCCAATGGACCGGTCACCGGCTTGGCGGCGGCCATGTCTTCCTTCGAGGCGTTGACCATCTCGTTGACCTTGTCCAGATCGATGCGGTTGAATAGCGCTTTGAACGCGTTCACCTGATGGCCCAGCAGCGGCTGCGGGATCGCGTCCCAGCTCAGTTCGGCGTTGAGGAACGCTTCGGCGCGTTCGGTCAGCGAAGGCAGCACCGGCTTAAGGTAAGTCATCAGCACGCGGAACAGGTTGATGCCCATCGAGCAGATGGCCTGCAGATCGGCGTCGCGGCCTTCTTCCTTCGCCACTACCCACGGCGCCTGCTCATCCACGTAACGGTTGGCCAGATCGGCCAGCGCCATGATTTCGCGGATCGCGCGGCTGAACTCGCGGCCGGCGTAGGCTTCGGCGATGCTCTGCGCCGCATCAACGAAGGTCTGGTACAGCGCCGGATCGGCCAGGCTGTCGGCCAGCTTGCCGCCGAAGCGCTTGTTGATAAAGCCGGCGTTGCGTGACGCCAGGTTCACCACCTTGTTGACGATGTCGGCGTTGACGCGCTGCACGAAGTCTTCCAGATTGAGATCGATGTCATCAATGCGTGAAGAGAGCTTGGCGGCGTAGTAATAACGCAGGCAGTCGGCATCCAGATGCTGCAGGTAGGTGCCGGCCTTGATGAAGGTGCCGCGCGACTTGGACATCTTGGCGCCGTTCACCGTCACGTAACCGTGCACGAACAGATTGCTCGGTTTGCGGAACTGGCTGCCTTCCAGCATCGCCGGCCAGAACAGGCTGTGGAAGTAGACGATGTCCTTGCCGATAAAGTGGTACAGCTCGGTGGTGGAGTCTTTGCGCCAAAACTCGTCGAAGTCCAGATCGCCGCGCTTGTCGCACAGGTTCTTGAAGGAGCCCATGTAGCCGATCGGCGCGTCCAGCCAGACGTAGAAGTATTTGCCCGGCGCATCCGGGATTTCGAAGCCGAAGTAAGGCGCATCGCGGGAGATGTCCCACTGCTGCAGGCCGGATTCGAACCACTCCTGCATCTTGTTCGCTACCTGCTCCTGCAGCGCGCCAGAGCGCGTCCACGCCTGCAGCATTTCGCTGAAGGCCGGCAGGTCGAAGAAGAAGTGCTCGGAGTCGCGCATCACCGGCGTCGCGCCGGAAACCACGGACTTCGGATCGATCAGTTCCGTCGGGCTGTAGGTGGCGCCGCACACTTCGCAGTTGTCGCCGTACTGGTCCGGCGATTTGCATTTCGGGCAGGTGCCTTTCACGAAACGGTCCGGCAGGAACATGCCTTTCTCCGGATCGTACAGCTGAGAAATGGTACGGTTCTTGATAAAACCGTTTTCTTTCAAGCGGCTGTAAATCAGGGTGGACAGCTCACGGTTTTCATCGCTATGGGTCGAATGATAGTTGTCATAGCTGATGCCAAAGCCGGCGAAATCCTGTTGGTGCTCCTGGCTCATCTCCGCGATCATTTCTTCCGGTTTAACGCCCAGTTGCTGCGCTTTCAGCATGATCGGCGTGCCGTGCGCGTCGTCCGCGCAGATGAAATGCACTTCGTGGCCGCGCATTCGTTGGTAACGCACCCAGATATCCGCCTGGATGTGCTCGAGCATGTGGCCGAGATGGATGGAACCATTTGCGTACGGTAGCGCGCACGTCACCAATAATTTTTTCGCGACTTGAGCCATAGTGAGAACTTGCTTTCTGTAATGAATAAAAGGGCCTTCGATGTTAACCGATCGCGCCCTTCGCTGCTAGGGCGGTTTCTTACAGGTTATACGCGCCAGCCGCCGCGCAGTTCTGGTATGCTTAGCCGGAAGCTACCCATTCAAAATCAAGGAGCCGGGATGAACGCAAAATCCCCTGAGCAGACCAACCCCGAAGTTCTGCGCGCCCTGGTGACCGGTGTACTGGCCGCCTTTGAACACCCGACGTTGAAAAACAACCTGACCGCATTGAAGGCTATCCATCACTGCGCGTTGCTGGACGATGTACTGCATATCGAACTGACGATGCCCTTTGCCTGGCAGAGCGGTTTTGAAGCGCTGCAGGCGAGCGTCGGCCCCGAACTGCTGCGCGTGACCGGCGCCGGCGCCATCGATTGGAAGCTGAAACACGATATCACGACGCTGAAGCGCGCCAACGCGCAGGCCGGGATCAAAGGCGTGCGCAACATCATCGCCGTCAGCTCCGGCAAAGGCGGAGTGGGGAAATCCAGCACCGCCGTCAACCTGGCGCTGGCGCTGGCCGCCGAAGGGGCCAAGGTCGGCATTCTGGACGCCGACATTTACGGCCCGTCGATCCCCAACATGCTGGGCACCGAACATGAGCGGCCGACCTCGCCGGACGGGCAGCATATGGCACCGATCATGGCGCACGGGCTGGCGACCAACTCCATCGGTTATCTGGTGACCGACGACAACGCCATGGTGTGGCGCGGCCCGATGGCCAGCAAGGCGTTGATGCAGCTGCTGCAGGATACGCTGTGGCCGGATCTGGATTACCTGGTGCTGGACATGCCGCCGGGCACCGGTGACATCCAACTGACGCTGTCGCAGAACATTCCGGTTACCGGCGCGCTGGTGGTCACCACGCCGCAGGATATCGCCTTGCTGGATGCCGCCAAAGGCATCGTAATGTTCGAGAAAGTGCATGTGCCGGTACTGGGCATTGTCGAGAACATGAGCGTGCATATCTGCAGCAACTGCGGCCACCATGAGCCGATCTTCGGCACCGGCGGCGCCGAGAAGCTGGTGCAGAAATATAACAGCCGTCTGCTGGGGCAGATGCCGCTGCATATCTCGCTGCGTGAAGATCTGGATCGCGGTACGCCGACGGTGATCAGCCGCCCGGACAGCGAATTCGCCGACATGTATCGTCAATTGGCCGGCCGCGTGGCTGCGCAGATGTATTGGCAGGGCGAGGCGATCCCGACGGAGATTGCGTTCCGCGCGCTGTAATCAGCCTATCGCAATGCAAGAACCCGGCTTAAACGCCGGGTTTTTTTATGGGGTAGGGGTCGGCTTGTGTAGGTCGGCACGGGTATAAGGGCGTTCGATCTGCGCCAGCGTTTTGGCGATATGTTCCAGCAATCCCTGAGTGGGGGCCGGCTGCCGCTGCCCCATCAGCGCCAACGGCAAGGCCAGCGCGATGGCCAAATGCGGCCAGGCAAGCTGTGGTCGCGCTTTCCCTCGCTGCAGCCATAAAAACAGCGCGCTAGCCAGGTAGCCTAAAATCAGCCCGCTGATCACCTCGGATACCGAATGCACGCGGATCTCCAAGCGCGACACGCCGACGGTGAAAGGCAATATCCACCCGGTCAACAACGCGATGCTGCGCACCGGATGGGAAAATCGACCGGTTAAAGCCCAAAGCAGCGGCGGCCAGATGCTCGCGGCGAGGGCCGAATGGCCGCTGAATCCGGTGAAGTCATAACTTGCGCTACCAATGCCCCAGCCCATAAAGGCCAACTTGGACAGGCAGACCAGCCCGCCGGTGAAACCGAAAATCAGCGCCCATTGCCAGCCTGCCGCGCGAGTGGCGGGCGATGTGAGCAGCAATAAAAAAAGAATCAGCGCGCAGGGCAGCAGCAGCATGCTGTCGCCGAAAAAAGTCAAAAAATACCAATCCAGCACATCATTCTCCGATGAAAGACTACGGGGTCCCTAAGTCAGCGCAGGAGTGTAACCTGTTGCGGAGCATTGCCCTAGCCGTGAGATTCTTAAAATGTCATATCGCCGGTACGGCGCGATAGCCTGAATTCGCCCGCCGTCGCGCAATATACAGTGGCGCAAACCCCGACGACTCCCTATAATTGTCGCGTTTTAGTTCCCTCCCTTCACATTACGAAATCAGGTCTTTAATTTTATGACTGACAATCCGCATCAGTGCGTCATTATTGGTATAGCTGGCGCATCTGCCTCCGGAAAAAGCCTTATTGCCAGCACGTTGTACCGCGAACTCCGCGAGCAGGTCGGCGATGAGCACATCGGCGTTATTCCAGAAGACAGTTACTATAAAGACCAGAGTCACCTGACCATGGAAGAACGGGTCAAAACCAACTATGACCACCCGAGCGCCATGGATCACAACCTGCTGTTCCAGCATTTGCAGATGCTGAAGGCCGGCAAAGCGATCGAACTGCCGCTGTACAGCTACACCGAGCACACGCGCAAGAAAGAAACCGTTCACCTGAAACCTAAAAAAGTCATTATTCTGGAAGGGATCTTGCTGCTGACGGATATCCGCTTGCGCCAGGAGATGAATTTCTCGATCTTCGTCGACACGCCGCTGGATATCTGCCTGATGCGCCGCATGAAGCGCGATGTCAACGAGCGTGGCCGCTCAATGGATTCGGTGATGGCGCAATACCAGAAGACCGTGCGCCCGATGTTCCTGCAGTTTATCGAACCTTCCAAACAATACGCCGATATCATCGTCCCGCGCGGCGGCAAAAACCGCATCGCGATCGATATTCTGAAAGCCAAAATCAGCCAATTCTTTGAATAATGCCGCTTAATGGCCGGGAATGTGTATTTCCGGCCGGCGGCCAACTATTTGCACCCCGGCGTAGACCTTTCGCCCGTTGTGTGGCAATTTTTGTTTAGTTACGCGTTTTGATGGAGAAGAGAGACATGAGACTGTGCGACCGCGATATAGAAGCCTGGCTGGATAGCGAGAAACTGGTGATTTCCCCGCGCCCGCCGCTCGAACGCATCAACGGGGCCACAGTAGATGTCCGTTTGGGCAACCAGTTCCGCGTATTCAGCGGCCATACCGCGCCTTTTATCGATCTCAGCGGGCCGAAAGACGAAGTCAGCGCTGCGTTGGATCGCGTGATGAGCGACGAGATTGTCCTGCCGGAAGGCGAGGCGTTTTTCCTTCATCCCGGCGAGCTGGCCCTGGCGGTGACGTTCGAATCCGTGACGCTGCCGGACGATCTGGTGGGCTGGCTCGACGGCCGTTCTTCTCTGGCGCGCCTGGGGTTGATGGTGCACGTCACTGCGCACCGTATCGATCCGGGCTGGCACGGACGCATCGTGCTGGAATTTTACAACTCCGGCAAGCTGCCGCTGGCGCTGCGGCCGGGCATGCTGATCGGGGCCTTGAGCTTTGAACCGTTGTCCGGCCCGGCGGCCCGGCCATACAACAGCCGGCAGGACGCGAAGTATCGCGATCAGCAGGGCGCAGTAGCCAGTCGAATCGACAAGGACTAACGGCGCGGGATGCACCGTCGGTGTGGCGCTGACAAGAGGGTGGCATGAGAAGATTACTGACGACATTGGCGATTTTACTGGTGGTCGTGGTGGCGGGGATGTCCGCGCTGGTACTGCTGGTCAATCCGAATGATTTTCGCGGTTACATGATCAAAAAGGTCGAGCAGAAGAGCGGCTATCAGCTGACGCTCGAAGGCGACCTGCGCTGGCATATCTGGCCGCAGCTCAGCATTTTGGCCGGGCGCATGACGCTGACCGCGCCGGGCGCGAAAGCGCCGGTGGTGAGCGCGGAAAATATGCGCCTCGATGTCAAACTGTTGCCTCTGCTGTCGCATCAGCTGTTTGTGAAACAGGTGATGCTGAAAAACGCCATCATTCGCCTTACGCCCGATAGCGAAGAGCATTCGCAGATGGATGCCCCGATCGCGCCGGCCGGCACTGGCACAGACGCGACAGACGTGGCCTGGAAGTTCGATATCGATAATCTGCGGGTTGTGGACAGTCTGCTGATTTGGCAGCGCGCCGACAATGAGCAAATTAATGTCCGGGATATCAATCTCACCCTGCAACAAACGCAGACCCGACAGGCGCAGCTGGAACTTTCCAGCCGGGTCAACCGCGATCAGCGCGACCTGACCTTCAGCATGGCGGCCGATGTCGACTTGCAGCAGTTCCCCCGCCAGATTGGCGCCAAAGTCACCCAGTTCAATTATCAACTGGCGGGTGCGGATATTCCGAACGGCGGTATTCAGGGAGAGGGCAATGCGCAGGTGGTCTATCAGCAGACGCCGGCGCAGATTGCCGTCAGCCAGCTGAGCGTCAGTGCCAATAACAGCCAATTGACCGGCGATATCAGCGCCACGCTGGGGGCGGTGCCCGGCTATGTGGTGAACCTCAATTCGGCTAACCTCGATCTCGATGCGCTCTCCGGCTGGCAATCCAGCACCAATACCGCCGAACAACCCGCCGTGACTTCCGCGCCGGTGATCGCCAGCCAGGTTGACGATCGGCAGCAGAATTTAGAGGCGCTGCGCGATTTCAATGCGCAGTTGAATCTGCAGGCCGCGCAGTTGACCTATCGCGGTATGAACGTCACTCAGTTGGCCGTCGTGGCGGACAACCAACGCGGACTGCTGACGCTGCATAAACTCGCCGGACAATTGGCCGGCGGTGATTTCTCCTTGCCGGGCGCGCTGGACGCGCGCGGCAATAAACCGGTGATCAGCGTGCAGCCGGCGCTGAACCAGGTTGAACTGGGCACGGTGCTCAAAGCCTTCGACATGCCGCAGATGTTGACCGGCAAATTCAGCATGAAAGGGGATTTGACCGGCGATCGCCTCTCTTCACAGTCATTTGAGCGCCGCTGGCGCGGTACGGCGCAGCTGGCGATGCAGGATGCGCAGCTGCATGGCCTGAACATTCAGCAGCTGATCCAGCAGGCTGTGGCGCGCAACGATAACAGCGTGCGCGGGCAAGACAGCTATCAGCGTTATACCGAGGTCAAAAACGTCTCGGCGCAGGCTAGTCTGAATCAAGGCACGATCAAGCTCAGCGGTCTGACGGCGGATTCTCCTTTGCTGGCGCTGACCGGCGTCGGCAGCATCGATATGCCGGGCAAACAGTGCGATATGGCGCTTAACGTGCGCGTCACCGGCGGATGGCAAGGGCGCGGCGAGCTGATCGAGCAACTGCAAAAAACGCCGATCCCGCTGCGGGTCTATGGGCCGTGGCAACAGCTCAACTATCAACTGCAGGTCGATCAGGTGTTGCGTAAAACGCTGCAGGATCGGGCTAAAGATGCGCTGAACAAATGGGCTGAAAAGAACAAGGATTCGCGCGAAGGTCAGGATCTGAAAAAGCTGCTCGACAAACTTTGAATCACATCAAGGGGGCTTTGCCCCCTTGATCTAACATGGCTGGAATTAATCGGCGATTTTTCCGTAACCTTTCCATACGCCGGGCGTACCCGCTGCCACACATCGCCAACCATCCCAGCCCCCTGCGGCAGGAGCGCTGTTGATCACTCTGTCACCTTGACTATAGGTGCCGGAAGTGGGAGCCGCAGTGCCATACATTGTGCGTACATTGCCTGGAATAGCGATGCGGAGCCGTTTGCCTAGTATCTCATTGCCTGCAATGCTGTTCGCGTAATACACGCCGTTTATACAGTTAAATGCCATATTGCCTAACACGGTGCTATTGATGAATGAGTGGGAAAGCTGAGGCGTATCCTTAGGGTCGGAGAACGTGACATCTTGGGTTACCAGGACGCCATCAAAATGCGCGCCTAAAGCGGGGTTCACCGAACCTTCGACGACGAGAGCGTTCATCGAACCGCCAAACCACCTCAAAGAGCCTGCGGTATTCTTTAAGACGACATTTGCGGCAACCACATTGGAAAACTGGTGATTGCCGTTGTACGCGGAGAGATTTATGTTGCCGACCAAGCAATTTGATAATGCCAACGTGCCTCTTTTTCCTTCGGCACGGACAGTAAGATCGCCGCCTAAGCCTCGGCCGCCGGAAATCGTCGTTCTGCCATAGCCGTTAATAAGCACCGCATTTCTAAAACGAGAACCCGCATGTTCAGATATCTGTACATCTGCGTTGGCGATTTCCATGAAATCTCTTTTCCCCCACATCGCTTTGTCTCTTATTTCAGCGTGGGTCTGATTAAACATCAATCCGATGCCGCTGATGATACGAATGTAAGGGCTGCATTTGTTGTTTTCAATTTGACAATTATTAAATCTGATCATGTTGCACGCATCATTTTTTATCGTGCTGGTCAGTAATAACGCAGGGTGAGTGGTCTTCGTATTATCAGAAGGATCGCCACTTGAATAACCGCCGTCTTGAATATTGGTGGCTTCAAAGACGGAGTCTTGCACTTTGTCCAACCAAAGATTACAACCATTGAATGAATATATTTGAAGGTTGTTAGTATATACGTAGCCGACATTTGCCAGTCGAATAGCACTCAGTGTATAGTTCATGCCGTCAAACGACAGGTTTTCGATACGCAGCCCCCAGCTGAATTTCTTCTCTGTATTATATTCTATTAAAATTATATTGGGGTCGTCAGGGTTTTCGCTCGGCCGAATAATGCAATTACGTGTATTACTGCCGCGAAGTACACCCGCCCAATTTCCGGGGATCTTGACCACTCCTGGTTGCAGGTAGGTCATGCCGCTTGGGAAGACAAGTTCGACACGATAGTTGTTGACGATGGACTCCTGTAAAATTTTGGCATTCAGTGCGCCATATTGTGGTGAGCCTATTCGTATTCCCAACCATTCCAGAGGCCAAATGTTGGTAGAGACGGATTCAAGTCTGATCCAACACCAATCTTCATTGACACGAACGACGATGCCGTTTTTCTCTTTAAGATCGGTCGATTTAACCGCATAAAACTCTCCTCCGCCGGAGGATTTTAAGGTGTCTGTCGCATAGAAACTGACGACATCGATTTTTTGATTGGGAAATTGCGGTATTACTTTCCTTAAAGTGTTGATGTCTGGACAGCGACCAATGTATTTCGCGCCGTCATATTCCGCTAGTTTTAAAGACATTGCAGAGAGCGTATTGGTTGACTGCAAGTCTTTTTCTTTCTCAGGGGGAATAATGCTGCGAATATTATCCGTTGCGTACGTTTTTCCGACTAAAATACCCGATGTTCCGGCTATTATTGTTTTTACAAGATTACGCCTATTCATGTAAATGACCTCTTTGATAGCGGTAGGGCCAGAACCCTCAACTATACTAACAGCGAAGTGTGAATGAACAAATTTAAGTTGTTAAATGTGATTTCTTAACCTCGCTTCTTGTTTATTCCTGTAGAGCCTGAAAGGTGGGTTTCGGCCGTGTATCTGCTAGAGGTGCGCCGGAGATTACCAAAAAATAGTTTACTGAATTGATTTGTATCACTTGTCGTGGCTGAGGATTTCACTACTATGCCAGAAAAATTTATCTTCTCTGCTTTTTGAGGTTCATATGGTTGAGCTCCTTATTGGCGCCGCAGTCGCGGCGGGCGTGGGCCGTTACATTATCAAGGGATATTCCGCTACCGGCGTCTTGTTGGTGGGGGGGCTGCTGCTGCTCGGCATCAGCGCCCTGATGGGGAAAACGCTGTTGCCGTCCGGCGCCGCCTCAACCGGCTGGCGCGCGACCGACATGATCGAATACGTCAAGATTTTGCTGATGAGCCGCGGCGGCGATCTCGGCATGATGATCATGATGCTGTGCGGCTTTGCCGCCTACATGACGCATATCGGCGCCAACGACGTGGTCGTCAAGCTGGCTTCGCGTCCGCTGCAGATGATCAATTCGCCTTATCTGCTGATGGTGGCGGCGTATTTTGTCGCTTGCCTGATGTCGCTGGCGGTCTCTTCCGCCACTGGCCTCGGCGTGCTGCTGATGGCGACACTGTTCCCGTTGATGGTGAACGTGGGCATCAGCCGCGGCGCGGCGGCTGCCATTTGCGCTTCGCCGGCGGCGATTATTCTGGCGCCGACGTCCGGCGACGTGGTGCTGGCGGCCAAAGCGGCGGAAATGCCGCTGGTGGACTTCGCGTTCAAGACCACGTTGCCTATCTCGATTGCCGCCATTGTCTGCATGGCTGTGGCGCATTTTTTCTGGCAGCGTTATCTCGACAGAAAGAGCAATGAACAGCATCACATCATGGACGTCAGCGAAATCAAAACCCATGCGCCGGGATTTTACGCGATATTGCCGTTTACACCGATCCTCGGCGTGCTGATTTTCGACGGCAAATGGGGACCGGAGCTGCACATCATTACCGTGCTGGTGGGTTGCATACTGTTGGCGGCATTGATTGAGTTCGTGCGCAGTTTCAGCGCGAAACAGGTATTCAGCGGCCTGGAAGTGGCTTATCGCGGCATGGCGGACGCATTCGCCAGCGTGGTCATGCTGTTGGTGGCCGCCGGGGTCTTCGCGCAAGGGTTGAGCACCGTCGGCTTTATCAGCGGGTTGATCGGGCTGGCGCAGTCGTTCGGCACCGGCGGTTTGATCATGATGTTGGTGCTGGTGGTGATCACCATGCTGGCAGCCATGACCACCGGCTCCGGTAATGCGCCGTTCTATGCGTTTGTCGAACTGATCCCGAAACTGGCGGCGCAAATGGGCGTTAATCCGGCTTATCTGGTGATCCCGATGCTGCAGGCGTCTAACCTCGGCCGCACGCTGTCGCCGGTCTCCGGCGTGGTGGTGGCGGTCTCCGGCATGGCGAAAATCTCACCGTTCGACGTGGTGAAGCGCACTTCGGTGCCGGTGATTGTCGGGCTGGTGGTGGTGATCGTGGCGACGGAGTTGCTGGTTCCCCAGTAAAACCAAGGCCGGGCAATGCCCGGCCTCAATGTTAAACCTCGTAGTCCTCCGGTGGGGGAGGCGGGGTGATCTTCACTTTCAGGATACGGTGGCTGTTGACCTCCAACGGCTCGAACAGGTAGTCACCGATCGTGATTTGTTCGCCTTCTTGCGGCACGCGCTGGCTGTGTTCCATCAGCAGTCCCGCCAGCGTGTGGTATTCGCGCTTTTCTTCCAGCGGCATCGGCAGGTACAACACCAGATCTTCCAGCGGCATATAGCCGTTGGCGGTCCAACTGCCGTCCTCGTTTTGCTGAATGTCGTGGCGTGCGTCCACCTCTTCGCCGGCCTCCGGCAGGTTGCCGGCGATGGTTTCCATCACGTCCGTCAGGGTGACGATGCCTTCGACGGAACCGAACTCATCGACCACAAAGGCAAAGTGCGTCTGTGCCTGGCGGAATTGCTCAAGGGCGCTCAACAGCGTGAGCTGCTCCGGGAAGATCAACGGTTGGCGTATCAGCGCGCGCAGATCCAGCGGCGCCTGCGCCAACTGCTGTTTGAGGACGTCGATAGTGTGGATCACACCCAGCGGTTCGTCGCTGGCGCTGCTTTCTACCACCACGATGCGCGTGTGTTGATTGCGCTCCAGCAATTGCGTCAGCTTCTCCTGCGGATCGTTCAGCTCAAGGTATTCGACGTCGTGACGCGAGGTCATGATGCTGCTGACCGTGCGCTGCGCCATGCCCAACACGCGTTCGATCATGCGCCGCTCTTGCTGATTGAAGATCTCGCCGTTTTCGCTGTCGCTGTCGGCCAGCAGATTGGCGGAATGACTGTCGACCTCGGCTTCTTCATGTTTGCCGCTCAGCATGCGCAGCACCGCCTCGGCGGTACGTTCGCGCAGCGGCCGCACCTTTGACAGGAAGCGGCGGCGGTTGAACTGCGCCAGTTGGTTCAAGGCTTCGATCATCACCGAGAAGCCGATCGCCGCGTAGAGGTAGCCTTTCGGAATGTGATAGCCGAAGCCCTCCGCCACCAGGCTGAAGCCGATCATCAGCAGGAAGCTCAGGCACAGGATGACGATAGTCGGGTGAGCGTTGACGAAGCGCGTCAACGGTTTGCTGGCCAGCAGCATCAGGCCGATGGCGATACAGACCGCGATCATCATCACCGCCAGGTGGTCGACCATGCCGACCGCGGTGATCACCGAGTCGAGTGAGAAGACGGCGTCCAGCACCACGATCTGCGCCACCACCGGCCAGAAACGCGCGCCTTTGCGTGTGCCGTGCTGCTCTTCATCCTTGCCTTCCAGCCGCTCGTTCAGCTCCATGGTGGCTTTGAACAGCAGGAATATCCCACCGACCAGCATGATCAGATCGCGGCCGCTGAAGGGGTGCTCCGCAACGATGAACATCGGCTTGGTCAGCGTCGCCAGCCACGAGATGGAGGCGAGCAACGCCAGACGCATCACCAGCGCCAGCAACAGACCGACGACACGAGCCTTATCTCTTTGTTGTTTTGGTAGTTTATCCGCCAGAATGGCGATGAAGACAAGGTTGTCTATACCCAGAACGATTTCCAGCACGACCAATGTGGCCAGGCCGGCCCAAATTGTTGGATCAGCGATCCATTCCATACGCCCAATTTCACCTGTAAGTTCTACGGCTTATGCCGCACGGGAATGATGGGCGCTGAGGCGGCAAAATTCAACTTTAATCCGGGACATGTCGACAAAAACGGGCGTTGCAAGACTTGGCGCAACAAATATTGCTCGCCGATACTGGGCATGAAAGCGGCGGGCGGTATCAGGCTGTTTTTGCCGGGATACGCCTCGCTCATAAAAAGAACGTCTCTATAAATCTATTTAAATCAAAATATTAAAATCTCTCTCCGCGTCAGGGACTCGTTACGGTATGTGGCATGAGTAGTCTTATTCTGAAAACGGCTGGCTGGGGGGATCTAAGGCTTGTATCACTTGGACATTAGTATAAGAATCCTAGCCATATAAACGTCAGTAACTAACATTGTTTGGTTATAAAGGCTCCAGTTTTTTTATTGTTTTGTGAGCGGTGCGGCAATCCAGATTAAGAGCAAATGCCGCTTTACAAAAAGTGATTTGGCTCACGGGGTGACGTGAGTGAAAACGTCAATAACAGTACTTTGGTAGCTGCAAGCCAAGGGCGGTAGCATGCTTGATGAATGTTCCCTTTTTACTTGCCGTGGGGATGCAGCGCCACGATGAATTGGAATGAAAATGCAGAAAAGACTCAAGGCAGTGATCCCTGTAGCGGGCCTGGGAACCCGAATGTTGCCGGCAACCAAAGCCATCCCTAAAGAAATGTTGCCGGTGGTCGATAAGCCCTTAATTCAGTACATCGTCAGTGAGTGCGTAGCGGCTGGCATCAAAGACATCGTTTTGGTTACCCATTCATCAAAAAATGCGATTGAAAACCACTTCGACACTTCTTTTGAACTGGAAGCGATGCTCGAAGCGCGCGTAAAGCGCCAGTTGCTGGCTGAAGTGCAAAGTATTTGCCCGCCGGATGTGACCGTGATGCAAGTGCGCCAGGGCCAGGCGAAAGGGTTGGGACATGCCGTATTGTGCGCCAAGCCGATGGTAGGCGATTCTCCTTTTGTGGTGCTGCTTCCGGATGTTTTGCTGGATGATGCAACCGCGGATCTGCGCACAGATAATCTGGCCAGAATGCTCCAGCGTTTCGACGAGACGGGATTCAGTCAGATTATGGTTGAACCGGTGCCGGAACAGGATGTGTCTAAATACGGCGTAGTTGACTGCGCGGGCGCGACGCTCGCTGCGGGTGAAAGTGCGCCGATGACGGCCGTGGTAGAGAAGCCGGCTCGCGAGGATGCGCCTTCCAATCTGGCGGTTGTTGGTCGTTATGTGCTTGCCGCCGATATTTGGCCGTTGCTTGAAAAGACCCCACCCGGCGCGGGCGATGAGATCCAACTGACCGATGCGATCGCGATGTTGATGGAGGAACAAACGGTGGAAGCGTTCCATATGAGCGGTAAATCCCATGATTGTGGTGACAAGCTTGGCTACATGAAGGCATTTGTGCAGTATGGATTGCGTCACGGTTCCGAAGGCGAAAACTTCAGCCGCTGGTTGAAGCAGACGTTGAATAAGTAACAGGCTGTCGCCACTGCGGCTGAAAGCGATCACCAGATTGAATGAGGGCTACTATGACGAAGTTGAAAGCGGTTATTCCTGTGGCAGGGCTGGGTATGCGTATGCTTCCGGCGACCAAGGCGATTCCGAAAGAAATGTTGCCGATCGTAGATAAACCGCTGATTCAATACATTGTCAATGAATGTGTTGCTGCCGGGATCAAAGAGATCATCTTGGTGACGCATTCTTCTAAGAACGCCATCGAAAACCATTTTGATACCTCATTCGAATTGGAGGCGATGCTGGAGGCTCGTGTGAAACGGCAACTGTTGGATGAGGTGCAGTCGATAACGCCAAAAGGCGTCACGCTGATGCATATCCGGCAGGGGCAGCCAAAGGGGTTGGGCCACGCGGTGCTCTGTGCCAAACCTTTGGTCGGTGATTCGCCGTTTGTCGTTCTGTTGCCGGATATCTTGCTGGATGACGCAAAAGCCGATTTGAAGAAAGACAATCTGTCACACATGATTGCGCGCTTTGAACAAACCGGTCTGAGCCAGGTGTTGGTTCAGACGGCGGATGAACACGTCCTGCATGACTATTCTGTGGTGCACTGTGAAGCCAGCAGCCTGGCTCCCGGCGAAAGCGCTCGTATCACGTCGATTATCGAAAAACCGGCGCCGGAAACCAAGTTGGAATCCAACTATTCGGCGGTGGGACGTTATGTGTTGTCAGCGGATATTTGGCCTCTTCTGGAGACGACCAAACCGGGGGCCTGGGGCCGTATTCAACTGACCGATGCGATTGCCGAATTGTTGAAACACAAACCGGTAGAGGCAACAGAGTTGGTTGGGGAGTCGTTCAACTGTGGTGAAAAACTGGGGTACTTGCGGGCTTTTGTCACCTACGGTTTGCGTCATCCTACTCAGGGCAAGGCTTTCCGGGAATGGGCTGAACAGCTGGCGTTTTGAACTAGACTGGATGGTTTCCCATCGGCCAGATCACTGTAAGGAAATCAGGAGAGTGGTTGAATTTTGGGGAATTTCACTGTCTCAATTTTTATATTAGTATACATTCAATAGCGGGTTGTTGAGTTGCCTTGGCGAGTGATTTTTGCACGAACTTGCCAGGCTACTCTGCAATATACTGTTATTAATACAAATTAAAGCCCGAATCGGCCCCGGCATCGATTTTCGCCAATGAGAGGCTTCTCAGCTTATTTATCTTGCCAATAATAGCTTTGCTCTTATCAACGGCAGATAAACGTTTTTGAAAATTGCAACAGGGCGCTTATTGAGAGACGGCGCAGCAAGTGTCAGGCATTTTGATAAGGTTACAGCGACGCAGCCACGGTTGGCTAGCATTGTAGCTTTGCAGATACATTTACTTGAAAGTGATGATAATTTGATGGCAAAACGACAATTGAAAGTGATATCGCTATTGATATCAATCAGCGTAATTAGTGGATGCACGGTGTTTCCTGGAACCCATTTATCGACCAGTGGAAAAGAAGTCGTAAAACAAGAAGATGCTGACTTCGACATTGATAAGCTGGTTAATATTTACCCTATGACGCCTAAGCTGCTGGATTCGTTGCGTCCTGCGAAAGTGATCGCCCAGTCCAATGCGCAATTGGATGCGTCGCTGAGCAAATATGAATACCGGATTGGGGTGGGTGACGTTATTAACGTGACGGTCTGGGATCACCCTGAGTTGACAACGCCGGCTGGTCAATACCGCAGCGCCAGTGACACCGGTAACTGGGTGCATGCCGACGGTTCAATTTTCTACCCTTATATCGGCAAGGTGAGCGTGGTAGGCAAAACGGTCACCGAGATCCGCGATCAAATCGCCAGGAGACTGGCGCAATATATAGAAAGCCCACAGGTTGACGTCAATATCGCCGCTTTCCGTTCTCAGAAAGCGTATGTGACGGGGGAAGTCGCCAAGTCGGGGCAACAACCGATTACTAACGTGCCATTGACGGTGATGGATGCCATCAATGCCGCCGGCGGGCTGACCGAAAATGCAGACTGGCGCAATATTATTCTCACGCACAATGGCAAAGAGTCGAATCTGTCTCTGCAAAAGCTGATGCAGAATGGCGATCTGACGCAAAACCGCCTGCTCTATCCTGGCGATATTCTGTATATCCCGCGTAATGACGACCTGAAAGTATTTGTGATGGGGGAAGTCAGAACGCCGGCCACGCTTAAGATGGATCGCAGCGGTATGACGTTGACGGAAGCGTTGGGAGCAAGCCAAGGGATAGCGCAGTCCAGTGCTGATGCGACAGGCATTTTCGTTATTCGACCTCTGCATGGCACTCAGGGCAATAAACTGGCGAACATCTATCAGTTGAATATGTCGGATGCGACAGCCATGGTGATGGGGGCGGAGTTCCACCTTCAGCCTTATGACATTGTCTATGTCACTGCGGCGCCGGTCGCTCGTTGGAATCGTCTGGTTACGCAGTTGGTGCCAACCATTGACGGCTTCAACAACCTGACGGAAGGTACGCTGCGTATTCGTAACTGGCCGTAGAGGATACGCTATGTTTGATTCTGTTTTGGTTGTCTGTGTTGGAAATATCTGCCGTTCTCCGACGGGGGAGCGGCTGTTGAAAAAACATCTGCCACAAAAAAAAATCGCGTCGGCCGGTATCGGCGCACTCGTCGGTAAGCCGGCGGATGAGGCTGCGGTGGCGGTGGCGGAAGAGCATGGTCTTTCTTTGGATAACCATGTTGCACAGCAGTTGACCAAGGAAATGTGTCGTGAATATTCGCTGATACTGGTGATGGAAAAAAGTCACATTGAGGCCGTTTGCCGTTTAGCCCCCGAAGTCAGGGGGAAAACCATGCTGTTCGCTCACTGGCTGGGGCAGGCCGAAGTTCCTGATCCGTATAAGAAGAGTCACGAAGCGTTTGAGTTTGTATATAACCTTCTGGCTGAAGCTGCGCAGAAATGGGCAAAAGCATTAAATCGTTAACCAGAGATGACAATGATTGATAATAGCAAACTGGGTCCGGCTGCGGGCGCAAGTAATGATGAGATTGATTTAGGTCGGTTGCTGGGAACGCTGCTGGATCATCGGTGGCTGATTATAGGGATTACGACATTCTTTGCCGTGATCGGCATCGTCTATTCTCTGTTCGCTACGCCTGTGTACCAGTCGGATGCATTGATTCAAGTTGAACAAAGTTCGGGTAACTCGATCCTCAACAACCTTTCCGAAATGTTGCCTACGGCACAGCCTGGCTCTGCGGCGGAGATTGAGTTGATCAAATCCCGCATGGTGCTCGGCAAAACCGTCGCAGATTTGAATCTGAATACGGTCGTCGAACAAAAATACTTCCCGATTTTTGGGCAGGGTTGGAATCGTTTGATGGGGAACGAACCCGGCAAGATAGCCTTGTCGCGTTTGTCTATTCCTTATTCATGGAATGAGAAAGACCTTGAGCTGGAAGTGATTGATAAAAACAGTTTCGCTCTCAGCGTTGATGGTGATGAATTCCTCAAAGGCAAAACGGGTGAGCTGGTCAATCAAAAAGGCGTGACCATGCTGGTCAGCGAAATTGACGCGGCGCCTGGTACGGTCTTCAAAGTGACCAAGCGCAGCGATCTGATGGCTATTAACGCGTTGCTCGCGGCGTTGACGGTTGAAGATAAAGCCAAGGACACCGGCGTGTTGGCGTTGACCTTGCAAGGGGAAGATCCTGAGCTGGTGGGTAAAACGCTCGACAGCATTTCGAAAAATTATTTGCTGCAGAACGTTGAGCGTAAGTCGGAAGAAGCGGCCAAGAGCCTCGAATTCCTGAAAGAGCAACTGCCGCAGGTGAGAACCTCGCTGGACATCGCTGAAGATAAGCTGAATAAGTTCCGTCAGGACAATGACTCCGTCGATCTGTCGCTCGAAGCCAAGTCTATGCTGGACAGCGTGGTTTCTGTCGAGGCACAACTGAATGAGTTGACCTTCAAAGAAGCTGAGATATCGAAGCTGTACACTAAAGAGCACCCGGCATATCGTGCTTTGATGGAGAAGCGTGGGACCCTGGAAGGGGAACGCGCGAAGCTGAACAAACGTATTAGCGTAATGCCTAAGACGCAGCAGGAAATCTTGCGGCTAACCCGAGATGTTGATGCGGGTAAAGAAATCTACATGCAGCTGCTGAATAAGCAACAAGAGCTTGGGATCACCAAAGCCAGTACCGTGGGTAATGTGCGTATTGTCGATCCGGCGGTGACTCAGCCAAAACCGGTTCAGCCACGTAAGACTTTGATTGTTCTGCTGTGTGTGGTATTGGGCGGGATGTTATCCATCGGCATCGTGGTGCTTAAAACCATGCTGCACCATGGAATCGAGAGCCCTGACGAGTTGGAGCAGCGGGGAATCAACGTCTACGCCAGCATTCCATTGTCTGAATGGCAGCAGAAAAAAGACCGTGAAGTCTTGCTGCGCACTCATCGCAAGTCCAATACGCGCGCCAACTCGTTGCTTGCCGTCGGTAACCCGGCTGACCTTGCCATCGAAGCCGTTCGCAGTCTGCGCACCAGCCTGCATTTTGCGATGATGGAAGCGAAGAATAATGTGTTGATGATTTCCGGCGCCAGTCCAAACATCGGTAAAACGTTTGTCAGTATCAACCTGGCGGCGGTTATCGCTCAGGCAGGGCAGCGTGTGCTGGTTATCGACGCCGATATGCGAAAAGGGTATTCACACACACTGCTGGATGCCAATTGGCAGAATGGTTTATCTGATATTTTGTCAGGCAAAATCGATGCTGCCAGCGCGGTTCGTCCTACGCAAATCAACGGAATGGACTTTATTCCTCGCGGTCAGATTCCACCGAATCCTTCTGAGTTGCTGATGCACAGCCGTTTTGCCGATTTGGTCGAATGGGCGGACAAGCATTATGATCTGGTTCTGATCGATACCCCGCCTATCCTGGCTGTCACCGATGCGGCAATTATTGGCCACCATGTCGGTACGGCGCTGATGATCGCGCGCTTCGGTATGAACACGGTTAAAGAACTCGAGATCAGCGTGCGTAGATTCGATCAAAACGGTATCGAGATCAAAGGTATTATTCTGAACGCCGTTGAACGTCGCGCAAGCAGCTACTATGGCAACTACGGTTACTACCAGTACGAATACAAATCTGGCAGTAAAGACGCGTAAGAAAGCAAATCTCCCTTCAAGAGGTTATAAGTGTCTTTATAACCTCGCTTTATCTAAAGCGCTTCGTCTTACGGCGCCGAAATACCTGATAAAAACCGGCTATTATGAATATATTAATTGTTAATACATTATATGCACCATTCAAGGTTGGCGGCGCGGAAGTGTCTGTGCAACTTTTGGCGGAAGAGCTGGTTTCAAAAGGCGATAGAGTTCGCGTAGTTTGTTTACACGATGAAAAGTTCAGAAAGCAGACGGAAATAAATGGCGTCGAGGTGGTTTATTTACCGCTGAAAAATCTGTACTGGCCTTTCAGTAATGAGCAAAAAGGGAAGTTGTCAAAAGTCGTCTGGCATTTGGTTGACAATTTCAATCCAATGATGGGAAAGTCTTTCTCCAGAGAGTTGGATGATTTTAATCCCGATGTGGTACATACCAATAACATCAGTGGCTTTTCTGTTGCGATTTGGGGCTGTGTCAAAAAAAGGAATATAAAACTCGTCCATACGGCTCGTGACTATTATCTCTTTCACCATAACTGTACGCTGTTTCAACATGGGGAAAATATGGATGTAGGTTCTGCAGCGGTCCAGTTGACATCTATGGTGAAAAAGCGAAAAAGCAAGAATGTCGATAGGTTTGTCGGCATCAGCAAGTACATCTCTGCATTGCATCAAGATAATGGTTTTGCCATTAATGCCCGACATAGTCACATCTACAATCCGATAAAAAAAAGTCATGTTGCCGACCAATCGTCGTCGGTTATCCGGATTGGCTTTATTGGCCGTTTGACCGCAGATAAAGGGTTCAAGGCGTTCTGCGCCAAAGCGTTGGAAATGACGATATCTGGTGAGGTGGAGTTTTACGCTGCCGGGCGTTTTTCCTCCTCGGATGAAGGCCGCGCCTTGCAACTTAGGGCGGAGGAGGCGGGTGTCCATCTGTTGGGGTTTGTGCCGGTAGAATCCTTCCTGGCTCAGATTGATATGGTTTATTTGCCTACACTCTGGAATGAACCGTTTGGGCGAGCAGTAGCGGAAACGGCTGCTGCCGGCAAGCACGTCTTCACTTCTTTCGCCGGTGGCGTTGCTGAAATCGCTGAACATTACCCCAATGTATATCAGCTGAGTGAATTTACGTTGGAAAAACTGCGAATCTTAAAAAATGAGCGCGTCGAGTTTGTTGATGTGAATCCCTTTGACGCCGGGCGGTTGGCTGCGGGTTATCAAGAGGTTTATAAGAGCTGATATGGGATTCTCATCGAAAAAATTCGCAGACTATTTTGTTATCACCTATCTGGTAGTAATTTCAATCAGTGGGGTTATCAATATCGTCGCTCACAATACGACGCGCCTGATACTGCTTTATAAAGATGTCTATTCTTTGGCATTACCGGCATTTTTACTGCTTTATCTGGTGGCAAGTAAGAGTAGAACCGGCCCCGGTTTTAGAAGCTACCTACTGCTTTTTATTGGCATGGTTGTGCTTTCCCTGTCATATGTTCTGATTTCTATTCTTAACAGCAATTTTAAAATTGGTAACGTCGTTACGCAGTTCCGCTTCGAGTTGTTTACCTATTCATCGTTGTTGGTTGCCGCTCTCTTGGTGTGTCTTGAACCTGAACATCGCATGAAGTTGCTGATAAGGTTGATTAAAGTTTACGTCATAGTTACCGTTGTTAATGCTATTTTCGCCATACTGGAAAGCGTGTTTTCAGGTTTGCTTTATGCGCTAACCGGGGTGACTCCTGGATTACAGTTTACGCAAGTGGGAAAAGATAATGGGATAATCTTACGCACCGCAAGCGGATTCTTTAGGGCGATAGGTCTTTTTAGTAGTCCTTTTACATTATCTGAATTTTTATTCTTCGGTCTGATATTAAGCACATTTGTTAGTAAGAAAAATCGCCTGAGATATATGCTCATTGTCTCGGCCGGTATTGTCTGTTCCACATCGAAAACCGCCATGATTATGGCCAGTATCTATTTTGGTTATCTTTTTATTCGCCGCTTCCTATCGTTGAAAGCCAGTTTAGCCAGTGTGGTGCTTGTATGCGTGGCATTGTCATCATTCTTCTACGCAACCATGACGGACATGGGGATCTATAAATCTATCTATTCAAGCGATAATAATTATGCAGAGCAAAGTATTCTGGAAAGGATCTTACTGATTGAAGAAGTGAGAAATAGTGACACCTATTCAATTTTTACCGGAGCAGGTTATGGCGTTAACGGTAATGCCGCGGTCGGTGATGATGCTGCGCTGCCGTTGGACAGTATCTATATCTTCTTGCTTTCCAACTATGGCGGAGTGGGAATTTTCATCTTCTTACTTGCTGCGTCAATTATTTTGCTGAAACTGTATAATAAAGTCCGCTATGGACAGTTCTATACGGGCGTATTCCTGTATTGGATGATTTCGCTATCTATCAACTTAGTTTATAACAACCCGATTACTAATTATCCAGGGTATGTTTTCTCGATTATTATTTCTGCTTTGCTTTTGTCATTTAGACAAGATGAGTTTTCTAAGATGGCTGATGCCCAAAGGCTCCAAGCGCAGACACGATAAGCTTGAATTGTATAGTGGCGTCGTCATAGAGGTATATATGATTGTTGTTAATGCACGATTTCTCACACAAGAGTTAACAGGGGTGCAGCGCTTTGCCGAACAGATTAGCCTGGCGCTACGGGAACTACGCGACGATATCTTTTTTGTTTCACCTGGTGATATAAAGAATACGAAAGCTGCTGAGTTGCTCAATGTAAAGGTGGTTGGACATCGAACCGGGCATCAATGGGAACAACGTGACCTGCCAAAATATCTGAAAGCCAATGGCAATCCATTGTTGATCAATTTAGGGAATACTGCGCCGCTGTGGTATAAGAATAAGGTCGTGACTCATCATGACGTGACTTATAAGAAATTCCCGCAGAGCTATTCTAGAAAGTTTCGGTTGATGTATAACCTGCTGATTCCCATCATGCTAAAAAACAGCCGTGCACTATTGACCGTTAGTGAATTTTCTAAAAAAGAAATTACGACGACTTATGGTTACAATCCGAAAAATACCTTTGTGATCGCCAATGCCGTATCCGATCTTTTTTCTCGCAGAAGTGTCGAGAGTGCCAGCAATACTGATGAGCGTTTTCTGCTGGCGGTTTCGTCGCCTAACTATCATAAGAATTTTCATGGTTTACTGGCCGCTTTTTCTGCCGCATGTCAAAATTCGGATGTTAAACTTAAGATTATCGGTGGAAAGAATAAAAATTTTTCAGGCATGGATTTCTCTGGCAATGATGAGAACGCCATGAAGAATGTTGAATTCTTAGGGCGAGTCACCGATGAAGAGTTGGTGGCGATTTACCAACGCGCTTTAGCGTTTGTTTTTCCTTCGTTCTATGAAGGCTTTGGTATTCCTCCATTGGAAGCCCAGGCTTGCGGATGTCCCGTCGTTTCGTCGAACCAGGCCTCCTTACCCGAAGTATTGGCGGATAGTGCCCTGTATTTTAACCCGTATAAGCATCAGGAAATGGTTGATGCACTGAATAGAATTATCAACGATGAATCGTTGCGCGAACAGCTCAAAGAGAAAGGCTACAACAACATCGGTCATTATTCCTGGCTTGAATCGGCCAGGAAGTTGGAAAATATTATCACTCAGTTGAGATAGCGCTAGAATATTAGGCATTCGGTAATTGTAGAACGTTATTATGAAATTGCGGATGCCTGGCATATCTGAAGAGACGTTGAGAAGATATCATTCAGCGATTCAGAAAAGCCGAATCATTAGTGAAGAGTATTCTTGTATTGGGATTTCAAATTTAAGGTGAGTTGGGGAGAGGTATGTCTGAACAGAAGTCGTTAAATGTCGGGGTCGTAGCCGATTGGTTGGTGACCTACGCAGGGGCTGAGCGCGTAATAAAAGAGTTTATTGACATATATCCCGATTCTACTCTCTATTCCGTGGTCGATTTTTTGTCGGATGCCGCTCGACAACAGATTCACAACAAGCATGCCACAACCACATTCATACAAAATCTACCGAAAGCCAAGACCAGCTACCAAAAGTATTTGCCTCTGATGCCGTTGGCTATTGAGCAGCTTGATGTCTCCTCTCATGATGTCGTGCTATCCAGCAGTCATGCTGTGGCCAAAGGCGTTCTGACTGGACCCGATCAGCTGCATATCAGCTATGTGCATTCGCCCATCCGTTATGCCTGGGATCTGCAGCATCAATACCTGCGCGAAGCTAACTTGATGAAGGGCATGAAAGGGCGGTTGGCTAAATGGTTGCTGCACAAAATTCGCATGTGGGACTATCGTACCGCTAACGGCGTCGACCATTTTATCGCTAATTCACAGTTTATTGCGCGTCGTATTAAGAAAGTGTATGGCCGTGAAGCCGACGTTATTTATCCACCTGTTGATGTGGATCGATTCTTACTTAATGAAAACAAGGATGATTTCTATTTTACGGCGTCGCGAATGGTCCCTTATAAGCGCATGGACTTGATCGTTGAAGCTTTCAGTGCGATGCCTGACAAGAAGCTGATCGTGATAGGCGACGGCTCGGAGATGGCGAAGATCAAAGCCAAAGCGGGCAAAAACGTTGAGATCCTGGGGTACCAGAGCAATGAGGTATTGCAGGATCACATGTCCAGAGCCAAAGCGTTTGTTTTCGCTGCTGAAGAAGACTTCGGCATTACGCCGGTAGAGGCGCAGGCATGCGGAACACCCGTTATCACCTTCGGTAAAGGTGGCGCGTTGGAAACCGTGCGTCCGTTTGGCGTCAGTAATCCTACCGGGCTTTTCTTCTCGGAACAAACGGTCCCTTCGTTGGTCGCTGCCGTAGAGCAATTTGAGAAAATACAGGACCAAATCAGCCCTGTTGACTGTCGTACTCAAGCCTGCAAATTCTCTGCGGAACGTTTTCGCAGTGAGCTGACCGAATACATTAATGCCAAATGGCATGAGTTCAATACCGCGAAAACCATAAAATACTGATCGGTGAGATTTATTATGAGTAATATTTATCCTGTAATTATGGCTGGCGGTACCGGAAGCCGTTTATGGCCTCTCTCAAGAGAATTATTTCCGAAACAGTTTTTAGCGTTGTGCAGTGAATTTTCCATGTTGCAAACCACGGTCAACAGACTTGATGGGTTGGAGATATCAAATCCGCTGGTGATCTGCAATGAAGAGCACCGTTTTATTGTTGCAGAACAGTTGCGACAGATTACTCGTTTATCCCACAACATTATTTTGGAGCCGGTTGGGCGCAATACGGCACCGGCCATTGCACTGGCCGCGTTGCAGGCGACCGCTGGCGGCGAAGATCCCTTATTGCTGGTTTTGGCAGCAGATCATGTTATCCAGAATGAGGAAGCATTCCGTACGGCTGTATTGCAAGCGGTGCCTTATGCTGAAGCAGGAAAACTGGCGACCTTCGGGATTGTGCCGACCGGTCCGGAAACAGGGTATGGTTATATCCATAAAGGTGAAAGTATTGATGGGGCGCATGCCTCTCGGGTGTCCCGCTTTGTTGAAAAACCGAATCTGTCGACGGCTAAAGAGTATCTTGCCAGCGGAGAATACTTATGGAACAGCGGGATGTTCCTGTTTAAAGCCAGCCGTTATCTCGAGGAGTTGAATAAATTTCGTCCGGATATTTTGGCTGCGTGTCGGCAGGCCTTGCTGCATACGGCGCCGGATCTGGATTTTGTCCGTGTCGATCGCGAAGCCTTCATTCTTTGCCCGGATGAGTCCATAGACTATGCGGTGATGGAGCAGACAGCGGATGCCATCGTGGTGCCGTTGGATGCGGGGTGGAGCGATGTCGGTTCCTGGTCGGCGCTTTGGGACATCAGTGCGAAAGATGCAAACGGCAACAGCACCTTTGGTGATGTGTTGCAACATGATTGTTCAAATAACTATATTCGTGCCGAACATAAATTGGTCGCAACGGTAGGTGTAGATAACTTGGTTATCGTTGAAACCAAAGATGCTGTGTTGATCTCGAATAAAGATAAAGTGCAAGACGTTAAAGAGATCGTCAATCATCTGAAACGTGGACAGCGTTCGGAATGCAAGCAGCATCGTGAGGTCTACCGCCCATGGGGCAAGCATGACGCCATTGCGCAAGGCGAGCGTTTTCAGGTACGTAAGATAACGGTTAAACCTGGCGAGAAACTCTCATTGCAGATGCACCATCACCGTTCAGAGCATTGGGTGGTCGTTTCTGGTACCGCCAAAGTTATAAAAGGCGGTGAGACAAAGTTTGTAACTGAAAACGAATCTATTTATATTCCATTAGGTACTGAACACTCATTAGAGAACCCAGGAAAAATTGCATTGGATTTGATTGAAATTCAATCCGGCTCTTATTTGGGTGAAGACGATATTATTCGCATTGATGATAATGGAAAATACAAATAACGGTGATGTGTCTTAAGCGTGACATGTTTTCGTGAATTTTTTTGGTAAGGATTTTTGGATGACTCAAACTTTAACTTGTTTCAAAGCATACGACATTCGTGGCCGGTTAGGTGAGGAGTTAAATACGGATATTGCCTATCGTATCGGTCGGGCTTACGGTGAGTTTTTGCAACCACGCGAAGTTGTGGTTGGTGGCGATGTTCGTTTGACCAGTGAAGAGCTAAAACTGGCGCTGGCTGAAGGTTTGCGTGATGCCGGCGTTGACGTACTGGATATCGGGCTCAGCGGTACCGAGGAGATTTATTTCGCGACTTTCCATTTGGGTATTGATGGTGGCATTGAAGTGACCGCCAGCCACAATCCTATGGATTACAATGGCATGAAGCTGGTGAGAAGCCAGGCCAAACCGATCAGCGGTGATACCGGCTTACGCGATATTCAGCGATTGGCCGAAGGGAACGAGTTTGCCGAAGTGGATCCCTCTGCGCGTGGCAGCTACCGTAAGATTTCCGTAGAGGATGCCTATATTGAGCACCTGCTAGGCTATATCGATGTCAAAAATCTGAAGCCGCTTAAACTGGTGGTCAATTCCGGCAATGGTGCAGCAGGGCATGTGATCGATGCCATTGAAGCACGTTTCAAGCAACTGCAAGTTCCGGTCGAATTTATCAAGGTTCACCATCAGCCGGATGGTAATTTCCCTAACGGTATTCCTAATCCTCTGTTGCCTGAGTGTCGTGAAGATACGGCGCAAGCGGTTCGCGCGCATGGTGCCGATATGGGCATTGCGTTTGATGGCGACTTCGATCGTTGCTTCCTGTTTGACGAGAAGGGCGGCTTTATTGAAGGTTACTATATTGTTGGCCTTCTGGCTGCGGCGTTTCTGGAGAAAGAAACCGGTGCCAAAATCATTCACGATCCGCGCTTAAGCTGGAACACGATTGATGTGGTCAACGCCAGCGGTGGCGTGCCTGTCATGTCGAAAACCGGCCATGCCTTTATCAAGGAACGCATGCGTAAGGAAGATGCTGTCTATGGCGGTGAGATGAGTGCTCACCACTATTTCCGCGAGTTTTCTTATTGCGATAGCGGCATGATCCCATGGCTCTTGGTTGCCGAATTGCTTTGTCTGAAGAATATGTCCCTCGGACAATTGGTGGCTGATCGCATGGCTGCCTACCCGGCTTCCGGGGAGATTAACAGCCATCTGCAAGATCCTCAGGCATCGATTGATAAAGTCCTGGAATGCTATCGGTCTGATGCGCTGCTGTTCGATCACACCGATGGTATCAGTTTGGAGTTTTCTGACTGGCGATTCAACTTACGCAGCTCGAACACGGAGCCGGTGGTTCGCTTAAACGTTGAGTCGCGGGCGAATCCGTCATTGATGCAGCAGAAAACAGAGGAAATTCTTGCCTTGCTCCGCAGTTAAACTCTGCACTTACGCTATATTGGAAGTTCGGGGCTGTATTGCCCCGGCTTTAGGAATATAGGTACCAGAGAAAACTAACAAAAGGCATCTATACTATGCTAGCGAATAGGCCGTTATCTATGAATGGTTTCCGTCGTGGGAGTTTGCATACCAATGCGTCCCTGACATCAATGTTGCAACGATTTTCCGATATTTTTATCGTTTTTTGCGGGCTCTACTTATCCTGTCTGATTTCAGGAACGCGCTTCGCCATACAACACTGGGTTATGGTATTAACGTCGATTGTGATATTTCAAATGATCGGCGGCATTACGGATTTTTATCGTTCCTGGCGCGGTGTGCGAGCAGGGTTAGAGATTCGGCTTATTATCCAAAACTGGACGATAAGCTTGGTGATGACTTCGGGCGCTGTTGCATTTGTCAATGATTTTAATAATGAATATATAGTATATATTCAATGGTACTTATTTGTTTGCTGCGGTTTAGTCATTACACGCAGCACTATCCGTTTGATGCTGGGATATATGCGGAATTTAGGATTTAACACCCGTAATATCGCCATCATGGGATCGATGCCGGTTGGTATTCGGCTCGCGGAAACGTTGAGTGATGCGCATTGGATGGGATTCCGGGTACTGGGTATCTATGATGACAGTGCAGAGCCATTGGACAGTGTGATCGAACGCCGTGGCGATTTAGCGCAACTAATTGAGGACGCTAAGTGTGGTCGAATTGATCGGATTTATATCGCGATGCCTATGGAGCAAGAAAAGCTGATCAAGGATACGGTGACTGAACTTTCCGATACCACGTGTTCCGTGATGCTGATTCCAGACATATTCACCTTTAATATGTTGCAGTCGCGCTCGGAAGAAATTAACGGCGTATCCGTTGTCTCGTTGTTTGATACACCAATGAGTGGTATTAACCAGGTGATAAAGCGGGTGGAAGATATTGTTCTCTCCATTTTTATCCTGCTCTTTATTTCACCGGTACTGGTGTTGATTTCAGCCGCAGTGAAGTTTACTTCTCCTGGCCCGGTGATTTTCAAACAGCGCCGATACGGCATGGATGGCAAGGCGATTGAAGTGTGGAAGTTCCGCTCCATGAAGGTAATGGAGAATGGCGATAAAGTCGTTCAGGCGACAAAGGGCGATTCGCGGGTGACACCGGTGGGGGCATTTCTGCGCCGTACTTCACTCGATGAGCTGCCTCAATTTATCAATGTGCTGAAAGGCGACATGTCGATTGTAGGGCCACGCCCTCACGCCGTTGCGCATAATGAGCAGTATCGTAAGTTGATCAAGGGTTATATGCTGCGGCATAAAATGAAGCCTGGCATCACAGGTTGGGCCCAGATAAATGGCTGGCGGGGTGAAACCGACACACTGGATAAAATGGAAAAGCGTGTTGAATTTGACCTTGATTACATTCGGAACTGGAGCGTTTGGTTGGATGTAAAGATTGTTTTCTTGACGATATTTAAAGGGTTCGTCAGTAAAACAGCTTATTAATTACTCTGATGGTAAATTGCCTCATCGGGCTTCCTGTCCAACAGGTTGCCTGGGGCGTGCGGGAGGTCGCGTTGAAAATCCAGCCTGGTACCACACGTAGCCCCGTAAAAGGCTATGCGAGAATAGTAAAAGCATGCGCGGTTGCGGGCGCGTTATTGTTCGGTTTATACGGAAACGCGAATGCGTTTGAAGTGGGTGTGAACGTTCATTTACGTCACTACCCCAAACTTACAGACAGCTATCTGTCTTTAATCAAAGAGTATGGCTTTACTTCTTTCCGAGCCGGATATTTATGGGCGGCGGTGGAGCAAACGTCTGGCGTGATGAACGTCACCGGCCCATTGACCAAGGAAGATGATGCTTATCAATACGGCCTCTCTCAGTATGGGTTGAATTCTTTACTTATTCTTGCCTACGGCAATACCGCCTATAACGCACCAGACTACCCCACCACGCCTGCGGCTATCGATGGATTTGCCAATTATGCATACTGGACCGCAAAGCGCTTTAAAGGAAAGGTAAAATATTACGAAGTTTGGAATGAGTGGACTGTAGGGACGGGCACGAGCAAGAAGACAGCTGTTCCACCGCCGGAGGTGTTTGCTGAACTGGTTAAGAAGACTTCCGCCGCCGTCAAACGGGCTGACCCCGATGCCATCGTTCTCGCCGGTTCGCTTAGTCCGATCGGGCCAGAAGGGTTCAACTGGTTCAAACGACTCATGCAGTTGGGCATCCTGAATAGCATCGATGGTATTTCGGTGCATCCTTATTCTTACCGCTTACCCGATTTAGCCTTAAGAGCACCTGAGGATAATCTTAACGCTATCGACAAATTTGAACAGAAGATAAAAGCCATCGCCCAAAAAACAGTCCCTGTTTATATTACAGAGATGGGGGTGCCGACTTACAATGGCCCCGGCGGGTTGAGTGATGCTGCTGCTGCGCAATACGTTGTTAAGTATACGATGTTGGCTAAATCGCGACCGTATATCAAAGGTATTTGGTGGTATGATCTTATTGATGATGGTGATAATCCGGCAATCAACGAACACCGTTTTGGTCTGTTTAATCGACATGAACAACCAAAAGCCGCTGCACTGGCTTACGAAAAAATTGCCAAGGTAGCGCGCGATTTCACCGTAAGTGACTACAAAGTATCGTCTGACGGTGTGATAAGTATTGCGTTGAAGGGAAGCGGTAATCAGTATGCGATGCTCTATTGGCAAAAACCGCAAGTGGTGCAACCTTCAGCTCAGGCAAATGGTTTGAGAGCATTAATCAGCAGCGCGCCAGTACAGAAGACGAAAGAGTCTGCCGCCCAACCGTTGATTGAGTTAAACAGCCAGAAAACTGTGTTGCAAGGAGATACTCCCGTGTTGATGTTATCCGATAAGCCTATATCATCGCCGACGCGTTAATGTTTTTTTTACTATTTTGGGCTTTTATTTTTCCTGGATTATGACTGATAAATATTTTTCTCAACATCAGGTGGTTTCTATGCAAATAGATAAACAGGCGAAAACCACCGCTGACAATAAAACTCCTGTTCGTTTGGATTATGTAGACTCGATACGAGGGATTGCGGCGATAAGTGTAGTTGTTGCCCATTTTTTGGTGCCGATTTACGGTTACGATAAGTATGTTTTTTCCCATGTTTTTGATGTCGGTAAAATAGGTGTCGTATTATTTTTTATTATCAGCGGGTTTATCATTCCCTTTAGTTTTCGTCGTGAAAACGGCGGTGTTCAAGCTTTCTTTATCTCGCGCTTTTTCAGGCTTTACCCTGGATATTGGTTCTCGTTGTTATTGTATCTTGTTGTTTCTTACTGCTTTGGTGAGCAGTTCCCCTTGCGGAAAATTTTGGCCAACATCACCATGTTTCAAACGGCTTTGCACGTGAAAGATATTGTCGGCGTATATTGGACGCTGTTTATTGAACTGGTCTTTTACATCATGTGTGTATTCGCCTTCATCCTGGGGTTACTCAACAAGGTAAGATTCAATTTTATTTCTGCGCTTGTCATGTTGGCTGTTGCTCTGGCGATGGGAGTTGCCAGACATAAGCTGGATGCTGCATTTCCTGTTGCTCTGCCGCTTGCATTGTCACTCATGATGTTTGGCGGTTTATGGCGTTCATATTTGTTGGAAGGCGATCTATTCGCTAAAAAACAGGCGATTTACTATATCGCGATTTTTGCTTGCGTCATTCCGCTAGTCAGTTTCTATTCCTATGGTTCGGAGCCCGGGCATACGATGAGATATACTTTGACGTATTATCTCAGCATGCTGCTGTTCATCCTGTTGACAACGCGGCTCAAAATTCATAACAAATTCATGGTGCTCATGGGTGTTATTAGTTACTCTATTTATCTGATTCATCCTAGCCTGTTGATTGTATTCGAACATCTGACAGCTAATCTCGACAATGGCGCTCGCTATTTTTGGGGGAGTGTCGGGGCGATTTTAACTTTGCCGGTTTCATATTTGGTATACAAATATATCGAGTTGCCATCGATCCACTTTGGCAGACGAGTTAAGTCCAGCTTGGTCAAAGCGATGCCTCTCTGAGCATGTTTGCTGCGATTACCTGATTCATTTCTATCGGTATTATCTATGGGCATCTTCATCACCATCGATGAAGATGCTTTTTTTATGCCTGTTTCCCGCCTTCATCATCGTGCTCCAACTTTTCAACGTTCATGTAATATCTTTATTCTTCAATGAGATAGTTTTTATCTTTATATCACTTATGCCCCTATCCCCCATCCCTCCGCGGCGACTAACCGGCATTGCACGTCTGAAAAAAATCCTCTCTATTTAGTATGGTTTTTCTCTGTCTAACTTAGGTTTGAGCCATCACTGAAGCGATCTTTATATGAAAATGGCAATATCATTGCCATTTTATTCGAAGTTTAAACAAATTATCTTATTAACCATCGCCTTACCGTTAGATGTGCTGCCTTTAATTGATGTAACAATAATCTCATTGCGTTCCTTGACAGATCCGGTCATCAGATACTTTACTCAGTAAATAACTATGGGCGCGTTTAGGAGAGTTATTTGGCTGGAATTGATTTTATTGCTATTAATTTGATGTTGAGTTTACAGGCAAGACCAAACTTCTTTAAATTCAGCAGCTAAGTTTATGTTGCTGAACATCGAAAGTTGTGTGGAACGTTCTTTTTACCTTATCTCACTTAGATTAGGAGTTTTTTATGGCTTCTCTAGCATCTCAGCAGCAGGCGGCGGCGATCTACTATTCGGTTTTGGGACGTACTCCGTCTCTGACCGAGATCAATACCTATGGGCAGCAGCTCGAAGGTGGCACACAAACCGCAGCGCAACTGGCACAGTTCTTCATCAGCTCTTCCGGCGGGAATGCGCTCTATTCTGGGAAAACCGACTCGGAAATTCTGCAGATTATCTATACTCGTGAGTACGGTTCTGCCGCCACATCTCAACAACTGACTGATTTCCTGAATGGCAACACCCTGAGTTCGGCGGTTTCCAATGTCGTCAGCGGGTTGCTGAACTACAGCGGTAGCGACGCCACGATATTGGCTCAACAGACCGCATTCCAAAACACGGTTAACACGTTGCTATATCCTTCGACGGCCTCCGCTGCCTTAGGGCAGGGTGCATCGGATATTCAAGCTATTTTGCATGTTATCGGTTCGACCGTGACGGCCGATGCCGTCAACTATTTTGGCGCTAAAATCAATGCCGGGATGACGATCACTCAGGCTGCGGCCGCCAACATTGCGGGGCGTTCTTACCTGACTTCGCTGAGTGACGACGCATTTATCGCCCGTCTGTTCCAATTTGGTTACGAGCGTGCGCCATCCTCTGCCGAATCTGCCAGCTTCCTGTCATTGCTGCAGGGGGGCGCGACTCGTGCCGATCTGGTGGTTGATATTATCCAGGCATTGCGTGGCACCGTCGCGGCCGGCGATCTGACGGCGCAGCAACATTTCAATAGCGCTACGACCGTGTACCAACCAGGCCATCTCCCAGGATTGGCGTTCCAGGAACAAATCGCAGCTGTCTACCTGGGCGTTCCGGAACGTGGTGTTGATGCTTCCGGGTTAGACACCTGGAGCAAAGCGTTAGCTGCCGGCATGTCATATAACTCATTGATCGGTAACCTGGTTAGTTCTTCCGAGTTCCAACGTAAGGGCGGGCAGTTAACCGGCACTGATTTTATCCAGCATGTTTTCACCGCAGTGCATGGTGTTGCCGCCACGACGGCCCAACTGGCTATTTACAGTGCATTGGGCTCAGACAAAGGGATCATTACCCAAGCGATTATTAATGATCTGCGCTCTTCGACCGCGACGGATGCGGCAACCGTAACTCAACAGCATGCTTTCGAATTCGATATCGGCACCAGCTTGTTGTATAAAACTAATGCCAATCTGTCTGTTACGGCGGGGGGCGGCAACGGCACCGGCACCGTCAATACCGGCGCCAGCCATGCGTTGAGCAATGCGGAGACCGCGGTGTTGACCAACGTGGTGTTGAACGCCAACGCCGCCAGCCTGGTCAACCTGAAGTTCGCCGATCACTTGGCCAACCTGACCATCAACGGCACCAGCGCGGCAACGGTGAACCTGTCTGACAATGGCGTCAACCCAGGGGTTGCTGTCACCGTCAACAACGGCAATGTGATTCTGAACGCCAGTTCGGGTGCAGATAACGTGGTTGTTACTTCGACGGCTAATATCGCGACCGGTACCGCACAGTTTAACCTCGGCGCTGGCAACGATAGCCTGCACTGGGCGGGTAACGGTGTTTCCGGTGGGGCGAACACTGTCGCGAACACGGTTAAGGCTGACGGCGGCGCAGGGACGGACTCCATCTCCGCCAACTTCATCACCAAAACCGTCGTGACTAACCAGAACGCCCTGGGCGTGCGCACCAGTACGGTGACCAGCAACGCCAATAACTTCTCGAACTTCGAGCAGATTGATCTGACCGGTTACATCGGTAAGTCTGTCGGCACGCTGATTACGACACCGCTGATTGGCTCACCGACTACCACTACCGTCACTACGCCAACCAACACCTTCGACTTCGGCCTGACCAACGGCACGTCCACGGTGGAAGGCACCACGGGGGGCACGGTCACCCAGAACGCGGCGGCGACCAACCTGGGTACGCAAGGCTTCGTGATCTCCGGCCTGGCTAATGTCAACGTCATCAACGCCGCCGGCGGCAATGCTGCGCAGCTGGAAGTGAAAGGGGACGCGACCTCAGCCAGTACGCTGAACTTCACCTTCGTGCAGAACGCCACCGATCACTTCAACATCAACTTCGATGCGGTGAGCTCTGCCAACGTGAATGCCGGCGCCATCAGCCTGAACAGCAGCAGCAGCGCCCTGTTGGGCACTGCGCTGACAACGGTGAACGTGGCTTCCGGCGGTACGGGTTCGTTCAACAACATTCTGTCTCTGGCCGGCACCAATGCGCAGGTTCAGACTGTTAATGTGACCGGCGACCATGCGCTGAACCTGACCGTGGGCGCGGGCTACAGCAACGTGCGTGACATCAATGCCTCTACCAATACCGGCGGTTTGAACCTGGATTCAAGCCATGCGGGTACCGGTGACGGTATTATCGTGCAACTGCTGAAAGCCTTGCCGTTGAGTGCGGCTACCACGGCGCTGCTGACTCCGCTGCTGAACACGCTGGGTCTGAACGGTTACCAATTGACGGTGGAAGGAACGTCGACGACCGACAGCTTCAACGTGCTGGGTAACACCACGCTGACTGGCGGTAACGGAGCGAATACTTACGATCTGAAATCCAGTAACTCGCAGGCGGGGGTCACCATCACCGACTTCAGCACCGCGAAAGACAAGATCGTTGATGCTGCTTCCGGGCTGACCCTGTCCAATACAGGTACTGCGGTGGCGGATTACGGTACTCGCGCTGCAGATACGTTGGATGCACTGTTAGGCTCGTTGGTTGGCGGTCTGACCACCGGCGTTGTCGGCCTGTTGGGCGGTATCCTGGGCCTGAGCAATCCAAACTCGCTGACGGCGAAAGTGGGTGTGGCCTCGGTGGTGTTCAGCGGTACAGGTAACAATGCTGACTCCTATGTGATTATTGATAACAACAATAACCACACGCTGGATGCCAACGACACGGTTATTTACCTGACCGGCCAGAACCACCAGCAATTGGTGGATACTCTGCACTACGCCTAAGGGTAAAGTTGCAATAACCAATAATTCCTCATGGGACTATTGGGAATTAAATAATGCGGGGGCGTAATCCCCCGCATGTTTAATTTTGTGAGCGGCGTCATCCTCTCTAAGTTATTCCATTTCGTTATCTTCCCCTCTTATCTTTGCTCTTCTGTATCTCATTGTTTTGTCATGGTTTGTTTTATCTTTGTGACCGGCTTTTTTTTTATGGCCCACCTTGCCGGTTTTCACTTTCTCTACCTATAGTTAACGAAAGTATCTGCAGTCTCGGGCATTTCTTTGGGGTGAGCCTTCTCGGGATAATTCTTTTTTTAGGAATTTCTTTAGGGAGGGGGTCAATGCGGATTGGACTGACAGTGCACATGATGTAAGGGCAGAACGTGAATCAATTTATCCCGCGCAACGAAATTGCGGATGTTATACGTACACGCAGCAAAGTCTTCTGGACCGTTGGTATATTTACTGCGTTTATTAACCTGTTAATGCTGGTTCCTTCCATTTACATGCTCCAGGTTTACGACCGGGTGCTGCCTTCGCGCAATGAAATCACGCTGTTAATGCTGACGCTGATCATGCTGGGTATGTTCGGCATGATGTCCTTGCTGGAATACGTACGCAGCATGGTGGTGATCCGCATCGGCAGCCAGCTGGACATGCGCCTCAATACGCGCATTTATACGGCGGCTTACGAGGCGAATTTAAAGAACGGCTCGTCAGATGCCGGCCAGATGCTGAGCGATCTGACCAACGTGCGCCAATTCCTGACCGGTAGTGCGCTGTTTGCCTTCTTCGATGCGCCCTGGTTCCCGATCTATCTGCTGGTGATTTTCCTGTTTAACCCTTGGTTGGGGTTGTTCGCCCTGGTGGGCTCCTTGCTGTTGATCGCCCTGGCGGTGATCAACGAAGTGGTGTCGAAGAAGCCGCTGGCGGATGCCAGCCGGCTTTCAATCATGTCAGGCAATCTGGCCAGCACGAATTTGCGCAATGCCGAAGTGATCGAAGCACTGGGGATGCTGCCTAACCTGAAGGGACGCTGGTTCGGTTTACACCAGCGCTTCCTGAATAGTCAGCGTATCGCCAGCGAGCGGGCATCGCGGGTGACATCGATCACCAAGTTTGTGCGTTTGTCGCTCCAGTCGCTGGTTTTGGGGCTGGGGGGCTGGCTGGCGATCGATGGGCACATCACGCCGGGCATGATGATCGCCGGTTCCATCTTGATGGGGCGTACGCTGGCGCCGATTGAGCAAGTGATTAACGTATGGAAAAGCTGGAGCTCCGCCAAGCTGGCTTATCAGCGTCTGGTGCGCCTGCTGGAACAGCATCCGCCTCGCGGTACCGGCATGTCGCTGCCGCGTCCGGAAGGGGTGGTTTCCGTTGAAGGGGTGACCGCTACGCCGCCGGGCTCGAAGGGGAGCGCGGTATTGCATAACGTCAGTTTCGCCGTTCAGCCGGGAGACGTGTTGGGGATTATTGGGCCAAGCGCCTCCGGCAAATCGACGCTGGCGCGTCTATTGGTCGGCATCTGGCCGGTCAGTGAAGGCATTGTGCGACTGGACAATGCCGACATCTACCAGTGGAACAAGGACGAGTTGGGGCCCTATATCGGTTATCTGCCGCAGGATATTGAGCTGTTCGCCGGCAGCATCGCGGAGAACATCGCCCGCTTCAACGAGCTGGACTCGGAGAAAGTGATTGAGGCCGCCAAGTTGGCCGGCGTGCATGAGCTGATTCTGCGCTTTCCCAATGGCTATGATTCGGTGATCGGCAGCGGTGGCGCCGGGTTGTCCGGCGGCCAGAAACAGCGTATCGGTTTGGCACGTGCGCTGTATGGCGATCCCTCTCTTATCGTGCTGGATGAACCCAACTCCAATCTGGACGATGCCGGTGAACGGGCGTTGAACCAGGCCATTACGTTCCTTAAACAGCGCAATAAAACGGTGATCCTGATTACTCACCGCACCAATCTGCTGGCGATGACCAACAAGCTGTTGCTGCTGGTTAACGGGAATGTCAATGCGTTTGGCCCAACGCAGCAGGTATTGCAGGCCCTGGCGAATGCGCAAAAAGCGCAGGTGCCTCCGCAGGCGGTGCGTGCGGTGAACTCCGAGCCGGATGAAGGCGATATCCCTAAAACTCAAACTAATTAAGCCGTGAACTCGCCTGGCGGCGCCGTTGCGTCGCCGGCAGTCAAAGGAGTTGGTATGTCTACGCATATTGGCGAGCCGCATGACTCGTACTCAGAACAGATCCCGTTGGATGAGCGTCGTTATACCCGCCTGGGGTGGTTGGCGCTGGGGGTGGGCGTGTTCGGCTTCTTGGCCTGGGCGGCGTTTGCGCCTCTGGATAAAGGGGTGGCGTCGCCGGGCTCGGTAACCGTTTCCGGCAATCGTAAAACGGTGCAGGCTCCGGCCAGTGGCATCATCAAAAATATCGCGGTGAAAGACGGCGATAAGGTGAAAGCCGGCGAGGTGCTGGTGCAACTGAGCCAGGTGCAGGCGCAAGCGCAGGTCGATTCGCTGCGCGATCAGTACTACACCACCTTGGCTACCGAAGGGCGCCTGCTTGCTGAACGGGACGGGCTGGGCAATGTCACGTTTTCCCCGATCTTCGCCAAGATCAAGGATCAGCCGCGCGTCGCGGAGATTATTGCGCTGCAAACGCAGCTGTTCGCTTCCCGCCGCCAAGGGCTGCAAAGTGAAATAGACGGCTATAAGCAGTCGATGGACGGGATCCGCTTCCAGTTGAAAGGCCTGCAGGATTCGCGTGCCAATAAACAGATCCAGCTTTCCAGTTTGCGTGAACAGATGAACAGCATGAAGCAGTTGGCCGCGGACGGATACCTGCCGCGCAACCGCTACCTGGAAATTCAACGCCAGTTCGCCGAGGTGAACAGCAGTATCGACGAAACCGTCGGGCGGATTGGCCAATTGCAAAAGCAACTGCAGGAATCTCAGCAACGCATCGATCAGCGCTTTGCTGATTATCAGCGCGAGGTCAGAACGCAGCTGGCGCAAACCCAAATGGACGCCAGCGAGTTCCGCAACAAGCTGCAAATGGCCGATTTCGATCTGGGCAACACCGCCATCACCTCACCGGTGGACGGCACCGTGGTCGGATTGAATATCTTCACTCAGGGGGGCGTCGTGGGAGCGGGTGACCACCTGATGGACGTTGTGCCCAGCCAGGCGACTTTGGTGGTGGATTCTCGCCTCAAAGTCGACCTGATCGATAAGGTGTACAACGGGTTGCCGGTGGATCTGATGTTTACCGCCTTCAACCAAAACAAAACCCCGAAAATTCCGGGAACGGTCACGTTGGTTTCCGCCGACCGTCTGGTCGACAAAACCAATGGCGAACCCTACTACCAGATGCAGGTCACGGTCTCGCCGGAGGGCATGAAAATGCTCAGTGGCGAGGACATCAAGCCGGGGATGCCGGTGGAGGTGTTCGTGAAAACGGGGTCGCGCTCGCTGCTGAGCTATCTGTTTAAACCTATTTTGGATCGCGCTCATACTTCATTAACCGAGGAATAATTTTGATTCATTCAAAACGACAGGCTGCCGGTCTGGTTATCGGCACCCTTTTGTTTGCGATGTCTGCGCCGGTTTATTCGATAGGGATTTTAGACGCATATTCGCTGGCATTAGAAAAGGACCCGACTTTTCGGGCGGCTATAAAAGAGAAAGAAGCGGGAGATGAAAACGAAAATATCGGCAGGGCGGGGCTGCTGCCGAAGGTATCGCTGAATTACCAGAATTCGCCGCGTAACTGGCAAACCCAGAAATATCCACAAAGCGACTTCTTTGGCAACATTACGGAAGCGACGCGGCGCCAGCAGTACCGCAGCTACTCCAGCTCGGTGACGCTGACGCAGCCGCTGTTCGATTATGAGGCCTATGCACGTTATAAAGGCGGCGTGGCGCAGACGATGATGTCGGATGAGCGCTATCGCGGCAAACTGCTCGATCTGGCGGTGAGGGTGATCAGCGCGTATGTCGAAGTGGCCTATGCCAAAGATCAAATCGCCTTGGCCGAGGCGCAGAAAGCAGCTTATAAAGAACAGTTGGCGTTGAACGATCGTCTGATGAGCGCGGGTGAGGGGACCCTGACCGACGTCTCCGAAACGCAGGCGCGCTACAGCCTGGCAGAGGCGCAGGTGATAGAAGCGCGTGACGCGCTGGACGCTGCGCAGCGTGAGCTGGAGGTGATCATCGGCGTGCCGTTGAATCAATTGGATGAGCTGCAGAGCTTACGGCCAGGGCAATTCAAGGTGGCGCCGCTGATCCCGTCGAAGTTTGAAGAGTGGCAAAAGATCGCTCTGGAAAATAACCCAGTGCTGGCCGCCTCGCGCCATGGCGTCGATGCGGCGAAATACGAAGTGGAGAGAAACCGCGCCGGCTTTATGCCGAACGTGCAACTTTACGCTTCGCATTCGGAAAACGACTCCAGTAGCGATAACACGGTTAACCAGAAATATCGTACCGACAGCATCGGCGTGCAGGTGAGCCTGCCGATTTACTCCGGCGGCGGCGTGGCGGCCTCCACCCGGCAGGCCGCGGCCCGCTACGGCCAGGCGATGGCCGAAATGGACACGCAAGTCGGCACGACGCTGAACGATCTGCGCAAGCAGTTCAATCTGTGCATCAGCAGTCGTGCCAAGCTGGCGGCCTACGAGCTGGCGGTGAAGTCGGCGACCACGCAGGTGACGGCGACCCGGCAAAGCGTGTTGGCGGGGCAGCGCGTCAACGTCGATGTGCTCAACGCCGAACAGCAGCTCTACAGCGCCCAGCGCGATCTGGCCTCTGCCAAGTACACCTACATCAAGTCCTGGATTACCCTGCTGAGCGACTCCGGCACGTTGGACGAGAAGGATGTGTTGCGTGTGGCGCAGTATTTTGCCCGCAGTCGAGGTTAATAAATCATCAAGCAGCTAAGTGAAAGCTGCGTATTATTCTGAAAGAGCAGCCTGGCGCTGCTCTTTCTAGCTTCAATACGTTATGTTACTTCTGTCGTCGACTGTCATAGAATGTCCAACTGTCTATTGTGAATAAACATACTGATGTCAGCGACAACGTCTGACCATCGTCCCACGCTCTTTTTTTGTGTGGCTCGATGTCAGGTTTAGGGGGATGTTATTGATTTTTCACTTATTAAGGTGTGGTTGCGTCAGTGCAGCCTAGTGAGTTGTAACAACTGGATGAGTCCATATCAGAGTTTGGCTTCTGTAAGCCAAGGGCGGTAGCGTGCCTCACCCGCGTTAAGCCGTTGTCGGATAACCCAAATATCAGATCATTCTGGCTGCGGTGTTGTGTAAGGTATCTGGTTTTTGGTTCTTATTGGCAACATGTTGGATTTTGACCACAGGTTGAGCGGAACGCATAAACTATGACTGACTAGTCTGTATTTTCATCGATTCATAATTAAATCGTTGAAACACTATATTTATAATTACAGGGGCACTTTTGTGTTGTTGTGAGGGAAATGGATTGGACAGGAAAATATTTAAGAATATAGTTTCATTGGTTGGCATACAAGGTGTCAATTATATAATACCATTAATAACCCTTCCTTATTTAGTTAGGGTTTTACAACCTGCAGGCTATGGTAGCCTGGGTTTTGCTTTAGCGATTACGCAGTATTTCGTCATTCTTACTGACTACGGGTTTAACCTCTCCGTCACGCAGAAAATTGCGGTTAATAAGGACGATAAACGCTATGTAAGTAAAATATTTTGGAACGTTATTAGTTGCAAGTTATTACTGGGTGTTTTTGGGGGCGTTATTTTATTTGGATTGATTTCACTTAATAGTGAAATGTACAATTTACGTTGGATACTTATTGCAAGCTACATTTCTGTTTTTGGTTCGGCTTTATTCCCTGTCTGGCTTTTTCAGGGGAAAGAGACGATGGGGTGGATTGCACTTTCCAATATAACAGCCCGCCTAACGACAATTCCATTAGTATTTTCTTTAGTGCAACATGCTGATGATACTTGGCTGGCTGGTGGAATCAATGGCATCACATCCGTTTTTGCCGGCGGTATAGCATTATTCCTTATTTGGAAGAACAAATGGATTACTTGGGTAAGACCTGAGTGGAGTGAGATCAAAAGAGAGTACAAAGAAGGTTGGCATGTTTTTATATCAACGGCCGCTATCAGCCTTTATACAACCAGTACTACCGTCATTCTTGGTTTTCTTGCCGGTCCCACGGCTGTGGGGTACTTCGTTGCTGCGGATAAGCTCAGGCAGGCAGCACAGGGGCTGATCTCACCGGTATCTCAGGCATTTTTCCCTCGAGTTAACTCTTCGATGGCGAAGGATAAGAGTTTAGGTTTCGCGGTGATACGAAAACTTCTTGTTATTCTTTCCGTTATCGGTTTGTCGGCGAGCCTGTTCCTCTTCATATTCAGCTCACAGCTGGTAACGATTGTTTATGGCGCAAACTATGAGCCGACAGTTACCGTATTGAGAATTATAGCCTTCATTCCAATTGTTATCTGCATGAGTAACGTATTCGGAATTCAGACTTTACTGGTTCTCGGCAAGAAAAAAATATTCAGTAGAATACTGATAATGTCAGGTCTGCTCAATGTTTCCATATTGTTCCCGTTGGCCTACTACTTCAAGCAGGATGGTGCCGCTATTTCCGTGTTAATAACGGAGTCTTTCGTCACGCTCTCAATGCTTTTCGCGATCATTAAATTCAAAATACCTCTTTTCAGAAAGGAAAAAAAATGAAATACGATTACCTCATCGTTGGGGCTGGCCTCTTTGGCGCAACATGTGCTTATGAATTAAATAAAAGAGGAAAAAAGGTTCTTGTTCTTGAACGTCGCAATCATATTGGCGGGAATATCTACACTGAGAATCATGATGGTGTGCATGTTCATAAATATGGTGCGCACATATTCCATACCAACGATAAGAGAGTTTGGGACTTCGTTAATTCATTTGTGGAGTTCAACCGGTTTACCAATTCACCGTTGGCGAGTTACCAAGGGAAATTGTTTAATCTGCCGTTCAATATGAATACGTTTTACCAGCTTTGGGGCGTCAAAACACCGGCAGAGGCGGCGAAAAAAATTGATGAGCAGCGGCAGGAGTTAGCCGGGAAAGAACCGGAAAACCTGGAAGAGCAGGCCATCAATCTGGTTGGTAGGGATATCTATGAAATTCTGATTAAAGGCTATACGGAAAAACAATGGGGGCGTAAAGCCACTGAGCTGCCCTCATTTATTATTAGACGTCTACCGGTAAGAATGACCTATGACAATAATTATTTTTCTGATCGTTATCAAGGGATCCCTGTTGGCGGATATACTCAAATAGCAGAAAAAATGCTTGACGGGATCGAGGTGCGAATGGGAGTAAACTTCCTGGAGGATCGAGAGCACTTTACTTCTCTGGCGGATAAGGTTATTTACACCGGACCTATTGATGAATACTTTGGGCACGAATTTGGAAAGCTCGAATATCGCTCCTTGCGTTTTGAAACTGAGACGCTACATGATACAGATAATTATCAGGGAAATGCGGTCGTCAACTATACCGAAAGCTCTGTGCCGTATACCAGAATTATTGAGCATAAACATTTTGATCCCGTTGAGACGCCACATACCGTAGTAACAAAGGAATATCCTGAAGAGTGGCAGGAAGGAAGTGAGCCTTACTATCCTGTAAACGATGAAAAGAATATGGCACTCTTTAAAAAATATAGAGAGTTGGCGAAGAATGAGGCGAATGTGTACTTCGGCGGTCGCCTTGCAGAGTACAAGTACTATGATATGCATCAGGTAATCCGTTCCGCGTTTAGCTTGGTTGATGATATTTAAGGCATTATTATGAATAAGAAAGTTTATATTTGTTGCCCTGGTGGTAGCATTACTGGTGGACCTGAATTGTTGCACCAATTTTGTGATGCTCTTGGCAGAAACGGTGTTGATGCCAGTATGGTATACTACCCACTGGACACTAGTTTTCAGCTACCTCAACAATATGCTCACTATAATGTTAGAGTGACACAGCACAAAGATGTCGTTTGTGACAATGCCATTGTTATTATCCCTGAAGTTGCCACCGCATTGGCGAAAAATTTTAGTGCTGCACAGATTTGTATTTGGTGGCTTTCGGTAGATAACTATTTTAGCCATAAAAAATATAACTGGTTTATACGACGCTATGTAGGGCATTTTAAGTCAATCTTAACTGGCCATCGCTTATCTATCAGTTCAATGAAAAACTACCAGCATCTGTCGCAGAGTGAGTATGCAAGGATGTTTCTTGAGTCCAGAGGGATTCATTGTGACATGTTGACTGATTATTTGAATGAAACGCATTTGAAAGATATAGATGAAAGTATTAAACGGGAAAATATCATTGCTTACAATCCAAAGAAAGGCGAAAAATACTCTAACAAACTGATTAGTCGATATCCAGATTATAAATTCATCCCAATTAAGAATATGACGGCAATTGAAGTCAGGAAGCTTTTGGAACGAAGTAAAGTTTATATCGACTTTGGTGATCATCCTGGGAAAGATCGATTTCCTCGAGAAGCTGTTATGGCAGGGTGCTGCGTGGTAACCGGACGTAGAGGCAGCGCAGCGAATAAAGTCGACGTGCCAGTTCCATCTTGTTATAAGCTTGATGAGTCGGCCGAAAGCTTTGAGCAAGATTTTCAGAAGATAATTGAAAATATATTTCAAGATTATGAAAAATGCTACGCGGATTTTGAAAGTTATAAAAACAAAATTTCTTCTGAGTTTGATGTTTTTAAACAACAGGTGAAGCTATTCTCTGTGAAATATTGTAATGCCGGAAGTGAACTCGATATTCATTCTCGCCCTATTAATTGAGTGGCTTGTTGGGTTTCTAACAATTAGGTAGGGGTATTGATGAGTTGATATTATCTCATGATGTCCTGCACATATTAACCCTGGTGTATTTTACTATCTGAAATTACAAGTTTCTAATAGCATGCCGATAAAGGATTTTTCAAGTCTAAGTTAATTCAGATTATCATGGAAGGGGGCGCTATTGGCGTTTATCAAGGTGCATTATCAGCCTCAGCCGGACGGCACTATTTCCAACCCATCACTGCCTGAGTGTCGCGCGGATACCGCGGATGCGGTGCGTGAGCATGGCGCTGATATGGGCATTGCGTTCGACGGTGATTTCGATCGCTGCCTCTTGTTCGATGAAAAAGGCGATTTCATCGAGGGCTATTACATCGTCGGCCTGCTGGCGGAAGCTTTCCTGCAGAAACAGGCGGGGCGAAGATCATCCACGATTCGCGTCTAAGCTGGAATACCATCGATGTGGTCACCGAGGTCGGGGGCGTGCCTGTGATGTCAAAAACCGGCCATGCTTTCATTAAGGAACGTATGCGTGTGGAAGACGCCATTTATGGCGGAGAGATAAGCACTCACCACTGTTTCCGTGATTTTGCTTACTGTGACAGTGGCATGATTCCGTGGTCGCTGGTCGCTGGTCGCTGGTCGCTGGTCGCTGGTCGCTGGTCGCTGGTCGCTGGTCGCTGAGTTGGTCAGCGTGAAGGGACAAACTCTGGGGCAGCTGGTACAGGATCGCATTGCTGCCTACCCGTCCTCCGGTGATATCAATATCAAATTGGCCCAGCCGGCCGTGTCCATTGAAAGTGTTAAACAACACTATTTACCGCATGCTGATGAGGTGGACTATACCGATGGCATTAGCATGTCGTTTGCAAACTGGCGTTTCAACCTGCGTTCTTCCAATACGGAACCAGTGGTGCGTCTTAATGTCGAATCGCGTGCCGATGTTGCGCTGATGCAAGAGAAAACCGACGAGATTCTTCCGCTGCTCGCTGCAAAAATTTAACGATTAGCATGCTTGGCATATTTAAGAGTCCAAGATGAGAGCGGCTTTTGCCGCTCTCTCTTCATGGTGCGCTCAGACGGTTGTATGATGCATCCATTATCAATGGGGTGTTTTTGTCGAACCAAGAGTGTTGCCGAAGTATAAGGGGTTGATATGACAATTCTAGTTACCGGTGGTGCCGGTTACATCGGATCTCACACCGTTTTATCTCTGTTGGAACGTGGCGAAGACGTTGTGGTGTTGGACAATTTGTCCAACGCATCTGCGGAGTCATTACAGCGGGTGGAGAAACTGGCGGGGAAAGCCGCGGTATTCTATCAGGGAGATGTTCAGGATGCCGAATGCCTGCATCGCATCTTTGGTGCGCATGAGATCACTGCCGTGATCCACTTCGCTGGCCTTAAGGCTGTCGGAGAGTCAACGCGTAAACCGCTCGAGTATTATCAGAATAACGTCACCGGCACGCTGGTGCTATTGGATGCCATGCGCCGTGCCGGCGTACATGATTTTATCTTCAGTTCCTCCGCCACCGTGTATGGCGCCAATTCGCCGGTGCCCTATGTCGAGACTACGCCGATTGGCGGCACGACCAGTCCTTATGGCACGTCTAAGCTGATGGTAGAGCAGATCCTGCAGGATTTCGCCAAGGCTGAGCCGGAGTTTTCGATTATTGCGTTGCGTTATTTCAATCCGGTAGGGGCGCATGAGTCCGGCCTGATAGGCGAAGATCCGAACGGCATTCCCAATAACCTGCTGCCTTACATCTCACAGGTGGCGATCGGTAAGCTGGATAAACTGGGGATTTTCGGTGGCGATTACCCGACGAAAGACGGCACGGGAGAGCGTGACTACATTCATGTCATGGATCTGGCTGAAGGGCACCTTAAAGCGATGGATCATCTGGCGAAGATCAACGGTTTCAAGGCCTATAACCTGGGGGCTGGCGTAGGGCACTCGGTACTGGAGATGGTTCAGGCGTTTGAGAAAGCGTCAGGCGTAACGATCCCCTATCAAATCTTGCCACGCCGCGACGGCGATCTGCCTGCCTTCTGGGCGAACGCCGATCTGGCTTATCAGGAGCTGGGGTGGAAGGTTCGTCGCGGTATCGATGATATGATGCGTGATACTTGGAACTGGCAAAGTAAAAACCCACATGGCTATCGCTAATCTTGATTGATATGCCTTGATTGGGATAAATAGGTATGAACGGCTAATTAAATATAGAACGATAAGCGATGGGGGCATGTAGAATTTCCAGCCCCCATACAAATGTTTTTTCCAAGGGCTTGGAATAGCTCCCATGCTCACACACATGAAGTGTTCTCGCCAACTCATCATTTCGCAGCCTGAATGCCAAGAAAATAATATGAGATAAGCCTTTTTCACTAAGGCTATTTTTGCCTGGGTTTTTTATCGGCACTTTGCTGCATGGGGCTAACTCTATAATTTCGTGCATACGGTGGGTTTATAATGAGATATAATAACGCAATAGTGGTCGTTGTCTACAATAAAAAAATTGAGGATTCAGCCACTCTCAATACACTTGTTGAGCATGACTTTTTTAACAGTAAACTGGTTATTCATAATAATGGGCCAGAGAGTATTGCCCTGCAAGGGAAATTGGCAGAAAAAATAGAAGCCAAGTTTAAATGTGTTGAGTTGATAAATAGTCTAGACAACTTGCCACTCAGTATTCTATATAACGATTTTATTCGAGATAATGAAGAGGCCGGGCGATTTATCATATTGGACGATGATTCGACGATCACTGAGGCGTTTGCTAGGGCCGTGAATTATAACGAGGATGATATGGAGCTCCCTCGCATTATTTCTAGGGTTGATGGTGTGACGTATTACCCTATTGAAGCGAAAAAAGTTGTCACAACCGAGCGTTATCTGGACCATAGAACGTCCTATTCTATCGGTTCTGGCATGGTCATCAATAATTCTTTGGTTAAAAAATTTAAAAAACATAACGTAGATTTATTCGATGAGAACTATGCTCTATATGGGGTTGATGTAAGCGTTTTTCGCAGAATTTATCAGCTTATAGATAAAGGGGAGTGTTTTAAAATAAAGAGTTCTTCTTACATCTACCATTCTCTTTCTCGTGCGGAGGGAAAAGAGAGTCCTTTTCGTATAAGAGAGCGACTTATCGATACGGCCATAACAACAAGAAGATATCCTACGGTACGTTTGCATATTCATTTGATGAAAAAATTCATAATTAATGTCATAAAGCTTAATGGCAATAATGCGGCATCAATAATCAAAGCTTATCTCACTGGAATGCATCCTCGTTGTAAAACTATGGGCTCGCGTCAACAATAATCTAAGGAGTGTTTATGAAAGGCATTGTTCTTGCGGGGGGCTCAGGTACGCGTCTTTACCCTATCACCCGAGGCGTATCAAAACAGTTGCTGCCCATTTATGACAAACCGATGATTTATTACCCGATCTCGGTGCTGATGCTTGCTGGGATCCGCGATATTCTGATCATCTCCACGCCAGAGGATCTCCCTTCATTCCGGCGCTTGTTAGGTGATGGGCAGCGTTTTGGTATAACACTGAATTATGCAGTACAGCCAAGCCCGGATGGATTGGCGCAGGCCTTTTTGATTGGGGAAGAGTTCATCAACGGTGAACGTTGCGCGTTGGTCTTGGGTGACAATATTTACTTTGGCCAGAGCTTTGGCAAAAAACTGGAAAGTGTCGCCGAACAAACAGAGGGCGCGACGGTATTCGGTTATCAGGTCATGGATCCAGAGCGTTTTGGCGTGGTGGAGTTTGATCAAAACTTCAAGGCGCTATCGTTGGAAGAAAAACCAGCGGTGCCGAAGTCTAACTGGGCGGTTACCGGGCTCTATTTCTATGACCGCCATGTTGTTGAGCTTGCCAAACAGGTAAAACCTTCCGCACGTGGCGAGCTGGAAATCACTACGTTGAACCAAATGTATCTGGAGCGCGGGGCATTGAACGTTGAGATTCTTGGCCGCGGCTTTGCCTGGTTGGATACGGGCACGCACGATAGCCTGATTGAAGCAGCTCAGTTTATTCATACTATCGAGCATCGGCAGGGCTTTAAGGTCGCTTGCCTGGAAGAGATCGCTTATAGAAAGGGCTGGCTTACTAAAGAACAGGTGGCACAAGAAGCCAAATTATTGAGCAAAACTCAATATGGTCAATATTTAGCGCAATTGCTGGTGGAGAAATAAGATGCAAGTGAGTGATACGCGTATTCATGGCGTAAAGATCGTCCAACCTAAGGTGTTTGGCGATGCACGTGGTTTTTTCTTGGAAACGTTCGAAAAGAAACGTTACCAAGCGGCACTGGATATCGATTTTGATTTCGTTCAGGACAATCACTCGCGCTCTTCAAAAGGAGTGTTGCGCGGCCTGCATTTCCAAAAGATCAATCCTCAGGGGAAGCTGGTCCGTGTCGTTCGCGGCGAAGTCTTTGATGTTGTTGTCGATATCCGAGAGGACTCACCTACCTATGGGGCATGGGAGGGCGTCGTGCTTTCCGAAGAGAACAAGACGCAATTCTGGATCCCGCCAGGTTTGGCGCATGGCTTTGTCGTGCTCTCGGATATCGCTGATTTTGAATATAAATGTACGGACTATTATAACCCTGCTCATGAAGGGTGCCTATTGTGGAACGATCCTGATGTGGGCATTGAGTGGCCACTGAATGATCCGCTGCTATCTGAAAAAGATAAGCAGGGCAATTTTTTCAAAGCGTTGAAGTAAAGTAATCGAGAAGATTGACGTTGAGAAGTGGGTCTTACAGGGGGATCATATTTTTTATAACCACCGCAAGTTATTCTACGGAACTGGCATACATAGTAGAGAGAAAGTATGACAAATTTAGTCACCGGTGGTGCCAGCTACATTGGTCCTCACACCGTTTTATATCTGCTGGAACGTAGCGAAGACGTGGTGGTGTTGGACAAGCTATCGAACTCATCTACGGAGTCTTTGTACCGCGTGGAGAACCTGGCGGGAAAGGCCGCGCTGTTCTATCAGGAAGACGTGCAGGATGCCGAATGCTTGCGTCGCATTTTTGGCGCACATGAGATCACTGCTGTCATCCACTTCGCTGGTCTTAAAGCCGTCGGGGAGTCGACGCGCAAACCACTGGAGTAATGCCAGCGGCACGTTGGTACTGTTGGATGCTATGCGTCAGGTCGGCGTACATGATTTCATTTTCTAATTCTCAGCTACCGTATATGGGGGCCAATTCGCCGGTGCCCTATGTTGAGACTACACCGTACGGCGGGACAACCAGCCCTTATGGCACATCCAAGTTGATGGTGGAACTGATAATGCAGGATTTTGCCAAAGCAGAACCGTAATTCTCGATCATTGCTTTGCGTTACTTCAATCCGGTAGGGGCTCACGAATCCGGCCTGATTGGCAAAGATCCTAATGGTATTCCCAATAATTTGTTGCCGTACATCTCGCAGGTGGTGAACGGCAAACTGGAAAAAACTGGGCATTTTCGGTGGGGATTATCCGACTAAAGATGGGACGGGAGAGCGTGATTACATCCATGTAATGAATCTGGCTGAAGGTCATCTGAAGGCAATGGATCATCTGCCGAAGCTCAATGGATTTAAGGCCCATAACTTGGGAGTTGGCATAGGGCACTCAGTGTTAGTAATGGTTCATGCATTTGAGAAAGCATCAGGCGTAACGATTCCCTATCAAATCTTGCCGCACCGTGACGGTGATCTACCCGCGTTCTGGGCGGATGCAGAGCTGGCTTATCGAGAGCTGGGATGGAAAGTGACCCGGGGTCTCGATGAGATGATGCGCGATACATGGAACTAGCAAAGTAAAAATCCGCCTGGATATCGTTAATCTTTACTGAGATATCTTGATAGCGACAAATAGTTATGGGGGGGTAATTAGGGGCGGGACGAGAAGCAATGAGGGCATAAAGGTTCTTTGGCCTTCATGTCAAATTTGGCCTAACCTAAATATGCCCTCATGTTAAGGTGGGGCACTAAAATTGGGTTTCTCTCTATATAACCAGCAAGTTATAAAATGATGCTGACGTTCTTTTTTAAGCCAATTTCTATTTACTTTTTATTCCCATGGGCTCTTTGCTTTATGAGCCTAACTTTAGGCTCGGGCATTCGGTAGGTTGATTATGCAACCCGACGCGGGAGTGAATGACTACTGGATAACCCGCTGTTATCTAAAAAGACACCCTGGGTAAGTTTTACAGAGCGATAAAATAAGCGATATCAGAACGCCGGGCAGATCAGCGGCTTGCCGTCCGGTTCGAATAAGATGAAACGTTGGCAGCCACTAAGTTTTAGGGCGTGAGTGTCGGGGCTTGTGAAGTAAAGATATAAGTGAGATGCCACAGTGATGTCCGATGCGTTGAGCAAAGACCGTTGTCATGCTCGACGACCCCCCTGTTGGCATACCTGGTTAACCCATTCAGTATTTCTGCAAGATGTAAGCCACTTTCTGAGTTCGACGTGCTGAAACGTTCACAGGATTTCCAACGGTCGAACAATCAGCAAGTTACTAGATTATATGAATATTTATTAAACAATCACTTTAAGGTAATGGCGAGAGGGCAGATAATCCGAGGGTCTTTTCGGATAGATGGTGATATCATATGGGCCGAGTTTTTTTGCAGAATGTGCTTTGGTTGTCGCGCTTTATGTCGGGTCAAAAAGTGTGGTTTAGCATCTGTTAAGCTAGCCTTGTTTAAGCTGCAAAGATAAATCGCGAGACGGTACGGTCAGCTATTGGTTGCTGTAAGCCAAGGGCGGTAGCATGTCATAATGAAAGTGGTCTTTATAACTATTTGATATTATTTGATATTTATCCCCTTCATCAATGGGGTTTGTGACCCTTTCAGGGCTCTAACAAGCAGTCCGCTGTCTCTGCCGGCGGCATACGCGTTGTCAACGTTTTACAGGTTTAGCATCGCAATAACCTGATCGACAAGCAGGGCACTGCGGCGGTCCATTCAAGTTGTGGTTAATATTAAGATATTTTAATGATAGATTTATGTCTAGTGAGCTATTGGATTAGTAAAAATGAATGTTATTTCGAGTAAAATTGCAGGTGTCAAAACAATCCTCCCAAAAGTATTCGGCGATGCACGGGGATTCTTTTTAGAAACATTCGAGAAAAAACGTTACCAAGAGATGCTCGATATTGACCTGGATTTTGTTCAGGATAATCATTCACGCTCTTCGAAAGGGGTGTTACGAGGCTTACATTTCCAGACGCGGAACCCGCAGGGAAAACTGGTCCGTGTCGTGCGCGGCGAGGTTTTTGACGTCGCTGTAGACATTCGTCCCGACTCGCCGACATTTGGTCAGTGGGAAGGTGTCATCCTGTCTGAAGAAAACAAAACTCAGTTTTGGGTGCCGCCTGGCTTGGCGCACGGTTTTGTCGTTCTGTCAGATATCGCCGATTTTGAATACAAATGTACGGACTATTACGATCCTTCTTCAGAAGGTTGTCTGCTTTGGAATGATCCGACCGTGGGTATCGAATGGCCGATTGAGGCGCCCCTGCTGTCAGATAAAGATAAAGTGGGAAAATTCCTAATGGATCTTCAGCAGAGCAAATAATACTTTATTGCGTCGTGATTCGCGGCAATATCAATGTCACAATGGGCAAATTTATCAGGTCATAATGATGAAAATTTTGATAGTGGGTAGTGCGGGGCAGGTGGGTAAAGAACTGGTTCTGCGAGCGCCAAAAACGTGGGAGGTTTTAGCACTTGATCGCCAATCGCTTGACATCACTTGCATGGAGCAGGTAGAAAAAGTCGTTAATTCATTTTCCCCCCACGTGATTATCAATGCCGCTGCCTATACTGCCGTTGATCGTGCAGAGATGGATAGCGATCAGGCCTACATGATAAATCGTGACGGTGTTGCGAATCTGGCCCGTGCTTCTCAGGCATGTAATTCAAAGTTGTTACATATATCAACGGATTACGTTTTCCAGGGGGAGCAGCAAGCTGCCTATTGCGAACGGGATGAAACGGGGCCTACAGGTGTTTATGGTGCCAGTAAGCTTGCCGGCGAAATCGCGGCCGCAGCGGCCTGCCCGCAACATATCATTTTGCGAACTGCCTGGGTATTTGGTACACATGGTGGCAATTTTGTGAAGACGATGATTCGTCTTGCACAGGATAGAACGGAACTCAACGTTGTTGGCGATCAATTTGGTGGGCCAACCTATGCGGGCGATATTGCGGAAGCTTTATTGCTCATCGCCGGGAAAGTTTGCGATAAAAGCTTCGCTGATTGGGGGGTTTATCACTTTACTGGAACCCCTTATATCAATTGGGCGGGATTTGCTGACCAAATCATGCAACGGGCGCATGCGCGCGGCATCACTCCTCATCTGACAAAAATCAACCCGATCCCAAGCAGTGATTACCCAACACCTGCCAAAAGGCCAGCCAACTCCATGCTCAACTGCGAAAAAATTCACGAAGTCTTTGGCATTGCACCAAGCGATTGGCAGGCAGCATTAAATGACATAGTCAGTTATGCCACGAAGGGATGAGATAGTGCCTGAGTTGCGAAGCGTTACAGATAGAAAAATTAAATAGGTTTTTTGATGCAAAATTCGTTTAGCTCATCACCGCGGGAGATTGCAGCGACTTTCTTCCGGCACCATAAACTAATTTTTAACTTGACGAAACGAGAAGTTACTGGGCGCTACAAGGGGTCTCTGTTTGGCATCTTATGGTCTTTTTTCAACCCTATCTTCATGCTCGTCGTCTATACATTCGTTTTTAGCTTTATATTTAATGCACGCTGGAGTGTAGAAAGCACATCAAAAGCTGAGTTTGCGTTAGTTTTGTTCGCTGGACTTATTGTGTTTAACTTTTTCAGTGAATGTGCGATTAAAGCACCTGGAACAATATTATCTAATGTCAACTATGTTAAGAAGGTAATATTTCCGCTAGAGATATTACCGATCGTCAATGCAACCTCCGCATTATTTCATGCTTGCATCAGCATTATCGTATGGCTAATTTTTTATCTTATAGAGGTTGGTTTACCACACGCCACGGTATTGTTATTCCCAATATTTATTCTCCCCTTATTCATTTTTGTGCTCGGTGTCGGTTGGTTACTGTCTGCATTAGGTGTTTTTTTGCGGGATGTTGGGCAAATGATCTCTATTTTCGTGACTGCTTTGATGTTTTTATCTCCTATATTCTATCCAATAACAGCAATCCCAGAGAAATATAGACCGCTCTTGAATATTAACCCGCTAGCCCCAGCGATTTCTCAGTTTAGAGAAATTTTTTATTGGGGCACAGTTCCTTCATTGAGCGTGTACGTTGGCTATCTTGTTGGTTGTGCAGTATTCGCATGGTTTGGGTTCGTTGTTTTCCAAAAAACAAGAAAGGGATTTGCTGATGTCCTCTGATAACGTTGCCATAAGCATTCAGGACATAAAAAAATGTTTTTATGTCTACAATAACCCACATGACAGACTGAAACAGTTCATTTTGCCAAGAATAAATCATATGTTCGGGCGTGAACAGAATAGCTACTACAAAGAATTTTGGGCATTGAAAGGTGTCACCTTTGAGGTTAACAAAGGGGAAACCGTTGGTTTGATTGGTAAAAATGGCAGCGGGAAGTCGACATTACTACAAATCATTTGCGGTACCTTGACGCCGACTAGCGGTGCAATAAGTACGAAAGGGCGTATTGCCGCTCTATTGGAACTCGGCTCAGGCTTTAACCCGGAGTTTACCGGGCTAGAGAATATTTTTCTCAATGCGGCGATCTTGGGCCTTAGCAAAGAAGAAACCGAGCGTAAGTTAGATGCAATCGCTGCCTTTGCGGATATCGGTGAGTTTATCCATCAGCCGGTAAAAACCTATTCCAGCGGAATGATAGTGCGATTGGCCTTCGCTGTTCAGGCTCAGGTGGATCCAGATATCTTGATTGTCGATGAGGCATTGGCTGTGGGGGATGCCAAGTTTCAGGCAAAATGTTTTGATCGTCTACGCCAGTTGAAAGATAACGGAACCAGCATTCTTTTGGTGACGCATTCTGGTGAACAAATCGTCACTCACTGCGATCGCGCTGTGTTATTGAACTCCGGTGAAAAACTGTATCAGGGAACGCCGAAGATTGCAGTCAATAAATACATGGATATTCTTTTTGGCAAGAGTCAGCCAAATGCTCAGAGTGGAGTAATAACTTCCTCAGCTGGAAGCTCGGTTGAAACTCACACGGTTACGAGTGAAACGCTTAATTTAGAATGCGACAAGTTCAGCGATAAAAGCAATTATAATAAGAATGAGTATCGTTGGGGAGACGGCGCAGCGACTTGGCTTGATTACCAGGTTTGTGTTGGAGAACGATTGAATCCAACGACAATTTACTCCGCTGAAAAAGTAAAGATTAGATGCTCGATGCGTTTTGAACGGGATGTTCATAATCCCATTATTGGTTTTGCCATTAAGACGAAAGAAGGTCAAACTGTTTATAATACTAACTCCCATCTTTTGAATAATGAGAACACCTTAAAACATGGGGCCGCGGGGAGCTCTTCCGTCGTTGAATTCGAATTTTCAAATAAGTTAGGTGCAGGGGATTATTTCATTTCTCTCGGCATTGCTTCAATGATGAGTAACGAGGTCATTCCGCATGATCGAAGATATGATGTCATTCACTTTTTGGTGCCCACCGTTGATTCTTTTTCGGGTATCGCAGATTTAGAGTTGAATTTTGACATTAACCCACCTTCCGGTAGATAACTATGCTTTTAGATAAAAATATTTATGCTTTTCGTGAAAACACGGGCATTTGGGCAAAGCCAGATTATGCGGGTATCCCCTATAGTGATGGGGATACGCAGGAAAATTTATTATTGAGCATTATTCAAAATACTCAAGATCGAAGTGTATCTTCCGCTGAGCTCAAAGCTCAATGCACAGATTGGGTAACGACCTATCATTTTTCTAGCCTGCGCTCAAATTTGTTACGGCCGCTAAAATCCATCCTGCAGCCTGGTACTAAGATTTTGGAAGTCGGTGCAGGGTGCGGAGCCATTACGCGATTTTTAGGCGAAATGGGATGTGAGGTTGTCGCATTAGAGGGAAGCTTGCGACGCGCCACGATCGCCAGAACCAGGACTGCAGGCCTGGACAATGTTACCGTAGTCAGCGAAAGATTTGATGATTTCGAGAGTAATGTGCTCTTTGATGTGATCACTTTGATTGGCGTGCTCGAGTATTCTAACCTATTCAGTCAAGGTGAAGACAGTGCAGTGAGCATGCTTGAAAAAATTAAAAAGCGCCTTAAACCAGGCGGGAAGTTGATCATTGCGATTGAGAACCAGCTTGGCTTGAAATATTTCTCCGGCGCGCGAGAAGATCACCTGGGCCAGGCGATGTATGGTATTGAAGGGCGCTATACGAAAGAACAGGCAGAAACTTTCGGGCATCACATCCTGAAGCAGAAGCTCGTAAGCGTTGGTTTACAGACGATTGAAACGTTGCTGCCGTTCCCTGATTATAAACTGCCCGTTTCCGTTGTGACGTCTAACGGTGCCAGTGATCCCAATTTCGATGCTTCCGTTTTTGCTGCGCAATCTGTACGTGCTGATATGCAATTGCCGGAGCAATTAAACTTCGTTCTCGAGTTGGCTTGGCCAATTGTTTTTAAAAACAATTTAGCTTGCGAACTCAGCAACTCTTTCTTGCTGGTGGCAAGTGATGAGCCGAGTGAGCTTATTGATAAGGACTTGCTTGCTATTCATTATGGCAGCGAGCGCTATTCGCCGTTTTATAAAGAAACAGTATTCAGCAAAGATGAGAATGAGGAAATTAAGGTTAAACGCCATTTGCTGAGCCCTGGGGTGGCGATTGAAAATGATTTTGTTGATTTTAAATTAGATGGGTTTGAAAAATATATTAAAGGCGTTCCTCTGCCCATAGAGTTTATCAAGATTGTGACGACGCCTGGCTGGGATATTGAGCAAGTTGCCGGCTATTTCCGCTATTATATCGAATGTCTGGAAGTGTGTTTAAAAGGCGAAGGAATACATTTTGAAGAGTTTAGCCAGCACACTGTTCTACCGTCGACTTATTTGGATGCGATTCCTTCAAATATATTGATAGATGCCGAGAGGCAGCCACGCTACTTTGAACGAGAGTGGTTGGCGAAAAAAGGGATTACGCTGGGTAATCTGACATTCAGAGCGGCGTTATCGTTGCTTGGGAAAATATCCACTTTCGCACCGCCGGCGAATGGGCGTTCATTAACTCGTGGAGAGTTTATTAAGCAACTCTTCGAGGCTTTATCATTCTCTGCAGATAGTTCACTCTTTGATGAATATCTGGTTCTTGAATCAGAGTTGCAGGTTTTCTCATCGGGTTCGGATAAACATAAGCTTGATACCTGGTACCCTGAGCATGTGTTGCCTGGCTTACATGCATTGGATGAAGCCGAAAGTCAGGAAGCTGAGCGCGTTGAAACCGAATCTGTATTGGAAGAACAGCGCCGAGCCTACGGCGACTTGTTGAAATCCAAAGATTATGCCGAGAAATTGGCATTTGAGCGTATGGACGAGATAGAAACGTTAAAACTAGAATTAAATAATATTAAGTCTGGCATCTTTTGGCGGATCTCAAGACTATTCAGAGGCAAAAGGAATTGATATGAGCAGTGAGACGCTTCATTGGTCAATTGACTCGATGGTCAAAAGAGGGACAACGGTATTCAGCTATGGCTGGATATTTAGCAAAACCAAGAGTATTAAGCAGCTCGCATTACTCCAGATTGATGAAAGTGGTATTTTATCTAGCATTAACATTGACTATGGGAAAAGCCGAGAGGATGTAGGTTCCTATTTTTCTGAATTCGAGCAAGCGGCTCATTCGGGGTATATTGTTTATGGCTCATTCAGTGCATCCGTGGCACAGCATCGCTTAAAACTGCTTTGCACCTACGAGGACGGTACTACGGATAGCATTGATGTGCCAGAAAGCCATTATATCCACGCCGGCAATGACAATAACGAAGCGGCTATAAATAAAAAAATTGTTTTAAAGCAAATGTTTGTGCTCGTCAAACGTGCTTTGATGTTGCTTAAAGGTGGGAATGTTTCGCTACTTTATAATAAAATAAAGCGATATAAGCGCCATGAACCCACTACAGGATTAAATGTCGCGAGCGATATTTCTAAAATTTTAAATCCGAAAGAACGAGAGAAAGTTATCTTTTTCCTGGATCATGATCTGGGCGGGGGCGCTAATCATTATAGAAACAGGCTGATACAAGATAAGATCGGAGATGGATTCTCTGCATTGGTTCTTGCATTCAATATAAGAACGCTGTCTTATAAATTGATTGTCAAAAGTGAGCGCGCCGAGGGGCATTATAAAATTCCGGATGAAGGGTTTGTTTTTGAACTTTTGAATTATGTGAAAATTCAGGAGATCGTCTATAATACCGGGGTTTCATTTGTAAACCCTGAAACCATCCCGAGTTTTTTGCTCGATCTGAAGCTTAAAACCAATGCTACACTGACGACATTGGCTCACGATCTTTTCCCTATTTGTCCTTCGCATTTTCTGATCGATGACAAAGGAAAGTATTGTGATATTCCTGCTCCTCAAGTTTGCCGTTCATGCTTAAAAAACAACACATACGGATTTACAACATTATTTGAGTCCGGTGATATTAATGAGTGGCGCGATCAGTGGGGCGGATTGATTATCGCTTCAGATAAATTTATTACTTTTTCTCAAAATACGTTGGATATTTATCGGCGTGTTTACCATCAAATACAACCAGATAAAACGGTGGTCGCTCCACACGTTGTGAGCTATATGCCTAGAAAGGCTGAAGTTCAGCAAAAAGAGAGATTACGCATTGGTGTCGTAGGCCAAATTGGCTATCACAAAGGGGCTGAGTTTGTTAAAGAGTTGGCCCTCGAAATCAAAAAAACGGATTGCCCGGTGGATATTGTCATAATCGGCGCTATTGAAGCCTCGTGTCCATCAGATATCGTCACTCAGACAGGTCCTTATAAGCAGAGTGAGCTGCCAGATTTGCTCGAAGATAAAGGGGTGAATGTTATTTTATTCCCTTCGATCTGGCCTGAGACGTTTTCCTACGTTGTACAAGAAATGGTTGAGCTTGGTTATCCCGTCGCTTGTTTTAATCTGGGAGCGCCTGCTGAACGACTTAAGAATTATCCAAACGGTTTGATTTTGTCCTCAATGTCTGCTGGCAACGTCTTGCAAGAGTTGATAAAATTCCACCGAAAAATTTATACAATCCAATGAGGCAGGTATGTCTGAGATTCATGTTTTTACTAGCGCAGCGTTTAACTATATTCCGAAAGTGAGAATGCTGTTTCAGTCTATTCGTAAATATCACCCTGAATGGACAATTCACCTCGCCTTAGCCGATGAGAAACGGCCTGAAATTGATCTTAGCAATGAACCGTTTGACGAAGTCGTCTCAGTTTCTGAATTAGACATCCCGGATTGGAAAGGTTGGGCGTACTGCCACACCATCGTGGAATTGGCGACGGCGATTAAACCTTTTATGCTGGCACGGTTGCTGCAACTGCCAGGCTGTAAAAAGGTTATCTATCTTGATCCCGATACGGTGGTCTTTTCTCGCCTCGATGACATTCTGGAGGCATTGGACTCTGCGAATGTCGTGCTGACACCGCACCAGACAAAACCTGAAACGTCTCTATCCGCCGTGATGGATAACGAGATCTGCAGTCTGAAGCATGGCGTGTATAATTTGGGTTTCTGCGCGGTAGCGGCAACCGATGTCGGCCTCTCTTTTGCAAAATGGTGGGGAGAGCGCATTTATCATTTCTGCCGTGCAGATATTCCAAACGGCCTGTTCACCGACCAACGTTGGATCGATCTGGTTCCTGCCTTCTTCAACGACGTGGCGATCATGCGTTCCAGCCGCCACAACGTGGCTACCTGGAATTTAACAACCCGCAATTTTACCGTTGACGAGAAAGGAAATTACTTTGTTGATGGTGAACCGTTAGGCTTCTACCACTTCACAGGCTTCGACAGCGGCGCTCATCGAATCATGGCTTCTAAAAATGCCGGGGATAATTCTGATGTGCACAAACTGATTGATTGGTATGACGATCAGACGAAGAATCTTGCGCAGGATCCTTTAGCCAAAGTGGTGTGGGCTTACGGCCTGCATTCTGATGGCTCTGCCATTTCAAAGGCGCAACGCCTGGTTTACCGTGAGCGTATTGATTTGCAAAAAGCTTTCCCTACGCCGTTTGATGCGAATACCTATAACCAGTGGTGGCTGCAGCAAGGTCCAAAAGAATACCCTGAGTTATTCGATAATAGCAGTAAAGATGACGCATTGCGTCAGTTCAGTACGGTGCTCACCCCTGGATTCCGCGGTGGCAATGCTGAGTTTGATAAAGATCGTTTTGTTGGCATTATTAAGCGTTCGCTTTCCAATCCCCGCACTGGCGTCACAATGGGCAAGAAAGGTTGGGAAGTATTAAAGAATGAAGGCATCAAAGGTATTAAGCGTCGCTTTCTGAACTAAATTCGTCCTGTTTCTCGCTGTAAGCCCTGTACATAGTTATGTGCGGGGCTTTTTAACGTAGTTCATATCTAAAATTATCGTTGAGGTTTTAGATATGAACTTTTTAGCACGTAGGTTAGCGGTGAACGATGAAAATAATATTTTCAATGTTTAGCCTGGTGTTGAAGCGTACTGCTTTATGATGGAAAATTTGTTGGCAGATTCAACTGTGACATGGATTCATCTTAAAACTCTTCAGGAAGTTTATGTTTCCCCTGACTGTACTTTAAACCTTGGTATGTTAAGTGAAAATAATAGCATCTCTTGTATTGTACCGACATGAATATCAATCTGTTCAGAAGACATTGGCTTCTCTTCTTGCAGAGGAAAGTATTTCTAAACTGGTCATTGTTGATAATGGCAGTTATTGCGATTGGCTTCTAAATTTAAATGAGTCAAAGCTCGAGATTATTCGAACGAAAGATAATGCGGGGTTTGGTGCTGGCCATAATGCTGTTTTTGAAAGGTTTAAAAATCTTGCTGATTATTTTTTAATTTGCAATCCAGATATTGCCTTTGAGAAGGGGGAGGTAGATAAGCTCTACCGATTCAGTCAATTGGAAGCGTTGGGGTTGGCTATCCCTAAAATCGTTTATCCAGATGGACGGTTACAGCATGGTTGTAAATTGTTACCCTCGCCTTATCAACTTTTTGCTCGTCGATTTGTTTCTCGTTTCTCGCGATCTTTGAATCAGCGGTATGAATTGCATTGTGCAGACTACACTAAGTCTTTCTTTGCGCCGTCTCTTTCCGGTTGTTTTATGTTAGTGAGTAATCAGGCTATTCAGGATGTTGGGTATTTTGATACTCGCTTCTTTTTGTATCTCGAAGATGTCGATCTTTCTCGTAGAATTTGCTTGAAACATAAGACACGTTATTTCCCTGAATCCCTGGTGGTTCATGAGTCTCAGCGTCGTTCTTATCAAGACAAGCGTTTTCTTGTATACCATATAGTTTCAGCAATAAAATATTTTAATAAATGGGGATGGTTTTTCGACCCGGATAAAGAATTCCTTAACCAGAGTTGCCTGAGCCAATTGCCAAAACAAAAATAGCTTAATAATCAGGGAATGGGAATAAAATAAGTCAAAATTTAACCATGACTTTCCAAGATCAAGTCGTTAACGATTTTTGAGCTTGTATTTAAATGAATTGTCTTATTAAGGACAAGATAGCGATGCAACCAATACAGCAAAAAGAAAGAACTCAGAGCGTGAAGTATCACTTTGATTCAATTGATATCCTTAGAGGCTTTGCCGCGATATCTGTCGTTGTTTACCATGTCATAGAGCATTTTAACTGGAGCTCTTTCCCTACCAATTGGCCGTGGCTGTGGTTCCGCTTTGGTTGGATGGGGGTCGATATGTTTTTCGTTATTTCCGGTTTTGTTATTGCTATGTCAGCCTTCAATCAACTGGATAGAAGTGGAAAAGATAAATTTTTTGTCCCTTTTATGAAGCGTCGTCTCAATAGAATTGTACCGCTTCATTATTTGACGTTGGCTGTTTTTGTCATTTTTGTTTCTCCCTATCTTCTCTTTAATCATTTTTCAATAAACCTGGTCTCTCATTTACTATTTATACATAACCTTAGTTATGATTTGCACGGCGCGATTAATGGAAGTAACTGGTCGCTTGGTGTAGAGATGCAATTTTATATACTTATTGCACTCACCGCACATTGGCTAAAACATGTTAAATGGTGGGTGCTGCTACTCTGCTCGTTGGGCATTTCCTATGCCTGGCGCTTGGCTGCAGTGTATCTCGTCGATTTACAACAACCACTTGGCGTTTTCAAATTATTTGTCAGCGCCACTCAGCTTCCGGGCATGTTAGATGAGTTCGCCGTGGGGATTTTACTTGCCCGTTTGCTCACTTCTGAACTTGGTCAGAAGCTGGTTTCCAACAGAAAATATTCTACAATTTCCTTAATGATTTTGGCCGTTGCACTTACCACAGGCGTAATGTGTATATACCTGAAGTATTCATCTTTCTGGAATTATCCTGCGATGGTTATCTTCTTCCGGACCCTGCTGGCGGCGGCATTTGGCATGATCGTGTTGACCCTCTGTTCGCTTAAAATTACACCATTCCTGAAAAGAGTATTGTATCCACTTTACTATTGCGGAACGATTTCTTATGGCATCTATCTATGGCATTTACCGATCTTGCTTTCTATCAAGAAATTAGATTGGTTAACTCATGGTCAATCACTCGCACTGGTATTGGCGCTAACGTTGGTAATGGCATCATTATCGTGGCACTTCTTTGAAAAACATTTTATCAAGAAGTAACTTTTTCCGTCATTCCCTCTTTTTCATTGGCGATAGCGCATATAACCATCTTACGAGAAGACAATTATGTGACCTATCGCACCAATCACTACCCACCCGGCTCAATCCTGAGTTAACATGTGTGCCACATCACAAAACCTGCTGGCCGACGTTGCCGGCAGGGTCATCCTCAGACAGGAGTTCCTAAATGTCCAAGCAACAAATCGGCGTTGTCGGCATGGCGGTAATGGGCCGCAACCTCGCGCTGAACATCGAGAGCCGTGGTTACACCGTTTCCATTTTCAACCGTTCTGGCGACAAGACTGACGAAGTGATCGCTGAGAACCCGGGCAAAAACCTGGCGCCGTATTACACCGTTGAAGAGTTTGTTGAATCGCTGGAAAAACCGCGCCGCATCCTGCTGATGGTGAAAGCGGGCGAAGCGACGGATAAAACCATTGCCTCGCTGACTCCGCACCTGGACAAGGGCGATATCCTGATCGATGGCGGCAACACCTACTATCAGGACACCATCCGTCGTAACCGCGAACTGTCCGACCAGGGCTTCAATTTCATCGGCACCGGCGTTTCCGGCGGTGAAGAGGGGGCGCTGAAAGGGCCTTCCATCATGCCTGGCGGCCAGAAAGAAGCGTACGAGCTGGTGGCGCCAATCCTGGAGAAAATCGCGGCGGTCGCGGAAGGCGAGCCTTGCGTGACTTATATCGGTGCTGACGGTGCCGGCCACTATGTGAAGATGGTGCACAACGGCATCGAATACGGCGACATGCAGCTGATTGCCGAGGCCTATTCTCTGCTGAAGCAGGCGCTGAACCTGAGCAACGAACAGCTGGCCGAAACCTTCGCCGAGTGGAACAAGGGTGAGCTGAACAGCTATCTGATCGATATCACCAAAGACATCTTCACCAAGAAAGACGAAGAGGGTAAATACCTGGTCGATGTGATCCTTGACGAAGCTGCTAACAAAGGCACCGGCAAGTGGACCAGTCAGAGCTCGCTGGATCTGGGCGAACCGCTGTCGCTGATCACCGAATCGGTGTTCGCGCGCTACCTGTCCTCGTTGAAAGATCAGCGCGTTGCTGCCTCTAAAGTGCTGACCGGCCCGAAAGTGGCGCCGTTCACCGGCGACAAGGCCGAGTTCATCGAGAAAGTGCGTCGCGCGCTGTATCTGGGCAAGATCGTGTCCTACGCGCAGGGCTTCTCTCAGCTGAAAGCCGCGTCTAAAGAAAACAACTGGGATCTGCACTACGGCGAAATCGCCAAGATCTTCCGCGCCGGCTGCATCATTCGCGCCCAGTTCCTGCAGAAGATCACCGACGCCTATGCGGCGGACGCCGATATCGCCAACCTGCTGCTGGCGCCATACTTCAAGCAAATCGCCGACGAGTACCAGCAGGCGCTGCGTGACGTGGTGGCCTACGCCGTACAGAACGGTATCCCTACGCCGACCTTCTCCGCTGCGATCGCCTACTACGACAGCTACCGTTCCGCAGTGCTGCCGGCGAACCTGATCCAGGCGCAGCGCGACTACTTCGGTGCGCACACCTACAAACGCATCGACAAGGAAGGCGTGTTCCATACCGAATGGATGGAATAAGCCCGCTCGTTGAGCGATAAAAAAAGCCGCCGAGGTTAACGCCCGGCGGCTTTTTTATTGCGCGTGGTTTAACGTCACGCTTTTTTCTGATGCCGCTCGCGCAGCCGGCCGATCACCGCGCTCAGATCCAAATCCTGGTCCTGCAACAGCACCAGCAGGTGATAGATCAGATCCGAGGCCTCGTTGGTCAGCTCTTCGCGATCGTTGACCGTGGCGGCCAGCGCGGTTTCCACGCCTTCTTCCCCGACCTTCTGCGCGATGCGTTTGGTGCCGCTGGCGTACAGGCTGGCGGTGTATGAGCTGTCCGGGCTGGCGTGCTTGCGCTCCGCCAACAGCTGTTCCAGCTGATAGAGGAACGTCCAGTCGCTGGCGGCCGGATGGAAGCAGCTGCTGTTGCCCAGGTGGCAGGTCGGGCCGATCGGGTTGGCCAATACCAGCAGCGTGTCGTTATCGCAGTCCGGCGTGATGCTGACCACCTTGAGAAAGTGGCCGGAACTTTCGCCTTTGGTCCACAGGCGCTGCTTGGTGCGCGAAAAGAAGGTGACATTGCCGCTCTGCTCGGTGGTCGCCAGCGCTTCCAGCGTCATGTAACCCAGCATCAGCACTTCGCCGGAAACGGCGTGTTGCACGATGGCCGGCATCAGGCCGTCGGTTTTCTCCCAGTCCAGCTGGTTTCTCTGTTGTTCTGTCAGCACACGCGAATCTCCACGCCTTGTTCGACCAGGAACCTTTTCAGTTCGCCGATATTGATGATTTGTTTGTGGAACACCGATGCCGCCAGGGCGCCGTCGACGTCCGCATCGCGGAACGCTTCCAGGAAGTGCTCCATGGTGCCCGCGCCGCCGGAGGCGATCAGCGGCACTTTGCAGACCTCGCGCACCCGGCGTAGCTGCTGCAGATCGTAACCGTTGCGCACGCCGTCCTGGTTCATCATGTTCAGCACGATCTCACCGGCGCCGCGGCGCTGCACTTCCTGCACCCAGTCGAGGGTTTCCCACTGGGTGACGCGGGTGCGGCTCTCGTCGCCGGTATATTGATTGACGTGATACTTGCCGGTTTCACTGTCGAACCAGGTATCAATGCCCACCACGATGCACTGCACGCCAAAGCGATCCGCCAGGCGGCTAATCAGCTCGGGATCGGCCAGCGCCGGTGAGTTGATGGAGATTTTGTCGGCGCCGAAAGACAGGATCTGGCTGGCGTCCTCGGCGCTTTTAATGCCGCCGGCGACGCAGAACGGAATATCAATCACCTCCGCCACGCGCGACACCCAGCTTTTGTCCACTACCCGGCCGTCGCTTGAGGCGGTGATATCGTAAAACACCAGCTCGTCCGCACCTTCTTGCGCATAGCGCTGCGCCAGCGGCACGATGTCGCCGATGATTTCGTGGTTGCGGAACTGCACGCCTTTCACCACTTGCCCGTCTTTAACATCCAGACACGGGATTATCCGTTTTGCCAGCATGCAATCGCCTCCTCAACGCTAAATTTACCTTCCAGCAGGGCGCGCCCGACGATCACGCCGGCAACGCCGCTGCCGCGCAGCTGGGCGATGTCGTCCAGATTGCCGATGCCGCCTGAGGCCTGGAAGGCCACTTGCGGATAGCGGCGGCTGATCTCCTGATACAGCGCCACGTTGGAACCGGCCAGCGTGCCGTCGCGCGAAATGTCGGTGCACAGCACGTGCTTCAGCCCGTAGGGCAGGAACTGCTCTACCACCTGTTCAAGCGTGGCGTCGGAGTCTTCCTGCCAGCCGCTGATGGCCACGCGCTTCACGCCCTGCGCGTCGATGCGCACATCCAACGCCAGCACCAGCGCGTCGGCGCCATAGCGTTCGAACCAGCTTTGCACCAACTGCGGCTGTTTCACCGCGGTGGAGCCGATCACTACGCGCGTGGCGCCGGCCTCCAGCAGGGCGCTGACGTCTTGTTCGTTGCGGATGCCGCCGCCGACCTGCACCGGTACGTTAACTCCCGCCAACAGCTTGCGCAGCAGCGGGATCTGGCGCGCGGCCGGATCCTTGGCGCCGGTCAGGTCGACCAGGTGCAGCACCTGGGCGCCCTGTTGTTGATAGTCCTGCAGGCGCAGCAGCGGATCGTTGCCGTAGTCGCGCTGTTGGCCGTAATCGCCCTGATGCAAACGCACCACGTTGCCGTCGATCAAATCCAAAGCCGGAATAATCATGCTGCCTACATCTCCAGAAAGTTTTTCAACAGTTGCGCGCCGGCCGCTCCAGATCGTTCTGGATGAAACTGCACGCCGAAGAAGTTGTCTTTTTGCACGGCGGCGGTGAAGGGCTCGCCGTAATTCGCCTGAGCGATGGTGCTGGGGCATATCGGCATCGCATAGCTGTGAACGAAATAGAAGTAGGCGCCGTCATCGATGCCGCGGAACAGATGGTGGCCCGCCTGCGCGGATACCTGGTTCCAACCCATATGCGGCAGCGGCAGGCCGAAGTCGGTCATCTGCTTGACCGGCGTATCGATGAGGCCGAGCGTCGTTATGCCGCCGTTCTCTTCGCTGCTGGCCGCCAGCAGCTGCATGCCGAGGCAGATGCCCAGCACCGGCTGAGTGCAGGCCCTGATCAGTTCGATCAGATCGCGTTCGCGCAGCTGATCCATCGCCGCCTGCGCGGTGCCGACGCCCGGCAGGAACAGCTTGTCGGCGCGCAGCACGATCTCCGGATCGCGGCTCACTTCCGGCTGATAGCCCAGGCGCCGCACCGCATAGGTGACGGAGGCCAGGTTGGCGCAGCCGGTATCCAAAATCACCACGTTCATCACAGCACTCCTTTCGAGCTCGGCAGGGTATTGCCCTCGACGCGGATCGCCTGGCGCAGCGTGCGGCCAAACACTTTGAACAGGCTTTCGACCCGGTGGTGGTCGTTTTTGCCTTTGGTCTTCAGGTGCAGCGTGCAACCCATGGTGTAGGAGAGCGAGCGGAAGAAGTGCTCGACCATTTCAGTGCTGAGATCGCCGACGCGCTGATAGTTGAACTCGGCCTTATACTCCAGGTGCGGGCGGCCGGAGATATCCAGCGCGCAGCGCGCCAGACACTCGTCCATCGGCAGCACGAAGCCGAAGCGGGCAATGCCGCGCTTGTCGCCCAGCGCCTTGTTCAACGCTTCGCCCAGCGCCAGGCCGGTGTCCTCTACGGTGTGGTGATCGTCGATATACAGGTCGCCTTTGACGTCGATCTCCATGCGGAAGCCGCCGTGGGTGGCGATCTGATCCAGCATGTGGTCGAAGAAGCCGACGCCGGTTTTGATTTTGCTGCCGCCTTCGCGATCCAGCCAGACGTTGACATCGATCTGCGTCTCTTTGGTCACGCGGTTAACCCGCGCATGACGGTCGCGCAGGGTCAGCTGGCGCACGATCTCTTTCCAGCCCAGCACGCCGCGTTGGTAGCGCAGCCCCTGAATGCCCATGTTTTCCGCCAGCTGCACGTCGGTCGGCCGATCGCCGATCACGTAGCTGTGGGCGGTATCGAGCACGCCGGGTTCGAGGTAACCCTTCACCAGCGCGGTCTTCGGCTTGCGGCAGTCGCAGTTGTCCGCCGGCAGGTGCGGGCAGATCAACACATCGGCGAACTGAATGCCCTGCGAGCTGAGGATCTGCATCATCAGGTTGTGCGGCGGATCGAAGGTTTCCTGCGGGAAACTGGCGGTGCCGAGCCCATCCTGATTGGTGATCATCACCAGCTGATATCCCGCCTGTTGCAGCGCCAGCAGGGAAGGGATCACGTCCGGCTCGAGCGCCAGCTTGTCCAGGCGATCGACCTGGAAATCTTCCGGTGGCTCGGCGATCAGCGTGCCGTCACGATCGATAAAGAGGATTTTTTGGCTCACATTGGCTCCTGGCGAGTCTGGTTGGCGCCGGGCAGGTCGGACAAGGCGTCCACCACGCGTTGACATTCGTCGCGGGTGCCTATGGTGATGCGCAGGCAGCCGGACAACCCGGGCTGTTTGTTTTGGTCTCGTAAGATAATGCCCTGATCCCACAAGCTTTTAAACACATTACTTGAGGCGGTGAAGCGGGCCAGCAGGTAATTGCTGTCGCTGGCGAAAACCTGCTCGACGCAGGCGCATTTTTCCAGCTGTTGCTGCAGCCAGCTGCGGGTGGCTGCGATGTCGGTGACGCGCTGGCGCATGGTGCGAATACCTTCTTCGCTCAGCGCCTGCGCGGCGATATCCGCCACCGGCGTCGAGAGCGGGTAAGGCGCGATCACCTTCAGCAGCAGGGCAATCAGATCTTCATTGGCGAGCGTAAAGCCGCAGCGCAGGCCGGCCAGCGCAAAGGCCTTCGACAGCGTGCGCAGGATAGCCAGGTGCGGATAGTCGCTCAGCCACCCGGCCACCGAGGCCTGCGGGCAAAACTCGATATAGGCTTCGTCCACCGCGACGATCGCTTTGCCTTTGGCCATCTCCAGCAGGCTGCGCAGAGAGTCCGGGTCAATCAGGTTACCGGTCGGGTTGTTCGGGCTGCAGACGTAGATCAGTTTCACGTTGTCCAGGCTGTCCGCGATGGCCGGCAGATCCAGCTGCCAGTCCTCTTTGGCGGCTACGGTGCGGCGCTCCACGCCAAAGGTTTCGGCGCTGACGGCGTACATGCCGTAGGTCGGCGGGCAGAACAGAATGGCGTCTTTGCCCGGCTCGCAGAAGGCGCGGATCAGCAGCTCGATGCCTTCATCAGCGCCGCGGCTGACCAGCACCTGCTCTTTCTTCACCCCGGCATAGGCGGCGTAGCGTTCGATCACCTGCGCCGGCTGGCACTCCGGATAGCGGTTGAAGGTTTGCGCGGTCAACTGGAATTCCGGGGCGATCGGGTATTCGTTGGCGTTCAGCCACACGTCGCCCTTGCCGCCGAGGCGGCGCGCCGATTGATAAGGGGTCAGCTCGCGAACGTTGGCGCGCGCCAGTTTTTCGATGCTCATGCTTGCTCCTTCAGGGCGGCGACGCGCAGGGTCACGGCGTTCTTGTGGGCGATCAGCTGCTCGGCGGCAGCCAGCGTCTCGATGGTGGCGGCCAGGTTGCTAAAGCCCTGCGGCGTCAGCTCCTGCACCGTCATGCGTTTTTGGAAATCGGCCAGCCCAAGGCTTGAGCAGGTGGCGGTGTAGCCGTAGGTCGGCAGCACGTGGTTGGTGCCGGAGGCGTAATCGCCGGCGGACTCCGGCGACCAGTCGCCGAGGAACACCGAACCGGCGCTGGTGATGCCGTCCACCAGATCGCGCGCATTGCGGGTCTGAATGATCAGGTGCTCCGGGCCGTAACGGTTGCTGATGGCCACGCACTCCGGCAGATCGCGCGCCACGATCAGGCGGCTGCTCGCCAGCGCCTGGCGGGCGGTCTCGGCGCGCGGCAGCTCGGCCAGCTGGCTTTCCACCGCGTCGGCCACCGCCTGCGCCATCGCCGCGTCCGGCGTCAGCAGGATCACCTGCGAATCCGGGCCGTGCTCGGCCTGCGACAGCAGATCGGAAGCGACAAACGCCGGGGTGGCGCCGGCGTCGGCGATCACCAGCACTTCCGAAGGACCGGCCGGCATGTCGATGGCCGCGCCGTCAAGGCGCTGGCTGACCTGCCGCTTGGCTTCGGTCACGAAGGCGTTGCCCGGCCCGAAGATCTTCGCCACGCGCGGCACGCTTTCGGTGCCGAACGCCAGGGCGGCGATCGCTTGCGCGCCCCCGACCTGAAACACTTCCTGCACGCCGCACAGCTGCGCCGCATACAGGATCTCATCGGCGATCGGCGGCGGCGAGCACAGCACTACCCGGCGGCAGCCGGCGATGCGTGCCGGCGTCGCCAGCATCAGCACGGTGGAGAACAGCGGCGCCGATCCGCCGGGAATATACAGGCCCACCGAGTCGATTGGGCGGGTCACCTGCTGGCAGCGCACGCCCGGTTGCGTTTCGACGTCCACCGGCGGCAGTCGCTGCGCGTTGTGGAAGGTTTCCACGTTGGCGACGGCCACCGCCATCGCCTGTTTGATGTCGTCGCCCAACCGCGCGGCGGCGGCGGCGATCTGCTCGGCGCTAACGCGCAGCGCCGAGACTGCCGCCTTGTCGAAACGGGCGCTGTAGTCGCGCAACGCCCGATCGCCGTTGGCCTTCACGTTGTCGAGGATCTCGTTCACCGTGCGGGTGATGCTGTCGGAAGCGGCGATCGCCGGACGCATCAGCAGCTCGGCCTGGCGTTCGGCGCTGCACGTCGCCCAATCGATCGGCGTGTTGAAGGTCGACATGGCGTTACTCCATCATCTTTTCAATCGGCAGCACCAGAATCGAGCTGGCGCCGAGCGCTTTCAGTTTTTCCATGGTTTCCCAGAACAGGGTTTCGCTGCTGACCATGTGCATCGCCACGCGGTTCTGCGCGCCGGCCAGCGGCAGAATGGTCGGGCGTTCGGCGCCCGGCAGCAGCGCGACGATCTCGTCCAGCTTCTCGCTCGGCGCGTGCAGCATGATGTATTTGGATTCGCGCGCCTGGATCACGCCCTGAATGCGGGTCATCAGGCGGTCAATCAGCTGCTGTTTGGCTTCCGGCATTTCGCCGTCGCGCTGGATCAGGCAAGCTTTGGAGCGGTAGATCACCTCCACTTCGCGCAGGCCGTTGGCCTCCAGCGTGGCGCCGGTAGAGACCAGATCGCAGATGGCGTCGGCCAGGCCGGCGCGCGGCGCCACTTCCACCGAGCCGTTCAGCAGGCAAGATTTGAAGCGCACGCCCTGTTTGTCGAGGTATTGCTTCAGCAGGTGCGGGTAAGAGGTGGCGATGCGGGCGTCCTGCAGGCTTTGCGGGCCGGCGTATTCGGCGTCGAGCGGGGTGGCCAGCGACAGGCGGCAGCCGCCGAAATCGAGGCGGCGCAGGGTGAAGTAGCGCGGGTCCTCACCCTGGGCGCGGCGGCTGAGCAGCTCTTCTTCCAGCACGTTCTCGCCGATGATGCCGAGATCGACCACGCCGTCCATTACCAGACCCGGAATGTCGTCGTCGCGCACGCGCAGGATATCGATCGGCATGTTTTCGGCGAAGGCGATCAGACGCTGCTGCTGCAGGTTAATCTTGATGCCGCAGCGCGCCAGCAGTTCCTGGGATTCATCGCTCAGGCGGCCCGACTTCTGCATTGCGATCCGTAAACGTGTCTTGTCCAGCATGGTAACCTCTGTTTAATCTGTAATTTTATGAATTTATTGTAAAAACTATTCTTTTCTGTCTGTCCGGAGCCAAAAAAAAACCCTCGGAAGAAATCTTCCGAGGGCTCTCTCTTGCGTTCTGCGCGCCACTGGAAGATTAACAAACCGTCTTCCAGCACTCATCGCCTGAAAGACTAGTCAGGGTGATGGTGATGATGGTGGTTGAACTGAACGCGTGTCATGGTGTTTTCTCTCAGCAAAAGTCGGTAAAAAACCGTATGCCATTTAAGCTAAACTATCCGCTGTCCGCCGCGCAACTCTTTTTTATCGTCATAAATTTAATTTATTGAAACAGGTTGAGTTATTAGTCACACACGGCTTTACCTAACCTTAAGCCGGTCAGATTGTATCGCCGCGCGCAGTGGCGTAGCCTTAAGGGCAGGGCGCTGCGATCTTCAGGAGAGGAAGAGGATGAAAAAGGTAGCCATTATTGGTCTGGGTTGGTTGGGCATGCCGCTGGCGTTGTCGCTGATGGGCCGCGGGTACGACGTGGTCGGCAGCAAAACCACGCCGGACGGCGTCGAGGCCGCGCGGATGAGCGGCATCGAATGTTATCAGTTGGAGCTGACGCCGGAATTGATCTGCGATCCGGACGATCTGGCGTCGCTGCTGCGCGTGGATGCGCTGGTGGTCACTCTGCCCGCGCGCCGCACCGTCGAAGGCAGCGAGAACTATTTCAATGCGGTGCGCATGCTGGTGGACAGCGCAATGGCTTTCGGCGTGCCGCGGGTGATCTTCACCAGTTCCACCTCGGTGTATGGCGAAACCGCCGGCACGCTGCGTGAAGAGTCGCCGCTGCGGCCGGTCTCGCCGTCCGGCCGGGTATTGGCCGAGCTGGAGCGCTGGCTGCACGAGCTGCCGAATACCTCGGTGGACATTCTGCGCCTGGCGGGGCTGGTGGGCGCCGATCGTCACCCCGGCCGCTTCCTGGCGGGAAAACTCGACGTGAAGGGGGGCTCGCAGGGGGTGAATCTGGTGCATCAGGACGACGTCATCGCCGCCATCCAACTGCTGCTCAAGCTGCCGAAGGGCGGCCACGTGTACAACCTGTGCGCACCGCGTCATCCGGCCAAGCGCGATTTCTATCCGGCCCTGGCCGAGCAGCTGCACCTGGAGCCGCCGCAGTTTGCCGACGAAGCGGAACAGGATGAGCGGCTGGTGGACGGCAACCGCATCTGCAACGAGCTGGGTTTTGAATACCAGTATCCCGATCCGGCGCGCATGCCGGTCAGTTAACGTCCGTCAGGCCCCGCGCATGCGGGGCTTTTTTCCGCCGGCGCGCGCCAAATCTTCCAGCAGCGCGTTCAACGCCTCGTCGGGCTCTACGGGGCGGCTGACCAGGCTGAGCGTGGCGCGGTAAGAGAGCGCTGCGCCGCCCAACTGCCGCAGCCGCCCTTGCTCCACCCAGCGCGCCGCGTAGTGGGTGGGCAGATAACCGAGACAGGTGCCGCTCAGCACCAGATGGGCGACGCTCTCCATGTGGTGAGCCACCGCCGCCAGATGGGGCGGGGCGATCGGGCACAGCTGCTGCGCGAGCAGGTAGCCGCGCTTGACCCAGCGCGCGTTTTCAATCTGCTCGCGCTCGGGTTCTTCCACCGCGAACAGCGGGTGATCCTCACTGCAATAGATCGCCTGCGTCTCCTCCAGCCACGGTTGATAACGCAACGCCTCCAACTGCTGGCCAAAGTAGCCGATGCCCAGATCGAGCTGCCGGTGCAGCAGCCCTTGTTCAATCTCGTTCGGTGAACAGATGCGGCACTGCAACTGCACGTCCTGGTGGCGCCGCTGAAAGTGCTTGATGGCCTGACTGAACGGGTTGCCCGGCAGTGAAACCAGGTTATCCACCAGACCGATTTGCAGATCGCCGGTCAGCAGGCCGTTCAGCGACTGGCTGACCCGGGTGAAGTCGCGGGCGGCGTTGAACAACGAGCGGCAGGCGATCAGCATGCGTTCCCCCTTGGGCGTCAGCCGGAAGCCGGAGCGGCCGCGCTGGCACAGGCGAAAACCCAGCCGTGTTTCCAGCGAGGCCAGATGGGTGCTGATGGTGGATTGGTTCATCAGCAGCGTTTCCTGTGCGGCGCTGACGCCCTGGGCTTCCGCCACCGCGACGAACACCCGCAACAGCTTCAGATCGATATCGCTTAGGTTAGTGAGCATCGCCCCCTCCGCAGAACGTCGGCCGCTTAACCCATTTTTAACATCGAAGAAATAGGCGCGGCGCTGAAGATATGGCCTTTCTTATGGCATGAGATTGAAATAAAAATCAACGCTTCAATGGGTTAGTTACATCGTGTTTTTCGATGTTTACATGCAAAAGCGGGAATGGTAGCCGGTGTGGTCAACGGGGTAGTCTGCGAATGTTGCTTAAATGTTTCAATTTATCGCAAGCCCAAGACAAGGAAACGCCATGCTGAACCAACCCCAAAGCGGCAACGACATGCCGCGCTTTGCCGGTCTCCCCACCATGATGCGCCTGCCCGCCGTCGATCAGGCGCGTGGTCTGGACGCCGCCTTTGTCGGCATTCCTCTGGATATCGGCACCTCCAATCGCAGCGGCACCCGCTATGGCCCGCGCCAGATCCGCCAGGAGTCGGTGATGATCCGCCCCTACAACATGGGTACCGGCTCCGCCCCATTCGAACGGCTGCAGGTGGCCGATCTGGGGGACGTCGCCATTAACCCCTACAGCCTGGCGGACAGCGTACGGCGCATCGAGGCGGCTTACCACGAGATCCTGGCGTACGGCTGCACGCCGTTGACGCTCGGCGGCGACCACACCCTGACGCTGCCGGTGCTGCGCGCCATCGCCCATCGACATGGCCCGGTGGGGCTGATCCACGTCGATGCGCATTCCGACACCAACGAGGAGATGTTTGGCGAACAGCTGGCGCACGGCACCACCTTCCGCCGCGCGTTTGAGGAAGGACTATTGGCGCCGGAAAAGGTGGTGCAGATTGGCCTGCGCGGCAGCGGCTATGCGGCGGATGACTTCGATTGGTCACGGCGCCAGGGCTTCCGCGTGGTGCCGGCCGAAGCCTGCTGGCATCGGTCGCTGACGCCGCTGATGGCGGTGATCCGCGAGCAGATGGGCGATGCGCCGGTTTATCTCAGTTTCGATATCGACGGGCTGGATCCGGCCTTCGCGCCGGGCACCGGCACGCCGGAGGTCGGCGGACTGTCGGTTTGGCAAGGGCTGGAGATCGTGCGCGGCTGCCGTGGGCTGAACCTGATTGGCGGCGACGTGGTGGAGGTGTCGCCGCCTTACGATCGTTCCGGCAATACGGCACTGCTGGCGGCCAACCTGCTGTTTGAAATGCTGTGCGTGCTGCCGGCCCGCTGAGGCCGGCGTACTGACCCTGCCGGCGGAGCGGTTGCGTCGGGCCCCCTGATAACAATAACAACGGAGTGGAGGTACCCATGAATCTCGATCTGCTGGTTGTGGTGATTTACTTTCTGGTGATAGGCGCGGTGGGGTGGATGGGCATTCGCCGCGCCAACTCCAAAGAGGCCTATCTGGTGGCCGGGCGCAACCTGGGGCCGGGGCTGTATCTGGGCACTCTGTCGGCGGTGGTGCTTGGCGGCGCGTCGACCATCGGCAGCGTCAAGCTCGGCTACACCTACGGCATCTCCGGCGTCTGGCTGTGCGGCGCGCTCGGGCTGGGCATTGTGGTGCTGAGTCTGGTGCTGGCCAAACCGCTGCTCAAACTGAAGCTGTATACCGTCAGCCAGGTGCTGTCGCGGCGGTATCACCCGGCGGCGCGGGTTACCAGCGGCGCGATCATGCTGGCGTATGACCTGATGGTGGCGGTGACCTCGATCATCGCCATCGGCAGCGTGATGCAGGTGATGTTCGGCCTGTCGTTCAGCGCGTCTATCCTGCTCGGCGGCGGGCTGGTGGTGCTGTATTCGACGCTGGGGGGCATGTGGTCGCTGACGCTGACCGACATCATTCAGTTCATCATCATGACCATCGGCATGATGCTGGTGCTGATGCCGATGAGCATCGTGAAGGCCGGCGGCTGGGAGGCGTTCACCAGCCTACTGCCCGCCGGTTACTACCAGCTGTCGTCGATCGGGCTGGATACCATTCTGGTGTTCTTCCTGATCTACTTTTTCGGCATTTTGATCGGTCAGGACATCTGGCAGCGGGTGTTCACCGCCCGCAGCGCCAACGTGGCGCGCTTCGCCGGGCTGGGGGCGGGCGTCTATTGCGTGCTGTACGGCGTGACCGGCGCGCTGATCGGCATGGCCGGCAAGATCGTGCTGCCGTTGCTCAGTAATACCGACGGCGCCTTCGCCGCCATCGCGCAAGCGGTGTTGCCGGTCGGCGTCAGCGGGCTGGTGGCCGCGGCGGCGCTGGCGGCGCTGATGTCCACCGCCAGCGCCTGTCTGTTGGCGTCTTCGACCATCGCGCTGGAGGACGTGCTGCCGGCCATCCGGCGCAAACCTTCCGGCGGGCTGGCCGCCGGGCGCTTCACCACGCTTTTCATGGGCGCGGTCATGCTGGGGCTGGCGTTTGTGGTGCGCGACGTGTTGGCGGCGCTAACGCTGGCTTACAACCTGTTGGTGGGCGGCATGCTGATCCCGTTGGTGGGGGCTATCTTCTGGCCGCGCGCCACCAGCGCCGGCGCCATCGCCAGCATGCTGACCGGCAGCCTGTGTGTGATGGGGCTGATGATTTGGCACGGCATCGACGCCAACAGCCCGATCTACGGCGGTCTGCTGGGCGGCGGCATCGCCTTCGTGCTGGGCAGCCTGCTGAGCCGCCCGGCGCCGCAGCTAGAGACTCAAACTGAACGCTGAGGGGCGAGCCGGGCTTTTATCACGGCGCCTTTACTGATTTACTGAGGAGCAGGGCGCATCGCCGCCCTGTCGGTTTAACGGTGAAGGTAAGGAGAAGGTGAGTCATGGGTACGATCAGCGTCGCATGCTGCCAGTTGGCGCTGCGGGTAGGGGAAGCGGAACATAATCGGGCGCTGTCCGCCCAGGCTATTCGCCGGGCGGCGCAGCGCGGCGCCAACGTCATCGTGTTGCCGGAGTTGGTGAACAGCGGCTATGTGCTGCGCGACAAGGCGGAGGCGCGGGCGTTGGCCGAGGCCGAAGATGGGCCTAGCCTCAGCCTGTGGTGTGCCCTGGCGAGTGAGCTGGATGTGGCGATCGTCGCCGGTTTTTGCGAGCGCCTGCCCGAGGGTGAGGTGGCCAACAGCGCGGCGTTGATCGATGCGCAGGGGGTGAGGGCGATTTATCGCAAAGCGCACCTGTGGCATGAAGAGAGTTCGATCTTTACCGCCGGCGATCGGCCGCCGCCGGTCGTCGAGACGCGCTTTGGCCGGTTGGCGGTGATGATCTGTTACGACCTCGAGTTTCCGGAGTGGGTGCGCTTGCCTGCGTTGGCCGGCGCTCAGCTGCTGTGCGCGCCGGTCAACTGGCCGTTGGCGCCGCGCCCGCAGGGCGAACGGCCGGCGGAGATGGTGAAGGCGCAGGCCAACGCGGCCGTCAATCGGCTGTTCATCGCGGTGTGCGATCGTTGCGAAACGGAGCGCGGCGTTGCGTGGATCGGCGGTTCGGTGATCGTCGACGCCGACGGCTATCCGTTGACGCAGAGCCTGACAGGCGAAGGTATGGTGCTGGCATCGATGGATATCGGCGCGGCCGATGACAAGCACATCGGCCGCCACAATCACGTGCATCGCGATCGGCGGCCGCTGCTGTATTGAAGCGGCGGGGCGGGCTGCCCCGCCGAGGTTTTTTGCCGACGGGAACAGCCGCCGTTCTGGCGCTTATAGCCAGCCCGATTTCTTCAGTTTCTGATACAGGAAAATGCAGCCGACGGCGGTCACTCCCAGCGTGGCGTGATAGGCCCACGGGAACTTCAACTCCGGCATGTCGGCGAAGTTCATCCCGTACAGGCTGAAGACCACCGTCGGGATAGCCAAAATCGCCCCCCAGCCCGCCAGCCGTTTCACCACTTCGTTCTGTTTGACCGTCACCAGCGCCAGATTGACGTGCATGGCGTTGGTCAGCATTTCGCGCATGTCGTCGATGTTGCTGACCACCTGATGGGCGTGATCCTGCACGTCGCGCACGTAGGCGCGTAGCTCTTTCGGGATCACCTCTTCGTGCAGACGGATCAGTTGGTTGCAGATTTCATCCATCGGCAGCGCGGCGTTGCGCAGCGCCAGCAGGTGGCGGCGCAGGGTATAGACGTTCTCGATCGCCGCCTGATCGAATTCTGACTGAAACATGTTGGCTTCAATGTTCTCGATGGTGCTCTCGAAGCGCGCCACCACGCTGCGGTAGTTATCCACCACGAAGTCCAACACCGAATAGAGGGCGAAGCCCGGCCCGCGGCACATCTGCTTGTGGTTCTCTTCCGCCTTGGCGCGGATCGGCGCGTAACTGGGCGAAGCGCCGTGGCGCACCGTCACCAGAAAGTTTTTGCCGACGAAGAAGTGCGTCTCGCCATATTCGATTTCGTCGTGCTCGCCCCACTGCGCGGTTTTCACCACGATGAACAGCGAGTCGCCGTAGGTCTCCAGCTTCGGCCGCTGGTGCGCGCACAGCGCGTCTTCGATCGCCAGGTCATGCAGCCCGAACTCTTCCTGCACCTTGCGCATAAACGCCGGCTCCGGCTGCCGGAGCCCCAGCCAGATGAAGGTGTCGGGCTGTTTGACCACCTCGCTGATATCGTCGATGGTCACTTCGCCCAGCCGTTGGCCGGCTTTGTACGCCACGCAGTTCACCACCATGCTTTTGCTGTCCATCCGTCCATCCATTAATCAGTCAGGGTTTTGGTGAGAAAATAGCACTCATGTTCCACCGGATACGCTTTCAGCGTCATTTGCAGTTGATAGCCGAGCTTTTCGTAAAACGGCCGCGCCTGGAAGCTGAAGGTGTCCAGACGGGCGTAGCGGCAGCCGCGCGCCTGCGCCTCTTGTTCGGCGGCGCGCATCAATCGGCCGCCGAGGCCGCTGCCGCGCTGGGTATCCGCCACCCACAGCCACTCGACGCTCAGCCAGTTGCCCCAGGTTTCGGCGGTCAGCCCGCCGATCACCGCGCCGGCTTCGTCGCGCGCATAGACGCTGAGCGGCTTGCGGTGGCTGGCGTCGATATGCGGCAGGTTGTAAGCGCGCAGGCCTTGCCTGATCGCATCGAGGGTTTGTTCGTCGATCGCGTCGGTAACGGTAATGTCCATTTTTCCTCCTGGGTAATGGATTAACTTAAGCACATGGCGGCGAAAAGGCAACCCGTTGAAATGTAATACAAACGACCGCTTCTGCTGAGTGGGCTACACTAAACGGGTCATTTTATCTTCAGGAGGACGCCATGCCCCGATTGACTCTGCTGGCCGGTTTGCTGCTATGCAGCGGCCTGGCGCACGCCGCGCCGACGGTCAGCCAATTGCAGGACGGCCTGGAACACCCTTGGTCGCTGGCCTTCTTGCCGGCGGAACAAGGCCTGCTTATCACTGAACGGCCCGGCCGGCTGCGGCTGTGGCAGCAGGATAAAGGGCTGTCGCCGCCGATCGCCGGTGTGCCGCAGGTCTACGCTGAAGGGCAGGGCGGCCTGCTGGAGGTGCTGCCGGCGCCCGATTTCGCCGCCAGCCGCCGGGTGTATCTCAGCTTCGCCGAACCGGGCGAGGGCGGCAAAGCCGGCACGGCGGTCGGCTATGGCCGCCTGAGCGACGATGACGCGCGGTTGGAAAACTTTAAGGTGATCTTCCGTCAGCAGCCCAAGCTGTCGGTCGGCAATCACTTCGGCGGCAAATTGGCGTTTGATCGGCAAGGCTACCTGTTTATCACGCTGGGCGAAAACAATCAGCGGCCGACGGCGCAAGAGACCGACAAACTGCAGGGCAAGCTGGTGCGGCTGACCGCCGAGGGCGCCGTGCCGCCGGACAACCCCTGGGTCGGCCAGGCAGGTAAACGCCCGGAGGTTTGGTCTTATGGCCATCGCAATCCGCAAGGGCTGGCGTTGAACCCGTGGAGCGGCGCAATCTGGGAGCATGAGCACGGTCCGCGCGGCGGCGATGAGCTCAACATCCCGATGCCGGGTAAAAACTACGGCTGGCCGCTGGCCACCTACGGTATCAACTATTCCGGCCAGCCGATCCCCGAGGCGAAAGGGGAGCGGGTGCCCGGCACCGAACAACCGCTCCACTATTGGCGGGTTTCGCCCGGCCTCAGCGGCATGGCGTTCTATGATGGGCAGCGCTTCCCCGCCTGGCGGCACTCGCTGTTCATCGGCGCGCTGGCGCAAAAGGCACTGATTCGCCTGACGCTGGAGGGGGACAAGGTGGTGGCGGAAGAGCGGCTGCTGGGCGATCGCGGCGAACGCATCCGCGAGGTGCGCAGCGGGCCGGATGGCTACCTGTATCTGCTGACGGACGAACGGGACGGCAAGCTGCTGAAGGTCGGGGCGTCCTAACGCCCCGCACGCGTCAGGTGAGTGCGCTCATCACGCCGCGCTGGTAGGCCGGGCGTGCGCGCAGTTGCTGATACCAGCGCTCCATGTTCGGCCGCGGGCGGCGGGCGATCGGCATTTCGAACCAGGCGTAGGCGAAGCTGCCGAGCGGGATATCGCCGAAACCGAACGCGCCGCCGGAGAGGTAAGGCTGGTGCGCCAGCGTCTGTTCGATGACGTCGAAGTGTTTTTCCAGCGTGGCGATCGCCGTTTCGATTTTCGCCATGTCGCGCAGCTCCGGCGCGGTGCGTATCAGGCCCCAAAAGACGATGGTGAAGGCCGGGACAATCGTCGAGGTGGTCCAGTCCATCCATTTCTCGGCGGCGGCGCGCGCCTGCAGATCTTGCGGATAGAACGTCGCGTCGCCGAATTTCGCCCCCAGGTAGCGCACGATGGTGTTGGACTCCCACAGCACGAAGTCATCGTCCTGCAGCAGCGGCACCAGGCCGTTCGGGTTCAACGCGCGGTAACTCTCTTCGTTGACTTTGCCGAACGCCCCGCCGGCGTTGATGTGGGTGTAGTTGAGCCCCAATTCGGCGGCGCACCACAGCACCTTCCTGACGTTGTTCGAATTCTCACGACCCCAAATGGTCAGCATGGGATAACTCCGTTAGCGGATAATAAGGACCCTCTATACCTACGCCACAACGCGCTTTTTGTCACACCGCAGGGCACTTTTTGTCTGCCGATCAGCGTTCCCAGCGGCACACTTCCCAGCCGCGCTCCGCCGCCAGCGCGCTCAGTTCGCTGTCGGGGTTGATCACCGTGGCGCTGTCGACGAATTGCAGCATCGCCTTGTCATTGAGAGAGTCGCTGTAGCCGTGGCTGTGCTCGAACTTCAGGTGCGGGTGCTGCGCCAGCCAGTGCTGCAGGCGGATCACCTTGCCCTGTTGATAGGTCATGGTGCCGTAGGTGTTGCCGGTGAAGCGGCCATCGCTGATTTCCACGCCGATCGCCAGCGCATCGTCGGCGCCGAGCTGTTCGGCGATCGGCGCCACCAGATGCTCGCCGGTGGCGGAGATCACCAGGATGCAGTCGCCGCGTTCGCGGTGCCACTGCAGGCGTTCGCGGGCGGCGGGGTAGACGCGCGGCAGGATGTCGCGGCGGATGTAACGCTGCACCCAGCCGGCCACGGTTTGCACGCTCAGGCCGGCCAGCGGCGCCAGCGTGGCCTGCATGTAGTCCTCCATCGACAGCTTGCCCTGATAATAGAGCTGCATCAGCTGCTGCTCCTGCAGTTCCAGCTCCGCCGGCGCGAACCCCTGGCCGACCAGCCAGCGGATCCACAGGCTGGCGCTGTCATCGTCAATCAGGGTTTCATCCAGGTCGAATAAAGCTAAATCCATCAGTATTTCTCCGGCAGGCAGGGTATGAGGTCGTTTACAGGATAGCGGATAGCGCACGTCGCCAGCCAGCGGCGTCGGCGAAATTGCGCAGAGCATAAGAAACATTGATGACGGTTTTGCGACAGTTTGTTGAACGTTTGCATAACTTAGAACGCAACAATATTGGCCGCTTCGGCGAGCGCGGTGATAACTATGAAGCAAATGCAGCTACCCGCTGGGGAGTGACCATGTTGATTATTCGCCTGTATGGCAGCCCGATCGCGATCGGGGAAGAAGAGGAACCGCATGATGACGCATCTGACGACGCAGAAGACGCTGCCGCTGCTGGATCTTTCGCAGCTTGATGGTGATGCGCGCCAACGGCGCGCCTTTCTCGACGATCTGCGCGCGGCGGCCCGCGACGTCGGTTTTTTCTATCTGCGTGGGCACGGCGTAGACGGCGCGTTGAATGCGCGGCTGCAGCACGCCGCGCGGCAATTTTTCGCCCTGCCGGAAGCCGACAAGCTGGCGGTGCAGATGGTGCATTCGCCGCACTTTCGCGGTTACAACCGGGCGGCGGCGGAACTCACGCGCGGGCAGCCTGACTGGCGCGAGCAGTTCGATATCGGCGCCGAACGCCCGGCGCTGACGCTGTCTGATGACACGCCGCGCTGGGCGCGCCTGCAGGGGCCAAACCAGTGGCCGGCGGCGCTGCCGACGCTGAAACCGCTGCTGCTGCAGTGGCAACAGGCCATGACCGCCATGTCGCTGCGGCTGCTGCGCGCTTTCGCTTTGGCGCTGTCGCTGCCGGAGCAGGCGTTCGATCGTTTGTACGGCGAGAAGCCCAACGAGCACATCAAACTTATCCGCTATCCGGGGCGGGATGCCACCGGCAGCGCACAGGGCGTCGGCGCGCACAAGGACTCCGGGTTTCTCAGCTTTTTGCTGCAGGACGCGCAAAAAGGGCTGCAGGTAGAGGTGAGCGAAGGGCAATGGATAGACGCGCAGCCGCGTGAAGACACCTTCGTGGTGAACATCGGCGAGCTGCTGGAACTCGCGACCAACGGCTATCTGCGCGCCACGGTGCACCGGGTGGAAACGCCGCCGGCGGGGCGCGACAGGTTGTCGATCGCTTTCTTCCTCGGCGCGCGGCTGGACGCGGTGGTGCCGCTGTATCAACTGCCGCCGCAGCTGGCGGCACAGGCGCGCGGCCCGGCCAGCGATCCGCTCAACCCGCTGTTTCGCGACGTGGGCGACAATTACCTGAAAGGGCGCATCCGCTCTCACCCCGATGTGGCGCACCGTTTTTATCAGGATGTCATCGGCGTCTGAACGCCGGGCGTAAAAAAGCCCGGCGCGTCGGCCGGGCTGATGGTGCGCTGATGCGGCGATTATTCCGCCAGCGCCTGCTGCAGATCGGCGATCAGATCTTCCACATCCTCAATCCCTACCGACAGGCGCACCAGCTGCGGCGTGATGCCGGTTTCCAGGCGCTGTTCCAGCGGAATGGAGGCGTGCGTCATGCTGAACGGTTGGCTGATCAGGCTTTCCACGCCGCCCAGGCTTTCCGCCAGGGTGAACAGGCGCGAACGCTGGATGACCCGACGCGCATAGGCGTCGTCGCCTTTCAGCCGTACCGAGATCATGCCGCCGAAGCGCGTCATCTGGCGCGCCGCCAGCTCATGCTGCGGATGGCTCGGCAGGCCGGGGTAATAGACGTTTTCCACCTGCGGCTGGCTCTCCAGCCACTGGGCGATGCGCAGCGCGCTGTCGCTGTGGCGCTGCATGCGCAGCGCCAGAGTGCGAATGCCGCGCAGCGTCAGGAAGCTGCTGAACGGATCGAGAATGCCGCCGACCGCGTTTTGCAGGAAACCGAGCTGTTCCGCCAGCGCCGGGTTATTCCCCACCGCCGCGACGCCCGCCACCACATCGGAGTGGCCGTTAAGGTATTTGGTGGCGGAGTGCACCACCACGTCAAAGCCCAGATCCAGCGGACGTTGCAGATACGGCGAGGCGAAGGTGTTGTCCGCCACGCTGATGAGCTGATGCTTTTTGGCGATTGCGGCGATGGCGCTCAGATCCGCCAGCTTGAGCAGCGGGTTGGTCGGCGTTTCGACCCAGATCATTTTGGTATCCGGTTCGATCGCCTGTTCCAGCCCGGCGAGATCCGCCGGCGACACGTAAGTCACGCGCAGGCCGGCGGTGCGGCTGCGCACTTTTTCCAGCAGGCGATAGGTGCCGCCGTACAGGTCGTCTACCGCGATCAGGTGGCTGTCTTTATCGAGCAGCTCCAGCACCGTGGAGCAGGCCGCCAGACCGGAGGCGAAGGCGTAGCCGCGGCTGCCGCCTTCCAGTTCGGCGATGGCGCTTTCCAGCGCGGTGCGCGTCGGGTTGGCGCTGCGGGAGTATTCGTAGCCGGTATGTTCGCCCGGCGCCGGTTGGGCGTAGGTGGAGGTGGCGTAAATCGCCGGCATCACTGCGCCGGTCGCGTCCGGGGTGTAACCGGCGTGAACGGTCAACGTATCAAACTTGGCCATAATGGATCCTTATTAACGTAATTTTTGGCGCCAGGCGTTAAGCACGTCTGTGCGGGTAATCAGGCCGAGGAAGCGCTCGCCGTCGAGCACCACCGCGACGTGGCCATGGTTGAAGGTGGCCTGTAATTCCTCGTAGCCGGCTTCCTTTTGCAGCGTCTGGACCTGCTTGGTCATCGCGCTGCCGGCCGGCAGGCTGAAGTGGGCGGCGTCGGCCTGGACGGCGTTCAGCAGATCCCACTCATCGATCAATCCGACCACCCGATCGCCTTCCAGCACCGGTAGCTGCGAGATGTCGTACAGCCGCATGCGGGCGTGCACGATCGCCAGCGTGTCGTCCGGCGCGGCGGAAACGGCGGCGCCTTCGTCGTGGCGATAAGCGATCAGATCGCGCAGATCGCCGTGCTGCGGTTTGCTCAGCAGGCCCTGCTCCAGCATCCAGTGGTCGTTATACATTTTAGACAGGTATTTGTTGCCGCTGTCGCAAACGAAGGTCACGACCCGCTTGGGTTCGGTTTGCGCGCGGCAGTAACGCAGAGCGGTGGCCAGCAGGGTGCCGGTGGAGGAGCCCGCCAGCACGCCTTCCTTGCGCAGCAGATCGCGCGCGGTGGTGAAGGCTTCTTCATCGCCGATGCGGTAAGCGTGGCGCACCTGGTCAAAGTCGCTGAGCGGCGGGACGAAGTCTTCGCCGATGCCTTCCACCAGCCAACTGCCCGCTTCGCCGACTTGGCCGTGGTCGAGATAGTCCGCCAGGATAGAGCCGGCAGGGTCGGCCAGCACGAATTCCGTCTGCGGCGAAACCTCGGCGAAATAGCGGCTCAACCCGCCCAGCGTGCCGCCGGAACCGACGCCGACCACGATGGCGTCCACCTCATGATCCATCTGCCGCCACAGTTCAGGCGCGGTGGTGGTGGTATGGGCCGCCGGGTTGGCCGGGTTGTTGAACTGATCGATATAAAAGGCACCGGGGATCTCCCCGGCCAGGCGTTTAGCGTAATCCTGATAATAAGCCGGGTGCCCCTTGCCGACGTCCGAACGGGTCAGCAGCACCTCTACCCCCAGCGCGCGCAGGTGGAAGATCTTTTCGCGGCTCATCTTGTCCGGCACCACCAGCAGCAGCTTATAGCCTTTCAGCGCCGCCACCAGCGCCAACCCCAGGCCGGTATTGCCGGCGGTGGCTTCGATGATGGTGCCGCCCGGCTGCAGTTTGCCGTCGCGCTCGGCCTGCTCGATCATCGACAGTGCCACGCGGTCTTTGATCGAACCACCGGGGTTTTGGTTCTCCAGCTTGACGAACAGCCGGCATGGGCCGGTATCAAACTGGGTCAGTTCCAACATCGGGGTATTGCCAATCATCTCGATGACGGAATGGGGGATCGCCATGACTCATCTCCAGGATTATTCGGTATAAAAGTCGTTGTGCGGATGATAGCGCTGAGGATAAGCGCTTTAAAAAGAACAAATAACGGTTCTATATGCCATTATGGAATATATTAATCTTTTTTAGACGTATGGAAGCGCAGATGTTTAGCGGTGCAGATGCTTGGCCGTTTAGCCGTGGATAGGGGCGAAAGTGCGCGTCTCGATGCTTTTTTGAACGATAAGTGCGCGCCTGCGTACAGTTATGTAAAAATGCTGAAAATTCACGCTAAACCCTGCAAAAATAAGATAAATCACATAAACTCACAGCAAGGGCATTTTCGGTGTGTTGTGTTACCCGCTACGGGCGCCGCAGGGGGTTGCGGCCGGCACGCGCGCACCGGGCCACTCTCGCTGGTTGGCTTAAAACGTGAACATGTTTGAAAGTTAACGCTATTTCAATGGTTTTGAATGGACACTCTGGCGACGTCATGATGAAAAAAAACTTATCCACTTCCCTGAAAAAACTGACCTTCAGCGTAGGTATCCTGTTGCTGGCCGCCCCGGCCGTACACGCGGCCGAGCCGCCGGCGCCGCCGCAGGTAGACGCCAAGGCCTTCATTCTGATGGATTACAACAGCGGCAAAGTGCTGACCGAAGGCAATGCCGATACGCGTCTCGATCCCGCCAGCCTGACCAAGATCATGTCCAGCTACGTGATCGGCCAGGCGATCAAGGCCGGCAAGATCAAGCCGGAAGACATGGTCACCGTCGGCAAAGACGCCTGGGCGCCCGGTAACCCGGCGCTGCGCGGCTCTTCGCTGATGTTCATCAAGCCGGGCGATCAGGTGCCGGTACTGGAGCTGAATAAAGGCATCGTGATCCAGTCCGGCAACGACGCCAGCATCGCGCTGGCGGACTACGTGGCGGGCAGCCAGGATTCGTTCGTCGGCCTGATGAACAACTACGCCAAATCCCTGGGCCTGCAGAATACCCACTTCCTGACGGTGCACGGCCTGGATGCGGAAGGGCAGTACAGCACCGCGCGCGACATGGCGCTGCTGAGCCAGGCGCTGATCCGCGACGTGCCGGACGAATACGCGCTGCATAAAGAGAAAGAGTTCACCTTCAACAAGATCCGCCAGATTAACCGCAACCGTCTGCTGTGGAGCAGTAACCTGAACGTCGACGGCATCAAGACCGGCTACACCAGCGGCGCCGGTCACAACCTGGTGGCGTCCGCCACCGACGGCCCGATGCGCCTGATCTCGGTGGTGCTGGGCGCGCCGAGCGATCGCGTGCGCTTTAGCGAAAGCGAAAAGCTGTTGACCTGGGGCTTCCGCTTCTATGAAACCGCGACGCCGATCAAGGCCGATAAACCGTTCGTCACTCAGAAAGTGTGGTTCGGCGACGTCAGCGAAGTGCCGCTCGGCGTGGCGAAAGACGCCTCGGTCACCATTCCGAAAGGGCAGATGAAAAACCTGAAGGCCAGCTACAAGCTGACCCAACCGACGCTGGAAGCGCCGCTGGCGAAAAACCAGGTGGTCGGCACCATCGATTTCCAGCTGGACGGCAAAACCATCGAACAGCACCCGCTGGTGGTGATGCAAGAGGTGAAAGAGGGCAACTTCTTCAGCCGCATCTGGGATATGGTGATGATGAAGCTGAGCCAGTGGTTCGGCGGGATCTTCGGCTGAATAGCCTGATGTGAGGAGCGTGCCTCAGGCGCACGATCCTTGACCAAGCCGCAACGGAGACGTTGCGGCTTTTTTTTCGCGAGTTTCTGAGATGCGGGTGTTTAAAAGTAGTCCACCAGCATGGTGGCGCCGCTGGAGAAGTCGCCTTCCGCCAGGGTGACGGCGCTGTTTTTCACCGGCACCGCATCAAGCGTCGGTGGATTGGCGTAGTCGATGTTCAGCGGCGTATTGATGGCGAAGGCCTTACCGTTGGCCAACAGCTTGATGCCCAATCCAGTGACGCTGCTGGTCAACACGCTGTTGTCAAAGGCCGCCGCGCTGCCCATGATCTTCATTTTCAACTGGCGGCTGTTATCCAGAAACTCGCATTTGATGCTGTAATCGATGCGTTGCATATAGCGGCTGCCGTCGATGCGTTTGATGCCGACCTTGCCGAAGTCGATATCGATGGTGCGCCCGTCGTTGATCACGCAAGGCGGAGGCGCCACCACGGTGGCGGTGATGTTGACTTTGGTACCCTGATCGGCGGCCTGAGCGGCCGAGCTAATCAATTCCAGCGCCAACAGCAGGGCGCAGCCCGTTTTTATCGTCATGTTCATTCTGGCTCCCGTCTCAAGGTGCGCTGAAGATCAGCGTGGCCGAGCCTGACAGCGGACCGGTGGCGATGCTGGTGTAAGGCACATTGTTCTTCACCGGCACAAAGGTGACGGTGTCGTTGCCCTGCCCGTTGACGATGCGCGTTCTGAACGTATTGTTGGGTTTCACCACCGCGCCATTGTGCACCATGGCTACGCCGACGTTAGGGTTGGTGGTCTTGATAAAATCGCTGGAGAAGCCGCTGGCGTCGCTGACCATCCGGATCAGAATATCCTGCGTCGCACTCTGATCGTCGCATTGGTAGCTGAGCGCTTTGTCCTGTTTGATCTGGGCGTCGTTGGCGCTCTGGGTCAGGAAGTCCTGGCGGATCTGACCAAAATCGACATTAATTTGCTGGCCGTTGTTGATGGTGCAACTGGTGGTGACGAAGTAGGCGTCGTTGTCGGCGATCAGGCGCCAGCGATAAACGCCGCACTGTGGGCAGCCCGGTTGATCGTTGGTCTGAATAAAGTTGATTTGGCCGATGACGTCACCCTTATTCACCTTGATGTCCGGCGTTGGGAAACGGTTCAACACGATATAGACCCGGATGGCGACAGACTGGGTCTGCAAGCCGGTGAGGCTGAGTACGCTGATGCCGGCAGGCACCGGGGAGTTATAGTCGCTGCCGTTGATGGTCGTGCCGCTGCCGATCGAGCCAAAAATCGCGCCGTTCATCGACAGCGCCGGGCTATCGGTTTTGAGATAGTCGTACCAGCTCGCGACGTCGTTTTTACAGGTGACCTGGCTGACGTTGACGATTTCGTTTTTGCCATAAGAAAGCTGCGGTCCGATGCGAACCCGGACGTCAACCGGCGTGGCCGATCCCCCCGGGGGAATAAGTCCGCCATCGGACGTGCGGCAAGTAAATGCGTTGGCATTGCCAAACAGCAGGAAGAAAGAGAGTGCCAGGCAGCAACGTAAAAATAGCAGGGCTGTTTTTCTCACGATAATATCCCGATATATATAAATGGTGTGCGGCGTTACTCCGCAATGAAATATTGCCAATCAGGCCGGCTGGCCATATTTATTCCGTTAAAGGAGAGTGAGATGCATCTTTGTTGGGTATGCCGTTGTTATCGCCACCGTCCAGCAACGCGGTGGGATACCACCTCAACGAGTTGTTGATTGAGCCGTCCGTCACAATCACTTCTTGTCGGGCGACAAGATCCAATAACAGCCGTCGAGCCCGGTAAACACCGACGTTGACGGCATTGGCCAGTTGCCGTGTCGAGAGCCACTGCTGCTGTGGCGGCGGCCCGGCGACGGGACATTGACGGGGCGATTGCGCGAATAATGTTTGCAGCAGATCGTGCTGCAATTGCCGTATTTCCTTTTGTTTCGGAGATAACGCTTCCATAGCACTTCCTCTGTATTCCGATTGCCGTATTCCTAAGAAAAAACAAACATTCGCCGTCTACCAATAACGAGGTAAAACGCGAACAAAGAAAATTCCTATCTATTTATCAGGATTGAAAAAAAAGGCGTTGCCCGCCCCGTTTTTACCTATGTTCAGGTAGGGGGGGCGTCACGCAGAAACCTAAAATTTTGGTTTATTATATTCACAAAGAGTCACTTTGCGATCTGATTACTTGTGAATCTCGCAAAAACAGGATATTGCTCTATAAAAGTATTTTTTACGATCTATGAGCCTAAAAATAACAGTAAATTAACTTTAATTAGGAAATAAATTGCGAATGTTCGCCTTGATCAAAAAAAGCCTTTTTTTGCTGAGAGGTATTTGCCAGAATATTCATCGCCGGACAAGAAGGGCGGATTAGAAAGTATTGGCCCCTGCTTGTTGTGATTTCGTTTATTTTTATAGGGCGAATTCATTAATGGGTGGGCCGCTGCAGACTTACCGTTATCGACTTTTTATTGTCGGTGCCTTTGGGTTTTGGCAGTTAACCAACTAGCAAGATGCTAAAGAATCAGGGCTGCGCACATATAAGCGCGAGCAGGTTTCCTGTTGCTCTTTTTCTTGATTGGAATATGCATTTTTTCTTATAAGGAATATAGGTTCTATGAAACTTAACAAAATCATGATGGCTGCAGTGATTGCATTTGGCGCAAGTTCTTTTGCACAGGCAGCCGATCAGGGACACGGTAAGGTCACCTTCACGGGCTCTATTATTGATGCGCCATGCTCTATTGCGCCTGAGTCGATCGATCAGACCGTAGATCTGGGCCAGGTGTCCAACGTGGCGTTGAAAAACGGCGGCAAATCCAACCCGCGTCCGTTTGAAATCAAGCTGGAGCAGTGCGACATCACCACCCTGAAAACCGTTAAAACCACCTTCAGCGGCGTAGCATCGTCTACCGATAAGGATCTGCTGGGCATCGCGGGCACCGCCAGCGGCGCCGGCGTAGCCATCTCTTACAACGGCCAGCCGATCAAACTGGGGGAAGCGACTACCGCGCAGACTCTGAACACCGGCAACAACACCCTGCATTTCGCCGCCTATCTGCAGGGCGAAGGCGCTTCCGCCGCCATCGTTCCGGGCGACTTCACCGCCGTAGCCGATTTCACCCTGGCTTATCAGTAAGTGAGTCCGAAGGCTTAATCAACCAGGCATGGGGTTCGCCGCATGCCTGGTGAATCTCCCTGTCAAAGGAATGTCGCGATGTTTTTACCAAGGAATCGAGCGGGTGCCGTTCTTTTGGCGTCGTTGGCGTTTGCGCCCGGCTATGCAACTTCCGCCGCGCAGGGGTGGGGCAAGGTCAGCATGCACGGCGCCATTATCGACACCGCCTGCGCCATTGCCGCCGGCAGCCGCGATCAGACGATCGATATGGACACTCTTCCTCTCGGGCAGATCATTCGTGACGGCCAGGGGATGACCAAACCTTTCAGTATTGAATTGGTCAACTGCATTTTGGAACGACCGGAAAACAAACCTGATTGGAAATTCTTTCAGGTCACGTTTGATGGTTATGCGGAAGGCGCTCTGTTTGGCGTACAGGGCGAGGCGCGCGGCGTCGCATTGAAGATAAAAGACAGCAACGGCACGCCGGTTATTCCAGGGAAACCCTTACCGATGGAAGGAATAATACCGGGAAATAGAGTGCTGAATTATTCCATGACGTTGATGCCGAATCATCAGCCGTTGAAGGCGGGAGCGTATTTTTCCACAGTGCGTTTTAAGCTGGATTATTTTTGATTTTTTCTCGTACTGACGGTTAATTCGTTATTGAAAGGACTTTTATTATGCTTTCACCGGCAGGGAAGTTATTTCGTCTTCAAGCTTTGGGGCTCTGTGTTGCCCTTTCTCTGGGAAATCCGATTGCGTTGGTCTATGCCGCCGACGTTATTCAATTCAATACTGACGTATTAGACATCAACGATCGTAAAAATATCGATCTGAGCCAATTTACGCGCAGCGGCTACATCATGCCGGGCGTTTATACCATGGTGGTGCACGTCAATAAGAACGACCTGCCGGAACAGCCAGTGACGTTTTTGGCGCCTGAGAACGATCCTAAAGGCAGTGAAGCCTGTCTTTCACCGGCATTGGTCAACCAACTGGGGCTGAAAGAAAAACTGTTAAGCACGCTGAACTGGACACACGGTGGCCGCTGCCTTGACGCCTCCAGTCTGGCGGGGATGGAAGCGCGCGGCGATCTCGCCAGTTCCGCGCTGTATCTCAACATCCCACAGGCCTATCTGGAGTACAGCTCGGAAAACTGGGATCCGCCTTCGCGCTGGGATGACGGTATTCCCGGGCTGCTGTTTGACTATAACGTCAACGCCCAAACGCAAAAGCACCAGAAAGGCGGCAGCAGCTACAGCCTGAGCGGCAACGGCACCGGCGGCGCCAACCTGGGCGCCTGGCGCCTGCGCGCCGACTGGCAGGCCAACCTCAACCACCAGACCGGATCTTCTCAGCCGACTGATAAACAGTTCGACTGGAGCCGCTATTACGCCTATCGGGCGATCCCGGCGCTGCGTTCGCGGCTGACGATGGGGGAGGATTACCTGAACTCCGACATTTTCGACAGCCTGCGCTTTACCGGCGTCAGTCTTCGATCCGACGACAGCATGTTGCCGCCCAACCTGCGCGGCTATGCGCCGGAAGTGACCGGCGTGGCGAAAACCAACGCCAAGGTGGTGGTCAGCCAGCAAGGGCGCGTGCTGTATGAAACGCAAGTGGCGGCGGGGCCGTTCCGCATTCAGGACATCAACGACGCCGTTTCCGGCGAGCTGGACGTGCGCGTCGAAGAGCAGGACGGCAGCGTGCAGGAGTTCAAGA